>NZ_JBWKEA010000016.1:0-216331 GCF_056435685.1 Amycolatopsis sp. NPDC043885
CGATCGGGATGCTCAGCCCTGACAACTTCGAGCAGTCACTCCGAGCGGCTGCCTGAACCCTCGTAACCCCTGTCCACCATTCGGGGTGAACCTCAGCTAACGATACTTACCTCTACCGTTTGGCTTGGTTTCTGCATTTCCATTACCAAGCTAAGTATGTGCTGAACCGGACGGACAAGGTGTACGTCGTCGCTGCAACACTGGGTACCGGGAAGAAGAAGAGAGCCGTCCGGGAAGCTATCGAGGAGGTGTGCGCTCAGTTTCCATGGCTGGATCTGACCTTGTGCACCTGGGACAGCGCAAGCTCATGGGGACTACAGGTTGCTGACTACGCGCTCTGGACCGTTCAACGTCGGCTTGTGAAGGGCGAGTGCGCTCACTACGAGACTGTATATCCGCTGCTAAAAACGTGCTTCCGCCCGCGGGAGGGATATAAGGAGCGGCCAGCTATCTCGGTAAAACCCGAGAAGCGAGCCCCTGGCTCCCTTGTCGCTGACCGCCCTGCCACCAGTTTCCCGGGAGAAGCTCCTCCAGTCAAGACTGACGAATCCGAGGGCACCAGCCTCGACACGCCCCGTTTCTCATGGGAAGACTCCTTCGATCCATGGATGAACGAAGACGAGCCCGAGGAACAAGAGGACGTTTGGAGTGCGGCACCGCCGGAAGCTTTCGAAGATCTGACGACCGACGAGGACCCGGCATCTCAATCCCGACGCCGCAGGTTGGAGGAACTGGACTACCTGTAGCAGCGTCAGACACGGCACGCCTCAATGCGACCCTACGACAACCAACGCTCGCTGCAGGCGCAGCACTTCGACCACCATCAAAGATGTCGTCGGCCTCTTGTCCCGTCTGAACCGCCTCGACCTCGGGCAACCCTCGATGCCGTCGGACCAGCTTCTCAGCAGTCAGACGCTTTCGACGCGGTATCGGTCGCAAGCTCAGCCACTTCGACGCCGTCGCGAGAGACATGGTAGATCTCGCCGACTCGACGGCGTCCATACCGGCAGGGGAGTTGTTACGAACTCGCGCTGGGGGGATCACCTTCATGGGGCATGAGTAGCCATCCGTAGCTCACTGAGCTACGGATGGCTAGTTTGTTCACCGCTGAGGCGATACGCTGTTCCCCGGCGGCGTCGGCAAGACTGGTTCGCCGGAAGACTTCAAGTCGCTTCTGGACGACGTCGAATCGCGGATCTTCGGGGAACTGCCGGACGAGACGTGGTTCTACCCAGGCCACGGCGACGACTCGACTTTGGGCGAGCAGAAACCGCACATCGACGAATGGCGCTCCCGAGGCTGGTGAGGCAACAGGTTATGTCGGCGAGGCCAGGGGTTGTGCCTATTGGGAGTGCAGGTGGATTGTGCTATCGCACAGCGTGCCGCCGGCTGTTGAACCTGTCCGACCATCCGATGATCGTGCCGTGGGCGTTGATCCCGACAGTGCTGCTGTCGTTGTGGCCGGGCAGGGTGCCCAGGTCGGTGATCCGGCCCGCCGAGTCCCACCGCACCGCGCGGGAATAGCCGCTCCGCAGCTCCGCCTGGCCGATGATCGTGCCGTCGTCATTGATCGCGTAAGCGGTGCTCTCGCCGCCGCTGAGGGTGCCCAGGTCGGTGATCCGGCCCATCTGGTCCCACCGCGCCGCGCGGGACTCGCCAGTGGCTTCTGAAGTCCTGCCGATGATCACGCCGTCGGCGTTGATCCCGACAGCACTGCTCTCGGGATGGCGAGGCGGCAAGGCACCCAGGTCGGTGATCCGGCCCGCTGAGTCCCACCGCACCGCGTGGGTATGGCCGCCGCCCGCGGACGCCTGGCCGATGATCGTGCCGTCGTCGTTGATTCCGGTGGCATGGCTGAAGCGGCCGCCGGGCAGGCTGCCCAGGTCGGTGATCCGGCCCGCCGGGTCCCAGCGCACCGCACGGGGCTGGAGTTTGGCCACGGTCGCCGTGCCGACGACGGTGCCGTCGGCGTTGATCCCGACAGGTGTGCTGCCGGTGTAACCGGGCAGGGTGCCCAGATCGGTGATCCGGCCCGCCGCGTCCCACCGCACCGCACGGGGCTCGCCCTTGGCCACGGTCGCCGTGCCGACGATCATGCCGTCGGCGTTGACCGCGACAGCAGTGCCCTCGGGACGGCCGGGCAGGGTGCCCAGATCGGTGATCCGGCCCGCCGGGTCCCACCGCACCGCGTGAGAATGGCCGCCGCCCGTGGACGCCTCGCCGATGATCGTGCCGTCGTCGTTAATCCCAACAGCGACACTGGAGCGACCGCAGGGCAGGGTGCCCAGGTCGGTGATCCGGCCCGCCGCGTCCCAGCGCACCGCGCGGTCGCCGCCGCCGGCCGTGCGCGCCCAGCCGACGATCGTGCCGTCATCATTGATCGCACGAGCACGGCTCTCGCCGCCGCCGAGGGTGCCCAGCTCGGTGATCCGGTCCGCCGGATCCCACCGCACCGCGCGCCTGGGGTAGGACGCAGAGGGTGGCTGGCCGTTGACCGCACCGTCGGCATTGCTCCCGACAGCGGCACTGGAGCGGCCGCCGGGCAGGGTGCCCAGGTCGGTGACCGTGGTGGCAGCGACAGCCCGCACCGGAACACTGACAACCAACCCTGCCGCCACCACCGCTGCGGCCCCGATACCGAAGGCCCGCAGCCCCCATGCACGACGTCGCGGAAGCAGCGCCACTGCTCCCCATCGTTGAGGTTTCCTCACGTTATTCCTCCTCACGGGAAAGGCGTGACACGGCCACCCCTCACTGCAGCACGTTCGGAACACGAGCACAGGGGCCACAAGAGGCACAAAGTGTCACCTGGCGCCAAGTGGCCAAGCGCCGTCGGTGCTGTTTGTCTGCGTCCACAACGCTGACCGCCGCATTCCTCACCCGCCTCGCGGGCGACCGGGTTCAGGCTCGCTCGGCCGGCTCTGCCCGCCGACCAGATCAACCCGGCTGTGGAGGCCATGCGCGAGGTCGGCACCGGCATCTCCGCCGAGATTCCAAGGTGCTCACCGCCGATGCCGTCGAATCCTCGGACGTGCTGATCACCATGGGCTGCGGCGACACCTGCCCGGTCTTCCCCGGCAAGCGCTACCGCGACTGGAAACTCAACGATACAGCCGGGCAAGGCGTCGACGCCGTGCGCCCGATCCGCGACGCCATCGAGCGGCAACGGGATGAATCGACGATGGCGGCACCGAGCATTTCCGTACATGCCGTCGGGCGGCGTCCTTCGCCCGTCGTAACCGCCTGATGCAAATCAGCCACGGTGACAGCAGTCAGCTCCGGGAGCTTGCGAGTGCTATGGGGAGGAGCAGACCGAAGTCGATGTAGGTACAGGTGTCGAGTACGCCTGTCTCAGGACGATCAGTCACGAAACCGATCCCAGGCGTCGCCGTAGTCCACTCGATCCTCGGTACCGAAGAACTCATCGGCTTCCCGCCGCAGCTGAGCTGCCTCGGTATTGGCCGCAGTTCAGCTACCTCAACACCGTTACGCGTGAGGTGGTAAGTCTCGCCAGCCTCGACGGCATCCATTACAGCTGCGGGGTTGATCATGAACTCGCGCTGGGTGATCACCTTCACGAGACCAGTGTGCTCAAGCGTAGCTCGATGAGCCGCACCGCCGAACTACTTCACGTAACGAACCTGATCACTCACAGAGCGCAATATCTGCCACCTACTCGGAGGACGGCCTCGAACACGACATTGCTTGATACTGAGAAAGTTCGAACAATGTCGCCGCCCACAGGGAGGAAGGCGGATGCATCCTGTTCGTCCGCTGGTCGCGGTCAAGGCCAAGGTCGGAGAATTGAACGCTCTGAGCTGCCTGCGCTCCCCTCAGGACACACAGGTACGTGTGATGGTCGAACTGCTCGATTCCGTGGCTCCGACCGGAGGCAGGATCCTCCCAGTGCTCGTCCGAGCAGCCGTACGGGCCGCGTCCTACGGCCGCCCCTTGTGGATCGACACCACCTGGCTGGCAGCCGGCAGCCCGCTCGTACAGCAGCCGGGAGGGGTGTTCGAGTTCCTCGACCATGCCATCGAGTTCGCGGCCCAGGCCGAGCTCGGGCTCTTCGCACCTGACGTCGCCTACTTGATTCCCGTCGTCTCTCTCGACGCCTCGGAGTACGAGTTACGCAGAGTACGTCTTCTGCTCGAACACCAGGATCGCGACATCGTCATCCGGCTTCCTCACTCGGGCAGGCCACTACACGAAGTCCTCGGACGGATCGACTCGATCATGAGGTCGACGGGCACGCGACCGGGGCGCATCCATACGATTCTCGACGCTGGCTTCGTCGAGACCGTCCGCCCAGGCCAAGCCATCGCGGCAGCCGAAACGGCCTCGGCGTTGTCAGATCTGCTCGGCCCTGCCACGACCACGCTTCTGGCCGGATCCATCCCAGCCCAGCGAACCACCTACGTGACGACCGAACGCGATCGCCCAGAAGTCACCTTCTGGAACGAGGCAGACCACGCCAGTGCGAACGGGGTCAACTACGGCGACTATGGCGTGACGCATCCACTGCCGCCGAGGTCCGACGGCAACCCGAGAACCCCTAATCCGTACCTCTGCTACACCGTGCCGGGCAAGTCCGTACTGCTGCGCCGCAAAGTCGAAGAGGGCGACGATCCCGCCGAGCGATTCACAGATCTGGTCGAGGAGCTTGTCGAAAGAAACGACTTCGCCGGACCGGGCTACTCATGGGGAGACAATGAACTGACACGATGCCGGCGCACCGGTGGGAGAACCGCCGGCTCAGTCTCTCGCTGGGTCGCCATGGCCACCTCCCACCACATCGAACATGTGGCACGAAGGTCTGCCGCCGACCTCTGACTCGACTCGAGCAACGTTACCCCGTGGTGGCCGGATCATGGATCCAGCAAAGCTCCCCTGTCGCCGGAAGCTCCCCCAACGCCTTGACCTCGCACGCCAGCCGCGACAGAACGGCGTCCTTCGACCCTGGCCACGCCACGAAGTCGTGATCCGCGCCCACCAGGTCGCCGGGGACCGCGCCTCGGTCCATCAAGGCGCCCACTACCAAGAGCAACGCCGCGGTTCTCTCCGCGAAGGTCGCGCCTTCGCCCACCTTCGCTCCCGCCACGGCGGCCACGACCGAGAGCCCGACCCTGCCCTCTCGCGCGTAGTCGAGCAGCGACTCCAAGCCCACGTCATCGGCCATGTTCACTCCCCTGCACCATCAGCGAAAAGCGATGCCGTACTGCTCACGCGGCCGGCAAGGCCCCGCGAACGTGTGCTCCACGACGCCACGCCGGATTTCGAGCAGACGCCGATCGCCGGCCGGCGGCCGGATCACGCGCTCGCACTGGGTCTGTTCCGCGTACCACCAGCAGGCTTCGGGAACGTGGTCGTCGAACGTGATGCTGACGTTGAGCCCTCCCTTGACCTTGCCTTCACCGTCGACGACACCTGGCGCGATCCCGTGATGGTCGACGTCGACGTTGATCCACCGTCTTTCTCCGTCCAGATCGTCGTCGCATACGAGGGAGACGAATTCGTGCCGCTCTCCTTTACGGAGCGGCTTCGGGAAGCGCAGATCCACAGCATCCGCCGACGTCTCGACGCGGCAACCGAAGATCGCTTTGACGGGAACCGGCTCGGTCCACCCGGCTGGAGCCCGCGCCGCGTAGCCGTCGACGCCGTTCTCGCAGGCGACGACAGTTCGCACCGCCAACCGGCGATACGCCCTTCCATGCCGCATTTCCACGCTCACGAGCAGGCGTTCCAGGAACACCGGCTGACAGGCGAACGCCTGACGCGCCGAGAATCGGCTCGGCGCCCCCGCGCTTGACGACAAGAGACTCCTCCTGACCGTGAAAGATCAGAACCGGCGAAGGGCTTTCACCGGTCGTCGCACCCAAGGTGTACTAGTACACCACATCCGGCGGGTTCGACAAATGGCCGTCGTAACGTTCGATCTTCCGGAGCCGAACCACAGCGCGATGCCGTACTACGGATACGATCCCGGCACCGCGGTCGCCATCGGCGGCCGGTTGCTCGCGCCCGGAATCCCCCGGCACAGCGGATACGGCGAGATCGGCGAGCCGGGTTGGCGTCCTCCACCGGTCCGCGTGGTCCGTCCAGGTGACAGGACCGCGCGACCGATCCGCCGGGCGGTCTGGTCGTTCTGGAGCGTCCCGTACCGGCGCCGGCGCGGAAGGCATTGGCCCAGCGACTTCTTCCACGCGTTGTCCTGGATCCTGTCGTTCCGGCTCGCGTCCCGCCTCTTCCCCACGACGGCGTTGGTGACCGACGACTGGGGTCACGAACTGCTTGCCGAACGGCTGCGGCTGCCCTTCGACGACATCTCCCTGACGCTGAACGGGCTAGCCGGGCAGGACCCGTCGTGGTGGGCGCTCGGGAAGTTGCACGCGTACCGCGAGCAGCATGAGCCGTTCCTGCACATCGACAACGACGTGTTCCTCTGGCCCGGATTCCCGGCGGAGGGGCTGGACGGAGAGGTCGTCGCACAGAATCCCGAGCACGCACCGGTTCGCGATGCCGGCTACTACCGGCCCTCGGCCGTCGCCGCGGCGATCCGGAGCGCCGGCGGTTTCCTGCCGAAGGAATTCAGCGGCTACACCGGGGACGCCGCACTGTGCACCGGAGTCGTCGGCGGCACGGCGATTCCCTTCCTCCGCCGCTACGCCGATCTCGCCATCCGCATGGTGGAGTCGGCCGAGAACCAGACGGCCTGGCAACGGCTCGCGCCGCTCGAGGACTACAACCTCGTTGTCGAGCAATACCTTCTCGGCGCACTCTGCTGGGGCGGCGGCACCACGGACGTGCAGTGCGTCTTCGGCTCGCAGCACGACAGCTACCGGGACGATGACCGGAAATTCACCCATCTCATCGCTTCCGCGAAAAGCGATCTCCGTTACCTGGCCTGGCTCGCGGAGCGCGTGAGAAACCATTTTCCCGCCGACCTCGAGATCGTTCGACGCGTATTCGGCGATCAGTAACGATAGTGCGAAGAATACAACCGATCGGGACCTGGGGCGTCTTTCCGGAAACAACTCTCCGGCAGGAGGTCATCGCCATGACCATCACCCTACGACGCGCAGTCGCCGCCACCGTCCTGATGTTGACCGGGGCCATCGCCGCGGTCACACCCGCTTCCGCTGCGGCGCAGCAGATCCCCGCCATGACCGGGATCCGCACCGGCCAGAACCCCGGCTTCGACCGGGTCGTGCTCGACCTGAGCGCCGGCGCGGCTCCCGCCGTCCGGTACGACCTCGTCGACGAGTTGATCGCCGATGGTTCGGGCGAGATCGTCTGGCTGACCGGGGAATTCTTCATCGCGGTCACCGCGACCCCGGCGGCCGCGCACGACGACGCCGGGAATCCCACCTATCCCGGCCCGCGGAAATTCCGGACCCGGAATCTGCGCACCGTCATGGCGGTCGCGGTCACCGGCGACTACGAAGGCACCTTGTCCATCGGTCTCGGCGTCCGGTCGAGGACGCCGGTCACCGTGTTCACCCTGACTTCGCCGAACCGCGTCGTCATCGACGTCCGCCATTGAGCACGAGCGGGAATCCGTGAAGGCTTTTCGACGACCATCCCGTTTCGGTGAGCAAAATCCTTTTCGGATTTCCGCGGTGAAAATCACGTTCCGCCCCAACGGGCGAATTTTCGGAAAATCAGGTATCTGCCGCGCCGGCCCGCGTTCCTTCCTTCCGTCAGCATCACCGCCGCCGCGAAGGAGAACCTCATGCCACGCAATCCCGACACCCCGTCCTTGGGCCCGGGTGGCGACAATCTCGAAGCGGGCCCGGGTAGTTCGGGCCTCGGAAGCTTCTCGAACAGCGAAATCGGCGAACTGGTCACCCAGGCCGCCGAAACCATGGCCGCGTCCGGCGAGGACGCCGAGCGCAATTACCAGCGGAGCCTCGACCGGCTTCGCGAGCGCGCGGACGACGTCGTCCCGGCGCTCGGAGCGCAGTACGACGCCTTTTCCGAGGAGCAGTACCTGGAGCGTTGGGGCTTGGTCCAACTGCTCACCGATCTGAGGCACACCGCCGCCGTTTCGGTACTGGAGAACGTGCTGCGCCAGCCGATCCCGCCGGAGCGTTCCGACGATCCCGCGCACGGGATCAGCACCGTCGGCGAAGAGGTGATCATCCGCACCACCGCCGTGGAAGCGTTGGCGCGCTTGGCATCCGCCGGGGACAGCACGGCAAAGGAGCTACTGCTGCGGCAGGTCCGGCACGAGGTGTTCACGGTCCGGCGCGCGGCGGTCCAGGCCGTCGCCGCGACCGGGGACACGGAGCTCACCGCGCGGGTGCGCGAGGAACTCAGCGGCACCGAGGACGAGCGCCTGCTGAACATCCGGCGGGTCGAGGTCCGCGGTGTCCCCCAGGCCGTCGGCGGCCGGTACGTGAAGGACTCGCGGGCCGACGACGTGCCACCGCCGGAGCCCCCGCGCTCCTGAACCCCATCCATTCCTTATACAGAAAGGTGATCACCGATGGCCACTTGCAGCTACACCGTGCCCGACAAGAACGTGACCGGGGACAATTTCTACGGAGCCTCGATCTGCAATCAGACCTACATCGACTATTTCTGGAACACCTACGGTTTCGCGGGCAACAAGGACTACTGGGACGACGGCTTCGGCTGGGAAGACGCGTGCAACACCGACAAGCCGCTCGCCCGGACGTTCAACGCGTGCTACCTGCTGACCTATTCGGCACAGGACTACCAGAACGACGCCTATTCCGGGGCGATGCTGAACTGGGCGCGCCGGTACGTCCGCGACAACTGCGACGACCTCCGCTCGCTCTGCGGCGACGGCAGCGCCATCGCGCGCTCGTTCAAAGGGGCGTTCGTCGACGACCGGATCGAGCTGTACCTCGGTTTCTGGTACTCCAAGGACGTTCCCGGACGCGCCGAGACGTTGATCCACGAATCGCGGCACCAGGGCGGGAAGCCGCACAACGCGAACTTCCCGGCGGGTTCGGTGTTCGGCGCCGGCAAGAGCGGCGCCGACTCCACCTGGGGCTACGAGGGCGCCTGGATGTACGGCGCGCTCTACCTGTGGTGGTTCTACGCCCAGGGCGCCCGCACGACGTCGGCCTTGCGTGAACGCGCCCGCCAGCGCGGGAACCTCGTGATCGACAACGCCTTCGCGACTCATCCGGGCTTCAACATCTGAGTCACGACCGACAGGCCCTCTCGTACTGCAGACGAGAGGGCTTAGTCGCGAAATACCTCCGATGACTTGATGAGTGTCCCGCTCATCGGGGCTTGACCATCGACATTTCTGCGACAATCATCGGATCTCTCGGGAACCCCACGCCTTGGATGAGAGCGGATGGTCATGAGAGTTCGAGCGCATCGCACCGCCTGGCTCGCCATAGTTCTCGCCCTGCTGACGAGCCTGCTCACCACGACGACCGCGAGCGCGGAGGTGCACCATCCCCGGCAGAAGTGGCTCCGCGAAGCCACCGCCGGACTCTTCCTCCATTGGGGCATGTTCACCGCACCACGCCACACTGATTGCGCCGCTTGGGAACGCGCCGTCACCGACGGCGGCTGGAGCGCGGACTACTGGGTGGACGAGGCTCGCAAGCTGGGCGCCTCCTACATCGTGCTCGCCACCTTCCACAGCAGGCTGGGCTACGCGCGCCCGTGGCCGTCGGCGATCCCGGGCAGCTGCTCTACGCGCCGCGACCTCCTCGGCGAGCTCGTCAAGGCGGGCAACGCGAAGGGCGTCCGGACGATCCTCTACATGACCGACGATCCCCAGTGGCACAAGGAGACTGGTGTCGAGTCACTGGATTCCGCCGCGTACTCCGCCTACAAGGGCAAGCAAGTCGACCTGACGACCCGCCCGGGCTTCGGCGAGTACAGCTACGACCTCTTCCACGAGGTCATGGACCGCTACGCGGACCTCGCCGGGTTCTGGATCGACAACGACAACGACTACTGGGAGAAGAACAAGCTTTACGAACAGATCCGCGAGAAACGGCCGTCCTGGTTGCTGAGCAACAACAACGAGGACACCCCGATCATGGACACCGTCAGCAACGAGCAGAAGACCGGCATCACACCGCCGTACGACTATCCGCAGGCCGCCTTCACCCCCATGCCGAGGCTCACCGAGGCCGACTACAAGCTGCCGACCAACGGCGGCTGGTGGTACGACGGCACCGATCAGGCCGTCGACTTCCGGCTGTCCACCGGGCGCTACATCACCAACGCTGGTTCGTCGATGAAGTCGTTGATGGCCGAAACCCCGATGGTGAACGGGAAGTTCCCGCCGCAGCAGGAGGCGTACAACAACTTCATGGCGAGCTGGGTGCCCCCGATCAGGTCCTCCTTGCAGGGCAAGGAGGGCGGCGGGTACATGTACGGCGGGATGCAGCCCGGGTTCTGGAACGACGGTGCGCACGGCGTCATCACCGTCGAGCCCGGCGCGGGAACGCAGTACCTCCACGTGGTGACGCGGCCGCGCACCGACCTGCTCCGCTTACGCGACAACGGATACAAGGTGACCGGCGTGTCCGACCTGCGCACGGGGAAGTCGCTGCGCTTCAGCCAATCCGGCGGTTATCTGACCATTGTGGACATCAAGGACTGGGACTCCTACGACACGGTGTTCAAGGTGGAAACGGCCGGGCAGCGGTACTTCCACGACTCCCGCACGATCAAGGCGACCGCTTCGTCCTCGCGCGCCGGGCATCCGGCGTCGAACCTGGTCGACGGGAACTTCGAGAACCATTGGGACGCCGACGGCAAGCAGCCGGTCTCGCTGACCTTGGACCTCGGCAGGAGACGGACCGCCACCTATCTCGCGGTGAATCAGCGTGAGATGTCGCCGACGCACGCGCGCGAGTCGTTCGGCAGGCCGGAGGACTCGTCGCGGATCAAGGACTATCGCGTCTACGTCAGCGACGACGGGCGGAACTGGGGCAAACCGGTCCGCACCGGCGCGATGCCGAGCGCCCGTGGTGTGCAGTTCATCGATTTCGGCGAACGGCAGGCCCGGTTCGTCAAACTCGAGGTGCTGAACACCTGGTCCGGGCCTCAGGCGAAACCCTTCTACAAGCAGTTGGCGATCGACGAGATCAAGGTGGCGTACGGCTACCCGAGTTCGGCGCTGGGCGCGCAGGTCCCGCTGGAGGCGGAGTCCTTCCGCAACGACCACGACGGCCGCGCCAGGCTCGGCCATTGCTCATCCTGCTCCGGATCGTTCCAGGTCACCGGGCTCGGTGGCGGCCCGCGCAACTCGGTCACTTATCCGAACGTGACGGCCGCCGAAGCCGGAAGCCACCGGCTCCAGCTCGACACCGTGGGCGGTCCCGCGACGTCGGTGGCGGTGAGTGTCAACGGCGGCACCCCCGTCGGGACCGTGATCGACGCCGGAACGCCGGGAGTCGTGACTTCGACGGCGATCCCCGTCGAACTGAACGCCGGCGCCAACACCGTCAAGGTGTTCAGCGACGCCTCCTCGGGGCCGGGCCTTGACCGGATCGCGATCGCCCTCCTGCCACCGTCGTCCTACACGCCGAAAACGACGCTGACCGTCGAACCGGGCGGCATCCAGTGGCTCGCGCCGGGACGGCAGTCCCTTCAGGTGACCGCGAAGCTGCGGCTCGACGCGGACGACACGATCAAGCAGGTCGGCCTCGCACCCGTCGTCCCGGGGGGCTGGACCTTGCAGGGTGCTCCGGCCACGGCGACGTCGATGCGGGTCGGGAACGAGCTCGAAGCCTCCTGGACCCTGGTCTCCCCCGAAGGTGTCACCGCGGCCGACATCCCGGTCACCGCGTCGTTCGACCTGCTCGGCCGGGCGAAAACGGTGAGCAAGCCGGTCCGGGTGAGCCCACGACCGGCGGACCGGGTCTTCATGCGGGAGGCCGAAGACTCGGCGAACGACGTCGGCGACGCGGGTGTCACGAACTGCGGGGTGTGCTCGGGCGGGCAGAAGGTCCGCAACATCGGTGGCGACCCGAGTTCGTTCGTGCGGTTCGACGACGTCACCGTGCCCGAGACCAGGCGCTACACCCTCCACATCGACTTCACCGTCAACGGGCCGCGCTCGTACTTCGTCACGGTCAACGGCGGCACGCCGATCGAGGTGAAGGTCGACGGCGCCGGCAACAACACCCAGCTCACGGCGTCGTTGCCGGTCGAGCTGACGGCGGGGGCGAACACGATCAAACTCCACAACGACCACGCGTCCGCCCCGGATCTCGATCGGCTGTCACTGGAGTGAGTACCGGCTTGACCCTCTCCCCGGGAGAGGGTTCAGGCTGGTCCCATGACGACCCTGATGCCGATAGGCGTGTTCGCGCACGCCACCAGGCTGTCGGTCCGCGCGCTGCGGAACTACGACCGGATCGGGCTGCTGGTACCCGCCAGCGTCGATCCTGGCACCGGGTACCGCCGGTACTCGCTCGAACAGTTCGCGCGCGCCGGCCTGATCCGGCGGCTGCGGGAACTGGAGGTGCCGCTGGCGGAGATCGCCGCGATCCTGGACGCGGGCGACCCGGACGAGGTGAAGGCCGCGATCAAACGGCATCACGACCGGGTGGCGGCACGGGCCGCCGAACTCGCGGCGATCACCGACGGACTCGACTCCGTGCTCGCCGAACCGACGCGGTGGCTGCACGTCTACGAACGCGTGCGCGCACCGCGACCGATCGCCCGCCTGTCGATCCGGACGCCGTTGAGCGGTCTGGCCGAACTGATCGGCCCCGCCTACGCCCGGCTGTTCGCGGCCCTGGGCGCGCAAGGGGTCACACCGTCCGGACCGCCCGGGGCCCGTTACGTCACCGACGATCCGGATGAGCTGACCGTCGAACTGTTCGTCCCGGTCGGCGGGCCGGTGCGGGACGACGGGGCGATCGGCTCCGCCGAGCTTCCCGGTGGACCGCTCGTGGCGACGATCCACGAAGGTGGCTACGAAGACGTCGAGACCGCGTACCGATCGCTCGGCCGCTGGATCGCCGAACGCGATCGCGTCCCGGCAGGTCCCGCCGAAGAGTTGTACCTGGTGGCGCCCGGGCCGGGAGTCGCACCCGAGGCCTACCGCACCGAGATCGCCTGGCCGGTGACCTCGTGATCATCGAGGGAATCGCGTCCGCGGGCGGGGAGCACTGCGAGACCAGCACGCTCCATGTCCTCCTGCGGCACGCCGGGATCGAGCTGTCCGAGCCGATGCTGTTCGGACTCGGCGAAGGCCTGGGCTTCCTCTACTGGGACGGGAAGAACCTGCCGTTCCCGTTCCTCGGCGGGCGCAGCAAGCCCGTCGAGATCACGCGGAAGCTGACCGACCGGCTCGGGCTGTCCTTGCGGGTCAAGGAAACGACGTCGGCGCGCACGGCGTGGCGCAACGTGGCCGAGGAGATCGACGCCGGTGTGCCGGTCGGTCTGCAACTCGACTCGTACCACCTGGAGTACTTCACGTCGAAAGTCCACTTCGGAGGGCACTTCGCCGCCTTGTACGGCTATGACGACGAGCACGCTTTCCTCGTCGACACGGCACAGCAGGGCGGCTCCGTATCGACATCACTGGAGAGCCTCGAACGCGCCCGCGGGGAGAAGGGCCCGATGACGGCGAAGAACCGCTCGTTCACCATCGGTGCGGACGAGCCACTGGTTCCGCTCGCCGACGCCATCCGCACGGCCGTCCGGGCCAACGCGGCGGGGTTCCTCAATCCGCCCATCGCGAACCTCGGATATCGCGGGATCGGCAAGGCCGCCGTCCAGGTGCGGAAATGGCTGGAGCGCAGCACTGATCCGGCGCGCGACCTTCCGCAGGCCGCCGTCCTGATGGAGCGGGCAGGGACCGGCGGGGCACTCTTCCGCCGGATCTACCGTGACTTCCTCGCAGAAGGCGCGGCCATCGTCGACGATGCCGGTCTCCTCACCGCGTATGAGAAATACCGGGAAATCACTCCACTATGGACAGAGGTCGCGGACTTGTTCGCACAGGCAGGAAAAACCGGCGATGCCGGAAGGCTGAACGACGCGTCCGCCCTCCTGTCCGAGCTGGCCCGGCGCGAACAGGAGGCGATGACGGCGCTCGCGACCGTTCAGCCCTGCCGCTCGTAGGGCAGCTTCTCCCCCGCTTCCACCGCGAACGGCAGGTCGTTGCCCGCCGGCGGCAACGGGCACGTGGCGAAATCGGTGAACGCGCAGGGCAGATTCGTCGCGCGGGTGAAATCGAGGACTACCGACCCGTCGTCCGCGGGAGGCGGCACCGCGAGCGACCGGTTCGCCGCGTAGGTGGTGACGCCGCTCGTGGCATCGGTGAACAGGATGAGCAGGCCGTCCTTCTTGCCGTTGAACGCGGTGAGCGCGTGCTCCACGCCGTCGTACTCGAAACGCACGATGCCCGGCGAGACGTAGACGTGGCTGAGCCCTTCGACGACCGCACCGACCGTGGTCGGCCGCGGCTCGTCGAAGGGCTCGAAAGTCCCGGACAGCACCCAGGCCGCGTCGGGCTCGTACGCCGGGACACCGCGGAAAGCGTTCAGCACCGGCGCCTTCGGGTCGTGCGTCCGGATCAGGTACCCGCCGCGGCGCGCCACCTCGATCTCGATGTCGCCGGCGACGACCCTGGTGGTCGCACCGCTGTTGATCAGCTCGAAGCGGCGGACACCGGTGATCCGCTCGCCGTCGTGCGAGAGATCCGCGCCCTGAGGTTCGAGGTACGCCGCGTCGGCGTCCTGCCACCACAGGCCGGGCAGCCCCTCGTACGCGCGCGGCTTGTCCTCGAGCCAATCAAGGGACACCAGGGCGAGCCAGCCGAGCGGATCGGCGAGATCGCGCTCGCGCTGGGTCTTCCAGCTCTGCCAGTCCCGCGTGAACGTGTCCAGGCTTGTGCTCATCGCCGATCCCCTTCCGTGACCTTGCTCGTTCCCCCAGGTCAACGGGCCGGCGGCGACGATATTTCCTGTCCCGGTATGTGGGCTATGCCCGGTAATCCTCGGTGGTGCCTTCCTCGGCGGAGATCAACTCGGTGTTGGGCGCGAAGAACGCCTTGATCCCCGGCAGGTTCGCCCCTTCTCTCGCGGGACGCGGCGAAGTCCTCGGAAAAACGCCACCACACGACGTCGAGCCAGCTCTCGTCGTCGACCCGGATCAGCTGGGCGTCGAGGAACCCTTCCCGGTCGGCCCGGAAGTCGGCGAGCATCGCGGGGCGGGCCTGGAGCAATTCGTCCGCGCGGTCTGCCGGTCGCATGCGGGGCCGCATTTAGTCGACTAATTGCGTCACCTCTTCTTTGCGTGGTGTCGACGCGAGGAAACATCATCCTTCAGTGTTGTGTGTACGTCTTACTTGTCGCTCAAAATTACGAACACTTGTTCGATTGATTTGCGGTAATATGGAGAGGTGCCCGAGACCTTCCTTCCCGAGTTGCCGCAGGAACTGTGGCGTGCCGGCAAGCTGGAGCTTGCCCATGGTGTGCGGCAGTCGTTGCGGGTGATTCGGATGGCGACCGCCGGATTGGGGCAGTACCTGGCGGAGATCGAGTCCCGGGGTGTCAAAGACTTGTTCGGGTATGGGAGTACGGCTGCTTGGTTCGCGGATGTGGCGGGATTGTCACGCGGTGAGGCGCGTCCGGTGGTGAATCGGGCGATCGCGCTGAATCCGACTCGGGCTTTGGACGGCACTGAGGTTCCCGCTGTCGCGCCCGCGACCGCCGCGGTCGCCGCCGAAGGGTTGGTCGGGGACGAACGGATCGAGCAGATCCTGGAGATCTTGAAGAAGCTCCCCGCCGACACCTCTACTGAGGACCGCGCCGGTGCGGAGAAGATTCTCGCCACCCTCGCCCGCGACGCCGGTCCCCGCCAGCTCGCGGACGCCGAAGCGAATCTGCTCGCGTTGCTGGACCCGGACGGCAACGAGCCAAAGAATCCCGAACCCAAAGAGCCGCGCCGGGAAATCACCCTGGAGCGCCGGAAAGACGGGTTCTGGAAACTCACCGGTCTGCTCGACGATGAGACCGGTGCCCGCACCGCCGCCGCACTGGAAGCGTACGCCGCACCGCGGCCGGTCGACGAGTTCGGCCAAGCCGATCTGCGGATGAAGTGCGAACGCCTGGGAGACGCCTGGGCCGACATCCTCGACCTGGCCATCGCCTGCCCGGACCAGCCCGGCACCAGCGGCTACCGCACCCTGCTACACGTCACCATCGGACTCGACGAACTGAAATCCGGCCTCGGGACCGCGTGCCTGGACTTCGTCGGCACGATGACCGCCAGAGAAGCGCGGCTCGCGGCCTGCGACTGCCTGATGCTGCCGGTCGTGATGAGCGCCGCGGGTGAACCCTTGGATGTGGGACGACTGCGCCGGTTCGTCACCCCCGGCCAACGCCGAGCCCTCAACATCCGCGACGGAGGCTGCGCCTTTCCCGGCTGCCATCGAAAACCGAAGAATTGCCACGCCCACCACATTGTGCATTGGGCAGACGGCGGACCCACGGATCTCCGGAATCTCGTGCTGCTGTGCGGATTCCATCACCGGTTGATTCACCACGGTGACTGGGAAGTCCGCATGGCGGCCGACGGATTACCTGAGTTCATCCCACCCCAGTATCGAGATCCGCTCCGGCAACCCCGCCGCAACACCCTCCACCACCACTGACCCCGAGGAGCCCGCCAGCCACACCGGCGACGGGCCCCTCGGCATGCTTCCAGCCCGGCGCTCCGTGCCGATTCTTCCTGCAACGCGACGACCTCAGCGCAACGGACGAGGTCATGTCCAGCGGACAACACCGGGATCTGAAGGACATGAAGGCCCCTTTCCTCTTGCGCCTAGGTACATGAAGGGGCCTTCACGTACCTAGTCACGGCGTCTCGCCAGGCCGACTACCCGGTCAAGCCGCGCGTCGGCTGAAAATGTTCAGTACCGGCGGAAACCCGAACATCGACTGCGCCGTTCGAGCGTATTAACGCAAGAGCTCTCGATTATTCCGCAAAACCCGGAGCAAGATCGGCCGTTCCGGACTTGGGAGGGGACGGAGCACATCATGGTGAATCAACCACGTGGCCCGGACGGCCGTTGGATCAAATACAAGTACGGTGCGGGCGCGATGGCCACGGCAGGAGTGGTCGTTGCCGCCACCAACGGCATTGGCGGAGGCACTGCCGCCTCCCTGGATTCCGCCGCGAGCCAAGCCCTCAAAGGCAAAAGCTCCAGCAAGAAATCCGCGCAGAAGGGCCGCCATTCCGAAACATGGCAACGCCTGGGCTGGCGCCAGCTGAAGAAGACCGCCAAGCGGGAACTCACCTGCGGGCCGCATTCTTTCGGCGAAGTCCAGCGCTTCTTCCTGCGCCATCCTTGCGTGGATCTCGATCGCATGATGGTCACTGTCGACGACGGCGCCGGGAACACCATCACCGTGTCCGTCGCGTGGGTGAAGATGCCGAAGTCGAGCGAGGCAAGCGACCTGAAACGGCTCGTCGACAAGGACGGCACCGGCAACGTCGTGCTCTTCGGCGAGGCACCGCCCGGAAGCCGCTTCACCGGCAAGAACTACGACTCCCGTCTGGCCAAGAAGCTGGTCGTGATCGCCGAATCCGCCCCAGCTTCAGGACGACCGAGCGAAGCGACGCTGGAGACCGCCGTCGACGTCGCCGTCGAGTTCCCCGCACCTTGAACCCGCACCAGCGGTCCACAATGGAGGCGACCAGGCCGGACACGACCGAAGAGGACCCATGAACGATCAACCCGACCTGCCGCCCGGCATCGGCAACCCGGCGACGCGCGCCTTCACCGCGGCCGGTTACACGCGGCTGGAGCACTTCACCCGCGCCACCGAAGCCGAGCTCACGAGCCTGCACGGCGTCGGCCCCAAAGCGCTCCGCATCATCCGCGAGGCGCTGGAAACACGAGGTCAGACATTCAAACTCACCGACTAATTTTTTTGTCTTGACAACTTAGACCTTCGGCGGTTGACTCTACACCACACCGACCGAAGGAGTACGAGTCATGGCCAAGTTCGCGAACGTCGACGACTACATCGCGGCTCTGCCCGAGAACCTGCGCGAAGTCGCCAGCGCGTTGCGCCCGATCGTCAACGCTTCCCTGCCGGGTTCCATCGAGGCGATGTACCACGCCTCCCCGACGTGGAGCGCCGGCGAAGCCGTCGGGAAGAACCTCGTCTGCCTGATGAAGGCTTACTCGTCGTACGTCACCTTCGCCCTGTGGAAGGGGCAGCTCGTCGACGACGAGTCCGGCAGGCTGGAGGCGAGCGCGCGGGAGATGGCGCACGTCAAGCTGCGCTCAGTCGAAGACATCGACGCCGCCCTGTTCACCGCTTGGCTCAAGCAGGCGCGAGACCTCGAAACCACCGCGGCGGCGCGGTGACACAATCGGCGGCGTGCCTGTGATCACCGACGAGTCCCGTTGCCCCTGCGGCCTGGGCGAGCCCTACGGCGTCTGCTGCGGCCGCTTCCACCGGCGAGCCGCGACCGCGCCGACCGCCGAACTCCTGATGCGGTCGCGGTTCAGCGCGTTCGCCGTCGGCGACACCGAATACCTCACGAAGACCTGGCACCCGAAGACCAGGCCCGCCGATCTCGAGCTCGATCCCGGGCAACGCTGGACGTTCCTGGAGATCCTCGGCAAGACCGGCGGCGGACTGCTGGAGAACGAGGGCACCGTGGAGTTCCGTGCCCACTACCGGCAGGATCGCCAACCCGGCAGCATGCACGAGAACAGCCGCTTCGTCCGCGCCGACGGGCAGTGGATCTACGTGGCTCCCGTCGGCTGAGTCCCACTTCCGCCAACCCGGCGAATCACCCGCCCCTGCCGTGATAGACAAGGTGGCGATGGGAAAACTGACCCGCCGGGCGAGGGCGAAGGCCGACCACTTCGCCTACTCGGCCGCTCGTGAGTGGCCGGTCGCGGCGTCCGGGGTCGGCGTCGTCCTGGGTGTGGCGACAATACTGCCCAGCGCCTTCGGCATCGCGCTTTCGGTACTGGCACTGGCTTTGGGCACCACCACGTTCGTCAGGGATCTCCGGCTGCTGCGGGCACGATGGGCCGGGTTCGAGTTCAGCGCGATCGCCGCCCCCTTCCCCACCGCCGAACTGCCGCCCCCGCCCGCCTACCCGGGAGCGGCGTACCTCTCCGTACCCGCGCGAGGAACGGCGCTGGTCAGCGACGCGATCGACGCAGCACTGACGGCGGGGAACTTTCGGATCGTCGTCGCCGAGGAGCCGTACCGCCTGCCGCCCAAGCTCAAGGCGACCGCGCCGCACGTTCTCCCCTTGCGCGCGAAGGGGCGGCTGCTGTTCAACGGCGCCATCGTCGGCATGCGCGGCGAACCGCTCCCCGCCGCGGGCGCCACGCCTGCCCCGATCCGGCTGCATCGAGCGCGGTTCTTCGACGCCGTGTGCTCCAACGAACTTTCGACGCTGCGGATCACCAAGACCGACACCGGCGAGGAGTACGACCTCCGCCGCGAGGAACTCGCCGACTCATCGGGCAGCCTGCGCACGCTGGCGAGCAGTGAACTGGCCGATCTGGTCGGCGTCTCGACCATCGCGTTCACCTCCGACGGCAAACTGGTCGTGGTGCGCCAGTCCGGCCGGAACTCCGCGAGCGCGCTGTTGCTCGCGCCGTCGGGCAGCGGCTCGCTGGAACCCCAGGATCTCGACACCCCCGACGGCGGACGCCGCCGAATGCTGCACACCGCGGTGATCGCCGGGATGGAGCGGGAACTCCGCGAGGAGACCGGCCTCCTGCCCTGCCAAATCACCTCCACCAGACTGACCGGGTTCGCGCGCTGGATGGAGCGCGGCGCGAAGCCGGAGTTCCTGGGGATCACCGAGCTTTCCGTGGACAGCGCCACCCTGCTGACGCGTCGTACGCGCGGCGCCGAGAAGCTGTACAGCGCGGGCACGACCATGCTCGACGTCGACCTCGCGGCGCTAGGCAAGGACCTTTCCGACGGGGTGGACCTGGCCGACGCGCCCTCACTGCCGTCGAGATTGCGTGACGACGCGTCCCTTCCACTCCTGCTCTGCCTGCGCGCGGCCGCCGTCCGGCGGAGCTTCCATCGCTGACGAACCCGGTGCAAGGTCTGTTCTCCGCGTGACGTGGCGGCTACTATCTCCCCCAATATTGTTAGGGAACTTTCTTAACGATTTCGCCAAGGTCCGCCGTGTGCCCGAGGAGGCGCGCTCGTGAGTTTTCGGCAGAAGAGAACCCGGATCCCGTTACTGGCCATGACCGTCACCGCGCTGGCCGCCGCGGTCTGCGGGGTGACCACCGCCCCCGCCGCCACCGGAGCGGAAGTGGCCGTCCCCCTGTCCGTCGGCGCCGCCGCGGGCAACGCCACCCCGATCCCCGGCTACGTGATCCAGTCTTCGGCACAGGTCAGCGACGACTCGGCGGTGTCGAAGCCGGGCTTCCCCACCGCCGGCTGGTACCCGGTGTCGTCGCGCTCGACGGTCTACGCCGGATTGCTGCAGAACGGCAAGTACGCCGACCCGTTCTACTCGACGAACATGAAGAACGTCCCGACCGCGCAGTTCTCGGTGCCGTGGTGGTACCGCACGGATCTGAACGTCGACGACACCTCGAAGCGCACGTACCTCGACTTCAGCGGCGTGCTCTCCAAGGCCGACGTCTGGGTCAACGGCACCAGGATCGCGACGAAGGACCAGGTCAACGGCGCCTACACCCGCCACGACCTCGACATCACCGCGCACGTGCGCCAGGGCGTCAACAGCGTCGCGTTCAAGGTCTACCCCAACGACCCCGACAACGACCTCTCGATGGGCTGGATCGACTGGGCGCAGACCCCGCCGGACCAGAACATGGGCATCGTGCGCGACGTCCTCGTCCGCCGCAGCGGCCCGGTCGCGCTGCGCAGCGCCCACGTCGTCCAGAAACTGAACTCCTCGCTGGACCGCGCCGACCTGACGGTGAAGGCCGACGTCCGCAACGACTCGGCGAACGCGGTGCAGGCCACCGTCGCCGGCACCGTCGCGGGCAAGCCGATCACCCAGACGGTCTCGCTGGCCGCCAAGGAACGCAAGACGGTCACCTTCGGCGTGGTCGGCCTCGACAAACCCGACCTCTGGTGGCCCGCCGGGATGGGCGGCCAGCACCGGTACGAACTCGACCTGACCGCGAGTGCCGGCGGAACGCCGTCGGACACCTCCAAGTCGAAGTTCGGTGTCCGCGACGTCAAGGCGCCGCTGAACTCCAGCGGCGGGCGGCAGTACAGCGTCAACGGCAAACCGCTGCTGATCAGGGGTGGCGGCTACACGCCGGACCTGTTCCTGCGCTGGAACGAGACCGCGGCGGCCGACAAGCTCAAGTACGTGCTGAACCTCGGACTCAACACGGTCCGGCTGGAAGGCCACATCGAGCCGGACGAGTTCTTCGACCTCGCCGACGACCTCGGCGTGCTGACCATGCCCGGCTGGGAATGCTGCGACAAATGGGAAGGGCACGTCAACGGCGAGGAGAAGGGCGAGCCGTGGGTCGAGTCGGACTACCCGATCGCCAAGGCGTCGATGTTCTCCGAGGCCGAGCGCCTGCGTGACCACCCGAGCGTCATCTCCTTCCACATCGGCAGCGACTTCGCGCCGGACCGGCGGATCGAGCAGGGCTACCTCGACGCGATGAAGGCCGCCGACTTCGCCCTCCCGGTGATCCCGTCTGCGTCGAAGAGGCCGTCCCCGATCACGGGCGCTTCCGGCATGAAGATGAACGGCCCGTACGACTACGTCCCGCCCGTCTACTGGTACGACAAGTCGCAGAAGGACCGTGGCGGCGCGTGGAGTTTCAACTCCGAGACCAGCGCGGGCGTCGACATCCCGACGATGGACACGTTGAAGCGGATGATGTCGGCCAGTGAACTGGAAACGATGTGGAAGGACCCGTCGGCACCCCAATACCACCGTTCTTCGTCGACGACGTTCGCGAACCTGAAGCTGTTCGCCAACGCGCTCACCAAGCGCTACGGCGCGCCGGCGGATCTGACCGACTTCGTACGGAAGGCGCAGCTCGCGCAGTACGAGAACGTCCGCGCGGAGTTCGAATCGCACTCGCGCAACTACACCGATTCGACCAACCCGTCGACCGGGTTGATCTACTGGATGCTCAACAGTCCGTGGACCTCGCTGCACTGGCAGCTGTTCGACGCCTACATGGACCAGAACGGCGCCTACTACGGGGCGAAGAAGGCCAACGAGCCGCTGCACATCCAGTACTCGCACGACAATCGGTCGGTCGTGGTGATCAACCAGACGTCGAACGCGGCGAGCGGGCTGACGGCGACCACGAAGCTGTACAACCTCGACGGCACGGAGAAGTACAGCAACACCAAGACCGGGCTGTCGGTCGGCGCGCTGGGCGCCAAGGCCACCGCGGTCACCGTCCCGGCGGTGAGCGGACTGTCGACGACGTACCTGGCGAAGCTGGTGCTCACCGACTCGTCCGGCAAGGAGGTCAGCCGGAACGTGTACTGGCTCTCCACCAAGGCCGACACGCTGAACTGGGGCGGCAGCGACTGGTACTACACGCCTCAGTCGGGTTACGCCGACCTGTCCGGCCTGAAGAACCTCGGGCAGTCCGCGGTCAGCGCGACGGCGAAGTCGGTCGCCGGCGCCGACGGCACCACCACGACCACCGTGACGCTGAAGAACACCTCGGGCGGCAAGCTCCCGGCGTTCTACGTCGACTCGAAGGTCGTGGACGCCGCGGGCAAGCCGGTACTTCCGGTGGAGTGGAACGACAACGCGGTCAGCCTGTGGCCGGGTGAAACGACCACGCTGACCGCGAAGTACCGCACCGCCGATCTCAAGGGCTCCAAGCCTTCGGTCCGCGTCTCGGGCTGGAACACCGGCACGCAGACCGTTCCCGCCGACGGCTCCGGCCCCAGCACCCCGGTCGACTACCAGGCCGAGGACGCCACGATCGACCGGGGCGCGGTGGAGTCGAACCACGCCGGGTTCACCGGCACCGGCTTCGTCAACTACGACAACGTCGCGGGCAGCTCGGTCGAGTGGACGGTGAACGTGCCGTCCGCGGGCACCTACGACGTGGTCGTCCGCTACGCGAACGGGACGACAGCGAACCGGCCGCTGGACTTCTCGGTCAACGGCTCGATCAGCGCTTCCGGTGTCGGCTTCGGCGGCACCGGGGCCTGGCCGAACTGGACGACCAGAACCGCCAAGGTGACACTGGCGGCGGGTGCGAACAAGATCAAGGCGGTCGCCACCACGGCGAACGGCGGTCCCAACATCGACAAGATCACCCTCTAGACCGGGAGTCGCCCGAGGCCCCTTCGCCACCCGGCGAGGGGGCCTCTCCCTTCGGGGCGTGGGTTACGCTTTCCGGGTGACCGGCAAACCCGACCCGCGCCTGCGGGACCTGGCGATGCTGCGCCGTGTCCGCGACCGGATCGATCGCGACTACGCGCAGCCCTTGGACGTCGAGGCGCTGGCCCGCGGCGTGCACGTCTCCGCCGGGCACCTCAGCCGCGAGTTCCGCGCCGCGTACGGCGAATCGCCGTACAGCTACCTGATGACCCGCCGGATCGAGCGGGCCATGATGCTGCTGCGGCGCGGGGACATGTCGGTCACCGAGGTCTGCTTCGACGTCGGTTTCTCGTCGCTGGGCACGTTCAGCACGCGGTTCTCCGAACTGGTCGGCATCTCGCCGAGCGCGTACCGCAAACAGGCGGCGGAGGACGGCCGGGGCATGCCCGGCTGCGTCGTCAAGCAGGTCATGCGACCGATCAGGAATCGAGAAGCGACGCCTCCACGCGCCGACCTACCTTGAGTCGTATGACCCTCTCGATTCAGGCGTCCTTCCTCCCGGCAGACGATCTCGAGGCTTCACTTTCCTTCTATCGCGACATCCTGGGCTTCGAAGTACGTGACCAGGGTCCGCTCCAGGCCACGGTCGGCCCGCCGGGGCAGCCGGAGACGTCACTCGTGCTCCATCCCGCCGCCGGTCCGGAGATCACCGACGAGGAACGCGCGACGATCGCCGAGCTGATGGCCAAGGGCGTCCACGGGATCATCGTGCTGTCCACCCCGGACCTGATCGCCACCTTCGACCGGATCCAGGCGGCGGGAGCGGACGTCGTCCAAGAACCGATGAAGCAGTCCTACGGCGCCTTCGACTGCTCTTTCCGCGACCCGGCGGGCAATCTGGTGCGGTTCGAAGAGCGGTAGCCCGGCCTCGGTGCGCGCGCTCTGACGCTCCCGGGTGATGATGAGCGGCGTGGAGATCGCGGTAGAACTAGTGGCACTGGTGGTGGCCGTCCTCCTGGTCACCGCCGCGGCGCGGAAACTCGACTGGTCGGCGCCCCTGTGCCTGATCGCCGTCGGGGTCGCGGCCTCGTACGTGCCGGGCGTCCCGGAATACGAGCTGGACCCGGAGGTCGTGCTGCTGGGGCTGCTTCCCCCGTTGCTGTACGCCACCGCGATCCGCACGTCGCTCATCGATTTCCGCCGCAACCGCGGGCCGATCCTGCTGTTGTCGGTGGGGCTCGTCATCTTCACCACGGTCGCGGTCGGGGTCGTGGCGTGGCTGGTGATCCCCGGTCTGCCGCTGGCCGCCGGGCTCGCGATCGGCGCGGTGGTCGCGCCGCCCGACGCGGTCGCGGCCACCGCCGTCGCCCGCAAGGTCGGGATGCCGCGCAAGCTGACCAGGCTGCTGGAGGGCGAAAGCCTGTTCAACGACGCGGCCGCGCTGGTCGCGTTGCGGACCGCCATCGCGGCCATCGCGGGCTCGGTGAGCCTGCTGCAGGTCGGTGGCGACTTCCTGCTGGCCGCGGGCGGCGGGCTGGTGATCGGGTTCGCCGTCGGCGCGCTCGCCGCGCTGATCCGCACCCGCCTCGAAGACCCGGTCACCGACACCGCGCTTTCGCTGGTGGTCCCGTTCGTCGCCTATCTGGCCGCCGAAGCGATCCACGGTTCCGGCGTGATCGCCGTTGTCGTCGCGGGGCTGATCCTCGGGCACAAGGCGCCGAGCATGCTTTCGGGCCGCTCCCGGCTGGCCAGCAGGCTGAACTGGCAGACCATCCAGTTCCTGCTGGAGAACATCGTCTTCCTGCTGATCGGGCTCCAGGTCCGCCGGATCATGACCGAGGTCGGCGACAGCGGGCTGACCGCGCTGGAACTGGTGCTGATCTGCGCCGCCACCCTGGCCGCGACCATCGTCACCCGGATCGTCTGGATGGCGGGTATCGGCCTGGCGCGGCGGGTATTCCGCCGGCACGCCTGGCCGTGGCGGTACTCGGCCGTGATCGCGTGGGCGGGCATGCGCGGTGTCGTCACGCTCGCGGCCGCGTTCGTGCTGCCCGCGGACACCCCGCAGCGGGCCGTGCTGGTCCTGGTCGCGTTCGTCGTGGTGGCGGGAACGCTGCTGCTGCACGGGACGACGCTGCCGGTGCTGGTGCGCCGCCTGAAACTGCCGCCGCCCGACCCGGCCGAGGACGCGCTCCAGGAGGCGGCCGTGCTCCACGACATGACCAGGGCCGCGCTCGAAGAACTGGAGAAGATCCGGACTCCCGAGGACCCGGACGACATCGTCGAACGCCTGCGCAGCCGGCTCCAGCACCGCTCGGACTCGGCGTGGGAGGAACTGGGCAGGCAGAGCGCGCTGACCGAAACGCCGAGCGACGCGTACCGCCGCCTGCGGCTGCGGCTGCTCGAAGTCGAACGGGAGAAGTTCCTGGAGGCGCGCGACTCCGGGATGGCCGATGATGACGTCCTGCGCCGGATCCTCGAACGCCTCGACATCGAGGAATCCATGCTGGACAGGGAGGAGGAGACCGTGCCGGACTCCGATCGGGAACTGCGCACCCCCGCCGCGACGGCGGGATCGTGCAAACATCTGACCAAGGAGTGGCCCGCGATCGAACCCAGCGCCCCGGACTTGTGCGCCGTCTGCGTCGAGAACGGGATGACCTGGGTGCACCTGCGCGAATGCGTCAAATGCGGGAACGTCGCCTGTTGCGACTCCTCACCGGGCAAGCACGCGACCGAGCACTTCCACGACACCCTGCACCCGGTGATGCGCAGCCACGAACCCGGCGAGACCTGGCGCTGGTGTTTCGTGGACAAACAGCTGGGCTAGAGGTCGTGTCCTGTGAGTCTTGTCCGATGGGCTTAGTGATCAAAGTGGTTCCTGGCGGTGCGGGCGGATCGGCCTCGTACCGGGTCGTATTCGGCCGCATCCGCCCGTGCCGTCAGGGACCACCTGGGCGCGAAGACCGCGGACAAGACTCACCGGACACGACCTGGGTATCGTCCGAAGCATGAGCACCCCTGAGCAGGAAGTCGAATACCGCCAGCACCGGTTCTCACCTCCGCCGGGCGCGACCGAGATCTTCCTTGTCCGCCACGGTGAATCGGCGCCCGCGAAGGGCAGCGCGCCGTTCGACCTCGTCGACGGGCAGGCCGATCCGGATCTCGCGCCGGAGGGCAGGGACCACGCAGAGCGGGTGGGGCGCCGTCTCGCGGACGAGCGGATCTCCGCGCTGTACGTGACGACACTGCGCCGGACGCCGCAGACCGCGGCGCCCTTGGCGGCGAAGCTCGGGCTCACGCCGGAGGTCGAGCCGGAGCTGAGGGAGATCCACCTCGGCGACTGGGAGAACGGGCTTTTCCGGCGTTACACCTACGAAGGTCACCCGATCGTCGAGCAGCTGTGGCGTGAACAGCGCTGGGACGTGATTCCCGGCGCGGAGACGATGGAGTCGTTCGGCGGCCGGATCAGGGCGGCCATCGGCAGGCTCGCGGCGGCCAACCCGGACCGGAGGATCGCCGTGTTCACCCATGGCGGCGTCATCGGAGAGGTCTTCGCGCAGGCGAGCGGCGCGAAGAACCGGTTCGCGTTCCTGGGCGCGGACAACGGCTCGATCTCGCATCTGGTGGTGTCGGGCGAAGACTGGATGGTGCGGCGGTTCAACGACACGTCGCATCTTCAGTCGCCTTTCGGCTGATCCGGCCCGCCGCGACCAGGTGCACGACGACCAGGACCGCGACCGCCTCGGCGGCCAGCAACCCGATGAGCACGAGCACCTGGGTCACCCCGGCCTGCACCGGCCCGGCGCCACCGAGGAGGACACCGACGTAGGCGCCGGGCAAGGTCACCAGGCCGACCGTCCGGGTCTGGTCGAGGGCGGGGATCAGCGCGTGTCCCGCCGAGGGGCGGCAGATCTCCAGCGCGGCCGGGCGGCGCAGGAATCCCAGCGCCAACGCGGCTTCGTACTCGCCGTGCCGTGACACGAGTTCGCCGAGGGCCCGCCTGGCCGCCTGAGAGGTCGCGGACATCGCGCCACCGATGACGATGCCGGCGATCGGCACGATCGCGATGGGCCGCCACGGGACCACCCCGGTCGCGAGCACCAGGGTCAGCACCGGCACCACGCCGGAGGCGATGGCGAGCGCGACCCACGCCAGATCCTTCGCCACGCCGATCCGGCGTGCGGAGGTGACCGCCGCGATCGTGAACATCAGCAGGACGAAACCGCCGGTCAGCCAGCCTGATTTCAGGATTCCGACGATGACCAGCGACACGGCGGCGAGTTGCACGACGGCGCGTCCGGCCGCGAACAGCACCGCCTTGCCCTGCCCCAACCGCCCGAACTGCACCACCGCCGCGCCGAAGATCGCGAGCACGGCCAGGACCACGGCGAGCACCGGGCCGAACGCGATCGCACCATCCGTCACGCGGATGATCCTGCCGCAGGGTCAGGAGGTACAGGTGACCGGCGCGCCCGCGGCGGGGGCGGTGCGGTCGCTGACGACCACGCCGTCGACGACAATCCGGCACCGCAGCGCGCCGCTGCCCGACCCCTGCGCGGACAGGCTGTAGAACTCGTCGCGGCCTTCCTCGCTCCTGCGCTCGAAGGTGGTGCTCCACGGCGCCGTCACTTCGGTCTTCTGCATGAGTTCCGAACCCTGCGCAACGTAGGTGACGTTCTGGGCGCCCTCCGCGCCGGAAAGCTCGTAGACGACGGAGTGGATCACGGTGCGCACGGCGGCCACGGCCTGTTCGACCTGTGGCACGGGCGGGCTCTGCACAGGCCTCGACGCCTTCGGCAGCACGTAGCTGGTCAGGGTGACGGCGACGGCCATCACACCCAGCACGACCACGACGGTCCCCAGCGGCTTCAGCCTGCCGGGGGCACCCTGCACCGGCGCCGATGCCGGAGGGGTCGCGGTGGGAACACCCATGGAGAGGTCTTCTCTCGTCCGAGCGCGCTTCCGTCGAGCGCGTCGTCTACTTCTCGCACGAAGGTGACTCCGCGTTAGCCGTTATCGGGAAGAAACCCGATATTCACCCTTTTGGGTGTCCCACTGAGTGGAGAATCCCTGGTTATGAGGCGATCGGCGTAAGCACAGTGAGCCGAACAGCTCACTTTGAGTGATCTCGGCCTAATCGACGAGACCCGCCTCGGCGAGCAGCCCGAGCATCCGCCGCCCCGCCGGCGGGCAGAGATGCGCGTCGGCCGACGACAGCCAGGCGGACTCCGCGATCTCGCGGCCCGGCGCGGGCTCTCCGCGATGGCCGGCGGTGTAACAGGTCATGCGGACGCGTCGGCCGTCCGCGAAACCGTCGGCCTGCTCGTTCAGCACCGCGAAGAAGCGAAAGCTCTGCGGGTCGAGCTCGATGCCGAGCTCCTCCTTGATCTCCCGGCACAGTCTGGCGACGTCGCCCTCGCCCGGCTCACGTTTGCCCCCGGGAAGGTAGAACTTGGCCTTGCCCTTGGTCCGCACCGACAGCAGACGGCGGTCGCGGACGTGGATCCAGGCCAGTGAATCGATCTCTGCTTCGGACACGGCCTGATTCTGTCGTAGGTCAGGGGCATCATGGCAACCGTGTATCGGGAGACGACGGCGCCCGGCGAGCTGGCAGGCATGGTGCGCTGCCTGTGGGAGGACACGGGCACGGCACCGAAGCGGATCGTGCCCGACGGCTGCGTGGACCTGGTGGAGAGCGGCGGCGAGGTCTTCGTCGCCGGGCCGGACACCGCGGCCTGGACCTGGGAGACCGGCGAACGGGCAAAGGGCGTGCGGTTCGCCCCCGGCAGAGCGGGTGACATCCTGGGCCTGGGTGCCGACGAGCTACGCGGTCAGCGTGTCCCCCTCGGCGACATGTGGGGCAGGGAAGGCGAACTACTGGCCGAACGGGTGCTCTCAGGTGCCGCTTCGCTGACCGCCGTCGCCGTGCGGCGCGGAACCGGACGAGCCGACCGGGAGATTTCGGAGCTCATCGCCAGACTGGACAGCGGTGCGCCCCGGGTCTCGGCCGCGCTGGAGAGGTTCACCACCGGCGAGCGGCAGTTGCGGAGGCGGTTCACCCTCGCGGTCGGCTACGGCCCCGCCACGTACCTGCGGGTCACCCGGTTCCAGCGCGCCATCGGCCTCGCGGGAACGGCGCCGGATCTCGCCTCGCTGGCGTTTTCGGCAGGGTACGCCGATCAGGCTCACCTGAGCCGGGACTGCCGGGAGCTCTCCGGGCTGAAAGCGAGTGAGTTCTTCCGTGCCAGGAAGTGAGCGATGTCCACAGTGGACCGGTACAGGTCACGGTAACGCGGGTAGAACTCGTCGTAGACCTCGGCGTCCGCGCCGGGGCGGACGATCTCGGCGACGGGGTTCCAGGCTTCGATATCCGGTTCCCAGCCCAGCGCGACCGAGGCGAGAACGGCGTCTCCGAACGCGGCACCGATGGTTTCCGCGGGGATCTCCTGGTCGATCCGCGCGACGTCGCTGACGATCCGCGTCCACACCCCGCCCTGTGTCCCGCCACCGACGGCGACGAACCGGCCGGTGCCACCACCGGCCTCTCGCATGGCTTCGAGGTTGTGCCGAACGCCGTACGCGGCGGCTTCCAGGGCCGCGCGGTACAGATCGGCACGATCGTGGGACGTGGTGAGCCCGGCGATGACCCCCCTCGCGTCCGGGTCCGGCACAGGGGTCCGTTCTCCCGCGAAGTACGGCAGCATCAGCAGACCGCGGCTGCCGGCGGGGACCCCGGCCGCCGCCGCGGCCAGTTCCTCGAACTCGCCGCCGACGAGATCCCGCAGCCAATCGGTGATCGCGCCGGAGGTGGCCATCCCCGCGGCGAGCGAGTAGCTGCCGGGGAAGGCACCACGCGTCGTCCACAGCCCCTGCCCGGGGCGGGGATCGGCGAGCATCTGGATCAGGAACATCGTGGTGCCGTACATGAGCATGGTGTCCCCGGGCGCGGTGACCCCGACGCTGGTCGCCTCGGCCCAGGCGTCCACCGTCCCCGCTGTGACCGGGATCCCTTGCGGCAGGCCGGTTTCCGCGGCTGCCTCGGCGGTGACCGAACCGGCGACCTCGGTCGGCCACGCGAGCCTCGGCAGCTCGACGCCGGGGGCGATCGCGGCGGCCCGGTCCGCCGCCCAACGAGCCTCGCGCAGGTCGTACATCGGATCGCATTGGCTCGCCGAATGATGGTCGAGGACGTATTCACCGGTCAAGCGCAGCACGAGGAACGAACTCGCCATCAAGAAGAGCTTCGCCCGCTCGAATACGTCCGGCTCGTTTTTGGCCAGCCAGCGCCATTTCGGCCCGACGGCCTGTGAGCCGAGTGCGCTCCCGCCGCGTTCCACAATGGATTCTTCGCCGAATTCGCGGTTCAATTCCCGGATTTCGTCATAGGCGCGGGTGTCGACACCGTAAAGGATCGCCGGGCGCAAGGGCTTCCCGGAAGCGTCGGCCGGCAACAACACCGGCCCGATCCCGCTGACCGACACTCCGATGATGGGATGATCCCCGGCGCCCGCCGAAAGTTCCCTCACCAGCGCCACGAAGTCCTGCCACCACACGGTTTCCGCGTCGTGCTCGAACCAGCCGGGATGCGGGCGGGATGTTTCGTGCGGTCGAGCTGCCCGCGCCACCACGGTGCCCCGGGAATCGACGAGGACGGCTTTGGAACTGGAGGTGCCGATGTCGATGCCGAGCACCAGGCCCGGTTCCCGCACGACGCCTCCGAACTCCTCCGCGCGAGTAGCGCGATCAGCGGATGGTAACGATTGTCGGTCAAGCTATTCTTCCCGTGCGAGGGTGTCAACACACCTGCGGAAGGGGAGGTCACGGTGGCCACCATCAACGACGTGGCGGCGAAGGCCGGGGTTTCGACGGCGACCGTGTCGAGAACGCTCAACGGGAAGTCCACTGTGGACCCGGTGCTCGCGGCACGGGTGCAGGCCGCCGCGGCCGAATTGGGATATCACCCGAACGGGCTCGCGAGGAATCTGCGCCGTCAGGAGACCGCGGTACTCGCGCTCATCATCTCCGACGTGGAGAACCCGTTCTTCACCGCGATCGCCCGCGGCGTCGAGGACATCGCGCAGACGGCGGGCTATTCGGTGGTGCTGTGCAACGCCGACGACAACGAGGAGAAGGAGCGGCGCTATATAGACGTCGCCCTCCAGGAGCGGGTCGCCGGCGTGGTGCTCTCCCCCACCGGCCGGGCCACCAACGTCGACCGGCTGACCGAACGCGGCACTCCCGTGGTCGCCGTCGACCGGCCACTGCTGAAGAACACCGGCGACCAGGTGCTGGTCGACACCCGGCTCGCCGCCCGCGACGCCACCCGGCACCTGCTCGATGGTGGATACCGGCGGGTCGCCTGCGTCAGCGGGCCGCCTGGGGTGCGCACGGCCGAAGACCGGCTGGCCGGTTACACCGATGCCGTCGGAGAGGAGAACGCGCTCACCCGGCGGGCCGAGTTCCGCGCCGAGGGCGGCAGGCTCGCCGCGCTCAGCCTGCTCGACGAGCCCGAGCCGCCGGACGCGCTGCTGGTCGGCAACAGCACGATGACGATCGGCGTCCTGGAAGCACTGGCCGCACGCGGTCTGCGATCGGGACAGGACGTGGGGATCGTGTCGTTCGACGACGCGCCGTGGACGACGCTGATCGACCCGCCGCTGACGGTGGTCGCCCAGCCCGCGAACGAGGTGGGCAGGGTCGCCGCCGAGCTGCTGCTCGCCCGGATCGGCGACAGCACGCGCAAGGCCACCACGACCACGCTGCAGGCGAAACTGATCGTGCGCCGGAGTTCACGGCGCGACTGACGCCCGGAGATCCCAGGTGCACGACGTGCCTGGGCGACCGGTTCGCACCGGCCGCCCAGGAACGCCCCACCCCCTTGTTCCCCCCAAGCCGGCCCACACCAGCCGGGTTCTCCGAAGCGGTGGGAAGAAATCGTTTACCTTTCGGAAGGTAAGTTCCCGTTTACCACCTGTCAAGCCGAACTCCTGGACAAGCTCGCCCGATCCGGGCAGACTATGGCGACATTGCCTACTGCGCGTGTTTGATTCCGTGCACTCTGTGTTCATCTCTGGTGAATTCCCCCACGAAACCGAGATGAGACCGCACGAACCCGCACAGACGCGTTACCCTAGGCGCTATGTCCATAGCGCTCGAGAACGTTCTCGCCAAGGCGGGCCTGAAGGTCGACGCCAACGAGTTCCTGAACCTCGTCGAGGACGCGGCGCGGAGACTGACTCCACCGAACCCCGATCCGTCGCACTATTTCTCGGCGGACCAGCGGGCCGCGCTCACCGACGTCGGCCTGGACCTCTCCCCCCGGGGCGAGGACGAGCCGGACTTCCGCGCCCGCACGGTCGCCGCGCACGCCGTACTCGCCGATTCCGCGCTGAGCGTGCTGGAAGCGGCGAAGGCACTGGGCGTGGACGACAGCAGGATCCGGCACCGCCTGAAGGAGGGCAGGCTCACCGGCTGGAAGGACCAGGGCTGGCGACTGCCCGCCTGGCAGTTCGCCGGTTCGGGGGTGCTGCCCGGCCTGGAGGTCGTGCTGCGCGCCGTCCCCGAAGACCAGCCCGCGCTCGTCGTCGCCGCGTTCATGAGCACTCCGCAGGCCGATCTGGTGATCAACGAACACCCCGCCACCCCGCGCCAATGGCTCCTCTCCGGCGGCGACCCCGAGCACGTCGCGAGACTGGTGGCCACACTCGGCTCGCCGTTCTGAGATCCTTGCCCGACGACGGAAAATTTCAGTCGGGGGTAGGCCGTAGGCTGACCCCACCGAGCAAGATCACCCGACAAGGACGGACGACTCCCGAGGTATGGCCCGGCTCCCCCTGCCGCCCGCACGCTCTGTCCTGGTCAAGGAGCTGCACCGCACCAACGACGTGGTGACGGTGCACCCCGGCACCAGGCTGGTCAGGATCTTCACCGCGCACGGCAACCACCCCCAGCAGTGGAATTCGTTCCGCTACACCGGCCCGCTCCCGCACGGCCGGTTCGACCCGCAGACCCCTGGTCGTGGCGGCCGTCCGGTCACCGACCCCGGGAACGGCGTCCTGTACTTCGGTCTCACCGTGCGCACCAGCATCGCGGAGGTCTTCCAGACCACGTCGACGGTCGACCGCAAGTCCCGTGGCCCGCGTCTGGTCGTCGTCCGGCCGACCCGCACGTTGCGGCTGCTGGACCTCGCCGGCCTGTGGCCGACCAGGGTCGGCGCCTCGCAGGAGATCTCCAGCGGCCCGAAGAAGATCACCCAGGCTTGGGCCCGCGCCATCCGCGCCGCCTTCGGTGACCTCGACGGCGTCTGGTACCGGTCGTCCATGGACTCCGGCGGCCCCGCGCTCGCGCTGTGGGACCCGCCCGCCGGGGATTCGCTGCCGGTCGCGCCGGACGTGCTGCTCCCGCTGGACCATCCGGGGCTCGACGTGCCGCTCGGCCGGGTGTGCGAAGAGCTGAACTACACGCTTCTCAGCTGACCTCTCGTGCAATGAAGGGGCCTTTCATAGCAAAATTTGCTATGAAAGGCCCCTTCATTGCAGTCCAGGGACCGAAGATCAGAGGTGACGGCCCCACCACTCCAGCACGGCGTCGAACCGCTGCACCCGATGCCGCGGCAGCCCGGAACGCGTGAGTTCGTGTCCCTCGCCGGGGAACAGCAGGAATTCGGCCGCGACGCCGTTCTGCCGCAGTGCCACGTACATCCGCTGCGCCTGCTCCAGCGGGCAACGCCAGTCCTGCTCGGAGTGCGCGACCATGAACGGGATGTCGATCTTCCCCGCGTAAGTCAGCGGGCTGCGCTTGCGCTGCTCTTCGATGTCGTCGCCGGCGTAGCCCCCGGCGAAGAACCAGCCGATGTCGGAACTGCCGACGAACGAGTCCCAGGCGTTGACCGCGCGCTCGCTCCACGCGGCGCGGAACCGGCCGCCGTGGTGCGCGGCGAGCCAGCTGGTCATGAAACCGCCGTACGAGCCGCCCATCACGCCGACCCGGTCACCGTCCAGATTCGGCAGCTTGAGCGCTTCGTCCAGCAGTGCCAGCAGATCGTCCGCGTCCACGGTGCCGAGGCCGTGGACGATGCTCCGGCCGTGGCTTTCGCCGTAGCCGGCGGAACCGCGCGGGTTGCCGAGAACGACGGCGTAGCCCGCGGCGGCGAGCACCTGCGCCTCGTCGAAGACCTTCCATTCGTACGCCGCGAACGGTCCACCGTGGACCATCAGGACCACGGGATGCGGCCCGTCTCCTTCGGGCCGGACGACCCAGCCGTGGACCGGGTAGCCGTCCGGGGCGGTCGCGTTCAGTTCCTCCAGCGGCAGGATCCCGTTGTCCCGCAAAGCCTTCGAGTAGTCGGTGAGCACGCGCGGTTCACCGTCCGAAAGCAGGACGACGTCGCCGGAGCTCTCGGGAGTCCCGATCACCGCGACGATCCGTTCGCCGTCGACGGCGAACGACTTCACCGCGGTGCGCTCACCCGCCAGGTGGCGCAGAGACTTCAGCTCGGCCAGTTCGGCGTCGAGCGGAACGGCACGTAGCTCGGCGGCACCTCGGGTGCTGACCACGACGAGGACCTCGTCGCCGACGACGACCGGAGGCCCCGCGGCGTTGTCGCAATCCACCGTTTCGACGTCGGTCAGCCGGCGCGGGGACGAGGGCTCGTCACCGGAGGGCCACGGCGCCCGCCAGAGCCCGGTGTTGCGGGCGACGTCCTCCAGACCGGGGAATTCGTTGCCGTAGAACAGGATCGAGCCGTCAGGGGCGACGACCGGCCGGTCCGCTGTGCCCATGGTCCGGACCAGAAGCCGGGGTTCGCCACCGCCCGCGGGCACGGCGTAGACATCCGTACGGACGGTGTCCTCAGCGGCCCAGTCACGCGGGCCGGTGAACAGGACCTGCTCGCCGTCGACCGTCCACGAGGGATGGTCGACGTCGGCCCGGTCGTCGGTCAGCGGCGTGAGCTCGGCAGGCGGCTCCTCGTCCAACGCGGCGACGGCGTCCACGATGAACAGACGCTGTGGACGGTCGTTGAGGAAACCCACGTCGTCGACGCGGTAGAAGAGGTTCGTGATGTGCCGCGGCGCTTCTTCGCCCGGCTCCGGCGTTTCGCCGTCCGCGTTCTCGCTGCCGTAGCGGCCCGGCTCGGGCACACGGGCGACGAAGGCGATCCGGCGGGAATCGGGTGCCCAGACCGGGGCACCCGCGCCGAGGGGCAGGCCGGTGATCCGCTTCGCGTCGCCACCGGCCGCGGGCATCACGTGCACCTGCGGCTTGGCCGCACGCCCGGAGCCCTCTCCCGCCCGGAGGAACGCGACCCATCGGCCGTCCGGCGAGATGGCGGGGGCGGAGTCCTTGGTCCCGTGGGTCCAGGCCCGTTCTCCGCCGCCACCCGGATCGACTCTGCGCAGGGCTCCGCGGTAGCTGTTCGTCTTCAGATCAGGCCTGCTCACCGCGGTGAGCAGCAGGTCGCCGTGCAGCGCGAGGATGCCGGGGACCGTCAGGGCTTCGATGTCAACGGGACGCACGGCCCCGACGGTACCCGATCCTTAGCAGCTCTAACTACTGATTGAAGACTCCTGCTCAGCGGCTTCCAGCTTCTTCGCCTTCGCGAGGCTGGCCACCGTCGTCACGGTCAGGACCACGACGATGACGCCCAGGGAGACCCAGTTGTTGATGTCCAGCCAGTCCGGGACGACGTGGTACTCGTGCAGCGCGTGCAGGAACAGCTTGGCGCCGATGAAGGCGAGGATCACCGCGAGACCGTAGGACAGGTACACCAGCTTGGTGACCAGGCCACCGAGCAGGAAGTACAGCTGGCGCAGGCCCATCAGCGCGAACGCGTTGGCGGTGAAGACCAGGAAGGCCTCCTGCGTGATACCGAAGATCGCGGGGATCGAGTCGACCGCGAACAGCAGGTCCGCGCTGCCGATCGCGACGATCACCAGGAACATCGGGGTGATCCAGCGCTTGCCGTCCTTCTTCACGAAGGACTTGTGCCCGTGCCACTCGTCGGTGACCGGGAAGAGCTTGCGCACCCAGCGAGTGAGCGCGTTCTCCTCGTATTCCTCTTCTTCGTCCTTGTTGCGGACCATGCTGATCGCGGTCCAGATGAGGACGGCGCCGAAGAGGAAGAAGACCCAGACGAACTGCGCGATCAGCGCGGCGCCCACGGCGATGAACACGCTTCGCATGGCGAGCGCGAGCAGGATGCCGATCAGCAGCACCCGGTGCTGGTGGATCGCGGGCACCTTGAACGACGTCATGATGATCATGAAGATGAACAGGTTGTCGACGCTCAGCGAGTACTCGGTGATGTACCCGGTGAAGAACTGGACCCCCGGGTCATGTCCGGCGAACACCCAGACGCCGACGCCGAACGCGACGGCCACGGCGATGTAGAAGATGACCCACCTGGCGGCTTCGCCGGTGGTGACCTCATGCGGCTTGCGATCGACGATGACCAGGTCGAGTGCGATCAGCGCGAGCAGACCGCCGACCGTGGCGATCCATAGCCACAGGGGAACAGACATGTAACCAACCCTCCGGAAAGTGCACAGCAGCAACTAACCGGAGGTCTCTTCCGCCGGTGCGAAACCGGCCGACGGTGCCGGGGGCCTGCGAAGACCACCGTGCTGACGACACCGCCGCGAAGGAATACTCCCCTCACAGCTGGTCCAGTCTGACCGGTCTGTACGCATGACGCCAGTTAAGGTTGCCCTTGTCACCAAGATGATGGCGTAACTCCCGTCACACCCACCTCTTCTCGCTCCTTGAGTACCCGTTCCGGTGGCGGTTTAACGGCACGCTTGTGTGGTCCGTGTGTGCCGGGGAAGCGGTTCTCAGCTTCGGTGAAATACGGTCATTCCGTGCCCCGAATCCCGCTCCCTCGCACGCGAGGCGCGAAGCTCACCGCGCTCGCCGCGGTCGTGGTGGTCCTGGCCGCCGCGGCCGTCGTGTGGACGAACGGCGAACCCGCCCCGTCCGCGGTCAGAACCCAGGACGCGACCCTCGACCTGCCCGAAACCCCGGGCTCGTCCGAGGTCGTGAAGATCGACACGACCACGTATCTGCCCGAACAGACCCCGGCTCCGGCCGTCCTGCTCGCCCACGGTTTCGGCGGTGACAAGAACAGTGTCGCCACCGAAGCCCGCGAACTCGCCGACAAGGGTTTCGTCGTGCTGACCTGGTCCGCGCGCGGTTTCGGCCGCAGCACCGGGAAGATCGCGCTGAACGACCCCGACCGGGAGGTCGCCGACGCCAAGAAGCTGATCGACGGTCTGGCCGCCCGGCCCGAGGTCCTCAGCGAGAACGGCGACCCGAAGGTGGCCGTGTCCGGCGCTTCGTACGGCGGCGCGCTTTCCCTGCTGCTCGCCGGGACCGACAAGCGGGTCGACGCGATCGCGCCGGTGATCACCTACAACGATCTCGCGCAAGGCCTCTTCCCGAACGCCGCCGCTCCGGCCGCGCCGAACGCCACGACCCCGGCCGCCGGCGCGTTCACCGCGGACGGCGTCTTCAAGAAGTCGTGGGCGGGCATCTTCTTCTCCGCCGGTTCCGGCGCGGCGCAGAGCGGCTCCCCCGCCAACGACGCGCCCGAAGCCGGTGACGAGACGAGCGAATCCGGTGCGGCACAGGGCACGGGCGCGGCGGGGGCCGCGGCGCAGTCGCTGCCGCTCGGCGGCCAGAACGGGCAGCGGCCACCGTCCGGCCCGGCCGACCCTTGTGGACGGTTCACCGCCGAGGTCTGCCAGGCCTACACCGAGCTCGCCACCACGGGGAAGGCGAGCCAGAAGACCGTCGACCTGCTCCGCCGGGTGTCCCCCGCGTCCGTGACGGACAAGATCACCGTGCCGACCCTGCTGGTACAGGGCGAAAGTGACACGCTGTTCGGGTTGGACCAGTCCGACGCGACCGCCCGGCAGATCACCGCGGCGGGTGGCAAGGTCCGCACGATCTGGTACACCGGCGGCCACGACGGCGGGAAGCCCGGGCAGAAACTGCGCGCGCAGATCGCCGACTTCCTCAAGTTCTCCCTCACCGGGCAGGGCACCGATCCCGGTACCGGGTTCAGCTACGACATCCAGGGCACGCTGCGGGCCAACGGCGCCCCCTCGGTCCGGACGGTCACCGCACCGGCGTACCCGGGAGCGACCGGGGACGCCACCGAGCGGCGGCAGTTCACCCTGGCGGGCCCGGCCCAGCCGGTCGTGCGGCCCGCCGGCGGCAATCCCGCCGCGGTGAGCGGGATCCCCGGCTTGAACGGAGCGGTTGCGGGTTCGTCCCGGCTTTCCGGCCTGTTCAGCCTGGACCCGCCGGGGCAGGCCGCGCAGTTCGCGACACCGCCGCTCGACGCGCAGACGATCGCGGCCGGTTCGTCGACAGTCCGGCTGCAGGTCTCGGCCGATCCGTCCGCCGCGGCTCCCCAGAAGGAAGCCGTCCTGTTCGCGAAGCTCTACGACGTCAACTCGGAAGGTGTCCGGACACTTCCGGCCAACGCCGTCGCGCCCTTCCGCGTCTCGGGCCTTCCTGCCGACGGCAGCCCGGTCGAGGTGACGGTGACCCTGCCGGGCATCGTGCGGCCCTTGGAGGCCGGGCACACGCTTCGGCTGGTCGTCGGCACGACGGACCAGGCGTTCGCGACGCCGGTCGAGCCCGCCGTGTTCCGCATCGGGCTGGCGGACGGCGGACGGCTCGGTGTGCCGGTCGTTCCCGGCAACTCGGTCGGCGCGGGCGCGCCCACCGCGCAGTTGCTCGGGATCGCCGGAACGCTGCTCGCGGGGATCGCGATCACCGTGATCGCCGCGTTCCGCCGCCGCCGTGCCCACGACGTCGACGAGAGCCTGGCGAGGACGCCGCTCGTGATCGAAGGTCTGCGCAAGGCCTACGCGGGCGGGTTCGTCGCGGTGAAGGATCTGTCGTTCCGCGTCGAACCCGGCCAGGTGCTCGGCCTGCTCGGGCCGAACGGCGCGGGCAAGACGACGACCCTGCGCATGCTGATGGGGCTCATCACGCCGACCGCGGGCACCATCCGCGTATTCGGCCACCTGATCGCGCCCGGCGCGCCGGTGCTGTCCCGGATCGGGTCCTTTGTGGAGGGTTCCGGCTTCCTGCCGCATCTGTCCGGCAAGGAGAATCTGGAGCTGTACTGGGCGAGCACGGGCCGCCCGAGGGACAAGGCGCATTTCGCCGAGGCACTGGAGATCGCGGGGCTCGGCGACGCGGTGAACCGGCGGGTCCGCACCTACAGCCAGGGCATGCGGCAACGGCTCGCGATCGCGCAGGCGATGCTCGGCCTGCCGGAGCTGATGGTGCTCGACGAACCGACCAACGGGCTCGACCCGCCACAGATCCACCAGATGCGTGAGGTGCTCCAGCGCTACGCGGCGACCGGGCGCACCGTGGTGGTCTCGAGCCACCTGCTGGCCGAGGTCGAGCAGACCTGTACGCACGTGGTCGTGATGCACCGCGGCATGCTGGTCGCCTCGGGTGAGGTCGGCGAACTGGCCGCGTCCAGCGGCGAGGCGACGTTCCGCGTCGACAAGCCCGCCGAAGCGGCCGAAGCGCTGCGGAAGGTCGGCGGCGTTTCCGGCGTCGATGTCGACGGCGAACTGGTCCACGCGGATCTCGACGGTCTCGCGCGCGCCGAGGCGGTCGCCGTCCTGGTGCGGGCCGGGGTCGCGGTCGAGCAGGCCGGGCCGCGGCGCCGTCTGGAAGACGCGTTCCTGCAGCTGGTCGGAGAGGACTCGAAGGGTGAGTAAGACCAATGGTTCCGGCCCGGCGACCCGGGCGGATCACGGCGTGCACACCGATCCGGCGGCCCTGCTGGAGCTGACCGAGGTCGCGTCGCACGAACCGACCGAGGTCGGCCCCGACGGGGCGGTGGCGGGGTACCGCGCCGACCGGACACTGCGGCTCGGCGTCGAACTGAAGCGGCAGCTCAAACGGCGGCGGACCCAGCTGATGCTGGGGTTCGCCGCGCTGCTGCCGTTCATCCTGGTGATCGCGTTCGAGATCGGGCAGGCCAACCCGAACCGCCGCAGCGGCGGCTTCGTCGACCTGGCCACCGCGAGCGCGCCGAACTTCGTGGTGCTCGCGCTGTTCGTCTCCGGGACGTTCCTGCTCCCGATGATCGTGGCGTTGTTCTACGGCGACACGATCGCGAGCGAGGCGTCCTGGTCGAGCCTGAAGTACCTGCTCGCGATGCCGGTCCCCCGGCATCGGGTGCTGCGGCAGAAGGCGATCGTCTCGGGCATCCTGTCCGCGGTCGCGCTGATCCTGTTACCGCTGGTTTCGCTGGTGGTCGGCGTCATCTGGTACGGCGCGGGCGACGCCATCAGCCCGACCGGGGACGCGGTGTCGTTCGGCGACAGTCTCATAGCCATGGGGCTCGCGACGATCTACATCATCCTGCAGCTGGCGTGGGTGGCCGGTCTGGCGATGCTGCTCTCGGTCGCCACCGATGCCCCGCTGGGCGCCGTCGGCGGGGCGGTGATCGTCGCGATCGTCTCGCAGATCCTCGACCAGATCACCGCGCTGGAAGGGCTGCGCGACTACCTTCCGACGCATTTCGCCTTCTCGTGGATGGACCTGATCTCGACCGACATCGACTGGACGAACATGGCCAACGGCATGCTGTCCGCGGCGTTGTACGGCACGGTGTTCTTCCTTCTGGCGGGCCGCCGGTTCGCGACGAAGGACATCACCAGCTGAGAGCGTTTCCGTACCGGAAAATCACCGGGGTCCACTGGGAAGACGAAATCCTCTTCCCTGGTGGGCCCCGGTTTTCACTGGCCGTGGCGACCTTCACCCATTAGCGCCGGTAATCGGTGTTTCATGCGCATGAGAACATTGATTTTCGGATCATCGACTCATTGGGTGAAAACCTCGAATTCATCTTCGGAGACCTCCGGGAAATCCTTATCTTCAGTGGAAAGGTGCCGACGCGAGCGGAAAGCGGGGATGTCACCATGACCCAGTCAGTCGAGACCCCGGTCCAAGAATTCTCTCTTGATTGGACCATGACCGCAGGCAAGGGCGGCCGGGTCGGATTCGCCGTCTCGGGCCAGGTAACGCTTCTCGACAACAATCGGTTCTACAAGATCGACGGGGTCCTCTACATCTCCGAGGGCAGCGCCTACTGCCGCGAAATCGGCAATCCGCATCTTTTCGTCCGGCGCAACGGCGTCGAGGAGAGCGGCAGGCAGTGGGGCTGGGAAACGATCTGCAACCGCAAGTCCTGTGCCAGGCTGTGTTCGATGGACGCCTACTTCGTGCGCACCGGCTACTGGGCGCCCGCCGACCGCGCCATCCAGCTCAGCATCGGCGCCGAAACCGGCTGGAACCGCAAGCGGTCCTTCAGCCCGACGGTCACCGTGCGCCTCCGGGACTGAGCGGTGGCTCCCCGGCTGAGGTTCTCCGGCTAAGTTTCGGCCGGAGGCTCGGGTTCGCGGAGGCGGACCGCTGATCTGGCTGGGTGAGTGGACAACTCCACGCCGCGGCCCGGCTGCGGCAACCCGGAAGCGCGATCAGCGGTCCACTGTAGATCTTGCGGGCTCGGGTACGGTCGAGGCCATGGCCACCTCCTCGATCCGCGTGGACGACGAAGGCGGGATCGCCGTCGTCACCCTTCAGCACGGCAAGGCGAACACCCTCGACACCGAGTTCTGCCAGGAACTGGTCGTCCGGCTCGAAGACGTCCAGCTCGGCGGCCATCGCGGTGTCGTGCTGACCGGGACCGGCGGCATCTTCTCGGCGGGTGTCGACCTGCGGCGTGTTCACGACGGCGGCGCGGACTATCTCGAGGACTTCCTGCCGGCGCTGTCGGACGCGTTCCTCTCGGTCTTCGGTTTCCCCGGCCCGGTGATCGCGGCCGTCAACGGGCACGCGATCGCCGGCGGGGCGGTGCTCGCCGCCGCCTGCGACCGCCGCGTCCTCGCCGACGGCCCCGGCCGGATCGGGATCACCGAGCTGCTCGTCGGCGTGCCGTTCCCGTTGGCGGCGCTGGAGATCCTGCGGTCCGGGTTCGGCGCCGACGTCCTCGCCGAACTCGCGTTCCTCGGCGAGACCCATCTGCCCGCGGACGCGCTCCGGCTCGGCCTGGTGAACGAGGTGACCGCGCCCGGGAACGTCGTCGAGCGGGCGGTGGAGGTGGCCAGGAAGCTCGCCGAGATCCCGGCGGCCGCGTACGCGCACACGAAGGCGCAGCTGCACCGGCCGTTCCACGAGCGCATCGCCGAACACCGCACCGGCGACGACGCCCACGTCCTCGATCTGTGGAGCTCCCCCGAAGCCCTCGCGGCCATCAAGGCCTACGTCGACCGGGTGCTCAGCGGCCGGGCCTGATCTTCGGGCTCGACCGGATAGGCGATTGCCCACCGGCGGGGACTCTGTGAGTATCCGACCGCTCAACAGGTCCCGATGGGGAGGGCATGGATGCGGAAGCTCACGGCCGCGTGGCCGGTTCTGGCGATCACCGTTCTCGCACTGGCCGGGCTGACCCCGGCGGCGCAGGCGGCACCCGGAGACATCGAGGACGCGCTCGGGCGGATACCCGGGCTGACCGTCGTCTCGGAGAATCCGGCGCCGACCGGGTACCGGTTCTTCAAACTCAGCTACACCCAGCCGGTCGACCACCGCAGGCCGGACCGCGGCACCTTCCAGCAGCGGTTCACGTTGCTGCACAAGGAATTCCGGTCGCCGACCGTGGTGTACACGAGCGGGTACAACGTCTCGCAAGCGCCCAATCGCTCGGAGCCGACACAGATCGTCGACGGCAACCAGCTGTCCATGGAGTACCGGTTCTTCACTCCCTCCCGGCCGGACCGTCCGGACTGGGGCAAGCAGCTGACGATCTGGCAGGCGGCCGCCGATCAGCACCGCGCGGTCGAGGCGTTCAAGCGGATCTATCCGGGCAAGTGGCTCGCGACCGGCGGCAGCAAGGGCGGCATGACGGCGACCTACTTCCGTAGGTTTTTCCCGGACGACGTCGACGCGACGATCCCGTACGTCGCGCCCAACGACGTCATCAACGCGCACGACCGCTACAACCGGTTCCTGGCGAACGTCGGCGACGATCCGGCCTGCCGGTCGGCGCTGAAGGCGATCCAGCGTGACGTGCTGACCCGGCGTCCCGAGTTCGCGGCGCTCGCCGCCGCCGACGCGGCCAAGAACGGCTACACGTTCAAGACCGTCGGCTCGGCGGACGTGTCACTGGAGATCTCCGTGATCGACTCGTACTTCGCCTTCTGGCAGTACCAGAGGCAGTCCGACTGCGCGACGATCCCGAAGGCGGGTGCTCCGGCGGCGGAGATCTACGCCTGGTTCGAACGCGTCGAAAGCCTGAACACCTACTCCGACCAGAACCTCGAGGTCTACGTCCCGTACTACTTCCAGGCGGCCTACCAGCTCGGCGCCCCCGAATCCTACGAAGGATATCTGCGGGATCTACTGCGCTACCCGGGCTCCAACGTGTCGCGGACGTTCGTGCCGGAATCGGTCGACATCCCGCGGTTCGACCACCTGGCGATGCCGGACATCGACTTCTGGGTGAAGTCTCAGGGGAAGCGGCTGATGTTCGTCTACGGCGGGAACGACCCGTGGAGTGCGGAGCCGTTCAGGCTCGGCTTCGGCACGAAGGACTCCTACAGCTACACGGTGCCGAGCGGGAACCACGGCGCCCGGATCTCGCAGCTTCCCGCGGCCCAGGCCGCCGAAGCGACGAACACCGTGCGGCGGTGGGCCGGTCTGCCTCCGGTCTCGCCGGGCGTCAGCACGCGTTCGGTGCCCGCCGGGTTCCCGGACTTCGATGCCGACCTGACCATGCTGGAGCGCCGTCGCCTCTGACCCCCTCACGCGTTTCGTCCTCTGAATGCGGTACTTGCACACGCAAGGATCGCAACCAGAGGACGAAACGCGGCTATTTGATGCCGGCCGCGTCCATGCCCCGGAGCTCCTTCTTGAGGTCCGCGACCTCGTCCCGCAGCCGGGCGGCCAGCTCGAACTGCAGGTCACGCGCGGCCTGCATCATCTGGTCCGTCATCTGCTGGATGAGATCCGCCAGCTCGGCGCGCGGCATCCCGGCGACGTCCTTGTCCGCGAGCATCCCGGAGCTGCGCACGCGATCGCCCTGCTCGGGCTTCTTGCCGCGCGAAGAGTTCCGGCCCGAACCGCCGACCGCGACGGACTCCGTGTCCTCCGCCTCGCTGTAGACCCGATCCAGGATGTCGGCGATCTTCTTCCGCAGCGGCTGCGGGTCGACACCCCGCTCCTCGTTGTAGGCCACCTGTTTGGCGCGGCGGCGATCGGTCTCGTCGATGGCGTGCCGCATCGAGTCGGTGATCTTGTCCGCGTACATGTGCACCTCGCCCGACACGTTCCGGGCCGCGCGACCGATCGTCTGGATCAGCGACGTGCCACTGCGGAGGAAGCCCTCCTTGTCCGCGTCGAGGATCGCGACCAGCGACACCTCAGGCAGGTCGAGCCCCTCACGGAGCAGGTTGATGCCGACCAGCACATCGTAATCGCCCGCGCGCAGCTGCCGCAGCAACTCGACCCGGCGCAGCGTGTCCACCTCGGAATGCAGGTACCGCACCCGGATGCCCAGCTCCAGCAGGTAATCGGTGAGATCCTCGGCCATCTTCTTCGTGAGCGTGGTGACCAGAACACGCTCGTCCTTCTCGGCCCGCTCGCGGATCTCGTGCACCAAGTCGTCGATCTGACCCTCGGTGGGCTTCACGACCACCTTCGGGTCAACCAAGCCGGTCGGGCGGATGACCTGCTCGACGAACTCGCCGCCCGCCTGCCCCATCTCGTACGGTCCCGGCGTCGCCGAGAGGTAGACCGTCTGGCCGATCCTGTCGGTGAACTCCTCCCAGGTCAGCGGCCGGTTGTCGACCGCGCTGGGCAGCCGGAACCCGAAGTCGACCAGGTTCCGCTTCCGCGACATGTCGCCTTCGAACATGCCGCCGATCTGCGGGACGGTCTGGTGCGACTCGTCGATGACCAGCAGGAAGTCTTCCGGGAAATAGTCGATGAGGGTCGCGGGCGCGGTGCCTGCGCCGCGGCCGTCGATATGCCGCGAGTAGTTCTCGATGCCGGAGCAGAACCCGACCTGGCGCATCATCTCGATGTCGTACGCGGTGCGCATCCGCAGTCGCTGGGCCTCGAGCAGTTTGCCCTGCTTTTCCAGCTCGGCCAGCCGCTCCTCGAGCTCGGCCTCGATGCCGCCGATGGCCTTCTCCATCCGCTCCGGGCCCGCCACGTAGTGCGTGGCCGGGAAGATGCGGACCTCGTCGACCTCTTTGACGATGTCTCCGGTGAGCGGGTGCAGGTAGTACAGCTTCTCGATCTCGTCGCCGAAGAACTCGACGCGGATAGCCAGCTCCTCGTACGCCGGGATGATCTCGACCGTGTCGCCACGGGCGCGGAAAGTGCCGCGCGCGAAGGCGATGTCGTTGCGGGTGTACTGCACGTCCACCAGGGCGCGGAGGAAGACGTCCCGGTCGAGCTGCTCGCCGACCTTCAGCTTCGTCGACCGGTCGAGGTACGACTGCGGCGTGCCGAGACCGTAGATGCACGAGACACTCGCGACCACGATGACGTCACGCCGGGACAGCAGGTTCATCGTCGCCGAGTGCCGCAGCCGCTCGACGTCGTCGTTGATCGACGAGTCCTTCTCGATGTAGGTGTCCGTCTGCGCGATGTACGCCTCGGGCTGGTAGTAGTCGTAGTAACTGACGAAGTATTCGACCGCGTTGTGCGGGAACAGCTCCCTCAGCTCGTTCGCCAGCTGCGCGGCGAGCGTCTTGTTAGGCGCCATCACCAGCGTCGGACGCTGGACGCGCTCGATCAGCCAGGCCGTCGTCGCCGACTTACCGGTACCCGTGGCGCCGAGCAGGACGACATCCTTCTCGCCCGCCTTGATCCTGCGTTCGAGCTCGTCGATGGCCGCCGGCTGGTCACCGGCGGGTTTGTACTCGCTGACCACCTCGAACCGGCCGCCGGTCCGGGGGATGTCCGTGACGGGGCGGAAGTCCGACTGGGCGAGCACGGGATGTTCGGTTGCGAAAGCCACGGGAACCAGAGTAGGCGCTGGGTCCGACAGTTTCCGTTTCGCCTGGTCGGGATCAGCAGGAACAGTCACAACAGTTACAGCAGTCACAACCGTCACAGTTGTTGCACCATGCCTCGTGCGGCTTCCCGCTCCACGCCCCGGGGAACGGGTCCCGGCAGCAGAACTGGCACGAACAGCACATGTAGGTGGCCACCGCGCAACCGAGGAAGAACCCTCTCGGCTGGGCGGGCACCCGGAACTTCGGCGTCCAGCAGCACCCACCCTGACCGTCGGTCGGCGGGCCGCCGTGCTTCCGCTTCTTCTTCGGCGGCTCCTGCGGCGGACCCCCGCCACCGGGAGCGCCCGGCGGAGGAGGCGGCGCCTGGTAGCCGCCCTGCGGGTACTGCTGGGGCGGATAAGGCTGGTGGGGATGCTGCGGTGGCTGGGGGCCGGGCCCGATCCAGCCCGGCGGCGGCTGCTGCGGGCCATGGCCGTGCCCGGTGAGGTTGTGCCCGAAAGCGCGCCGCACCGCCTGCCGCAGTTCGTGGACCAGGAGGGCGTGCACCAGCTTGGGCTGATCGAACTTCACCTCGCGAAGGGCGAGTTCGACGCCGAGCACGGCGTCGTCGCACAGCCGCCGAGCCTCGGCGAGCCCGGTCCCGGTGGCCGTCAGCGGGTTCCACGCACCGGCGGCCTCGTCCTCCGCGAGGTCCTCGACGGCGTCGAGCAGATGCGCGGCCCTGCCGAACAGGCGGCCGGCCTCGGCCAGCGGCGCCGCGTTCCCGGGGCGGCCGGCCAGGACCGCGGTGTGCGCGAACGCGGCCGCCGTCGCCAGTTCCGCGGGTTCGGTGGCGAGTACGGCCGAATCACCGAGGCGGACGGCGTTTTCGATCTCGGCCTGCCGGTCGACGGCCTCGGTCAGGACCGCGGTGTCGAAGCCGACCCGGATCCCCGTGCGGCTTCCCTGATCCGCCCAGCGCGTCGCCACCCGCCTCGCGGCGAGAGCGACAGAACGCCGCGCGAAGGCACCATCATGGTCTTCGACGTGGTCGCTGATCTTGGCCGACGCCAGCACGAGGGAGACCGCCGCCGCGAGCTGGGCGCCGCCGCCCTTCGCGACCGAAGTCCCCTTCATCGCCCGAAGCGGGCAAGGGCCGGCGTCGCGACGTCCTTCCGCACGTGATGACTGGGCTTCGACGAGCGCCGAGATGATCAGCCCGTCATAGTTCGTCACCATTCGGGCGAGATGTCCGTGTTCGTCCCGCAACGCCAGGCAAAGACCGCAGAGATGGGCGAGCCAGTCCGCGTGCAGACCCGCGGAAAGCCGGTGGCGGCACGGCCTGATGATCCCGAACATGCGTCGACTCCCCACTCACCCCTCTGGCGGAACCAGCGCACCTTATCCGGCCAGACGGCGCTACTCCCCCGGAACCCGCAAACCGTGATCGTCCACCCGGTTGGGCGGTGTTCGCGGGCGGCGCCGCCTTCCAAGATGGGCGGATGACCGCGCTGCATCCGCCCAAGGTCGAGTACTTCGACCCGGCCGCGAAGACCAACACGGACCCCAAGGGCATCGTGAGGGACGTCGAGGAATACCGCGAAGAACCCTTCGGCCTCTACATGGCGCGGCCGACGCCGGGGCGGGCCCAGTTCCACTACATCGAGTCCTGGCTGCTGCCGGATCTCGGCCTGCGGATCACCGACTTCTGGTTCACCCCCGGCCACGAACGCGATCAGGACTTCTACCTCGACGTCGTCGACATCCGCCGTGAGGACGGCGTCTGGGTGGCCACCGATCTCTATCTCGACCTCGTTCTGCGGGACAAGAAATCCGTCCAGGTGATCGACACCGACGAACTCCTCGCCGCGGTCACCGCCGGGTTGCTCTCCCCCGCCGACGGCGAACGCGCGCTCGGCGTCAGCCACGCGACGGTGGACGGGTTGGCCTCTCACGGCCACGACCTGCGCGGCTGGCTGTCCACAAAGGACATCACACTCGACTGGCGACGGCACTGACCTCTCGGCATCCATCGATCGGTTGATCCTGGCTCATCCCTTGGGTGAGCCGATCCTGACCGGCCGATGGATCCCCGGCGGGGCGGCGGTGCGGGACTCTCGATCAAGGGCGTAACCGATCGAGAGGGGGCGGATACCCGTGGTCATGGAGGCCGAGGGACTCCGGGAACGGTCCGATGGGCGAGAACCCGCGGGGGTCGCGTCGTTCGCCGGGACACCGGTGCTGATGATCGCCGGGGCGATGGGGGCGGTCCTCGCGGCGACGGCCGATCGCTACGGCTACTTCGGCGACGAGTTGTACTTCCTGGCGGCCGGTCGGCATCTGGACTGGGGGTATGCCGACCAGCCGCCGCTGTTGCCACTGCTGGCCCGCCTGATGGACGCGTTCGGCGCCGATTCGCCGTTCGTCCTGCGCATCCCGGCGATGCTGGCGATGGTGGCCGGCGTGGTGCTGACGGCGCTCATCGCCAGGGAGCTGGGCGGCGGCCGCAAAGCGCAGACGATCGCGGCGGCGACGTTCGCGGTGTCCATCCAGATGCTCGGCGGCGGGCACTACCTGGCGACCAGCACGATCGACCCGTTCCTGTGGGCGCTGCTGATCTGGCTGCTCGTCCGCTGGGTGCGGACCCGGACGGACAGACTCCTGGTCTGGGCCGGTGTGGTGACCGGGTTCGCCCTGAACACGAAGTTCCTCGTCGGGGGCTTCTGGGTCGTCGTACTCGCCGCCGCGGTGGCGTTCGGACCCCGTGACCTCGTCCGCCGTCCGGCGCTGTGGATCGGCGCGCTGATCGCCGCCGTGATGATCGCGCCCACCCTCGTCTGGCAGGCGGCGAACGGATGGCCGCAGCTGACCATGGGCGCGGCGATCTCCCAAGAGGTCTCGGCAGGCTGGGGCGGGCGGGCCACCTTCGTCCCGACGCTGGTGCTGAGCGCCGGACTACCGGTGGGGGCGATCCTGGTCTGCTATGGACTGTGGCGCCTGCTGCGGTCCGAACGCCTGCGGCCGTACCGGTTCCTCGGCTGGACCGCGCTCGGCGTCCTCGCCGTGTTCCTGCTGGCGAACGGGCGCTACTACTACGCGGCCGGGATGTTCGCCCCCCTGTTCGCCGCGGCGGCGGTGGAGATCGAGGCGGGCCAGGCGTCGAAGTACTGGCGCTGGATCGCCACCTGGCCGGTGTACCTCGTGGCCATGGTGATCGCGATCCCGCAGGCACTTCCGGTCCTCCCGCGTGCGCAGCTGGCGAGCGCTCCGGTGTGGGCGCGGCCGATCTTCGCCGTCGAAGAGGTCGGCTGGCGGGAGATCACGGAGTCGGTGGGGCGGGTGTACCGGACCGTTCCCGATCCGTCCCGGACCGGTGTCGTCACGGCGAAGTACTGGCAGGCCGGCGCCATCGACCACTATGGACCGGAGTTCGGGCTTCCGTCGCCGTCGAGCCCCAACCGCGGCTACGTGACGCTGCCGAGGCCGCCGGAATCGGCACGGGACATCCTGTTCGTCGGGAACGACCCTTCGGGACTTGTGCCGTACTTCACGCAGGTGCGTGAGGTCGGCGCGCTCGACAACGGGGCCGGGATCCAGAACGTGAGTCAGGGCATGAAGATCTGGCTGGCCACCGGCCGGAACGGGAGTTGGGACACGGTGTGGCCGAAACTCACGGACTGGGGCTTCTGAGCCCTCACCGGCCCTCTCACGACCGACGCGCCACGCCGGTGGCACGTAAGGTGCGAGAGGACCGGCACCCGAGGGATCTGCGAGGAATGGATGGAAGCCGCCCGCGCGGCCGAAACACCGACGGTGTCCAGTGCGGCGTTCGCCCGGCTCCCGGTGGGGCTCCTCGCCGCCGCGGCCGCGGCGGTCCTGATGGCGACGGCGTGGCGGTACGGCTACTTCGGCGACGAACTGTACTTCCTCTCCGCGGGCAAGCGGCTCGCCTGGGGTTACGCGGACCAGCCGCCGGTGCTCCCGGTCCTGGCGCTGGCGATGGACACGCTCGCGCCCGGCAACGTCTTCGTCTTCCGCTTCCCCGCCGTCCTCGCGACGGCCGCCGGTGTCGTGTTCACCGGACTCATCGCCTACGAGATGGGCGGTGACCGCCGGGCGCAGACCCGCGCCGCCGCCGCGTACGCGATCTGCGGGCAGTTCCTCGGCAGCGGGCACTACCTGGCCACCTCGACGATCGACCCGGCGCTGTGGACGCTCATCGCATGGCTGGTCGTGCGCTGGATGCGGACCCGCGACGACAATCTGCTGCTGTGGCTGGGCGTGGCGACCGCCGTCGCGCTGAACGTCAAGCTCCTGATCGCGACGTTCTGGGTCGCCGCCGGGGTCGCGATCCTGGTCTTCGGGCCCCGGGATCTCTTGCGCAGGCCCAAACTCTGGCTCGGCGCGGGGATCGCCGCGCTGTCGCTCGTCCCCACCCTCTGGTGGCAGGCCGCGAACGGCTGGCCGCAACTGGAGATGGGCGACGTCATCGCGCACGAGACCACCGGCGGCTGGAGCGGCCGCGCCGGATTCCTGCCCGCCCTGCTGACCGGCGCCGGGCTCGGCATCGGTGTAGTCGGTGTCCTTTATGGACTCTTGGTCCTGCTGTTCTCGGCCAAACTGCGCGAATACCGGTTCCTCGGCTGGACCGCGGTCGGCGTGATCACCCTGTTCATCCTGTCGAACGGCCGGTACTACTACGCGGCGGGGATGTTCAGCGTGCTGTGGGCGGGCGCCGCCGTCCACTTCGGACAGTTGAGGCCGTCCTGGTGGTTCCGCTGGATCCCGACCTGGCCGGTGTTCCTGCTTTCCGCGCTGTACACGCTGCCGTACGCGCTGCCGGTGTGGCCGTCCGCCTGGCTCGCGGAAGGCCGGGACGTCCCCCGCCCGGCGTACACGCTGGAGGAGATCGGCTGGCCGGATCTCGCGCGTTCCGTAGCGGACGCCTATTACCGGCTCCCGCCGGACCAACGGGCGCGCACCACGCTCGTCACGGCCGGGTACTGGCAGGCCGGAGCGTTGGACCGGTACGGCGCCGACTACGGGCTTCCCGCCGTGTACAGCCCCAGCCGGGGCTTCTGGTACTTCGGGCATCCGCCCGAGACCGCGGACAGCGTCCTGTTCGTCGGGCCGGATCCGGCACGGCTGTTGCGGTCGTTCACCGACGCCCGGATCGTCTCCCGGGTGGACAACGCGGCCGGCGTCCGCAACGTGAGCCGGGGAATGCCGATCTGGCTGGTCACCGGCCACACCGAAACCTGGGCCACGGCATGGCCCGGCCTGCGAGAATTCCGGGTATGACCAGCTGGATCCGTTGGCAGGACTCGCTGTGGCCGTCTCCTGATGACGGCGGGTCGCTGTGGCGCCCTGGGGGCGGCCGGATCGAAAATTGTCTGCCGTACGCTCTGCTGACGCTCAGTACGGTGCTCAGTCTCGTGACCTCCGAGCACGACCCGCTGCGCACACTGGGATTGGCCGGGATCGCGGCCGTCTGGCTCCTGCTCACCTCCACGCTGCTTTCGAAGCGCTGGGAAGGTCATCCGGTCGTGATCGCCGTGTCCTTCACCGGGCTGGTAGCGATCGCGGCGGTGCTCGAAGCGCACGACACGATCTTCCTCATCTTCATGATCACCGGGTTCTTCGACGCGATGCGCCTGCGGCCCGCCCCACTGGCGCTCGCCGGGATCTTCGTGGTCTCCGCGCTGATCAACACGGTCCCCAACGGCGGCCCGCTGCGGGCGTTCACCGATCAGCCCGCGCTGTGGATCGTGGTCACGCTCGTGCAGACGGCAGCCGTCGCCACCGCTTTCGCGCGGGGACCGCCCGGCGGCTGAGGCCTACGGGGTCCAGCCGGTCGAGTCCGCCCAAGCGTCGGCACGGGTGAAGGCCGCGTCGACCCAGCCCTGTTTCTCGTCGGTGTACCGCTCGACCGTCCCGTCGCCTGCGTGCTTCGCGGCCATGGCGTTCTTGACCGCGGCGTAGGCGTCGCGCTCGCCCGGATTCCGCCGCAGCCATTCCGGGAACAGCAGCGCGAGCCGCCAGGCCGGCGTCTCCCGCGAGCGGACGTGCAGGTTGATCGGACGGCGAGGATCGCCACCGAAGTGGAACCGCTTGGGCCAAGTGCCCTCTTCACCGTGCGCGTCGTCGAACCACTCCCCTTCCGCTCGCGGGAACCCCGCGTCGGAGAGCGCGTCGGCCAGCTCGTCCGCCTTGTCCAAAGTGGACACGGTCAGCTGGAGGTCGAGGATGTCCTTGGCGGGCAGCCCCGGCACGGACGTCGAACCGATGTGATCGACCCGCACGGCGTTGTCACCGGCCACCACGCGGATCCGCGCGAGCGCCCGCTCGGCCTGCACGGGCCATGTCTCGTCGTACGGCGCGATCTTCGGCGACATCGGCGCGCGCGGCTTGCGGAGCCGCACGTTCGCCTCGAACGGGGTCAGCCTGTCCGCCCACAGCGCGTCGACCTCGGCGAGCACGATGTCGGGCGCTCCGCTGTTGTCGAACCAGACGTCGGCCACGGCCCGGCGCTGATCGGTCGTGGCCTGCGCCTTGATCCTGGCGCGCGCGTCGTTCTCGGCCATCCCCCGCGCTTCGACCAGGCGGCGGACCCGGACCTCCTCCGGCGCGTCGACCATGACGACGAGGTGGTACATCGGCGCGAGCCCGCCTTCGACGAGCAGCGGGATGTCGTGGACGATGATCGCGTCCGGCGCCGCGGCCGCCATCAGCTCGGCCGTCCTGGCGCCGACCCTCGGATGGACGATCGAGTTCAGCCGTTTGCGGGATTCTTCGCCGGCGAACGCCTTGGCGGCGAGCGCGGCCCGGTCCAGCGCGCCGTCTGCGGCGAGGATGTCTTCCCCGAACGCCTCGACGAGTTCGGCGAGCCCCGGTGTCCCCGGCTCGACGACCTCCCTGGCGATCTTGTCGGAGTCGATGAGGACGGCGCCGTGCTCGGAAAGCCGGTTCGCCACCGTCGATTTTCCGGCGCCGATCCCGCCGGTCAGGCCCACACGCAGCATGACGATCAGCCTAGTGGCGCGACCTGGGCCGACCGCGCAGGGTCACGAGAGGTGCACTTCCCGCACAGAAGGGTGCAAAAGGCAAGTTCATAGTGACGCGTTACACGACCTTTATGGGTGACACGCCGGGCGGTTACCGGGCTTCGGCGGCTTGATTGCGTACCGTGCGCGGCGAAGGTAGCCCACACGGAGGAAAGATGGCAGACGGTAAGCACGTCGGAAGGCACCGGCTCGGAACGCCGGGCCTGGTGCACTGTGTCCTCCATCGTCCCGTGGCCGACGCCCTCGCCGAATACCGGCGCACGTGGCTGAGCGCGCTCCTCGTTCCCGCCAAGCACAGCTTCGCCGGACTCCGCCGCAAGGCCCGCGCCGCGGCACTCGAACGTGTCTGGGTGCCGTCCGTCCCGTCCGTCCGGACCGCCACCTCCTGATTTCCTCTCCCCACTACCGCGTTCAGTCCTCTGAATGCGGTAGTTGCGCGTGCAAGGAACGCATCCAGAGGACTGAACGCGGACAAGAAAGCGGCCCCGGTCCGTAGTGGACCGGGGCCGCTGTCAGTCAGCTACTGGCTGAGCGCCTGGATCACGCGCCGCCCGACAGCTTCTCGCGGAGAGCCGCGAGCTGCTCGTCGCTGGCGAGCGTGCCACCGCTCTTGGCCTCGGCCGGAGCGGAGGTGTAGCTCTGCTCGCCCGAGTCGCCCGAGGTGACACCGGTCGCGGCGTCCGCGGCGGCTTCGGCGTCGGCCTCGGCTGCCTTCTGGACCTGCTTCATGTGAGCCTCGTAGCGCGTGTGAGCCTCGGCGTACTGACGCTCCCACTCCTCACGCTGCTTGTCGAAGCCTTCCTGCCACTCCTGGGTGTCCGGGTCGAAGCCTTCGGGGTAGATGTAGTTGCCCTCGGCGTCGTACTCGGCGGCCATGCCGTACTGGGTGGGGTCGAACTCGGTCTCCGGCGTGACGCCCTCGTTCGCCTGCTTCAGCGACAGCGAGATGCGACGACGCTCGAGGTCGATGTCGATGACCTTGACCATCACGTCGCCGTTGACCTGGACGACCTGCTCCGGGATCTCCACGTGGCGCTCGGCCAGCTCGGAGATGTGCACCAGGCCCTCGATGCCCTCCTCGACGCGCACGAACGCACCGAACGGGACGAGCTTGGTGACCTTGCCCGGCACGATCTGGCCGATCGCGTGGGTGCGGGCGAACTGACGCCACGGGTCTTCCTGGGTCGCCTTCAGCGACAGCGAGACGCGCTCGCGGTCCATGTCGACGTCCAGAACCTCGACCGTGACCTCCTGGCCGACCTCGACGACCTCGGACGGGTGGTCGATGTGCTTCCAGGACAGCTCGGAGACGTGCACCAGGCCGTCGACGCCACCCAGGTCCACGAAGGCACCGAAGTTGACGATGGACGACACGACACCCTTGCGGACCTGGCCCTTGGCGAGCGCGTTGAGGAACTCGCTGCGCACCTCGGACTGGGTCTGCTCCAGGTAGGCGCGGCGGGACAGGACCACGTTGTTGCGGTTCTTGTCCAGCTCGATGATCTTCGCCTCGAGCTCGCGGCCGACGTACGGCTGCAGGTCGCGCACGCGGCGCATCTCGACCAGCGACGCCGGCAGGAAGCCGCGCAGGCCGATGTCCAGGATGAGGCCGCCCTTGACGACCTCGATGACGGTGCCCTTGACGGGCTCGTCCTTCTCCTTGAGCTCCTCGATCGTGCCCCAGGCGCGCTCGTACTGCGCACGCTTCTTGGACAGGATCAGACGGCCTTCCTTGTCCTCCTTCTGGAGGACCAGGGCTTCGACCTCATCGCCGACGGTGACAACCTCAGCCGGGTCGACATCGTGCTTGATGGAGAGCTCGCGCGAGGGGATGACACCCTCGGTCTTGTAGCCGATGTCGAGCAGGACCTCGTCACGGTCGACCTTGACGATGGTTCCTTCGACGATGTCGCCATCGTTGAAGTACTTGATCGTCTTGTCGATCGCAGCGAGGAAGTCTTCCTCCGACCCGATGTCGTTGATAGCGACTTGCTGGGGCCCGGCGGGGGCGGTCGGGGCGGTGGCGGTGTCGGTCGTCATTAGGCGGGTTGCTCCGGTGGATGGGAAGTAGTGGGTTTGCAGTTAGGGCACCATGGGCTCTTCCGACATGAGGCGACCACATAAGCAAACGTCCACAGGGAACGACCGCGAGCATCACCGCATCCGGTACGCGACCCCCTGACCCGGACGCTGAGCGAACCGGGGGAAAGAGTAGCGCGAACCCACTGCGCTAACAGATATCCTACGCGGCCCCCTGTACACGGCACAATCAGGGTCGCCCCCACGATCGCGGCGGGCGGATAGACTGTCCCGCGAAGCCCTGACCTGGGGAAAGGATATCGGTTTGAGCCAGCAGTCCGTCACCGAGCCCGAACGGCACGCAGAGGCCGAGGAGCGGCTCGGCACCGCGGGGGTCGCCTACCGGGCGGTCTCGGCGCCGGAGGCCACCGCCGCGAACCTGGCGTGGTGGGACGCCGACGCCGACGACTACCAGGCGACCCACGGCGGCTTCCTCGGCGACGCGGACTTCGTCTGGTGCCCCGAGGGTGTCCGCGAGGCCGACGTCGCGCTTCTGGGTGAAGTCGGCGGCAAGCGGATCCTCGAGGTCGGCTCCGGACAGGCGGCCTGCTCGCGCTGGCTCGCCGCGCAGGGCGCCGACGCGGTGGCGACCGATCTGTCGGCAGGCATGCTCCGGCACGCGAAAGAGGGCAACGAGCGCACCGGCACCCTCGTCCCGCTCGTGCAGGCGACGGCGGAGTCGCTGCCGTTCGCCGACGCGAGCTTCGACGCGGCCTGCTCGGCCTTCGGCGCGATCCCGTTCGTGGCCTCGGTGGACGTCGTGTTCGCCGAAGTGCACCGGGTGCTCCGGCCGGGGGCCCGCTGGGTGTTCTCGGTGACCCATCCGATGCGCTGGATCTTCCCCGACGACCCCGGCCCGCAGGGCCTCACCGTCACCCAGCCGTATTTCGACCGCACACCCTATGTCGAGGTCGACGAAGAGGGCGTCGCGACGTACGTCGAGTATCACCGGACCCTCGGCGACTACGTCCGCGCGCTCGCCGACGCCGGGTTCGCGCTGACCGACCTCATCGAGCCCGCCTGGCCGGAGGGCCACTCCCGCACGTGGGGGCAGTGGAGCCCGTTGCGCGGCAAGCTCTTCCCCGGCACGGCGATCTTCTGCACCCAGCGGGGATGATCCCGGCGGCGGAGCGGCAGCGGGCGCGGTTCGCCGCGCTCGACCCGTTGCTCCCGCCGCCGCCTCCGCTCCCGGCCGGAGAACCGGTCGAGGCGGACGGCGCCTTCGGGACGATCGCGCACGTCCGGTTCGCGGCGGGTTCCTGGCAACGACTCTGGAGCCCGGCTCAACTGCAGATCCTCTCCGCGATCCTCCCGCTCGACGCCGGCGCGGGGATGAGCGCGCTGCTCTCCGCCTGGCGCGAGCGAATCGCCCTAGCCGACGCCGAACCCGACTCGTCGTGCACGGTCACCTGGCCCAGCCGGGACGTCGCGGTGTCGCGGGCCCTGCTCGACCACGGGCTCGCGCCGCAACTGGCGCTGGCCGTCCGCGCGCCCGTGGCGGGCGAGGCGTATTCCGTACCCGGCGTGACCATCCGCGCGTCGACCCACGGCGACTTGGAAGAGATCGTCGGCCTGCGCTTCGAAGAACTTCACTACACCTCACTGGTCGGCCACGGTGTCGTCCGGCCGGGAGCCAAGGCCCTGCTCGCCGAAGAGGTCCGGCGTGGCCTGCAGTTCGGGGGCCGCGTCTGGATCGCCGAAGAGGAAGGCGTCACGGTGGGGATGGTGACCTCCGGAAAGCGCTCCCCGATCCCCGGTGACGCGCTCGCCGGGCGGCTGCCGCCGGGCGAGTGGGGCTATGTAGGAACGCTCGCGGTGACCGCGGCCGCGCGGGGGCGAGGGATCGGGCGCGCGCTGACCGCCGTCGCGCACGACGAACTGTTCTCGCCGTCGCTGCGCGGTACCTTCGTCTCGTACAATCCGGCCAATCCGCTTTCCCCGGTGTTCTGGCACCGGCAGGGTTATCGTCCACTGTGGACGACGTGGGCCGTCTGCCCCGCCGCGGCCCTGCGGTAGCGGAGCCCGGCGCGGCCGCCCCTGAGAGCCTGGTGGCGGAGCTGAGGATTTGTCCGGAAAGTGACTATACGCGTGAACCCGCCCGGCCGAAGGCCCCGCTATCGCGGTGGCAGGGCGCCTTCACCACCGTCGCGACCCGAAAGACCAACGCGCGCCCTGTCGACGTCGATCGCGGACGCGGGTTCACCTACAGACACTGGGGATGGGATGGAAATCGAGAAGACGTTGTTCGACGCGCACCGCGCCCGGTTCGCGGCGATCGACCGGCTCCTGCCCGAAGCCGCGCGGCCCCCGGCCCGCGGCGAGCGCGTGGACGCCGCCACGGCGGCGGGTGTCCAGGTCACCGGCGTGGTGCAACGTCAGCTGCACGGTCCGGACGACGTCACCCTGCTCTGGTCGGCCGCCGACGCGCGGCAGCTGTTCCCGTTCATCGGGACCACCGGCACCGAAGGCATGGACGTCCTGCTGCGCGCGTGGCGGACGCGGATGGACGCCGAAGCACCCGGCGAGGATTCGTCCTGCATGATCAACTGGCCGAGCCGGGACGCCGAGGCGATCCGTGCCTTCCTCGACCACGGGCTGGTGCCGATGTCCGCGCTCGCCGTGCGCACCGGGAGCCGTCACGACGATCCGGGTGCCGACGGCGTGACCGTCCGCCGGGCCCGGCACGAAGACTTCGACACCCTGCTCGAGCTGGCCGTGTCGACGCACGACTACATCGGCCAGGTCGCCACCCGGTACCGCCCGAACGCGGCCGAACTGCTCGCCCCGGCGCTGGAACTCGCCCTCGAAAAGGATCGCCCGCTGCTGTGGCTGGCCGAACGGGACGCCCGCATCGCCGCGTTCGCGCACGGCGCCTGGATCACGTCGTCGCCGGGGTCGGCCGAGGCCGAGCTGCTCCCCCATGGCCACTGGGGATACGTCAACAACGTCGTCACCGTGCCCGCCCTGCGCGGGAGCGGCCTCGGCCGCACACTGATGGCGGCGGTGCACGAGGAGTTCGCCGCGGGCGATGCGGACGGCACGTACCTCTACTACAACCCGACCAACCCGCTTTCCTCGGTGTTCTGGCACCGCCAGGGTTATCGTCCACTGTGGACCTCCTGGGAGATCCATCCGGCTTCGGCCCTGCGCTAACCGTCCGGTTTGCGGGGGTTTCGTCACTCTTGCGTGTGACGTAAGCCCCCCACGGTTGTATACCTCCCAGGTCAGGGCTAACTTTTGAACTGACCAGTCAGTTCAAGTTCCGCGAGTCACCGACCTGGGAGTTCTTCGTGCGGGTTCAAGCCGACAGGGTGTCCGTGACCGGACCCCACGGCACGTTGCTGTCGCCTACTTCGCTCACCGTTTCGGGCGGTGAGCTGGCGATCGTGCACGGCGAGCCGGGGGTCGGTGTCACCGCCTTCGGGCTGGCGCTGGCAGGCAGGCTGAAGCCCGCCACCGGGACGGTGACCGTCGAGGGCGGCGACCCGCACCAGGTCGTGGCGATCGTCGACTCCCCCGGCGTGAGCGAGCCGGACGGCGCGTTGTCGCTGCAGGTCGTCGTCGGGGAGGAACTCGAACTGGCGAAGCGACCGGCGAACAAGGCCGCCGTCGCGAGCTGGCTGGCCGAGCACGACGCCGCCGCCTTCGCCACCACACGCTTCGAGAATCTCGAACCGGTGATGCGCACTCGGCTGCTCACCGCGCTCGCCGCGGACCGCAAGGGGGTCGGCGTCCTCGTGCTCGACACCCCGGACCGGCACACCAGCGACGTCGGCAGCTGGGCGAAGCTCGCCCGCGAGCACGCCGAGCGCGGCCTCGCCGTCATCGTGCTGACCGCCACCACCCCGGTTTCGGCCCTGCCGGAGAAACCCGCCCTCTGCGGCGCCCTCGACCAGCCCGACCCCGTGCGCTGCGCGCCCGTCGAGCCCGAGCCCGCCGAAACCGCGGAGATCGAAAAGACTTCAGGAGACCAGGAATGAATCCCGTCCGGATCGCCGCCAACGAGCTGCGCCGGCTGAGCAGCGGCACCCTGCCGAAGCTCGCCATGGCCGCGCTCGTCCTGGTGCCGCTGCTCTACGCGTCCTTCTACCTCTACGCGAACTACGACCCGTACTCGCGTCTGGACAAGCTGCCCGCCGCCGTCTTCACCGCCGACACCGGCGCGAAGGACTCGGCCGGCGCGGAACGCAACGTCGGCCGCGAGGTCACCGACGAACTGGTCAAGTCCGGCACGTTCCAGTGGCACGAGGTGTCCCCGGAGGAGGCGGCGAAGGGCGTCCGCGACGACAAGTACTCGTTCGCCATCGGCATTCCGCGCGACTTCTCCGCCGCGCTGCTGTCCTCCGGCAACTTCCAGCCCCAGCAGGCGACGATCACGCTGACCACCAACGACGCGAACAACTATCTGTCCGGGACCATCGCGAAACAGGTGGCCGAACAGGTCCGCAAGACGATCGCGGAGAAGGTCGGCAGCGAGGCCGCGGACAAGTTCCTGGTCGGGTTCTCCACGATCTACGGCAAGATCCAGGAAGCCTCGACGGGCGCTTCCCAGCTCGCCGACGGTGCGGGCAAACTCAAGACGGGACAGCAGCAACTGGCGGACGGCGCCTCCCAGCTCGCCTCCGGCAGCTCCCAGCTGGCGACCGGGCTCGGCACCCTGAAATCCAGTACCGCCCAGCTCCCCGCGCAGACGCAGAAACTCGCCGACGGCGCCGGTCAGGTCGCCGACGGGAACCAGAAGGTCGCCGACGCCGCCTCGCTCGCGGCGACGGCGTCCGGCGACATCCAGGCCAAACTCGACGGTTACCGCACTCAGCTCGCGCAGGACCTGCGCGACGCCGGCGTCCCCGAGACGAAGGTCCAGGAGATCCTGAGCCGCCTCGACACCCTCCGTTCGCCGGTCGACCAGGCGAACACGAAGATCCAGGGCGCGAACAGCCAGCTGATCCAGCTCGCGTCCGGCGCCCGGCAGGTGTCCGACGGCGCGCACCAGCTGGCGTCCGCCACACCGCAGCTCACCAGCGGCATCGCGCAGGCGGCCGACGCCTCCGCGCAGATCCGTGACGGCGCCGCGAAACTGAACGACGGCGAGAAGTCCGCGGTCACCGGCACGAACCAGCTCGCCGACGGCGCGGTGCAGCTGCGCGACGGGCTCGCCGCCGGGCTCAAGGAGATCCCGAACCCGGACGACCCCACCCGCGCGGCGACCGCCAACACCATCGCGGACCCGGTGGCGGTCAACTCCTCCGGTGTCGCCTCGGCCGGGACCTACGGCGCGGGTCTCGCCCCGTTCTTCATCTCGCTCGCGACCTGGATCGGCGCGTTCGTGCTGTTCCTGTTGCTGCGCCCGCTCTCGACCCGCGCGCTGACCGCCGGCGCGTCGCCGTTCAAGGTCGCGCTCGGCGGCTGGCTGTCCTCCGCGCTGCTCGGGATCGCGCAGGTGATCGTGCTGTTCGGCGCGGTGACCTGGCTGGTCGGCATCGACGTCGCACATCCGCTCGGCGCGGTCGGGTTCGCGGTGCTGGTGTCGCTGACCTTCACGTCGGTGGTGCACGCGCTCAACGCGTTCTTCGGCGCCGTCGGGAAGTTCCTCGGCCTGGTCCTGCTGGTGCTCCAGCTGGTGAGCGCCGGTGGCACGTTCCCGTGGCAGACCATCCCGGACGCGTTGTACCCGTTGCACATCGTGCTGCCGATGGGTTACGCGATCGACGGGTTCCGGCACCTGCTCTACAGTGGCGCCTCGATGGAGATCCTCGGTGACATCGGTGTCCTTCTCGCCTATCTCGTCGGCGGGATCCTGGTCTCGACGCTGGCTGCGCGGAAACGGCGCACCTGGACGGTTTCGGCGCTGAAACCCGAGCTGGCGTTGTGAGTCCCCGGGGTGAGGCGACGAAGCAGAAGCTGTTCGAGGCGACGCTGCGGCTGTCGGCCAGCCGCGGCCTCGTCGGGCTGACAGTGGACGACATCGCGGCCGAGGCGAAGGTCGCGAAGGGCACCGTCTACTACAACTTCGGCAGCAAGGACGGCCTTGTCGACGCACTGCTGCGCTACGGCGTCGGCGTGCTCGCGGACCGGCTGCGCGCGGCGACCGGCGACGGCGACCCGATGGACGTGATCGAGTCGCAAGTGGACGGTGCGCTGGAGTTCATCGCCGAATACCCCGGTTTCTCGCAGATCCTGGTGAGCGAGATGTGGCGTACGCCCGGCACCTGGCACGAGACGCTGACGTTGCTGCGCGAGGAGATCATCTCGATCGTGCGCGAACAGCTCCACCGGCTGGACGCCGCCGGGCGGCTGCCCGACGGCGTCCAGATCCAGACGGCCGCGGCCGGGTTGTTCGGCACGATGCTGGTGGTCGCCCTCGACTGGCAGGTGTTCCAGCCGAAGCGGACGCGGGACGACGTGCGGGAATCGGTGATGGTGCTGATCCGGGGCCTCGGCCGCTAGACCGGATCTCGCGTGCGTTAACCCGGATCTCGCGTGCTTGAAGCCGGATCTCGCGGTGCGGAGCGTGTTCCGGCTTCAAGCACGTGTGTTCCGGCTTCAAGCACGCGAGTGCGGGCTCCGATCACGCGTCTTCGGTCTCCCGGGCCCACTTCAGCTTGACCTCGAAGTTTCCCTCCAGTCCCGTTTTCGCGATGACCGCGCCCGCCTGCGCGGTCAGCTTGACGCCGAACTTGAGCTCGACCTCGTCCGGCCCCCTGGTCATCGACCGGAAGGTGTCCAGTGCCGCCACGGCCGCGTCCTTGACGTTCGCGAGCGCCGCTTCGAAGGACCCCTTGGCGTCCTCGACCAGGTCGTCACGCCGGGAGACCCGGGAGGTGCCGGGGACCGGGTCGATCTCGACGACCACCGAACCGCCGCCTTCGAGGGGGAACCGCGCCAGGTCGTTCACCGATGCTCCTCACTGTCCACAATGGATTTTCAACCATTCGCCGGGCTGGATGCTCTCCCGGACGTCGTCGAGTTGCCTCAGCAGGATGTCCAGGCGGTCCCGGTTGCTCAGGTACTCCAGGACGGCACGGTGGAACGCGCCGGTCATCGTCGCGGGCATCAGGTCCGACGCGTCGAAGCACAGCGCGGACGCCGTGGTGATCGTGTCCGCGACCTTCCGGCTCACCTGGTCCGGATAGACGTCGAGGCCGAGCTTCCGGTTGGCGGAGAAGGCGTTCGCGCGGGGAATCGAAGGCCAGATCCGCTGCGCCTTCTCCGAAGCGAGGAATTCCATCAGCTTCCGCGCCTGGGGCGTGTCCTGGAACATCCCGGCGAGGTCGGCGGCGACCTCGGAGACGTCCCGCCCCGGAAAGGTGAGGAAGTCGAAATCGGTACCCGGCTTGGGAAACGTCCCGCCGGGCCGCGGGAAGTTCTGGTACCGGCTCATGATGAACGACGCCTGGTGTTCGAGCGCGCAGCCCGGCGGGTCGGTGAACATCGGCTTGCCCGCGTCGCCGAAATCGGTCAGCAGCGCTGCCGCGGTACCGCCGCGGATCGCGCTGGGCTCGATCAGGGAACCCCAGTCCAGCCAGGCCTGTTTGACCTCCGGCGACCTCCATTCGAGGCCGCCGGACGCCCACTGCCGATACTTGCCGGGGCCCGCCGAGTGCAGCAGGATGTCCTCGATCCAGTCGGTTCCCGGCCAGCCCGAGGCGGGCGGGGCGCCCATCCCGACGCACCAGGGCGTACCGCCGGCGGCCGCCAGCCCGGCGGAGTACTCGCGGAGCCCGGCGAACGTCGTGGGACGGATCCCGGTCATCCGCGCGGGGTTGTACCAGATCAGGCTCTTGAGGTCGGCCTTCACGGCGACCGCGTACAACTTCTCGGTGCCGATCTGCTGCAGCGTGACCCATTGCGGGCTGAAGGATCGTGTCACGGCGGCGGAGAGGTCTTCGTCGAGCGGCAGCAGGTCACCCGACTTCTGGTACTTCGCGAGCACCCCGGCGTTGGGCAGGACGGCCACGTCCGGCGGCGTGCCACGCTGGACGTCCGAAGCGAGCACCTGGTCGACGGCCCGCGTGCCCTCGTAGAGGTAGTCGATCCCGATGTCGGCCTTGAAAGCGTCCAGCACCTGACGGAACGCCTTCTCCTCCTCCCCGGTCCAGGACGCGAGGACGACGACCGGCCCGTCCTCCGCCGACGCCGTACAGCCGCCCGCGACGAGCGTCAGCGCCATCACCACGGCCAGCAGGCGTTTCACGGGCGGTACCGGTATTCGTCGATCCTGGCGTGCAGGCCGAGCAGGACGAGCCCGCCCGCGAGCAGGGTGCCGGCCGGGATCAGGAATTCCCGCCCGCCGGATTCGGCCGCGGCGGAGGCGTCGGCCGCCACCGCCCTCGCGCCCGCCGTGGCCACCCGCGTGTTGTCGGTCGCCGGTGCGGTGGCCTGCCGTACCCGCTCCCGGAACCCGTCGACGGTCACACCGCATCCCTGCTCCTCGTCGCAGTACCCGGCCAGCAGCTCGGCGAGCCGTCGCTGGCCGTCGTCGTCGGCCGCCTGGAGCTGCGCGGCCCGCGCGGCGGCGACGCCGTCGAGCCGCTCTCCGACCGAGTCCAGCCTGCCCCGGCTGATCAAGGTGAACACCAGGGCCACCCCGATGGCGGCGATCAGCACGGTCGCCGCGAGCAGCGGGACGTTCGCCACGCGGCGAAACCGTTTCCTCAGGTACAGCTGGGTGAAGACCAGCAGCACCAGGAGGGCGAGCACTGGCAGAAGCCACAGCGGGAGCATCGCGAGACTCATCCCGGTGGACGCCAGTTGCCGGTTCAGCGCCTCGCGTTGCCTGCCCTGCAACGCTTCCAGCTCCTCCAGGACACCGCCAGGAGCGTGCAGCAGCCGTGAGGCGTGCCAGAGGTCGACCGCGCCCAGTACGGCGGCGTCCGGCTGGCGGAAGTGCACGTCGGCTTGTCCGATGGAGCCCGAGTAGGCCGCGACCTGGCTTTCGATCACCTGAAGCGCGTTACCGCCTTCCTCACCCGCCTGGTTGAACTCCGCGACCCTAGCGAGACTTTGGCTCGCCAGCGCCAGCTGATTCGAGTACTCCTGCCCCGGTCCGGCGAGTCTCGCCTCGCCGGAGGCGAAACTCGCGATCGCCGCGGCGTCGGCGGCCACCAGCGCGGCCCGGGCGGCGGTCACTTCGAGTACCGCGTGCGCGGTGCGGTCGCGGACGGTCTCCGCCGTGTTCTGGACGTTCTGGAACGCCCACAGCGACACCACCAGTACCGCGAGGGTGAGCGCCAGCAGGGCGGTCCGGAGCCGGACCAGCCGCACCCGGGTGGCCGTCACGAAACCGCCTCGCCGAACGGTCTTCCGCAGCCGACGCAGAAGTTCGCCCCGGCGGGCGAAAGCGCGGGGCAGGCGGCACAGGTGAGCGGTGCTCCTTCGGGCATCGGCCGATCTTCCTGTGGAAGTGCGATTTCCGAAACCCTCGACGGGATGACGACGTGCAACGCGTGACTGCGTGTCGCGTCCGGCCGCAGGCGCACGAGCCCTTTCTCGGCGTCGACGATCTCCACAACTCCCGAGAGACGGCTCAGCGTCTCTTCGTCGCCCGCGGCGGTGGCCAAGGCGACCGCCCGGCCCCAAGCCTGCTCGGCCCCGGCGCGGTCTCCTGCCGCGTAGGCGTCGCCGCCGGAGATCAGCGCCTCACCGAGATCGGCCTGCGCGGCGTATTTCGAAACCATCGGGTGAATCAGCGTCGGCGGGATCGGATCGTGGGTCCACCTCCCCGCGATGGCCAGCGCGTCCTCCTCGACCGTGGCTCCCGGCACGGGGACGAGTTCCGTCCACGCCAGCTGACGATCCTGCCCATGGCTGGGTTCGAGGTCCGGATCGAGATCCAGGATCAGCTGGTAGTCCCGCGTCTCGTCGCTCGCGAACGAACCGAGCGACAGCTCCTGCTCGCGGACGGCGGCCTCCTGGCACCGGTCGGTGAGGTCGTATTCGTCGGGGAACACCTGCTTGACCGACCGCAGCCTGCTGAACGGCATGGTGCCGATGCGCAGCCGGACCTCGGGCAACACCTTCGTCATCGCGCTCTCGACCAGCTGCCGGAAATCTTCGGCGAGCTTGTCGTCCTCGACGACCGAGTCGACGTTCCCGCGCAACACCCGGCCGATCTGGGTGAGTTCGGCGGGCTCCCAGCCGTCGCCGATCCCCCTGGCGTCGCAGACGAACCGGCCCTCGCAGCTGTTCAGCACGCTCATCAGGTCGGCCCTGGTCTGCGAATCGTTGCGGCCGTCGGTGAGCAGGATCGCGTGGCGGACGGCGCCGGGCACGAGGTCGAAGAGGTCGCGTGCCTTGGCGAGCCAGGCGCCCATCGCGGTGCCGCCGACGGCCGCGAGGTGCTCGACGGCGGCGCGTGCCTCCGCGCGGGTCGCCGCGGACGCGGTCACCAGGCCGTCCTCGGCCGGGTAGATCATCTTCGCGCGATCGGTGCCCTGGATGACGGCGAACCGCACGCCGTCGGGCAGGACGTCGATGGCCGCCGCTGCCGCCCGCCGGGCTTCGCCGATCTTGGTGCTGGGGAAGCGCATCGAACTGGAGCAGTCGATCATCAGGACTTCGGCGGCCGTCGTGGTCACGGCCGCCCCACCGCCGCGGGAGACGACCCGGACGATCGCGGTCATCGCCCGGTCCCCCTCGGCCAGGAACTTGTTCTGGTGCACCTCGAGGCCCAGACTCGGTTCCCCGCTCATCAGTCCCCTTTCACACCAGCGTCACCGGTCTCACGGAATTGGCGAGATCGATCAGCACGTCGTGCGCTTCCGGCGTCGGCGCGTGGTGGGCGAGCCGCCGGTACGCCTTGTCCAGCACCGTGCGAGCGCCCATTTCGCCTGCGCGCAGGATCTCGCCGTCGGTGATCCCGTCCTGCCCGAGGAGCACGGCGGCCAGTCCCGTCTCACGCACGGCCGTCACCAGCCTGTCGAGGGAGTCGCCGTCGAGATCCAGAGCGGTCAGGCGGACCACGGCGTCGTCGAGTTCGGCCGACGCCGGAAGGTCACCCGTGCCCGGCATCGGCACGGACAGCACCCGCACCCCGGCGATCCGCGCCGCCTCGTCGTAACGCGAGAATTCCGGGACCTGGTCGAGGATCTCGACGGCGGCGGCGCGGTTGCCGCGCAGCAGCCGGACCCGCGCGAGCCCGAACGCCGCGCTGACCTGCGACCGGTCCCGCACCCACAGCGCGTCGTAGTACCGCTCGGCGGCGACCGCGCCGTTGAGATGCTCCTCGCAGAGCCCCAGCGCGAGTTTCGGCGGCTCCTCGCCGGGGATGTCGCGGTACACGGCGGTGAACTTCTCCTTCGCCGCGGCGAAGTCGCCCGCGCCGAGCGCGAGCAGGCCCCGATGCCACGCCACACGCCAGTCATGGGCGGCGCGTTCGCCGAGCAGCCGTTCGGCCTCCGCCACCGCCAGCACGGCTTCGACGGTCGCCCCGAGTTCCAGCCGTGCCCGGCACCGGCGGAACTCGACCTCGACCGAACCCGGCACCTTGTCGAGCTTCTTCAGCAGCCGCGCGGCGTCGGGCGCGCGGACGGCGCGGAGGAAGTTCGCCTGTGGGTCGTCCGGATCCTCGCGCGGCACCGGGAGACCGACGGCGATCTCCGCGGCGGACGGGCGTGCGCCGAGCGAGACGGGTGTCCCCCGCGTCCAGTGCTCCAGCGGCGGCGCCTGGCCGAGTCCCGCGTCGAGCAGGATCGCCCCTTCGGTGAACAACGTCGAGGCGGCGGGCCTGGATTGCTTGTCCCGCAAGGAAAGGATCTCACCGAGCACACCGTCGAGCTGGACCAGCATCTCGCGCGCGGTCGCGAACCGTTGTTCGAACGGGGCGGTCGCCCGGTCGAGGACTCGGAGGAACGATTCGATGCCGAACCGGACACCGCGCGCGTCGGTGGTGACCGACCAGCCGTCGCTGGCCTGGAAGAGCTCCCGCAGCGTCACGCCGACGGTGTGGATGTCGGACCGGACGGTGAGCCCGTGTTCCGCCCGTTCCCGCGGCGAGACCTGATAGTGCTCGGTGCCGACGATCGGGCTTTCGTCGTCGGTGATCTTGCGGATGGCGCCGAAATCGATGAGCTTGATCCGCTTCTCGCCGTGGATCACGTTGTCCGGCTTCATGTCGCAGTACAGCAGGCCCTCGCCGTGCAGGTAGTCGAGCGCGGTCAGGATCTCGCGCCCGTACGCCACGACGTGCTCGACGAGCAGCCGCCCTTCACTGGAGTCCAGCCCGGCCCGGCCGCGGTTCTTGACCTCCCGCAGGGAAAGCCCGTCGACGAACTCCATGACGATGTAGCGGAGGTCCTCGTGTTCGACCACGTCGAGGATCCGGACGACGTTCGGATGGTCCAGCGCGGTGAGCACCTGGCTTTCGGTCTCCGCGATCCGGACGGCCGCGGTGTTGTTCGTGTTGATCAGGCCCTTGAGCGCGACGTACCGGTCGCCGAGACCGGAATCCGTCGCCAGGTAGACGAATCCGAGCCCACCGCGCGCGACGCAGCCCAGCACGTGGTATCGGCCGTCGACCACGTCGCCGGCCGCGAGCTTGGGCGCGAAGGAGAACGACGTCCGGCAGACCGGGCAGAACCCTTCGGCAGGCGCGGGTCCGCCGCCGACCGAGCGGCCGACCGGAGTGGCCGTGCATCCGTGCTTGCCGCAGAACCGTTCCTCTTCCGGGACATGCGGTTCGGTGAGCAGGCGGCCCGCGACGTCCGGGAGTTCGACGACCGGCAGGGGGACCCGGTCGTCCGCGCTCGCGTGGCCCGCGATCTGCTGGGAACGGGTGACCACCGTGCTGGTGATCCTGGTCGGCGCCTCGCCGGGGCCGGGGATCACCAGGGTCGGTTTCTCCCGCGGCGCGGGCTCTTCCGGTGTCCCGGGCGGCAATCCGCAGATCTTGCAGAACCCGGTCTTGCCGAGCACACCCGGGCAGCCGTCGTGTCCGCAGGCCGTCATCCGTCGATCCGTTTCCGTACGGTGTCCGCGTACCGCTCGACGGCCGCCGCCGCGGCCGCGAGGTCGCACGGTCCTTCGAAGAGCATCCGCCAGGCGGGTGCGTAGGCGGCATCCAGTTCGACGTCTTCGACGAGGCCGCTGTTACGAGCCATCTCCCCGTACGCGTCGAGCCGGGCGCGCAGTTCCGCGCGCCGCGCGAGGTTCTCGTCGAGGAGACGACGAAGGTCGCGGGCGCGCTCGACCGTCTTGGCCACGGCTCGCTCGCAGACCGGAAGCTGCCGTTTCACCCACTCGGTTTCGCCGTCCTTCTCCGCCGAACGCAGTTGTGTCAACGCGCCTCTCAGCCGTCGCGTCTTGGGATGGACGTGTGGGGCGTCGGAGAAGCGGGGCGCGTCGCTCAGATTCTCCTTCTCCAGGCTGTCGAGTTCACCCAACCGGGTTTCCAGCAGGGCGAGGCGGCCCTCGGTGTCGTCCTCGCCGGCGGGCAGGACGTCCGTGCTCGACCGGACCACGTTCACCCCCGGCGACGTCTCCTCGCGGAACGCCAGCGCGAGCCGCAGCCCGAGTTCGTGCGCGCGCTGGGCCAGCGGCACGAGCACCTCGCCGACGAGCGCGTCGGGCTCGGCCGCTTCGTCGATTCCGGAGACGACGACGGTGCGGGCGGACCCGTGACGGCCGGCGGGCGAATCCGCGGCGACGTCGAGCCGGTCGGAGATCCGGCGGCGGACCTCGTCGGCGGTTTTGCCGACGGCGTCGACGGCGAGCACGACACTGCCCAGCGGCGGCACCGTCGGCCCGGTCACGCTCCGGCCCGCGCCGCGTTCGCGGTCGGCGAGGACGACGGCGCGCCGCAGCGAGGCGGCGACGGCGGAATCGTGCTCGCCCATGATGATCACCCGGACGTCCGCCCGGCCGTGCCCGCCGAGCCACCGGGCGAATTCGCGGGCGAACAGCGGATCGATCGCGGGCGGTTCCGGGTTCTGCACGAAGCTGGGGTCGATCGCGGGGCTGCCTTCGGCCCAGCGGCGCAGGGCAGGCAGGTACCCGAGCATGGTCTCGACCGGGATCATCCACGAGACCCGGGCGGCCTCGGTCGCGTATCGGGTGGCGACCATGCCGACGACGTGGCCGGTCTTCTCGGCGATCACCGCGGAACCGCTGAAGCCGTGGGTGATCGGCTCGGCGTCCGGAGTGCGGTGCAACTGGACGCGCTCAAGCCCGTGACCGCCGTCGCCGACGACGGTCGCCAACGACCACATGCCGTCCGAACCGCGCGGGAAGCCGTACGCGCGGACTCGCTGGCCGTCTTCGAGAGCCGTCCGGTGGAGCGGGGCGCCGGAGATCTGTTCCTCGGGGTCGCGCAACCGGAGCAACGCGATGTCCCCGCCGTCGTCACCGATGGGCGCCGCCTGCGCGAGGATCGTGGCGATTCCTGGCTCCACGCCGGGAAGCGCCACGAAATCCACGGCGACGTCGTCGTGGCCTTCGATCACATGAGCGCAGGTGAGGAGGTGTTCGCCGTCGAGCATGGTCCCGGCGCCCAGGATCCGCCCACGGTGATCGCGCAGCCGCACCCGCCAGCGTCTGCGCTCGGAAGTCACGCGAAAGACCCTACCGATCGTGAGTGGTAATGACGGTTCTAACCGTCATTACCACTCACGAGGCCTAATGCGCGGCGTCGTTCCAGGACCGGCCGTATCCGACCGAGACCTCCAGCGGGACCGCCAGTTCGTAGGCGGAGCCCATTCCCTGGCGCACCAACGATTCGAGCTGCTCGCGCTCGCCACCGGCGACCTCGAGGACGAGTTCGTCGTGGACCTGCAGCAGCACGCGGCTCTTCAGCTTCGCCTCGGTCAGCGCCTTGTGCACGTTGAGCATGGCGACCTTGATGATGTCCGCCGCGCTGCCCTGGATGGGGGCGTTGAGCGCCATCCGCTCGGCCATTTCGCGGCGTTGCCGGTTGTCGCTGTTGAGGTCCGGCAGATAACGGCGGCGGCCGAAGATGGTCTCGGTGTAACCAACCTTCGCCGCGTCGCCCACGACCGAATGGAGGTAGTCGCGCACGCCGCCGAAACGGGAGAAGTACGCCTCCATCTGTTCCTTGGCCTCTTCGGTCGAGATCCGCAGCTGCTGCGAAAGCCCGTACGCCGAAAGCCCGTACGCCAGGCCGTACGACATCGCCTTCACCCGGAAGCGCAGTTCCGGCGTGATCTCCTCCGGCGGCAGCGAGAACGCGCGCGACGCCACGAAAGTGTGCAGATCCTCGCCGCTGTTGAAGGCCTGGATCAGCCCTTCGTCCTGCGAGAGGTGCGCCATGATCCGCATTTCGATCTGGCTGTAGTCCGCCGTCATCAGCTCGGCGTACCCGTCGCCGACGACGAAGGCGTCGCGGATGCGGCGGCCTTCCTCGGTGCGGATCGGGATGTTCTGCAGGTTCGGGTCGACCGACGAGAGCCGTCCGGTGGCGGCGATCGTCTGCAGCAGCGTCGTGTGGATGCGGCCGTCGTCGGCGACCGACTTGATCAGGCCCTCGACCGTGGTGCGCAGCCTGGTCGCGTCCCGGTGCTCCAGCAGATGCTGCAGGAACGGGTGCTCGGTCTTCTCGAACAGGCTCTGCAGCGCCTCGGCGTCGGTGGTGTAGCCGGTCTTCGTGCGTTTGGTCTTCGGCATGCCGAGTTCGTCGAACAGGATGACCTGCAGCTGCTTCGGCGAACCGAGGTTGACCTGCTTGCCGATTACCGCGTACGCCTCCTCCGCGGCCTGTGTCACCCGGCCGAGGTAGTGCGCTTCCAGATCGGTCAGATGCTCGATGTCGACCGCGATACCCGCCGCTTCGAGGCCGGTGATCACCTGCAGCAGCGGCAGTTCGAGCTCGGCGAGCAGCTGCGCGCCGCCCAGTTCTTCGAGCTCCTTGGTCAGCGCGCCCGCGAGCTCCGCGACCGCGCGGGCCTTGACCAGCTCGGCCTGGATCTCCTTCTGCTCCATGTCCTCGGCGCCACCGTCGAGCAGCGAAAGCTGCCCGTCCCCGGTGTCGGCCTCGGACCGCAGCTCACGGTGCAGGTACCGCAGGGCCAGGTCGTCGAGCTCGAAGGTGCGCTGGCCAGGGCGGACCAGGTACGCCGCGAGCGCGGTGTCCATGACGAGCCCGGCGAACGTCCAGCCGCGCGCGCGGACGGCGTGCAGCGGGACCTTGAGCTCGTGGCCGATCTTCTTGATCTTCTCATCGGCGAGCCAGGCCGTGAGCGCCTTGTCGTCCTCGGCGTCCATCGCGGTGACGTCGACATACGCGCCCTCACCGTCCGCGGCCGCGAACGTGATGGCCTTCAGGTCGGAGCGGACCGAGGCCCCGGTGGTGCGGAACGCCAGGCCGACCGGCTGGTCCTGGCCGGTGTGCGCGGAGAGCCATTCCGTGAGCGCGCCCGGCGCGAGCTTCGAACCGCTGACCTCGAAACCCTCTTCGGCCTCGGGCTCGGCACTCTGCAGGGTGGCGAAGAGCCGGTCCCGCAGGACGCGGAACTCGAGCTCGTCGAACAGCGCGTGGACGGCCTCGCGGTCCCACGGGCGCAGCTCGAGCATGGTCGGGCCGAGCTCCAGCTCGACGTCGCGGATCAGCTCGGTGAGCTGGCGGTTCAGCATGACCGCGCCGAGGTGCTCGCGCAGCGCGTCGCCGACCTTGCCCTTGACCTCGTCGACCCGGTCGACCAGCTCGTTGAACGACCCGAACTGCCTGATCCACTTCGCGGCCGTCTTCTCACCGACGCCAGGGATGCTGGGCAGGTTGTCCGAGGGGTCGCCACGCAGCGCGGCGAAGTCCGGGTACTGCGCCGGGGTGAGGCCGTACTTCTCCTCGACCGCCTCCGGGGTGAACCGGGTCATCTCCGACACGCCGCGCTTCGGGTACAGCACGGTGACCTGGTCGGTCACCAACTGGAGCGCGTCACGGTCGCCCGTACAGATGAGGACGTCGAAACCTTCGGCGGTCGCCTGTGTCGTGAGCGTGGCGATGATGTCGTCGGCTTCGTAGTTCTCCTTGGTCAGCGCCGGGATGCCGAGGACCTTCAGCACGTCCTCGACCAGCCCGACCTGCCCCTTGAACTCGTCCGGGGTGGTGCTGCGGTTGGCCTTGTACTCCGCGTACGTCTCCGACCGGAACGTCTTGCGGGACAGGTCGAACGCCACCGCGAGGTGGGTCGGCGCCTCGTCGCGCAGCAGGTTGATGAGCATCGAGGTGAACCCGAATACCGCGTTCGTCGTCTGCCCGGTCTTCGTCTTGAAGTTCTCCGCGGGCAGCGCGAAGAACGCGCGATACGCCATCGAATGGCCGTCGATCAGCAGCAGTTTGGGCCGCTCGGCCTGTGCGGTGGCGGGTGTGGCGTTGGCAACGGTCGTGTTCTCACTCGGGCTCACGAGAGCGAGTCTAGGGTGAGGGTCCGACAGTCCTACCTGTCGTGTCTGTTGCGGGCTGTCGGCGGCGCTGATCGGCCCCCTCGACACAGGAACCCGCCAGGCCGGAGCCCCCGCGATCGGGGCGGCAGGGCGTCCGTGGGGCAGGACGTGAGAATAATTCGATAACGTGCGCCCTGGCGACGCGATCGTGGTCGCGGGTTCACGAATGTTAAGGAGCTCTGCGTGACCGAACAAGCCCTCGAATCCTTCGCCGGGATCGACCCGGCCTTCGCCGGACAGCAGCTCAACGACAAGCTCGGGCTCGAGATCAGCGAATTCGGTCCCGAACGCGTCGTGGGCAGCATCCCGGTAGAGGGCAACCTCCAGCCCTACGGCCTCCTCCACGGCGGCGCGAACGCCGTCGTCGCCGAGGCGCTCGGTTCGATGGTCTGCGCGCTCAACGCCGGCACCGACAAGGCGACGATGGGGCTCGAACTTTCGTGCACGCACCACCGGGCGGTCCGGTCCGGGCGGGTGACCGGTGTCGCGACCCCGGTGCACGTCGGACGCGGGACCGTGACCGCCGAGATCGTGCTGACCGACGACCAGGGGCGCCGGTCGTGCACGGCGCGGCTGACGTGCGTGGTGCGGGAGCGGCCGCCGGGCATGTGAGCTCGTCCGGCTCTCGAAGTGTCATGAAAGGGTCGTTCAGGACGTCATTCGTCCTGAACGACCCTTTCATGACATAGGCGACTGCCACGGATGCGCTCACTCCGGAAGTCCGTGAAGGCCTCCTTCACTACTTTGAGGGTAGGCAAGGAGGCCCTCACTACTGCCCCTACTGCCCGAGACTTCGGGGTACGCGCCTGAAGTACGCGAAGGGGGCATTCACGTACCTTCAGGGACGTGGATCTCGACACAGCCCAAGTGCGCGCGTTCGTCGCCACCGCCGACCACGGCCATTTCGGTCGCGCGGCAGAATCCCTGTTCCTCACCCAGCAGGCGCTGTCGAAGCGCGTCCGGAAGCTCGAGGACGCCCTTTCGGTCCAGCTCTTCCGGCGCACCAACCGATCCGTCGAGCTGACCGCCGACGGCGACCGGTTCCTCCCGCACGCGCGCGAGCTGATCCGCGCGGCCGACGCCGCCGTCGCGGCGATGGGCCTGCAGGACCGCCCGCCCCGCCTCGACGTCATCGATCCACGTCTCTCCCCCATGTACATGCTGCGCCGTATCGCTCAGCGAGACCCGGCACTGGCGGTCGAGCGCGTCGCCGGACGCGGACTGGCCAACGCCCTCGACCCCCTGGTCCGCAGCGAGATCGATCTCGCGTTCGGCCGCGTCGCGGACCTCGGCCGCGAAGTGCCCGCGGAACTCGAGCACCGGCTTGTCCGGCTGGAGCCGTTGGTCGCCCTTCTCGCACCGGAACACCCACTCGCGGGCAACGATGTCCTGAAACTGTCCGATCTCCGGAGTGAAGGCATCTGGATTCCGCAATTGGGCGGCCCGGTCGAATGGCTTTCTTATTTGCAACGCCTATGCAAAGAATTCGACGTCCCGATCGACGACTCCGGCGTCAGTTACGACCTCAGACACACACTGGAACAGACTCGCTACGGGAAGCAGCGGGTCACGCTCGCCGGCGCCGACATGGACCTCGCCTCCGACCTCAATCTGCGCGTTCTGCCGTTCGAGCCCTCGCCGCTGTTCCCGTGGTCGGTGGTGTGGCGGCGCGGCGAAGGCCCGGCCCTGCGGCGCCTGCTGGCGCTCGCCGGCCGGACCAGCCACGAAGAAGGTTGGTGCACCTACGATCCCGCGCGGTCTTGGCTGCCGGACGACGATCTCAGACAGTTAGGCGCTGCCCGGTGAGTCCGGTCGCGGGCTTCGCGCCCAGGCGACCCCTGACGGCACGGGCGGATGCGCCCGAGTACAACCCGGTACGAGGCCGATCCGCCCCCACCGCCAGGAACCACCTGGATCACGAAGCCCATCGAACAGACTCACCGGACAACGCCTAGGTGCCGGGCGAACCAGCGCGTGAGCTCGGCGTCGACCAGCTTCGCGTGGTCCGTCTGCGGAGCGGGCTCGAGCCCGGGCGCCTCGGCGAATTCGTGCGCCATCCCCGGGATGGTGACGAGCTCGGATCGCCGCTCCCCCAACGCCTTGTGCAGGGCCTCGGCCGGTTCGGTGATCGAAACGTCGTCCTCCTCGCCGATGACGAGCAGGACCGGCGCGGTCAGTTCGTCGGCCCGCCGCACGTAGTCGTACTCGTTCGCGACCGCGCGGGACCGGTCCGACCAGTGATAGGTGACGTCGTAGACCCGTTCGTTCGCCGCGATCACCGGCGCCAGCTGAGTCACCGGGTTCACCAGCGCGGCAGCCGCCACCGGGATCTCCGGGTGGGTCAGCATCTGCAACGCGACCGCGCCGCCCTGCGAACCGCCGACCAGCCCGACCGGTCCGTCCTCAATGGACAGGCGGGAGCGCAGTTCCGCCACCGCGGCCGGGAACTCCGCCTCGACCTGCCTGGTGAGCGGTTCGACGACGTTGAGCACGTTGTCCTCGCTCGCGAGCCGGAAGAAGCCCTCGAAACCGCCATCGGGGAACCGTTTACCGGTCAGCGGCAACCCGAGGTGCACCCGCCACGCGTGCAGGTCCCGCATCGGCAGCGCCGCCGCCATGGCCGCCTCGCTGAACGGCGCGCCCAGCAGATGCCACGTCAGCACCAGCGGCGCCGGACGTTTCCCGTCCGACGGCGGCACCGCCACGAACGGGACTCCCGCGGCAACGCCTTCGATCGTTTCGACACTCATCGTCATGTTCTCCCAGGTCCTCGTTTCCGGCTCTGGAGACAGCTAATCGCGAGGTCAGGGCCGAGATCCAACAGCCGTTCGGACCGCGACGACAACCATCGGTTGTCACGGCACAAGGGAAGAGCGGGCACCGTTGACGCCCTTTGGGGCAGCATTGCTACGACGAACGGCCGCCCACGAAGGAGCCGAAAAAGCGCAAGATACGCGGCCGAAACATGATCATTACCCACGAGCATGATCGACGTGGTAGCGGTGAATCCCCAGCGTGACCAGCGAAGACCCGTCAACCGGCAACATTCGCCTTTTCGTGCAATTCGTTCTGGTTTCGACCGTCACGATGTGGACACAGAGTGATGGGCGTCTGGGCAGATCATGGCGTAGGGGGATATCTTCCTGCCCTAACCTAGCCCCTGTGTCGGGGGCAACGCCTACCGGCGGCTGGTTGGTCATGGGAGGTAGTCGGTGTCAGGAGTGCGTTTTGGACGGGTTTTCGCCGTCGCGGCGGCTGCGTCGCTGGCGCTGGCGGGCTGTGCCGGCGGCAGCAGCTCGTCCGGCAGCGGTGACAGCAGCACGCTGAAGATCGGGTTCATGGGTGACCTCACCGGTGAGAACTCCGGGATCGTGATCCCGCCCCGCAACGGCGCCAAGCTCGCTATCGACGAGTACAACAAGACGAACCCGGCGATCAAGCTGGAGCTCAAGGAATACGACAGCCAGGGCAAGCCCGAGCAGGCGACGTCGCTGATCGCGACCGCCGTCGGCCAGGACAAGATCACCGCGCTGATCGGCCCGGCCTTCTCCGGTGAGTCGAAGGCCATCGGCGGTCAGCTGGAACAGAACAAGATCCCGAGTGTCTCGCCCTCGGCCACCAACGCGGGCCTCTCCTCGAACGGATGGAAGTACTGGCACCGCGTCGTCGCGAGCGACGCCAGCCAGGGACCGGCGATCGCCAACTTCCTCATCACGGCGAAGTCGCCCAAGAAGGCCTACATCATCTCGGACGACCAGGAATACAGCGTCGGCCTGGCCGACAACTTCGAGAAGACCTTGAAGGAGAAGAACGTCCCGTCCGATCGCGACAAGTTCGCCAAGGACGCGTCGGACTACTCCTCGACCGTGCAGAAGGTCAAGGCCGCGAACCCGGACATCATCCTCTTCGGTGGCTACTACGCCCAGGGTGGCCGTCTGCTCAAGCAGCTGCGTGACGGCGGCGTGACCGCCACCTTCGCGACCGGTGACGGTTCGCTCGACGCCCAGCTGGTCAGCGGTGCCGGTGCCGCGGCCGCCGAGAAGGCCGTCGTCGGCTGCCCGTGCAACATCCCGGACGCCGGCTCCACCGACGAGTTCAGCACCAAGTACAAGGCCGCGTTCAACGTCGACCCGGCGATCTACTCGAGCGAGGGTTACGACGCCGCGACCGCCATCATCAACGCGGTCAAGACCGGCGCCAACACCCCGGAGAAGATCAACGAGGCCCTCAAGACGATCGACTTCAAGGGTGCCTCGAAGCAGATCAAGTTCAAGGAGAACGGCGAACCGTCGACGGACGCGATCAACATCTACCAGGTCACCGGTGGTGTCCTGAAGAACCTCGGCGTCTCGACCGAAGCCAAGCTCAACGGCTGACGGAGCAGATAGGAACACCTAACGGAAGCGGGGGCGCTGTGCGGGCACAGCACCCCCGCTTCCCGCAAATGTGGCGAAAGAAATCCTCGCCCCGTCCCGTAAGGCATCCACGTCATGCTTCAAGATCTGCAAGCCCAGTTCCTCGGTAGCACCATCGGCGGACTGGTCGCCGGAAGCATCTACGCCCTCATCGCCCTCGGCTACACAATGGTCTACGGCGTGCTCCGGCTCATCAACTTCGCGCATTCCGAGATCTTCATGATCGGGACGGTCACGTCCCTGTTCGTCCTGATCACCATCGCGGGCGGCACCGCCCCGATCACGCTCGGCGTGTTCGGGATGATCGCCGTACTGCTGCTGATCATCATCGCTTCGGCCGCCGTGTCCGGCGGTGCGGCGGTCCTGCTGGAGCAAGTGGCCTACCGGCCGCTCCGCAAGAAGGGCGCGACCCGGCTCGCCGCCCTGATCTCCGCCATCGGCGCCTCGCTGTTCCTCCAGGAACTGTTCGGCCTCGAGATCATCGAATGGATCACCGACAAATCCGGCCGCGTGCAACAGAACGCGCCGCGCTTCATCCCGCACGAGGAGCTGTTCCACATCGGCAACGGTGTGGTCCGCACGGACCACGTGTTCGTCGTCGTCGGTGCCGTGATCATGATGATCGGGCTCGACCAGCTGGTCAGCCGCACCCGCATCGGCCGAGGTATCCGCGCCACGGCGCAGGATCCCGAAGCCGCCGTGCTGATGGGCGTCAGCATCGACAAGATCGTGCGCCTCACCTTCCTGCTCGGCGGCGCGATGGCCGGTGTCGCCGCCGCGCTGTACGTGATGGAGTACGAGAACACCGACTACCGCATCGGGTTCCTCCTCGGCATCAAGGCGTTCACCGCGGCCGTGCTGGGAGGTATCGGCAACCTGCGCGGCGCCCTGCTGGGCGGCATCGTGCTCGGCTTGGTGGAGAACTGGAGTTCCATCTTCTTCGGTTCGGCTTGGAAGGACGTCACCGCCTTCGTGGTACTGGTGCTCGTCCTGATGTTCCGTCCCACCGGCATCCTCGGTGAATCGCTGCAGCGGGCACGCGCATGAAGGGCAACGAAGAAGTGGCTGAAAAGTCCCCAGAGAACGGAAAGCCGACGCGCGCCGGCTTTCACCCCGTGGACGGTATGCGGGATTGGTGGGCACGCGCTCCGCATTGGCAACGTTATGGCGTGTACATCGCCCTGATCATCGGCGCGCTGATCCTGCCCGCGCCCGCGATCGGTTCGTTCATGTCCCCGGAATCGGACTGGACCACGGTCCTGATCTTCCCGGTCGGGGTGTACATCCTGCTGGCGATCGGCCTGAACATCGTGGTCGGCCACGCGGGCATGCTGGACCTCGGGTTCGTCGCGTTCTTCGCGATCGGCGCGTACACGCTCGCCGTGATGGGCACCCTGCACGGCTGGGGATTCTGGGGCACGCTCGTGCTCGGTATCTTCCTGGCGGCGATGTCAGGGGTGATCCTCGGTGCTCCGACGCTCCGGTTGCGCGGTGACTATCTGGCCATCGTGACCCTCGGCTTCGGTGAGATCGTCCGGATCACCGCGACGAACACCGACGCCATCGGCGGCGCCCGCGGTATCACCAACATCCCGCACCCGGAGCCCATGTTCGGGACCGAGTTCCTGCTCGACCCGGCGCCGTACTACTACCTGATCCTCGCGGCGATCGTGATCGCGATCATCTTCTCGGTGCGGCTGCACAAGAGCCGTGTCGGGCGGGCGTGGGCGGCCATCCGTGAGGACGAGGACGCCGCCGAGCTGATGGGTGTCCCGACGTTCAAGTTCAAGCTGCTGGCGTTCGCCATCGGCGCCATGCTCGGCGGTATGGCCGGTGTGGTCTACGCCAGCAAGGCCGTCTTCATCGAGCCGAACAACTTCCCGTTCATCCTGTCCGCGACCATCCTCGCGGCCGTGGTGCTCGGTGGTGCGGGCAATCTGCCCGGTGTCATGCTCGGTGCCTTCCTGGTCGCCTGGCTTCCGGAGCGGTTCCGGTTCCTGTCCGAGTACCGCATCCTGATCTTCGGTGGTGTGCTGGTGCTGATGATGGCGCTGCGGCCGGAGGGTCTGCTGCCGTCGCGGCAGCGCAAGGCGGAACTACACGAAGGAACGGGCGGGATGGGTGCCATGGGCGCCGAAGTCGCGGGTCCGGATTCCGAGGCTTCGGCGGAGGTGACGAAATGAGCGCGCTGCTCGAATTCGACAACGTGACGATGCGCTTCGGCGGTGTCACGGCCTTGAAGGAAGTCAACCTCACCATCAACCAGGGTGAGATCTTCGCCCTGATCGGCCCGAACGGCGCGGGGAAGACCACGGTCTTCAACGTGATCACCGGCGTCTACCGGCCGACCGAGGGCCAGGTGCGCTTCGGCGACACCCGGGTCGACGGGATGAAGCGGTTCAAGATCAACCAGGCCGGGATCGCCCGCACGTTCCAGAACATCCGGCTGTTCCACAACATGTCGGCGTTGGAGAACGTGATGGTCGGTGCGGACTCGCACCACAAGACCGGCGCGATTTCGGCGACGCTGGGCCTGCCCGTGCACCGCAAGGAAGAGAAGCGGGGCCGCGAGCTGGCGAGGGACCTGCTGGACTTCGTCGGCATCGGCCGGGTCGAGCACAACACCGCGAAGAACCTCTCCTACGGCGACCAGCGCCGTCTGGAGATCGCGCGTGCGCTCGCGACCGACCCGAAGCTGCTGCTGCTCGACGAGCCCGCCGCCGGGATGAACCCGGCGGAGAAGAACTCGCTGCAGCAACTGATCCGCAAGATCCGTGACGACGGCCGGACCGTGCTGCTCATCGAGCACGACATGGGCTTGGTCATGCAGATCGCCGACCGGCTGGCCGTGCTCGACTTCGGCCAGAAGATCGCAGAAGGGCTCCCCCACGAGGTGCAGAACAACCAGAAGGTGATCGAGGCTTACCTGGGGGTGGCGGAAGATGCTTCTTGAGGTTCAGGACATCAACGTCCACTACGGGAAGATCGCCGCGCTCAAGGGAATGAGCATCGAGGTCGGCGAGGGCGAGATCGTTTCGCTCATCGGGGCCAACGGCGCCGGCAAGACCACGACACTGAAGACGATCTCGGGCCTGCGTCCGCTGACCAGCGGCCGGATCCTCTTCGACGGCAAGGACATCTCGAAGACGCCCGGCCACAAGCGGGTCGAGCTCGGGATCGGCCAGTCACCGGAAGGCCGGGGCGTGTTCCCCGGGATGACGGTGCAGGAGAACCTCCTGATGGGTGCCTACACCCGCAAGGACGACCTGAAGGCCGACCTCGACGAGGTCTACGAGCTGTTCCCGCGGCTGAACGAACGCAAGACCCAGTTCGGCGGCACGATGTCCGGTGGCGAGCAGCAGATGATCGCCATCGGCCGCGCGCTGATGACCAAGCCCAAGGTGCTGCTGCTCGACGAGCCGTCCATGGGCCTGGCGCCGATGCTGATCGCGCAGATCTTCGACATCATCCGCGAGATCAACAAGCGCGGGACCACGGTCCTGCTGGTGGAGCAGAACGCGCAGCAGGCGCTGAAGCTCTCCGACCGCGCGTACGTGCTGGAGACCGGTGAAGTGGTCAAGAGCGCCCGCGGTGCCGAGCTGCTGGACGACCCGCAGGTGCGGGCCGCCTACCTCGGTGGTGACCTGGGCGTCTGACGCCTTCGAGAAGGGCCCCGTCGCGTTTCGCGGCGGGGCCCTTCTCATGTCAGCTTGATGTCGGTGCCGGTAAGGTTCTTCATGTCGGTCAGCGTCGGACCGCCGAAAGCCCGCAACACCAAGGGTTTCGTCTCCTTGGGCAGGTCGAAGTAGAGATCGAACTCGACCCGCACACCGCGCCCCAGTTCGAACTTGTCCGGTTGCCGCTTGATCGTCATCGCCTGATTGTCGACCGCGATCACCTCGCCGGCATCGGTGACCAGCTGCTGGCGCCTTGTGTCGAAGAGGATTCCGGACAGACCCTTGCCCGTGACCACCAGCCGGAGCCGCACGAACTGTCCCTTGGCCTCGAACTCGGCGTGGCTGCCGGTGAGGCTGGGGAGCCCCGCGGCCAGCCCGATGAGGGAGAACTCGGTCTCCCCGTTGAGCGCGGGCGGCAGGTGCAGCGCGGTCTCGTCCGGGCGGACCTCCCGTGCGGGGAGGTCGTAGACGGGTCTGGCGGGCGGCTGTTCTTGCTCGGCGGAACATCCGGCGAGCAGGAACAGGACCGAGGCCGCCGCCGTCAGGCGCTTTCTCATCGGACGACCTCCACGCTCAGGTGCGGCCACCCGTCGATCTCCGGCAGCCGTATCGCGCCGATCTCCTCCCCTGGCAGGAAACGCACCGTCGTGCCGGTCGTGCCGTCGTCGTCGATCGGCGACAGGTCGGTGGCCGGGACACCGCGTTCGTAACGCTGGGTCCAGGAACCGTTGCGACGCCGGTTGGTGTGCACGAGCCAGTCGCTCAGCGCGGCCACGACCGACACACCGCGGCGCGGATGACCGTCCGGGAGCCGTTGCGCCTCAGGGGAATCGAAGAAACGCAGATCCTTGGTCGACATGACCGGCTTCTTCACGAAGCCGCCGTGCCCGTCGGCGCGGGTGTCGGTGCCCCGGCCGTCGTCCGCCACGGAGATCGAGCCGTCGGGGTGGGCCGTGACGACGGCATGCCCGCCGCCGGTGCTTTCGGCCTCCTCCGCCGCGTAGGCGAGCACTTCGAGGACGAGGTGCGCGACCCCGCCGGGGGCGAACTCCCCAGGGTTCCGGCGGATGCGCGCCAGATGGTCGAGGTCCACCGAACCGGCCCAGTCGTGCGTGGTGTTGCGCCATTCACTCACCCCGTCGATTCTGCCTGGTCCGGGGCTACTGTGCGGCTGTGGAATTACGTCGTCTTCGATATCTGTGTGCCGTGGCGGAGGAAGGGCATCTCACTCGCGCCGCGGAGCGCCTCGGCATCCGATCGTCGTCGCTCAGCCAGCAGATCATCGCGCTGGAACGGGAACTGGACGCGACGTTGTTCGTCCGCACCCAGGCGGGGATGACGCCGACCGCCGCCGCGCTGGCGCTGCTCCCCCACGCCCGCCGGATGCTGGAGGAGGCCGACCTCGGCGCACGGGCCGTCCGCGACACCGTGGGCCGGCCGCTCCGCGTCGGCGTGACGCCGGGCGCGCCGCCGACCGTCCTAGCGACCCTGTACGCGGAAGCGGTGGAGATCGACGACCTCTCCGCGGCACGGCAGCTCGAACTCCTCCGCCGCGGCGCGCTCGACGCCGGCCTGCTCGCCCTTCCGGAGGACGTGGACGGCCTGCGGGTGGTCGTCGTGAGCGAGCGGCCGCTGGGCGTGCTCGTCGTGGACACCCACCCGTTGGCTCGGCTGGACACCGTGGACTGGGAGGACCTCGCCGGGCTGGACCTCCTTCTGTACGAACGGAAGCTGGCCCCTGGGTATCACGACGCGCTGCTCGCGGACTGCGCGGCGGCGGGCTGGCGGCCGGCTCACGTCCGCCCCGGGCCGCCTCGGCGGTCGCTGTTCGTCGCCGAGTTGCGGCACGGCGGCGACGTCGTCGCGTTGCGTCCCAGGGACGAGCAGGCCGAAGGTCTGCGTTGGTTGCCGCTGCGGGAACCGCCGGTCGTTCGGCACGCGCTCGTGTGGGATGCGGCGCACGAGTCTTCGGAGCGGATCGCGGCGCTGGTATGACGGCGACCACATCGGATCTCCGCGCCACCCGCCCGGCCTCCCCTCTTCGGTGATCCCGAACGGCCGTACGGATTCGCCTCGTGGACGGCCCCCGCGTTTCGCGATTACCTCACGGTATTCGAGAACGAAGGAGAATCGTCATGCGACAGTGGGGTTTCGTGTACTTGGCCGATGGCTGCGACCCGACAAGGGATGTGTCCCGTGTAGACAGTGGGGAATGCCTGACGGTGCTGATCGGCGTCGGCCGCGTGGACCAGGTCGTCGCCGCGGCCCGGCGGCTGGTCGGCGAAGGGGCGCAGCTGATCGAACTGTGCGGCGCGTTCGGTCCCGTGTGGACGGCACGGGTGATCGACGCAGTGGGGAGCGAGGTCCCGGTCGGAAGCGTCATGTATGGCGCCGAAGCCACCAAACAGCTTCACGACCTGTTCGGTCTCGGGGCCTAGCAGGTTTCGCTGTGCGCGGCCTCGACACAGGCTGCGGGCTCGGCGTGCCCCGCAGCCTGGTACAGCAGGGTGTACAGCGTCTCGCGCTGATCCTTGTCGAGCGCGCCGAGCACCTCGTCCTCGACCGCGGCGAGGGCGAACTCGGCTTTGACGAGTTGCTTCACGCCGACGTCGGTGAGTTCGACGATGTGACGGCGCCGGTCCTCAGGTGACCGCCTGCGTTCGATCAGGTTCGCGGACTCGAGGTCGTTCAACAGCCCGACGACGTTCGTACCGTCCATCTCCAGCGTCTTCGCGAGGTCCTGTTGCGAACAGCCGCCGAGGTCACGCAGCACGGTCAGCGCGACGAGATGCCGGGGCCGCAGGCCGAGCGGGGCCAGGACGGACTCGCTGCGCAGCCGGATCCGGCGGGTGACGTGGTCGAGCAGCGCGCCGCAGCGGTGCGGGGGCTGGTTCACGACCGGGAGTTCGGGCACTCGTCAAGTGTACGTTCCCTCCATGATGAACGACATGGCATCGATGGTTTGCGTTACACAAACTATCTATGCAAGATAGTAGGCATGACGAACCTGCTGCACATCGACTCGAGCATCACGGGCGAGCACTCGACCAGCCGCCGCCTCACCGCGCGGGCGTCCGCCGCCTGGCGCGCCGCGCATCCGGAGGGCACCGTCACCTACCGCGACCTGGGTGCCGACCCGCTGCCGCATTTCGACGCGGTGAGCAATGTGGCCAGGACGACTCCGCCGGAGCAGCACACCCCGGAACAGGCCGCGGCCTGGCGGCTCATCACGGAACTGGTCGACGAGGTCAAGGCGGCCGACACGATCCTGCTGGGCCTGCCGCTGTACAACTTCGGCCCGCCGAGCACGGTCAAGGCCTGGGTCGACCACCTGATCGTGCCCGGGCTGACGCTCGACGCCGAGACCAGGGAAGGCCTGCTCGGCGACCGCGACTTCATCGTCGTGGTCTCACGCGGTGGCGGTTACGGCGAAGGCACCCCGCGCGAAGGCTGGGACCACGCCCAGTCGTGGATCCCGCACGGCGTCTCGCTGACCGGCCTCGAACCGCGGTTCGTCACCGCCGAGCTGACCCTGGCGAAGACCAACCCGGCGATGGCGGACCTCATCCCGCTGGCCGAAGCCAGCCAGGCCGAGGCCGAGCGCGCCATCGACGCGCTGTGGACACCCGTCGCGGCCTGACTCGTGAGTGGTAAGGACGGTTCTAACCGTCCTTACCACTCACGAGAACTCAGCCGATGCCCGCGGCGAAGACGTGCATCGCGCTGTTCGACGGAAGCGTCACCGCGACGACCTCCTTCCCCGCGGTCAACGGGATCGAGTTCGCGAACACCCGGTACGGCGTGGTCGGATACGCCGCCCCCGTACGGGTGTTCTTGCCCATCACGGACGCCACCGTGGTCGCGCCGTACTGGGCGGGATCCGCGCAACACCAGTTGGGGAAGCCGAGTTCGGCCTGGCTCGTGCTGCCATCGGCGTAGCGGACGACAACGGTGCCCTTCGCCGTGCCAGTACCGGTTCCGGCCAGCACGAGCTTCGCCCCGGTACCGCGCACCGCGATGGTCTGTCCGGACGCGAGGACGTTGTCCTTCTGCCCGGTACCGGTTTGCGGCCAGGTCAGCTGAGCACCGAGCGCGGAGAAGCCCGCGCCGGACTTGAGACCGGCTTCGGCGAGGCCTTCCGCCCGGAAACTGCTGCCGCCGCCGTCGATGTCCCCCACCGCGACGTGGGCCGCGTCGGTAACGCCGACGTTGCCGTAGGCCGCGGCCAGCGAAGCGTGCGGGACGGTGACCGTCACCGAGTCGGTGACCCGGTTCTCCCCGAGCCGCGCCTGGTACGACGCCGACGCGGTGAGCTGGTAGTCGTCCGGTTTGATCCCCGCGTCCGGCGTCACCTTCACCGGCACCCGTACGGTCTCGCCGGGCATCACCAGTCGCGGCCCGGCAGGCACCTCGGCGCGGAATCCGTTGGCCGGCAGGGAGAACTTGACGTTCCGGACCGGTAGAGGAGTGCCGTTGGTGAAGCTCAACGTGCCGTTCGCGGTCTGCCCAGGACCGGCGACCGCCGGGACGGACAGGGTGACCGAGCCATTGCGATCCTCCGGGAAGATCCCACCGACCGCGCTCGTGCCGAACAGGCGGACGTCCTGGCGGTCACCGGCGCCGATCTTGCCGGTCTTGACCCGCACGACCCCGCCGGCGGCCGGGTCGAACCACCAGCCCGACGCCGCCGCGTCCAGTTCGGCCCTGCTGCCGTACTGCCGCAGGATCGAGGTCCCGGCCAGAACCGTCGCGGGCCTGCTTCCCGTGTGGACTGTCAGCTGGTAGTTCCGCGACGCGGGCTTCCCGGCGTAGGAACCGGAACTGGCGCCGATCCCGACCGTGACCGTGCCCAGGCCGGACGTCGGCGCGTCGACGGTGAACGTCTGCTTCGCCTGGTCGCCGTTCTTGTACGCCCTGGTCACGCCGTCGTCCTCGGTGAGCGTGAACGAACCCTTGCCCTGCGGGTAGACGTCGAGGTCGAGCACGCCCTTGTCCCTGGTCTGCCACGACTTCGTGCCCTCGGCCCACATCGGCACCACGGCCCCGGCGCGGACGAACAGCGGCAGCGTGTCGAGCGGCGCGTCGTAACCGTCCACAGTGGTCGGACCGGTGTAGGTCTTGCCGCTCCAGTAGTCGACCCAGGTGCCCTTCGGCAGGTAGATGCCGTTGCGCACGGTCGAGTTCTCGTACACCGGCGCGACCAGGAAATCCTTGCCGGACAGGAACTCGTACTTCGCCTTGTCGCCCCAGACGTTCGGGTCGTCCGGGTACTCGAGCGCCAGCGGGCGGACCTGGCCGACGCCGGTCTTGTGCGCCTCCACCGAATGGCTGTAGGTGTAGGGCAGCAGCCGCTCCTTGAGCAGCAGGTACTTGCGGTTGATCGAGGTGTACGGCTCGCCGTAGCGCCACGGCTGCTTGTCCGACGCGGCCCAGCCGTCCATCGTCATCGAGACCGGCAGGAACGCCTTCCACTGCAGGTCGCGGACGTAGGTCTGCGGGCTGCCGCCGAAGATGCCGTCGATGTCGCCGGTGTTGTACGCGATCCCCGACGTCGTGGCGCCGGCGTAAGTCGGGATCTGCCACTTGATGTAGTCGTAGGAACCGGCCTGGTCGCCGCTCCACAGCACGCCGCAGCGCTGGGCGCCCGCCCAGCTGACCGGTGTCCAGACGAAACCGCGCGCGTCGCTGTTGTCCTCGATGCCCTTGTGCGCGGTGTCGCACGCGTCCAGCGCGAACTGGTATCCCGGGCCGACCCACGCGACGTCCAGTTTGCGGACCCGGACCCCGGCCTTGACCTCCTCGACCTGGTTCGGCACGCCGTCCTCGGTCCACAGCCCGAGTTGCATGTTGTTCTTGCGGAGGCCTTCGCCGGTCTGCTGGAGGTTTTCGTATCCGCAGCCGTAGCCGTCGTTGACCAGCATCCAGCCGTTCGGCATCCCGTGCTCGGTGTACCCCTCCGCGACCTTCACCGCGTCCAGGGTGTGCCGCTCACCGCGGTTGGCGTTGTGCAGGTAGCAGTCGGCGTCACCGTGTTCGAGACCGTAGAGCGGTGGCAGGAAAGGCTTCCCGACCAGATCGGTGTAGCCGGAGATGACGTCCTTGAGCCCGTCGCCGACGACGTACGTCGCGTCGAAGCGGCGCTCGTCGTGCGTGGTGCGCACCGGCTCGGTGAAGGCGTAGGTGCCTTGCGCGAAGGTGTTGCGCAGCACACCGTATCCCGCCGTGGAGGCGTAGAACGGCTGCGAATTCGGGGCCCCGCCGTCGTTCCAGTTGTAGTCGGCGAAGATCCGGATCGTCTGGTCGCGGTGGCTGAAGCGGCCGTTCTGCTCGCCGCCGCCGACGAACTGCTCGGTCGCGGTTCGCGCCAGGGTCTGCGTGGTCTGTTTGCCGGTCCAGGACAGCGGTGCCGACTCCTCCCAAAGCCGCTTGCGGTCCGCGCCGTCGTACAACGCGAGCCGCAACGGGTTCTTGTACGCCCGCAGCGTGGCCTTGGCCGTGGAGACCGCCCAGTAGTCCCCCTTGTCGGTCCTCTTCGGCGTGACCGGGTCACCCGTGCGCGGCAGCACGATCTTGCTCCCGGCCGGATCGGTGAACGTGCCGTCCGGCGCCAGCCAGACCCGGACGGCGCCTTCGGCCGGGAAGCTGACGCGCACCGCGGCGCTTCCCGAATTCAGGGTGACCATGGCGCCGTCGCCGGAGATCCCGGTCAGATCGCCCAGCTTGCCGGATGCCGCCGCGGCCGGATCGGCGTGCGCGGCGACCGGGGAAAGCCCGAGTAAGGCCACTGCGGCCAAACAACTCAGGGATTGCGCAACTCTGCTCATTCGAGACACCTTTCGCGCATGAATACGCAAGATGGTCTCTGTATAGCGCACGGTTCGCGCAAAGTCATCCGCCGAAGCGGTGCTGCCGACTTTCGTCGGGTCGCCGAAGATCCTTATTTCACAAGGAGTGCGCAAAAGACGTGAAGGCCCCCTTCCCTACCCTCAAGGTAGGGAAGGGGGCCTTCACGGACTTGGTCAGACCGCCTGGACCTCGACGCCGGCGGCCTCGAACGCCCGCAGCACCTTCGGATCGGCGTTGGAGTCGGTCACCAGCGCGTGCACCTGGGGAGTCGCGCAGATCCGCGCGAACGCGCGGCGGCCCAGCTTCGATCCGTCGGCGACCGCGACGACGCGTTCCGCCCGCTCGACCATCAGCCGGTTGATACTCGCCTCGCCCTCGTGATGCGCGAAGGCGCCGGCGTCGGCATCGAACGCGTCGACGCCGAGGAACAGCAGGTCGATCGTGAGTTCGCTGAGCACGCGAGTCGCCAGCGGACCACTGAGCTCGAACGATTGCGGACGCGCGACCCCGCCGGTGACCACGATCTTCACATGCGGCCGGACCGCGAGTTCGTGCGCGATGTTCAGTGCGTTGGTGACCACCGTCAGCCCGGGCGAATCACGGAGACCGGCCAGATCGGACCGCGTGGCCAGCGACCGCGCGACGCCGGCCGTGGTCGTCCCGCCGTTGAGGCCGACCACCATGCCCTGCGCGACGAGCGCCGCCGCGGCGACGCTGATCCGCTGCTTCTCGGGCACGTGCCGCGCGGTCTTGTACCGCAGCGGCAGGTCGTAGGCGAGATCGTTGGCCACCGCACCACCTCGGGTGCGGGTGAGCAACTGCTGCTCCGCCAGGTGATCGAGGTCGCGCCGGATCGTGGCCGCGGAGACGTTCAGCTCCTCGGCCACGTCCTCGACGTCGATCTTTTCCCGCTGCCCCAGCAGGTCCAGCAGGGTGCTCAGCCGTTCGTGCCGGGCCATCGGCGCCACTCCTAGCTCGCTGCGGCCTATCGCGCATGACGTTGCGCTGTTGGCCACTGTTTCGAGCAGTATGCTGCATCGCGGTTGTCCGCCGCGAGCGGCATACCGGTCGAGCGGCCCGGCCGGTCACTTCATCCGGAAGTCGTGCTCTTCCGGCAGCGGTTCCTCGGAAACCGCTGCCCAGGTGTCGGACAAGGACGTTTCCCCTTCCCTGATGTTCACGACCTCGAAACCGGTGTCGTACACGGCCTTGGCGCCGGCGACGTCGCCGAGGGCGAGCCGGGTGCGGGCGGTCAGCAGGGCGATCCGCCCCTCCACGGGCAGCCCGTCCAGCAGCTCGCTCGCTTCGTCCGGGAGCCCCGCGGCGAGTTGCGCCGCGATGGCCTCGACGACCAGAGGACGCAGTGACGGCGCGAGGGCGACCGCGCGCCGGTACAGCCAGGCGGCTTCGTGCCCGGCCGTGACGACCGCGAGATTCCGCAGCGCCCAAGGGTTCTCGGCCGCCGAGACGGACTCGCGCCAGGCGCCGACCGCGTCCGAATGCCGTCCGGCCGCCCAGTGCGCGACACCGCGGTGGTACCAGGTCAGCCAGTTCTTCGGCGCGTACTCCATGAGATCCGCCCAGTACCGGTTCACCAGCGTCGGCGGCGGCACCGCGAGCGGATCACCGTCCGGCGGCGTCCCGTCGAGCAACGCGAGCCACGGCTCCTGCTCCGGCCCGAGCGACTCGTCCGGGAACGGCGTGCCGGGCAGGCACATCGGCGCGCGCCGGTTCTCCAGCGCGCCCCAGCCGGAACCGGTGGCCAGGAAGGATTCCGGGGTGACGTCGGCGATCTTCCGCCAGTCGCCGTGGTACTCGTCCAGGGCTTCCGCCGACGGCAGACCGGCGGCCACAGCCTCGCGCGCCGTCGCCCAGTCTTCCCCTTGCACCGCGGCCGGATCCGCGGCGACCGGACCGTAAGCCTCCAGCCAGTCCCAGCTCTCCCCCGGCGGCAAGCGCAAGTGCTCCAACTGGGTGCGAGCCAGCCCGGCCTGGATCTCCAGGTAGCCGCCGGCGCCGGGAGCCAGCCACTCCTGCCAGCGGCGTCCACCGGTGGACTCGCCCCACAGGAACAGCTTTCGACCGCGCAACCGACCAGTGGACGACTGCGCCAGCCCCGTACCGTCAGCCTCGACAGCAGCGACCCACGGCCTTCCGGCCACCTCGAAGAAGTAGTCCGCCGCGGCCTCGGCACGAGCCGGATACGTGAGCTCGCCGGGCACGTCGACCAGGTCGAGCCGCCCCGAATAGCCGTAGTGCCAAGCCTGGGTCGCGGGCGCCAGCACTCGGGTGCCTTCGTTCTGTGGCACCGCGATGTTCGACCACCAGTACACCGGGACGTCGTAGGGATGCGGGTTCCGCACCCGCACGGCCACGAGCAGGTGATCCGAGCCGTCGGGCAGCCAGAAGTCGATCTGGTACGGCAGGTCGCGGGTGCGTTCCCACTCCCACAGCCGCAGCACCGGCGTGCCGTCCGGGCCCTCGATCTCCGCGGCGAACATCGGTTCGCAGGTCAGCGTCGTATGCCCGGTGCTCCCGAGGTTCCACTCGACACCACCCGCGAACCACGCGTCCCGTAAAGCGAGGTTCGCGGGCTGGAACACCGGATTGCGGTAGAGCAGTTCGCGGCCGGACGGCTTGTGGACCAGCGAGTACAGCCGCCCGCCCAACGAAGGCAGCACCGTGGCGCGCAGCTTGTCGTTCTCCAGCACCAACGCCGGGAGCTCGCGTTCCGTGCGCTCGCGGGTGTAGGCGTCCTGCAGCAGGCACGGCAACGGCGTGTCCAGGCGGCCGTAGCCGATGTTCTCCGCCAGATCCGGCGGCAGCTCATCCACATTGGACACCTTCGCCACCGCTTCGGGCTTCCGGAGCGGCGGCAACGGGTTCTCCGGCCCCAGCTCGGCGGCCGGGAGCACCAGCCCGGTGCGGTACAGGCGGGTCATGCGTCCGGGAGCCGATCGCCGGTGGCGGCGTCGAACAGGTGCACCGCGCCCGGTTGCGGCGTCAGGAAGATCGGTTCGCCGCGCTGCCAAGGGGCCATGCCCGGCGTGCGGACTGTCAGCACGCGGTCGCCGTCCCGGCAGTACAGGTACTGGTCGCTGCCCAGTTCCTCGACGACCTCGACGACGGCCTCGAAACCGCCGTCCCCGATCGTCCAGCCCTCGGGCCGGACACCGGCGACGATGCCGGGGCCGGTCAGCGCCGAACGCTGGGCCGGGGTCAGCGGCAGCCGCGTACCCCCGGCGACGGCGCCGTCGCTGTCCACAGTGGTCTCCAGCAGGTTCATCGCGGGCGAGCCGATGAACCCGGCGACGAACACGTTGACCGGCTTGGCGAACAGCCCGACGGGGGTGTCGCACTGCTGCAGGATCCCGTCCTTCAGCACGGCGACCCGATCCCCCATGGTCATCGCCTCGACCTGGTCGTGCGTGACGTACAGCGTCGTGATGCCCAGCCGCCGCTGCAGGGAGGCGATCTGGGTCCGGGTCTGCACCCGGAGCTTGGCGTCCAGATTGGACAGTGGCTCGTCCATCAAGAACACACTGGGCTCGCGCACGATCGCCCGGCCCATCGCGACGCGCTGCCGCTGCCCGCCGGACAGCTTCGCGGGTTTGCGGTCCAGGTAATCGGTCAGGTCGAGCACGGCCGCGGCCTCGCGTACCTTGCGTTCGCGTTCGGCCTTGGCCATCTTCGCCAGCTTCAAATGGAAGCCGATGTTCTCCCCCACCGTCATATGCGGGTAGAGCGCGTAGTTCTGGAACACCATCGCGATGTCCCGGTCCTTCGGCGGCAGTTCGGTGACGTCGCGGTCGCCGATGTGAATGGAGCCGTCGTCGACGCCCTCCAGCCCGGCGAGCATCCGCAAGGTGGTCGACTTCCCGCAGCCGGACGGGCCGACCAGCACCAGGAACTCGCCGTCGGCGACCTCGAGGTCGAGTCCGTCGACCGCGGGGCGTTCGACTCCGGCGTAGAACCGGGTGGTGTCGGAGAAGGTCACGGTGGCCATCAGGTCCTACTTTCCGGCGCCGAGGGTCAGGCCGGTGATGATCCGGCGGGCGAGCACGAGGTAGAGCACGAGCATCGGGAGCACGACGATCGCCACCCCGGCGATCAGGCCGCCGTACTCCGACTGGTAGCTCGCGGCCCCGTAGAAGGTGAAGAGCGCGCGGGAGAGCGTGAAGTGCGCCTGGTCCTTGAGGAACACGATCGCCAGCAGCGTCTCGTTCCACAGGCCGATGGCGTTCAGCGTCAGCGCGGTGATCATGCCGCCGCGGGTCAGCGGCAGCATGACCGAGAAGAACGTGCGCGTCGGCGACGCACCGTCGAGCGCGGCCGCCTCCTCCAGCTCGTCCGGCAGCGACCGGAAGAACCCCGTCATGAGGAACACCGTGAACGGGATCGACAGCGCCACGTACAGCACGAACAGGCCGTACTCGTTGTCCAGGTGCACTTTGCTGAGCACCACGAACAGCGGGATGATGACCGTCTGGAACGGCACGCCCATCCCGATCGCGACGACATTCGTCATCGGGCCGGCACCGCGGACACCGAGCCTGGTCAGGGCGTACGCGCAGGGCGCCGAGACGGCGACGGTCACGACCGTCGCCAGCCCGACCAGGAGCACGGTGGTCAGCACGGCTTGCCCGAAGCCGGCGTTGTTCCAGGCGTAGATGAAGTTCCGGAACGGCTTGCCGACATGGAACCACTGGTACGGCAGGGCGAACGGCTTGGTGAAGATCTCCACCGGTGTCTTGAACGACGCCGTGAGCAGCCAGTACAGCACCAGGATGTTGCCCGCGGTGAACAGCCACACGATCGTGGAACCCAGTACCCGCAACGGGCTGAACCGCTTGGAGCCGGGCGCCGGACGCGGTTTGCGTGGCGGCTTGCGCACCGGTTTCGGCGACGGGCGCGCAGGCGCCTCGACGTCGGTGACGGACATGTGATCTCCCTCAGAACTGGATCGCGTCACGGCGCATCAACCGGCGGAGCAGGACGACGAGCACGGACACCAGTGCGATCATCGCCACCGCGCAGGCACACGCGGCACCGAAGTCCGGTGTGCCGTTCGAGCCGAAGGTCCGGTCGAACACGTAGATCCCCAGCGTCCACGCCTCGTTGGGCGGGGCGTAGGTGCCCGGACCGGCGAGTACGAACACCAGCTCGAAGATCTTGAGCGCGTTGATCGTCCACAGCACCCCGGCGACACCGACGACGTCCCAGGTCATCGGCAGCGTGATGTTCTTGAACTTCTGCCACGGCGAAGCGCCGCCCAGCTCTGCGTCCTCGTAGAGATACGGCGGGATGCGGTCGACCGCGGCCATCAGGATGGTGATGTAGAAACCCGAGCTGGCCCAGATCAGCGAAGCCGTCACCACACCGGTCACATTGGACGGTGCGAGGAACTTCGCCGCGTCCGCGCCGAGGCTTTCCAGCACGTAGTTCGCCAGGCCCTGCTTCCCCGGCTGGTACTTGAAGACGAAGCCGAGGAACATGCCGAGCGCGACCGGCGCCACGATGTTCGGGAAGAACAGGATCGCGCGGACGATCTTGCCGCCCTTCATGTCCCGCAACACCATGGTGAACAGGAACGCCAGCGCGAACGTGCCGATCCCGCCGAGGAACACGTAGATCAGCGTGTTGCGGAAGGCGTACTGGAACGAGTCGCTCGCCCACATCTGCGTGTAGTTGGTGACGCCGTTGGGTTCCGGCGTGTCCCCCGCGCCGGCCCAGCTGGTGAAGCTCAGCACGACGGTCGCGATCGTCGGCAGGACCAGGAAGGCCAGGTACAACACCAGCGCCGGCGCGGCGAACGGCCAGAACAGCCGTTTCTTGCGACTCAGGTGCGCCCCGGCCTTCACGGCCCGCGCCGGCGGTGTCGCCGGAGTCGTGACTGTCGCCATCAGCCCTGGTTCTTCCAGAATTCGGCGCCCTTGGTGGCGAGCTGGTCCACGAACTGCTGCGGGGTGATCTGGCCCTTCAGCAGCGCGATGTCGGCGGGGTCGAAGACGTCGGTCTGCCATTTGCCGCCGGCGATGCCGTCGATCCCGTCGTACTGCAGGACGTGCTCCTTCTTCGGGTCGTCCAGCGCGGCCTTGACCTGCTTGAGGTCGTCCGGCACGGCGAGGTCGGCGCGCGGCACGAGGTTGTCGGCCACGATCGGGATGCCGGCGAGCAGGTCCTTGTTGAGGAAGTAGGCGATGAACGCCTTGGCCGCCTCGGCGTGCTTGGCCTTCTTGGTCACCGAGAAGCCGATCGACATCTGCTCGACGGTGTCGTGCGTGGCGCCTTCGGGCATCGGGAACTGGAAGGAGCCGTAGTTGATCTTCGTCCCGGCTCCCTGCTTGTCCAGGTATTCACGGGTCTCGCTCGGCGCCCAGCTGCCGACGTAGAGGAACCGGGAATCGCCGTCGGCCCAGCGCTGCTGCACCTGCGGGAACTTCGCCGCGTCCCAGCCGTCGATGAAGTACTTGGGCAGCTTCGCGGTTTCGGTGGCCGCCTTGAGGAAACCGGGCTCGGTCTTCCACGCCTGGCCGGTCTTGTCGGTGGCGGCCTTGTAGAGCCCGCCCGCGCCGACGTACCGCTCGGCGAGCTGGGTGTAGAAGTACATGTTGTAGAACGGGATGTCGCCGTCGAGGCTGATGGCGGCCTTGCCGTCGGCCTTGGCCTTGTCGAACAGGCCGATCAGCTCGTCCATCGTCTTCGGCTGCTGGATGTCGCCGGCGGTGTCCTTGTTGAACCACCACGCGCTCGACTGGATCGTGTACGGGACCATGAAGTTGTGGCCCTCGCGGTCCTTGTTCTGCGGGAAGTCGTACGAGCTTGGCGAAAGTACGTCCTTGACGGTCTTGTCGCCCTCGCCGACCTTCATCGCGAACACGTCGTCGACGCTCTGCGTGCCGCCCGGCGTCATCACCGCCGCGCCGACCTTGCTGACGTCCTGGTCGAACAGGTCCGGTACCGCGTCGGTGTTCAGCGCGGGCACCAGGTTCTGGGTGTAGGCCTTGCGGCCCAGCCACTGCACGTCGACCTTGACGCCGGTCTTCTCCTGGAAGCATTTGAAGGCCTTCTGGAGGACCTTGCCCTGCGGCTCGTCGGCCGTCCACATCGACCAGTACGTGAACTCCTTGTCCGTCACGGGTTTCACCCCCGCCTCCGGACAGGGCGCGTTGAGGAACTGGTCGACGCCCGGGAGCGCGTTCTCGCCGGTGCCACCGGCCACGTCCCCGCCGCCGCATCCCGCGAGCAGGAGCGCCGCCCCTGCCGTCAATGCCGTGAGCCTGCCTACCCGCATCCGCCACCACCTGGATCGAAGATCACACAAGTTCTGCTTGTTGTTGCGCAGTTTTGTGAGGTTTCGCGCACATGTCAACAGTCAATCGCGCAAAGTCTGCTCAATCGTCACCTTGACCGGTTCAACCTGATCAAGCTTGAGCACTCCCAGCAGTCGCCGCACCTCGACGGCGACCGCGGCGCGCCCGGCACCGAGGTATTTCCGGGGGTCGACGCGCTCCGGATGCGCACGCCAATCCTCCGCCGCGGCCGCGGTGAACACCTTGTTGAGCTGGGTGGCGATATTGATTTTCGTCATCCCCGCTCGCACGGCTTCGGCCAGCCCGTCGTCGGGCACGCCGGACGAACCATGCAGTACCAGCGGTACCGGCACCCGCTCCCGCAGCCTTGCGATCAGCTCGAAGTCCAATGCGGCGTCACGGGTGAGCATGGCGTGCGAACTGCCCACCGCCACCGCGAGCGCGTCGACCCCGGTGGACGCGACGAACTCCGCCGCCTCGTCCGGATCCGTGCGCGCGCCGGGTGCGTGGACGCCGTCCTTGCCCCCGACCTCCCCGAGTTCGGCCTCCACCCACACGCCGTGGTCGTGGCAGTACGCGGCGACTTCGCGGGTCGCACGCACATTGTCGGCGTAGTCCAGTTTGGACGCGTCGAACATGACGGAGCCGAAGCCGAGCGCGACCGCCTCGCGGACGAGGTCGGCCGATTCGGCGTGGTCGAGATGCACCGCGACCGGCGTGTCCGCACTCCTGGCCATGGCCAGCGCCGCCGCGCCGACCGGCGCCAGCGAGCCGTGGTACTTCACGGCGTTCTGGCTCAGCTGCACGATCACCGGCGCTTCCGCCGCGGCCGCGCCGTCGACGATGGCGGTGAGGTGTTCGAGCTGGATCGCGTTGAACGCGCCGCAGCCGCGCCTGGCCACCGCGGCGGCTCCGACGATTTCCCCGGTTCCCACCAGAGGCATGGCAGTTCTCCTAGTCCGGGCGGGCGCGCACGGCGACCAGCCCCTGTTCGGCTTGGTAGTGCGCCAGGTCGACGTCGCCGGCGAGCGGGCCGAGCACGGCCGCCCCGGACAACGCGACGGCACGGCGCAGGATGTCCGGCCACGGTTCGACGCGGCTGAGCCCCAGCGCCAGTGCCGCGACGACGGCGTCACCCGCGCCAGTGGTGTTGCCGCGGAGCACAGTGGACGGCGCCGCGTGCCAGGTGCCGGATCCGGTCACCGCCAGCAGTCCCTCGGGCCCCAGCGAGACGACGACGGCGCCCGCCCCTGCCTTGCGGAGTTCGGCCGCGGCGGCCACCGGGTCACGCAGGCCGGTGACCTCGCGCAGCTCGTCCGTGTTCGGTTTGACCACGGTCGGCTTCCCGGCCAGTCCGGCGAGCAGCGCATCGCCGGAAGTGTCCAAAATGGACGGTGCGTCACTGAAGAGCCCGGCGTATCCCCCGGCTCCCGGCGGCAGGCTGCCCGAGCAGACGAGCACGTCCGGCTTCCGAGCCCGGACGGCCGCCGCAAGCGCTTGCCATTCGTCCCCGGTGAGCCGTGGCCCTGGCTCGTTGAGCAGCGTGACCGATCCGTCGCCCGCGAGAACCGTGGTGGTGCGCCGGGTTTCGCCGCCGATCGGAACGACGCCCGCCGCGATGCCCGCCGCCGCGAGATCACCCACGACGGCGGCTCCCGTCGAGCCACCGGCCGTGAAGATCGCGCGGACGTCGGCACCGAGCGTGTGCAGCACGCGGGCGACGTTGACGCCCTTGCCGCCCGCCCGATACCGCACGTCCCGCACCCGGTGCACGTCACCGGGCCGCAGACCGTCCACTGTGTACGTGACGTCCAGCGCGGTGTTCGGCGTGACGGTGACGATCACGGCGACCTCATTGTCTGTCGGTGAACCCGCGACCGCGATAGCGGGGCCTTCGGCCGGGGCGAGTTCACGCGTCCGGTCACTTTTCCGAATACCTCACAGCTCCGCCAACGGGCTTTCAGGTCAGGACGACGGAACGGGTGAGGCTGCGGGGGTTGTCCGGGTCGAGTCCCTTGCGGGCGGCGATGGCCCCGGCGACACGCTGCGCGCGGACCAGATCCGCCAGCGGGTCCAGGCCGCTCTCGACGAACAGGCCGCCCGCGCGGGCGACGTCGTCGGCCAGCCCTTCCGGCGCCTGCCCGAACATCCAGGTCACCCGGCCGGGTTCGCTGATGCTGATCGGCCCGTGCCGGTAGTCCCAGGCCGGGTACGACTCGGTCCACAGCAGGCAGGCCTCGCGGAACTTGAGCGCGGCCTCGTTCGCGATGCCCACGGACCAGCCGGTGCCGAGGAAGCTGAACTGCTCCGCGGCGACGAGTTCGTCGGGCAGCGGTTCGGCGAGTACGCGTTCGGCCTGGTCGGCGACCACGGTCAGGTCTTCGCCGAGATGGGCGCGCAGCATCGCCAGCGCCGTCGTGGCGAACCGGGTCTGCACGACCGAGCGCTCGTCCACCACGGAGAGGTCGACGATCGTGTCCGCGGCGGTCTCGATCTCGCGCGGCACGCCGGTGATCGCGATGGTCGGCGTCTTGCCCCGGAGCTTCGCCAGCAAGGCGTGGACCTCGGTCGTCGTACCCGACCTGGTCAGCGCCACGACGTGGTCGTAAGTCCGGACGGACGGGAACTCGGACGCGGCGAAGGCGTCGGTCTCGCCGTGCCCGGCGGACTCCCGGAGGACGGCGTACGCCTGGCCGATGAACCACGACGTGCCGCAGCCGACGATCGCGACCCGCGCGCCCGGCGGCGGCAGCAGGTCACTGTTCGCCGAGGCCAGCGCCGCCGCTTCCCGCCAGCAGCCAGGCTGGCTCGCGATCTCCGCCGCCATGAAGGTCCCGCTCATGAACTCCCCATCCGTGCCAGTTGTGCGCAATACCTGTCACGTTAGGTGCAGTTTTGTGCAACGTCAATGCTCTGTTAGCGCACTTTCACGCATTTGCCCCGCGCGGATGTGCAGGATGGACGGGTCGCCTACCGTGGGCGGATGCGGATCGTCTCGCTGCTCCCCGCCGCGACCGACTTCATCGCGACCCTCGGGCTCCTGCCGTCTCTGGCCGGCCGGACCCACGAATGCGACTGGCCACCCGGCGCGCTGGACGACGTCCCGGTGGTCACGAGCAGCACGATCGACCACGACGTGCTGTCGAGCCGGGAGATTTCGGCGGCCGTCGGCGGCGAGCATCGCGGTTCGGCCCTGTACTCCCTCGACGCCGCGCTGCTCGCGGAGGCCGAACCCGACGTCGTGCTCACACAGGACCTCTGCGACGTCTGCGCGGTCTCCTACCGGCAGGTCTCGGAGACCGTGCGCACGCTGGACGGCGACACGCGGGTGGTCAGCCTCGAACCGCGAACGCTCGACGGCGTCTTCAGCTGTTTGGCCACGCTCGGTGAGGTACTGGGTGTTCCCGAACGTGCGGCTTCCGAGGCTCGTCTTCTCCGGGAACGCTGGGAGGCCGTCCGGGGCCGCGTCGCGGGACGACCGCGGCCGAAGGTGGCGGCCATCGAATGGCTCGACCCGCTCTGGCCGGCCGGGCACTGGGTCCCGGAGCAGATCGAGGCCGCCGGTGGCGTCCCTCTGCTCGCCGCCGCGGGCGAACACACTCGCCCCATCACCTGGGACGCTGTCGCCGAGGCGCGACCCGACGTGCTGCTGCTCATGCCCTGCGGCTTCCCGCCGGAGCGGACCGAGGCGGAATTACCGCTGCTGACCGGTTTGCCGGGCTGGGACGACATCCCGGCCGTGCACATCTTGGACGGACCGGCCTACTTCAACCGGCCAGGCCCGCGCGTCGTCGACGGCGCCGAGATCCTCGCCGATCTCCTTCACTCCCCTTCGCCGCCCACAGATTGAAGCCGACGGCCACGGCCAGCGCGGCGCACCAGATCGCCGGATATCCCGGCGACCAATGCCGGATCAGGGCGATCAGCCCCACGATCAAGCAGAGCCCGGTCCCGACCGCGGTGAACAGCGAGACGGCGCTGGCCAGACGGTTGCCCATGCCCGGCGGGTACCCCATCGCCGGGCGGCGAATCCCGCGTGACCGGCGTCACGCCGAAGGCTGTCACAACCTCTCCAGCCCGCTCGTCATGTGTGCAGGAACCGACGGAGAGGAAAGATCATGGAACCGCGCGTCAACCTGTTCGAGAACGAAGTCATCCTCAAGTACGTCAAGCGTCTCGGCGCCGCGAACCGTCCGATCGAGGAATCCTCGCTGCCGCACGCGACCCAGGAACTGGTGAAGCTGCGCGCCAGCCAGATCAACGGCTGCGGCTTCTGCACCGACATGCACAGCAAGGACGCCGCGCACGCCGGCGAGACCTCGGTGCGGCTCAACCTGGTCGCAGCCTGGCGGGAAGCGAATGTCTTCACCGAGGCGGAGCGGGCGGCCTTGGCGCTCACCGAGGAGGGCACCCGCATCGCCGACGCGCACCACGGTGTCAGCGACGAGACCTGGGCGCAGGTGCGCAAGCACTACGACGACGAGCAGATCGGTGCCCTGATCGCGCTGGTCGCCACGATCAACGCGTACAACCGGCTCAACGTCATCGCCCGGACGCCTGCGGGCGACTACCAGCCCGGCATGTTCGACTGATCCTCGCGTTCACCGACAACAGGATCGCTTCGCCGGACAACGATCGAGCTGCTTCGGGCTGCTAAACCTGCGGATACCAGCGATCCGGAGGTTTCAGCCCGTGCAACTCGACGTCCGCTTCTTCCCCGTGACCGGGACCCATCCGCTCACCACCGACCTCGTCGGGCTCCGCGCGAACTTCCACTACGGCTCCGGGAACGTGCTGGAGCAGCACTACGCGGACCGGACGACGATGATCTGGACCGGCGTTTCCGGTGATTTCGCCGGTGTCCGGCAGAAGGAGGCGACACTGCGCGTCTTCGAAACCGGCCCGGCGCAGTATTTCGTCACCTGGTACGAGACCGGGACCGTCGCGACGGCCGCGCACGGCGAAGTCTTCGACGGTGGCTATCCCATCGCGGTGATGGCCGACTTCGGCCGTCTGGTCGCGACCGCCGCCTACACGAATCCGCGCGAGGACGGCGGCCAGTATTTCCTGGTCGATCAGGCGACCATCGAAATCCTGGACAAGCCGCACGGATGGCCTTCCTTTCCCGAACCGCGGTCGTGAGTGATAGGGACGGTTCCAACCCAATGCCACGTAGCTCAAGTTGATCTTGGATGGGGGTCTTGATCGTAAGCGGGAGGATTGCCGCAGGTTACGCGCTCGGCTGCCCTGGCCGACAGGAGCCGACACTTTCGCTGACCCAATGTCTGATTGATGCCTGGATGGGCGATTTCACGAGGGGGTCGTGAGTGGCGTTTCGGGTTAGAACCCGAAACGCCACTCACGACCAACCCGACCCACCACCAGGGCCGAAGGGGTTCTAGAGACACGACGCCCCGCCACCGACAGCCGGCAGGCCAGGCGCTGACGAACAAGCGCCGCGCACGCAAAGGCAAAGCCCGGCGCCCCCACCGCTCCCATACTGGCCGTCCAGCCGAGACGAGGAGCACCGCATGAGCCGAGACGACACGTCGCTCGCCAAGAACGTACTGGGCGTGCCGGGCATCGTCTTCCTCGTGCTCGCCGCGGTCGCGCCCTTGACCGGGATGATCGTGATCGCGGCCATCGGCATCGCGGTCGGGAACGGCGGCGGCATGGTCGCGGCGTTCCTGCTGGCGACAGTCGTTCTGCTGCTGTTCGCCGTCGGTTACGCGCAGATGTCGCGGGTGCTCACCAGCGCGGGCGGCTTCTACGCCTTCGTGGTCAAGGGGCTGGGCAGGACGCCGGGTCTCGTCGCCGGGTTCGTCGCGATGCTCGGCTACAACTGTTTCGTCGCGGGCGCGATCGGCACGAGCGGGTTCTTCACCTCCACGGCGATCGACGACGTCTTCGGCCTGAAACTCGATTGGCTGTTCTGGAGCGCGCTTTCGGTCGTGCTGGTCCTCTTGCTCAGCCGCCGGGGAATCGCGGTCAGTGCGAAAGTGCTGGGTGTCTCGCTGATCCTCGAAGTGTCGATCCTGCTGATCATGGACTTCAGCGTGCTGTTCCGGCACGGCTTCTCGTTCGCCGCGTTCAGCCCGTCCGTGGTGTTCCAGGGGGCGGGCGGTCTGGCGTTGTTGTTCGCCGCCAACGCTTTCATCGGGTTCGAGGCGACGGCGCTGTTCGGCGAGGAGGCCAAGGATCCCCAGCGGACGATCCCCCGGGCGACCTACATCGCGATCGGGTTCATCGGGGTGTTCGCCGCGTTCACGACCTGGGCCGTGGTCAGCGCGATCGGCGCCGAGCAGGCGCAGGACGTGGCCGCCGCACACCTGTCGAGCGGGGACCTCGTGCTGTCGGTCGCGCAGGAGTATCTCGGCGGCCCGTTGACGAAGGTGATGTTGCTGCTTCTGGTGGTCAGCCTGTTCGCGGCGCTGCTGGCGCTGCACAATTCGGCCACCCGCTATCTGTACGCGCTGGGCCGGGTCGGCGTGCTGCCACGGCTGCTGGGCAAGACCAGCCCGCGCAACGGCGCGCCGCGCTACGCCTCGATCGCCCAGTTGGTCTTCGGTTCGTTGGTGGCGCTGGCGTTCCGGCTCGCCGGGCTCGACCCGGTCGCCGATCTCACCGCGAGCATGACCGGCTTCGGCACGCTCGGGATCCTCACTCTGCAGTTGTTCGCGGCGGTGGCGATTCTGGTCTACTTCCGCCGGACGCGGGATCACCGGGTCGCGAAGACGCTGATCGCCCCCGGGCTGGGCGCGGTGGGGCTCGGGCTGATCGTGACGCTGGCGATCCTCAACTTCCCGACACTCGTCGGCTCGAGCAACGGCGTCGTCCCGCACCTGCCGTGGCTGCTCCTGGTGGTCGCGCTGGCCGGGCTCGCGCTCGCCGGCTGGCTGCGGCGGTTCCGTCCTTCGGTGTACGCGGCCTTGGAGACCGACCTGGAACGCGAACCGTCAGACGTTGTTGGTCAGTGAGAGGTTGAACGAGTAGCGCGACGCGCGGTAGACGTGCCATCCGTACTCCACGACCTTGCCCGAGTCGTCGTAAGTGGTGCGGCGCATGGTGAGCAGGGCCGCGCCCGGCTCCTCGTCCAGCAGTTCGGCGTCCTCCTCGGTCGCCTGCCGGGCCCCCACGTTCTGCTGGGCGGCGTGCAGACGGACACCGGCCGAGCGCAGTAGCTGGTAAAGGCCCTTGTCCCGCAGTTCGTCGTCGGCCGGGGCGATCAGGCCGTCGGGCAGGTAGTTGTTCATGATCGCCAGCGGCTCGCCGCCCGTCGAACGCACCCGCTTCAGCCGCCGGACGTGGGTCAGGCCCGGTGTCTCGAGATGCTCGATCGCGTCGTCGCCCGCGGGTTCGATCCGGTTGACGAGGACGACGGACTCCGGCTTGTCGCCGAGTTCGCTGAGGTCGTCGAAGAGGCTGCTCAGCCGGAGCGGCCGCGCGACCTTGGTGCGCACGACCTGCGTGCCGACACCGCGTTTGCGGACGAGCAACCCCTGGTTGACCAGTGACTGGATCGCCTGGCGGATGGTCGGCCGCGACAGGTGCAGACGCGCGGCCAGATCGAGCTCGTTGTCGAGCCTGGCGCCGTTCGGCAGCCTGCCGTCTTCGATGGCGGCGCCGATCTGCCGGGCGACCTGCGAATACAGCGGCTCCGGACCGTTCGGATCCACCACGATCTCGCCGGGCGCCCAGGGTTTCATGCGCGGAGCCTACCGCGACCGGCCACTATGACCTTATGTCCATATGTCTTGACAAAGTCTCACGCCGCTTGCGATGGTCGCAGGACCACGCGAGCCGGGAGGTACGAAGTTGTCGGACACAGTGCGCCGGATCGTCACCGCGCGGGTGCGCGATCCGGGGGCCGTCGCGGTGGCCGCCGCGACCCGCGTCCGGGCGAAGTCGCCCTTCAACGACAAGGGCCGCACGATGATCATCGCCGCGGACCATCCGGCTCGCGGCGCGAACGGAGTCGGCTCCGACCCGCTCGCGATGGCCGACCGCGGCGAACTGCTCGACCGCCTCGGCCTGGCGCTGGAACGTCCCGGGGTCACCGGCGTGCTGGCGACGCCGGACATCCTCGACGACCTGCTGCTCCTCGGCGCCCTCGACGGCAAGACCGTCATCGGCTCGATGAACCGCACCGGACTCGCGGGATCGAGTTTCGAGATCGACGACCGGTTCGCCTGCTACGACGCCGAAACGATCGAGCGGATGCGGTTCGACGGCGGCAAGACGCTCACCAGGATCTGCCTGACCGACCCGGCGACGCCGAGCGTCCTCGAGAACACCGCGAAGGCGGTCAACGACCTGGCCGACCGGAAACTGATCGCGATGGTCGAGCCGTTCCTCGCGGACTGGGTCGACGGACGGCTCCGCACCGACCTCTCCCCCGACTCCGTGATCCGCTCGATCACGATCGCCTCCGCACTCGGCCGCTCGTCGGCCTATACGTGGCTGAAACTCCCGGTGGTGAAGGACATGGAGCGCGTGCTGGCCGCCTCGACGTTGCCCGCCGTCCTGCTGGGCGGCGAGGTCAAGGATCCCGACGCCGCGTTCGCCGCCTGGCAACGCGCGCTCGCGCTGCCGACCGTGCAAGGCCTCGTGGTCGGCCGGTCCCTGCTCTACCCGCACGACGGCGACGTCGCCAAGGCCGTCGACACGGCCGTCGGACTGCTGTGAACACCTGTGGAGGACAACGCGTGAAGACCATCGACCACTGGATCAACGGCGCCGCGACCACGGCGGGCTCCACCCGGACCTCCCCGGTGTACGACCCGGCAGCGGGACGCGCACGGGCGGAGGTGCTTCTCGCGGAACCGTCCGATGTGGACACCGCGGTGGCCGCCGCGGGGAAGGCGTTCGAGTCGTGGGGTGATTCGTCGTTGTCACAGCGGACGAAAGTGATGTTCGCCTTCCGCGAGCTGCTGGTGAAGCACGAGGACGAACTCGCCCGGATCATCTCCGCCGAGCACGGCAAGGTGATCGACGACGCGCGCGGCGAGATCGTCCGCGGGCGCGAGATCGTCGAGTACGCCTGCGGGATCGCCGACGCGCTGAAGGGCGGATTCTCCGACCAGGTCTCGCGGGACGTGGACGTGCACGACTTCCGGCAGCCGCTCGGGGTGGTCGCCGGGATCACGCCGTTCAACTTCCCGATCATGGTGCCGCTGTGGATGCACCCGATCGCCATCGCGGCGGGCAACACGTTCGTCCTCAAGCCCAGCGAGCGGGTCCCGTCCGCGTCCCGGCTGGTCGCCGAGCTGTACGCCGAGGCGGGGCTTCCGAACGGCGTGTTCAACGTGGTCAACGGGGACAAGGTCGCGGTCGACGCGATCCTGGAGTATCCCGATATCGCCGCCGTGTCGTTCGTCGGGTCCACCCCGATCGCCAAGTACGTCCACGAACGCGCGACGGCGTCCGGCAAACGCGTGCAGGCGCTGGGCGGGGCCAAGAACCACGCCGTCGTCCTGCCCGACGCCGACCTGGAATACGCCGCGAACCATCTCACGGCGGCCGCGTTCGGTTCGGCCGGGCAGCGCTGCATGGCGATCTCCATCGGTGTCGCCGTGGGGTCGGCCGGTGACGGGCTGATCGAGATCCTCGAGCGCAAGGCCGCCGAGATCAAGGTCGGCCCCGGCCACGAGGCGGGAAACGACATGGGTCCGGTGGTCACGGAGGCCGCGCGACGACGGGTGATCGACTCCGTCACCCTCGGCGCGGAACAGGGCGCGACCGTGGTCGTCGACGGGCGGGAGCTGCGGGTCGCCGGGCACGAGGACGGGTTCTTCGTCGGACCGTCCCTTTTGGACCATGTGACCACCGAGATGGCCGCCTACCGCGACGAGATCTTCGGCCCGGTGCTCGGGATCGTGCGGGTGTCCACGCTGGACGAAGCGATCGCGCTGATCAACGCGAACCCGTACGGCAACGGGACCGCGGTGTTCACCGGCAGTGGCGAGGCGGCGCGGCGGTTCCAGCGGGAGGTGAAGGTCGGGATGATCGGGGTGAACGTGCCCATCCCGGTGCCGATGTCGTACTACTCCTTCGGCGGCTGGAAGGACTCCCTCATCGGGGACAGCCCGATCCACGGCCCGGCGGGCGTCCGGTTCTACACGCGGGCGAAGGTCGTCACGACGCGGTGGCCGCACTCCGCCGCCGGTTTCCACTTCCCGACCTCCAGCTGATCACCGCATTTCGTCCTCTGAATGCGGCAACGCATTCAGAGGACGAAATGCGGGTCATCAGTCAGCGCACCTCTTGCCGCTGTCGTTTCCCGACGATCCGCCAGCCGACCGCCAGTACCACGACCAGGACCGGGATCGAGTAGAAGGCGATCTTCTCGGCACCGTCGGAGAAGCCCATCAGGACGACCACCAGCGCGAGGAAGCCCAGCGTCGCCCAGCCGCTGTAGGGCGCCCAAGGCATCCGGTAGGACGACCTTTCCAGCTCGCCGCGCAGCGCCGCCTGACGCAGCCGCATCTGGCAGAAGATCAGGGTCGCCCAGGTGGTGATCACGCCGAGCGAGGCGATCGCGATGGCGATGTCGAAGGCGTCCTTCGGCACCAGGTAGTTGAGCACCACGCCCAGCACGTACGCGCCCGAGGTGAACAGGATGCCGCCGTACGGCACGTGGCGGCCACTCATCCGGCCGACGAACTTCGGCGCCTCACCCTTGTCCGCGAGTGCGCGCAGGATGCGGCCGGTCGAGTAGAGCCCGGAGTTGCAGCTGGACAGCGCGGCGGTGAGCACGACCGCGTTCATCACGTCGCCGATGCCCGGGATCCCGAGCCTGCTGAACACGGTGACGAACGGGCTCTCGCCGCCGTTGTAGAAGGGCCACGGCAGGAGCATCGCCAGCAGCAGCACGGATCCCACGTAGAACACGCCGATCCGCCAGACGACCCCGTTGATGGCCTTCGGCAGCACCTTGCGGGCATCCTTGGTCTCGCCGGCGGCGATACCGACGACCTCGATCGCCGAGTACGCGAAGATGACCGCCTGCAGGGTCATCAGCGCGATGCCGATGCCGGCCGGGAAGAATCCATTGTGGGCGGTCAGGTTGTGCACGCCCGCCGTGGTGCCGCCGATGTCGGCGCTGGTGAGCACCAGGCCGGCCGCGGTGACCAGGAAGACCACGATGGCCAGCACCTTGACCACCGAGAACCAGAATTCCAGCTCGCCGAACAGTTTCACCGAAAGCAGGTTCACCAGGATCAGCACACCGAGCGCGACCAGGGCGGTGATCCACTGCGGCACTTCGGGCAGCCACTTGTGCACATAGATGGCCACCGCGGTGATCTCCGCGATCCCCGTCATCGCCCAGTTCACCCAGTACATCCAGCCGGAGGCGAAACCCGCCCACGGCCCGATGAACTTGCGGGCGTAGGTGACGAAACTGCCGGAAGTCGGCTCGTGCAGCACGAGCTCACCGAGAGCGCGCATCACGAAGTACGCGGCGATACCGCAGAGCGCGTACGACAGGACCAGAGACGGCCCGACCTGGTGGAGCTTGCCACCGGCACCGAGGAACAGCCCGACGCCGATCGCGCCGCCGATGGCGATCATCTGCACTTGGCGGTTGCCCAGTGCTTTTGAGTAGCTTTCACCTTTTTCGGTGAGCAGCGAGGAATCCATGGTTGCCAGACGCTAGAGCGTGTGCGGCAGGTCACCAACGGTGCTAAGGAAGACTTAAGGTGTGCGGACCGTCACTCTGGTGGTTTTACCGGAATTTCCCTTTTCGATTTGACAAGTTCGCCGGCGAACCCCGATCTTCGCGCGCGAAGGAGCGCTTCTACGCTACAGCCGTGGACCTCGCAGCGCTGCTGGACCGGATCGCCGACGACGTCGCGCCGGAGATCGGCCGCGGCTTCGTCGCGGACTACATCCCCGCCCTGGCCAGGGTCGAACCCGGACGGTTCGGCATGGCGGTGGCCGAAGTGGACGGTGGGGTGCACGGCGTCGGCGACTGGGAGACGCCGTTCTCCATCCAGAGCATGTCGAAGGTCTTCACCCTGGCGCTCGCGCTCTCCCACGGCGACGGGGTGTGGGAACGGGTGGGCCGCGAGCCGTCCGGCAACCCGTTCAACTCGCTGGTCCAGCTGGAGAACGAGGACGGGATCCCCCGCAATCCCTTCATCAACGCCGGCGCGCTCGTGGTGACCGACGAACTGGCGCACCACGGCGACGCGGCGGAGACACTGCTTCGGTTCCTCCGCGAGGAAAGCGGCCGCGCCGACATCGGGATCGACGCCGAGGTGGCCGCGTCGGAGGCCGCCCACGCCGACCGCAACCGCGCGCTCGCGTATTTCATGGCGTCGTACCGGAACATGCGTCATCCGGTGCCCGCCGTCCTCGATCAGTACGTGCGCCAGTGCTCGATCGCGATGAACTGCGGCGACGTCGCGCGCGCTGCGGTATTCCTCGCCCGACACGGCGTGTGCAACGACGGTTCCAGGCTGCTCGAGCGGAGCGCGGCCAAGCGGGTCAACGCGGTGATGCTGACTTGCGGCACCTACGACGCCGCGGGCGAATTCGCCTATCGTGTCGGGCTTCCCGGCAAAAGCGGGGTCGGCGGCGGCATCGTCGCGATCGTCCCCGGCCGGTGCGCGATCTGCGTGTGGAGCCCGGGACTGGACCCGCGCGGCAACTCCGTGGCGGGTGTCGCGGCGCTGGACCGGTTCACCACCCTGACCGGCTGGTCGATCTTCTGATCGGTTTGAACCCGCGACGACGCGGGAAGCCGCCAGTGTGCAGACCTTTCTCCCGTTCGCCGACTTCCGGGCCTCCGCTTCCGTCCTCGACCAGCGGAGGCTCGGAAAGCAGCGGGTCGAGACGATCCAGGTGCTGCGCGCGCTGACGGTGCCGGGGTACGGCTGGCGGCACCATCCGGCCGCGGCGATGTGGGCGGGCTACGAGGAAGCGCTCGTCCGGTACGGCTTGGACATCTGCGAGGTCTGGTGCGAGACCGGTCACCAGGACACCTGCCGCGAAACACTGCGGCTGGATCTGCTCCGCACCACCGGACTGGACCGGATCCGCGCCCAGGACCGGCTCGCGGAGGCGAAAGAGCTTCCACCCTGGCTCGGCGACACGGACTTCCACCGCAGCCACCAGTCCGCGCTCGTCCGCAAACAACCCGAGCACTACCGCGCGAGTTTCCCGGACGTCCCCGACGACCTGCCCTACGTCTGGCCCGCGTCGGACCGTCCACGACGAGAAGGAGTGCGATGACCGAGCGATTCCGCAAAGGCGACAAGGTCCGCTGGAACAGTCACGGCGGGCACGCCGAAGGTGAAGTCCTGAAGGAGATCACCTCCGACACAGAGGCGGGCGGCCGCACCGTGCGCGCGTCCAAGGAGGAGCCGCAATACCTGGTGCGCAGTGACAAGAGCGGCGGCGAAGCGGTGCACAAGCCCGAGGCACTGGAGAAACTGTGAGCGAAGACAAGGACATCCGGACCGAGTTCGGCGAAGCGGTCAACATGACCGCGGCGGAACTCGAGAAGTGGCTGACGACCGACGAGTCCCGCCGAGCGGGGCAGCACAAGGACGGAGGCGAGTCGGTCGGCCACGAGTCAGGCCGCCGGATCGTCACGATCCTGCGCACCAAGAAGGCGGAACTCTCCGAAAAGGACGAACAGCACATGCGCAAGGTGGTCGGCTACGTGCACCGGCACCTCGCGCAGCGACCGTCCGGCGACGTCGAGAACACGACCTGGCGGTATTCGCTGATGAATTGGGGGCACGACCCCTGCAAGTAGCTCAGCCGCTCGGCCGCCCCATCTCGTGGCCCGGCCGTCCCTCGGTGCGCCGTCGCCGCTTGATGCGTTCTTCGTGCAGGTGCCGCCGTCCGCCGGTCAGGTCGTCGGCGACGTCGCGCGTCATCCCCCGAAAAGCCGCGTAGTAACCGTCGTCGTACTCCTCGATCAGCTGAAAGGTCCACCGCTCCGGCAGGACGTTGAGCCCGATCAACTCGGTCTCGATCCGCTCCGCCCACTCGGCGTGCCCGGCCTTGCGGAGGCCCTCGACGGCCTCGCCGAGCGCGAAGTCGGCTGTCCCCGTGAGGTGATGGAAGGCGTACAGGTGACCTCGCGCCTGCTCGACCGTTTCGAGGGCGAAGACCAGCTTTCCGACGGCGTCGACGGTCGCGTCGTCGGGTTCCGAGGATGAGTCCGGCATGCCCGATGAATGCCCCGGAGCCGGTGTTTCTACACCTCGGCGTCGTACCGCGTCCTGGCGTCGTTGATCTCGTTGATATGGGATTCGGCCCAGTCCCGGATCACCGCCAACGGCGCGGTGAGAGTGCGGCCGAGCTCGGTCAACGTGTACTCGACCTTGGGCGGCACCGTCGGATGCACGGTGCGCGTGACCAACCCGTCGCGTTCGAGGCCGCGCAGGGTCTGCGTGAGCATCTTCTCGCTGACCCCGTCGATCGCGGCGCGCAGTTCGCTGTAGCGCTTGGTCCCCATGGAGAGGCAGCCGACGATGAGCGCGGTCCATTTGTCCGCGATGCGGTCCAGCACCTGTCGGGAGGGGCACGGCGCGCTGTACACGTCGGCGGGCCGCCCGTCCGGCAACCAGGCCAGAACCTGGCCTGGGGTGCCTGGACGGGGACGGCGGCGTGGTGGTTCCGGCATGCCGCGACGTTATCCGGTGGCCGGGCCGGCGGCCCAGATCCGGCGCATCGCGGGCGGCAGGACCCGGCCGAACACCTGTCCGGCGAAATGCCCGCCGGCGAGGATCGTCCGGTCGTCCTCGATCTCCTTCAGCAGGTGCTCGCGGGTGGCGACGCCCTCCACTGGATCGACGTCGAACGCGAACGTCCAGTGGCTTTCGGTGATCTGCACCTGGCAGTGCATGACGTCGCCGAGCACGACGACGCGGCGGGGATCCTCCTCGGCCGGATCGGTGATCACGAGGCTGCTGTGGCCGGGCGTGTGCCCCGGCGTGGCGAGTATCCGCACCCCTGGCGCGATGATGTCGCCGTCGCCGAAGAAACCGATCACCTCGGCCAGCGGCCGCTGCACCGCGAGCGGATCCGGACCGACCGGGTCGTTCGTGCCGGACCAGTGCGCCCATTCGCGCTCGCTGACGAGATGCCGCGCCGCCGGAAAGGTCAGCCCGGTCACCGGCCCGCCCGCGCCGTCCGGTGTGGGCGGAACGTTCGTCGTCCAGCCGACGTGGTCGTGGTGCAGATGCGTGTAGATCACGGTGTCGACGTCTTCGGGTGTCAGGCCCTCCGCGGCCAGGGCGTCGAGCAGGCCGCCGCCGTGGAACTCGGCGGCACCGGGCAGGGTGAACTCGGCCGCGCCGAGCCCCAGGTCCACCAGGATGGCCCGGTCTCCGACGCTGATCAGGAAGGAGCCGATGCTGACCGGGAACCAGCCGCGTTCGTCGAGGAACGCGTCGTGGGCCGCCCAGCCGGACGGGACACTCGACGGCAGGAAAACGGCGGGGTTGAGCCAGGCGTGACCGTCAGGCAGGTAGGTGACCGTGGTCCGGCCGACCTGGATCCGGGACCTGGCAGCGGGTCTCGACATGAAGTGGTCTCCCTTGTGGATGGTGAGCGAAGCTGTACTCACTTTCGGGGAGCCGCTCTCCGGAGGGAAGTACGCACTTGCAAGTGCGGGCTAGCGGTGGCTTTCCACGGCGATCCGCGCGAACGAGCGGATCAGCGGGTTCTCCCGCGCGGTCACCCAGGCCACGACCAGCAGGCTCGGGGGCATGTCGGCCAGCGGCACCCAGGTGAGCCCGTCGGGCAGTGCGTGCCCGAGGGGCGCGCTCGGCGCCCCGGTCGCACGGGCGCTGGACGGCGTCACCCTGGTCACCCCGGACGTGGTCCACGACGACGCGTACGAACTCGACCTCGGCGGACGGGTGGTGCGACTGGAGGCCACCGGACGCGCCCACAGCAAGGGCGACCAGGTGGTGACCGTGCCCGACGCGGGCGTGCTGTTCACCGGGGACCTGGTCGAGGCGGGCCAGTTCTCGATCTTCCCGTGGTTCCCGCCGTACGACACCGACGTCTCGGGACCGCGCTGGATCGAGGTCCTGCGACGGCTGACCGCCGCAGGGCCGGACATCGTCGTCCCCGGCCACGGCGAAGTCTCCGGACGCCGGATCCTCACCGACGTCCGCGAGTACCTCGAACTCCTGCGCGACGAGACCTGGACGCGGCGCGACTCGTCCCTCCCCGAAGAGACCATCGCCGCGGAGATCGAAGCGCTGATGATCGAACGCCACCCGGAGTGGGAAGGCCGGGACTGGATAGCGAAGGGCGTCGGGTGCTTCTGCGCCGACGCCGGGGAAGATCATTTGAAGATCGCGATGGGGTGAACGACGAGCTCACCGGTTTCGGGGTCCCAGTCCTCGACCTTGCCGAGACACCGCGCCCGGAACGCACCGGCGGGCGCGGTGTCCCGCAGGTCGCTGGTGACGCAGGTGAAGCGGATCCGCCTGCTGCGCTCCGGATCGTCCGGATTGCCGTACGGCGCGACGAAAACCGTCTCGGTGTCGGTATGGGAGCGTTTACGGAACAGGCCCTTCACGGAGACGAACGCCTCGACACCCCTCAGCCGGGTCTTGAGCTGCCGGGTGCTCTCGGGGCCGTCGGCCCAGCCGAGTTCCTTCACCAGCGCCCGATTGTGGACCAGTTCCTGCTTCGCCAGATCCACGTAGATGATGTCGTGGTGCTTCTCCAGCACCTTCATCACGATGCCGATCACGGTGATCGGCTCGGCCTTGCGGATGTACCGCCGGAACTCCTCGTCGGTGTCGGTGCGCTCCGATTCCCCTTTGAGCGGGCCGAATCCGGTCGAGCCCCAGAACCGCCAGCCGCGGCTCTTCCGCTTCTCCACCTCCTGTTCCAGCGCCTCGTTGTAGCGATGCAACTGATACAGGCCCATCACGGATTTCGTGTGCAGGTAGAAGCCGATGCCCCGGATCATGCCCTGATCGCCGTCGGAACGCGCACGGCGCCAGTGCCGCACGAAAACGACGACCGCGACGAGGAAGGCGACCGCGGTCAGCACCCAGACCGCGAGCCACAGTCCCCAGACGTCCCACCACAGATTATCGGCAGCCACGGATCTCCTTGAAGGCCTTGAGCAGGGATGTCGCGTTCGCGTCGACCATCCGGCCACCGGTGGCCACGGCCGCGCGCTCCAGTTCGGCGGGATCGGCCTCGCCGTACCGGATGGTGTACGTGTGCACGCCCGGATCCCTCGGCGCGCGCAGGAATTCTTCGATGCCCGGCCCGGTGTTGCTCTCGCCGTCGGTCATCAGCACGATCGAGACGCTCCGGTCCGGTTCGGCACGGCGATGGGCGCCAGCCTTCGCGTAAGCCTCTCCGAGCGCCGACCAGACCGCGGTGCTGCCGTCGAATTCGTCGGCGGCGATGAAGGCCCGCAGCGCGTCGAGATCCTGGGGTCCGCCGACGGTGAACTCCCTGTCCCCCAGTATCTTCCCGCCGAAACGCAGGACCGTGAGCCGCTCGCCGCGGTAGAAGCGGTCGAACCCGCCGTCCGGTCCGCCGCTCAGCCCGGCGAAGGTCGCCCGGAGCGCGGCGATCCTCGGTCCCTTCATCGAACCGGAGAAGTCCAGCACGAAGATCACCCGCCCGGGAGCGCGGCCGGCGGTGGCCACGTAATCGGCGAGGAGTTTGTCCACGACGGCCTGTTCGTCGGGGAAGTACAGCGAGTTCCCGATCGAGGCCGGCAGCCTCGGATCCAGCCCCACGTCGCCGGTGATCGGCCGCCGGAGGGTCCTTTCCATCAGTTTCTTCTGCGTCGCCGGGCTCCTGAGCCAGGAGACGACCTTGTCGTACACCTCCCGCTTGGCCGGGTCGAGCAGCAGGACCGGGTAGTCGGACTGGACGATGCCGTCACGCGGGTACACCAGCTCCAGCGGCGTCTTGAGCCTGCCGCTCGCGTTGAGCGAGAGCAGCGTGGACTCGTACCCGATGATCGCGTCCACGTCTTGGCGCTCGGCGAACCGCTCGGCCACCGCGGCCGACGTGTCCGCCGTGAGCGTGTGCCCGGTGCGGAAGCCCTGGAGCTTGTCGCATTCGACGTCCTGGAGGCGCAGCGCGGCACCGGTGCCCGCGGCGGCCGTCGCCACCCCGACGAGCGAGGTGAGCCCGCTGGTCGACTTGGCCGGATCCGCCATCGCGAACCGGAAGCCGCCGCCCGCGGCCGCGTCCGCCAGATCCGCCCACGAGAGCTTGCCGTCCGGTTTGCCGCGGCGCAGTTCCGCCGCCTTCGCCGGGGTGATCCCGACGATGACCGGCGACACCATGGTCTTGGTCGCGAGCGGCCGTTCCCCCTTGTCGCCCGATTGCCGGTACTTGAGCTGGAAATACCGGTCGGTGGAAAGCCAGGCGAGATCGTGCGTCGCCTTCCCCGGTGTGAGGGAAGTGCTCGCGTCGACGGTTCCCCGGAAATCCATTTCCAGTTCGATTCCCGTTTCCCCGCGAAGGTCGTCGAGAATCGGGCCGAGGTCGGCCAGTTCGGAACTGGCCAGCACGCGCAGTTTCACCTTCTGGCCGCCGCTCGTACAGGCGGCGACCACCAGGAGCAGGCAGCACAGGACCGCGAGCAGCCGCTTCACGGGCAGTCCCCGACCGTCTTGATCATCTCTTCCAGCACCAGATTGTCCGGCAGCGGCGTGGTGCTGTCGTTGTCCGCGATCTCCGGGGTCGGCAGCCCCTGTCCGCGCAGGAAGTCGTACAGCCGCGCGCTCTTCGTGCTGCCCGCGGGGGTCGCGACGCCGAAGCCGAGCTCCATCGCGCGGCGCTGCAGATCGGGATCGAAGGTGATCAGTTCGCCCAGCCGCTCCGCTTCCGGCTTCAGGGCGAGGAACTGCGGTTTCGTCAGGATGTTGTCCTTCGGGTACAGCTGCACCCGGTCGTGGTCCGGCTGCCCGCTCTGCGCCTTGGCCCGCAGCTGCATGGCGAGGTACTGGTGCTCGTAGATGACGACGATCGGCTTGTCGCCCTCGGCCAGGTTCGCGTAGGACTCCGACAGATCCGCCGACGGGAAGCCTTGCGCCGCCACGAGGGGTTTGACCCGGGCGGCCAGCTCCTTCGCGTTCGAAAGGTTCGGCGGCCCGGCCGGCCGCGGGTCGACGACCGGGACCTGACGGCCGTTCTCCAGGAACGCCAGCAAGATCAGGTACGTCGCGCCCGAATTCGAGTCACAGATGTTCGAGGTCTGCGCCAGCACCCGGTTGCCGTTCGCGGCGCCGTGGTCCCGGACGCCCAGCGAATCCCAGGTCTCACCCCGCTTCATCACCTGGATGAACTTGTCGGTGTCCAGCGTGTAATAGAGGTCCTGACCTGGCGGCTTCGCCGCGATCCCTTTGCCCAGCAGCGTTTCCGCGTAACGACGGTACGTTGCGAGGACGATCGGGCTGGTGAACGGCTGCCGTGCGCTGCCCGTCCACTCGTTGGCCCTGGACCGCCGGACGAGGCTCGCGGCGGGCTCGCCCGACAGGAACACGAAGTCGTACTGGCTGAGGTCGTGCGTGGCGATGTCCCGCGATCCCGTCCTGGTCACGTGGACCCGGATGTGGTGACGCATCAGGATTTCCTGGACGTTCGCGTCCTCGAAGAGATCCGATTTGGAGCCCATCTTGCCGCGCAGGACCAGCGTCTGCTGGAACGGCACCACGACGGTGCCGCTCACGAGCAGGACGATCAGGCCGCTGACGGCCAGTACCAGCGCGGGCCCGAAAGTGCGGAGAAAACGACGGCGCAGAAAGAACGCCGAGGGCTTTGGTCGGATGGTGAGCTGGGGTTCTTCACGAAGCGAGCTATCGGTGGTCACCGATTTCCTCCCCGAATGTCCGGCAAGGCCTATTTTACCGGGGTGCACCGACGAAAAAGCACGTCTCGATCCGGCTTCGGGACCACCCTCACCAGGCCGGAAGGCCGGGCGGTTAGGCTCTTCGGTGGCGAAAACCGCCATGCACCACGACGCCGGGAGATCTGAACCGCCATGCTGGACCGAGCAGTCATCGACGCCCTCTTCCCCGCCGACCTGCCCGAGCCCGAGCACTGGGAACAGCGTTATCCCGCCCGCGCGCTCCCCGAGGGTGCCCTGGTCACCCGTTTCGGCCCCTCGCCGACCGGCTTCGTCCACATCGGCGGCGTCTACGTCGCCACCATCGACCAGGACGTCGCCCGCCGCAGCGGCGGCCGCTACCTCGTCCGGGTCGAGGACACCGACCGGTCCCGCGAGGTCGAAGGCGCCATCGACCAGTTCGAGCGCGGGTTCGCCTACTTCGACCTCGTCGCCGACGAGGACATCCACCGCGGCGGCGACTACGGTCCGTACCAGCAGTCCGAGCGCGAGCAGATCTACCTGACCTACGTCCGACACCTGCTCCGCGCCGGCCGCGCGTACCTCGACTTCGCCACCAAGGACGAACTGGCGGCGATCACCGCCCGGCAGCAGGCGACGAAGCTGCCGACCGGCTACTACGGCTCGTGGGCCATCTGGCGCGACGCCGACCCCGCCGACGTCCAGGCCAAGCTCGACGCCGGAGACCCGTACGTCGTGCGCTTCCGCGCGCCCGACGACACCGGCGCCCGCGCCCGCTTCACCGACGCCATCCGCGGCCCGCTGGAGGCCGAGGCCAACCGCAACGACGTCGTCATCCTCAAGAGCTCCGACCAGAGCCCCCGGCTGCCGACCTACCACTTCGCGCACGCCGTCGACGACCACCTCATGCGCGTCAACCTGGTCATCCGCGGCGACGAGTGGATCTCGTCGGTGCCGGTGCACCAGCAGTTGTTCGACGCGCTCGGCTTCGAGCCGATCACGTACGCGCACATCGCGCCGCTGATGAAGCAGGAGGGCGGCAGCAAGCGCAAGCTGTCGAAGCGCAAGGACCCGGAAGCGAGCGTCGACTTCTACATCGAGTCCGGCTACCCCACCAAGGCCGTCCTCTACTACCTGCGTGGCCTCGCCAACGGCCGTCTCGCCGAGATGCCGCTCGACCAGGCACTGGCCGAGCCGATCAACCTCGACGAATGCGGTGTCGCCGGCCCGCTCGTCGACCTGGTCAAACTCGACGACATCTCGGCCGACCACATCGCCACGCTGACCGGCGCCGAGATCCTCGAAGAGGTCCGCGGCTGGGCGGAGCGGTTCGACCCCGAGCTACGGGCCGTCCTCGACGCCGAGCCGGACCTCGCGCTCCGCGCGCTCGCCGTCGAGCGTGACGGCGCCGAGAACCCGCGCAAGGACCTGAAGAAGTGGAGCGAGTTCCACGCCGTCTACGGCTTCTTCTTCCCGCAGCTGCACGCCGCCGTCGCGAGCGCTGACGACGAGCGGATCGCCGCCCTCGGCGTCGACTCCGAGGTCGTCCGGGCCGTGGCACGGGACTTCGTCGAGAACTACCAGCAGCTCGACGATGGTCAGGAATGGTTCCAGCAGATCCGCGAGGTCGCGGCGAAGCACGGTTTCGCGAAGAACGCCAAGGAGTTCAAGAAGAACCCCGAAGGCTTCCCGGGCTCCATTCGCGAGGCCTCGCAGATCATCCGGATCGCGATCACGGGCTCGACCCGGAGCCCGGACCTGCACGCGATCACCCAGGCGCTGGGGCGCGAGGAGACGCTGGGCCGGTTCTCCGGTCTCGTTGGCGAGTGACTCGTGAGTGGTAAGGACGGTTAGAGCCAACGGTGTCTTGCGTACCTACCGGAGGTGACTACCGGTCGATCGCGGGTCCGTGAAGGCCTCCTTCCCTACACTCGAGGTAGGGAAGGAGGCCTTCACGGACACCAGAACGCCGGCAACGGCACGTTAAGGCTGGCCTAGGTCCCTCGTGAGTGGTAAGGACGGTTCTAACCGTCCTTACCACTCACGAGGCGGGCAGGAACTGATCGTAGAACGCCGTCTTGACCGCGACGACCGCCTGCTCCGTCTCCCGGAACCGCTCCCGTGCCTCGCTCGAATCGATCAGCTGCACGAGCCGCAGCCCGAGCTGATCGGAATGGGTGAGCGAAAGCGGCGACGCGGCGGCGAGTGGGCGGGACTTCGCGTCGTGCACATGGTGCGGGTAATAGAAGACGGACTTGTCGCCGAGCACCGGACCGATGCGGCGCCACAGTTCGCCGTATTCGACGGAGACCAGCACCTCGCCCCAGAAGCGCAGGATGGTCAGCAGTTCGACGTCGGAGTGCTCCGAGTCACCCGCCGAGGCGATCAGCTCCATCGTGGTGTCGACGCAGGCCGTCGTGGCCAAGGTCCTCCGCGACCGCACCAGCGCTTCCCGCGGGACGCCCAGCGCGAGGATGTCCGCCATCATGTCCTCGCGGTGTGAAGGAGTGCTGCCGGGCGACACGTTGTCCGGGTACTCCTCACGGATGATGACGCGGGCGATCCGCTTGGACTGCTCGTCGGTGAGCAGGTCGATCGCCAGGTCGTAGGCCATGGTGAAGGCCAGCGACAGGAAACGCCGCTGCAGCAGGACGGTCTGCAGGTCCTCCGGTGAGAGCTCGGTGACGCCACGCAGCGCCGGGTGATTCCGGAACCGCTCGATCAAACCGTCTTCGAACTCGTCAAGGTCGCGCATCACTACACCTCTTGCTCAGAAACGGATCATGTCGATGCTTCGGTTCCAGTCGCCGAGGTCCACGTCGCGGCCGATGTCCCACAACGTGTCGAGCTCGCGCTGGATCTGTTCGCCGAGCACGGTGTCGTGCGTGCCCTCGATCTCGAACTGCGGTGAATCGATCGCCAGCTGGCCGTGCAGGAACATGCTGACCAGGTAGCGCCCGTCCGCCCGGTACACCGAAACCGAGGCCTGCGAGTTGAACACTCGCACCTTCAGGTTGGCCTGACGCTTCGCCAGCCGCCGGTGCAGGCGGGCGAGGGTATCCAGGCACTCCACGATCCCCGTGCTCACGAAGGTCTTGCCCGCGCCGTCGCTCCGGTGCAGCGCCGCTTCCCTTAGCCCCACCAGCATCGAGTTCGGGTGCAGCAGCATGATGCGCACTTGGGCGCGCCGGTCGACGATCGCGGCTTCCAGTTCCTTTTCCAGACGTTGCAGGTTGGGGATCCAGGTGTTCAGGATCGTCACCTGCTTGGCCTTCGCGATATGCGCCGCGAACTCGTCGTCCGGAAAGCGTTTGTGCACTTCGACCACGCCGCCGTAGTGCGAACGGCGCCGGCTCGCGGCGATGGTGTCGATGTCGAGGCCGGCGAGACGATCGCGGATGTCTTCCAGCGCGCGCAACGGGGTCAGCTCGACGAGCAGCACCACGACCACACCGCTGACCATGATCAGCGTCAGCGTGGAGATGCCTTTCGGCGCCACTTTGTCCAGCAGGCCGAGCTGTTCGGAGATCCCGACCGCGAAGCCGACCACCGCCAACCCGCCGAGACTGAGCAATTCGAGCCAGCGACGCATTCTGCGGAGCATTCACCCTCCGGGATCCGGCGACCTCGACCCTCATGTTCTCACGATGAGAGAGGCACCTGTGATCGGGGTCACCACCTTTGGTGTGACGCCATCCCCTTCCACGGAATTCACGAAAAGAATCGAATCCGGCGCGGGAATCCGCAGCGCGGAGAGTGCGCGGCACAAGGCCGGCATGACTCCCTATTCGTCGCCCGCCCGGTACTTGCGCTGGAACTTCACGTCCTGCTCACGCGGCGGCTTTTCCGTCCAGCGCCCGTGGACGAGGTCGTTCTCCGTGTAGTCGGCACGCCGCGAGGCCCAGCCCGGCAACATGATCTTGCGCGTCCCGCCCCGACCTCGATCGCGCAGATCGGTGACGACGGCGACGCCGATCACCAAGGTGAGCATTCCGAGGGCTATCCAGATTCCGACCATGGTCCGCTCCCCCGCAGATCAGTCAGTTCCGCCAAGACTAGCGGCGAACGACGGTCGGGCGGGCCTCATTTTTCCCGGCACCCGAACGCCGGAACGGGGTACCACGACATGACGATCTCCCCGGTATCCACGGGATACCGGGGAGACCGGGGGCGGTCAGCCCCGGGCGTTCGGGTCGATCACGTCGCCTGCCAGCCCGGTGGCGGCGTCGCCGAGGGCACCGGTGGAGTCGACGACGCCCTGACCGGCCGCGGTGGCCGAGTCGACGGCGTCCTGGCCCGCGGTGGTGGCGCTCTCGGCGAGCCCCTGGCCGGTCTCGGCCAGTCCGCCGGCCGACTGGGTGACCTGGTCGGCGGCACCGGAAAGGTCGACGCCGGTCAGTTCGCTGACCTTGTCGCCCGCGCCACCGAGAAGCTCGGCGGCCTTTTCCTTCAGCGAGTCGAACAGGCTCATCAGGGGTACTCCTCGGATCGGTCGTCCGCAGGCGGCTGAATGTTCACCGTACAGGACAAAACGGGCACGGTGCGCGACATCGCCGGCTCCGGACAGGTGAATACCGAGGAGTGGTCAGAGACAGGGCGGCCGGTAGCGATCGATCGAGAGGCCGCGGAAATCGAGTTCGTTCGGGGTTTTGCCGACGAAGACCAGGCCTCGCGCCTCGGTCAGCGCCGAGGCGAAGGAGTGGCCGGGCGTCCCCAGCTCGGGCAGCGTCGTCCAAGCCGCGGGCTTGAAGCTGAAGAACTTCTTCACCCTCTTCCCGCCGGTCGACGGCACCTTCGTGAGCCACTTGTTCCCGCCGCTCCACTGCGAGGCTGGACGCAACTGGACGTAGAGGTCGTCGGTCGCGCTGTAGGTCATCCAGAAACCGGCGGATTCCGAGAGATCGGCTTGCGCTTCGAACCGGTTCCCCAGCCAGAGGACGACCACATGCCATTCCGCGTTGAGGAAAGTCACTTTGGCCGCGTAACCGCCGCGTTCGCGGACGAGCAGGCTGCCGGTCGGCGGCACCGTGGTGCCCTCACCGGAGGCGAGCCAGTGCTGCAACCGGTCGATCGACGGAGTGGCGCATTCACAGCCGTGCCGGCCGGAGGCGTTCGCGACGGCCCCCGGGCCGATCAGCGAGGACAGAAGCACCGACGCGATCACGGCGAGCGTACGACCGAAAGGAACCCTGGATCCTTTGCGCATCCCCGGAAGTTAGCACAGCGGGCGACGATGCCCCGTTCAGCGGGAATTGTCCTTTGTGGACAATTGCTCGAGTTCGGCGGCGAACAGCCTGCCGGGGTCGAACCCCATACCGGCGAAATGCCCGGCCAGCTCCAGGGACAGGACGCCGTGGATCCGGGTCCAGAACGTCACGGCACGACGAAGTACCGCTGCGGACACCGGCAGCCCGCCCGCCCACTCGCGATGCTCGTCGAGATGGCCGTCGAACGCCGCCGGCCGCCCGTCATCCGGAGCCGTCGCGTGCACCCTGAGCAGCACGGCCATGATCTCGTTCGAGATCTCCGTGGTGTCGCCGGGCGCGCGATAACCGGGGATCGGCGTTCCGTAGACGAACAGGTATCGCTGCGGATCCGCCAGCGCCCATTCCCTGATCGCGTAGGCGACTTCGGCCACGCCACCGGCTTCAGCCGCCGCCCGGACGACGTCGGCGAGGCTTCGATAGGCGTCACGGACGAGGTCCGCGATCAGGTCGTCGCGATTGGGGAAGTACCGGTACAGCGCGGGTCCGCTCATGCCCACGTGTTTGGCGATCCCATTGAGGGACAGCGCGGAGACGCCGGTCGTGCCCAGCTGCTCCCACGCGTACCGCTTGATCTCGTCGCGCACCTGGGCCCGGTACCGCTCACGCGAGGTCTTCACGGCGACTCCCTCCAGACTGGTTCAGTTAGAGGCTATCACTTTCCCTATTGACACTCACCGACTTTGGTTATAGCTTCTAACTACCGCGATCACCGATAACAAGGAGTTCACATGACTCTCCGCCGCACCGTCGCACTCGCTCTTCCTTTGGCGTTCGGCCTGCTGGGCGGCACCGTGACGCCCGCGCAGGCCGCCACCGCCGCCTCTCCCGTCCCGCTGTCGTGTCAAGGCAAGACCATCGACACGAAGGCTCCGATCCACTACCGGACCGAGACCCTGATCAAGGCGCCGCTGAGCAAGATCTGGCGGCTTCAGACCGACGTCGAACGCTGGCCGTCCTGGCAGGAGCCGGTGCTGAGCAACGAACGCCTGGACCTGGGCCCGCTCCGCGAGAACTCGCGGTTCCGCTGGACCACGCCGGCGCCGCCGACGGCCACGACCCCCGCCACCACGCTGTCGATCACCTCGACCGTCCACCAGATCCAGCGCGGCAAATGCCTCCGCTGGAGCGGGCCCGCGGTCGGCGAGGGCCTCAGCATCGACAACGGCGTCCACGTCTGGACCTTCATCGAGGTCAAGGGCGGCGTGCTGGTCCGCACCGAGGAGAACTGGGCAGGGGCCCAGGTGGAGGCCGACATACCCACCGCGACCCAATACCTCGGCTGGGGCCTCGAAGCCTGGCTGAAGGACCGCAAAGCCACCGCCGAATCCCACTGCTGACCGCATTTCGCGACCCGGAGGAACCGATGTCCACCCACACGCTCGACCGCGAAACCACCGTCCGCCACGCGCCGCGTTCCGTCCTCGTCTCGGCCTGGGCCGTGCCGGTCATGATCGTCGGCCAGTTCGCGATGCTCGCCGTCGTCCCGGTCGCCCTCGTCCTGATCGGCACTCTGCGCGGCACCCGGCTCAAGGCGCTCCGCTGGGGCGCGATCGCCCTCACCGCGGCCTACGCCACGCCCTTGGCGCTCTGGGCGATCGGCCCCGAACGCGCGCAGAGCCTGTCCAAGGACATGCATCCCGTCTTCGCCGCGATCATCGTGGCCGCAGGGGTGGCGTTCGCCGTGGCGTGCCACGTCCTGCGCCGGAAGCAGGCTCGGTAAAGGAAGGAATCACCCCGAAGGAAGCCTTCCGCGAAGCCCGGCGCAACGTCGCGAGCACGGCGGGGCCCAGCACCAGGATCGCCACCGCGTTGGTGATCGCGCGGCCCGTGTCCCAGCCCGCCGTCGAGGTCAGCAGGGTGAACACGGCGAACCGGTGCAGGTTCTCCAGCAGCGGGGCGCCGGGCACGTAGGAGATGTGCCCGTCGTGGTACGGCACTTCGGCGTCGGTGATGAACGGCCAGAACCACAGGTTCATCAGGAGTCCGAAGACGTATGCGACGAGGATCCCGTACCCCACCAGCATCGCGATCTCGGCTTTGCCGGTGACGCGGCGCGGCAGCAGTCCCGCGCCCATCCCGATCCACGCCGAGCACATCATCTGGAACGGCAGCCACGGTCCCACCCCGGCGGTCAGCAACGCCGAAGCGAACATCGACGTGCAGCCCAGCACGAAACCGAAACCGGGACCGAGCACTCGCCCGGCCAGCACCAGCAGGAAGAACACGGTCTCGATGCCCGCGGTCCCCGCGCCGAGGGGCCGCAGGGCGGCGTTCACCGCGGAAAGCACGCCGAGCATCGCGAGGGCCTTGGAATCCATGCCCCCTTCGGACATCTCGGCCAGCACGATGACGATCAGGATCGGCAGGATCCCGATGAACACGAACGGCGCGTCCGGGCCGTGCTGCATCGACTGCGGCTCGACACGGACCAGCAGCGGCCAGACGAACATCATCAGCCCCGCGAGCGACGCGAGGCCGAGCACCGTCGCCGAGCGCGGGCCGAGCCGGACCGCCGGTGCCATCGTGGTCACGGGACCTCCTGCGGAAGCGCCGACCGGACCTCTTCGACGGTGAGCCAAGGCTCGCCGAGGATCTTCGCGATCTGCGTGGCGAACGCCGGGGAACCGCCGAGCACCTCGCGCGTCGGGCCGTCCGAGACGACCTCGCCCTCGGCCATCACGATCACCCGGTGCGCGATCGTCGCGACGAACTCGACGTCGTGGGTGGCCACCACGATCGCCTTGCCCTCGGCCGCCAGCGAAGCGATCATCCGCGCCAGCGCCGCCTTCGCGGTGTAGTCGAGGCCGCGGGTCGGTTCGTCCAGCAGCATGATCCGCGGGGCGGCCGACAGCTGCACGGCGAGCACCAGCGCGAGACGCTGGCCCTCCGACAGGTCACGCGGATGGGACGCGGGATCGATGCCCGGAGCGAGCCTTTCGAGCAGGTTCCGGCAATGCCCCGGCTCCGCACCCGATTCCGCGTCGGCGGCTTCACATTCGGCGGCGACCGTCTGCAGGTACAGCAGGTCGCTCGCGGTCTGCGGCACCATGCCGACCAACGCGCGGGCCTCGGCACTGCTCAGCGTCTTCGGGTCCTTGCCCTCGACGGTGACCTTGCCGCCCTGCCGGGGCCCGGAGCCCTGCACCGCCCACAGCAGCGACGACTTGCCGGAACCGTTGCGCCCCATCATCGCCAGCACCTCGCCGGCACGCAGGGTCAGATCGACCTCCCGCACCGCGACCTTCGGCCCGTACCGCACGACCACACCGGACGCGGTCAGCAGCTCCTCGCCGATGGCGGTGCTCCGCGCGGTGGGAGCCCCGAGTGTCAGTGACGAAGCGCGCCGCCGGGCGTCACGCACCGACATCGGCAGCGGATCCCAGCCCGCCAACCGTCCCAAGTGGACGATCGGCGGCGCGATCGGCATGTCCTTCAACACTTCCGGCGGTGTCCCGTCGACCACTCCGCCGCTGCCCGGGACGTGGATCATCCGGTCCGCGAACGGGATCACGCGTTCCATCCGGTGCTCGGCCATCAGCACCGTCGTGCCGAGGTCCTCCACCAGCCTGGCCAGCGTCGCGAGCACTTCCTCGGCCGCGGTCGGGTCCAGCGCGGACGTCGGCTCGTCCAGCACCAGCACCTTGGGATGCGTCGTCAGCACCGAGCCGATGGCCACCCGCTGCTGCTGCCCACCGGACAGCGTCCGCAGCGCGCGCCTGCGCAGTTCCGCGATGCCGAGGAGGTCGAGCGTCTCTTCCACCCGGCGTCGCATCACCTGCGGGCTCAGGCCGAGCTGCTCCATGCCGTACGCGAGTTCGTCCTCGACCGTGTCGGTGACGAAGCCCGCGAGCGGGTCCTGCCCGACGACGCCGACGAGATGCGCGAACTCGCGCGGCGGCCGGGACCGCGTCGTCACGCCGTCGACGGACACCGTGCCATCGAGGTGGCCGCCGGTGAAATGCGGGACGAGACCGTTGATCGTGCCGAGCAGGGTCGACTTGCCCGCCCCCGTCTGGCCCGCGAACAGCACGAGCTCGCCCTCGCCGATGGACAGCGTCACGTCGGACAGCACCGGTTCGGTGCGGCCGTGATAGGTGAAGGAAACGTGGTCGAGTTCGATCATGTGTGCGCTTCTTCTTCGAGTGCGGCGTACGGGGGTTCGGGGGCCGGGGTCAGGAACGCGGGCACCACACCGAGCAGCACACCGAGCAACGGCCCCCAGGACAGCGCCGGCCAGGACAGGTCGATCAGGGACGGGTTCATGTTCATCGGGTTCACGCTGGAGGTCACGAACAGGGTCACCGCGACCCCGATCCCGCTGACGGCGACGACGATCTCCGGCAGGTGCCAGCGATCGGGCCGGTAACGCGTGCGCCGGACCCGCTTTCCCGCCGACCAGAAGCCGATCAGCCCGACCACGACTCCCGCGGAAAGTACCGGCGCGGCGAGGTATCGGGGCGTCGAACCGTCCAAAGTGGCGTAAACGCCGACGCAAACGCCGAGCAGGCCGACGATCATCAGCGTTCCCGTGATCAGCCTGGTCCGCGCCTCGACCAGTCCCGCCCGGCCGTAGCCGCGCGAGTCCATCGACGCGGCCAGCTGCAATGACCGCGAAAGCGCGTCCTCCAGCACCGGGATGAGGACGGTGTGCAGGGCCTTCATCTTCTTCTTGCCCGAACCACCGCGCAGTTTGCGGGCCCGCCGGACCCGCAGCACGCTTTCGGCCAGCTGCGGGAACACCGACAGCGCGACGATCACCGCCGTGCCCACCTCGTACAACGCCGGCGGCATCGCCTTGAGCAGCCGTTTCGGGTTCGCGAGCGCGTTGGCCGCGCCGAGGCAGATCACCATCGCCGCCAGCCGCATCCCGTCGTAGAGCCCGCCAAGCAACGACTCCGCGGACACGTCACCGAAGAGCCGGATACCCGCCGCCCATTCCGGCAGCGGGATCTCGGGCAGCCGAAGGATGATCGTGGATCCCTCGGCGCCGCCGAACACGACGCGGAAGAACACACGGATCGCGACGATGAACGCGCCGAGGTACAGGTAGAGCCGGAACGCCAGCGCCCACGGCGCCTCACCGCGCCGGGCCACGACGACGTACCCCGCGACCGCCACGATGGTCAGCAGCAGCCACGGGTTCGTCGTGCGGGTCGCGGCGACGGCGAGTCCCAGCGCCCACACCCACCACGCGGCCGGATGCAGGTCGCGCGGCAGGAAGTAGGACGTCACCGAACTCCTTGTGCGCGTTTGCGTCTGCGTGCCGCCAGGAATCCCGCCACGCACAGCGCCAGTATCGCGGCGCCCGCCGCCCACGGCGCCCAGCCGCTGGCTCCGGACTCGCGTTCGATCACGGCGTTGACGTCCTCGGCGTTCTCCCCGCCGGTGAACGCGACGTTCGACGACGGGTCCTGCGCCTTCGGCCGTGCCGAAGCACTCGGACGCGGTTTGGGCGGCGGCAGCGCGCCGGAACTCGGTCCCGCGTCGGGGGCTTCCCCCGCGCCCGGTTCCGCACCGGCCGTCGGCCCCGGACCGTCGGCCTGACCGCTCCCCGGCCGCGGCCGCTGTTGCTCGCCGGGATCGCCGGTGACCGGCTTGGCCTCCTCGCGCGGCACGCACGGCTGCCCCTCGGTCCCCGGCCGCACGGCGGAGACCCGCGGGACCGGGTTGCTCTGGGCTGTGGCGTTCAAGGAGAACGACCAGCCCTCGAACCCACCGGGGATGAAGTCGCGGTTCTTGAGCCCCCACTGGCTGTAGTCCCACGCGCAGTTGTTCGAGGCGTGCCAGTAGGACCAGTAGGCCTGTGCGGGAGGCGTGTCGACACACTGCTCCCGGTACTTCTCGCGGCCGCTGACCGGGATGTCCTCGGCCGCGGAAGGACGATTCTCGACCCGGCAGACGAACGACTCGCCCCAGCGCTGCACCCCGGCGATCTGGAAACCGGCGCCCTTGAGCGCGTCCAGTCCGGTGCCGCGCGTGGTCTGGGGATTGCAGCGGACGATGGCCGTGCCGCCGAGTTGCTGGAAGTCCACCACCACGGTGACCCCGGTGGCGTCCTTGCAGAACCCGGGATACCCCTTGCTCTGGTCGACGGCGTGCGCGGAGGGTGCCGTGGCGGCGATCAGGAAGACCGCCGCCACCGCGGGAAGAACCCTCCTCACGGGATGGCCGGGTTCCTCGGCGTGACACCGGGCGGCGGGTTGGTCGACGCCGACTTGTTCAGCGAGAACGACCAGCCCTCGAAGCCGCCGGGGGTCACGTTCCGGTTGACGGCGCCGGAGGTGCTGTAGGTCCAGGTCGAGCCGGAACCGTCCGCGTGCCAGTAACCCCAGTACGCGCCGGTGGGCGGAGTGGTGACGCACGCCTCCTTGTAGTTCGGGTTGGTCGACAGCGGGAGGGTCTCCGTCGCGGACGGGCGGCCTTCCACGCGGCAGACGAAAGCGAGCCCCCAGCGTGCGGTGCCGGCGACCGCGATCCCCGCGTCCTGCAAGGCCTTGATGCCCGTGCGGGCGGTACCCGGCGAGGCGTTGGGCGAGCAGCGGGTGATCGTCGGCGCGGCGGTCCCGCCGTTGCCGTCCAGTTCCTGGAAGTCGACCACGACGGTGACCCCGGTGAGCGCGTCGGCGCCGGTGCAGATCCCGGCGTAGCCCTTGGTCGTGTCGACCGCGTTCGCGGGTGCGGCGGAAAGCCCGATCAGTCCGATGAGGACGGACGTCACGGCCAGCATTCTCTTCATGGTGTTGCCCCCTTTTTCTTGGTGAAACGGCGAAGTACGAAAACCAGTGCGATCACGGTGAGCAGCAGCAGGACGGCCAGCCCGGCGAGTCCCCAGATCAGCCATGACGGCGGGGAGCCGGACTGCTCCGCGGCCAGTACCGGTGCGCCGGACGGATTCGCCTCGGTCAGCGGCAGCCGGATCGCGGGCGAGAGCGGCGAATCAGGTGCGGTCAGCCACGATCGGCCCGCGACTCCTTGCGCCGCGGCCAGACTGGTCGGGAAATCGGTCGCCCCGGCGGATCCCTTGGCTAGACCGCCATCGGCTTGGACCTGTTCGCCCAGTGACCGCGCCGTTCCGCTCGCGTCGAGGCCGGCGGTCTGCCGCGCGGCGGCGACGGCGGCGCTGAGCGCGACGTCCGGCTCTCCGCCCTCTCCAGTGACCATGCCCTCGCCGGTCGGCCGGACGCCGAGCGCGCCCACCGCGGAGACGAACGCCGACACGCGCCGCTCGCTCCAGCCGTCCGGGCGCCTGGACGGGGGCGCGGCGTCGGTGTGCGGACGGGCGGCGAGCGCGGTGACCGCGGCGGCGGTCGCGGCGAGGTCGCCGGAGCCGCACTCCACGGTGTCGAGATGCTTCGGGAAGGTTCCGTCGGCGCACTGGCGCGAAAGGAGCAGTTCGACCGCAGGACCGGGATCGGCCACGGTGGCGAGCACCGCCCAAGCGTGCCGCTCCACCGTCTCGTCGGCGTCGGCGAACGATCCGGTGTCGGTGAACTTGCCGTCGGTGCCGCGCAGCTTCACCAGATCGGAGCGCAGTTGCCCGGCGACGTCGCCCTTCGCGAACTCGGCGACGAGCACGAGTTTCGCGAGCGGTTCGGCATACGACGCCTCACCTTGCTCGTAGGGCGCGCCGTGGGCATAGGCCCGTACGGCTTCCGGCTTCACCAGGAACTGCGACGCGCGGGCGACGGAGTCCGGCTGCTGGTCCAGCGCTCGCAGGGCCAGCACCACGTCGGCGGTGGCGTCGTAGTCGACGTAGGTCTTGCCGTCCTCGGTCACCTCGACGTGGTCACCGCCGACGAGCCGGTTCGCCAGGTAGGCGCCGAGGCGGGCGGCCGGTGTCGCCGTATCCGGGGTGGCGATCGTGGCCGGTGGCTGGACGACCGTGGACGCCCTGGTCGTGCCTGCCTTCCTGGGTCTGGGCGGCGGCGTCACCGACTTCGTGATGGTGGTCGTCGTGGGAGCCGGGATGCTGCTGGTAGGCGGCTGAGTTTTGCCCTTCGCGAGCGCGTAGAAGCCGATCTGGGACAAGCCGAGCGAAGCCTGGGCACCCGCGCGGATCCAGGTGTCGACCCCGCTGATACCCGAGGTGCGCGCGTCCTCGTAGGCGGCGGGGTTGTAGGCGATCGCGCCGATTTCGCCCGCGAGCCTGGTGCCGGAGTCGGCGGCGTTCGCCTGCGCGGATTTGAGGTACCGCACACCCTTGTCCACCGCCGCGTCCGCGCCGCCCGCGTCGGCGAGCGCTTGGACGATCATGCCGGTGCTGTTGGTGTTCGGTGCCTCGGTGCTGACGCCGCCGCCCCAGCCGCCGCCGGGATCCTGGTCCGCCTTGAGCCAGGAGACGGCTTTGGCGATCGGGGCGTCGAGTCCGGTCGCGCCCGCCTTCCGTGCGGCCAGCAGCGCCGAGAGCGCGAGACCGGTGGCGTCACCGTCGGTCGGGGAAAGGTCGAGCGGCTTGCCTTCGTCGCAGGTCGAAACCTTGTCGCCGCTCGGGGTGACATGGTCGCCGGTCTCGTTCGTGGGGATGTATTTGAACTCAAGGCGGAAGTAGCCCTCGGAACACTGCTGGGCCAGCAACCTGTCGATGGCGATCCGGTCGTTCTCGCCCGCCGCGGCGAGCCCGATGACGCCGAGCGCCTGTCCGAACGTGTTCGCGTCGTTGTTCACCGCGCCGGCGAGGTCCGGATCTTTGGAGTAGTCGCTGATCCGGCCCTTGTCGGGGCCCTTGCGCATGATCGCGGCATGGGTCTCGGCGACCAGGTCGTACCCGTCGACGTGTCGCGGGTCCCTGCCGGAAACCTGGGCGGCGACCAGCGTCTTGGCGAGCGAGCCCCCGACGATGACCTTGTCGTATCCGGCACCGGGGACCAGTCCGTCCCAGGTGAAGTAGTCGGTGGCGTGGCCTTCGTCGTCGAGGAACCTCATGATCGGCTCGGCCTTGGCGCCATCGCCCGACGCGTACAACGCGAAAAGCACGTCGAGCATCAGGCCGTGGTCTGGCAATGCGGCCCCGTTGGGGTTCTCGAGCGTGCCGTCCGGCTTCAGCTTCGTCGCGAGCCAGCGGGAATTCGCCTTCGCAGCGCCAGGATCGTTCGCGGCGGTGGCCGTCCCGGTGAGCAGCGCGGCGACCACGCCGACACTGACGGCGAACGCCACTGCGGCGAGGGACCGGCGGCGCATGACTCCTCCTAGCGGCATGACGGAGGACAGGCGCGGACGCCGCGGTCACCCCTGTTTATCGCGACAGTGGTTCGTTCATCCGCCCGTTCGGTATCCCGGCTCGCCCTGGTGAAGGGCCCACGGTTGCGCGACAGCGCCGGATTTCGACCGGCTTCCCCGTCACGGGCGGCGGTGTGCAGTTGTCGAGCCGATCGAGGTTAACACTCGATCACCTCCGGCAGGCACCGCTGACCAGGTCGGTTGCCAGGATCACATCGAAACTCGCGCTCTGGCGGTACTCTTCGGTTCATCCGATTCAGCGCGGTCGTGGGGGAAGTCCGGTGAGAGTCCGGCGCTGTCCCGCAACGGTGTGCCCTCCAGGCGAGCCCGGTCACCCACGTCGCGCGGTGTCACCGACTCCTGTCGTGGAAATGCGGGAAAGGGTTCTCATGAGACGTTTGGTTTTCGCTGTCGCCCTGCTGTGCGGCCTCGGGCTGGCCGCCGCTCCGGCGGCGGCCGCGGCCACCCACAACAAGGCGGACGCCGCCGCGGGCTGGCTCGCGAGGCAGATGGCCGACGGGGAAAGGTTCGAGGCCGACTTCGGCGGCCAGAAGTTCCCCGACCAGGGTTTGACGATCGACGCGATCTTCGCGTTCGCCGCGGCCGGGGTGTCGGACACGAACGCGGGCAAGGCGATCACCTGGCTGGCGAAACCGGAGATCACCACGGGCTACGTCGGCGGCGGCACCGAGGCGTACGCGGGCGCGCACGCCAAACTGCTGCTCGCCGCGCAGGTTCGCGGCAAGAACCCGGCGTCGTTCGGCGGCGTCGACCTGAAGGCGGGCCTGCTCTCGCTGCTCACGCCGTCCGGCCGGTTCTCCGACCGCTCCGAATACGGCGACTACTCCAACGCCCTCTCGCAGTCACTCGCCTTGCTGGCGCTGGACCGCACCGGCGACGTCCCGGCGCAGGCCGTGACGTTCCTCGCGGGCACCCAGTGCCCCGACGGCGGTTTCCCGCTGAACTTCGGCGAAGCGACGTGCACGAGCGACGTCGACGCGACCGCGACGGTCGTGCAGGCCTTGCGCGCCACCGGTGACCCGGTGAACGCCGGGGAGGGCACCTCCTGGCTGGTCACCAAGCAGCACCCGAACGGCGGCTTCGGTTTCTCCACCAACGCGCCGAACGCGAACAGCACCGGTCTCGCCGCGCAGGCGCTGGCCGGGCACCGCCCCGCCGCCGCCGTCAAGGCGCGGGAATTCCTGCGGTCACTGCAGACCGGCTGCGCCGGCGCCGAGGCGGACCGCGGCGCGATCGCCTACGACGCCACGGGCCTGAACCCGTCGACCGCCCCGCGCGCGACCGCGCAGGCGATCCTCGGCCTGGCCAGGGTTCCGCTGAGCGACCTGCACGGCGGCGGGCGTCCGCAGGCCCCGGTCCTCGCCTGCCCGTGACGTGAGACTGGCCCGTAACTCGCGTGCTCAGAGACGGAACACGCGTGCTTGAACGCCGAACTCGCGTGCTCAGAGACGGAACTCGCCGCGCGGACCTCCACGCGGCATATTACGCCTCCAGGCACGCGAGTTCCGCCTCTGAGCACGCGAGTTCCGCCTCCAGGCACGCGAGTCACGAGCAGCGTCACTCGCCGGCGGCGACGCGGCGCGCGAGTTCCACCCGGGACCGCACACCCAATGCCGTGAAGATGTTCCGCAAGTGGTGATCCACCGTGCGATGGCTGATCACCAGCCGCCGCGCGATCTCCTTGTTCGTCTCCCCCGCCGCCACCAGGCGGGTGATGGCGTCCTGCTGCGGTGTGAGGCCGGCGAGCGATCGGTGCGGCGAGTCGACGGTCTCGCCGGTCGCTCGCAGCCCGGCCCTTGCCCGTTCGGCGAACCGGGTCGCGCCGACGTTTTCGAAGCCCCGCAAGGCATCGCGGAACTGGTCGCGGGCGTCCCGGGTCCGTCGATGCCGTCGCAATAGGGTGGCGTAGGCGAGCCGGGTCCTGGCGAGTTCCATCGCGCCGCCCGCCCGCCGGTGCGCCTCGATGGCCAGGACGAAACGCTGTTCCGCCACACCGGGATCCGACGCGGTCAGCGCGTGACAGCGGTGGCTCAGCGCGAGCCAGCAGGGTTCCGCGCCCGCGAGGGTCCAGCGGTCGAACACCTCCAGCGCGGCCAGTGCGCGTTCGGGTCGCCCGGCACAGACGGCCGCCTCGACGAGTTGCGGGGTGGCCAGCACCCGGATCACCGGCTGGTCGCCGGAGACACCGGAAGCGAGGTCTTCGAGCCTGCTCAACGCGTCGTCGGGCCGGTCTTCGGCCAGGTCCAGACAGGCGTTCGCCCACGCGGCGACCGCGGCGGGCCTGCCGAGACCGCGTTCGGCGATGCCTTCGGCCGCTTCGTCCAGCTCCGGTACGCGGTCGCCGAGCAGTGCGGCGGCCAGCCCCAGCAGCGTCAGATGCTCCATCCGCAGGTTGTGCGGTGCCCGCAGGCCGTCGCGGGACGCCGCCCGCGCACAGGGGATGCGGTCGAGCGCGATGGCCGAAAGCGACAGGTAGATCAGCGCCCACGGCAGTTCCGCGTGGCGTTTGCCGAGCCGCGCGCGGCTCACGGCCGCGGCCGCGTATTCGTGCGCCTGTTCGGCATGCCCACGGGCGAAGGCCGCTTCGGCGGCCCAGACGGCCCCGGCGACGTCCGAGCCGGCCATCCCCTTGGCGACAGCGTCCTTCAGCGGAGTGACGGCGTCCTCGTGACGTCCGGCGTAAACCGAGGTCAGACCGTGGAAATGCGCGGAGACCAGCCCGTCGCCCGCCGGGACCGTCCTGGCGAGGGCCCGGTAGCCGCTCAGGTCACCACCGAGCCTGCGCGCCTCACCCGCCAGCAGGAGCGCGCCCGCCGGATCGGGCAGCAGTTCCGCCGCCGCGCCCAGTTCGTGGGTGGCGACGGCGGGATCGCCGTCACGCAGCTCGATCTCCCCGTGCAGCAACGCCACCGCGCCCGGTTCAGCGTCCACTCTGGACAGCAGCAGCCGTGCCCACCCAGGTCTGCCCGCCTGCCAGGCCGCGTCCGCCGCGGCCAGCAGCCGGGTCGCCCGTGTGGCCGGATCGGCGGTCAGGGCGGCGGCGCGTTCGAGCTGCCGGGCCGCGGCCGCGTGATCCACCGCCGGTGCCGCGGCGAGCGCGTCCGCGAGTGGCTCGGACGGCGTGGCCGTCGCCATCGCGCGATGCCAGAGCGCGTCGGGCCCCTCCTCGGCGGAGGCCAGCCGCGCGTGCGCCGCCCTGCGGTCGGCCGGGGACGCCGCCGCGTACCAGGTCGCCTTCCTCGCGGAGAAGTCCATACAGGTGGCGAGAAAACGGAGCCGTTCGTCGAGCCGCATCGCGTCGAGCTCGGCCGCGTAACGAGGCAGGCGCTCCGGCAGGATCGGCGAAACCGGTTCCCGCCCGGCCGCCTGAGCGGGTGTCAGCGAAGCCGCCAGCGCTACGAGATCGGCCGGGTTCCCGTCACCCAGTTCGACCAGCTGCGGGCGCACCCCGGCGGGCACGCCGCGGTCACGCAGCACCTGATCGGCGGCGGAAACGGGCAACGGCGGCAGCTCGACGGAGTCGAATTCGTCGGATCCGGATCGCGAGGCGAGCACCATCCCGACCGGCGCTCCCGCCAGTCGCCTGGCGGCGAACCCCAGCGCCGCCAAGGACTCCGGATCGACCCAGTGCGCGTCGTCGACCCAGCAGATCGTCGGCGCCGAAACAGCGCCGAGCCGGTCTCGTGTCTCCGCGCCGCTGGAGACCGGCGCACCGAACATCCGCTGCAGGGCGCCGTAGGGCAGCTCGCTTTCCGCTCGCAGGCCCCGCACACCGACGAGGCGAACGCCGAGGGTGGCGCGCAGCTCGGTGAGCAGGGCCGATTTGCCCAGGCCTTCCGCACCGCGGACCAGCACGGCACGCCCGGCGACCGACCTCAGCCCGCCGAAGAGGTCGTCCCTCCCCCGCAGCGGGTACACAGGCATCGGCGCCTCCTCGAGATCCCTCTCGATGAAACACCAGGCGCAAGTGTTTCACAAGGTCCTGCTCGGCACCCGTCCTTCCACGAGCGCTCCGAGCAGCGTCGACGCCGCTTCGAGATCGGGGGTCCGGGAGGCGAGGACGTCCGAGTACAGGAACGCCTCCCCCAGCCGCACGATCGCGTAACACAGGCTGTCCAGGCTGACCGCGGGCACGAAGCCGCCGTCCTCGACGTCGCGGCGAAGGAGCTCGACGTGTGCCGCGATCACTCGCGGCTGGACGCGGCCGTCCGGGTCGGTCAGCAGCCGGATCGCCAGCACCGGCTCGTCGTCGAGGAAGCGCCGGAACCCGGCACTCGCCGCCAGCACGGACCGGTACTCGCGCATGATCGAAAGACAGCGCAGTTCACCGGCCGCGTTGCGCACCACGTCGCCCTCTTCGCGCTCCCAGGTGCGCGCGGCGGCCGTCAGGGTGCGCTCGGACAGGTAGTAGAGGGCATCACCGAGCAGGTCTTCCCGGTTTCCGACGCGGCGGAACAGGGTGCTGCGCGAGATGCCCAGATCCTGGGCGAAGGCGGAGGTGTCGACGCGGACGCCGCGATCGATCCACCGCGCCGCGGTGCGGACTATGTCCTCGGCTGAGGGGTTCACGATCGCCGATCGTACGGGCGACCGGCCCGGCGGGAACTCCTCGCGGATCAAGACTGGCGATTTCACCGATGCAGCCCACTCCGGCCGTTTGCCACAGTCCATCACCACGGACCGTGTTCAACGGCGAACGGAGACGGCACCATGCGTAGTACGACCCGGATCCTTTGTGGACTGGCCACTGTCGCGGCACTCACTGTCGCCCCCGCGGCCTACGCCGCCGAGAACCCCTACGAACGAGGACCCGACCCGACGGAAAGCAGCATCGAAGCCTCCCGCGGCTCGTTCGCGGTATCCCAGACTTCCGTGTCGAGACTGGCCGTCACCGGCTTCGGCGGCGGAACCATCTACTACCCCACCAGCACCGCGCAGGGCACGTTCGGCGCGGTCGCCATCTCGCCGGGGTTCACCGCGACCCAGTCGAGTATCGCGTGGATGGGCCCGCGGCTGGCGTCGCAGGGCTTCGTGGTGTTCACGATCGACACCAATACGATCTACGACCAGCCCGACAGCCGCGGTGACCAGCTGCTGGCCGCGCTCGACTACCTGACCCAGCGCAGCACGGTCCGGTCCCGCATCGACACCACGCGGCTCGCGGTGGCGGGCCACTCGATGGGCGGCGGCGGTTCGCTCGAAGCCGCGCAGGACCGGCCGTCGCTGCAGGCCGCGGTGCCGCTCGCGCCGTGGAACACGCAGAAATCCTGGTCCTCGCTGAGGGTGCCGACGTTCATCATCGGCGGCGAGTCCGACTCCGTCGCGCCGGTGGCGTCGCACTCGATCCCGTTCTACACCAGCATTCCCGCTTCGGCGGAGAAGGCGTACATGGAGCTGGACAACGCGAGCCACTTCTTCCCGAACACGGCGAACACGACCATGGCCAAGTACACGCTCTCGTGGCTGAAGCGGTTCGTGGACAACGACACCCGCTACGAGCAGTTCCTCTGCCCCGCCCCGGACGACCGCACGATCAGCGACTACCGGGACACGTGTCCGCACGCCTGAGTGTCATCGGTCCCGGCGCGCCCGCGCCGGGACCTCCTCTCTCCGTTGGGAGTTCTTGCGTGACCCTGTCGACCTTCGAGATGTCCGGCGTGTCGGTGACCTTCGGTGGTCTCGTCGCCCTGTCGGACGTCTCCCTGACCGTCGCGCCGGGCCGGGTGCTCGGGGTGATCGGCCCGAACGGGGCGGGCAAGACCACCCTCTTCAACGTCGCGTGCGGTTTCGTCCGCCCGGATACCGGCACGCTGACCTGGCGCGGCACGGAACTACGGCGGCTGCGCCCGCATCATCTCGCCGGCCTCGGCATCGCCCGCAGCCTGCAGGAACTCGGCCTGTTCGACCGGATGACCGTGCTGGAGAACGTCCTCGCGGGGGCGGGCAGGCACGCGAAATCCGGCTTCTTGTCCTCGTTGCTGGGGTGGGCGAAGGACGAGAAGGCGCTGGCCGAGCGCGCAATGATTCAACTGGATGCCTTCGACATCGCCGACGTCGCCCATCGCTATCCCGCGAGCCTTCCTTACCCGGTACGGAAGCGCGTCGCGCTGGCGCGAGCGCTGGTGAGCGAACCCGACCTCCTGCTGCTCGACGAACCGGCGGGCGGCCTGTCGTCGGCGGAGATCGCCGAGGTCGGCGAATTGGTCCGCGGGCTGACCGAACGCATGTCGGTGATGCTCGTCGAGCACCATATGGATCTGGTGATGGGCGTCTGCGACGAGATCGTGGTGCTGGACTTCGGCAGGGTCATCGCCCGCGGCACCCCGGACGAGATCCGCGCGGATCCGGCGGTCCAGGCGGCCTACCTCGGCGAGGAGGTGGCCGGTGCTGACCGTTGAGAACCTTTCGGCGAACTACGGTCCGGTGCGCGCGCTCGATTCCGTGAGCCTTTCGGCCGCGGAAGGCGAGATCACCGCGGTGCTCGGCGCGAACGGCGCGGGCAAGACCACCTTGCTGCGCACCATTTCCGGACTCGTGCCGCCGTCGGGCGGCGGTATCTCGCTCGCGGGCCGGGATCTGAGCCGAGTGTCCACAGAGGACCTTCCGGCGCTCGGGCTCGCACACGTCCCCGAAGGCCGCGGCGTGCTGGCCGAACTGACCGTCGAGGAGAACCTGCGGCTCGGCGCGCTGGGGGCACGCGGCCGCGCCACGGCGGATGATCTGCGCCGGATCTACGACCTCTTCCCGGCGCTGGCCGACCGCAAGAACGGTCTCGCGCACGTCCTTTCCGGCGGGGAACGGCAGATGCTGGTCATCGGCCGCGCGCTGCTCTCCCGGCCGAAGGTGCTGCTGCTGGACGAACCGTCCTTGGGGCTCGCGCCCCGGATCGTGGCGCGGATCTTCGGCCTGCTGCGCGGTCTCGTGCACGACGAAGGACTGGCCGTCGTGCTGGTCGAGCAGAACGCGCGCAGCGCGCTGTCCATCGCCGACCACGGCGTCGTGCTCAACCTCGGGCAGGTGGTCGTCCGGCGGGACGCGGCCGCGCTCGTCGCGGACGACGACCTCCGGCACTCCTACCTCGGATTCTGAAAGGGAGCCCTGTGCAGCAACTGCTGACCACCGCGCTCACCGGCCTGACGCTGGGCGTGGTCTACGCCGCGTTCGCGCTGGCGCTCGTGCTCATCTGGCGGGCGACGCGGATCGTGAACTTCGCGCAGGCGCCGATGGCGATGATCACCACCTACCTGGCACTGGTCCTGATCGACGCGGGCTGGTCGTACTGGGCCGGTTTCGCCGTGGCCCTCGCCTCGGGACTCGTGCTCGGCGCGCTGGTGGAACGGTTCGTCGTCCGGTTCGTCGACGGCAAGGCCGAGATCAACGCCGTCATCCTCACCCTCGGGCTGTTCATCGTGTTGCACGCGCTGGCGGCGCTGGTGTTCGGCTCGCGGTACCGGTCGTTCCCGGCGCCGTTCGGGCTCACCGGGTTCCAGGTCGGCGACACGACGATCGCGCTGACCGGATTCGGCGTGTTCACCATCGCCGCCGTCGGCGTGGTGCTGATCGGGCTCGTGCTGCTGTTCCGCGGTACCGATCTGGGCCTGCGGATGCGGGCCGCGGCCTTCGACCGGGAGGTGGCCCGCCTGCTCGGCGTGCGGGTCGGGCGGATGCTCACCTTGGGCTGGGCGCTGGCCGCGCTCGCCGGTTCGCTGTCCGGTCTGCTGATCGCCGGCGGCGGTCTCGTCCATCCGTCCTATATGGACGGTGTGGTGGTGTACGGTTTCGTCGCCGCGGTCCTCGGCGGGCTGGACAGCCCGGTCGGCGCGGTCGTCGGCGGCGTCGTCCTCGGCCTGTCGTTGAGTTTGGTGAGCGGCTACGTCGGCTCGGAACTCGTCCCGCTCGCCGCGCTGGCGCTACTCATGGTGGTGCTGCTCCTGAAGCCCGGTGGCCTGTTCGCGAGCATCCGTGAACGGAGGGTCTGACGTGCCACGCCGCTCTCTGCTGGGCGCGCTCGCCGCGCTGCTCGTCGTCGTACTGGTACTGGAGAACTCCGGGCCGTTCTTCACCTCGCAGCTCACCACGATGGCGTACTTCGCGATCGCGGCGGGCGGCCTGACCGTCCTGACCGGACTCAACGGGCAGCTGTCGCTCGGGCACGGCGCCTTGATGGCCGTCGGCGCCTACTCGACAGCGCTCCTGTTGAAGTCGGAATTCCTTCCGCTGCCGGTGATCCTGGTGCTGGCGATGGTGATCACGCTGGCCGTCGGAGCCCTCGTCGGCGTCGCCGCGGCCAGGCTGCACGGGCCGTATCTCGCCGGCGCGACACTCGCGCTCGCCGTCGCCGTTCCCGGGATCCCGTTGTTCTTCGGTGAAGTGCTCGGCGGTGAGCAGGGCTTGCCCGTGCGCATGCCGGAAATCCCCGGCCGGCTGGCGGACGCCGCGTACTTCGTCACCGGCAAGGAACTCACGTCGATCCGTTATCTCGCCTACCTTTCGTGGCTCGCGGTGATCATCGTGTTCGTGCTGCTGGCGAACCTGTCCCGCGGCCGGGTCGGACGCGACTGGCGAGCGGTACGCGACGAAGACGTGGCCGCCGAACTGGCCGGGATCGACCTCGGCCGCACGCGGGTGCGGGCGTTCGTCGTCAGCTCGGGATGTGCGGGGCTCGCCGGAGCGCTGATGGCGTTGTCGGCGCGGCTGGCGGCTCCGAGCGGGTTCGCGCTGACGTTGTCGCTGCTACTGGTGTCCGCGGTGGTGCTCGGCGGTCTCGGGAGCCTGACCGGAGCGCTCGCCGGCGCCGCGCTACTGACCTTCCTGCCGCCTCTGGTGACCGGCGCGGGAACGGATCTTGGCCTCTCCGACGTGCAGGCCGCGCATCTGGCGCCGTTGATCTACGGCCTGGTCACCGTCCTGATCGTGCTGCTCGCACCCGCCGGTCTCGCCGGCGGGCTGCGGAAACTCATCCATCGGAGGAGAACTTCATGAAACGCTGGACCAAGGCCGTGGCCGTCTTCCTGGCCGTCACGGTCACCTCCGCCTGCGGCGCGGGCGGCAGACCCGAGGGCGAGCAGAAGGGCTCGACGGTCGGCGTCACCGACACGACCATCAAGATCGGCGCGCATTTCCCGCTGACCGGCGTCGCCGCGCCGGGCTACAGCGAGATCCCGAGCGGTCATCAGGCCTACTACGACTACGTGAACGCGAACGGCGGCGTCAACGGCCGCAAGATCGAGTTCGTGGTGAAGGACGACGGCTACAACCCGACCACCACGAGCGCGGTCACCGACGAACTGGTGCTCAAGGAGGAGATCTTCGCGATGGTCGGCGGCCTCGGCACGCCGACGCACAGCGCCGTCGTCGATTTCCTGAACAACTCCAAGGTGCCGGACCTGTTCGTGTCGTCGGGTTCGCTGCGCTGGGGCGACGATCCGAAGAAGGCGCCGTTCACCTTCGGCTGGCAGCCTGACTACGAGATCGAAGGCAAGATCATCGGCGACTGGGTGCGGAAGAACCTGCCGGACGCCAAGGTCGGCCTGTTCCTCCAGGACGACGACTTCGGCCGCGACGGCGAGAAGGGCGCCCGGCGGTACCTCGGCCAGCAGATCGTGGAGGTCGCGAAGTACTCACCCGGCAACACCGACATCGCGCCGCAGATCGCCAAACTCAAGGCCGCGGGCGTGGATCTGGTGCTGGGCTTCACCGTTCCGTCGTACACCGCGCTCTCCCAGCTGGCGTCGCTGAAGATCGGTTTCAAGCCGAAGTGGGTCTACAGCAACGTCGGCTCCGATCCAGCGCTCGTCGGTTCACTGCTCGCGCGGTTCTCCGAAGGCAAGGTCACCAACGGCGCGTCGCTCATCGACGGCGTGGTCACGACCGAGTACCTGCCGGGCGTCGACGCGCCGGACAACGCGTGGACAAAGCTGTGGCAGAACGTCTGGGAGGCGCACGGCAAGGGCGGCGACCTGACGAACTACCGCATCTACGGGATGGCGCAGGCGTACACGTTCGTCCAGGCGTTGCAGGCGGCTGGAAAGGACCTGACGCGCGAGCGCCTCGTCGAGGTGATCCAGCAGTCCGGGAAGACGTTCGAGGGACCGGGTCTGGCGCCGTTCCGCTACTCCGGCGACAGCCACCTCGGCATCTCCGGAATGTCGGTGGTCGAGCTCAGGGGAGGCGTCGGCAAGGAACTGACGCCGGTACTGGTGACCGACCTCGGCGAGGCCCCCATCAAGGCGGACGACTCCGCCGCTAACGACGGGCCGCCGCCCAACGGGATCCCCGGTAGCTGAGTCACCCTGCGGGCAGCACGCGTCCCCGCACCTCGCCGAACCCGATCCGCGAGCCGTTCGCCCCGGGCGCGGTCCCGGTGATCACGACCTCGTCGCCGTCCAGCAGGAAGGTGCGCTCCTCCCCCTTGACCGTGAGCGGTTCCTTACCGCCCCAGGACAATTCGAGGAACGCGCCGCGCTGGTGCTTCTCCGGCCCGGAGATCGTGCCGGAACCGTACAGGTCGCCCGTGCGCGAGGAAGCGCCGTTGACCGTCAGGTGCGCGAGCATCTGGGCGGGCGACCAGTACATCTCGCGGAACGGCGGGCGGCTGACCTCCTCGCCGTTCCATGCGATGACGAGGTCGATGTCGAGCCCCCACGGGTCGCTTTCCCGCAGGTACGGCAGCGGCTCCGGGTCCGTCTGGCCGGGCAGGGGGATCCGCGCGGTCTCCAGCGCCAGGATCGGCACGACCCAAGGAGAGATCGACGTCGCGAAGCTCTTGCCGAGGTGCGGGCCCAGCGGGACGTATTCCCACGCCTGGATGTCGCGGGCCGACCAGTCGTTGAGCAGGACCGCGCCGAAAACGTGGCGGGGGAAGGAATCCGGGTTGATCGGGTTGTTCAGCGGGGTTCCGGTGCCGACGATGAAGCCCATCTCGGCCTCGATGTCCAGCCGCGTGCTCGGCCCGAACACCGGCGCCGCTTCGGCCGGGGCCTTGCGCTGACCGCTCGGGCGCACGATGTCCGTACCGGAGACCAGGACCGTGCCGGACCGCCCGTGGTAGCCGACCGGGAGGTGCTTCCAGTTGGGCAGCAACGGTTCCGCGTCGGGGCGGAACAGCCTGCCGACGTTCGAGGCGTGGTGCTCGGAGGCGTAGAAGTCGACGTAGTCCGCGACCTCGATCGGCAGGTGCAGGGTCACCCGTTCGATCGCGTGGACCGCGCCATCGGGGACCTCGCCGGCGACCAGGTCGCGGATCCGTTCGCGGACCGCCACCCAGCGGTCGTATCCCTGCGCCATGAACGGGTTCAGCGTCGGCGCGGCGAAGACGTCGTCGCCGAGCGCCGCGGCCAGGTCGAGAACGGAGTCGCCGACGCGCACGCCGACGCGCGGGGAATCGCCGTCGACGGAGAAGACGCCGTACGGCAGGTTGTCGATCCCGAACAGCGAGCCTGCGGGGATGTCGATCGTGGTCATGCCTCTCCTCGGGGCGCCTCGAGCAGGCCGAGTCCGGCCAGTTCGGTCAGGGGGTCGGTGATGCTGCAGGTGCCGAACGACGTGAAAGCCGCGCGGAGGGCGGCGACGCGATCCGCGTCCAGTTCCCGGAGCCGCTCGGCGATGACGGCGCCGTCCCGTTCGGCGAGAACGGCTTCTGGGTCGCCATCGGTGTGGACGGCGTCGGTGGCGAGCATCAGGTTGAGGAAGCCGTGCTGTTCGAAGCCGGTTTCCGGATCGGTGTTGCGGAGGGCATGGTGCAGCCCGGCGGTGGCCTTGAACGGAACGCCCGCCCCGACGGCCGCCCGCACCGCGGCGGCGAGTTCCGCTTCGCCGGGGTACAAGTCGGCACGGACGCCACCGGTGCGGAACTTCGCGTGGCGACCGGTCCCGGAAAGAGCGGTCAGCAGCGGGACACGTCGGTCGTCGCGCGGGATTTCGACGAAAACCGGTGCGGTGGCACGGGAAATCGCGGCGAGCACCTCGTCCGGGCCCATCCCTTCCGGGACGGCGATCTCCAGCGCGTCGAGTTTCACCGGCAGTGACGCGACGGCTTCGAGCACGCCGTCGAGCTGCGCGGGCCCGCCGGGCAGGGTCACCGAGACCGGCAGCGGAGTCGCCCGGTCGCCCAGCACTTCGGCGAGGTCGCCGAGCGCGGTGGCGGCGACCACCAGCGGCCCGACGAGGTCGGCGTACCAGGCGGAGACGTGTTCGTCGTGCGCCGCGACGGCGTCCGGCAACGGGGCCAGCCCCGGCGGGAACACCGCGGCGTCGTCGCACAGCCCGGCGAAGAGCGCGGGAATCCGTCCGCCGTCCACCATGGTCTCCTCCTCGCCGATTTAGTTCACGCTTTTACTATCCATCGAGCAGCGTAGTCCGGTCTTCCTCGCGACGGGAAGGCCTACTTGCGGCTCCGGGTGCCGAACTCGGCGCGGCTCGTGATCAGCTTGCCCAGCAGCATGACGAGGATGCGCTGTTCGGTCTCGGTCAGCGCGTTCGTCCAGCCGAATTCGCGCTCGTTGTGCTCGCGGAACACCGAGACCATCTCCTCGTGCCCCGCCTCGGTCAGCGACAACTGCACCGAACGGCCGTCCCGTTCGTCCGGGACGCGGTGGAGCATCCCCTCCGCGACCAGCGTCTTGACCAGATTCGACACCGCCGCCCGGCTCATCCCGGTCAGCCGGGCGGCACTGGTCGGTTCGAGCGGACCGGCGAGCCAGACCACGAACAGCAGCCGGAACGCCGACCACGACCGGCCGCGCGGCCGGTGCACCGCGGCTTCGAGATCGTAAGTCACCAGGTCGGAGGCACGATTGAGGGTCAGCAGGACCTCGGTCGCCAGCTGGTGCCGGAAGCCGTACTCGTGCGCGAGCCGCCGGTTCGCCAGCGCCACGAACGACCAGAAGTCCAGACCGGCCGCGTCCACGTCTTCCATCGCCGAACACTAACCCCGCACCGCGAAAATGGTCAAAGTCGAAAGTATCAAAGCGTAGTCGACCAGTGACTCAGCATCGGTACAGCTGGTCGTGAATGGCGATTCGGGTCAGGGCCGAGAGCGTCTTGGGTGCCTACTGGATTTGGCTGGGGCTGATCATGTGTCCGTGAAGGCCTCCTTGCCTACCCTGAAGGTAGTGAAGGAGGCCTTCACGGACCTTCAGGGTCGCTGCTCTCGTCCCAGGTACACCAGCGACCACAGCAGGCACAGCGGCCCGCGTGTGAAGGCCCCCTTTCCCTCGACTCAGCCGAGGGAAGGGGGCCTTCATGTACTTCAGGCGGGCACGGGCACCGGTACCGAGTGGGTCACCGGGGTCGTGAGTGGCGATTCGGGTTCTAACCCGAATCGCCACTCACGACCACCTGTACCGACGCACTCCTAGAGACTTCTCCAACCATGCTGCTTGATCATGGAGACTCCTCCATAGCGAGCCATCGGCCCGCCCCTGTTTGCTGAAGGCATGAGCAGAACGGAAGTGCCACCGGGGACCGCCAAGGCCGTCCGGGTGGCCGCGGGGGATCTGGTGCGGGTGATCGACGTCGACGGCGGTCAGGTCGGCGACGTGTTCGCGTTCGCGGGCAACGGGACCGAACTGTCCGAGCACCACAGCGCGGCGCACACCCGCGCCGGGATCGACAGGCTGTTCCCCGCCGTCGGCGAGTCCTTCGTGACCGACCTGCGCCGCCCGATCCTGACGCTGGTCGACGACACCTCACCCGGCGAGCACGACATGCTCATCCCGGCGTGCGACCCAGCCCGATACGGGGCGCTGGGCGCTCCGGGCCACCGGTCCTGCGCCGCGAACCTGCGTGAGGCGCTGGCGGACGAAGGCCTCGGCTTCACGGGCCCGACGCCGCAGCCGATCAACGTCTTCATGCGCGTCCCGGTCGGCGAGAGCGGGCGGCTGACGTGGCTGACCGCGAACTCGCGGCCCGGCGACGCGGTGACCCTGCGCGCCGAGATGGACTGCGTCGTCGTGGTCTCCGCCTGCCCGCAGGATCTGGTGCGCATCAGCGACGCCGGACTCTCCCCGCTCGCCATCGAAACCGTCCACAATGGAGGAACTCGGTCATGACGACCACCGTCGAACACCCCGCACTGGCCCCGATCGCGCTCGGCGGCCTCGCCCTGCGCAACCGCTACGCCGTCGCCCCGATGTCCCGCGTCTCGGCCGGCCCCGGCGGCACCCCGACCGGCGAGATGGCCGACTACTACGCCGAATTCGCCCGCGGCGGCTTCGGGCTCGTGTTCAGCGAGGGCACCTACCCCGACACCGCGGCCAGCCAGGGCTACCTCAACCAGCCGGGCCTCGCGCGGGACGAGCACGTCGCGGGCTGGCGAGTCGTCACCGCCGGAGTCCGCGCGGCGGGTGGCCGGATGATCGCCCAGCTCATGCATGCCGGGGCGATCTCCCAGGGCAATCCGCACCAGGACCACACCGTCGCTCCTTCGGCCGTCCAGCCGCGAGGGGAGATGATGCGCGCGTACGGCGGCTCCGGGCCGTGGCCGGTCCCTCGCGAACTCACCACCGCCGAGATCGACGACGTCGTCGACGGTTTCGCGGCCGCGGCCGTGCGGGCCCGTCAGGCCGGGTTCGACGGCGTCGAGGTGCACGCGGCGAACGGGTACCTCCTCGACCAGTTCCTCACCGATTACACCAATCGGCGCACCGACTCCTACGGCGGACCGGTCGCGAACCGGATCCGGCTGACCGCCCGCGTCGTGACCGCCGTCGCGGAGTCGGTGCCGGAACTGGTGACCGGGGTGCGACTGTCGCAGACGAAGGTCAACGACTTCACCTACCGCTGGCCCGGGGGCCGCGACGACGCCGAGGTGATCTTCGCCGCGGTCGCCGAGGCGGGCGCGCAGTACCTCCACATCGCCAGCGAGGGCCGGAACTGGCTCGAGACGGCGAAGCTGGCCGACGGCGGCACCATCACCGCCCTCGCCCGGCAGATCACCGGGCTGCCGGTGATCGCCAACGGCGGGATGCACGACCTCACGCAGGCGCGGGAGGTGCTCACCGGCGGGCACGCGGACCTGCTCTCACTCGGGCACGGCGCGCTGGCCAACCCCGATCTGCCCGCCCGCGTCGCCGCGGCGGAACCCCTGGCCGAGTTCGACCGGGCGATGGTCTCCCCGACGGTCACGGTGGCGAACGCGCGCCGCTGGCGGGAGAGTCGGCAAGCGTGACTGAACCCAGCTGGCACGGCGGCGCGGCCGCGGTGGCGACCCTGACCTTCGACGTGGACGCGGAGTCCCCGATCCTCGCGCGAGGACGGGGCTACGCCGGCCACCTCTCGACCATGTCCCATCAGGCGTACGGACCCCGGGTCGGGGTGCCGCGCATCCTCGACCTGCTCGACGAACTCGCCGTACCCGCGACGTTCTTCGTGCCGGGCTGGGTCGCCGAACAGCGGCCCGGCCTCGCCGCCACGATCGTGGAACGCGGGCACGAGGTGGCCCACCACTCCTACAGCCACCGTCCGCCGACCACGATGACCGCTGCCGAGCACCGTGCCGATTTCGAGCGGGGCATGGCGGTCTTCGCGGCACAAGGCATCGAGATCAGCGGACATCGTGCGGCGGGCTGGGAGTCCACTTGGGACACTCCGGCGCTGGTGGCCGAGCACGGGCTGAGCTACGACTCGTCGCTGATGGCCGACGACCGGCCGTACCTGATCGACACCGGGGCCGGCCGGATCGCGGAGCTGCCGGTGCACTGGTCGCTCGACGACTGGGAGCAGTACGCGTTCCTTCCCGCGCCGCAAGTGGGCTCGGTGATCACGTCCCCGGTGCGGGTGCTGGAGATGTGGCGCGCGGAGCTGGACGCGATGCGCCGCTACCGATGCCTGTTCAACCTGTGCCTGCACCCGTTCCTTTCGGGCAGGCCGGGACGGCTCGCGGCGGTGCGCTCGCTCATCGAGTTCGGGCTCGGCCTCGGCGACGTCCGGTTCGCCCGGTGCCGAGACGTGGCCGCCGCGGCGCTGGCCGACCCCGCCTTGCCCGCGGAACCCTTGCGGCGCCTCGAAATCGACCCGGCGGTCTACCCGGACTGAGCCGCCTCCAGTGCCAGGAACAGGTCGACCCGGTCCGCGGTCCGGCCGACGTCGCGGCCGGTCAGCTCGGTGACCTTGGCCAGCCGGTTGCGCAACGTGTTGACGTGCACGTACAGCGCCGCGGCGGTGGCCGCCCACTGGCCGTCGTGGTCGAGGAACGCCCGCAGGGTCGTCTCCAGGTCGCCGTCGCGGACGCGGTCGTGCTCGCGCAGCGGGCCGAGCAGGGCGTCGGCGAAGGTCTGCCGCCACTGCTCGTCGTGCGACTCCAGCAGCAGGCGATAGCTGCCCAGCTCCGCGAAACTCGCCGCGACCGGGCCGCTACGCCTGCCCCTGAGCGCGCGGCAGGCTTCGCGGCTGCGTGACAGCGGCACCCGCAGTTCGGCCGCGCCGGGCACGGGATCGGCGAGCCCGACGACCACGCGCCCTCCGGCGAGGCGGTGCGACACCGCCGCCGCCAGCCGGGTCGCGAAGGCGGCGGGCGACTGCCGTCCCGAACGGAACGGCAGCACCGCGACGACGTCCTGGCTGCCCGCCGCCACGACCGCGGGCAGCCCGTCCGCGAGCAGGAAGTCCGTCACGGCCTCCGCCATCCCCGGCGGGGTCGCGGCGTCGTCACCGGCGAACGCCAGCGCGATCACCGCCAGCGGCCCGTCAGGGTCGACGCCGAAGGCACGCAGCCTGCCGGGTACCTCCGCGGCGCGCTGCGCGCCGGACAGCACCATGTCCAGCAGTTCGACGGCGAACCGCATCTCGATCGCCTGCACCGCCTGATGCCGGGCCACCTCCAGGCTGAGGTAGCGGGCGGTCTGCTCCAGCGCGTCCCGCTCCTCGCGCGTCAGGTCGGCCACGGGCCGCAGGCACAGCAGCGCGGCGTCCGCGTCGCCGATCGCGCCCACGGGGAACAACGCCACCCGCGTCCCCGCGCCGAGATCCGCCTCCAATGGCGGTGGATGCCCGGCCAGCGCCTCCGCCGCGGCGCGCGACTGCCCGGCGTCCAGCCCGGCACCGGCCGACGCGAGTTCCCGGCCCATCCGGTCCACGACGGCCAGCGGAAGCTCGTGCTCACGACGGAGGACCGCGAGCACCCCGGACGCGCCCGCGCCTCGCGACAGCGCCGAGGTCAGCTCGTCCCCTCTGCGTACCAGAGACAGCAAAGCGTTCTGCCGGTCAGTGGCCTGGATCGCCGCCGCGGCACGGGTGACCGCCGTGAACGGCACCGCCACCGAGATCTCCAGCAGGGGCAACCCGGCTTTCCGGCAGGCGTCGGCGAGCTTCGGAGGAGTGTCGCGTTGCTCCACCCGCAGGCCGAAGATGATCCCCGCCGCTCCGGCGCCGGCCACTCGCGCGACGAACTCCGCCGGCTCGACGCGGTCCAGCCACAGGCCGTTGGTCAGCACGACCTCGTGTTCGCGCACGTACGGCCCGGGGTCGGGAAGCTCGGTGTTGTGCACCCACAGCACCTGTTCGGCCAGTGCCCCGTCGCGGCCTGGGACGACCACCCGCAGTTCGAGCGCCGGGTCGTCGGCCAGGGCCGCCAAGGTCAGCATGACTGTGAATATATCCAGCCGGGTACGTCCTTTATGGATGAACGGCCATTTCATCGTTTTGTCATGAGCGCTGGTTAGCGTCCCTCGAAGACCCTTCAGGATTCGAGGAGAACCACTGTGACGGCTGTTTTCCGCACGATCGCCGAGCGCTACACCCTGCTCGAGGAGCTGGGTCGCGACGGGACGGCCGTGCTGTGGCGTGCCGAGGACGGGCCGGACGGCCGCCAGGTCGCGATCAAGGAACTGCCGCTTCCCGCCCACGATCCCGCCCTGGTGGAGCGGCTCCAGCGCGAAGCCCGTGTCGAGGTGGATCACCCGTCGGTGGTGCCCGTCCACGATGTCGTGGTGGCGGACGGGACGGCGTTCCTCGTGATGGACCTGGTGGAGGCCCGGACGTTGGAGGAGCTGGCCTCATCGGGTCCGATACAGCCGCGGTTCGTGGCCGAAATCGGCGGGAAGGCGCTCGGCGCGCTCGCCGCCGCGCATACGGCGGGCGTCGTGCACGGGGACGTGCGGCCCGCGAACATCCTGGTGGCTCCCGACGGCGCGGTGAAACTGACCGGCTTCGGGATCGCCAAGGCCCTCGCCCCGGTCGGTACCCCCGCGTTCCTCGCCCCCGAAACGATCGCCGGGCACGAAGGCACTCCCCACTCCGATCTCTGGTCGCTCGGCGTGACGCTGCTCAGCGCGAGCGAAGGCGGGAACTACTTCCAGCGGGCGAACGTCGCGGCCACGCTGTACGCCGTCGTCAACGAGCAGCCGCCCTTCACCCGGACGACCGGGCCGCTCGCGGACGTCCTCCGCGGGCTGCTGGCGAAAGCCCCGCAGGCGCGCATGCTGCCGGATCACGCGCTCCCGCTGCTGACCCAGGCCGCGAGCGGGGTCGAAACCCCTGTGCCGAGGCCGCCTTCCGCCGGGCTCAGCATGCCTTCGGTGCCCGCGATCCTGGCCGGCGTGGCGAGCATGCTCTTCGGTTTCTACGTCCTCGTCGTCGCGATGATGATCCACCGTGCGTACTACCTGTTCGACCTGCTCTGGCCGCCGCTGCTGCTCGCCCGCGGCGGCATCGTGCTCGCGGGCGCGCTGTGGGTGGCAGGTGGCGGTCTCCTGTTCGCCAGGGTCCGTCATGGGCAAGTCATGCTCAGCGCCGCCGGCGGGCTGACGCTGATCACCGTGCTGATGCTCAACGCGGTCGACGACGAACGGGAGTACTTCGGCCTCGCCCTGCAACCGGGTCTCACCCTCGACATCGTCGCCCTCGTCTTCGCCGTGCTCTTGACCATCGCCGTATGGTTCGTCCCGGCCAAGCGCCCTGCTGTGGGCTGATCCGCTCACAGCAGAGAAACCGGCGGACGGCCGGGCCCCGGCGGCATGGTCGGGGCATGACCGACTACGAGAAACAGCCACTCTTCGACCAACGGCTCCGGGAACGGTTCTTCAGCCAGCGTGTGCTGGTCCTCGACGGCGCGCTCGACGACGACAACGGCACGGTCCTCACCACCCAGCTCCTGTCACTGGCGAGCGAGGACCCGCGCAAGGACATCGCGTTGTGGATCCATTCGCCGGGCGGTTCGGTCCCCTCGATGCTGGCCATCCGCGACGTGATGCGGCTCGTACCGTGCGACGTCGCCACCCTCGCGCTGGGACTCGCGTGCAGTGCCGGGCAGTTCCTGCTTTCCGCGGGCACCCCGGGCAAACGGTTCGCCTTGCCGCACGCGCGGATCCTGATGCACCAGGGTTCGGCGGGCATCGGCGGTTCGGCCGTCGAGGTGGAGGTGCAGGCGGACGACCTGCGCTACACGCGGGACACGGTGCTCGGCCTCATCGCCGACGACACCGGGCAGCCCATCGACCGGATCTTCGCCGACTCGCTCCACGATCGCTGGTTCACCACCGAGCAGGCGCGCGAATACGGCTTCATCGACCACATCGTCGAGAGTCTCGACCAGGTCGTCCCCGTCCGCACGCACAAACTCGGCCTCGGCACGGAAAGGGGTGCGGGCGCATGAGCACCTACACCATCCCCAACGTCATCTCCCGCAGTCCCGCCGGCGAGCGGATCATGGACGTCTACTCGCATCTGCTGTCGGAGCGGATCATCTACCTCGGCACCGCGATCGACTCCGGGGTCGCCAACGCGCTGATCACCCAGCTGCTGTACCTGGAGGCGGACAACCCCGAGCAGGAGATCAACCTCTACATCAACACCGAGGGCGGCGACCCGTCGGCGATGCTCGCGTTGTACGACACCATGCGCTTCATCAAGGCGCCGGTGGCCACGACCTGTGTCGGCCAGGCCGTCGCGGCGGGCGCGATCCTGCTGGCCGCGGGCGAGGCGGGGCACCGGTTCGTGCTGCCCCACACCCGGGTGGTGCTGCACCAGCCCGCCGCGCAGGGCCGCGGCACCATCCCGGACCTCATCCTCCAGGCCGACGAGGTCGTGCGGGTGCGGACGCAGCTTGAGGAAATCCTTTCCGCGCACACCGGCCGCGCCGTCTCCGATCTCCGGCACGACACCGACCGGGACCGCGTGTTCGACGCTGCGGGCGCGGTCGCGTACGGGCTCGCGGACCGCGTTCTCGACGAGCGAGCTTAGGCGCTGTCCGGTAAGTCTGTCCGATGGGCTTCGTGACTTGCCGGACAGCACCTAGGCGGCCATGAGCACGGGCCCTCGCGGACGGCGGCCGACCGCGAGACCCGTGCTGCCGCCATGGCTGATCGTGCCCGCGATACCGAAGAGCAGATCCGCCAGGTCGATCCCGAGCGCGCCGGTGACCGCGGCGATCATCTCGCTGGACGGTTCCTTGCGGCCGCGTTCGATCTCGGACAGGTACTGCGGCGAGATCCCGGCGCGTTCCGCGACGTCGACGAGGCGGCCGCCCTGGTCCTCCCTCGCGGCGCGCAGGCTCTTCCCCAGCACGTCACGCCACAGCGGCTCCGGTTCGGGACGCTTCTGGTGGAAAGGGAGGATGTCCGCCATACGATCATCGTGACATTCCGCCAGGGCGCGCGTGCGCCGTTCCGCTCAAGGCGAAACCGAGCCCCGGAAGGCGCGCCGGTACGCGCCCGGCGTCGTGCCCACCTGATCGCGGAAACGCCGCCGGAGGTTCACGGCCGACGTCAACCCGACTCGGGTCGCGATCACCTCCACCGGCAAGCCGGTCTCCTCCAGCAGGGTGCGCGCCTCGGTCACGCGCCGCGTCAGCAGCCATGCCCCCGGTGTGGTCCCCAACTGGTCGGCGAAACGCCGGGCGAGCGTGCGGGGCGAGACATTCAGGTGCGCGGCCAGATCGCCCACCGACAACGGTGTCCCGAGGCGTTCGCCCGCCCACTCGAGGAGGCCGTCCAGTTCGTCGCCGGGCGGCGGCGCCGGGACGAACTGCGCCTGACCACCGTCGCGGTGCGGCGGCATCACCATGTGCCGGGCGACGAGGGCGGCGTGCGCGGCCCCGTGGTCACGCCGGACGAGGTGCAGGCAGAGATCGATCCCCGCGCCCGCCCCGGCACTCGTGGCGACGTCGCCGTGGTCCACGTAGAGCACATCCGGTTCCACGCGTACCCGCGGGAACTCTTCCCGCAGCCGGGAAGCACGCGCCCAGTGCGTGGTCGCCGCCCTGCCGTCCAGCAGTCCGGTGCGGGCCAGCGCGAAAACGCCGGAGCAGATCGTGACGAGCCGCGCTCCCCTGGCGTGCGCGCGCAGGAGCGCCCTGCGCACGGGGGCCGTCAAGGGTGCCTCCACCGGCGACCAGCCGGGGATGAGCACCGTGTCGGCGCCGGCGAGCGCGGACAGGCCCCGGGTCACGGACATCGCGTACCCGGCCGTGGTGGGCACCGGGCCGGGTTTCTCCGTGCAGACGTCGAATTCGTAGTACCGCGGCACCCCCGGGCGCTCCGTGCCGAAGACCTCGGCGGCGATCCCGAGTTCGAAGGTCGACTGCACGGGCCGCACCAGTGCCATCACGCGATGCATGGCAGGAAAGTACCCCATGGTGTCTTCCCTGACACTGTCCGGCGGCAGGGCGGTCGCGGCACGATGAAGTCATGCACCCCGAGATCCTCGCCCAAGAGGGCTACACTTCCTTCCCCGTCAAGGAATCCCCGGTTCGCGAGCTGTTCCCCGGGATCCGTCTTCGTCCACTGTGGACAGGAGCCGACGGCGCGCACGCCAACGTACTGGAAATGGATCCCGGCACCTCGTGGCCGCACCGCGACGTCCACGAACCGGGCCCCGAAGAGGTGTTCGTCGTCTCCGGCACCTTCAACGACGGTGCTCGCGACTATCCGGCAGGGACCTTCCTGCACGCTCCGGCCGGTTCGTGGCACGTGCCCGCGTCGGCGACCGGGTGCACGCTCTTCCTCTTCTACCCGGAGGGCTGAATCTCCAGGAACTCCAGAACCCGTTGCCAGGTCAGGGTCGCCGCGTCGAGCCAGCCGGGGAGCGCGCGGGTGGCGACGGTGGACCACCCGATCCGGTCCTTCAGCGTGAAACCGTCTTCGAGCGTGGACGCGGTCTCGCCGCGGTAGAGGTCCGGGGTGGTGACCTCGTGACCGGCGGCGCGCAGCCGCTCCGCCGCGTCCAGCTCCGCCTGCCGTAACCCCAGTACCGAGTGGAACAGCACGACGTGGGTCATCCGACGACCGACAATCCACTCTCGGTCGCCAGGATCCCCGCGACCGAGACGGCTTGTTCGCCGGTGATCTTCGCGCCGCGCAGGGTCACCAACCCACGGACACCGGACAATCGCGAGCCGCGGAGATCGCAGTCCAGCGCGCCGGTCGCGGCGAATTCCGTGTCCGTGAACTCACAGTCCACAAAGGTCAGCCGGGACAGGTCGCCGGAGAACACCGTCTCCCGGAACGAACAGCCGGAGAACACGACCGAACCCTTCACCCGCTCGACCGTCACCGACGCGTAGTCGAACCGCGCGTTTTCGACGTAGAGATCGACGGCCGACGTGATCGCCACCCCCAGCCCGATCGCCCGGCAACGAAGGATTTCGACCCGGCGCGCGGTCAGTTCGCGGATCGCCGCGTTCGACAGGTCGACCCCTTCGAGGATCACGTCGGAGAGCGCCAACCTGTCGAGGCGCGCGTTCGCCAGGCTCACGTCGGAGACGAGGGAATGCGCGATCTCGCCGCCGCCACGGACCCCGTCCTGGTCGCCGCCGTCGAGACGGACCGAGTCGAAGTCGAACTCGCCCCGGAACACGGCGGGTTCGCTGTCGAGGCCGTCGCCTTCGACGGAAGGGCGCCGCACCTTGATGCCGTCGAAATCCCGGAAGTCCATGATCCGGACCGTACCGCAGCCCAGCGCGTGAAGGCCCCTTCCCTTCGCTGAGCCGAGGGAAGGGGCCTTCACGTGCTGGGCAGGCCGTAGGTCAGTCCCGGACACCCTTTACGGCGTCCTTGATCTTCTCGCCGGCCTGCTTGACGTTGGCCTTGCCCTGCTCGGTCTTGCCTTCCGCCTGCCACTGCTCGTTGTCCGTGGCGTCCCCGGCGGCTTCCTTGGCCTTGCCTTTGAGCTCTTCGACCTTGTTCTCGGCCTTGTCGTTCATCAGGGCCTCCCTTCGTTGTCCGCCGTCTCCGGATACCCCGCTTCCGCCTCCGGAAACGGCGGATCCGCTGTTCACCGGCCGTTCGCGACGGCCCCAGTAGGGGCGAACCGCTCCGCAGAGGGCGATGACCCGCTCACCGAGGCCGGGGTCCGGATTGCAGACAGGACAGCAGGCGTGGGCCGCCCGTTCGATTTCGGCCGTCATCCGCCACCTCCAGGTTCGGCTTGGTGTCCGGCCCTGTAGGTCGTTATACATACTTTCAGCCCTTTTCGCCGCAGGGCGGTACGGCATCGGATCCGAGTGCGACGCGTCCGCCGTCCCGAATCCTCCGCAAAGGGTTGACGAGGACGAATACCGCGCCACAGCAGATGATCCCGGCCGACAGCACAAGTCCGGTCAGCGTGCCGAAGACCGTGCCGACGAAGCCGGCGGCAAGGCCACCCAGGGTTCCGGTGCCGAAGACCACGGAGAGCGCGGTCCCGTTGACCCTGCCCATCAGTTCCGGTGGAGTGATGCGCTGAACCAGGCTGAGCACGTGGATGTTGAAGACCGAGTCGGCGAAACCGATGAGGAACTGGCTCACGATCAGCGTGGTCAACGCGGCTTCGTTTCCACCGATCGGCAACAGCAGGAAGCCCGATCCGGTCAGCAGGATCGAGGTGGCCAGCGTCCGGCCGAGGGTGATCCTGCGGGCGATCGCACCGGACGACACCGCGCCGAAGATCAGGCCGACCGTACCGATCGCGAACGCGAGACCGACGGCCCCCGGGCTCAGCTTTCCGTCCCCGTAGGCGAAGACCAGTACCAGGGTGTTCCCCGTCGCCACGCCGAGATTCACCGTCGTGCTCGCGAACATCAGATTGCGCAGCCGGGCGTCCGACAACAGCATCGCCAGGCCCTCCCCGGCCTCTCTCAACGCCGATCGCGGCTCCCCGGCCCTCGCCGGGGGCGGCTCGCGGTGGCGCATCAGCGTCAGTGTCAGCAACGAAGCGAGAAAGGACAGGGCGTCGGCCAGGATCGCCAACGCGGTGCCGAGGATCTGCATCAGCCCGCCCGCGGCGCCCGCACCGCCGACCTCGGCGACCGCGCGAGAGGTTTGCAGCCGTTCGTTCCCCGCCACGATGCCCTCAGGTCCGGCGAGTACCGGCAGATAGGACTGGACGGCGATTTCGAAGAAGACCGTCAGGACGCCGACCACGCCGGCGACCACGAACAATTGGGTGAGGGTGAGAACGTCGAACAGGTAGGCGACCGGGATCGACCCCATCGCCACCAACCTGCCGGCGTCGGCCCCGATCATGGTCTCGCGAAGCGGCAGCCGGTCGACCCACACACCCGCCAAGGTGCCGATCAGCACGAACGGCAGAAATCTCAGGGCGGCCAGCAGTCCGACGTCCCATGCGGTCCCGCCGAGCCCGAGCAAGGCGGCGGTCGGCAACGCTATCCGCGAAACCTTGTCGCCGAACGCGCTGATCGTCTGGCCGATCCACAGGCGCCGGAAGTCGCCGGGGAACGCGAAAGATGAAGGCATCGAAATCCGATCACTGGAAGGAAAATCGAGCCTAAGATCCAATAGACGTCAAAGCCGGGTCGGTTATTCGAAGTCGAGGAGAGCGGGAAATGCCCCAGCGGCCGGTCGGTTCCGGGGGAATCGCGGGAATGATCCAGCTGCACCAGGCGGCGCCCCTGATCGAGCGACAGCACGCGATCATCGAGCTCCTGCGGGTTCGGGCGCCGCGCCGGGTGACGGGCGCGAGGCTCGCGGAAGGCACCGGGGTGAGCCTGCGGACCGTGGAACGCGACATCGCCCGTCTGCGCGAAGCGGGCGTTCCCATCACCATTCACCGCGGGCCGCGCGGCGGCTACGGCATCGACGCACGACCCGTGCTGCCGCCGATCTCTCTGACGCCGGGCGAAGCCTCGGCGCTCATAGCCTCCTTGGTCGCCGTCGGTCCGTACACCTCGGCGGTGGCACAGTCCGCGCTGGGCAAGATCCTCGAAGCGCTCACCGGAAATGACCTCCGGTAACGAGTGAACGGCCATCCCCCGATCGTGGCTCACCGGGCCCTGAATGGCCGATGTGCCTCTACGGTGTCCGGTTCCATCGTTCCGACGCATGGCTAGCGACTTGCAACGGCGCAAGATCTCGGGCGTCTTCGCCGCGATGGATGCCGACGGCGACGTTTCCTTCAGGAGCAGGACTTCCAGGCGTTGGCCGAGCGCTGGGCGCGGCTGTGCGGCCCGGGTGACGAGCGGCGCCTGACCGGCATCATGCTGAGCTGGTGGGCGACGTTGCTGGCGGCCTCGGATCTGAACCGCGACGACAAGGTGACCCTGGACGAGGTCCTGCTGGTGGTGGACAAGCTCCCGGAAATGCCCGAGGCCGTGACCGCGACCGCCGACGCGATGTTCGAAGCGATCGACGAGAACGGAGACGGCCTGATCTCCGCGGCGGAGTACCGCCAGTTGATCGAGGTCTGGAACGGCCGCCCCGCCGACACCGACGCCACCTTCCCGCTGCTGGATTCCGATGGCGACGGAATGCTGTCCCGGGACGAGTTCGCCGCGCTGTGGCTGGATTTCTGGGCGGGTGACGACGCTGAGGCGCCGGGCACCCTGGTCTTCGGACCACTCGCGGCCTGACCCGTCGCGGCTTTCGGGCCGACCCGGCGTCCATACGGGCCAGACCCCGCCGGGTACCACGTCATGAACGCCCTGCCGGCTCACGATGGCGGACGTGGACGCCGTACGGGAAACCGGCTCGATGGTCTCGAGCGCCATCGCGCTGTGTCTGCGGGACCGGTGGACGGAAGCGGCCGAACTGTTGGCGGAAAACGATTCCTGGCGCACGGAATCGGCGGTTTCCGCCATGTTGGGTGAACTCTTCGGCGGCCTGGCCGAGCTCTGGGACGGCCGTTGCGCGCGGTTCGGCGCGAATCTGACCGAGCGCGAGCGGTGGCCGTTGAGGACGGTGCCGCGGCACCGGAACGACCAAGTCACCTCGTACGTCACCGCGTTGCTGGTGCTGGGCGAACGAGCCCGCGCGGAAAAACTGCTCGCCGACGAGGCCTTTCCCGAAACCGGTCTGCGTGACAGCGATCGTTCGATACTCGCGGCCATGCGCGGCCGGCCCGCCCGCGCGATCGACTTCGCCCGCCGCTCCGTCGCCGACCGTTCGCGGCGCGGCTACGACATCGGCTCGGCCGCGGCGCACCTGTCGACCGTGTCGGTCCTGCTGTCACAGGGACGGTCCACCGAGGCACGGGGATTGCTGGCCGCCGCCCGCGCCACGGCGCCGACGCTGGCGCATCTGCTCGACATCGCGGAAGCCCGCGTCGACGTCGCGTCGGGCGAAACCGACCGCGCCGTCCGGCGCCTGCACGCGGCCACCCGCGGACTCGCCGTCGGCACGGACATCGCCTGGGCCGAACTCGCCGAGCTCGCGTTGCGAAGGAACGACCGCGCATCGGCGAAGCAGGCACTCGACGCGCTGGAGGACCTCGCCACCGCGATGCCGACGGGCCGGGTGTTGCTGCATCGCCATCTGGTCCGGGCCTGCCTCGGTGAGGAGCCCGCCGATGAATGCCTCTGGCTGGCCCGCGAACGCGACCAGCCGCTCGAACTGGCCGTCGTCACCGAACGCCTGGCCCGGCACCGCGCGTAAGACACGTGCGTGAAGCCGGATCTCGCGTGTTTCCAGCCGGAAGACGCGGTGCGGCCTCCGATCACGCGAGTTCCGTCTCCAGACACGCGAGTTCGGGTTCCGGTCAGATCACCCCGGCCCGCACCGCGTACGCGACGGCGTGCGGCCGGTTGCGCAGCTTCAGCCGTCCGGTGATGCCCTGGATGATGTGCTTCACGCTGCGTTCCGAGTAGCTGAGCTCGCCGGCGATCTCGACGGTGTCCTTGCCCTCGGCCATCAGCCGCAGGACGTCGATCTCCCGGGTGGTGAGCCCGGCGGTGTTGACGCCCATCGGGTCGAGCACCTCGCGTTGCAGCCGCTCGACGTGCTTGAGCAGTTCGCCGAGCAGGCTCGGCGGGAGCACTCCGCCGCCCGTGGCCGCCGCGCGGACGGCGTGCGCCAGCCGTTCGCCGGTCGTGGCCGACCGCGGCAGGACCGCCACCACCCGGCATTCGATGGCGGGCACGAGTTCCGCCTCGCTGATCTGGCTCACCACGAGTACCACCGGCTTGCCGTCCTCGGCGGCGAGCCGCCGCAGCCAGAGCACGATCTCCGGCGTCAGGCATTCGGCGGCGAACACCAGTACGTCGGTCTCGGCGCGCCGCTCCCAGTCCCTGATGTCGATCCCCTGCTGCGTGCCCAGCTGGCTGGCCAGGCCGGCAGTGGTGATCGGGTCGGGCGCGTGCACCGCCACGGTGATCTGTCGGGTTTCCGTGTCCACTTCGTCCCCTCCGCTTGTCCGCGGCCCCAGTCGGATGGGACACAGTCTGCGAAGGAGCTCTTCACGAAGTCTCCACGAGTTCTCAACGAGGCGTGAAGGACTTCGTGGCCTGCTGAAACGCGTCGACGTACTTGGGAAGCTCGTCCAGGATCTCGCGGAGCCTGCCCTCGGGTCCGGTGTAGTCCGGGTCGGCGAGAAGGGCGTAGCCGAAGGCCAGCGTCCGCCGAAGCTCGGTGATGCGGGCTTCGGCCTCATCTGCGTCGAGGACCAGCCTGCCGTTCCGGGCGAGGCTGAGCAGGACATCGCCGGCGAAGTGTTCCTGATCCTGGCTCACTGTCACAGCATGCACAGCCGCGCATGCCTTCGAACAGCGCCGGAGGACATTCTGCCCCTGGGAACGCCCGGCTTTGCCCGGTCGCCCCTCGCCTGAACGGGGCCTGAAACCCACATGAACGGACATCCGACTGTCCACGAACCGGCATGATCCGGGCTCAAGGGCCGAAACCCACACGGTGAGTGCCCGATTGATTGCGAAACCCACATCGCCGCCACTAGGCTTTCCGCTGAGCAGGACACTCTTTTTCGGCAGTCGGACGCACAGGCGGCAGGTCATGGACGAGGTTTCCTCGCTGACGGTGCGGCTGCTGGGCGGTTCCCCCGCCCGCCACGGCGGAGGCGAGATCGCGCTGGGTCCCGCCCAGCGTCAGGCGGTGTTCGCCACGCTCGCCCTGCGTGCCGGCCAGTTCGTCTCCCGCAAGGAGATCATCGACGCCGTCTGGGGCGAGCGGCCCCCGGACAGCGCCACCGGCATCGTGTACACCTACGTCTCCGCGCTGCGCCGCGCGCTGGAGCCGGCGGGCGAACCGCTCGTCGCCAGCCGTGCCGGCTACAGCCTCGACCTGCCGAAGCAGCAGGTCGACGTCCATGTCTTCGAAGCGGAGCTGGAGCGGGCCCGCGCGCACCGGCTCGCCGGCTCGCACGAACGGGAGCTGGAATCGCTTCGCTCCGCGCTCGGGGAATGGCGGGGTTCCGCGCTCGACGGGATCCCCGGGCCGTTCGCCGAGACCCAGCGCACCCGGCTGAACGAGCTGCGGATGAGCGCGCTCGAACGCCAGGCCGAGGTCGCGCTGCGCCTTGGCGGCTACCGCGAGCTCGTGGGCGAGCTCGCCGTGCTGGTCGAGCGCCATCCGTTGCGCGAAGGCCTGCACCGGATGCTGATCACCGCGTTGTTCCGGTCAGGCAGGCAGGCCGAGGCGCTGGCCGCGTTCGACCGCGCCCGCGAGACGATCATCGAGCAGTCCGGTCTCGAACCCGGGCCGGAACTGCTCATCCTGCGGCAGCGGGTCCTGGACGACGATCCGGCACTGCACCAGCAGGACCGGCCGGCACGGCATCGGCAGGCCCATGCCGTGCCCGAACGACCGTCCACCCTCGTCGGCCGGGAGTTCGAACTCCGCCGGGTGCGCCGTCACCTGGCCGCACTGCTGGACGAAGGCCGCGGCGGGACGATCTGGCTGGACGGCGAGGCGGGCGGCGGCAAGAGCGCGTTCCTGGCGGAGGCCCTCGCCGACGCGAGGAGCCGCACGCGCTGGGTCGAAGCCGACGAGCTGACCGGCGCGGTCCCGCTGAGCCTCATCGCCGACAGCCTCGGCGGCGAAGCACTCGAAGATCTCGGCAAAACGGTCACCGAACTGTGCGAAGAAGGGCCGCGGGTGCTCGTCTTCGAAGACCTGCACTGGGCCGACGAGGAAAGCCTGCTCGCCTGGCAGCGGCTGCACCGGTTCACCGCGCACCTGCCACTGCTGCTGATCGGCTCGGCGCGGCCCCTCCCCCGGCGCCGCACCCTCGAAGTCCTCCGCTCGCGGCTCGACGGGGACGTCATCTCGCTGCCGCCGTTCGACGGCCCGGCCGTCGCCGCGCTCGCCGAGGAAACCTTGGCCAGGGACCCGGGCGAAGACTTCCTCGGGTTCGCCGCCGGCTACAGCGCCGGGAACGTCGGCTACCTGTGCGAGCTGTTCGCCGGATTCGCCGACGGGCGCGAGCCCGACGTCACGCCGCACAGCAGGCTCGCCGCCGTGGTCGAAGATCATCTCGCCGCGCTTTCCGTGCCGTGCAAGCGAACGCTGAACTCGGCGGCACTGCTCGGCTCGTCGTTCACGGTCGCCGACCTGACGGGTGTCACCGGCCGCGAGCTGCGGGCGCTCATCGGAGCGGTCGAAGAGGCGCTCGCCGCGCGCGTGCTGGAAACCGAGGGAGAACGGCTGCGGTTCCGTGTCCCGCTGGTGCGGGAGGTGTTCGCCGCGAACACCCCGCCCGCCATCCGCGCCGTGCTGCACCAGGAGATCGCCGCGACCATGGCGGGCTCCGGCGCGCCCGCGGACCGCGTCGCCGAGCAGCTGCTCCAGGTCGGCGACGAGCTGACGGCCCGTTGGATCCCGCAGTGGCTGCTCGACAACGTCCGCGCGCTGCCAACCGGACCGGCGGCCGAACTGCTCCATTTGCTTTCCCACCAAAGAAATCTGACCGAGGATCAGCACCGGAGCCTGGCGGGCGAGCTCGCCGCGCTCCTTTTGCCCGAAACGGGGGCCACGCCCTCCTGGTCCGCGCGGCCCTGGTGCGCGCCGCTGCACACACTCGCCCGGGTGCGCGACCGAACCGCACCGAGGACGTCCTAAACTGCGGGGACACAGTAGTGATCCGGCCACTTTCGGTGCATGACGAGAAATGGAGCCGGCGTGACGAACGGGCTGCGCGTCGAGCTGCTCGGGCCGCCTCGTGCCTGGCTCGACGACGTCGAGCTGAAGCTCGGGCCCGCCCGGCAGCGCGCGGTCTTCGCCACCCTGGCGGCGCGCCGCGGCCAGGCGATCTCCCTCGGCGAACTGATCTCGGACGTCTGGGGCGAGTCGGCTCCCGCCAGCGCCACCGGCAGCGTCCACACCTACGTCTCCGGCCTGCGCGGCGCGATCCGCAAGGCGGGCGGTGACGCGCACGAGGTCCTGAGTTCGTCCGGGTCGAGTTACGTACTGCGGCTGGACAGGGAAGCGCTCGACGTCAGCCGGTTCGAACAGGACGCGGCGGCCGCCCGGCGGCTGCTCGCCCACACCGATCAGCAGGGCGCGGCCGCCCGGCTCACCACCGCGCTCGATCTCTGGCGCGGCGAGGCCTACTCCGGCGTGCCGGGCCCGTTCGCCGAAGCGGAACGCGTCCGGCTCACCGAACTCCAGCTCACCGCCACCGAACTGCGCGCCACGGCCCTGCTCGGCATCGGTGACCACCGCGAAGTGGTGGCCGAACTGACCGCGCTGGTGCAGCGGCACCCGTTACGCGAGTCGTTGCACGAAACGCTCATGCGCGCCCTGCACGCCAGCGGGCGGCAGATCGAAGCGCTCAGCGCGTATCGCGAGGCCAGGCGAATACTGCGGGACGAACTCGGCGTCGAACCCGGTGCCCCGCTGCGTGAGCTGCACCAGCGCATCCTGGACGGCAGCGAAAAACCTGTCACCCGACCGAAACCGGTTCCGGTCCGCGTCGTGCCGCCGCCGGTCGCCAAGGCGATCGAACGTGGCGGCCAGGGCCGCCTGCCCGGCCGCGCCCGGCAGGTCGAGCGGCTGGACGGCTTCGTCACCGACGTGCTCGCCGGCCGCGGCCGCCCGGTCTGGCTCGAAGGCGAACCGGGCATCGGCAAATCGGAACTGCTGATCGCCGGGCTGGCGGGCGCCGCGGCGCGTGGCTGCCAGCTCGCCTGGACCGCGGCCGACGAGCTGCGGCAACGGTTCCCGCTGCAGGTGATCATGGAATGCCTCGGGGTGCACCACGGCGCGGCCGATCCGGCCAAGGCCAAGCTGGCAGGCGAGCTGCACGCCGAACCCGCGCACGGGAACTGGGGTCCCGCCGACCCGATCTTGTCCACTGTGGACAAATTGCTGGCGCTGGTCGACGAGACCTGCGCGGCGGGCCCGCTGGTGCTGGTGATCGACGACCTCCACTGGGCGGACGAGGCGAGTGTGCTGCTGTGGCAGCGGCTGGCCGCCGCCACCCGTCAGCTGCCGCTTCTGCTGGTCGCCGCCACGCGCACCGGGCACGGCCGCCGCGACCTCGCCCAGCTCCGTCGCGGGGTCGAGGCGAGGGACGGCGAGATCATGCCGGTCGAAGTGCTGACCGACGACGACATCGCCGCCGTGTTCGAGGTGGTCCTCGAAGCCAAGCTCGGGCCGAGCCTGCGCCCGCTGGTCCGGCGCGCGGCAGGGAACCCGCTTTACGCCAGGGAGATCGCGCACGACCTGGTCCGCACCGGCTCTCTGCGGATCAAGGACGGCGTGGCCGAGGTGACGCTGGACGGCACCGAGAACGCGCCGCGGTCGCTGCTGGCGGCGGTGGCCAGGACGCTGGAATGCCTCGACCCCGGCACAACCGAGATCCTGCGGACGGCCTCACTGCTCGGCGCGGAGTTCGCCGTCGAGGACCTCGCCGCGCTGGCGGACAAGGGCCCGCTGGAGGTCCTGCGGGAGCTGGAGCCCGCCACCACCGCGGGCGTCATCGAGTACGCCGGCGACAAACTCGCCTTCCACCATCCGTTCCAGCGTCAGGCGCTCTACGGCGCCATCGCGGAACCGATCCGTGCCGCGTTGCACCGGCGCGCCGCCGAGTCGCTCGCGCGCGCGGGCGCGCCGATCAAACGGGTCGCCGAGCAGCTGGCGGCCGGGCCGGTGCCGTTCGATCCGTGGCTGGCGGGCTGGCTCACCGCCAACCACGTCGCGGTGTCCAACCGCGCGCCGCATATCGCGGCCGACCTGCTCCGCGGCGCGCTCGACAGCACGGTGCCCACCCGCGAGCAGCGGGAGACGCTGATCGCGGCGCTGGTGCGCGTGCTGTTCCGGCTCGAACTGGCGCCCGAGGCGGAAGCCGAGCAAGCGGTGAAGACCGTCACCGACAAGGCGGATCTGGCGCAGATGCGGCATTTCCTCGCCGCGCTGCGGTACCGGCGGGGCGACACGCCTGGCGCGATCGAGGCACTCGCCGACACCGCGGACGACCCGTCGATGCCGGAGCTGTGGCGCACCAGCACCCGGACACTGCTCGCCAACTTCCGGCGCGGCACGCTCGCCGATCTCGACGAGACCGAGCGGATCGCGCGGGGGCTGCACGCCGAGGCGGCGGAGGCGGGCGAACGCTATCCCGCCGCGCACGCGCAGCAGACGTTGTGGCTCGTGCACTCGATCCGCCGCGAGCACGACCGGGCGCTGACCGCGATCGACGCGGCGCTCGAGACCACCGGCGACGAGTCCGACCTGGCGACCCTGCGGTTCGACCTCCTCGACAACCGCCTGTTCACCCTGCAGAACCTCGACCGGCTCGCCGAGGCCGACGCCACGCTGCACGCCGGGTACGAGACGGCCGCGCGGCACGGCCTGCCGACCGGTCCGCAGGTCTCGGCGGCCGTGCACTACTACTGGACCGGCCGCTGGGACGAGGCGCTGGCCGAATTGGACTCGGTCACCGAGGACGGCCCGGCGATCACCTTCTACGGTGTCCGCGAGCCGGGCGCCGCCGCCCTGCTGTTGCACGGGGTCGCCGCCCTCATCGCGGGCCATCGCGACGAACGCGTCGCCGTCCGCGCCCATCTGGAAGCGGCCGAGGCGCACTCTCCGTCGAACTCGTCCGAGCGCGAGAGCTGCGACTTCTACCTGGCGGCACAGGCGATGGCCGCCGAGCAACGCGGCGAGCTCGACGACGCGCTGCGGCTGTTCGCGCCGGTGCTGCGCCCCGACTACGCCCGGATGATGCTGCGCCACCAATGGCTTCCCGACGTCGTCCGCGTCGCGCTCGCCGCCGGGAACGACGCCGTCGCACAGGACGCGCTCGCCGTCTGCGCCGAGGAGGCGAGCCAGGAGACCGTTCCCGCCAGGGCCACCGCGGCCGCTCTCCGGTGCCGGTCGCTGATCGACGGCGACCCCGAAGGCATGCTGGCCGCGGCCGATCACTACCGCGAGGTCCACCGCCCGATCGAACTCGCGGCCGCGCTCGAGGACGCCGCCGAACTGCTCGGCCGCGCCGGTTACCTCGAAGCGGCGACCCGTTCGCTCACCGAAGCGTGCGAGGTGCTCGGGGAGGTCGGGGCCACCTGGAGCATCCGCCGGGCGGAAAGCAGGCTGCGCCGCTACGGCGTGCTGAGCCGCGCCGAGCGGAGTCCCCGGCACAGCGGGGCGCTCTCGCCGCTGGAACTGCGGGTCGCGCGGCTGGTGGCGGCGAAGCTGTCGAACCCGGAGATCGCCGCCGAGCTGAGCCTGCCGCGGCGGACGGTGCAGTCGCTGGTGTCCAGGGTCCTGACCAAACTGCACGCCGATTCCCGGCTCACCGTCGGCGACCAGCTGCCGAGACGACTCGCGTGACCGCACGACCGAGGAGAACCATGACCCGCGTACTGGCCGGCTTGACGGCCCTTGTGCTGCTGCTCGCCGGCTGTTCGGGCACGCCGGAGTCCGGCGGCCCGATCAAACTCACCGTCGCCACCTTCGGCGAGTTCGGGTACGAAAAACTCTTCGACGACTACGAAAAGGCTCACCCGGGGATCACCGTCGAGGGCCGGGTCGCCGACTTCGAGACGCATCACCGCCAGCTCGCCACCGGGCTCGGCGCTGGGCGCGGCAGCGCGGACGTGGTGGCGATCGAGGAGCAGTACCTCCCCAAGTTCCGCCAGTCGACGGACAAGTTCACCGATCTCTCCGAGTTCGGCGCGCAGGGCCTCCGCGAGCAGTGGCCTGCCTGGAAATGGGACCAGGGCACCGCCGAAAACGGGAAGTTCGTGATGGGCCTCGGCACCGACATGGGCAGCCTCGCGCTCTGCTACCGGCGCGACCTGTTCGCGAACGCGGGCCTGCCGTCCGACCGCGACCAGGTGGCCGCGCTGTGGCCGACCTGGGAGAAGTTCGCCGAAACCGGCGAGCGGTTCAGCGCGAAGGCACCGGACGACGTAAAATTCGCCGACTCGGCGGGCACCGTCTACACGGCGATGCTCAACCAGGCACAGGAAAACTACTTCTCCAAGGACGAGCGGTTCATCGCCGACACGAACCCGAACGTGCGCAAGGCCTTCGAGCTGGCGGGCGGGATGGCGCTGAAGAAGGAGACGGCCGCGGTCACCACCTTCACCCAGCCGTGGACGGTGGCGATCAAGCAGAGCCGGTTCGCCGCCATCACCTGTCCCGCGTGGATGCTCACCCAGATCGAAGAGGCGGGCGGACCGGAGCTCGCGGGCAAATGGGACGTCACCTCGGTTCCGGGCAAGGCCGGCAACTGGGGCGGCTCGTTCCTGACCGTCCCGAAGCAGGGCGCGCACCGCAAGGAAGCCTACGACCTCGCCGTCTGGCTCACCGCGCCCGAACAGCAGAAGCGGATCTTCCTGGAAAGCGGGCTGCTGCCGAGCGCGCTGGGCGCGTACCAGGACACCGCCGTGCTTTCCCACACCAGTCAGTACTTCAGCGGCGCGCCGATCGGCAAGATCTTCGCGGCCTCCGCCGAGGCCCTGCGGCCGAACTACCGCGGGCTGCGCGACGGCGAGGTGCGGCCGGTGTACGGGCACGCGCTCGGCCGCGTCGAAGAGGGGAAGCAATCGCTCGACCAGGCGTGGAGCCAGGCGGCGACCGAAGGCCGCGCCGCGGCCGCCAACTGAGCGGGGACGGCGTGACACGCAAGTTTCCGGCCGGGTTCCGCTGGGGCACGGCCACCGCGGCGTACCAGATCGAGGGATCGACGACGGCGGACGGCCGCGGACCGTCCATTTGGGACACTTTCACCGCACAGCCCGGCCTGGTGCTCGACGGCGCCACCGGAGACCCGGCCTGCGACCACTACCGGCGCTACCGTGAGGACATCGGACTGCTGAACGGCCTCGGCGTGCCCTACTACCGGTTCTCAATCGCGTGGTCGCGGATCATGCCGGACGGCCGCGCGGTCGAACCACGCGGCCTCGCCTTCTACGATCGCCTTGTCGACACCGTTCTGGAACACGGGATCACCCCGATGGTGACGCTCTACCACTGGGATCTCCCGGAAGCGCTGCAGGCGGAAGGCGGCTGGCCGCACCGTGACCTCGCGAGCCTTTTCGCCGACTACGCACTGACCATCCACAATGTACTCGGTGACCGGGTGCGGCAGTGGACCACGATCAACGAGCCGTTCTGCGCCGCCTTCATCGGCTATGGCAACGGCGATCACGCGCCGGGCATCCGCGACGAGGGCGCGGCACTGGTCGCCGGGCACAACCTCCTGCTCGCGCACGGCAAGGCCGTGCAGGCGTTGCGGGCGAACGGCAGTGGGCAGGAAGTGTCCATCGTGCTCAACTTCGCCCCGGTGCTGACCGATGTGGACGACGCAGCGCACCGTGAGGCCGCACGCAAGTTCGACTTCCTGCACAACAGGTTCTTCCTCGATCCGCTGCTGGGCCGCGGCTATCCGCCCGAGCTACTGGCGGATCTGGCGCATCTCGGCACGCTGGAACCGGCGATCGCCGACGGCGATCTGGAGATCATCGCGCAGCCGCTGGACGTCCTCGGCGTCAACTACTACGCGCCCGCCCGCGCGGTCCCGCTCGAAGACCCCGAGGCCGACAGCAACTGCCCGCTGCCCGGTCTGCGCGGAATGGACGTCCAGCCGCCCCGCGGCGACCTGACCTCGCTCGGCTGGGAACAGCGGCCGGAGTGCTTCACCGAACTGTTGCTGTGGCTGCACGAACACTGCCCCGGCCTGCCGCTCGTGATCGCCGAGAACGGTGCCGCGTTCGAGGACGAGGTCGTCGACGGGCGGGTGCACGACGAGAAACGCGTGCGGTACTTCGCCGAACACCTCGCCGCCGTGCACGACGCGATCCAACGCGGCGCCGACGTCCGCGGCTACATGGCCTGGTCGCTGCTGGACAACTTCGAGTGGGCGATGGGCTACACCCAGCGGTTCGGCCTCGTGCACGTCGACTTCGAAACGCAGGAGCGGGTGCTCAAGGACAGCGCCCGGTTCTACGCGGATGTGGTGGCGCGCAACGGGCTGTGACGGCGTTGTTGCCGGAAAACGGCGACGCACCGGTGGCTGCCGGTGGCCGGGCGCATGCCCTGTGGTCACACACTGCGGTTCGGCCTCAACCACTCAAAGACAGCACCCGGTTCAATGCGGATGCGGTGGCGCGCAACAACCTTCCGTCGTCGCCGAAAACGGCGACGCACTGGAATCGAAAACTGTCGGTGGTCGGTTGTAGCTTCTGTGTGTGGACACACGCAACGCCACTGTGGCGCTACTCAAGGAAATCACTGCTTCTGATGTGTTGAAGGAGGTCAATGCCGGGCTGGATTCGTTGGAGGACAAGGATGCTGTCGACGCGGCTGTCGCGGCGTCGGAGGGGATCGCACGGTTGGAGGCGGTCCGGTTCCGTGCGTTGGCTCAGCTGAATCGTCACCGTGGCGGGGCGTCGAGTGTGGTGCAGGAGGTCGCGTTCGCTCTGTCCGTTGTGGACGGTCATGCGGCCGGTCTGGTGTCGACTGCGGCGGCGTTGACCACCCGCCTGCCCCGGACACTCGGGCTGCTGGATCGCGGCGAGGTGGGTGGTTATGGGGCGATGAAGGTCGCCACCGCGACGGCGTGGCTGTCGGACGAGGATGCCCGCGCGGTGGACGAGGTGTTGGAGGACCGCCTGCCGGGTAGGAATTCGGATCAGATCCGGAAGGCGGCGAATCATGCGGCGGTGATGGCCGACCGTGACGGCGCGGCTCGACGGGCGGAGCGGCACCGTGGCGGGCGGCGGTTGTCGATCCGCCACGGCGAGACCGGGGTCGCCTCGATCGAGGTCGAAGACGGCCCGGTGGAGAAGGTCGCCGCGGCCTACACGCGGATCGATCGTGAGGCGCGGGCGCTCAAGACCGGGGACGAGACCCGCACCCTGGATCAGCTGCGCGCCGACATCGCCCTCGATCTGATGTTGGGCGGCCAGGGTGGCAAGGGGGAACGGTCCGAAGTGTTCCTGTACATGGACCTGAATACCTACCTGGGATTGAACGAGGATCCCGCCGAGTTGGCCGGACACGGCCACATCCCCGCCTCACTGGCCCGGCACATCGCGTCCGGGCCGGACACGGTGTTGCGGCGGATCATCACCGACCCCTTGTCGGGGCAGGTCCTGGATTTGGGCCGCGATCGGTATCGGCCGACGGCGGGACTGGGCGAGTTCGTTCGGGTCCGGGACCGGGAATGCCGAAGACCCGGCTGCCACCGTGTCGCCCAAGCCTGCGACCTCGACCACTCCGTGCCCTGGCAGCACGGCGGCCACACCGCCAACACCGAACTCGTCGACCTCTGCCGCCGCGACCACCGCCTGAAAGACGAACCCGACTGGATCTACCACCTCACCGAAGACGGCACCCTCACCATCACCACACCCACCGGACGCAGCTACCACAGCACACCACCACCACTGCACGAACCCCGCGCCGAAGAGCCACCGTTCTGAACCGTCACCGAAAAACGGCAACGTGTCCACAACCAGCGGCGCCGACCTGGTCGCCGGAATACGGCTACGGCCCGATCGGGCTGGACTCCGCTCGTGATCACGCCGTGGGCCTTCCTGACGCCGAAAACGGCCATGGCCCAGCCACTCGACACAACCGCGGCCGCACCAAGCGACAACACAACACCCTGCCCTCGCCGAAAAACGGCAACCACCCGGCCACGAGAACAGGGCCCAAACCCGACCGCGGTCGTCAGGCCCGCGGCGCGCCCCGCATCACGCCGTCGACCACCTTCCTGGCCAGCAGGATGAACAACACGATCACGGGGAGCACACCGATGGTTGCCGCGGTGAGCATCAGCGAGTAGTCGGTGAAGTAGCCGCTCGCCAGCCGCGACAACGCCACCTGGACGGTCGGATGCGCGTTGGGGTCGAGCACGATCAGCGGCCAGAAGAAGTCGTTCCACGCGGTCATGAACGTCAGCATCGCGAGCACGGCGGCCTGAGGGCGGATGGCGGGCATGGCGACGTGCCAGAACAGCCGCGCGGTCGAACAACCGTCGACGCGTCCGGCGTCGAGCAGTTCGCCGGGGATCGCCTCCTCGCACGCCTGCCGCATCCAGAACACGCTGAACGCGCCGACCAGCCCCGGCACGATCACCGCCTCCAGCCGTCCGTACCAGCCGAGTTCCCCGACCACGAGGTACAGCGGGATGACGCCGAGCTGGGCCGGCACCATGGCGGTGCCGATGACCACCAGGAAGAGCGAGTCGCGGCCCGGGAAGCGCAGTCGCGCGAAGGCGAAGCCGGCCATGCTGGAGAGCAGCACGTTCGACACGGTCACCGTGCCGGCGACGATCAGCGAGTTTTGCATCGCCAGCCAGAAGTCGACGGTCCCGAAGACCCTGCCCACGTTCTCGATCAAGTTGCCGCCAGGCAGCAATGGCGGCGTGGTCTCGCCGAGGGCGGAGTTGTCCTTCGAGGACACCACGAACGACCAGTACAACGGGAAGATCGACGCGACGGCGACGGCGAGCAGCAGCCCGTAGACGACGAAACCGGTCCGTTCCCTGGCCGCCACGGTCACTCACCGCCCCGCATCCGGCGCACGAGCGAGAAGTTGACCAGCGCGAACACGGCCGAGCACAGGAACAGCAACCACGCGATGGCCGCCGCGTATCCGGCGTCGAACTCGCCGAACCCCTTTTCGTACAGGTACATGGCGAGGGTCTGGAACTGCCGGTCGGCGCCGCCCGTCCCGTTGACGCCGGTGTCGTCGAACAGCTGCGGCTCCGCGAACAGCTGCAACCCGCCGATCGTCGAGACGACGACGGTGAAGGCGATGGTCGGCCGGATCGCGGGCACGGTGATGGACCAGAAGGTCCGCCAGCGCGAGGCACCGTCGAGCATCGCGGCGTCGTAGCGTTCCTGCGGCACGGATTGCATGGCCGCCAGGTAGAGCAGCGCGTTGTAGCCGGTCCAGCGCCACATCACCATCGTGCTCACCGCGACGTGCGAGGCGAACCGGTCCGAACGCCAGTCCACCGGGTCGAGCCCCACCAGGCCCAGCGCCCAGTTGACGACGCCGTAGTCTTCGGCGAACAGCTGACTGAACACCAGCGCCACCGCGACCACCGAGACGACGTTGGGCAACAGCACACTCGCCCGCCACAGGGTCCGCGCCCGCAGGGGACGGTCGAGGAGCGCCGCGAGACCGAGCGCGGCCAGCAGTTGCGGGACCGTCGAAAGGACGAAGATGCTGACCGTGTTGAAGAGCGCGTTGTAGAAGTACTGATCCTGGAGCAGCACGGCGAAGTTGCCGAGCCCTGCGAATCCGGTGTCACCGTTGACCAGATGCCAATGGTGCAGCGCCACCCAGGCGGTGTAGAGCAACGGGAAAAGACCGAACACGCCGAAGAGGACGTAGAACGGCGCTGTCATCAGGTATCCGGCGAGCCGCTCGCCCGTACGCTTCAAACGATGATCACCTTGACGCCTGCCCGGCTGATGTCGTCGATCTCCTCCGGTTCGACGCCGCTGTCGGTGATCAGGGTGTCGACGTCGCAAAGGCCCCCGAACCGGGCGAAATGGTCGTCGCCGATCTTCGTGTGATCGGCCAGCAGCACCGTCCGCCGGGCGGACGCGATGGCCGCGCGCTTCACCATCGCCTCGGCGGTGTCCGGGGTTGTGAGCCCTCGCTCGACGGAAAGACCGTTGGTACCCAGGAAAGCGACGTCGACGTACGTGTCCTTGAGAGCGTCGAGCGCCCAGCCGTCGACAGACGCCATGGTGTGGCCGCGCAGTCGTCCCCCGACCAGCATCAGCGTGACGCCGGGCCGGTTGGCGAGGGTGAACGCGTTCGGCAGCGAAGGGGTGACCACGGTCAGCCCACGGTCGGCGGGGACGAGGTTCGCCAGCCGGGCCACCGTGGTGCCCGAGTCCAGCAGGATCGCGCCCCCGTCGGGGATCTGCTCCAGCGCCGCGGCGGCGATGCGGTCCTTTTCCGCGCTCATCACCGCGTCGCGGGCGTCGAGCCCAGGCTCGATGCCCAGCCGCTCGACGGGGATCGCGCCGCCGTGCACCCGTCGCACCGCTCCGCTGCGTTCCAGCGCCGTCAGGTCACGGCGGACGGTCTCGCTGGTGATCTCGAAAGCCGCCGCGAGCGTCGACACGTCGACCCGGCCCTTCTGCCGGGCCTGCTTGAGGATGGCGCGCTGCCGCTCTTCGGCGTACAACGGTCACCTCCTGCCTGGCGGATGAGCGGTCATGGCGACAATAGTTGGTTTCTCACCGGTCCGACAACGGAACCCCTCATCCGGAACACGACGCTCTGTCCATTGAGGACACAGCGGGCGCGGCGTTTTCGTCGGCAGTTGCCCGAAACTACGACAGGACTGCCCGTTTGGCCCGCAGGAAAGCCCGTTCCGTGTCGTTGGTGACCAAGGCGATCGCCTCGTCGTAGGCCGCGACGGCGTCCGAGGTCCGGCCGAGACGGGACAGCAGGTTCGCCCGTGTGGCGGGCAGATGGTGATACCCGGGCAGGTCCAGTCCCTCGATCGCGGCCAGTGCCGCCGCCGGGCCGTGCACCTCGGCGACGGCGACCGCGCGGTTGAGCGCGACGACCGGCGTCGGGGTGAGCCGCCACAGCTGGTCGTAGAGCGCCAGCACCTGTGTCCAGTCGGTCGACTCGCCGTCCGTGTGCACGGCGTTGATCGCGGCCTGCACCTGGTATGGGCCAGGACGGCCGAGGCGCAGGCATCGCCGCACCAGTTCGTGGCCCTCGGCGATCAGTTCCCGGTTCCACGACGACCGGTCCTGCTCCGCGAGCACCACCAGCTCACCGGAAGGCCCCACCCGCGCGGGGCGCCGGGCTTCGGTGAGCAAGAGCAGTGCCAGCAGCCCGATCACCTCCGGCTCGCCGGGGATCAGATCGGCGAGCGCCCTCGTCAGGCGCACCGCCTCCACGCACAGGTCCGTCCGCAGCAGGTCGCCCGACGTGGACGCGTACCCCTCGTTGAAGATCAGGTAGAGCACGGTGAGCACGGAGTCCAGCCGATCCGGCAGTTCACCGCTCCCCGGCACCCGGTACGGGATGCCCGCGTCGCGGATCTTCTTCTTGGCGCGGACGATCCGCTGGGCCACGGTCGGTTCCGGGACGAGGTACGCCCGCGCGATCTCCCCCACCTCCAGCCCGCCGATCAGGCGCAGGGTGAGCGCGGTCCGCGCGAGCGGCGAAAGCGCCGGATGGCAACAGGTGAAGATCATGCGGAGCTGGTCGTCGCGGACCGGCCCCTCCTCCCGCGGCCCGTCCTGGGAGTGCAGGAGCAGCGCCTGGGCGTGCCGGGCCTCGCGGGTGGATTCCCGGCGAAGGCGGTCGATCGCGCGGTTGCGGGCGGTGGTCACGATCCACGCGCCCGGATTGGGCGGCGTCTCCGCCCACTTCTCCACCGCCGTCGCGAACGCGTCCTGAACCGCCTCCTCGGCGAGCGAGATGTCGCCGAGGAGGCGGGTCAGGGTGGCCACACATCGGCCGTACTCCGCCCGGTAGATCCCGTCGAGATCCATCGGCGTCACCGAGACGGGTCGCCGAACGGCCGCACTTCGATCGGCTGCCCGCAGGCGAGCGCGCATTTCTCGGCCCAGGCCAGCGCCTGGTCGAGGTCGTCGACCTGGATCACCCAGAACCCGCCGAGCTGTTCCTTCGTCTCGGCGAACGGCCCGTCGGTGATCGTGATCGTGCCGCCTTCGGGGCGGACGACCGTGGAGACGTCCGAGTGCTCCAGACCGCCCACGAAGACCCAGGACCCGGCGGCCTTCATCTCGTCGGTGACCTTGCCCGTCCTGGCCAGCATCGCCCGGACCTCTTCCTCGGGCGCGTCCCGTTCGCTCTCGTCGAGCTGGACGGCGAGCAGGTACTGCCTCATGTCGGACCCCTTCGACGGCTCAGGAGATCATTCCACGGTGACGGACTTCGCGAGGTTACGCGGCTTGTCGATGTCGTGACCGAGGATCAGCGCCGCGTGGTAGGCCAGCAGTTGCAGCGGAATGGTGAGCAGGATCGGGTCGAGTTCCGGCTCCGATCGCGGGACCACGAACCGCGGCACGTCGAGATCGCCGAAGTCCACGTCGTCGTGGGTGATCGCCAGCACCTGCCCCTTGCGCGCCTTGATCTGCTGCATCGCGGCCAGGTTGCGGTCGGCGAGGTCGTCGGACGGCACGATCGCGACCGTCGGCAGCTCCTCGTCGATCAGCGCGAGCGGGCCGTGCTTGAGCTCCGAGGTCTGGTATGCCTCCGCGTGCCGGTACGAGATCTCCTTGAACTTCTGCGCGCCCTCCCGTGCCACTGGGAAGCCGCGGACCCGGCCGATGAAGAACAGGCTCCGCGCGTCCGCGTAGATCTTGGCGTGCTCGGCGATCCGGTCCTCCGCCTCGACGATGGCCGCGACCTGCTTCGGCAGCGCGCGGAGTGCCGCGACGATGCGCTGTCCGTCCGCGTTGGACAGATCGCGGACGCGGCCCAGCGCCAGCGCGATCATCGCGAACCCGACGGCCATGTTGGTGAGCGCCTTGGTCGACGCGACTGCGATCTCCGGGCCGGCGTGCAGGTACAGGCCACCGTCGCAGGCCCGCGCGATCGTCGATCCCACGACGTTCACGAGGCCGACCACCCGGCCGCCCTTGCGCTTGACCTCTTCGACGGCGAACGCGGTGTCCGCCGTCTCGCCGGACTGGCTGACCGCGATGTAGAGGGTGTCCGCTTCGATGATGGGGTTGCGGTAACGGAACTCGGACGCGGCCTCCGCGTCGGCCGGGACCCGCGCCAGGTCCTCGATCATGGTGGCACCGATCTGGCCCGCGTAGTACGCCGAACCGCAGCCGAGGATCTTCACCCTCGCGAAGCCGCGCAGATCACGGGGAGTCAGGTTCAGACCGTCCAAACGGGACACTCCGAACCGGTCGTCCAGCCGTCCGCGGATCATCCGCTCCAGGCATTCCGGCTGTTCCTGGATCTCCTTGTACATGTAGTGCCGGTGCCCGCCGAGGTCGAGGTCGTCGGCCTGGATGTCGATCGCCGTCGCGGCCTTGCCGGTGTCACTCTCGTCGACGGTGAAGGTGCGGTAGCCGGTGGCCGAGACGCTGGCGAACTCGCCGTCGTCGAGGTGCACCACCTGCGAGGTGTGCCGGACCAGCGCGGACAGGTCACTGGCCACGAACATCTCCCGGTCGCCGACGCCGATGATCAGCGGCGAACCGTTCCGCGCGACCACGACCCGGTCGGGGTGCCCGGTGTCGGTCACGGCGATGGCGTAAGTACCGGTGACGCGGGAGACGGCCTCGACGACCGCGTCTTCCAGTGTCTTGGCGCTCGACCGCGCGATCAGGTGGGCGAGCACCTCGGTGTCGGTCTCGGACGACAGCGTCACCCCGGCCTGGGTGAGCTGCTCGCGCAGCGCGTCGGCGTTGTCGATGATCCCGTTGTGCACCACGGAGATCCGGCCGTCCTCGGAGACGTGCGGATGGGCGTTCGCCTCGGTCGCCGGGCCGTGCGTCGCCCACCTCGTGTGCCCGATGCCGACCTTGCCCGCGAGCCGCTTGGGCAGCGCGGCCGTCAGATTCCGCACTCGCCCCACGATCCGGTGCACCTGGGCGCCTTTACCGCCCAGGACGGAGATCCCGGCCGAGTCGTAGCCGCGGTACTCCAGCCGCGTCAGCCCCTCGATCAGGATCGGGGCGGCGTTCTGGCCGCCGATGTAGCCGACGATTCCGCACATGACGAGTCAACCTCACAAAAGAAAACGGACGGGCGTGTTCCGTCAGCCGTAGACGATGCGGCGCAGTTGCCGCTCGGACAGGTCGGGAGGCGCGACGAGACGACGGCTCAACTCGCCGGCGATACGGGGGAAGATCTCCGGGTTCTTCCTGCCATCGGCCTGCAACCGGGCATGCCGCTCACGGACGTACTGCTCGACCGGCTGCCGGTAGAACGCCAGGACGTCCTCGACGACACGGGCGGCGATGGCCGTCGACAGACCCGTCGACAAGGCCACCTGCTCGACGATGTCCGCGTCCTCCACGGAGCCCATCATGCACATCGGGCTATCGAAACGCCAGTTCTTGCCCGAAATCGGGCAAGAACTGGCGAGTCACCCCTCGCGCTTAGTCGACTGAATGCGGCGGTGGGATGCCCGGCCAGTCCGTGAAGGCCTCCTTCACTACCCTGAGGGTAGGAAACTCGACCCTCATCCCTTGCCGCCCGCGAGACCGAAGTCCCGCAGTCAGTCGACTGAATGCGCGGCGATCAGTGGCCCCGGATCGCCTTCACCAGCCCGGCGGCCAGCTCTGCCCGTTCCACCATCGACTCGACCAGCAGGTACTCGTGATCGGCGTGCGCGCCACCGCCGACGGCGCCGAGCCCGTCGAGGGTCGGGACGCCGATCGCGGCCGTGAGGTTGCCGTCGCTCCCGCCGCCGACGGCCACCCCGGCGACTCCGGGCAGCAGCCGTCGCGCGACGGCGAAGAGGTCCGCGGCCGCCGACTCGGGCATCGGCGGCCGGTGGATCCCGCCCCGCACCACGAGTTCCGCCCCTCGCAGGCGCGGGGTGAGCGCGGCGAACCCGGCTTCGACGCGCTCCTTCTCCTCGGCGGACTCGACCCGCACGTCGACCACGACGGTCGCGGACGCGGGCACGACGTTGCTCGCCGTTCCCGCCGAGGCGACCGTCGGGGTGACGCTCGTCCCGGCCTCGGGCCGGTCGAGCGCGGCGATCGCCAGCACCTGATGCGCGGCTTCGGTCAGCGCGTTGACCCCGGCCGCGGGCTCGAGGCCGGCGTGCGACGCCCGGCCGGTGACGACGACCTCGAGCGTGCCACAGCCCTTGCGGCCGATCTTGAGGCCGCCGCCGTCGGCCGCTCCTTCGAACACGAGCACCGCGCCGCACGCGCGGGCGCGCTCCTCGATGAGCGCGCGGGATTCGTGCGAGCCCGTCTCCTCGTCGGCCGTCACCAGGATCTCGACCCCGGTCCTGTCGCCGAGCGCGGCCAGGCCGTGGATCGCCTGCACCAGCCCGCCGAGCATGTCGAACACCCCGGGTCCGGTCACCCGGCCGCCGGTCACCGCGAACGGTCGGCGGGCCAGCGTGCCGACCGGGAACACGGTGTCGTGGTGCCCGAGGATCAGCACGCGCGGTTCGCCGCCGCCGGACCACCGGACGTGCGGTCCCGCCGCGCTCTCCACCAGGCTCGCCGTTCCACCGAGTCGAGCCTCGACGAGGGCGGCGAGCGCCTCGGCCGACGCCGTCAAAGCCTCGATGTCCCCCGAAGGCGACTCGATCTCGACGAGGGTCCTGAGGTCTTCGATCATCGCGTCGACAGTCATGCCGATACTTTCGCGCAGGCGAGAACGCCGTCGCGCATAGGATCGGGATCATGCTCGAAAACCTGCTCGCACCGGAGACCAGAGCCGATCCGTATCCGTTCTACCGCCAGGTCTTCGCCCGCGGCCCGGTGTTCGAGGCCGCCGACCGGTTCTTCGTGGTCAGCGGGTTCGAAGAGGCATCGGCGCTGCTGAGGAACCCCGCGTTCGGGCACTCGGAGCCCGAGGTACTGCCGGATCCGCACGAGAACGAGCCGGTCGACGAGCAGGGCCGGGTGATCCGGTCGTTCCTCGCGCTCGACCCGCCCGATCACACGCGGCTGCGGCGGCTGGTCTCCAAGGCGTTCACGCCGAGGATGGTCGAGCAGCTCGCCCCGAGGATCGAAGAACTGGCGAAGGAACTGGTGTCGAAAGCGCTCGAAATGGGCGAATTCGACCTGATAACCGAGGTCGCGAAGCCGTTGCCGGTCGTGGTCATCAGCGAGCTGCTCGGGGTACCGCTGGCCGACCGCGACCGCTTCGAAGGCTGGTCGCACGCCATGGGGCGCGCGCTCGACCCCTCTTTCCTGATCGCGAAGGAAACCGTCGCCGCGGCCGTCGCCGCCCGGCGCGAATTCGTCGCCTACTTCCGCGAGCTGGCGAAGGAACGGCGGAGGCGGCCGACCGGCGACCTGTTCTCCGATCTGGTGTCGGTGTCCGACGAGGGCGACCGGCTCAGCGAAGGCGAACTGGTGATCACCGCGATGCTCCTGCTGGTCGCCGGGCACGAAACGACGACCAACCTGATCGGCAACGGGATCCTCGCGTTGCTGAACCATCCGGGCCAGCACCGGGAACTGGCCGAAGACCGCTCGAAGATCCCGAACGCGGTCGAGGAGATGCTCCGGTACGACTCTCCCGTCCAGCTGACCACGCGGCTCGCGCTGCGGGACACGACCGTCGGCGGCCAGTCCGTCGGCGAGGGCGCACAGACGGTCGTGCTGCTGGGAGCGGCCAACCGCGACCCGCGCGCGCACGAGGACCCGGACCGCTTCGACGTCGGCCGTCCCTCGCCGAGACATCTCGCGCTGGGGCAAGGCATCCACTTCTGCCTCGGCGCCCCGCTGGCGCGACTGGAGGGCCGCACCCTGTTCGAGGCGCTGCTCGGCGCCGGCCGCGCCTTCCACCGGACCGCGGATCCGGTCTGGGTGAAGCAAGTGACGCTGCGCGGCCTCGAAAGCCTGCGGCTCGAATTCGCCTGACGGGTCAGGACTTGGGTGTCGCGAGTGTGGTGGGCCGGGTGCGGCCTCGCAGGGTGACGTCCTCCGTCGCCCTCCAGTGCGCGGCCTCGCCCTCGGCCGCCGACTCGATCGCCGTCCACGAAGCGAGCAACCGGGCTTCGACGTTCTTCGCCAGTTCGGTCAGCCGGGCGGCTTCGTTGACCGGATCGCCGATCACCGTGTACTCGAACCGCCGCGGGTCGCCGACGTTCCCGGCGACCACCTCACCCGTCGCCACGCCGATCCCCGCCGGGCATTCGGGTACCTCCGCCGCCAGCCTGCGCGAAATCGCCCGGCCCGCGGACAGCGCGAGGGTCGCGTGGTCCTCCAGCCGAACAGGTGCGCCGAAGATCGCCAGCGCGGCGTCACCGACGAACTTGTTGACCAGCCCGTGGTTGCGGTCGACCTCGTCGACCACCACCGCGAAGAACCGGTTGAGCAGGCCGACGACCTCTTCGGGCGGACGGCTGGCGGCCAGCGCCGTCGAACCGATCAGGTCGACGAACAAGACCGACACCGTCCGCACCGTGCCGCCGAGTTCGGTCGACGTGCGCATCGCCTCGCTCGCGACGTCCTCGCCGACGTGCCTGCCGAACAGGTCGCGCAAGCGTTCGCGTTCGGCGAGACCGACGGCCATCCCGTTGAAACCCGCTTGCAGCAGACCGAGTTCGGTGCCGTCGTAGACCGGGATCTCCACGGCGAAGTCACCGGCCCGGACCCGGCCCAGCGCGTGCTGCACCGACCGGATCGGGTTCACCACGGCGCGGGCGGTGAACACAGTCACCAGGAGACCGAAGACCAGCACGACGAGGCCGAGCGCGATGACCGAGATGGCGAGCTTCGTGGTCGACACGTCGCCGCGCACCCACGCCAGCACCGCCGTGACCACCAGCCCGGCCACCGGCACCCCGGTGCCGAGGCACCAGAACAGCAGCATCCGCAGGTTGACCCCGCCGCTGAGCGGCCGGTCCGGCGAGGTGCCAGCGAGGGCGAGGGCCGCGTACGGCCGCAGGATGAACTCCCCGGCCAGGTAGGCGATCGCGCAGACGACGATCCCCGCGAACGCGACCACGAGCAGCTCGGTGAGCACGACCCGCGGCTGCACCAGCGCGGCCAGCACACCGAACACCGCCGTCGCGACGCCCCACAACACCGCCTGGACCAGCGTCAGGCGCAACGGGACACGAAGGCTGGCCACGCGCTCCTCGTCGCTCGGCGTCCGGCCGTCGGCGGCCCAGCGCAGTGTCCGCAGCGCGCCGCGGGTGCCCCACAGCGCGCCCACGACGACGGCGGAGACCACGTAGACGGGGACCGCGATCGCGGTCACGCGGACGAGGTCGCCGGACATACCGGGCGCGGGCATGAGCAGCGCCGCCAGCCCGACCACGACCAGCGCGCCGATGACGTTGGTCGCGATCAGCGTCCCGGTGAGCAGCCCTTGGACGCGACGGCGCAACACGGCCGAATCCTGGTCGAGCGGGCCGAGCAGCCAAGAGCCGAACGGCCCCTGCCCTCGGCCCCGAACAGAGGAGTCGTTGTTGTCTGGTCGCACCCGTGTCCCGCCGTTCACCCGGTTTGAGTGAACGACTGTACACCGAAGCGGGCGCGGTCGTCAGCGGACGGTGCCGGAGCCGATCAGCGTGGTGGCGTCGAGTTCGGTCACGCCTTCGGCCAGCAACGAATCGAGGTAGCGCTCACGCACCTGTTCGACGACGCCGGGTTCGAGGTCGTCAAGCAGTCCGCGGAATCCGGAGCCGATGACGACCAGCCACGCGATCTCAAGTGTCATGGCCAGCCGCAGCTCGTTCACCACGACGTCCACATCGGACAGACGCCGCCCGGAAAGCCATTCGGAGTAGGGACCGGCTTGGTTGATGCGGTCGATCAAGCCCGGCTCACGCTCCGGCGGCGGCGGGGAATCGGTCACCGCCGCCACCGCGCGGCCGAGATGGCGGCCGGCCGTCACCATGGACCCGCGGCGCCAGATCGTGAACACGGCCCGGCCGCCGGACCGGGCCCGGCCGATCAGCCGCTCGGCGCCGTCCGTCATGTCGGGAAAGAAGAAGATGCCGAGCGCGGATTGCACGACGTCGTAATCGCCGGTGTCCCACGCCGTCGCGTCGGCCTCGTGCGCGCGCAACTGCGGCAGCTCGGCCGAAAGGCGGCGCAGTTCGCCGATCATCGGCCCCGAAAGATCGATCGCGTCCACCACGCCACCGGCACCGACGGCACGCGCCGCGGGAATCGCCGACGCTCCGGTGCCGCAGCAGGCGTCGAGGACGCGGTCTCCTTCACCAATTCCGGCGGCCGCCACCGTGGCGGCGCCGATCGGTTCCCAGAGATGCCTGCCGAGCGCGGCGAAATCGGCGGCGGCCGCGTCAAAGGCCCGCTGGGTTCCCACTTTGCGAGAAGACATGCCGCGACGATAGCCGTTTCGCGGCCCGTACGAACCCGGCTGCGACGGACGGAGGCCGCGGAACCGTCCATCCAGTGGGCGAATCGCGCACCGTTCCGGCCCTAGCGTGGCCGGCATGAGGAAAACGTTGCTCGCGCTGCTCGGCGCGGCCGCCATGATGGGCACGATCGCCACCCCCGCAGCGGCGAGTGTCCAGGAGACCAGGGAATTCGTCGGGCACGGGTCGAGCGACTTCGGCCTCGCGCTCTTCTACGCCCGCCACGACGCCAGGACCCAGGCGGAGCGGGCCGGGTTCACCGACTGCGAGGAATACTTCAAGCTGGTCATCTCGCCCTACACGGCGACGGTCTTCTGGCGCTGCACGCGCTGAGACCTCGTGAGCGGCAAGGACGGTTCTAACCGTCCTCACCACTCACGAGACGTGCCCCACCCTGCCACCGCCGCCCTTGCTCGCCCCTGAAGTACATGGAGGCCTTCACGGACCTGCGACCAACTGCCACCACATCCAGTAGGTACCTAAGACACCCTTGGCACTAACCGTCCTTACCACTCACGACGCGGGAAAGCTCGGCGGTGCCGTCGAAAAGCGCCCGCGAGCGCGCCGTGATCCCGGCGTCCCTGGCGGCGAGCGCGGACGCGACGTCCTCCAGCCGCCGAGAGCGCCGCAGTTCCGGCATCAAGGCACGAAGCGGCGCGACGCGGTAACCGGCCAGCCGTAGCTGCTGCACGATCCGCGCGTCCCGCACCTGGGAAGGCGTGTACCGCCGCGTCCCCCGCTGATCGCGGCCGGGGACGACGAGCCGTTCCGTGTCCCAGTGCCGCAGCGTCGACGGGCGCACGCCGAGCGCCGACGCGAGCTCGGAGACGCCCATCGAGTCCGACCCGCGCACGTCTTCGATCGGCTCGCGGGAGATCACCCGGACGGCTTCCCTGGCCTCCCGGAGATCCGTGCGTTCGGCGTCGAGCCCGGCGTGGGCGGCGTCGAGAAGCGCGAGCACGGCGGGGAGGGGATCCCGGTGCACGGCGCGGACGATCTTCTTGGCCTCGACCGGCCCGACCCCGGCGGCGAGCGCGCGGTAGGCCAGCGCGGACCGGAGGTGGATCTCGCCGTAGGTCCGGTAGCCCGAGGCCGTCCGCGACGCCGCCGGGAGCACGCCGTCGCGTTCGAGGTTGCGCACCTGCTGGACGGAGTATCCCGCCAGGCGCGCGACCTCCGCCGTACGCATTGATTTGAGACTTGACACCTGCACTCCGTCGAAAACCCGCTCGAACCCTCCATTAGCACTTTAATGCCACGCTTGAACACATGACCATCGAAGAGATCATCGGCCTCGTATCGGGCCTCGACGGCGTCCTGACCCTCACCCCCGGCCCTGACGACGAATGGCCGGAACTCAGCTGGGGCGACGCGTTCTTCTATTACTCGCCCGACGGTGTCGTCCCGACGAACGTCCAGCCCTTCGCGACGATCGTGACCAAGAACTACCCCGGCGACGAGAGCTCGCGGCTGGACCGCCCGGACACGTTCCGCGTGAACGTCCACGCCGGCAAGGAGGAGTTCACCCGGCGGCTCGGCCACACCCCCAAGGAGACGACCCCGGCCGACGCCTCCGGCACCGACACCCTGATCGCCCACCCCGTGTACGGGACCGCGGGCTGGGTGGCGGTGGTGAACCCGGCGTCAAAGACCGAAACGGCCGTCCGCGAACTGCTGGAAACCGCGTACCGGCTGGCTCGGGCCCGTTACGAACGACGGGCGGATTCCTCTCGCGGCTAGCGGAGCGAATATCGTTGGGCGGTGGGCCGGAACCTTCAACCACGTGAGCGGCTCAGGCCGGTCGACCTGGCGCGCGAGCACGGCCTGTCCACGCAAGCCGTCCGCAATTACGAGGCGGACGGCATCCTGCCCGCCGCCGAACGCGGTCCGCAGGGCTATCGCACCTACACGCCACTGCACGCGCGAGCCTTGCGCGCGTTCCTCGCCCTCGTGCCAGGGCATGGCCACGCGACGGCGACGTCGATCATGCGGGCGGTCAACCAGGACGCGGTCGAGGAAGCTCTCCGGCTCATCGACGAAAGCCACGCCCAGTTGCTCGACGATCGCCGCACCCTTCAGGCCGTCACGGCCGCGCTCCGCGATCTCGAGCCCGTAACGCAGGAGCGGGGCGAGATGTTCGTCGGCCCGCTGGCCCGGAAGCTCGGCGTCCGGCCCGCCACCCTGCGCGAATGGGAACGAGCGGGTCTTCTGCGGCCCGAACGCGACCCGAAGACCGGCTATCGCGTCTACAGCGCGGCCGACGTGCGCGACGCGAAACTGACCCATCAGCTCAGACGCGGTGGCTATCTCCTGGAGCGAATCGCGCCGGTGCTCGACCAGGTCCGTTCGGCAGGCGGGGTCGTTCCGCTGGAGTCGACGCTGCGCGATTGGCACTCGCGTCTCTCGGCCAGGGGCCGCGCCCTGCTCTCCGGTGCCGCCGCGCTGGAGAGCTATCTCGACCATACCGGCGCGCACTGACACTTTTGCGCCAATGACACCTCCGCGCAATTGAATACGCGGGCATTCCACGTTTTCCGCATACGAAAGTAGGTCCGTGATCACGGATCCTACTTTCGGCGCTACGGCATGCCGTACGGGCGCTCGTACTGTGCGTGACGTCGAGATGAACCGCCCGGTCCCCTGCGCTTTCCGAACATATTCCGGCGGTTCGTCGTTCCCTCCTTATCGAAGGAAATTCGCATGCGAATTCGCGGACCCGTCATGCTCACCCTGCTGAGTGTCTGTGCCGGAATCGGCGCGCTCGCCGTGCCGGCGACCGCCGCGCCGGTCACCGCCTACGACCAGACGATGCTCGAAACGCTCGCCGCCCAGCTCAAGGTCAGCCCGCTTCAGGCCGCCCAGAAGCTGGACCACGAAAAGAACCTGATCGCATCGCTGGACAGCATCAGAACCCGCGGCCTCCACACGGACGGCGCGTACTTCGACGACGCCGGCGCCCTCGTGGTGAACGCCGACGCCGGCTCGGCCAAGGAGCTGCGCTCGGCCGGGCTGACCCCGCGCACCGGCGCCCGCGGCGAGAACGCGCTGAACGCCCTGTCCGCCAAGGTCGGCACGGTGATCGGCAAGGACGTCGGGCAGGTCCAGTCCTGGGGTCCGGAACTCGCGGCCGACCAGGTCGTCGTCACCGTGCAGCCGGGCGCCGACAGCGCCCTCGTCCGCCGTCTCACGGCGCTGCCGGGCGTGTCGGTCCAGACCGGTGTCGCCAACGGGAACACCACGCAGGCCGACGTCATCCCCGGCCAGATCATGGACCTCGTCCCCGGCACCAACTGCTCGCTCGGCTTCCCCGGCACCACCAGCAGCGGCAACAACGTGATGCTCACCGCGGGACACTGCGTCGAAGGCAACCCGGACATCCTCAACCGCAACGGCGTCCACATCGGCCGCGGCGTGGCCACCCAGTTCCCGTCGGCCGACATGGGCCTGATGGACATCGACGCCGAGGACACCGGCCGCGGCTACGTGGACACCCGCATGGGCACCACGGTGCGGATCACCGGCAGCTCGAAGGCACCGGTCGGCACCACGCTGTGCAAGGCGGGCAACACCACCGGCTGGACCTGCGGCAAGATCACCGCGTACAACCAGACCGTCCGCTACAGCGGCGAAAGCGTCGCCACCACCGGGCTGGCGAAGTCGACCGTCTGCACCGAGGGCGGTGACAGCGGCGGCGCCTACATCGCGGGCAACACCGCGCAGGGCATGACCTCCGGCGGCCCCGCCGACGGTCACGACTGCGGCTGGAACCAGGGCTCCAACGCCACGGGTTCGTACTCCTACTACCAGCCCGTCGTGGACGCGGCGAACAAGTACGGGGTCACGCTGACCCGTTCCTGACGAACGACGCGCGATGACCGGGGAGCGACCGCTCCCCGGTCATCGTCGTCTACCGGGAACTGAGGATCTGCTCGCGCAGGATGTCCGCGTGGCCGCCGTGCTGAGCGAGCTCACGCAGCACGTGCAGGTAGACCCAGCGCAGCGGAAGCGGGCCGCGCCGGTTCCCGTGGAGCAGGTCGTCCAGGCCGAGGGCGGCCGCCGCCTTCCGCGACGCCTCGCAGGCCTCGCGATACGCCTGCCGCACCGTGGCGATCGTGTCCTCCTCGCCGAGGATGAACGACTCGTCGGGCGTGGCGGGGAGGCCGATCTCGGTACGCGGGCGGCAGGTGACGGCTTCGTCGAACCACACCTTCTCCACGAAGGTCGCGTGCTTCACCAACCCGAGCAGGGTCGTCCGGGAGGGGACGAGTGACCGGCGGGCCTCCTCCTCGGTCAGCCCTTCCAGCGACTCGTCGAGAACACGACGGTGCTCGTCGAGGAAGACCTCGAACTGCTCGCGGAACGGGTGGTTGAGGACTTCCAGCGTGGACATGCGGGAAGCATCGCAAAAACCGTCGATCCCGGGCAACCACGTTGTCCTACTTCAGGAAGCCGACCAGTTCGGCGCTCACGAACTCCGGATTCTCCTCGGCGAGCCAATGGCCCGCCCTCGGCACCTCGACGGCGCGAGCCAGGTCGGCGACGCGAGGCGCCAGGGTGGCCTTCTGCGGCTCGAGCAATCCTTCCGCGGTCATAAGCAGGGTGGGAGTCGTGATGGGCTTCGCGCCGGCGTTCGCGGTCGCGTCCTGCGCAAGCGTGCGGTAGAGCTCGAAACCGCCGTGCAGGACCTCCGGCCTCGTGTAGGTGCGGGCGTACTCGTCGATCTCGGCGTCGTCGAACGGCGACGGCGCCCCTGGTCCGCCGAAAGCCGTCCCCGAGTAGGCGACCTGCGGATAGAACAGGGACAGGTACTCGCGGACGTCGTCGCCGACGACGGCTTCGGGAACCGTCTTCTGCGAGTGGAAGGCGATGTGCCAGCTCAGGTTCCGGTAGGCCGTCGCGTCGAGCGCGGGGCCAGGCAATGGCAGATCGAGGTACGCGAGTTTGGTGAGATCGCCGGGGAACTGCGCCGCGTATTGGAAGGCGACCGCGGCACCGAGATCGTGCCCGGCGATCCGGACGTCGCGCAGGCCGAGCCGTCCGGCGACGAGGCCGTGCACATAGCGGGCAAGGGTGGCCTTGTCGTAGCTGGGCGGCGAGCCCGCGCTGTCGCCGAGACCGGGCAGGTCGAGGGCGTACACCGTGAAGTGCTCGGCCAGCGCGGGCATGACCCGGTGCCAGCCGTACCAGGTCTGCGGCCAGCCGTGCAGCAGGACGAGCGGGGCGCCCTTGCCACCGGTGACGTAGTGCATCTTCACGCCGTCGACGTCGGCGAACTCGTGCCGGAACTGCCGAGCGAACGCCGCGTCGCCGCGGGTGACGTTCTCGTAGGGCGGGGCGGCGGCCGGGGGCGAACCGCAGGCCGTCAGCAGGACGAGGGCCGAGACGAACGCGGCAGCTCGGTGGAACATGGGGATCTCCGTTTCAGCGCCCGGTGGCGCCATCGATCAGTTCGCGCAGGATGTCGGCGTGTCCGGCGTGCCGTGCGGTTTCTTCGATCAGGTGGGTCAGCGTCCAGCGCCGTGATCCCCGGCGGGGTCCGGTCGCGGCGAGTTCGTCCCAGGAAGCGATCTCGGCGTTCGCCGCGGCGACGGCTTCCCGGTAGGCGGCGAGAATCGACGCTGTCGTGTCGTCCGGCCCCGGCTGGAACGTGGCCTTCCAGTCGGTGACGCGGTGGCCGAGCAGCCAGTGGCGTTCGACGTGGGTCAGGTGTTTGACCAGGCCCAGCAGATTCGTGCCGGACGGCACGCCGGGAGTGCGGGCGCGGTCTTCCGGCACCCCTTCGGCCTTGGCCATGACCGCGGCGCGGAGATAGTCGAGGAACCCGGCGAGGACGTCCTTTTCCCCGGCACCCGTCGCAGGCGGCCCGGCGTCGCGTTTACGGCTCATCGCCCGGCCCGCCGGAGCACCAGGACGTGGTCGATGACGGTCGCGGTCCGGCCCGCCGGGCCGGTGGCCAGGCGCTCCGCCGCCTCCGCGCGGTCGATCGACCAGTCCATCGGGTCGAGCTCCAGTTCGGCCGCCACCTCGCCGGGAGTGGGGTACTCGGCGTCCTGGTCCCACGACCAGGGCGCGGCGGAGCCGTGGTCGACCACGACCAGCCGCCCGCCGGGATTCACCGAGCCCGTGGCGGTGCGCAGGACGCGGGCCCTGTCCAGTTCGAACGGTGTGTGGAAGTACTGCGCCGACACCAGGTCGAAGGCGCCGTCAGGGAAATCGTCGGCGAGATCGACGCGGAGCGCTGTGATCGGCGCGCCGCGTGCCTGGAGCGAGCGCACGGCCGCTCCGGAGATGTCCACCGCGGTCACTCGCCACCCTCGCGCGGCCAGCCACAACGCGTCTCCCCCGCCACCGCAGCCAAGGTCGAGCGCGGTGCCCGGGGCCAGCGGGCCCGCGATCTCGGCCAGTCTCGCGTTCACCTTCGGTGCTTCGGCGACGCTCCGTTCGTAGAGTTCGTTCCAGAATTCCGTCGCGTTCATGACCGCCACCTTCGCCCCGGAGCATCCGAATTGGCACGAAAACTTGCCGACCTGGCAAGATCGGCGACATGGACGAGACGGACGAGGTGCTCGACGCGGTCGGTCCCCGGCTGCGGGCGCTGCGCAAACACCGGGGCCTGACCCTGGCCGAGCTGTCGGCGACGACCGGGATCTCGGAAAGCACCTTGTCGCGGCTGGAAAGCGGCGGCCGCCGTCCCACGCTGGAGCTACTGCTGCCGCTGGCCCGCGTGCACGGCGTGCCGCTCGACGACCTCGTCGGCGCTCCCCGGACCGGCGATCCACGCATCCACCTCCAGCCGATCCACCGGCACGGCATGACGTTCCTGCCGCTCACCCGGCGGGCCGGCGGGGTGCAGGCGTTCAAGATGCTCATCCCCAGCCGGGCCGAACCGGCGGAGCCCACGCCGCAGACCCACGGCGGTTACGAATGGGTGTATGTCCTCAATGGACGGTTGCGGCTGGTGGTCGGCGACCGCGACATGGTCCTGCCGCCCGGCGAGGCCGCCGAGTTCGACACCGCGCTGCCGCATTGGCTCGGCTCGCCCGACGGGAAGGCCGTCGAAACCCTTGTCCTTTTCGGACCGCAGGGTGAACGCGCTCATGTGCGGGCGCGCTAGAGCCAGTCGTGTTCGCGGGCGTACCTCGCGGCCTGGTGCCGGGTCTGCGTCTGGGTCTTCTGCATGGCGTTCGAGAGGTAGTTCCGCACCGTGCCCTGCGCGAGGTGGAGCTGGGCGGCGATCTCGGCGACGGAATAGCCCTCGCTGGTCACCCGCAGCACTTCCAGCTCCCGCTCGGTCAGGGGACAGTCGTCGACGACGGCGAGCGCGGAGACGTCGGGGTCGATCCAGCGTTTGCCCTGATGCAGGGTGCCGATGACGAACGTGATGTGCGACGGCTCGGCGGCCTTGCTCACGAAGCCCTGGACACCGAGTTTGAGGGCCTTGCGGAGTACCCCGGGCTTCGCGTGCCGGGTCAGCATGAGGATGACCTGGTTCGGCCGGGTGCGGCGGATCTCCGCGACCGCGCCCAGCCCGTCCACCCCGGGCATTTCGAGGTCGATGACGAGAACGTCGGGCTCGTGCCGCAAGGTGGCCTCGACGGCTTCTTCGCCGTTCTCCGCCTCGGCCAGGACAGTGATCTCGCCTTCGAGCGGGAGCAACGCGGCCATCGCCTTGCGCAGCAGGGCTTCGTCGTCAGCGAGCACGACCGTGGTCATCGTTCCTCCCCGCCCGGGAAGGACGCGGCCGTCACGAACTGCCCGTCTTCCTGTTGCACCGTCAGTTCACCACCGTCCGCGACGACACGCTGTTCGAGCGCGGCCAGCCCCCGGAGTTCGGGCAGCGGCGCTCGCTGGGCACCGTCGTTGACGATACTGATGCTCCATTCCGACAGCGTGATCCGCACGCGGGTGGCCTGCGCGTGGCGCAGGATGTTGGTCGTGGTCTCGCGCAGGACCTGGCCGAGCAGCCTGCCCGCCGCCGGATCGACGTCCGCCTCCCGGTTGACGCGCACGCGGATCCCCGCGGCTTCGAAAAGGTTCCTCGCGTTCTCCAGTTCGGCGGAAAGGTTGAGCCGGCGCTGGGCGTAGGCGAGTTCCTTCGTCTGGGTGATCGTGTCGGCCACGAGCGCGTGGATCTCCCCCAGTTCCTGTTTGGCCCGCTCGGCGTCGATGTCCACCAGCTTCCTGGCGAGCGCGGCCTTGAGCTTCACCACGTGCAGCGTGTGGCCCTGGATGTCGTGCAGGTCGCTCGCGAACCGGACGCGTTCCCTGATCACGGCCAATTCCGCCTCCCGCTCGCGCGACTCTTCGAGCTCCTTGACGACGTCGTAGAACCGCTTGTTGGGGAACATGAGCCCGAGCACGACGGCGGTGATCGCCGCGGGGACGAACACGAAGCTGACCAGCTCACCGGAGACGTCCTCGTGGGAGACCAGCAATCTCAGCGCACCCACCCCCGCGACGTACGCGACCAGCGCGACGGCCGCCGCGATCCGGTGGCGGGGCAATTGGGGAACGACCAGGGAACCCACGAGGAAGACGCCGAAGAACGACGAACTCCCGCCTGCCACCAGCACCGAGAACGGCCACACGGCCGCCGTGACGACCAGGCACGGGATCGCCACCCGCAGGACCTCGCCCGCCGCCCACCGCACGAAGGCCACCATGGCCGCCAGCACGCCCACGCCCAGGACGACCGCGTGCCACCAGGTCCGCGCGTCGGACACGACCACGATCACCCCGCCGACGACCAGCAGCGGGAAGAACATGGTGAGGTTGAGCCTGCGCAGCTTTCCCTTCGCCGGCTCGCTGTCCACATCAGACATGAGTCCAGTATCGGCCCTCCGCCGCCGCGGACAACAGTGACACCACGTCATATCCGATCATGACGTGACCGCACTGGTCGGCGCGCGGCCGAGCGGCTGAAATCGTGCCATGACTTCGACAGCAATCGACGTTGACCGCCTGAACCTCAAGTACGGCCACTTCCACGCCGTGAAGGACCTGTCCTTCCAGGTCCGGCAGGGCGAGTTCTACGCCCTGCTGGGCACGAATGGCGCCGGGAAGACCTCGACCCTGGAAACCCTGGAAGGACACCGGAACCCGACGTCGGGCACGGTGCGCGTGCTGGGCAAGAGCCCGCGGGACCGCGCCGCCGTCCGCCCCGAGATGGGCATCATGTTGCAGGAGAGCGGTTTCTCCCCGGATCTGACGGTGAAGGAATCGATCCGCCTGATCGGGAGCCTGACCCGGCGCACGGACCGGCTCGAACGGGTCCTCGGCATCGTGGACCTGACCCGCAAGGCCGGCACGAAGGTGTCCCAGCTTTCCGGTGGCGAGAAGCGGCGGCTCGACTTCGCGACCGCGGTGTACGGCTCGCCGCGGCTGGTGTTCCTGGACGAGCCGACGACAGGTCTGGACATCCAGTCCCGGGACGCGCTGTGGGACGCGGTCGACAAACTCCGCGAGGACGGTTCGACCATCGTGCTCACCACGCATTACCTGGAAGAGGCCCAGCAGCGCGCCGACCGCATCGGCCTGATGCACCGGGGCACCTTCCACCAGGAGGGCACGGTCTCCGAACTCACGCGGACGCTGCCCGCCGTGATCCGGTTCTCCCTGCCGCCCTCGGCTCCGGCGTTGCCGCTGCAGGGCAGGCGTGAACACGACGGGAAGTTCGTCATCGAGACCTTCGGCCTGCAGAAGGACCTGCACGTCCTGCTGCGGTGGGCGCGGGACAACGCGGTCGAACTGCGGGACCTCGAAGCGGGCCCGACCCGGCTCGACGACGTGTTCCGCGCCATCGACAACGACTAGCCACAAAGGACTCTCATGCTTTCGATAGCCCGTAGCGAACTGATCCAGATCTTCCGGAACCGCTCGGTCCTGATCACCAGCTTCGTGATGCCACTGGCCATCTCCGCGTTCTTCGTCTACCAGCACGAAGTCTTCGCCAAGATCGGCAGTCTCGGCTACATCGCGGCGATCGTGATGTTCACCGTATGCGCGTTCGGCCTCTACACCAGCGCGGTGACCACACTGGCCTCGCGGCGGCAGAACCTCTTCCTCAAGCGCTTGCGCTCCACCGCGGCGGGTGACGCGTCCATCCTGGCCGGCCTGGTGCTGCCGGTCACCGTCATCTCGCTCGTCCAGGTGACGGTGATCATGGTCGTGCTGGGCGCGATCACCGGAGCACCCGCCGACGTCGCCCTGCTAGTGGCGGCGGTGCTCGCCAGCGTCGCCATGATGATCGGCCTCGGCCTGGCCACCGCGGGCCTGACCAACTCCCCCGAGCACGCCCAGGTCACCACCTTGCCGGTCAGTCTCGGTGTGATCGCCGTCGCCAGCTGGGTCGGCATCTCCGGTACCGACGAGCTGACCTTGCTCAAGCGGCTGCTGCCCGGCGGCTCGGCCACCGAACTCGCGGTCAACGCCTGGAACGGCGGCGTGGCCATCACCGATTCACTGCTCTTGCTCGCTCCGACGCTGGCGTGGGTCGTCGTCGCCGTCGTCCTGGCGTCGCGGCTCTTCCGCTGGGAGCCGCGCCGATGACCGTCCGAAGTGGAGGAACACTCATGCGCAAAGCCCTCCTTCCCGTTCTCGCCATCGTGCTGGTGGCCGCGGCGACCCCGGCGCTCGCGTCGACAGCGCCGAATTGGGGGCCGTGCCCGGAAGAGGCGGCGGGCCTCGGACTGGAGTGCGGCACGATCCAGGTCCCGCTGGACTACCGCGACCCCGGCGGCAGGACCATCGAGATCGCGATCTCCCGGCTGGCGAGCACCGAACCGGAGAAGCGCCGCGGCGTACTGCTCACCAACACCGGCGGCCCCGGCGGCGAAGGGCTGGCCTTTCCGGCCACCCTCAAGAAGTTGAACATCCCGCAGGAGGTGCTGGACAGCTACGACGTCATCGGGATGGATCCGCGCGGGGTCCACAACAGCACGCCGGTGACGTGCGGGCTGTCCCTCGCGGAGCATCCGACCAACATCCCGACGTACGCCAGGAACTCGGCCGACGTCACGACCGAGGCCCAGCGGGTCGCCGCCGTCGCCGCGAAATGCGGCTCCTCGGCCACCGCCCCGCTCCTGCCGTACATGACCACCGCCAACACCGCCCGCGACATGGACCGGGTGCGCGAGGCGCTCGGCGAGCGGAAGGTGAACTACTTCGGTATCTCGTACGGCACGTACCTCGGCTCGGTGTACACGTCGTTGTTCCCCGAGCGCAGCGACCGGTTCCTGCTCGACAGCGCGACCGGCCCCGGCGGCTGGGACGCCTCCTTCTCGCGCCTGTTCGGCCAGGGCGTCGAAGACCGCTTCCCGGACTTCGCGAAGTTCGCCGCCTCCAAGCCCGAATACGGCTTGGGCCGGACGTCGGCGCAGGTGACGGCGAAGTACTTCGAGCTCGCCGCGCGGCTGGACAGGACACCGAGCCCGGACGGCTACAACGGCCAGGTGTTCCGCCACGTCACGTTCGCCGATCTCTACTACGACAAGAAGCTGCCGCACCTCGCCGAAACCTGGCGCGCGCTCGACACCGGGAAGCCCGTCCCTTCGTCCTCGTCCAGTGCGGGCTACCCGTCGGACAACTACATCGCGAGCCAGCTGCACGTGATCTGCAACGACTCCGACTGGCCGGAGGACGTCGAGACCTACCGGCGCAACGTCGCCATCGACCGCTTCCGCCACCCGCTGTTCGGCGCCGCGGCCGCGAACATCACGCCGTGCGCGTTCTGGCCTTCCGAACCGATCGAACCGCCCGTGAAGATCACCGACCGCGGCCCGTCGAACGTCCTGATCGTGCAGAACCTCCGCGACCCGGCCACTCCGCCGGCGGGCGCACGGAAGCTGCGTCAAGCCTTCGGCGACCGGGCCAGGATGGTCACCGTCGACCAGGGCGGACATCTGGCGTACCTGTACAAGGACAACCAGTGCGCGAACGACCTCGCGACGGAGTTCCTGGTCGGCGGGACGCGACCGCGGGATGATTTCGCCTGCTGATCCGCGTCCGTCAGCGGCAGGTCCCGGTCCGGGCGGGTCGTGACCGGCCCTCTCGTACAGGACTGTGTGGATTTTGGGGCGTTGGATGACCCGAAATCCACACAGTCGTGCGTGATCGGCCCGGTCACGCACATTCGAGCCAGTGCTGTGGCATTCCGAAGGGCTCGTCGCTGGCGTGGCTGACAGGCAGATCGAACACGAGTTCGTAATTTTAAGCGAGAAGCGAAACGCCGAACAACACCGAAAGATGAATCGACCACAAACGTCGAATCACTCAGCGCGAAGCCCCGCGATCAGTCGACTAAACGCGAGAAAGACCAAGCGCCCCGGGCCGGAGTTCCCGGCCCGGGGCGACCCCCAGTTCAGGTCCCGGTTCAGCGGTCGCGTTCCTTGGCGAACAAGGACTTCGACCACACATACCCGGCGACCGAGAGCAGGACGCACCAGCCGATCGCGAGCCAGCCGCTGCTGCCGATCGGAGTGCCGAGCAGCAATCCGCGAAGGGTTTCGATGACCGGCGTGAACGGCTGGTAGTCGGCGAACCAGCGCAGCCACGCGGGCATCGAGTCGGTGGGCACGAACCCGCTGCCGAGGAACGGCAGCAGCATGAAGATCATCGGCGTGTTGCTGGCCGTCTCGACGCTCTTGGCCGCCAAGCCCAGCGCCACGGAAAGCCAGGTGAGCGCGATGGTCAGCAGCAACAGCAGGCCGGCGACCGCGAACCATTCGCCGACTCCCGCCGTCGGCGAGAAGCCGATGAGCAGCGTGACCCCGAAGACCACGGCGAGGGCGATCGTCGTCTGGATGAGCGCGCCGACGACGTGCCCGGTCAGCACCGACGCCTTGCTGATCGCCATCGTGCGGAACCGCGCGATGATGCCTTCGGTCATGTCCGTCGCCACGGAGATCGCGGTACCGAGAGCGGCGCTGCACACGGTCACGAGCAGGATGGCGGGCGTGACATAGCCGACGTATTCGGCTCTGCCGCCTCCGCCGCCGAGCCCGTTCCCGAGCGTGCCGCCGAAAACGTAGACGAACAGCAGCAGGAACACGATCGGCTGGCCGATCAGCATGAGGGTGAGCGACGGATACCGTCGCATATGCCGGATGTTGCGGCGCAGCATGGTCGCCGAGTCGCGCATCGAAAGGGACAGGGTGCTCATCGGGCCATCTCCTTGGTGGCGTCGGTCCGGTGACCGGTGAGGCTGAGGAACACGTCGTCGAGGTCCGGCGTGTGCACGGTGAGGCTGTCGACGGCGACGGCTTCGGCGTCGAGGCGGTCCAGCACGGCGCGAAGGGCGGCGACGGTGCCGTCGGTCGGCACGCGAAGCGCCAGCGCTTCTTCGTCCGAAATGGACACTCGAAGTACGCGAGTGGCGTCACGCAAGGAAATCGCGTCAGGGAACTTCAGCTGCATATGACCGCCGGAGACGCGTCGCTTCAGCTCGTCGGGCGTGCCCAGCGCGACGATCCGGCCGCCGTCGAGGACGGCGACCCGGTCGGCGAGCTGATCGGCCTCCTCCAGGTACTGCGTGGTGAGGAAGATCGTCACGCCGCTGTCGACGAGGTCACGGATGATCTCCCACATCGTGCGGCGGCTGCGCGGGTCGAGGCCGGTGGTCGGTTCGTCGAGGAAGATGACCTTCGGGTCGCCGATCAACGTCATCGCCAGGTCGAGTTTGCGGCGCATGCCACCCGAGAAGGTGGACGGTGCCTTCTTCGCGGCGTCGGACAGTTCGAACCGTTCCAGGAGTTCGGCGGCGCGCTTGCGCCCCGCACGACGCGGCAGATGGTGCAGATCCGCCATGAGGAACAGGTTCTCCTCGCCGGTGAGCAGATTGTCGACGGCGGAGAACTGGCCGGTGAGGCCGATGGCGGCGCGGACGCCGTCCGGGTCGGTGCCCAGATCGGCTCCGGCGATGGTCGCCGCACCGGCGTCCGGAGTGACCAAAGTGGACAGGATGTTGACCGTGGTGGTCTTGCCCGCCCCGTTGGGGCCGAGCAGCGAGAAGACGGTGCCGGTCGGGACGTGCAGGTCGATGCCGTCCAGAACGACCTTGTCGCCGTAGGACTTCCGCAGTCCGGTCGCGGAAATGGCCGGGTGTCTCATGGGTATTCCCTTCAGGAACGGTGGACGACGATGTCGCCGACGGAGGTACCGGCGCGGACTTCGACCTTGTCGGCCGCGTCGCCGGGCGCGGTGGCGGCGGTCATGTCGTTGATGACGCGGCCGAAGCGGGTGTTCACGTCGAGCCAGGCCGCGCTGCCCTCGCGGATGCCGACCTCGATGTCCCCCAACGACGTCTCGAGGGTGAGCGTGCCCCTCGCGGCGTCGAGCACCCGGACCGAACCGTTGGCGGTCTTGGCTTCGACGCCGCTTTCGGCCTTGTCGACGGTGATGTCGCCGTTGGCCGAACGGATGCGGATCGCACCGGCGGCGGCCCCGATCGTGGTGGGCCCGTTGGAGTTCTTGACCACCGCGGTGCCCTCGATCCCGCCGACGTGCACGCGGCCGGAGCTCGTGCTGATGTCGGCGTTGCCCTCGGCGTGCTCGACGACGATGTTCCCGGACGCGGAGTGCAGCTTCAGCTCCCCGGTTCGGTCGAGGTGGATGTGCCCGGTCCCGGACCGGTAGCGGCAGCCGCCGATCCGCCCGGTCACGGTCAGGTCACCGAGCCCGGTACTCCCCTGCACCCGGGAACCGGCGGGCAGTTCGATGGTCACGTCGATCGACCTCGTCCGGTTGGAGAAGTCGAGCAGGCGCATCTTCGGCGCACGGACGGTCAGTGTGCCGCCGGAGAATTCGACGACGGTCCGCTTCGCCGCGTCGACGTCGGAATCGTTGTTCTCGTCGAGCGGGGCCACTTCGACGACCGTGTCGGTGCGGTCGCCGGCGACGATGCGGACGTTGCCGACGACCGGCTCGAGGTCCGCGAGAATGGGTTCCGGGGTGGCGAAAGAAGGCATGGTTGTCCCCTCGAAGGTGATGTGATCGGTGTTTGTGCTGGTCTTCGGGGTCTAGCTGACCCAGCCGGTGTACCGCTGCGAACCGCGGTGACCGCCGCTCGCCGGGACGGGCGGCGTGGCCCGGTCCGACGGGTTCAACGCCGCGGACGCGGCACGCACGAGCCACGCGTTGACCGAACGGCCTTGCGCGGCCGCGGCTTCCTCGACGCGTGTCTTGAGGTGTTCCGGAAGCCGGAAGTTGATCCTGGCCGTCGCTCCTTCGTCCTCCGGCAGCGGCGCCGCCGGAGGCTCGGGCGCGGCGGCCGCGACAGGCTCGGCCTGGTCGACCGCGGGCAGCGCGACGGCGAAGCTGGCTTCCCCGGCACGCAACCGGACCTCGACCGAACCCGGCGCGAGGTCACGGGTGATCTCGTCCGACGCGGCGGACAACGCGTCCAGCAGCGCGAGACGAATGGCCGACGCGAGCGGCGCGGTCAGGCGTTCGGCGAGCGCGCTCGCCTCGGCTCCCCCTGCCTCGGCGGCGACGGCGAGTTCCCGGCGAACGTTGTCCACAAAGGGCGTCAAATCCATGATGCCATCATGGCACCATCATGGCACCGTGGCAAGGCCAATTTGGCGCCACAATGTGCCAAAGTGGCGTCAATGCAGGTCAGAGCCGGTTTTTGCCCCTTCGGCCAGTCTCCGCTGGCGGGGGAAGCAGGACGCGGGCGTACGCGTTGCCGGGATCGTTCACGGCGGGCCAGAATCGCCACGAGCCGCGCGGAAAGGAAGCGACCCGCCATCGAGTGTGGGGGTCACCCGAGGCGGGCCGCTACCCGGTTCCCACCGTACAAGAGCACCACTCGCTCATGCGGGCAACGCTTTTTGTCCCTGCGGCTCTTGACAAATCGAAGATCCACAGTGGACAGAAGAGAGCATATGCGACCAGTTCGGGTGAGCGTCTGCGCACTGGACCCCATCACCAAGGCCGGAATGGTCGACCTTCTCGAAGCGCGCCCGTCCGTGCAGGTGGCCGCAGACCGGGCATGGGACGAAACCGATGTCGTCGTCGCCGCGTTCGACCGGCTTTCCGGCGACGCGGTCACCGCGTTGCGTGCGGCCACCGCCGAATTCGGCAAGCCGATCGTGCTGGTGACCGACCGGATCGAGGAGGGAGGTCTCGCGGTGGCGGTGGCGTGCCGGGTGGTCGCCATCCTGCCGAGGTCGGCGATGACCGACTCCCGGGTGGCCGACAGCGTCCGTGTCGCCGCGTCGGGCGCCGTGGGCCCACCGCGGGAGCTGCTCGGCAGGCTGGCCGAACACGCCGAGCGGCTGCACCGGGAGATGCTCGCGCCGAACGGGCCCGCCGGGGCGGCGCTCTCCTCACGGGAGATCGATGTCCTCCGCCTGATGGCCGACGGGCTCGACACGCAGGAGATCGCCACCGAACTCGCCTATTCGGAGCGAACGGTCAAGAACGTCATCTACGCCGTCACCGACCGGCTACGGCTGCGGAACCGGTCGCACGCGGTGGCCTACGCGATCAGGGAAGGGGTCATCTGAAGACGCTCAGATGAGACCCTCGCGCAGCGCGTACGCCACGACATGGGTGCGGTTGCGCAGATTGAACCGGCTGAGCAGGCCGTGCAGGATGTTCTTCACGGTCCGGTCGGAGTAGGCCACCCGCCGGGCGATCTCGGCGGTGTCGAATCCTTCCGCGAGCAGCCGGAGCACTTCGGTCTCGCGCGGCGACAGACCGCTGAGCGTGAGCTCGCGGGGCTCGAGGACTTCCTTGTGCAGCCGTGAAATCCCGCGGAGCAGGCTGCCGAGCTGATCGGCGGGAAGATCGCCCCGGCCGGCGTGGGCGTCGGCGACCGCGCGCAGCAGCCGCCCCGGCGTCGCCTCGGAGCGCGCGACGACGACGGCGAGCCCGCGTTCCACCGCGGCCCACAGTTCGGCCTGGTTGGGCTCATCGGCCACCAGGACCAGCCGCGCGGACCCGGCCGGGATACGCCGCGGGTCGTTCCCCGCGACGGCGACGAGGACGTCGGCCCGCGCCGGGTCTTCGCGCAAGCTGATGCCGGGCCCGTCGCCGAGCGCGCTGCGCAGCCCCGCCCGCACCAGCGGATCGGCGGCGTGCACGGCGACCCGGATCTCCTCGGTCCGCACGACCGGGCGGACGGGCGTCGTCATGATCGTCGACATGCCTTCCAGGTAACCGGCCCGCGAGAAGGCCGGACAAGCGGAAGCAGGGGGCAGCTTTTCGTCATCGGAAGCCTGCCGGTTGAATGGGCCGCGGTGGAGGCGAACGAAAAGCGGTCGGTGTTCGGCAAGCTCCTGCTCGAACACCGGCGGGCCGCGGGGTGGACACAGGGGCGCCTGGCCGAGGCCTCCGGCATCAGTGTCCGTGCCCTCCGCGAGCTGGAGCGCGGCCGCGCGCGAGCCGCCCAGCAACGCTCCGCCGAGGTGCTGGCCGACGCGCTCGGCCTGACCGGCGGCGACCGGGAGTTCTTCCTGACCGTCGCCAAACAGGGACGTCGCCGAAATCCGGCGCTGGCCGCCCAGGCCGCGGCGACGTGCGCGCTGCCCGCGCCCACCGCGGATCTGTCCGGCCGCGAAAGCGAGCTGGAGCAGCTGTCCGCGAAGGTCGCCGAAGGTGGTGGCGTGGTCGCGATCGTCGGGCAGGCCGGGGTCGGGAAGACCGCGCTCGCGGTGACCGCCGCGGATCTGTGGCGCGCGGAGTTCCCGGACGGGGGCTACGCGGTGGACCTGCGCGGGATGGACGAACGACCGCTGAGCGCCGGGACCGCGCTCGACCGGCTGCTGCGCGCGCTGGACGTCGCGCCGGGGCAGGTGCCCGCCTCCGAAGCCGAACGGTCGGCGTTGCTGCGGATGCTGCTCGAAGGCCGCAAAGTCCTGCTGCTGCTCGACAACGCGGCCGACGAAGCGCAGATCCGGCCACTGCTGGTCACCGGGCCCGGCTCCCTCACCCTGATCACCTGCCGCCGGACGCTCGCCGGGCTCGAAGGCGCCCGGTGGCTCGGGCTCGAAGCGCTTTCGGACGACGGCGCGACCGGCCTGCTCGCCAAGATCGTCGGCGCCGACCGGGTGCGGGCGGAGCCCGCCGCGGCACGCGAACTCGCCGAGCTGTGCGGGTATCTGCCGCTCGCGCTCAGGATCGCGGGCAACCGGCTCGCCACCCGGCCGCAGTGGTCCCTGGCCCAGCTCGCCGAGCGGCTGCGCGACGAAAGCACCCGGCTGCGCGCGCTCGCGGCGGGCGATCTGCGGCTGCGCTCGGCTTTCGACCTGTCCTACCGCGCGGTCTCGCCCGAGGCTCGGCGGCTGTTCCAGTTGCTGGCGACCGTGCCCGGCGCCGACTTCGGTCTCGAACTCGCGGCCGTCGTCTCCGGCGCGTCGCCCGCCGACGTCCGCGACCAGCTCGACGAACTCGTCGACGCCAGCCTCCTGCAGACCACGGCGGAACCGGAGCGGCATCAGTTCCACGACCTGATCCGCCTGTTCGCCGAGGAACGGTTCGAGGCGGAGGAAGACCCGGCCGCACGGGACACCGTGCTCGCCCATCTGCTCGGCAAGGCGGCGGAGGCGGCCAGGCTGTTCTACCCCAAGGCGCCGGAGACCGGCCGGTTCGGCTCACGGGAAGAGAGCGCCCGCTGGCTGGACGTCGAAGGCGGGAACTGGGTCGCCGCGCACCGCGTGGCGGCACGGAAAGGTATGCACCGGGAGGTCAGGGACCTCGCCGTCGCGTTGCACTGGTACTCCGACGGGCGGAGTGCCCAGCGGCCGTGGTGGGAGATCTTCTCGCTCGGCGCGGCCGCGGCGAACGCGCTCGGCGACGCCGGGGCCGAGGCGAAGCTGCTCAACTTCGTCGGCTGGGCCGCCAGCGTCTGTCTCGGCGACGACGAGGGCGCTGTGGCGGCGCACCGCCGCGCGCTGGACATCGCCGCCGGGATCGGCGACCGCGTCGAGCGGACCTGGGCGTCCATCTATCTCGGCCAGGTGCTGCGGTTGACCGGAAGAGACGATGAAGCGTTCGAGTTCGCGAAGCGCGGGTACGAGCTGGCGCGCGAACTCCCGTTCTGGGACGGGCAAACCACGGCACGAAACCTCTACGGGCGCGCGCTGCTCAACGCCGGACGGCATTCCGAAGCGCTCGCCGTGCACCGGGCCGTGCTTTCCGATGCCGAGCGGCTGGCAGGCGAGACGTACCCTGGTTTCCATCGGCTGCTGAAGGCCCTGACCCTGCGCGCCATCGGCGACGTGCTCGGCGATCTCGCCGAATGGCGGGAGGCGGCGGGCCACTACCGCACCGGCCGATGGCTCGCCTGGGAAGGCGGTTTCGACGCCTTGGAGGCGACCTGCGCCTTCCGCGAGGGGCGGGCCTGGCGGGAGGCCGGCGCCTTCGAGGAAGCCAGGGAGTGCCTCACCCTGGCCATGGACCTCTCCGCCGGGCCGTCGTCCGGCGCGTTGCGCGAGCAGGCTTCGGCCGAACTGGCGCTCCTGCCCGCGGAGCGCCGACTAAGCTTCGGACCGACAGAGCGGGAGGGCCGATGACGGACGCGGACGGGCAGAGCCCGCGGGAGCGCTATCGCGACCAGGTGCGCGCGGAGATCAAGCAGCACGCGTGGGAACAGATCGCCGCCGCCGGGGTGCCCGCGCTGTCGCTCAACGCGATCGCCAAACAGGTCGGGATGAGCGGTCCCGCCCTGTACCGGTACTTCGCCAGCCGCGACGATCTCGTCACCGCGCTCATCCGCGACGCGTACCGGAGCCTCGCCGACACCGTTCGCGCGGCGTTCGACGGCGGCGCCGATCTGGCCGGGCTCGCCGTCACCATCCGGGACTGGGCCCGGAGCGACCCGCAGCGCTACTTCCTCATCTACGGCACGCCCGTTCCCGGCTACCACGCGCCCGAGGACACCACCGCCATCTCGAGCGAGGTCATGGCCGTGCTGCTCGAAGCGTGCCGCGCGATCACCGTGGACAAGCCGGAAACCCCGTTCGACGAACATCTGGACGGCCATCGCGACTGGGCGGGCGACGATCCGGCCCCGTCCTCGGCGCTGCACCGCGCGCTCTCGTTCTGGACCCGGCTGCACGGCGTGCTCTCGCTCGAACTCGCCGGCCACTTCGCCGGTATGAAGTTCGACCCCGACCTGTTGATCGCGGACGAACTGAACGACCTCACCTCCCGGTGACACAGCGCCTGGCCCGATCACCTTCGCAGTGAACCTTTCCCGCCTGCCGGGCGTCTTGCCCTGTGACGACGCGGCCGCCGCTGTTGACATACAACGCTGTAAGGTTATAGCTTCTAATCAAAGCGAGAGCCATTAACGACGCCGACCGGCCTGGCCGCTTCAGGGTTTCCGAGCGCTTCGGATGGGGACTTCGCCATGATTCACGGGGAGAAGATCAGCAGGACGACCGATCGCGTCAGAGTCGCCGTGTACGCCCCCGATCTGCTGGCCGGGCTCGGCACGACGAGCATCCTCGGCGCCGACGGTCGGCTGGCCGTGCTGCCCGGCACCGACCTCGGGCCCGCCGAAGTCATCGTGACGGTCGGGGATTCGATCGGCGACAGGGTTTTCACGTTCCTCCGTCAGGTTCGCGCCGCGTCGTCACTCGCCACGCCACCGAGATGCGTGATCGTCACCGACCATTTCCCGGTCCAGGTGCTGATGACGGCGATCGAATGCGGCATGGCCGCGTTGCTGCCGCGGCGCGAACTCGACGGCGAGCACCTGGTGCAGACGATCCTCGCGGTCAGCCAGGGCGCGGGCGTGCTGCCGCCGCGCCTGCAGGGCAGCCTGCTCTCCCAGCTCGAACGGATCCAGGAAGACCTGCTGGTACCCAACGGCCTCGCGTTGTCCGGCCTGTCCGACCGGGAACGAGAAGTCCTCCGCCTGCTGGCCGACGGCCATGGCACGGAAGATATCGCGGCCAAACTCGCCTATTCGGAGAGCACCGTGAAGAACATCCTCCACCGGGTGATGTCTCGATACGGCCTGCACAACCGCACGCACGCCGTCGCCTTCGCGTTGCGCACCGGCTCGATCTGATCGCCTGCCGAAGGGCCGGACGCTGCGGAAATGGGAGCCGCTGCCTGACCTCCTCGTGAGTGGTAAGGACGGTTCTAACCGTCCTTACCACTCACGAGGGGACCTGGACCAGCCTTAACGTGCCGTTGCCGGCGTTCTGGTGTCCGTGAAGGCCTCCTTCCCTACCTTGAGCGTAGGGAAGGAGGCCTTCACGGACCCGCGACCGACCAGCAGCCACCTCCAGTAGGTACGCAAGACACCGTTGGCTCTAACCGTCCTTACCACTCACGAGGTTGACGACGGCCTACGCCCTCGGTCACCGGAGCTGAACGCGGCCCAGCAACCGGTCGACCAGCTCGGGAAGCGGCTGCTCCTCCGGACCTTCCAGCCACAGCACGTTCCCTGTCCGCAACGTGGCAAGGAAGGTCGCCGCGGTGAGCCGGGCCAGCTCCTGATCGAGGCCGTGCCCCCTGGCGAGCAGCACCGCGATCAGGTCGCGTTCGAGAGCGAACTGATCGCCCGCCTGCCGCGCGAGCAGCGACGGATGCCGTCGCAGCAGCCGTAGCTGCGCCACCCATTCACGGTCGGGGACGGGGTGCGCCCGGTACAGCTCCCGGCACGCCGCCCGCAGCGCCCGCCAGGGCTTCTCGCCCGGCGGCCTGCCCTCGACCAGCGACACCAGCAGCCCGGTGCGCTCGCGGTCGGCGTGCAGGATCGCGTCCTCTTTGTTCGCGAAGTAGTTCGAGAACGTCCGCCGGGAGACGCCCACCGCGTCGGCGATGTCCTCGACGGTCACGCCGTCCAGCCCGTGCTCCATCGCCAGCCGGAGCGCGGCCTCGTGCAGCGATTGCCGCGTCGCCGCCTTCTTGCGGGTGCGCAGCGTGTCGAGGGTGTCCACCAGGACAGCGTAGCGAGGGGAATAAAGTTCTCACTGTGCAAGTTTGCACAATGAGCAACAACTGCCGCTCGAAAGGACGCCATGAAGACCGAGGGAACGACGGCGGAGGCACCGTCAGGGGCGATGAGACACCGCCAGGTGCTCGAATCGCTGTCCGGTCTGCTGCTCGCGCTGCTCGTGGCGATGATCAGCTCGACGGTCGTGTCGACCGCCCTGCCGTTGATCATCGGCTCGCTGAACGGCACGCAGACGCAGTACACGTGGGTGGTCACGGCCACCCTGCTGGCGGCGACGGCCACCACCCCGATCTGGGGCAAACTCGCCGATCTGTTCAACAAGAAGACGCTGGTGCAGATCGCGATCGTGATCTTCGTGATCGGTTCGACGATCAGCGGGTTCAGCCAGAACACCGGGCAGCTGATCGCCGCCCGGGCGTTCCAGGGCATCGGCGTCGGCGGCCTGCAGGCGCTGGTCCAGGTCGTGATCGCGGCGATCATCCCGCCGCGGGAACGCGGCCGCTACAACGGTTACCTCGGCGCGGTCATGGCGGTCGCCACCGTCGGGGGGCCGCTGCTCGGCGGCCTGATCGTGGACGTGCCGTGGCTCGGCTGGCGCTGGTGCTTCTTCGTCGGCGTGCCGATCGCGGTGGCGGCGTTCATCGTGCTGCAGCGGACCCTGAAGCTGGAGACCGTGCGCCGGGAAGGCGTCCAGGTGGACTACCTCGGCGCGGGTCTGATTGCGGCGGGCGTGAGTGTCCTGCTGATCTGGGTCTCGTTCGTCGGCAACGGCTTCGACTGGCTGTCCTGGCAGACGGCCGTGATGGTGGCGGGCGGCGTCGTCCTCCTCGCCTTCGCCGTGCTGGTGGAGCGAAAGGTCCGTGAACCGGTCGTCCCGTTGCACATCATCACCCGGCGCACCCCCGCGCTGGCGATCATCGCGAGCCTCGCGGTCGGGATGGCGATGTTCGGCGGCGCGGTGTTCCTCGGCCAGTACTTCCAGGTCGGCCGCGGCTACTCCCCCACCGAAGCCGGTCTGCTGACCATTCCGCTGATGGGCGGCGTGCTCGTCTCGTCGACCGTGTCCGGGCGCCTGATCAGCCGCACCGGACGGATGAAGCCGTACATCGTGGCGGGCACGATCACCCTGGTGATCGGCTTCCTCGGGCTGGGCACCGTCGACCACGCCTCGCCGCTGTGGCTGGTCGGCGTCGCGATGGCGATCGTCGGCGTAGGTGTCGGCATGACGATGCAGAACCTCGTCCTCGCCGTGCAGAACACCGTGCCGCTGCGGGATCTGGGCGCGGCCAGCGCTTCGGTCACGTTCTTCCGGTCGCTCGGCGGCACCATCGGCGTCTCGGTGCTGGGCGCGGTGCTCGCGAACCGGGTCACCGCCGACCTGTCCACCGCGCTGCCCGTACCGGCGGGCCAGGCGTCGACGGGCAGCGTCAGCGCGCTGAACCTCAAGGCGCTGCCGCCGGAGGTCCAGACGATCGTGCACACCGTGTACGGCGACGCGACCGCGCACATCTTCCTGATCTCCGCGGCGGTGGGTGTCGTGGGCGTGATCGCGGCACTGCTGCTCAAGCCGCTCACCCTGCGCACCACGCTCGACGTGGAGACGGCAGCCCCGGCGTCCGACGCGGTCGTCAGGTAGGCGCGCGATGAACAGGGCCTTCGAGTCCACTGTGGAGCGTTTCGGCCCGCCCCGGCACCACACGGGGCGGGCCATCCTGGCCGGGGTCGACGGCTCCGACACGGCGATGCGGGCGGCCGCCTTCGCCTTCGGCATGGCCCGGCGCGAGGGCGGCAGGCTGATCGTCGCCTTCGTCTGCCGTCCGGCGCTCGGTCCCGCAATCGCGGCGACGGTGGAACACGACACGGCAGTGCGGCTCTACGAAGAGATCCGCGAGCAGATCCGCACGGCGGCCGAAGAGCTGGAAGTGCCGGTCAGCTTCCTGAAGACCTTCGGCGATCCGTACACCGCGCTCCGCGACACCGCCGACCGCAGCCAGGTCGACACCGTCGTGGTCGGCGCTTCACAGAAGGCCGGTCACCGGTTCGCGGGGTCGGTCGCGACCAAGCTCATCAGGACCGGGCACTGGCCGGTGCTGGTGGTTCCCTGACGACCGGCCGCCGAGGAACGAGACGGCGCCCACCGCGGCGACGACGAGCGCACAACCCGCCAGTTGCAGCGGGGTCGGCCACTGGCCGAGCAGGGCGGCACCGAACAGGATCGCGGCGGCGGGTTGCAGCATCAGCACGGCCGACCCGCCGCTCGCGGGCAGCGCGGACAAAGCCTTCCCGATCAGGAGCCAGCCGAGCACCTGACCGGTCACGGCCAGCACGAACAGCCACAGCAACGCCCAAGCCGGCGGCGTGACGTCGAGGTTTCCGGCGAGCAGACCCGAAAGCCCGCCAACGCTCGCCGACGCCGCGGTCGCGGTGGCGAGCATCGCCGTGCGCCCGCCGCCGTCGGATCCGGCGCGACGCAACAGGATCAGGTAACCGGCGTAGGCGACTCCCGCCAGCACCGCCATGACGGTGCCGTACCAGGGATCGCTGCCCACGGCACCGCCGTCCGCCAGCCCACCGGCCAGCGCGGTCCCCGCCAGCATCACCGGAATGGACAGCCAGAACGCCCGCGGCGGCCGCTCGCCGAACCACAGCAGACCGGCCAGGGGGACGAGGACGACCTGGACGTTGACCAGCGCCGTGGCGACGCCCGCGCCGACGGAGAGGATCGCCTCGCTCCACAGCACCATGTCGACGCCGAGCAGGACACCGGCGAGCACGTGGCGCCGGCGTGCGGCCGGGGTGGGACGGTGCCCCCGCTCCCTGGAACGCGCCAAGATCACCAGGATCGGCAACGCGAACAGGCAGCGGAAGAACGTCGCCGTCGTCGAGCTGACCCCGGACAGGGCGACGAGCGGGGCGGACAGGGCGATCGCGAGCGCGCCGAGGACTCCCTGTGTCCTCGGATCGACGAAGAATCCGGTGTGCCGCATGCCTTCGATTCGATCGCACGGCGGCGGGCAGGACCAGCGAGATCCTCTTACCCCGAGGGTTAAGCTCGGCTAATGAGTGGCGATCTGTCCAATGTGGAACGGCTGCGGATGCTGCACGCGGTGTGGCGGCGGGGATCGCTCGCCGCGGCGGCCGAGCTGCTGCACGTGACGCCGTCGGCGATCTCCCAGCAGCTGACCAAACTGGAGCGGGAGGCAGGCACCGGGCTCCTCGTCCGGCACGGGCGCGGCGTGCGGCTCACCCCGGCGGGGCTGCTGCTGGCGCAGCGCTCGGACCGCGTGCTCGCCGAACTCCGCGCCGCCCGCGCGGATCTGGACTCCCTCACCGGGGAGACGACCGGTGTGGTCGAGATCGGCGCCATCCCCTCCGGGGTGCACACGTTCATCGCGCCGGCGCTCACCGGCCTCGCCGTCCGCCACCCCGGCATCGAGGCGCGGCTGCACGAGGTCGAACCCGAAGTCGCCCTTCCCGCGCTGGCCGACGGTGTCTTCGACGTCGTGGTCGTCGAGAGCTGGGAGAACCTGCCGCTCACCCGCCCGCCCGCGACCCGCTGGACCGGACTGCGCGACGACTCGGCGATGATCGTGCTCCCGGCCGGGCATCCGCTGGCCGGCGCGGATTCGGTCCGCGCCGAAGACCTCGCGGACGAGATCTGGGTCGCCTGGGCCCGGCCGACGCTGGCGAACGCCTGGATCCGCCAGACGCTGCGTGAACGCGGGATCGAACCGATCGTGCGGCATACGGTCAGCGGGTTCGGCACCCAGTTCGCCGTCGTCGCCGGGCTCGGCGCTGTCACGCTGGTGCCGGGCATGGCCACCACGATCGCGCCGCCGACGGTGGTGTGCGCCCCGCTCGAACCGGTCCTGCATCGGCAGCTCTACGCGGTGCAGCCTCAGGGGGAAACGCGGCCCGCTGTCGCGGAGTGCGTCACGGCCCTGGTGGAGGCCGCGAGATCTTGGGGCTCGTGAGCGGCAGTACGGCCCGGTACATGAAGGCCTCCTTCCTGTACCTAGTTTCCCCGGCTGAGCCGAGGGAAGGGGGCCTTCACGCGCTGCTGCTGTGACTGCTGGTGCATGTGGGGCGAACGTGACGATTACCGAGTCCGTGAAGGCCCCCTTCCCTACCCTCAAGGTAGGCAAGGAGGCCTTCGCTACCTTCTCCCCGAGGGATGGGGGCCTTCGCTACCTTCTGCCCGCCCACGGTCGCCACACCCACCAGCAGTCACACCCGCTCGTGAGTGGTAGGGACGGTTAGAACCGTCCCTACCACTCACGAGGCGAGTCAGCCGCGACCGCAGAGGGCGTGGTCGATCACCGGATCCAGCGGGTTCCCCGCCGGCGGTTCGGCACCGGGGTGGTACGGCGTGAGCGTGTTCAGCGAAACCATCACGCTGCGCTTGCCGTCCTCGGTCACGCCGTTGCCCGTCAGGTAGCCGGGCAGCGCGCCGCCGTGGCCCCAGTAGTCACCGCAGGAAACGGTCGACTTCACCAGACCGAGCCCGTACGCGCCAAGACCCGGCGCGGGCACGGTCTTCTTCATCTCCGCCAGCATCGACGGCGGGAGCACCCTGCCGCCCAGCAGTGCCCGGAGGAACTTGTTGCCGTCCTCGGTGGTGCTGTTGATCGATCCGTCCGCTCCCCCGCCCATCGACGGATTCATCAGGGTCACGTCCACCCGCCGTCCGAGCCGCGGCGGATTCGAGCCCTCGACGACGAACCGGTCGTACCCTCGCGCGTGCGGAGCCGGGATGAACGGCGACGTGTACGGCAGGGTGGTCTCGCGCAGGTTCAGCGGGCGGACGATCCGGTCGATGATCTCCTGCTGCCAGTCCCGGCCGGTCACCTTCTCGGTGATCATCCCGGCGAGCACGTAGTTGGTGTTGGAGTAGCCCCAGCTCGTCCCGGGTGCGAACTCCGGCGGCTTGCCGACCGCCAGCTTCACCGCGTCGGATGCGCTGAGCTCGTCGAACCGGTGACGCAGAAAGCCCTTCTCGGTGAAGAGATCGAGTTCCGCCATGTAGTCGTGCAGCCCGCTGGTGTGCTGCAGCAACTGCCGGACGGTGATGGCGTTGCCGTCGTTGCCGTTCCCGCTCACCACCCCCGGCAGCCACCGATCAACGGTGTCCCCCAAGGAAAGCCGTCCCTCTCCGACGAGCTGGAGCATCGTCGCGGACAGGAACGTCTTGCTGAAACTCGCGATCCGGAAATGCCCGTCCCACGGCACCGGTGTCCGGGTCCGCAGATCGCCGTGGCCGCTGCGCACCTTGACGCTGCCCCTGGCCGTACTGACCTCCACGAGCGCGCCGGGTGAACCGTTCGCCACGAGTGTGTCGGCGTCGCGCTGCAGTGTCCGCTGCAGCGGTGGCGTCGCGGACGCGACGGCCGGGGAAACGAGCGTTGCCGCGCAGATCGCGGCGATGACCACTGAAGTTCGTTTCATACCGGCAAAACTACGAAGCGACGGTGCATCGGGCATCGGCTTGAAGAACGATGCCGCATACCTCCCTGGTACTAGCCGCGAACAGGGGGCGTCTCAGGGTTTCAGGTCCATCCGGAGAAATTCGGTGACGCGGAGCAGTTTCGGCGGGCGGGTCACGCCGTCGGGGAATTCGTCCGCCCCGACGAGCCGCGGACCGGTGAGGTCCACTTCCCGCCCGTCGATCCGAAGCCGCGCTTGCCCCGCGGCCATGATGTTGCGCACCCAGTCCGCCTCCGGGCCGTACACCGGGACGAACAGGTAGCCGCCGTCGACGGGATGCGCGTCGAGCGGCGTGTGGCGGGTCTTTCCCGAGGTGCGGCCGACGTGGATCAGCACCGGGTACTTCCCCGCGGCGATCGCACGGGGGTTGAACACCCGCTTGGTGACGTGGCCCCACCATCTCGGCATCGGCATCGGACTCTCCTCTCGATGGCCTTACACTCGTAAGGTTGGCTTACACCTGTAAGGTTGTCAATGTGCCGCCTCGCCGATCACTCACCAGGGACCGCGTACTGAAGGCCGCGATCGAAGTCGCCGATCGCGGTGGCGTGGAAGCGATGACGATGCGCCGGGTCGCGCAGCACCTGGGCGTGGAGGCCATGTCTCTGTACCACCACGTGCCGAACAAGGACGCGATCCTCGACGGCGTCGTCGACGCGGTGTTCGCGGCGATCGAGCTGCCCGGCACCGAAATCGCCGATTGGCGTGACGCGATCCGCGCGCGTGCTTCGTCCGCACGCGAGGTCCTGTCGCGGCACAGCTGGGCGCTGGGCCTCATGGACTCCCGCCGGAATCCGGGGCCGGCGACGCTCCGACACCACGACGCCGTCCTCGGCGTCCTTCGGCGAGCGGGATTCACGCTGCCGATGGCGGTGCACGCCGTCTCGCTCATCGACAGCTACATCGGCGGATTCGTACTGCAGGAGTCGAACCTCCCGCTGAGCGAAGACGTCCCGGGGGTCGCGGACGACATCCTCGACACCCTGCCGCGTGACGAGTTCCCTTATCTGGCCGAGGTGATCACCGAGCACGCCCAGCGGCCGGGTCACGACCACACGAAGGAATTCGCCTACGGCCTCGACCTCATCCTGGAAGGCCTCGAAGCTCGCAGGAAATGACTCAGCGGCCCACTCCCGGCAGCGCGAGGGCCAACCGCGCCACCGGCGGCAGCGGCGACCGTTCCGGCACGGCCCGGAAGGCCTGGATCACGAGCGCGGCGAACCGGCGGGACGCCGCCACCTGCGCGGCCGCCGAAGCGGCCTGGATCCCGTTGTTGGCCATGAGCATGAGGATCAGGTCGTCGAGGACGAAGTCGGGGCGCAGTTTCCCGGCGTCCTTGGCCCGGCCCGCCAGCTCGGCGATCGCCTTGAGCGCGTAGTCGCGATCCGCGGTGAAGTCCACCGCCTTGGGAAAGGCCGAGACGAAAGCCGCCGTGAAGCCCCGGTCGCGCGAATGCACCTCGCAGATCTTCTCGATCACGGAACAGAAGCCGCGCCATGGATCCGGGTCGGCGAGCCCCTCGTCGACGACGGCGTGACAGGTGCGCATCTGCTCGGCGAACGCCTCCGTCGCCAGTATCTCCTTGGTCGGGAAGTGGCGGTACAGCGTGGCGGGGCCGACTTCGGCGCGGCGCGCGACCTCCCGCAGCGGCACGTTCAGGCCCTCGGTGGCGAACAGCACGCGAGCGGCTTCGAGGATGCGTTCGCGGTTGTCCACGGCGTCGGAGCGCGGGATCCGAGACAAATGATCGGTCACCGCTCTCACTTTAGCCAAAACGGACGGGGGCGTCCGTTAACGTCCGCCGGACCAGTGATCAACGACCAGGAGACGAAATGCGCGCAGTCGAGATCCGGACGTTCGGCGCCCCCGAGGGCCTCGCCGTGATCGACGTCCCCTCCCCCGTTCCCACCGAGGGAGAAGTGCTGATCAGCGTGGAAGCGATCGGTGTCGGCGGCGTCGACACCGTGATCCGCAGCGGCGCTCTCGCCGGTTTCGGTTTCCAGGAAGGATTCGTCCCCGGCAACGAGGTGGCCGGTACCGTCACGGCGGTCGGCGGCGGCGTCGATCCGGCCTGGGCCGGGCGGCGCGTCTGGGCGTTCACCGGCGAGGGCGGCGGCTACGTCGAACAAGCGGCCGTCCCGGCGGAGAAGATCGTCCCCCTTCCCGAGAACCTGACGGCCGCCGACGCGGTGGCCGTCGGGACTTCCGGCATGGTGGCGCATTTCGCTCTCGCCCACGCCCATTTCACGGCGGGCGAGTCGGTGCTGGTGCGCGGTGCGGCGGGCAGCATCGGGATCATGGCGGCGCAGCTCGCGGCACACGGTGGCGCGAGCGCCGTGGCGGTCACGACGTCCTCGGCCGAACGCGGCGACCGCCTGCGCGAGCTGGGGGCGACCCACGTCCTCGACCGGTCCGGCGAGGGGGACGGGCCGGCCGGTTACGACGTCATCATCGACATCGTGTCCGGTGTGGACATGCCGTCCTTCTTCGACCGGATGAATCCGAACGGCCGCATGGTCGTCGTCGGCGTCGTCGCGGGCATGCCCCCGGCGGACTTCGGCGCGAAGCTGATGGCGACCTTCCGGAAGTCCCTGTCGGTCGCGGCTTTCAGCGCGGACTCGATCCCCGAGCCGGACCGGCGGGCGGTGAGCACGGAACACTTCGGCGCGGCGGCGAACTGCGCGCGGTGGTGCACGAGGTACTGCCGCTGGAGAAAGCCGTTCTGGCGCATCGGAAGATGGACGACGGCGACGTGTTCGGCAGGATCGTCCTGACCCCGTAGACCGGTCCATTGTGGAGTGCCGTGTCACCCGGTCAGTGCAAGTTTCCCCATCGCGTGCGCCGTCGCACTAGGCTGCCCACTCGTGCCCGATCCGATACCCGAAGGACCTGGATTCACTGCGGTCGGCTTGCGGCCGCTCTCGGACGGCGAAAGCACCGGCGCCTACTGCGTGAACGACGCCGGGGTGATCGTGGGCGAGTCGGGGTCGCGGCCGGTGCGCTGGGACCGCGACGAGGATCCCACGCCGTTGCCGATCCTCGACGGCTGTTCCGGCGGACGCGCGGTCAGCGTCAACGCCGCGGGGGTCATCGCGGGTTCGCTCCTCGCCGGAGAGCAACTCCGGCCCGTGTGCTGGCGGCCCGACGGCCGGGTGCACGCGCTCGAACTCCCCGACGGGGCGGTCTCCGGCACGGCGTGCCGGGTGAACGCACGCGGGTCGATATTGGGGAACGCCATGTGGCCGGGCTATCGCTGGCGGGCACTGCGCTGGGAACCGGGCGGGGAAACCGTCGAACTCGCCGCCCTGCCCGGGGACGGCGAGACGCAGGGGGAGGACCTGAACGGCCTGGACGAAGTCGTCGGATCGGCCAAAAACAGCTCGGGCGTCCGCACCGCGGTGCGCTGGTCATCGTCGGGGAAGATCAGCACACTGCCCCCGCCCCGCCGCGCGACGGCGTGCGGGATCACCGACTCCGGCGCCATCCTCGGCGACGGGGTCGTGTGGAACCGTGACGGAGGCACCGTCCTGCTGACCGGGGAACCGGAGTTCTCCGCGGGACAGGTCGTCCGGATCACCGGAGGAGGTGTCGCGATCGGCTGGGGCCTGACCCCGGACCGGCGCGGCATCGGCGCGCGCTGGGATCGCGATGGACGGCCCACCGTGCTCCGGCCCCTGCCTTCGGACGTCGCCAGTACGTGTTTCGACATCGACGAAGCCGGGACCGTCGTCGGCGAGTCCGAGAGCCGGGAAACGACGCGGCCGGTGTGCTGGGACGCGGACACGACACCCTTCCCGCTCCCGTCCCCTCGCGGTATCACGGCGATCATGGCCCAGCACATCAACGCGAGCGGCACCGTCATCATCGGCTACGGCTTCGCGGCGGACAGCTCCGCATATCGCGGGATCGCCTGGCACCGTTCGTGAAGCCGCCCGGTCAGGCCGTCGCGAGCTCGATCGCCCGCCGCATCGCCTCGTCGAGCGGAGTCCCGAGGCGGAGGGCCGTTCGCCCGGCGGCGAAGACCGCCCCGGTGGCCGAGCCGACCAGCGCCGCGGCGTCGAGCTCGTCGATCTCGCAGGCTTGGCACAGCGCGGCCGAAAGCCGCTCCTGAGCGTCGAAGGCCCGCTGCAGCATCGTCGCGCGCAACGACGGCACCGACGTGATCAGGTCCAGCCGGATCCGCTCGGGCGCGGCGGCCGGATCGCGGAGCCCAGCGCCCGCCTCGGCGAGCATCCCGAGCATCGCGCGCCGCAGAAGCGTTGCAGGTGTCTCGCCCGCCCCTCGCGCGGCGAGCACGTCCAGGCCCACGCGCAGGATGTGCTCGCCGTCGCCGGTGAGGACCAGGTCTTCCTTCGTCGCGAAGTGGTTGAAGAACGTCGCGGTGGACACCTCGGCGGCCGCGGCGATCTCGGCGGTGGTCGTCCGGTCGTAGCCCTGCCGTTCGAAGAGCCGGTACGCCGTCTCGATCAACACCTTCCGGGTGCGCCATTTCTTCCGTTCCCGCAAACCCACCGGCTCGGTCATGACGCGAGCGTACTGGATCGACATCAAAATTAGAGCTACTCTAATTTTAGAGCCGCTTTACCCAAGGAGAGCCGCATGATCCTCGACGCGTTCCTCGACCGGCTGGAGTACCGCGAGCCCGTCCGGCCGGATCCGGCCACGCTCCGGAACCTGCACCGCGCGTGGCGGCTGCGAGTGCCCTACGAGAACCTCGACCTCCAGCTCGGCAAGACGATCCTGCTCGACCCGGAAGCGTTGATCGACAAGTTCACGCGCCGTCGGCGGGGCGGGCTCTGCTATGAGATGAACGGCGCGCTCGCCCTTTTGCTGCGAGCGGCCGGATTCGAGGTGACCGTCGTGGAAGCCGCCGTCCTGCGCTCGACTCGCGGCGAAGGCCAATGGGGCAACCACATCGCCCTGCTGGTCGACGTCGAGGGCGAGACCTGGCTCGCCGACACCGGGATCGGAGACGCGTTCCTCGAACCCCTTCCGGTGCGGGAAGGCACGTATCGGCAAGGACAACTGCCGTTCCGGATCGAGCGCCTCGATGACGAGACCTGGCGGATGCACCACCATCCCGGTGGCACGGTCGACTCCTGCGACTTCCGCACCGTGCCCCGCGAGGTCACCGAATTCGCCGAACGGGACGAGATCAGGTCGCCGGAGTCCCCGTTCGCCAGGGTGCTCGTGGCTCAACATCATCGTGACGGACGCGAGCTGGCACTTCGCGCGCGCACGGTCAGACGCGGCGACGGCGAACGCCGCACGCTGTCCTCTCTCGACGAGTTCGCCGAGACGCTGCGGGAGTTCCGTATCCCGGTGGAGGACATCGGCGCCGGGAAACTGGCGGCCCTCTGGGCCAAGACCGAAGAGCAGCACGAGGCGTGGCTGGCCATCCAGGCGAAGTCGGACGACAGGGGTTGAACCCGCCTGTCCGGGGTATGCCCTGATCATGGAAGTCGACGCCGTGGTGATCGGATCGGGGCCGAACGGCCTGGTCGCGGCCAATCTCCTGGCCGACGCCGGCTGGGAGACACTGGTCATCGAGGCCACTGCCAAGCCCGGTGGCGCGGTACGGACCGAGGAACTCACCGCTCCCGGTTTCCGCAACGACGTCTACAGCGCTTTCTACCCGCTCGGTGCGGCGTCACCGGTGCTCGCCGGGCTGGAACTCGAAGACCACGGCCTGCGGTGGCGGCACGCCCCGGCGGTGCTGGCGCATGTGCTGCCCGACGACCGGTACGTCCTGCAGTCCCGTGACCTTGACCGCACCGCGCGTTCCGTGGCGGAGTTCGACAAACGGGACGCGGACAGGCTGCGGGCCGAATACGCGAACTGGCGGCGTCTGCGCGAACCGCTGCTCGACGCGATCGTGCGCCCCTTTCCGCCGGTGCGGCCGGGGGCACGGCTGGTCAAGACGCTCGGCACGGCGGAATCGCTCCGGCTGATGAGGATGCTGACCTTGACCTCCCGTGGTCTCGGCAAGGAGAAGTTCGACGGCGAGGGCGCCCGTCTGCTGCTCGCGGGCAACGCCATGCACACCGACCTCGGCCCGGACCAGGCCGGGAGCGGTGTCTTCGGCTGGCTGCTGACCATGCTCGGTCAGGACGTAGGATTCCCGGTCCCGGAAGGCGGGGCCGGCTGTCTGACCGACGCGCTGGTAAACCGGCTGTCCGCCAAGGGCGGGGAGATCGTCTGTGGCACGCCGGTCACCGAAGTGACGCTGTCGGGCGGCCGTGCGGTGGGTGTCCGGGACACGGACGGCCGACGGGTGCGTGCCCGCCGGGCGGTGCTCGCCGACGTCCCCGCTCCGGTGCTCTACCGGGATCTGGTCGGCGCCGGGCACCTTCCCTCGCGGCTGGTGTCCGATCTGGACCGGTTCGTCTGGGACGACGCCACCATCAAGGTGGACTGGGCCTTGTCCTCGCCCATCCCGTGGAGCGCCGCCGAAGTCGGCGAGGCCGGGACCGTCCACATCGGAGCGGATCTCGACGGCCTCGCCGGGATCGCCAACGACCTCGCCTGCGGGCGAGTGCCCGGCGACCCGTTCCTGTTGCTCGGGCAGATGACCACCGCGGACCCGACCCGCTCCCCCGCCGGGACCGAATCGGCCTGGGCCTACACGCATGTGCCGAGGGGCGAGATCTGGTCCGCTTCCCGGTTGCGCCGCCACGCGGACCGGATGGAAGAGGTCATCGAGAGGCACGCACCCGGTTTCCGCGGCCTGATCGCGGGCCGGGCGATCGCCGGGCCCGCCGAACTGGAGGAAGGGAACCACAGCCTGGTGGAAGGTTCGATCAACGCCGGGACCGCGGCCATCCAGCAACAGCTCTTCTTCCGGCCCGTCCCCGGTCTCGGCCGGGCCGACACCCCGATCGACCGGCTCTTCCTGGCGTCGGCGTCGGCGCATCCCGGTGGCGCGGTGCACGGCGCACCCGGATCGAACGCCGCCAGGGCGGCCCTCGCCCGGGACGGCTGGGCCGGTTCCGTCTACCGCGCGACAGTGCGTGCCGCGCACCGCGCCGTCTATCGATGAAGATCGTCGTCACCGGCGCGAGCGGGAACATCGGGACCGCCCTGCTCCGGGCGCTGGCCGGAGACGAGCACGACGTGCTCGGAGTGGCACGCCGCCGCCCCGACACGACGGCCGCGCCCTACTCGTCGGCCCGCTGGGTCCAGCAGGACATCGGCGCGAACGACGCCTGGCCGCGGTTGACCGAGATCTTCGACGGCGCCGACGCCGTGGTGCACCTCGCCTGGGCGATCCATCCGCGCGCCGACGATCCGGCGATGCGCCGGACCAACATGGCGGGCAGCGCGAACGTCCTGCGCGCGGCCGCCGACGCCGGCGTGAACCACATCGTGTGCGCGTCGTCGGTCGCCGCCTACACACCGGCCGACCGGTGGGACGAGGTGGATGAGGAATGGCCCTGCGGCGGGCTCCCCGAAAGCGCCTACAGCGCCGGAAAAGCGGCCTTCGAGTCCAAATTGGACGAATTCTGCCGTGATCACCCGGGGATCGGGGTGGCGCGGATCCGTCCGTGCGGTGTCGCGCAGCCGGACGCCGCGGCCGAGTTCTCGGGGTGGCTGCTCGGCCCGCTGGCGCCACCGTTACCGCTGGGCGGCAAAGGGCTGCCGGTGCCGTTGTGGCCAGGGCTGCGGATGCAGGTGGTGCACTCCGACGACGTGGCACAAGCGATCCGGGCGATCCTCGACCGCCGTGCGACCGGTGCGTTCAACCTCGCCGGCGAGCCCGTCCTCGACAGCCGCGACCTCGCCGCGCTGGCAGGCGGGTTCCGGGTTCCCGTACCGCTGAGGCTGCTGACCGGACTGGCCTGGCCGAGCTGGCGGCTGGGCCTGCAACCACTGCATCCGTCCTGGCTGCGGCTCGCCGACCGAGCGTCCCTTGTGGACACCCGGCACGCACGGGAGGAACTCGGCTGGCGACCTCGGCACGACGCGGCGGCCACGATCAGGGAACTGCTCGCCGCCATCCGCGCCGGGCGACGGGGCGACAGCCACCCCCTCGACCCGCCGCGCGACCGGGTACGGCTCGGGCGGCCGAGCCATCAGGATCAGTCCGGCGGTTGAGCGGCTGAAAAGTCCGTCCTCAATCGGCGGCTTCGCGCCCCTTGGCGAGATCCGCGAGACGTCGCAGGGATTCCCGGTTCCTCGGCACCAGGAAGAGCGCCTGCGCGGCCTCCGGCAGCACGCGGCCAGGCCCGCGGGTCGCCTGCTCGGACATCAGGATCTCCGTGGTCGCCGACGCGGTTTCCCGCAGTTCCAACCGGATCCGCGCGGTACCGAAAGGCCAGGCCCGCGCCTCGAGTTCGAGCAGCCTCGGCGGGTCGACTGCGTGCACCTTGGTGACGTCGTCGAGCAGGAGGGGCCAAGAGCCGACGCAGTGGTGGATCCGCGTTCCCCGCGCCGGCCAGCCCTTGTCGACGTCACGGATGTGGGAGGCCCCCACGACCCAGGCCGCGTAGGTCCAGCCGTCGGCGAGCACCTCGAACACGCGCTCGGGAGAAGTGTCTACCGTCGTCTTCACGTCGACCATGAACCCATCCGCCCTGGATACCCGGCCGGCTCGTTTCCGGCTCGCCTCACCCGAGGCGGATACCCTGCGGCGGCAAGGGCAAACCCGAACGCCGCTATCCCACCCGCGCACTGGAGTGTTCCTCGACCGTCCACGACCGGGTCCGGGATCGATCGAGGAACCGGGCTTCGTCCTCGGCGACCCCGGAATCCTCGGCAAGCACGAGAGCCAGCCAGGCGCGACGGGTGGCCTCATCGGCGAACTTCATGTGTGTGATCACGTCGAAGTCGGCGGGAAACCCGCGTGCTCCGGCCTCCGGCAGGTAATTGCGGGCATAGAGGGCCGGCGCGGGTGCGAGGCCGAGGACGAGCGGGACGTGATGGTTCTCGTAATATTCGACGAACTCGGACCGGCTGAGGCCATCACGGGCCTTGAGCAGGGCGATGGTGGTGATCACTGCAGGCGCTCCCTTCATCGGTGCCGATCAGTTCACCACACCGCCTACCCGGTCCAGCACCGCACGCGTGTAACCGGCGGTGTCGGCCGCTCACCGAGATCGACGGTACTGGCCGTTCAGCAGCTCTCCGCTCGCTTCGGGGTGTCCCACGTGGTCGAGCATCATCGCAGCGGACCACGAGGTGCCGAGCGGGTTGCCTCGCCCCGCCCGGCGATGTCGGGCGCCCAGCCGCGCACCGGCTGGAACATCGACGGGAATTCCCTGTCCAGGTGGAGGTTCGCCGCCGGAGCGACACTGATGCTCGCGGCCGCGCTCACAGGACCAGTCGAAGGAGTCGCAGGGAATTATTGAGGGGTAAGTCAAATGTGGCGTGACCGAGCCGCTGCGGTGAAAGACCCCTTCGCTGAGTCAAGGCAGAGGCGGCAGTCAGCTGCGCTCTGAGTGTCCACAAGGGACGCTTTCCAGTGACGAAATGTCTGCTTCAAGGCCATATGCCCGATTTGAGGAGAGGTCGTAAGTGGCGTTTCGGGTTCTATTGAGGGGTAAGGCAAATGTGGCGTGTCGCGAAAGCCACCTTCGCGACGTCAGCTGAAGTGATCGACCCAGGTGGTGGTGAAGGCCTCCTTGCCTACCCTGACGGTAGGGAAGGGGCTCTTCGCTACGCCGTCGACATGGCTTTCGCGACACGATCGAAGGCGGCCATGAGCGGACCGCCCACCGCACCCGACACGTTTGCCCTACCCCTCAAAGAGCCCGATGACACGTAGCTTAAGTTGATCTTGGGCGAGGTTGACGGGTGGAGTGAAGGCTCCCTCGCTGCCTGGTCGTGGGTCGGGTTGGTCGTGAGTGGCGTTTCGGGTTCTCACCCGAAACGCCACTCACGACCCCCTCGCGAAATCGCCCTCCGGACATCGA
>NZ_JBWKEA010000017.1:0-21320 GCF_056435685.1 Amycolatopsis sp. NPDC043885
ACGCGAGAAGACCACTCTCCACTTCGAGGATGGGTGGGTCAGGGTGGTCGTGAGTGGCGATTCGTGTTCTAACCCGAATCGCCCCCCACGACCACCTGGAGCCATCACCCCTCCAGTACGACGCCGTTCTCCTGCGCGAGGATCGCCGCCTGCACCCGCGACCGTAGTTCCAGCTTCGTCAGCACGCGGGACACGTGCGTCTTCACCGTGGTCTCGCCGATGTGCAGCCGGGTCCCGATCTGCGCGTTGGACAGGCCGCCGCCCAGGCACGCCAGCACTTCGCGCTCGCGTTCGGTCAGGTCTTCGAGCCCGTCGGGGACCAGCGAAGGCTCGCGGGTCCCGGCGGCGAAGGCGGCGATCAGCTTCCGCGTGACCTGCGGGGCGAGCACTCCTTCGCCCGCCGCGACCAGTTTCACCGCCTCGATCAGCCGTGACGCCTCCACCGACTTCAGCAGGAACCCGGCCGCACCCGCCCGCAGCGCGGCGTGGACGTACTCGTCGAGATCGAAGGTCGTCAGCACGAGGACTTCGCACAGTCCCTCCGCGGTCAGCTCCCGCGTGGCCGCGATGCCGTCGACGCCGGGCATGCGCACGTCCATCAGCACGACGTCCGGTTTCAGCGCCTTCGCCTGGCGGACGGCGGTGGCGCCGTCCGCCGCTTCGCCGACCACCTCGATACCCTCGGCGTTGCCGAGGATCATCATCAACCCGGCGCGGATGGCGCCGTGGTCGTCGGCGACCAGCACCTTGATGTTCCCGTCGCTCAAGACCCCTCCAGAGGAAGTTCGGCACGGACCAGCCAGCCGCCGCCGGACGGCCCGGCGGCGAGAGTGCCGCCCACCGCGGCGGCGCGTTCCCGCATGTTCAGCAGGCCGAGTCCGGTCCCGCCGTCGTCACCCGAGCCGGAGCCGGGACGAAGATCGTTGCGCACCTCGATGGTGAGTATGCCTCCGTCGGCGCGGATGTCGAGCACGGCCCGGCCCCCCGCGGCGTGTTTGGCCGCGTTGGTGAGCGCTTCCTGCGCGATCCGGTACGCGGTCAGGTCGACCGCGGCGGGCAGGGAGTACTGGCCAGGGGTGGACCCGGTCTCGACCTTCAGCCCGCTCGCCCGCGCGGATTCGACCAGTTTGGACAGTTCGGCCAGCCGGGCGGGCGCCGTCGGTTCGATCTCGGTGTCCCCGGTGGACGGATCCGCGCGCAGGAGCCCGATCATCGCGCGCATCTCGTCGAGCGCGCTCACACTGTTCTCCCGCACCGATTCCAGGACCTTCCTGGACAGGTTCGGGTCGACGGTGGCCATCGACAGCGCGGCCTCGGACTGGATCGCGATCGCCGAGAGATGCCCGGCGATGACGTCGTGCAGATCCCGCGCCATCTTCGAGCGTTCCCCCGCGACGGCGGCCTTCCGGTCCAGTTCGCCGATCGTGGCCAGCTGGACCGCGTTCGCCCGTTCGCTGTCGGCGATGTCCCGCTGCTGGCGCACGTTGGCCGCCCACCACACCGGCGTGACCAGGAACGGGAGGAGGGCGAACGCGGCGAGGATCGCCGTGCGCCACTGCGCGGAGAAGATGAGCGCGAGGCAGACCACCGCGATGGTGCCGATCGCGGCGACGCCGATCATCAGCCTGCTCGTGCGCCGCGAGCCGTAGAGCGTCGTCGCGTACAGGAAGTCGGTGAAGACGATGAGGATCGGGAGCGACGGGCCGAAGGCGATGTCCACGGCGAGCACGGCCAGCGCGCAGAGCAGCGCCAGCGGGATCTTGCGGCGCAGCATCTCCAGCCCGCACAGCACGGTCAGTTCGCTCAGCCGGATCCACAGTGGCGTGTCGTCGGGACCCGCCAGGAGCACCTGCATCCCGCTCACGTAGACCAGCACGCCGAGGACCCAGGTGCCGGAGGCGATGACGAGGTCCTGTTTCCATTCGGCGAGGTGGTTCAGGCGCGGGACGAACGTGGGCACCGCCCCATCCCAGCACACCGGGACGGGCCGCGGGGTCCTACTAACTGATGACGGTGATCTCGTGCCGTACGCCGACGCGGAGGACCGGTGTGGTCGGCGAGGCTTACGGCGTGAACAAGATCTGGGACTTCATCGCGGAAAACCCGATGGCGGCCGTGGTCGCCGGCGGGGAGATCGGTTTCTGGGTCGCCATCGTCGCCGGCCTCGTGGCCCGCTATCTGCTCAAGCTGAAGCGGACCAGCGTCGTGCTGCTGCTCCTGACCCCGGTGATCGACCTCGTCGTGCTGGTCGCGACGGTCATCGACCTGCGCAACGGCGCCACGGCGAACTTCGTGCACGGCCTGGCCGCGGTGTACCTGGGCTTCAGCGTCGTGTTCGGGCATTCGATGATCAAGTGGGCCGACGTCCGGTTCGCCCACCGGTTCGCGGGCGGGCCGCCACCGCCGCCCAAGCCGAGGGGCCGGGAGAAGCTGCGCGCCGAATGGCGTGACTGGTTCAAATGCGTGCTGGCCTGCGGGCTGGCCGCGGGGGTGCTGCTCCTGCTGATCTTCATGGTCGGCGACACCGACCAGGTCGACCCGTTGTGGGGCTGGCTGCCGAAGCTGGGGGTCGTGACGGCCATCTGGTTCGCCACCGGGCCGCTGTGGCAGGAACTCTCCCCCAAGCACGAGAGGGTCAAGGAAGGGGCTCGACGATGATCGAACTACTGGGAATCCTCCTGCTGGTGCAGGGCGGGGGCGGGCTGATCAACCGGCTGCTGGGCAGTACCGACCCGAGCTGGTTCATCCAGCTCCACCTGCTCCCGTCCGGGATGCACGTGGTGGTGAGCGCGCTGATGGTGGCCGGGGGCGTGGGGCTGCTGTTCGCCGAACGCGCCCGCAAACAGCGCCGCCGGTCAGAGTGAGACCAGCACCTGCAGGACGCCGAGGACGATGGTGACGACCGTCAGGACGACGGTGACCACGGTGAGCCGCGTGACCCGCGCGCTCACCGTGTTCTCGTAGGCGTACCGGGTCTCCTCGTCCATCGCCTCGGCCTGGCGGTCGAGCTGGGCGATGATCCGCTCCACGCCCATGCTGGTGACCAGGCGGCGCTCCAGCGAATCGACCTCGGGCGGCAGCACCGAGTGCAGCATCTCGAGGATGTCGTCGAGCGAGCCGCGCAGGAGCCGGGTGCGGCTCCCGGTTTTCCTCATCGACGCCAGCCACTGGTCGGCCAGCGCCATCCGGATCAGGACGCGTTCGAGGATGAAGAGCATCCCGTGGTCGAGCCCGCCGATTTCGCTGTCGATGCCGAAGTACGGTTCGACGGCGCCGAACGGGCCGCGCATCAGCTCGTCCTGGTGCTCGACGTAGTCGGAATCCTTGCTGTTGAGGCAGACGATCCCGCCCGCCATCGGGTAGGCGGCGACGAACGAGCGCGTGCCCCACGACGGGCCGAGCGCCTCCCTCGCGACCTCGCGGGGCACGAACCGCCAGCCTTCGTCGCTGGTCGCCAGCCCGTAGTACGGCCGGGGATCGGCGGCGACCCGCTGGGCGGGCGGATGCCCGTCGTGAGACCGCAGTTCGACGCACCAGCCCTTGCGGCCGAGCCCCTCGGTGAGGCCGCAGCCCCTGGTCAGGTCCTCGAAGATGTGGGTGACGGTCTTGAGGAGCGAGGGGAACGTCTTCTCGCCGTAGCCGCCGTGCAGCCCTTTGTCGCCGTTCGCCGTCTCGCGGCCCTGAAGGCTCTGCAGCACAGCGATGGCCAAGTCGAATTCGGCGGCGGGCCCGTCCGCCGCCGCGCCGGTGATCGTGATGGCGAGGACCAGCGTCATCGCGTGATAGGCGGGATGCCAGGTGACGACGAGTTCACAGGGCAGCCCGACCGCGCCGACACGGATCGACAGCCGGGAGCCACCGGTGCGTTTGCGCAGCACCCGGCGTCGCGGCGGTTTCGTGTAGCTGGCCAGGAAGTTCTCCGCGGCCGTCCACTCCGCGCCGAGTTTCCCGTCGAGATGGGCCAGCAGCCCGCGGTCGCGGCCGCCGTCGAACACCTTCTCCGCCTCCTGCTCGGACAGCGGGACCGCCCACGCGAAGGTGAGAAGCACCGAGGTCATGCGCGACGCAGGAGGGTGATCAGGTCCCGGCCGAGATGGCGGCGCAGCGGCCCGGAGGCGTTGACCAGTTCGTCGCGGTCGATGTGCTCGTCGGCGGGACCGAGGTCGTCGAGGACGTGGTACGTCCACTCCCACTCGGTGCGCCAGCCCGCCTCGGCCGCTTCGGCGGCGACCTCCTCGGGATCGAGGTAGCGCACCGGGAGCGCCGGGCCACCGTCGCGTAATGCTTTGTCGAACTCTTCGCGCGAAACGCGGCGAGAGCGGACTTCGGTGCCTGCTTCGACGCTGTCGAGGCTGAACGCGCCCCGCCCGATCGGCGACCGGCTGTAGGCCAGCACCAGCGCACCGCCGGGCGCGGTGATCCCGGCCAGCCGCCGCAGGATCGGCCCGACGTCCGGCGTCGGCACGTGCTGGATGACGTGACTGCACAGCACGAGGTCGTACGGGCCGCCGTCCAGTTCCGTGATCGGAGAGACGGCGAAGGAGAAGCCGGTGTCCTCGACGGCGGTTTCCCGCGCCTTGGCCAGCCGGTCCGGGTCGGGATCCGCGGCGGTGACGTCGGCGGAGAACCGCGCGAGCCAGGGGAGGAGGCGGCCTTCTCCGCAGCCGGCGTCGAGCGCCTTGACTTCTTCGCGCGGGCCGAGGATCGCGGCGAGCTCTTCGGCGACCTTGCCGAGCGCGCGGTCCTCGCTGGCCGTCCAGTAGCCCTCGTAGGGTTCGTGCCGTCGGATGAACACGCCGGTGACGTGGTCGCCGGTGTCCGGGTAGCGGTAGCTCTCGGTCAGCACAGTCGCGAATATAGCCCGGATTCGCGGATTCTCCGGTGCTCCGTGCGGGATTACCATGGGTCATGGCCATCGGGCCTGTCACGCTGTACGCCGTTGTCGCTGTGGCGCCTTCGGTGCTTTTCTGGTGCGCGCTGAAGGTCCCCGTGCTGGTTCGCCGGTGGCGCTGGCGCCGTGAACCCGAGATCCCGGCGGGCCCGCCCATCGAGAAACTCGCCGCCGATCTCCGCCGGGTGCACCGCCTGCTGGCGGAACTCCCGCCCGGCGCCTCCGCCGTCCGCCGGTACGGCACCAGGCAGGCTTACGACGCGCTGCTCGTCCAAGCCTGCCGGGAGGTCGAGGTCGACCACCGGCTGGACAGCCTCCCGGAGGGTTTCGACCGGGAGATCGAACGGCTGCGGGTCGAGGAATCCCTGGCCGAGCGCGGGCTTTCGGTGTCCTGACACGGTTTGTATCGAAAGTATGCGCGCGACCGGGAGGCTCGCGGGCATGAAGAGGCTGGGACTTCTCGCTGCACTCCTGCTGGTGTTCGGGCTCATCCCCGGGGTCGCGTCGGCCGCGGCCGCGTTCCCGAAGATGGACGCGGCCACGGTCGACGGCTTCCGCTGGACGTCCGGCTCGACCTTCGGCACCTACGGCGCTCGGATCGCCGCCCTGGAGAAACACCTCCCGGCTCGCGGCCTGCCGGAGATCCTGTCTTCGGCGAACCGGAAGGCGCGGCCGCTGTGCCACGGCACGTATCTCGCGACGGCGCTGAAACCGGCGGGATTCTGCTGGGAAGACGCGAACGACGACAAGACCAACGACTGGATCCCGCAGGGACTGACCGGTTCCGGCGACGCGGACGCGGCGACCGGGAAGGTCGGCGGCAAACGGGTCGTGGCGACGTCCTGGCACACTCCGGGCGACACGATGGTTCGTCTGTCCTTTGTGGACGCGACCGGGCTTGGGTACCGGCACGTGCTGCTCGTCGAACCGACGTCGAACGACAACTTCGCCGTCGTGCAAGGACACGGGCACGGGATGACGTGGATCGGGAACCGGCTGTTCGTCGCGACCACCGGGGGAGTGGTGCGGGTCTTCGACACCACGCACTTCTGGAAGGTCGACGACAGCTCCGGCGTCGTCGGCAAGGGCCCGGACGGCAAGTACCACGCGGCGTTCTACGACTACGCGATGCCGCAGATCGGCGCGTACTGGTACCCCGGCGGCGGTGCCTGCACCAATGCCCCCGGGACGCGGCCGTGTCTCGCGACGATGTCGTTCGACCACGGTGACGGCTCGATCGTGACCGCGGAGCACATCCCGAACGCGGCGGGCGGCCGGGTGCTGCGGTGGCCGTTCGACCGCGCGACCGGCCTGCCCAAGGTGTCGGCCGATGGCACCGTGCACGCGAAGGAGGGCTTCGTGTCGCCGGTCTGGGGGATGCAGGGAGCGGTGTCGCGCAACGGATATTTCGTGATGACCGGCGTGTGTCCCGAGTACGCCGGGGTGGCGGGCGACCATCCGTCGTGCCTGCACGGAGGTGTCGGCGGCACCTCGACGTCGCGGCTGAGCGGCCGCGCGCCGGTGAACTCGCAGAACCTGTCGTACTGGCCCGCGACGGGGGAGCTGTGGCTGATGAACGAACAGCTCAGGGAACGGGTGACCGTGCACGTCCCGTGGACGACCTTGACCGGCCGCGCCTGAACCCACCCAAGTCCGTGAAGGCCTCCTTCCCTACTTTCAGGGTAGGCAAGGAGGCCTTCACGGACCGCTGGGTTCACGGGGCGAAGTCCCAGCGCGTCGCGCCGTGCGGTTCGGCGCCCGCCACGCCGATCGCGCGGCGCAGGGTGAGGCGGTACAGGTGCCATGGCGGCGGTCCCGCGCTGGGCGCGCTGAAGGGAGCCGTGAGCGCGTCGCCCTCCACCGTCGCGGGCCAGCCACCCGTCCGGTAGACCGCCGCCACCCGTCCCAGCGTCGCCGGGTCGGTGACCCGGTGCGCCTCGCCCTCCATCGTGAGGTCGATTCCTCGCAGCCGCACCGAAACCGAGCACGCCGGGTTCGCGGCCAGGTTGAGGGAGCGGCGCGTGCCCAGCCCGCCCTTGAAGTACAGGGCGTCGTTCACCCAGACGGCGCCGACGCCTGCCGAATGCGGGCGTCCGTCGGGACGGACGGTCGTCACGAAGAAGGTCAGGTCGGCGGTCGGGGTGTCCTCGGCGAGGATGTCCCGCGCGCGGCTCCAAGGAAGTTCCGCGGATCCGTAGCGGTCGAGGTTCTTGGTGGCGTGAGGTTTCGTCATACCCACGCGTCGAACGAGCGGGCCGTGGATTCGACACCGGACGCGAAAAACCCCGCCACCGAAACGGTGACGGGGTCTTCCGTGAACCCTGGGATCAGTCCAGGTAGTCGCGCAGCACCTGCGAACGCGACGGGTGACGCAGCTTCGACATCGTCTTCGACTCGATCTGCCGGATGCGCTCACGGGTCACCCCGTACACCTGGCCGATCTCGTCGAGCGTGCGCGGCTGGCCGTCGGTGAGGCCGAACCGCAGCCGCACCACACCCGCTTCACGTTCGGACAGCGTCTGCAGCACCGACTGGAGCTGGTCCTGCAGCAGCGTGAACGACACCGCGTCGACCGCGACGACGGCCTCGGAGTCCTCGATGAAGTCACCGAGCTGCGAGTCGCCCTCGTCGCCGATGGTCTGGTCGAGCGAGATCGGCTCGCGGGCGTACTGCTGGATCTCGAGGACCTTCTCCGGGGAGATGTCCATTTCCTTCGCGAGCTCTTCGGGGGTGGGCTCGCGGCCGAGGTCCTGCAGCAGTTCGCGCTGTATACGGCCGAGCTTGTTGATGACCTCGACCATGTGCACCGGGATACGGATGGTGCGCGCCTGGTCGGCCATCGCGCGGGTGATCGCCTGACGGATCCACCAGGTGGCGTACGTGGAGAACTTGTAGCCCTTGGTGTAGTCGAACTTCTCGACCGCGCGGATCAGGCCGAGGTTGCCCTCCTGGATCAGGTCCAGGAACGCCATGCCGCGGCCGGTGTAGCGCTTGGCCAGCGAGACCACGAGCCGGAGGTTCGCCTCCAGCAGGTGGTTCTTCGCCCGCTCACCGTCGCGCACGATCCACTTGAGGTCGCGCCGCATCTGGGTGACGAGCTTCTCGCCCTCCTCCTCGGCGTTGCGGACGCGCTCGGCGGCGTAGAGCCCGGCCTCGATGCGCTTGGCGAGCTCCACCTCCTCCTCGGCGTTCAGCAGGGCGACCTTGCCGATCTGCTTGAGGTACGCGCGGACCGAGTCGGCCGAAGCGGTGAGCTCGGCGTCCTTGCGGGCCTGGCGCAGCGCCTCGGACTCTTCCTCGTCCCAGACGAAGTCCGGGTTGTCGGAGGTCTTTCCGGCGTTCTTGTCGGTCGACGTGCGGCGCCCGCGGGCGGGCGTCTCTTCGACGTCCTCGTCGGACTCCGCGTCCTCTTCCGTCTCCTCGGTGACGGAAGCGTCGACGACGTCCACCTCGACCTCTTCGAGATCCGACAGGTCCGGGGTTTCGAGGTCGGCTTCGTCGAGCTCTACCGGACCGTCTTCCGGATCGCCGTCTTCGGTCTTGGCGCCCTTGGTGGTGGGTTTCTTGGCCGGAGCCTTCTTCGCCGGGGCCTTCTTCGCGCCGGCCGCCTTGGCGGCGGTCTTGCGCGCCGCGGGCTTCGCCGCGTCGGTGGCTGCCTCGTCGGCCGGCTCGCCGGCTGCGGTCGCTGTCTTCGTCCCGCTTCGGGTTGCGGTTCTTGCGGCTGCCACTTACGCCCTTTCGCAGCGGTCGATCATGACGAGCCGAGGCGTGATGGTCTCGGCTGCCTCAAACTTCGGGGAACACCCCTCGGCCTGCGGTTTCCCTCGTTCTCGTGGGTGCCGCCGCCGTGGGCCGTGTTCCATTGTAACGACGATACGTGACAGCGTCGCGGCGCGGACCACCACCCGGCGGGCGCGACACGCCGTCCGACCCGCCGAAGTGACATCCGCGGCGCGGATGTCAACGTGGGCGCGTCAGTGCTCGATGCCCTCCGCGGCGGCGGCCGCCGCGCCGACGATGCCCGCGTTGTTCTGCAACGACGCGACGATCACCGGCGTGCGGATCTCGAGCAGCGGGACCCATTTGTGCGACTTCTTGCTGACCCCGCCGCCGACGATGAACAGATCCGGCCAGATCAGGTTTTCCAGCACGGAGAGATACCTGTTCACCCGTTCCGCCCATTCGGGATACGAGAGGCTCTCGTTGTCCTTCACCGACGCCGCGGCCTTCTTCTCCGCGTCGAAGCCGTCGACCTCGATGTGGCCGAACTCGGTGTTGGGCACGAGCTTCCCGTCCTGGAAGACCGCGCTGCCGATGCCGGTGCCGAAGGTCAGCAGCGCCGTCACGCCGCGCCGCGCGACCGGGTCGCCCCAGCGGATCTCGGCCATGCCGGCCGCGTCCGCGTCGTTGAGCATCGCGATGTCGTCCACACCGCGGCCGAGGCGCTTGGCGAACAGGGCGTCGGCGTCGGTGCCGATCCACTTGCGGTCGATGTTGGCCGCGGTGTGCGCGACCCCCTTCTTGACCACCGCGGGCAGGGTGACGCCCACCGGGCCGTCCCAGCCGGCCTGGCCGGTGATCTCGGCGACGACGTCCGCCACCGCCTCCGGGGTCGACGGCTTCGGCGTGTCGATGCGGATCCGGTCGCCGATCAGCTGTCCCTCCGCCAAGTCCACCAGCGCGCCCTTGATCCCGCTGCCGCCGATGTCGATACCGAAACCTCGGGTCGCCTCCACCACGGACGTGGTCCCTTCTCGCACGATTCAGAAGCCTGCCTCGGAGACTTTAACCGGATGTGGTGACATGGCGGACGTGGGAGTTGACGAGACGTTGCTGAAGGGTGTCGCCGAGCGTGTCGCGGGCGAGGCCGCCGAACTGGTCCACGAGGCCTGGACCGGGATGAACGCGGGCCGCGAGGTGCGCGTGGACACCAAATCCGCCGACACCGACGTGGTGACCGCGGTGGACCACGAGTCGGAACGGCTGGTGCGCGCCCGGCTCGCCGAACTGCGCCCGGGCGACGCCGTGCTCGGCGAGGAGGGCGGCGGGATCGCCGGGGACGGGGTGACCTGGGTGGTCGACCCGATCGACGGGACGGTGAACTTCCTCTACGGGCTGCCGTGGTTCGCCGTGTCGGTGGCCGCGCAGGTCGGCGGGGTGTCGGTGGCGGGCGCCGTCGTCGAACCGGTCAGCGGGCGCCGCTGGACCGCCGCGCGCGGGCAGGGCGCGTTCCTCGACGGGCGGCCGCTGTCGGTCAACGCCCCGGAGCGGCTCGACCTGACGCTCGTCGGCACCGGGTTCGCCTACAAGGTCGAACGGCGGGCGAAGCAGGCCCGGTTCGTCGCCGAACTGGCGACCAGGGTGCGGGACGTGCGGCGCAATGGGGCCGCCTCGCTCGATCTGTGCGCGGTCGCGGCGGGCTGGCTGGACGCCTACGTCGAGCACGGCCTCGGACATTGGGACTGGGCCGCCGGAGCGCTCATCGCCGCCGAGGCGGGAGCTCTCGTGTCGCTGCCGGGGGAGGACGCCGAACTCGGACCCGACGCGACGTTCGCGGTGGCACCGACGATCGCGGCTCCGTTGCGTCAGGCGCTGCTCGACTCGGGCGTGGGCACGATCTGAGCCCTTGGGCGCGCTATGAAAGGTCCTTTCCTTGCAAATTTTGCAAGGAAAGGACCTTTCATAGCGCTTGAGGGAGTATCAGAGTATCAGCAGGGAGCTTCGCGGGCGGCCTTCAGCAGCGCCTGGTCGATCACCGGGGCGCCGCCGCCCGCGGACTGCTCACCGCCGCCGCTGCCCTGCTGCGCCTTCGACCACTTCGTGAGCTGGTCGAGGACCTGTCGGGCCTCCGCCTTCGGGCGGATGTCGCCGAGCAGGGTGCCGGTGGTGAGCGTGACCGAAGCGTCCTTGCGGTTGTCCTTGACCAGTTCGGCGCACGGGACCACCAGGCTCAGCGTGCGGGCCGCGGCGGCGCCGTTCTCGCCGAAGCGGATCTGGCCGCGGCACTTGGCTTCGGTGTTCTTGTAGGCCGGGTCGACGTCCGGCTCGACGATCTGGGAGAAGCCGAGTTCCCTGAGCGTGCTGGTGACGATGCCGCCCTGGCCGCGGACCTGGGATCCGTTGAGCACCTGGACGGCGACCTTGTCCGGCGGCACCGGGGCGCGGTCGTCGAGCCCGTTGTGCGTCAGGGGCGTGTAGGTGACACCTTGCTGCGGGACGGGCGGCGGATCGCAGCGGACCCTGGCATCGATGTCGGACTTGCTCGCGACGACGTTCACCCAGACGATCACCGCGCCGAGCGCCATCACCCCGATCACGATGAGCGCGGGCAGCGGCTTGCGCTTGCGATACGGCCTCGCCCCGCGGTCCCCGATGCCGTTCCCCGACGCCACCTGCCAGTCCCTTCCCCAAAGCCCGGATCCCCGGACGGTGCTTCATCTCACCATCGTGTCCGATCAGCCTATGCGTTGCGGCGAAGGTGATCGGCGCGGGCCTCCGGATAGCACCACGCGATGGCCACTCCGGGCAAGCAGCCGGGCCCAAGGGGTGAGGTACCCGACGCGGGGGCAACCCAATCGGACGACGGGCGTCTTGACAATGGCTTCATCCCCCTCCTCTCCTGTTCCCCCTGTTGGGTGACGTAATCCCGGCAATGTCTGACTCGTTGCAGAGCCGGTATCAGCGTGAGCTACCCTTCGCGGGCTCAGGCGGCAGTAAGAGGCACAAAAGAGAGACCTCGCTCACTGCCCAGCCGGGCACAAACAGGGGCGCTGGGACGTTAACCAGCGGCACGAAGGACTCACGAGCCGCGCGCTCGCGGGTCCGGGCCATCTGACATCGAAAGCATCGCAGGGGTGAGGGACTAATGGCGACCGACTACGACGCTCCGCGCCGCAGCGAAGCCGACGAGCTGGCCGAAGACTCGTTGGAAGAGCTGAAGGCAAGGCGTAACGAAAACCAGTCCGGCGTCGTGGACGTCGACGAGGACGCGACCGCCGAGAACTTCGAGCTGCCGGGCGCGGACCTCTCCGGACTTTCCGGTGAGGACCTGACCGTCAAGGTCGTGCCCAAGCAGGCCGACGAGTTCACCTGCTCCGTCTGCTTCCTGGTGCACCACCGCAGCAGGCTGGCCGAGGAGAGTGGCGGACGGCTCATCTGCCGCGACTGCGCCTGAGCCTACGGGCACAGGGGACGGCGCGACAGGGGCTTCGGGGTTTGAAACAGGAATAAAGGGGGTCGGCCCGGTGGCCGGCCCCCTTTTCCCGTGCTCAGGACTTCTCGGCGGGGTGGCGGAGCAGTGCGGCCACCTTCTCCGGATGCCGGGTGCTGAACAGCCAGTACGGCGTCGGGTCGCCGGGGTCGGTGAGCCAGACCCGCACGACCGGGCCGACCCAGCCCCGGTGCAGCACGAAGGCCGCCGGATCGGCGTCGCGGCCGAGCGCCTTGCGCTTCGCTTCCTTGTCGATGACGTCGACGTCGCCGACGAACTTGAGCGGCAGGTGCGCGTCGCGCAGCCACAGCTCCGGCTCGGCGCCGCCGGTCACCCGGACGCGAGACCGGCCGAGCGAGATCATCAGCGCGATCACCGCGGGGATCAGGACCACGTACGGCAGCCATCCGCGAATCCCGGGATATCCCATGTCGATCTCCGCCGCCAGCAGCCCGCCGCCCAGCAGCGGCAACGGCCAGCCCCACCACGGGACGTAGAGCCGCTCTGAATGCTTGACGGCGCCGCCTTCGGCCGTGTTCACGCTTTCACCCACGCCTTCAGGGTAGTCTCGCCGCCCGTGTCCACCGTTCAGGTACTGCTTTCCCGGATCGATCCTTCGGTCCCCCTTCCCGCCTACGCGCGCCCCGGTGACGCGGGCGCCGACCTCGTCACCACCTCGGATCTCGTGCTCGCGCCCGGTGAACGCGGCGTGGTCGGCACGGGTGTCGCGATCGCGCTGCCGCCCGGATACGCGGGCTTCGTCCACCCGCGCTCGGGTCTCGCCGCCCGCGTCGGCCTCTCGGTCGTCAACACCCCGGGCACGATCGACTCCGGGTACCGCGGTGAGATCCGCGTCTGCCTGATCAACCATGATCTCTCCGAGAAGGTCGTGCTCACCCGCGGCGACCGGATCGCGCAACTGGTCGTGCAACGGGTCGAACAGGCCGAGTTCGTCGAGGTCGCCGAACTCGAGCCGTCCGAGCGCGGCGAGGGAGGGTATGGCTCCACCGGCGGACACGCCACACTGGGAGCCGGAGCCAGGGAAGGAACGGAGAACTAGTGGGGATTTTCGGACGCAAGCGCGCGAAGCCGAGCGGACGGCACGCCGCGCCCGAGGTCGAGGAGCGTCCCGACAGCGCTGCCGCCGAGGACGCCGACGAGGAGATCGAGGCGCAGCTGTCGGAGACCTCCGACGGCCCCTTCGACCTCGCCGACGCGCCCGAGGACGGCATCCCGCGGATCGACCTCGGTTCGGTGAAGGTGCCGGTGCCCGACGGTTCCCAGGTCCAGGTCGAGATGGACCCGGAGAGCGGCGGTGTCCGCGCGGTGCACGTCGTCACCGAGCAGGGCCAGATCACCGTCAGCGGCTACGCGGCGCCTCGGTCCGGCGGCCTGTGGAAGGACGTCAGCACCGAGCTCACCGAGCAGTTGCGTGCCGATGGCGCCAAGGTCTCGGTCGGCATGGGGGAGTGGGGGCTGGAGCTGTCCGCGATCGTCGGTGACGTCGCGCTGCGGTTCGTCGGGGTCGACGGCCCGCGCTGGATGCTCCGCGGCGTCATCGCCGGCCCGCAGTCGCAGGCGTCGCAGGCGCCCGCCGTACTGCGCGAGATCGTGCGGCACACCATCGTCGACCGCGGTGACGCGCCGATGCCGGTCCGTACCCCGCTGACCATCACGCTGCCCGACGCCGTCGCGCAGCACATCGCCGAGCAGAGTTAGTTTCATCACGTTTTCGTGGGCCTTCGGCCCGAAAGAGGGCGCGCGACGGGTGAAGTCTCCGTCGGGCGCGGGGCGCCCTTGGGGAGACCGTGTGGTCGAGACAGCTTGGGCTCGGAGATCGTGCCGACGCCGGGCTAGTGGGTCCGGGCTTTCAACCAGGCCAGCACGGTCGCCCGGCCCAGGGATTCCCGGTCCGCGCCGAGGGCGGTGAGCGTCGACTCGCCGACCTCGGCGCGCGGCAGGGCCTCCGCCCAGGCGCGGGCGACCTCCGCCGGATGGATCGGGTCGTCCACGCAGGCGCCGATCCCCGCGGGCACGTCGAGGCCCTTCAGGTCCTCCAGAGACGGGGCGGGATGGCCCGCCGCCGTCCGCAGGCTCGCCGCCAGTCCGTCGCCGTGCCGCCGCCACGCGCGGCCGAGTTCCGCCGAAAGCCACTCCGGCACGCCGGCCGCCGATTTCGCCAGTGCGCCGTCGACCCCGTTTTCGGCCACCAGATCCGCTGACAGCCGCGCGGCGAGCGACGCGGGTGATCGTCCGGCCGGGCCGTTCCAGGCCGGGAGCGCGGCCAGCAGGCCGGTGCAGCGGGCCGGATTCCGCGCCGCCCACTCCGCCGACAGGTGCGCGCCGAACGAGATGCCGCCGACGAGCAGCGGACCGTGCTCGGCGGCCAGCCTGTCCAGCTCCTCGAGATAGCCGTCGGCGAGCCGGTCGCCGGAAGGCGGCGGCGGGGCGATCAGCCGGATGCCGAGCGCGCGCAGCGGACCGGCGAACACGGCGCGCACGAACACTTCGTCGGACCCGGTGCCGGGGAGTACTACTGCCGTCGTAGGCGGAATAGCGGAGGTCACGTTGCGATATTCCCCTAAACCCGTTCTCCTGGTCGGAGCACAGTTACGCTGGATTACGCACGGGCCGTTCAAGTCGGGGGCCCCGGAGCACAGGAGCACCGTTATGTCCGCCAAAGACGGCGGCTACTTCAGCCGGCTGGTCCGCAAGCTGACCAGCGACGTCGAGGATCTCGACGCCGACGATCTGTCCGAAAAATCCGAGGCCGGCGGAGCGCAGCGAGCCTGCGACTGCCGGTCGGGTCAAGAGGTGACGGTGCTCGGGAGACTCCGCAGCGTGGAGCTCTGCCCGACCAACGAGGCGGCGACGCTGCAGGCCGAGCTGTTCGACGGCACACAGGGTGTGACGCTAATCTGGCTCGGACGCCGCCGGATCCCCGGGATTGAACCCGGGCGAACCATCAAGGTGCGCGGCCGGATGGCCGAACGTGATGGTCAGAAGGTGCTGTACAACCCCTATTACGAACTTCAGAGCCCTGTGAGTTGATCCCGCATCGTGACTGAACCTGTCGGCGGCGAAGAGAAGACCGAAGACAAGAAGCCCCAGCCCACCCTGTTGGAACAGATGGGCGGGCTGTCCGGACTGTTCTATTCCTCGCTGCCGGTCATCGTGTTCGTGATCGCGAACGCGATCTTCGGGCTCACGGTGGGGATCTGGGCCGCGGTGGGCAGCGCGGTGGCGATCACCGTGCTGCGGATCGTGCGCAAGGAGCCGCTGCAACCCGCGATCTCCGGCTTCTTCGGGGTCGCGATCGCGGCGTTCATCGCCTACCGGACCGGCTCGGCCAAGGGATTCTTCCTGTTCGGCATCTGGACGAGCCTGGTCTACTGCGGTGTCTTCGTGCTCTCGATCGTCGTCCGCTGGCCGCTCGCCGGCGTGGTGTGGAACGCGCTCAACGGCAGCGGCCACGCCTGGCGCAAGGACAAGAAGTCGCTGATCGCCTATTCGATCGCGACCGGCGCCATGGCGCTGATCTTCGGCGCCCGGTTCGTCGTGCAGCGCTGGCTGTACGACGAGGACCACACCGGCTGGCTGGCTTTCGCGAAGATCGCGATGGGATACCCGCTGTACGCGCTCGGCCTGCTCACCGTCGTCTGGGCGGTGCGGCGGTCGGACAAGCACCTCAAGGCGCTGGCCGAAGAGGCCCCGCGCGAAGAGACCGACGAAGAGGTCGAGGCTCGCCTGCGCGCGAAGTACGCGCAGGCGCCCGCCTCGGAGAACTAGTATCCCAGAGCTGTCCGGATCTCCGGTTCCACGTCCGACGTCGCCACGAAGAGCAGCTCGTCACCCGGCTCCAGCGGGTCCTCGGGCTGCGGCACGATCACGCGGTCCCCGCGCAGGATCGTCACCAGCGCCGCGTCACGCGGCAGGTTGAGCTCGCTGACCGCCTTGCCCGCCAGCGGCGTCTCCTCCGGGAGGGTGAGTTCGACGAGGTTCGCCTGGCTCTGCCGGAACGTCATCAGCCGCACCAGATCGCCGACGCTCACCGCCTCCTCGACCATCGCCGCGAGCATCCGCGGGGTCGACACGGCGACGTCGACGCCCCAGGCGTCGTTGAACAGCCACTCGTTGGCCGGGTTGTTCACCCGTGCCACCACCCGGCGCACCGCGAACTCGGTTTTCGCCAGCAGCGAGACCACGAGGTTCGCCTTGTCGTCGCCCGTCGCGGCGATCACGACGTCGCACTCCTCGATCCCGGACTCCTCCAGGATCGACACCTCGCACGCGTCGCCCAGTACCCAATCCGCCTGCTCGACGGTGTGCGGCTCGAACTGGTCGGCCTCACGTTCGATGAGCATCACCTGGTGGCGCCCGTCGATCAGCTCCGCGGCGATCGACCGGCCCACCGCGCCGGCCCCGGCAATCGCGACCCGCATCAGTTCTCCTCTTCCGGTTCGCGAGCGGCGACGGTGGTCACGTCGCTGACAGTGCCCGATTTCGCGGCGACGTACACGACGTCGTCGGCCTGGATCACGGCCTTGGTGTCAGGCAGCACGGCGGTGCCGAATCGCATCATGAACGCGACCCGCGCGCCGGTGGTGTCCTGCAGTTCGCGCACGCTGCGCCCGACCCAGCCCTCGTGCAGCGGGAGTTGCAGGAGCGCCACGCTGCCGGACGGGTCCCGCCACACCGAGGCGACGCCGTCGGGGAGCAGGGTGCGCAGGAACCGGTCGGTCGTCCACGGCACGGTCGCCACGGTCGGGATGCCGAGCCGTTCGTAGACCGCCGCGCGCTTGTGGTCGTAGATCCTGGCGACGACCTTGTCGATGCCGAAGTTCTCCCTGGCCACCCGCGCCGAGATGATGTTGGAGTTGTCGCCGCTCGACACCGCCGCGAAGGCCCCCGCGCGTTCGATCCCGGCCTCGATCAGTACCTGCCGGTCGAAGCCGACGCCGACCACCTGCTGACCGTGGAAATCACTGCCGAGCCGCCGGAACGCCTGCCTGCTCTTGTCGATGACGGCGACGTCGTGCCCCAGCCGCTCCAGCGCCGCGGCAAGGGATGCGCCCACCCGGCCGCATCCCATGATCACCACGTGCACGCACTGCCTCCTTAGTCAGCGAACGTTTCACCCGTCCGCAGGTACCCAGACACACCAGCGCCGAACCTACCGTGAGCACCGTTAGCTAGTCTTCCGTGGTGTCGAAGTTCCCGACCGTATTGAAGCGGCTCGTCCTCGGACGTCCATTCCGGAGTGACCGCCTCTCGCATACGCTGCTGCCGAAGCGCATCGCGCTGCCGATTTTCGCGTCCGACGCGTTGTCGAGCGTCGCCTACGCGCCTGAGGAGATCTTTCTGACCCTCAGTGTCGCCGGTTTGTCCGCGTACGCGTTCGCGCCGTGGATCGGCGTCGCCGTCGCGCTCGTCATGCTGGTCGTGGTCGCGTCCTACCGGCAGAACGTGCACGCCTATCCCAGCGGCGGCGGTGACTACGAGGTCGCCAACACCAACCTCGGCGGCAAATTCGGGCTCACCGTCGCCAGCGCGCTGCTGGTCGATTACGTGCTCACCGTGGCGGTGTCGACGTCGTCCGGAGTGGCGAACATCGGTTCCGCCATTCCCTGGGTGGCGCAGCACAAGGTGATCGCCGCGGTAGTCATCGTGGTCGTGCTGACCGCGCTGAATCTGCGCGGAGTTCGCGAATCGGGCAAAGCGTTCGCGATCCCGACCTACGGGTTCATCATCGGCATCCTCGGCATGGTGATCTGGGGCCTGATCGAGGCGGCCTCCGGCGCCGACATGCGGGCCGAGAGCGCGGATTTCCAACTGCACGAAGAAGCCTCTTTGACCGGTTTCGCCTTCTTCTTCCTGTTGCTGCGCACGTTCTCCTCCGGCGCGGCGGCGCTGACCGGGGTCGAGGCGATCAGCAACGGTGTCCCGGCGTTCCAGAAGCCGAAATCGAAGAACGCGGCGACCACCCTGCTGATGATGGGGGTGCTCGCGGTGACGATGCTGATCGGCATCATCACGCTGGCGATCATCACCGACGTCAAATTCGCCGAGCACCCGGAGACGCAGCTCACCGGCACGCCGGCGGGCTACGAGCAGAAGACGATCGTCGCGCAGATCGCGCAGGCGGTGTTCGCCGACTTCACCCCCGCGTTCTACTACATCTCCTTCGCCACCGGCATCATCCTGCTGCTGGCCGCGAACACGGCGTTCAACGGCTTCCCGGTGCTCGGCTCGATCCTGGCCCAGGACCGCTACCTGCCGCGCCAGCTGCACACGCGCGGCGACCGGCTGGCCTTCTCCAACGGCATCCTGTTCCTGTCGGCGTTCGCGCTGGTGCTGATCATCGCGTTCGACGCCGAGGTCACCAAGCTCATCCAGCTGTACATCGTGGGAGTGTTCGTCTCCTTCACGATCAGCCAAGCGGGCATGATCCGGCACTGGAACCGGTTGCTGGCGAGGGAAACCGATCCGGTGGTGCGGCGGCGGATGCGGCGTTCGCAGACGGTCAACGCGATCGGCCTCACCATGACCGGCACCGTGCTGATCATCGTGCTGGTCACGAAGTTCCTGCTCGGCGCCTGGATCGCGATCGCGGCCATGGTGGCGATCTACGCGCTGATGACCGCGATCCGGAAGCATTACGACCGGGTCGCGGAGGAATTGCGCGAAATGGACCGCAAGCCGACCGTATTGCCTTCGCGCAACCACGCGATCGTGCTGATTTCGAAACTGCACCTGCCGACCCTGCGCGCGCTCTCGTACGCCAAGGCCGTGCGCCCGGACGTCCTCGAAGCCGTCACGGTGAACGTCGACGACGTCGAGACCCGCAAACTCGTCCAGGAATGGGACGACCACAATTTCAAGGTTCCGCTGAAGGTGATCGAATCGCCGTATCGCGAGATCACGAAGCCGGTGCTCGACTACGTGAAGCGCGTCCGCGGCGACAACCCGCGCAACGTGGTGACCGTGTTCATCCCCGAGTACGTCGTCGGGCACTGGTGGGAGCAGGTCCTGCACAACCAGAGCGCGCTGCGCCTCAAGGGACGGCTCCTGTTCCAGCCCGGCGTCATGGTGACGAGCGTGCCGTGGCAGCTCGAATCGTCGGAAAAGGCGATCAAACGCGACCGCAAGGCTCGTCCGGCGGCCGGAGACGTGCGGCGCGGGTTCTCCCCGGTCGTCAAGCAATCCGAAATGAAGAAGGACGAAGCCGAATGAGTGTGGACGCGTCGACCGGCACATGGCTCGGACGAACGATCGAGCTGGAGGTCGGCGCGGTCGCGCACGGCGGGCACTGCGTCGCGCGGGCGGAGGGGCGAGTCGTCTTCGTGCGGCACGCGCTGCCCGGCGAGCGAGTCCTGGCATCGGTCACCGAGGACAAGGGCGGGTCGTTCTGCCGAGCCGACGCCGTCGAGGTCCTGGAGGCGTCGCCGGAACGCGTCGAGCCGCCGTGCCCGCTCGCGGCGCCGGGGGAGTGCGGCGGCTGCGACTGGCAGCACGCCACGCCCGGCCATCAGCGTGAGCTCAAGGCCGCCGTGGTCATGGAGCAGCTGAAGAGGCTGGCCGGAATCGACCGCGAGGTCGTCGTCGAAGCTCTCGACGGTGGCCCGCTGGACTGGCGCAGCCGCGTCCGGCTCGTCGCGGGCAAGGACGGCAGGGCGGGTTTCCGGGCGCATCACAGTCATCGCGTGATCGCGATCGACGACTGCCCGATCACCGTCCCCGGCGCGCTCGACGACGTCGTGTCGCGGAAGTGGCGCCCCGGCAGCGAAATCGAGGTCACCAAGGACGACGAGGGACAGGTGCACCTTCGCGACCTGTCGACGGTCCACGGGAAGACCCGTTCGCGGCAGCTGGCCGGTGGTATCGCCGTGCAGCACGCCGCGGGCCGTGACTGGCGCCTGGACGCCCACGGCTTCTGGCAGGTCCACCCGGCCGCCGCGGACGCGCTCGCCGCCGTCGTCGCGGAATGGGCGGAGGCACCGCGTGACGGCGTGGCGTGGGACCTGTACGCCGGTGTCGGCCTCCTCGCGTCGGTGCTCGCCGAGCAGGTCGGCCCGCGCGGGCGCGTCCTGGCCGTCGAGTCCGGCCGCCGTGCCGTCGCCGACGGCGAGGAGAACCTGGCCGACCTCCCGCAGGTCCGCTGGCGCTCCGGCCGGGTCGAGCACCTGCTGGCCGACGCCCCGAAACCGGTCGACGTCGTCGTCCTCGACCCGCCGCGCAAGGGCGCGGGCAAAGCCGTCGTCGATTCCATCGCGGAGGGTTCGCCCGACCGGATCGTCTACGTGGCGTGCGACCCCGCTGCCTTGGCGCGAGACATCGCGCTGTTCGCCGAGCACGGATACGGGCTGGTGGATCTGCGCGCTTTCGACGCTTTCCCGATGACGCATCACGTCGAATGCGTTGCGTTGCTGCAATAATTCGGTATTTGTAATCCGTCGGAATGGATCGGCTTCGTTCGGGTTGTCCTGGTGTCGGCGTGCTCGCTAACTTGAGCCTCGTGTTCACGAGGTAATGCGGATACTTCGGGCACTTCGACTTCGACGCGAACGGATTCCGAATCATGGGTTATCTAACTTCGGTATGTGGTGATTGCGACGGAAAAGGCTGTGCCGGCTGCGACGGTCACGGCACGATCACCATTGTGGAGGACTGACCGAGTGGAACCGTTGATGCTTCCTCCCGGTGTCACCGCTCAGGAAGTCAGCTATCGCAATGGCCGGAAACAAGTCATCTACACGGCGCCTTATCCGTCCGAAGGGCCGGTGCTCGTGCGGGATGTGATGGGCAGGCAGGCATGGATGTTCATGTACGCCCACTTCGTTTTCACCTGGGTGGAAGGAGCGGTCCGCGTCCAGGTCAGTCACGGAACCCTGAGCGGGCCGAAAATGCCTCTGTGGTCCGGAATCAGAATCCCCGCCTATTGGTCGGCGCCGGCGCTGGCCGAATTCGGCAAGACGTGGGCGCTGGAGCAGATGACCGGTAGCCGAGGCACCCCGGCCGTTGTTTCCGTTTGAGATCGCGCGAGGCGGGGTTCAGGTGGTCGTGAGTGTTTAGGTCGCTGGAACGCAATGCCACGTAGCTTAAGTTGATCTTGGGCGAGGGTGGCGGGTGGGGTGAAGGCTCCCTTCGCTGCGTCTGATGCGACGAAGGGGCACCTTCGGCCTGGTCGTGGGTCGAGGGGGTCGTGAGTGGCGTTTCGGG
>NZ_JBWKEA010000017.1:21329-191906 GCF_056435685.1 Amycolatopsis sp. NPDC043885
GGTTGGGGGAGAGAGGGGGCCCCTTTCGTCTGGGTGGGGGGGGGGGGGGTGGGGGGGGGTTTTGGGGGGGAAAACCCAAAACCCCCCCCCACGACCCCCTCGCGAAATCGCCCCTCCGGCATCACTCGGACATTGAGTCAGCGAAAAGTGTTCTTGGTGGACACTCAGGGGCGCGGCCGGCTCCTGTCGGCCAGGGCGGCCGAGCGCGTGACGGACGGACGACAATCACGCGAGTTCGCCATCCAATCACGGTTGTCGTCCGTCCAGTCACGCGAAACCGCCAGTTTGGCGCAGGTGCTCGTGAGTGGTCAGCGCTTCAGTGTAAAAGTGAAGTCCCCGGACACTTTCCCGGTCAACCGCACCCCCGAAACCACCTGCCCCTCATCGATCAGCCTCTCGACCTCGCCCCGCGAAAGACCGCACCCTTCGGCGATCAGCCGCACCGGCCGGACCGGGATCCGGGCCGCGAAGCGAACCGAGACGTCGCGAAAGTCCGGCACGCCCGAGGGGCCGGTGTCGAGGCGCCAGGCGCCCTCCCAATCGAGGGCGATGCGGTTCCGGCGCCGCACAGCGGGATCCTGGAGCAGTTCCGCCGCCAGGACGAGGTCGTTCTCGTGTAGCCGGTCCAGCAGGTCAGGCCGCACGGAACGCACGTTCACGCGCTCCAGGATCGTGAGCTTCGCGGTGTCCCCGCATCCGGCGCAGAGCACGAGAAGCCAGACGTCGAGGAGTTTGTGGTGGGCGTTGACGCGGAATTTGCCGTTCGCCCGGGAGCGTCCGGACGGGCAAGAGCGGCAACGGCGGAGGACGACAGGCAGGCAGGTGGGAACGACCACCCAGTTTTCGAGCATGGGAAGTACACCCGTTCCAGTGAGAAATCCGCAGCAAAAGGAAGCGCGGCGCCAAAGCGCGACGCGCGACGAAATCAGCGCTCGGGAGGTCTCACAGGGTGTACAACGGCAGGCCCTCGGCTCGACGACGTGGTCCGGCAGCACGGTAATGGCCCGGGAGAGGCCGCTCCACCGGTTTTCCGGGCACGACAAAGGCCCCCTCCAGCACGGAGGGGGCCTTCAGCGTGAAGCTAGGAGCGCGTGTCCTCCTTCAGCATGTCCGCGCACCGCTCACCGATCGCCATCGTCGTGATGCACGGGTTCACCGCGACCAGGAACGGCATCGCCGAACCGTCGGCGACCCGCAGGCCTTCGACACCCCGCACTCGCAGACGCGCGTCCAGCACGGCCATCGGGTCGTCGTCGCCGCCCATTTTCGCGGTGCACGAGGGGTGATAGACCGTGTTGTGCGTCTTGCGCAGGTAGTCCGCGATCTCGTCGTCGGTCTTGACATCCTTGCCGGGCGCCAGTTCCGTGCCCGCCCATTCGTCCAGCGCGGGCTGCTCGGCGATCTTGCGGGCCAGTTTGATGCCGTAGGTCATCACGCGCATGTCGTGCTCGTCGGTGAAGTACCGCGGGTCCACCTTCGGCTTGTCCCGGTAGTCGCGGCTGCGAAGCCGCACCGTCCCGGTCGACCGTGAGCGGGTGACGTTCGGGGTCAGGCAGAAGCCGTTCTCCGTGGTGGGATATCCCTGCCGGAGGGTGTTCATGTCGAACGGCACCGAGCCGTAGTGGAACATCAGGTCCGGCCGGTCGAGACCTTCCTCGGTGGTGGTGAAGATGCCGATCTCCCACCATTGCGTGGACTCGGTCGTCATCGGCTGCAGCGCGTCCCACTGGATGACGCCTTCGGGGTGATCCTGCAGGTTCTCGCCGACGCCGGGGGAGTCCACCAGAACCTCCAACCCGACCTCGCGCAGGTGCTCGGCGGGGCCGATCCCCGACAGCATCAGGAGTTTCGGGGTGTCGATCGCGCCGGAGGACAGGATGACCTCCCGCCGTGCCCGCAGCGGAACGCCGTGGATCAGGTCGTCGGCCAGGTATTCCGCGCCGGTGCAGCGTTTGCCGTCGAACAGCAGCCGCCGGACGCGGGCGCCGGTGATGACCTCCAGGTTCGGCCGCTTGCCGATGATCGGGTGCAGATACGACACCGATGCCGACGAGCGTGTGCCGTCCTCACGCGCGTTGATCTGGAACCAGTTCGCCCCGTGCGTCACGGTCTTGCCCGAGTTGAACTCCGTCCTCGGGATACCCGCCTGCTCACAGGCCTGCAGCAGCGCGACGCCGGTCGGGTCGTTCGGCGGCACCGAGCGGATGGTCACCGGACCGGAGCGGCCGTGGTGGTCGCCGGGTCCGTCGTTGGTCTCAAGACGCTTGTACAGGGGGAAAATGTCCTTCGAAGACCACCCGGGCAGGCCGAGCGACGCCCATTCGTCGAGGTCTTCGGCCGGCGCCCAGAAGGCGATGCACGAGTTGTGCGATGAGCAGCCGCCGAGCACCCGCGCGCGGGCGTGGCGCAGGAAGGAGTTGCCGGACTCCTGCGGTTCGACCAGGTAGTCCCAGTCGTAGCCGGATTCCAGCAGTGCCATCCACTTCGTCAGTTCCAGTACCGCCGGATCGTCCACATCGGACGGTCCGGCTTCCAGGAGCGCCACGGTGACGTCCGGGTCTTCCGAGAGTCTCGCCGCGACCACCGAACCCGCCGTCCCGCCGCCGACGACGATGTAGTCGAACTCTCCGGTCACTGTGCTGCCTCCTCGGGAAGTGCTTCCGCGGCGTGATCGGCCAGGACGCCGCTCTTGTGCCGCAGGACGAACCAGTAATACGCGAAACCGACGACCGCCACCGCGCCGACGAACAGCACGGCCCCCCATTCGAGGTACCAGTGATACGGCTCGGTCGCGTTGTAGACCTCGCGTCGCGGCCACGCCAGGTTCACCACGATCGCGCCGCCCCACAGCACACCGAGGATGTTGACCGGCAGCCCCAGTTTGCCGAGCGAGAAGTACTTGGCGCCCGCCACCTTCGGCGGCGGCCACTGCCCGCGCAGGCGTTTGACCAGCATCGGAACGGTGACCAGCAGGTACGCCAGGTAGATCATGATGATGCCGATACTGGTGATCACCGTGAAGATCTGCGGCTGGCCGACGTTCACCACCAGGATGAAGACCGCGATGACCCCGGAGACGATCGCGGGGATCACCGGCGTCTTCGTCTTCGGCGACACCCGCGCCAGATGCTTCCCGGCGGGCAGGTTGTTGTCGCGGCCCATCGCGAACATCATCCGGATCGACGCCGACTGCACGGCCAGGTTGCACACGGTGATCGCGATGACCACCGCCAGCAGGAAGATCGTGCCGATGGTGCTGCCCAGCACGTCGAGCACGATGAACTGAAGGCCGCCGGTGGCGATCTCCGGGTTGTTGATGTCGCCGACGGCCATCAGCGCGAGGATCAGGATGAGCCCGCCGATGACGAACGACGCGATCAGCGCGCGCAGGATCGCCTTGGGCGCGTTCTTGCGCGGGTCGTGGCTTTCCTCGCCGAGCGAGCTGGCGGTGTCGAAGCCGTACATGACGTAGGTCGACGCGAGCGAGGCGACCAGGAAGGCGCCGAAGTAGCCCCACGGCTGGTCGGCGCCGGTGTTGTTGGTCTGCATGACGACCTCGGGGCCCCGCGTGATGTTCACCGCGAGCGCCACGATGAGCAGGACCGCGGCGACCAGTTCGATGAACACGCCGGCGCTGTTGATCCGCGCCATCAGCTTGACGCCCCATGCGTTCACCAGCGTGGTGAACAGGATCAGGACCGTGCCGAGGATGACCGCGTTCACCGCGCTGTCGCCGGAGAACGAGAAGAACGACGAGATCTGGGGGAGCGTGATCTGATAGGCCAGCGCGACCGCGGCGATGGTGACGATCGACGCGGTCAGCATCATCCACCCGGCCAGCCACGCGACGTGCGGGCTGCCGAGCCGTTTCGACCAGTTGTAGATCGAGCCGGCGACCGGATAGTGCGCGGCCAGTTCGGCGAACGACAGCGCGACCATCAGCTGGCCGACGAACACCATCGGCCACGACCACCAGTACGCGGGGCCGCCGAAACTGAAACCGAAGTAGAACAGCTGGAAGGTGCCCGTCAGGATCGAGATGTAGCTGATCCCGGCGGCGAAGGTGTGGAAGTTGCCGAGGGTTCTTTCGAGTTCCTGTTTGTAGCCGAAACCGGCCAGGCCGTCATCGGAAGGAGTGCTCATCGGCAATTTTCCCCTCTTTAGTTGGACGCGGGCTCCCCGGAGAACCAGCGCTGTGGAGCGGGCCGGAGGTTCTGATAGATGTGCTTCGCCTCCGTGTACTCGGCGAGTCCGGTCGGGCCGAGTTCGCGCCCGAAACCGGACTGCTTGTAGCCGCCCCACTCCGCCTGCGGCAGATAGGGGTGGAAGTCGTTGATCCAGATCGTGCCGTGCCGCAGCCGGTTCGCGACCCGCTGCGCGCGGGAGGCGTCCGAGGTGAACACCGCGCCGGCGAGGCCGTAGTGGGTGTCGTTGGCGATGCGGACGGCGTCGTCCTCGTCGGTGAAGGTCTCGACGGTGAGCACCGGGCCGAACGATTCGTCGACGACGGCGCTGCTGCCCTGCTTCACGTTGTCGAGGATGGTCGGCAGGTAGTAATGCCCCTTCGCGAGCTTGCGATCGTCGGGGCGTTTGCCGCCGGTGCGCAGGACGGCGCCCTCTTCCAGTGCCGCGGCGACGTAGCGTTCGATCTTTTCCAGATGGGCGGCCGAGATCAGCGGACCGGTTTCAGCCTTCGGGTCGAAAGGTCCACCCAGTCGGATCAGTTCGGCGCGGCGGACGAGTTCGTCGACGAACCGGTCATGCCATTCCTCTTGGACGATCAGCCGCGCGCCCGCCGAGCAGACCTGCCCGGAGTGCAGGAACACCGCGGTCAGCGCGTAATCGACGGCGGTCTCGAAGTCCGAGTCGGCGAACACGACGTTCGGGTTCTTGCCGCCCAGCTCCAGCGCGACCTTCTTGACGGTCGCGGCCGCGGAGGCGGCGATGATCTTGCCGGTCGTGAGGCCGCCGGTGAACGACACGAGGTCGACGTCCGGATGCTCGGACAGCGGTGCCCCGGCCTGCGCGCCGGCGCCGAGCACCAGGTTCGCGACGCCGCCGGGGAGTCCGGCCTCGGTCAGCAGCTTCATCAGCATGATCGAGGTGTGCGGGGTCAGTTCGCTGGGCTTGAGGACGAACGTGTTGCCCGCCGCGAGCGCGGGGGCGACCTTCCAGATGGTCTGCAGGAGCGGGTAGTTCCACGGCGTGATCAGCCCGCAGACGCCGACCGGCTCGTGCACGATCCGGCTGAACGCGTCGGGGTTGCCGGTGTCGACAACGCGGCCCGCGTCGTTCGCGGCGAGCTTGCCGAAGTAGCGCAGGCACGCGGCGATGTCGGCCATGTCGTATTCGCTCTCGACCAGCCGTTTCCCGGTGTCGAGCGATTCGGCGCGGGCGAAGGCCGCGGCGTCCCGGTCGAGCAGGTCGGCGGCCTTCAACAGCAGGTCACCGCGCTGTGGGGCGGGCGTCTGCGGCCACGGGCCGGTGTCGAACGCCTTCCTCGCGGCGGCGATGGCCGCTTCGGTGTCTTCACGGGTGCCTTCGGCGACTTCCGCGACCAGCGACCCGTCCGCGGGGCAGCGGATTTCCCGGCGACCACCGCCGACCGCGTCGACCCACTCGCCACCGATGAAAAAGTCCGCCATCAAGCCCTCCGAACCGGCTCCTGCTCAACCGTCGATCAGCGATTATCGCGGCCACCCGACGTGACCGCTACTTGGCAAAAGAGACCATGTTCACACCATCGGGTGTCGAGTGGTGATTTTCTGACATGTGACCCGTGACGCGGCGGACGGAAGACTCTCAGGCGCCCTCCGTAGACTGGTCGGAACGGCGGAAGAGGAACCAGGCGAGGTGGGAGAGTGACGTTGCTCGAGTCCGTGCACGGACCGGCCGACTTGAAGCGGATGAACCAGGATCAGCTCGGTGAGCTGGCCGCGGAGATCCGGGACTTCCTCGTCGAAAAGGTGCGGCTCGCCGGTGGTCACCTCGGCCCGAACCTGGGTGTGGTCGAGCTGACCATGGCGCTGCACCGGGTCTTCGACTCGCCGGACGACGCCATCGTGTGGGACGTCGGTCATCAGGCGTACGTGCACAAGATCGTCACCGGTCGTCATGACGGCTTCGGCAAGCTGCGCCAGCTCGGCGGCCTCACCGGCTACCCGGCGCGCTGCGAGAGCGAGCACGACCTCGTCGAGAACAGCCACGCGTCGACCGCGTTGTCCTATGTGGACGGTCTGGCGAAGGCGTTCGAACTCGGCGGGGGCGGCAGGCACGCGATCGCCGTCGTCGGCGACGGCGCGCTGACCGGCGGCATGTGCTGGGAGGCGCTCAACAACATCGCCGCGAACCCGCGCCGCCCGGTCGTCATCGTCATCAACGACAACGGCCGCTCGTACTCGCCGACCATCGGCGGCGTCGCGGACCACCTCGCGTCGCTGCGGCTCAAGCCGGGCTACGAGCGCGTCCTGGACCGCGGCAAGGAACTGCTGCGGCATACGCCCGTCGTCGGCAAGCCGATCTACGCGGCGCTGCACGCGGCGAAGGCGGGACTGAAGGACGCGCTGAGCCCGCAGATGATGTTCTCCGACCTCGGCCTCAAGTACCTCGGCCCGGTCGACGGGCACGACCTCGTCGCGCTGGAGAAGGCGTTCCAGAGCGCCCGCGACTTCGGCGGCGCGGTCATCGTCCACGTGGTCACCGAGAAGGGGCACGGCTACGAGCCCGCCGTGACCAACCAGGCCGACCAGATGCACCAGACCGATCCGATCGACCCGGAAACCGGCCTGCCGCCGGTCAAGGGCCCGAGCTGGACCGGGGTCTTCGCCGACGAACTGGTGAAGATCGGCGCCGACCGTGAAGACGTCGTCGCGATCACCGCGGCCATGCTGCGCTCGACCGGGCTGCACAAGTTCGCCGAGGCGTACCCCGACCGCTGGTACGACGTCGGGATCGCCGAGCAGCACGCGGTGACCTCGGCCGCCGGTCTCGCGATGGGTGGCAAGCACCCCGTGGTCGCCGTGTACTCGACCTTCCTGAACCGGGCGTTCGACCAGGTCCTGATGGACGTCGCGCTGCACCGCCAGCCGGTGACGCTGGTGCTGGACCGCGCGGGCATCACCGGTCCGGACGGCCCCAGCCACCACGGCATGTGGGACCTTTCGCTGCTGGGCATGGTGCCCGGGATGCGGGTCGCCGCGCCGCGTGACGCCGGAACGCTGCGCGAGGAACTGCGGGAGGCCGTCGCGGTCGAGGACGGGCCGACGGCGCTGCGGTTCTCCAAGGGCGGCGTGATCGACTCGGTGCCCGCCGTCGAGCGCGTCGGCACCGTGGACGTGCTGCGCAAGCCCGCCGGTGAAGCGGACGTCCTGCTCGTCGCGGTGGGCGCGTTCGCGATGCTCGGGCTCGCCGCCGCGGACCGGCTGGCCGACCAGGGCATCGGCGTGACCGTGGTGGACCCGCGTTGGGTCGTCCCGGCCCCGGCCGAACTGGTGGCGCTGGCCGAGCAGCACAAGCTCGTCGTGACCGTCGAGGACAGCGGGCGGCACGGTGGCTTCGGCTCCGCGCTGGCCGCGCTGTTCCGCGACGCCGAATGCGATGTGCCGCTGCGCGATCTCGCGGTGCCGCAGGTGTTCCATGACCACGGTTCGCGTGAGGAGGTGCTGGCCCGCGTCGGGCTCACCGCGCAGGATGTGGCGCGGCGGGTGACCGAGTGGTCGGCGAAGCTGGCGAGCCGGACGCCGGCGCCGGAGGACACTCGCCGCTGACAAGCGCTATGAAAGGTCCTTTCCTTGCAAAATTTGCAAGGAAAGGACCTTTCATGGCACGCGTGTCAGGTCAGTGCCTGTCGATGCTTGATGCTTCATGTTCGAATGAAGGACACGATTCGACGGCTTCAGCTGGCGGCGGATGAGATCGCAACTCGGACACGTCAGCGAAATGACTTGATGTGCGAGCTTTTCGTTGCAGGGATGCCCCAGCGTGAGATCGCCAAGTACGCCCTGGTGAACCAGGCGACCGTGAGCCGCGTCATCGCGCGAGCACGGGGTGGCGACCGGGCTCGTGAGTGATTCGGGTCGTTTCGCGGGTACGGCCGATGACCGTGTGGATTTTGGGTCGTTAGATGACCAAAAATCCACACAGTGCAGCGAGACGGTCCTGGTGACGACCAGATCCGGAGGGGTGTGTGGAAACAGGGACACTCAACGTCCCTATTTCCACACACCCTCACTCACGCGGTCAGGCCCGCCAGACGGTGCCCCGCCGCTCGTACTCCAGCACCACCTCGGCCCGCTGAGCCACCTTCGCGCCCAAGAAGCGCTCCACGAGCCACAGCGAGACCTCGAGCCCCGCGGTGATCCCTCCACCGGTGATCAGATCGCCGTCGTCGACGACACGCGCGTCGATCACCTTCGCGCCCTGTGCGGCCAGGTCCGCCTTCGCGCCGTTGTGTGTCGTCGCGTTGCGGCCCTTCGCCAGGCCGGCGGCGGAAAGCACCATCGTGCCGGTACAGATCCCGACGGGTAGCGCCCGCGACGCGGTGAGGCGCCGCAGGAAGCCCTGATCGGCGTTGAGCCGGTGCACTCCAGGCCCGTTCCGGTCGGTGTAGCCGCCGCCGGGCACCACGAGGACGTCGGCCTCACCAGGCGACCATCCGCGCGGCACCTCGACGACAGTGCCATAGGTGCATTTCGCGGATCCGGGCCGTCCCGCGCTCACGAGCGAGGTGACGACAGCGCCACCGGTGAGCTTCCCAGCCAGGCCCAGAACTTCGACGGGCGCGATGAAATCCTGTTCCTCCACGCCGTCGAACAGCAGGATCTGCACCCGTAACGGGGCAGCGGCGGACGCGTCGGGGGCGGTGACGCCCACCAGACCGGCGGACAAGGCTGAAGCACGCAGGAAAGTTCGGCGCTGCATACCCAGTGGTCGCGCGAAAAGCGGCTCAGGTTCCCACGATCCGGCTGACCGCGCGGACGACGAGGTCGCGGGTCGCGGTGGGGGAGGAGAACCCGAGGATCGACAGGTGCACGACGAGGCTCAGTAGTTCCTCGGCGTCGAAGTGGTCCGGCACGGTGCCCGAACGTTGCGCCTCCCGGATCGCGGCGACCTTGTCCGCGTGCGCCCTGACCTCGGCTTCCGGCATCGCGTCGAAGCCGTTCTCCAGGCGAAGCCAGCCCATGAGCCGGAGGAGCTGGGGATGTTCGAGGTAGCGGTCGAACAGCTTTCCCGCGTAGCCGGGCAGGTCCTCGGGGGTGATCGTGAGGGTCCGGATGGCGAGGTCCACCTGCTCCTGCACGACCTTCTCGAAAAGCTCTTCCTTGCTGCAGAAGTAGGCGTAGATCAGCGCCTTGTTCGCGCCCGCGTTCTTCGCGATGCGATCCACCCTGGCACCGGCGATGCCGTACGTCGCGAACTCCGTCGTCGCCGCGTCCAGCAGTTTCCGCTTGGTCGCTTCCTTGTCCCTGGCCATGTGACCCACTCTAACTAACTGGTTGGTTGACAGCTAGCCCGGACTCGTGGCAGCCTGAGTTGGCAACCAACCGGTTAGTTAGGAGAGGGATATGAAGGTCGCACTGGTCACGGGCGCTTCCGCGGGCATCGGCGAAGCCACGGCGCTCGCGCTGCACGAAGCGGGCTACACGGTCTACGGCGCCGCGAGGCGCGTCGAGCGGATGGCGGGGCTGGCCGAACGCGGTATCAAGATCCTCGAAATGGACGTCACCGACGACGCGTCGATGGTCGCGGGGATCGAGCGGATCATCGAGGAGTCCGGCCGCATCGACGTCTTGGTCAACAACGCGGGCTACGGCTCCTACGGCGCCTTCGAGGATGTCCCGCTCTCGGAAGGGAAGTACCAGTTCGAGGTCAACCTGTTCGGGCTCGCGCGGCTCGTCCAGCTGGCCACGCCGCATATGCGTGCCCAGGGGGCCGGCAAGATCGTGAACGTCTCGTCGATCGGCGGCAAGATCTACGAACCGCTCGGCGGCTGGTACCACTCGACCAAGTTCGCGGTCGAAGGTCTCAGCGACTCACTGCGGCTGGAGCTCAAACCGTTCGGCATCGACGTCGTGGTGGTCGAACCCGGCGCCATCAAAACCGAATGGGGCGGCATCGCCATCGAGAACCTGATGAAGACCTCGGGCGACACCGCGTACGCGCCACAGGCCAAGGCGCTGGCGAAGTTCTTCGATCAGGCCGCGCGCGGTTCCCACCCCAAGGTGATCGCCGACGTCATCCTGAAGGCCGTCCGGGCCCGGCGCCCGAAGACCCGCTACGCCGCCGGATTCGGGGCGAAGCCGATCCTGTTCGTGCGCCGGGTGCTCCCGGACCGTGCCTTCGACGCGTTGTTCCTCGGGGCGCTGCGCCGCTTCGCTTAGACGGTGTCATTCAAAGCGCGCTTTCGGATTTTCGTAGCCGGGCCTCCGGCCCGCCTCCGCAAATCCGAGGCCTCCGGCCGAAAAGAAACGCGCGCGCGTGCCCTCGCCCGACGTGCCTACCTGGCGGTTCGGGCGACACGTCCTAGACCGCGACGGCCGGTTCCGCGACGGGCTCCGCGTACGAGTAGACCTCCCGCGGTTCGGGGAAGATCTTCACCAGCACGGGGTACGCGATCGCCGCCGTGCACAGCGTCACCACCATGCTGATGTCGACGCCGCCCGCGATGTCCTTGAACGGCCCGGCGATCATCGGGGTGTTGGCGGTCAGCAGGCCCAGCGTCGTCGCCGGGATCCACGCGGCCATCGCGCGCCAGTTCACCCCGCGGGTGAACCAGTAGCGGCCGCCCTTGCGGCCCTGGTTGAACACCTGGAGATCGTCCGGGTCGTAGAACCCGCGCCGCAGCACGAAACCGATCATCATGATCACCATCCACGGCGACGTGCACAGCACGATCAGCGTGGCGAAGGCGTTGATGCTGGAGACCATGTCCAGCACGAAATTGCCGACGAAGATGAACACCACACTGAGCGAGCCGATCAGCAGCGTCGCCTGTACCCGGCTCAGCTTCACGAAGATCGAGCTGAAGTCCAGCCCGGTCCCGTAGAGCGACGTCGTGCCGGTGGACAGGCCGCCTATCAGCGCGACCACGATCAGCGGGATCGCGTACCAGAGCGGGGAGATCGCGGTCAGGCCGGTGATGTAGTCGGCCGGATCGGCGACGAGGGTCGCGGTGGCGATGCCGAACCCGAACGGCAGCAGGGTCGCCACCTGCGCCAGGAACGGCGCGGCCAGCAGGGAACGGCGGCTGTGGCGCGCGGGGATGTAGCGCGTCCAGTCGCCGAGGAAGGCGCCGAACGAGATCGGGTTCGCCATCGTGGTGAGCGCGGCGAGGATCCAGGTCGGCCAGAAGTCCCCGAGCGCGTAGGTGCCGGTGCCGGCGAACCCGGGGTCGAACGTGCCGCCGTAGGCCACGATCCCGAGCAGCATGATCGCCGTGCCCAGCACCACGGCGACCCGGTTCACCAGCAGCATGAACCGGTAGCCGTAGATGCACACCACCAGCGTGGCGATCGCGATGACGCCGTACGCGACACCGCGAAGCGCTTCGCCGCCGTCGAAGCCGAAAAGCCGTTGTGCCGCACCGGCGACGGCGTCGCCGCTCACCCAGACCGAGATGGCGAAGAACGTGATCGCCGTCAGCAGGGAGAGGAAGGAGCCGACACAGCGGCCGACGACGCCGAAGTGCGCGCCGGAGGAGACGGCGTTGTTGGTCCGGGTGAGCGGGCCGAACAACGACATCGGCGAGAGCACGAGCGCGCCGACGACCACGCCCGCGACGGTGGCCGCCACCGCCGCCCAGAAGCTCAGGCCGAAGGCGATCGGGAGGGTCCCGAGGATGATGGTGGCGAAGGTGTTCGCACCGCCGAACGCCATCCGGAACAGGTCGCGCGGACGCGACGTCTGTTCCTCCGTCGGGATCGGCGCGATGCCATGCTGCTCGACTTCGGTGACCTTGTCACCCATGGGGACCTCCAAATACGCGTTTCGTCCTCTGAATGCGGTCCTTGCACACGCAACTACCGCATTCAGAGGACGAAATGCGGTCAGGCGAAGCGGGTCATGACGTGCTTGACGCGGGTGTACTCGGCGAAGGAGTAGGACGAGAGGTCCTTCCCGTGGCCCGAGTGCCCGAAGCCGCCATGGGGCATTTCCGAGACCAGCGGCCCGTGGGTGTTGACCCAGACGCAGCCGAAGTCGAGTTCGCCCGAAACGCGGGTCGCGCGTGCCAGGTCGTTGGTCCAGATCGACGACGCGAGCCCGTACGGGACGCCGTTGGCCAGGCGCACCGCCTCGTCCTCGTCCACAAAGGACTGGACGGTGATCACGGGGCCGAAGATCTCCTCCCGCACGATCTCGTCGTCCTGTTTCAGGCCCGAGATCACGGTGGGGGAGAAGAAGAAACCGCGGTCGCCGGCGGGCACTCCGCCGGTCTCCACGCGAGCGTGCGACGGCAGCCGCTCGACGAGCCCGCGGACCCGCCCGAACTGCGCCTCGCTGTTGAGCGGGCCGAACTCCTCACCGGGCGTCTGCGCGGCGGCGGCCTTGGTCAGCTCCGCGACGAACTCGTCGTGGATCGCCGCGTCCACCAGCACCCGGCTGCCCGCCGTGCAGTCCTGCCCGGCGTTGTAGAACGCCGCGCCGACGATGCCCTCGGCCGCTTCGGCGAGGTTCACGTCGCCGAAGACCAATAGCGGCGCGTTGCCGCCGAGTTCGAGGTGCGTGCGCTTGAGGTCGGCCGCCGCGACGGTCGCGACGTCGATACCGGCGCGGGTCGACCCGGTGATCGACACGAGCTCGGTGATCGGATGCTTCACCAGCGCGCGGCCGGTGTCGCGGTCGCCGCACAGCACGTTGAAAGCGCCCTGCGGCAGGAACTCCGCCGCGACCTTCGCCAGCAGCACGGCCGTCGACGGCGTGGTCTCCGCGGGCTTCAGCACGACGGTGTTGCCCGCGGCCAGCGCCGGGGCGATCTTCCAGACACCCATCATCAGCGGGTAGTTCCAGGGCGCGATCTGCGCGCAGACGCCGACCGGCTCGCGACGGATCGCGGACGTGTGCCCTGGCAGGTACTCACCGGACGCGGTGCCTTCGAGCTGCCGCGCCGCACCCGCGAAGAACCGCAGCGCGCTGACGCACTCCGGGATCTCCTCGTCCAGCACGACGGACCGGATCTTGCCGGTCTCGCGGATTTCGAGGTCGGCGAACTCCTCGGCGCGGGCCTCCACCGCGTCGGCGATCTTCAGCAGTGCGAGCTGGCGCTGAGCGGGGGTGCTCTTGCGCCACACCTTGAACGCCCGTTCCGCGGCGGCCAGCGCGGCGTCCACATCGGACTGTTCGGAGAGGACGCTGGTGCCGAAGACCTCGCCGGTGGCGGGGTCGACCAGGTCGAGCGTCCGCGAGCCCGAAGCCGGTACCTCGGCGCCGTCGACGAAATTCAGGACCTGAGTCATTTCTTCTCCAGGTGGGTCGGCTCGAACATCTTCAGGAGGGCGGGGAGGACGACCATCGACGGACCGGGCGTGCCCAGCGCGTCGGCCAGGTCCTTCCCGATGGTGTCCAAAGAGGACACAGTGGCCGGGACGCCGAAGGACTGTGCCAGCGCGGCGAAATCGGGCCGCGCGAGCTCGGTGGCCGTGGACTGGCCGAACGCGCCGGTCAGGTACTCGCGCAGGATGCCGTAGCCGCCGTCGTCGATGACGAGCCACGTGACGGCCAACCCGTGCTGGACCGCCGTGGCCAGTTCCGCGACGCCGTACATCGCGCCACCGTCACCGGAGACCGCGAGCGCCGGGCCGCCGGTCGCCGCCGCGCCGCCGAGCGCGCCGGGCAGGCCGTAGCCGAGCCCGCCCGCGCCCTGCGCGGTGTGGATCGGCGCGCCCTCGGGATTCCACGCCGACCAGGCCCAGTAGGCCGCGATCGTCATGTCCCAGAACGTCTGTGTGCCTTCGGGGACCGCGGCACGGATGTCGTCGATCAGCTTGCGCTCGGTTTCGAGGGGCTGGCCGTCGAGGCGTTCGCGCACCTTGGCCAGCAGATCCGCGACCGCCTTCTCGGCGACGCCGTCACTCTGGCGGAAGGGCACCTGCTCCAGAAGTCCTTGCAGGGCGAGGCGGACGTCGGCGTGGACGCCCAGCGCCGGGTAGTTCGACTCCAGCTTCCCGAGATCGGCCTCGATCTGGATCACCCGGCCGCGCGGGGCGAATTCGCGGTAGTTGCTGGACAGCTCGCCGAGCCCGGAACCCAGTACCAGCAGCACATCCGCGGCCGAGAGGAACTCCGTGCTGTGCCAGTCTTCGAGCCACGACTGGCCGGACAGTTCATGGTCCCAGCCGAAGACGCCCTTGCCGCCGAACGTCGACAGCACCGGCGCGCGCAGTGCCTCGGCGAGCGCCTTCAGCTCGGCCTGCGCGCCCGAGCGCAGGGCGCCGCCACCGGCGAGGATCACCGGATTCTTCGCCGCGCCAAGGAGATTCGCGGCTTCGGTGACGAGCTCCGGCAACGGTTCGAGCGGTGCGGGCCGTGCCGTCACCGACGTGATCCGCGGCAGGTCCGCCGGTGCCAGCAGGATATCCTGCGGGATCTCGACCCACACCGGGCCGTACGGCGCGGTCGCCGCCGATTCCCATGCTTCGCGCAACGCCGTCGGGATCTGGCTGACGGTGCGCACCACGTGCACCGACTTCACCACGTCGCGAAAACTGGCCTGCTGGTCGGGCAGTTCGTGCAGATACCCGTGCCGCCCGCCGCCGAGCCCGGCCACCGGGATCTGGCTGGAGATCCCGAGCACCGGGACCGACGCCGCGCGGGATTCCTGCAGGGAAGCCAAAGTCAGCAACGCGCCGGGGCCGGTCGACACGATCATCGGGGTCACCGGGACCGGGCCTTCGGGATCCGCCGCGAGCCGGGCACGGGCGTACCCGTCGGCCGCGAACGCCAGGTTGTTCTCCACCCGTGAGCTGATGACGCGCAGGTCCTCGGTGCGCCGCAACGCTTCGAACAGCCCGAGCGCGTGCTGGCCCGGCAGGCCGAAGACGGTGTCCGCGCCGAGCGCGTGCAGGATTTCGACGACTACGTCGCCGCCTATCCGTTCAGTGCTGGTCATGCGCCCTTCCCCAAACTGAGCAGGCTCACCAGGTCGTAGGCGACGTGGGAAGCCGCGATGGCGGTGATCTCGGCATGATCGTAAGCCGGGGCCAGCTCCACCACATCGGCTCCGATGAGGTTGCAGTCCCGCAGCCCGCGCAGGATCTCCAGCAGTTCGCGGCTGGTCATGCCGCCCGCTTCGGGGGTCCCGGTGCCCGGCGCGTGCGCCGGGTCGAGCACGTCGATGTCGACCGAGATGTAGAGCGGGCGGCCACCGATGCGCTGGCGCAGCGCGTCGACGGTCTCGGCGACCCCGCGGCGCATGACGTCGCCGGAGGTGACGATGCCGAATCCGAGGCGGCGGTCCTCTTCCAGATCCCGCTTGCCGTACAGCGGGCCGCGCGTGCCGACGTGGGACAGCGCTTCGGTGTCGAGGAGGCCTTCCTCGGACGCCCGCCGGAACGGGGTGCCGTGGGTGTACGGCTCGCCGAAGTAGGTGTCCCAGGTGTCGAGGTGCGCGTCGAAGTGCAGCAGCGCCACCGGTCCGTGCTTCTTCGCCGCCGCCCGCAGCAGCGGCAGCGCGATCGTGTGGTCGCCGCCGACGGTCACCAGCCGCGTCCCGCCCGCGGTCAGCGCCTCGGCCTCGCTCTGCAGCGTCTCGATCGCCTCGCCGATGTCGAACGGGTTGAGCGCGATGTCGCCGGCGTCGACCACCTGGGTCGCGGCGAACGGGGAAACGTCGAGTTCCGGGTGGTACGGGCGAAGGAGCCGGCTGGCCTCACGGAGCGCCGCGGGGCCGAACCGCGCGCCGGGACGGTAGGACACCCCGGCGTCGAACGGCACCCCGACGACGGCGACGTCGGCATGCTCGACCTGATCGATCCGCGGCAGCCTCGCGAAGGTCGCGAAACCGGCGAACCGGGGCACCCTCGAAGAGTCGACGGGTCCGATCGGGGTCTGCTCAGGCACTGTGTCTCCTTCGAATGGTTTTCAGGACTGCGAAGCGGCGAGTTCCGCCTCTTCTTCTTCGGCGGCCGCGCTGCCGTTCAGGCGGCGGGTCCACACGGTGAGGATCTCGTCCGAGGTACGCGGGGTGAGGAAGCTGACCAGCAGGTACACCGCGAGGCTGGACCCGAGGCCCCAGTAGATCGGGCTGTTGGCCTCGACGCCGTCGACGAACATGAACGTGATGACGACGACGGTGCCGACGACCATCGACGCGAGCGCGCCCTGACGGGTACCGCGTTTCCAGGCCAGTCCGCCGATGATCGCGACCAGCAGGCCGCCGACGAGGATGTCGTAGGCGATGGTCAGCGCGTTGACGACGTCGTCCACGATCATCGCGATGCCGATCGCGGCGATGCCGAGGACCAGGGTGGTGACCCGGTTCCTGGTGACCTCGTTGACGGCCTTTTCGAGGCCCAGTTTGGAAAGCAGGTCCGAGGTGCTGACCGTCGAGCACGCGATGAGCGCGCCGCTCGCGGTCGACATCATCGCCGAGAGCGCCGCGGCGAGCACCAGCCCGCGGACCCCGGCGGGCAGCTGGTCCTCGACGATGGTCGCGAACGCGTCCTGCGCGCTGGCGAGGTTCGGGTACAGCGTCTTGGCCGCGGTGCCGATCAGCGCGCCGGCGAGACCGTAGACCAGGCAGTAGACGCCGGAGATGACGCCGCCGCCGGTCGCGATGCCCGGTGTCCTCGCGGTGAACACGCGCTGCCAGATGTCCTGTCCGATCAGCAGCCCGAAGCTGTAGATGAGGAAGTAGGTGAAGATCGTGTCGCCGCCGATGGCGGTCAGCTCGAAGTAGCTCTCGTCCAGCCGCGCGGCCATCCCGTCGAAACCGCCCGCCGAGACGATCGAGACCGGCAGCAGGATCAGCAGGATGCCGATGGTCTTGATGACGAACTGGACGATGTCGGTCAGCGTGATCGACCACATGCCGCCCAGCACCGAGTAGAGCACCACGATCGAGCCGCCGATGGCGATACCCGCCCAGCTCGGCACGTTGAAGAGGACCTTGAAGATGGTGGCGAACGCCAGCGTCGAGGTGACGGTCAGCATCAGCGTGTAACCCCACATGACGACACCGGAGATGGTGCTGGTGGAGCCGCCGTAGCGCAGGTCGAGCATCTCGCCGACGGTGTAGACCCGCAGTTTCACCAGCCGCCGCGCGAACAGGGTGTGGAGGACCAGGATGCCGACGCCGATCGCGATCACGAGCCAGGCGCCGGAGATGCCGTAGGTGTAGCCGAGCTTCACCCCGCCGACCGTCGAAGCGCCGCCGAGGACGACCGCGGACATCGTGCCCGAGTACATGAACCAGCCGAGACGGCGGCCCGCGACGAGGTAGTCGGATTTGGTCTTGGCGAGCCGCAGCCCGAACCAGCCGACTCCGATCATGCCCGCTATGTAGAGCGCGATCACCGCGTAGTCACCGGCCACGGTGTCCTCCTTGACTTGGGGCTGTTCGCTTCGTTCGGGTCACCGTAGGTTCGTTAGCGGCTTGAACGACATGGGATGATCCATCCGAACTCCGGCGTGAGCGAGGATGAAATGACCCAAGGCCGCGATCCGTTCGACTCGGATGTGAATGTCCCGTTACGGGCCGTGGTCGGCAACCCGGAACTGGCGGTCGACCCGGTCTTGGAGACCCTGCGGCCGGGTGCGCTCGACGCCCCGGTGCGCTGGGCGCACGTCAGCGAGCTGCTGGATCCCGCGCCGTACCTGCTCGGGGCGGAACTCCTGCTCACCGCCGGGGTGAACCTGCCGGTGGAACCGGCCGAGATCGACCGCTACGTCCGGCGGCTCGCCGAAAGCGGGATCTCCGCGCTGGGGTTCGGGCTCACTCCGGGCGCCTACGAGACGCTGCCGCCGCCACTGCGGACGGCGTGTGCCCGGCACGGGCTCCCGCTGCTGGTCGTCCAGCCGCGGACACCGTTCCTCGCGATCAGCCGGGCGGTGTCGGTCGCGCTGGCGGAGGCGGGGCAGCGGGAACAGCGGCGGATCGCGGTCGCGCGCGAGGCGCTGACCAGGGCGGCCGGTGACGGACTCGGTGAACTGGCCGGCGCGCTGGCCGGACGGCTCGGGGCCTGGGTGGCGCTGGTCGGCGTCGGCGACGTCCTGGCCGCGGACCACGGGGCACCGTCGCCGCTGCCCGCGGAAGTCCGGGAGCTCCTCGCCACGCTCCGGACGGGCCGGGGGATCCGCAGCGCGACCACGGAACTGGCCGACGGCACCCACGTCGTCGCGCAGCCGGTGTACCCGCAGGCGACGGCGTCGCATCTGGTCGTGGTCGGCCGCGTCGCGCGGTTCGACGGGGCGGACCGCTCGATCCTGTCGGTCGGGGCGGCGCTGCTCGGGCTGGTGGGCCGCGCGGGTTCGGACGCGGCCGGTCTGGGCGCCACCGCCACGGCGTTGCTGCTGGGCGAGACCGACGTGATCGGCGGGGACGAACGCCGTCTGGTCGCGGGGATCGCTTACCGCCGCGGGCCGAACGAGGTCGCCGCCCGCTACGACTGGCTGCGCGCCCGGCTCGACACCCCGCTCGTCCGGTTGCGGCCGGGGCCGCGGTTCACCGCGATCGTCCGCGAGGCGCCTGAAATCGGCGACCTCGACCGGCTCCGCGCCGACGGCTGGCTCGCGGTCGTGGGCTCGCCCGTCCCGCCCGGACGGCTTCCCGAAGCGGCGGGCGAAATCGAGTTACTGCTGACGCGGGCAGCCGCGCTGGAACGGCCCATCGTGGCGGAAGGTACTGCGGGGCTGGACGCCCTGATCGATCCGGGCGCCGCGGCCGGGTTCGCCGCCCAGACGCTGGCGCCGCTGCGCGAACTCGACCGGAAGGGGGACCGCGAACTGGTCGGGACGCTGCGGACCTGGCTCGCGCACCACGGCGGCTGGGACCGGACGGCCGCCGAACTCGGCGTGCACCGCAACAGCGTCCGGCACCGGATCGGTCAGATCGAACGGGCGCTGGGGGTGGACCTGGCGGATCCGGAGATCCGGATGCGGCTGTGGTTCGCGCTGAGGTGGATGTGAAGGGGGCGGGTGGTCATGGGGTTCGTGAGTGGTAGGGACGGCTAGAACCGTCCTTACCACTCACGAGTCCAATAAGGTCACTCTCAGGAATGTGTGGCAACGTAGGGTCGTGCGAATTCTGGTAGTCGAAGACGAAGAACCCCTCGCCGACGCGATCGCACGCGGCCTGCGGCGCGAGGGCATGGCGGTGGACATCGCGCTCACCGGGGACGACGGGCACGAGAAGGCCGCCGTCACCCGGTACGACGTCGTGCTGCTCGACCGCGACCTGCCCGGGATGTCCGGTGACGACCTGTGCCGCGAGATCGTCGCGTCCGGCGAGCTGACCCGTGTCCTGATGCTCACCGCGAGCAGTTCCGTTTCGGACCGCGTCGACGGGCTTTCCCTCGGCGCCGACGACTATCTCGCCAAGCCGTTCGCCTTCCCCGAACTCGTCGCGCGCGTGCGGGCGCTCGGCCGCCGCGCGACCCCGGCCGCGCCGCCGCTGCTGACTTCGGGCGACGTCGAACTGGACCCGGCGAGGCGGACCGTCCGCCGCGCGAGCGGTCCGGTCGAGCTGACCCGCAAGGAGTTCGGCGTCCTGGAGGTGCTGCTGTCGGCCGCCGGTTCGGTGGTCAGCAGCGAAGAACTGCTCGAACGCGTGTGGGACGAGAACGCAGACCCGTTCACCACCACCGTCCGGGTCACCGTGATGACACTGCGCAAGAAGCTCGGCGAGCCGGGCATCATCGAGACCGTCGTCGGCTCCGGCTACCGGGTGCCGGAGCAGGGGACCGCACGCGGGTGAACCTGTCCGGTGCCCGCAGCCTGCGCGCGCGGGTCACGCTGCTCGCGACCGGGCTGGTGGCACTGGTCAGCCTCCTGTTGCTCTGGCTGACCTGGAACCTGGTCGGCGACGCGGTTTCCGCCGTCCCGCAGCTGCCGCCGGGCACCACGGTGCGGGTCGACGGCGTCGACGTCGACGCTTCCGCGGTCACCGAGCATCTGCGGGCGTACGCCAGGAACCGGGTGCTGCTCTTCGGCGCGGTCGCGTTCTGTTTCGTCGTGCTGGCGGCGGGGATCCTCGCGTGGACGTTCACCGCGCGGGTCCTGCGACCGCTGCGCGAGATCACCGGTACCGCGCGGCGCCTGTCGATCGAATCGATGGGGGAGCGGATCGGTGAGGTCCGCACGAAGGACGAACTCGCCGAACTGGCCGAGACCTTCGACGACATGCTCGACCGGCTGCAGGCCGCGTTCGACGCGCAACGGCATTTCGTCGCCAACGCCAGCCACGAACTGCGGACACCGCTCGCGGTCATCCGCACCGAACTCGACGTCACCCTGGCCGACGAGCACGCGGACGAAGCCGAATTACGCCGGATGGCGGGTGTGGTCCGCGACGCGACCGAGCGGGCCGAGCGGCTGGTCGGTTCGCTGCTGCTGCTCGCGCGCACCGACGGCGCGGGACTGGTGGCCAGGGAGCCGGTCGATCTGGCGGTGATCGTCGCGAGCGCGTGGCGCGCGGTGCGCACCGAAGCCGAAAAGCGCGGCATCCGTACCGAATTCGCGACCCAGGGAGCGCCGACGTTCGGCGATCCCGCGCTGCTGGAGCGGATCGCGGGAAACCTGCTGGAGAACGCCGTAAGGCACAACATCGACGGCGGCTGGCTGGACGTCGTCACGCAGGCGGGTCCACAGTGGTCAGTGCTGCAGGTGCGGTCGTCCGGCGGTTTGCTCGACCCGGCCGCGGTCCCCGAACTGTTCGAACCGTTCCGCCGCGCCGGCGTCGCCAGGACCGCCCGCACCGGTGCCGGGCTGGGGCTTTCGATCGTGCGGGCCGCGGTCCAGGCGCACGGCGGCACGGTGTCCGCGGAACCCGTTGTGGGCGGCGGTCTTTCGGTGACCGTGCACCTGCCCGCTCTGCCTTGACCCCCGGCTGGGGTTACGGTTCAAGCATGGTCCCCAGCATTCGGCTGAACAACGGAACGTCCCTCCCGCAACTCGGGTTCGGGGTGTACAAGATCGGCGACGACGAGGTCGTGGACGCGGTCCGTACCGCCATCGGGGCGGGTTACCGGGCCATCGACACGGCGACCCTGTACGCCAACGAACGCGGAGTCGGCGAGGCCGTTCGCACCAGCGGGCTGCCCCGCGAGGAACTGTTCGTCACCACGAAACTGTGGAACACCGAGCACGGCTACGACTCGGCGTTGCGTGCCTTCGACACGAGTCTGAGCGAACTCGGTCTCGAGTATGTCGATCTGTACCTGATCCACTGGCCGCTGCCCGCGCAGGACAAGTACGTGGAAACGTGGCGGGCGCTGGAAAAGATCGCCTCCGACGGCCGGGCGAAGGCGATCGGCGTCTCGAACTTCCAGATCCCGCATCTGGAGCGGCTGATCGAAGAGACCGGGATCGTCCCGGCGGTGAACCAGATCGAATGCCACCCGTGGCTGCAGCAGCCGTTGCTGCGGGACTTCCACGAGAAGCACGAGATCGTCACCGAGGCCTGGGGTCCGCTGGCGCGCGGCGGGGACCTGCTCGCCGACGAGAAGATCACCACGATCGCGGAGAAGCACGGCAAGACTCCGGCGCAGATCGTGCTCCGCTGGCACGTCGAGATGAACCACCTGGTGATCCCGAAGTCGGTCACGCCGGAACGGATCAAGGAGAACATGGACGTCTTCGACTTCGCGCTCGACGCCCACGACGGCGCCGCGATCGCGACGCTGGAGCAGGGGAAGCGGCTGGGGCCGGACCCGGACAAGCTGGGCGCCTAGGGTTTCGGCGCGTTCTGGACTGTCCATAAAGGACGATTTCTGGGATTGAAGTGCCCGTTTTGGGTATTTCGCGTAGCTTCGCGCGTAGGTCGTGAGTGGCAATGAGGGTTCTAACCCTCATTGCCACTCACGACCCCAGAAGAAACCGTGCATATAGGCATTAATCGGACAGCGAGGTGAAGGGGACATTCCGGGCATGCCATGAGGGGAAAGTCCCCTTCATCCTCAGGTCTGCTGGTTCGCGGGACCGTGTGCTTACCGCACGTCCACGAAGATCGGGTTCCCGTACAGCCACAGGTCTTCGAACGGGTTCGACTGCCCGATCACGTCGGCGCTCGGCTCGATCCCGCCGGGCACGTGCTTCTTGCCGTCGGTGCCGCGCGGGCGTACGAAGAACGGCTCACGCACGTTGCGGAAGGTGTGCCGGAAGGCCACCCGGCGCCCCGGTGCCCAACGCGGTTCGAAGGACCGCACGACCCGCGTTCCCGGGGCGGTCTGGGTGTCCCGGTCGGCGGCCGGGCCGGTCACCGGTCCCGAAACGAGGTCGAGCCGCGCGAGCCGGGGGATCGTGCCGCCGCCGTTCGGCCGGGCGGCCAGCTTCGCCGAGACGACGACCGTGACGTCGGATCCGCGCCGGACCCGCAGCCTGCCGCCCATCGTCGCCGAGCTCCAGCCGCTGTACGCGCCGAACTCCAGTTCCTGCGCGAGCCCGCCGTGCACCACCCAGACGCGTCCCGCGCGCAGGCCCTCCAACACGCCTTCGTGGCTTCGGCGTGACACGCCGACGACGGTTCGGCTGAACTCAGCGGGCGCGAAGTCCGCGTACGGAGGCAGAGTCTGCGGGACGCCGGTGTCGATCGGGTCCGGGTAGGCGCCGTGCTCGTCGTAGTACCCGTCCGGGACGCCGGGCCGGACGTGGGTGTCGCCGCGGTTGTAGTGCGAGTCGGAGTTGCTGGTGATCCACCACGGCTTTCCTTCGGCCAGGAGCGAATCCCACAGGCCGCCGACGGTCGCGGTGCTCCAGTCGAAGCCGCCGTAGGTGCGGTAGGCCGACTCCGGGAAGCCCGGCCACGAGTTCGAACCGGGAGAGTTGCCGTAACCGCCGCGCGCGCCACCACCGCTCCCGAGCGGTTTCGGAAAGCCGTCGGCCTGGGCGCCCGGCGCGCCTTCCATGCCGATGACGATCCCGGGCGCGGCGTCGCGCAGCGCGCGGAGCTCGTGCGGGGCGATCCGGCCGTTGCGCAGCGGATGGTTGATCACCACCACCGGCGCGTGGATCCGGCGGGCCCGCTCTTCGGCGGCGAGCCAGCGGATCGCCGCGACGGCCAGCGCCTCGTTGTCCGGAGTGCCCGGCTCGGTCCCGGTCAGCCGCCAGTCGAAGGCGCGCTCGAACTCACGCAGTTTCGCGGCCTGGTTCGCACCCGCCTGGAAGAACAGCGTCGCGTGCTCGGCGCCCGGCACGTTCCACTCCATGCCCTGCCACAGCAGGAGATCGGGGTGCTCGCGCTGCGCCGCCCGGATCGCGGCGTCCGTGCGCTCCACCGACGACTTCTCGTGCGCGGCGTGGCCGTGATCGGTGATCACCGCCCAGTCCGCCCCGTGACGGCGGGCGCCGTCGGCGATTCCGTCCACTGTGTACATCGCGTCGTAGGAGTACTGCGTGTGGATGTGGTGATCGCCCACCAGCCACCGGTAGCGGTCCCGGCCGAAGAGCAGGTTGACATCGATGTCGAGATCGATGTCGAGATCGAGGGCTTCCGCCGGGGCGGTGGCGGCGAGCGGGGCGCCCGCGGCCGCCGCGGACACGAGGCCGGCGCGCTTGAGGAATCCGCGGCGGTCGACGCCGGGTTTTTCGCTGTTCACCGGCGGCACGCTAAAGAGCCTCGCTGAACGGGCGGTGTCCGGACGGCGAATGAACCGCGCCGTGTGATGATCGTCCCTGTGGAGGAACCGGAACGGACACCCAAGGCGCCGCGGCGGTTGCTGTGGGTGGTCGGTACCGACGCGGACATGACCGTCGTCGCCCAGGCGCCCCGGGACGATCCGAAAGCCCGCCGGATGCTCACCGAAACCAAGACAGTGGCGTCCGAGCGCTTCAAGAAGATCTTCGCGGACCGGCCGGAAATGCTGGAGCCGGCGACGCCGGACGTGCTCCCCGCGGCCGTCCCTCTCGTACCCGTGGCCGGAACCGACGTCGAAGCGTGGGCGAACGAGTTGCGGCAGCGGTTCCCCGAGGCGGAGAAGGTCGACCTACTCGATCCCGCGCGGATCGCCGCTCGGATGACGACCACGCCGCCGCCCTGCCCGCCTTCAGGAGAACGCTGACAGTCCGTCTCCCCGGGGGATGGCCGGGGAGACGAACCTTCCGGCTCGGAGACAAGGTTTCACGAAAACGCAGTCATCCGCCATGAAATCCACGAAAAACGTGAAAGGCCACCGCCTGCGATCAAGGGATCGCCGACGGTGGCCTTTCGTCGCGGCCTCAGGAGAGCGGCACGCTCGCCAAGCCCGGGGCCAGGAACGGCTTGCCGTTGACCTTCTCGGACACACCCGCCCGGTCCAGGTACGGCGTGATGCCGCCGAGCCAGAACGGCCAGCCAGCGCCGAGGATCAGGCACAGGTCGATGTCCTGCGCCTCCGCGACCACGCCCTCGTCGAGCATGATCCGGATCTCTTCGGCGATCGCCGCCAGCGCGCGGTCACGCACCTGCTCGGAGGTCGACGGCGCGTCGCCCTGTTGCCAGAGTTCGGCCACCTCGGGGTCGACGGTGGCGTTGCCCTTGTCGTCCCACTGCCAGACGCCCTTCTTGCCCGCCTTGACGAACCGGTCGAGGTTCTCGCTGACGGTGAACCGGTCCGGGAACGCCTCGTGCAGGGTCTCCCCGACGTGCAGGGCGATCGCCGGGCCGACGAGCTGCATCAGCGTCAGCGGCGTCATCGGCAGGCCCAGCGGCTCGAGCGCCTTGTCGGCGACGTCGAACGGCGTGCCCTCGTCCACGGTCACCAGCACCTCGCCGAGGAACCGCAGCAGCAGCCGGTTGACCACGAACGCGGACGCGTCCTTGACCAGCACGCTCGACTTCTTGAGCTGCTTGCCGAGCGCGAACGCCGTCGCCAGCGTGGCGTCGTCGGTCTTCTCCGCGCGGACGATCTCGAGCAGCGGCATCACCGCGACCGGGTTGAAGAAGTGGAACCCGACCACGCGCTCCGGATGTTTGAGCTGCGACGCCATCGCGGTGATCGACAGTGACGAGGTGTTCGTCGCCAGGATCGCCTCGGGCGAGACGTACTGCTCCAGGTCGGCGAAGACCTTCTGCTTGACGCCCAGCTCCTCGAACACCGCTTCGATCACGAAGTCGGCGTCGGCGAAGGCGGACTTGTCGAGCGAGCCGGTGACGAGCGCCTTCAGCCGGTTCGCGCCGTCCGGCGAAACCCGCTTCTTGGCCAGCAGCTTGTCGATCTCACCGTGCACATAGGACACGCCCTTGTCGACGCGTTCCTGGTCGACGTCGGTGAGCACCACCGGCACCTTGAGACGACGGACGAACAGCAGCGCCATCTGGCTGGCCATCAGGCCCGCGCCGACGATGCCGACCTTGTTCACCTTGCGCGCCAGCGACTTGTCCGGCGCGCCCGCCGGCCGCTTGGCGCGCTTGTTGACCAGGTTGAACGAGTACAGCCCGGCACGCAGGGTGTCGTCCATCAGCAGTTCGGCGAGCCCGTCGGTCTCGGCCGCGTAGCCGCGGTCCAGATCGTTCTCGCGGGCCAGCTCCAGCAGCTCGACGGCCTTGGTCGCACCGGGGGAGGCGCCCTTGGTTCGTCCGTCCACAATGGCCTTGGCGCGGGCGATCGCGGCGTCCCAGCCCGCGCCGCGGTCGATCTCGCGGCGGGCGGGGGTGATCTCGCCGTTGACGACCTTCGCCAGCCACAGCAGGGACTGCTCCAGGTAGTCGGCCGAACCGAAGACCTCGTCGACGATGCCGAGCTCGGCCGCCTGCGCGACCTTGAGCATCTTGTTCTGCGCCAGGGCGTTCTCGATGATCACGGTGACCGCGGCGTCCGGCCCGATCAGGTTCGGCAGCAGCTGCGTGCCGCCCCAGCCGGGGAACAGGCCGAGGAAGACCTCGGGGAACGCGATCGCGGCGGTGTTCTCCGAAAGCGTGCGGTAGTGGCAGGAGAGCGCGAGTTCGAGCCCGCCGCCCATCACCGCGCCGTTGATGAACCCGAACGTCGGGATCTCGGATTCGGTGAGGCGCCGGAACACGTCGTGCCCGGTCTGCGCGATCTCCCGCGCCAGCGCCGGATCCGCGACCGCTTCGACACCGGAAAGGTCGGCGCCGACGGCGAAGATGAACGGCTTGCCGGTGACCGCGATCGCGGCGGGTTCCGCGGCGAAGGCGGCGTCGATCGCGGCGTCGAGGCTCACCAGGCCCTGCGGGCCGAAGGTGTTCGGCCGGGTGTGGTCGTGGCCGTTGTCCAGGGTGATCAGCGCGACCGGCTTGTCGAGCCCGGGCACCTTCACCAGCCGCGTGACCGCGTTCGTGACGACCTCGTCGGGGAAGGCGGCTTTCGCCTGTGCAGCGGTGAAAGTCATTACTTCGCCCCCTCGAAGGCCGGGTTTTCCCAGATCACAGTGCCGCCCATGCCGATACCGATGCACATGGTGGTCAGGCCGTAGCGCACGTCGGGGCGCTCGGCGAACTGACGCGAGAGCTGCGTCATCAGCCGGACACCGGACGAGGCGAGCGGGTGACCGCAGGCGATCGCGCCACCCCACTGGTTGACGCGGGGGTCGTCGTCGGCGATGCCGAAGTGGTCGAGGAACGCGAGCACCTGGACGGCGAACGCCTCGTTGATCTCGAACAGGCCGATGTCGTCGATCGACAGACCGGTGCGCTTGAACAGCTTCTCGGTGGCGGGCACCGGGCCGATACCCATGACCTCCGGCTCGACACCGGCGAAGGAGTAGCCCACCAGGCGCATGCCGATCGGCAGGCCGAGTTCGCGGGCGGTGTCCTCGTCGGCGAGCAGCGCCGCGGTGGCGCCGTCGTTGAGGCCGGCCGCGTTGCCCGCGGTGATCCGGCCGTGCGGGCGGAACGGCGTCTTCAGCCCGGCGAGCTGCTCGACGGTGGTACCGGGACGCGGCGGCTCGTCCTCGGTCGCGAGGCCCCAGCCCAGTCCATCCATGCCCCCGCCGCCGCCCTCAGCGGAGGAGCTTCGCTCCGCTGATTGAACTTTTGACCGGGTGGCGACCGGGACCAGCTCGGGGCCGATCTTGCCGGTTTTCACGGCCTCGGCGTACTTCTCCTGGCTGCGCGCGGCGAAGGCGTCGGTGCGCTGCTTGGTGATGGCCGGGAACCGGTCGTGCAGGTTCTCCGCGGTCTGGCCCATCACGAGCGCCGTCGGGTCGACCAGCTTGTCGGCGATGATGCGCGGATTCGGGTCGACGCCCTCGCCCATCGGGTGGCGGCCCATGTGCTCGACGCCGCCGGCGATGGCGATGTCGTACGCGCCGAAGCCGATCCCGCTCGCGGTCGTGGTGACCGCGGTCATCGCGCCCGCGCACATCCGGTCCAGCGCGAAGCCGGGCACCGACTTCGGCAGGCCGGCCAGCAGCGCGGCGGTGCGGCCGATGGTCAGGCCCTGGTCCCCGATCTGGGTGGTGGCGGCGATCGCCACCTCGTCGACGCGCTCGGGCGGCAGCTCGGGATGCCGCCGCAGCAGTTCACGGATGGCGTTGACGACGAGATCGTCGGCACGAGTGCCGGCGTACATACCCTTTTCGCCTGCCTTGCCGAAGGGCGTTCGCACCCCTTCGACGAAGGCGACATTGCGTACCGACCGCGCGTTCGGCGCGAGCGGTGTTGCTCCTGCGGCCACGAATGCTCCTGAAGTTGAGGTAGTCCTGACCGCACCCTAGCCCCGGTTACCCGTCGGTAACCAGGATGGTGGCCCGGTCGAGTGGGGGAAGGCACACTCCCGGGGTCACCCGCCTCGGCCGCTTGGCCGATCCGGGGGTGGTGGGGAAGTTGCTATGTTCGACGTGATCAGGGGGAGGGATCACGATGAACTCGCCGGGGCCGGCCGTCACCCGTCGTGCGCTGCTGGGGATGGCGGTCCTCGCGTCGCTGGCCGCCTGCACCCGCGGGACCCCGCCTCCGAGCCCTTCATCTCCTCCGCCTCCGCCTTCTCCTTCCCGGCAGTTCCACGACCGGTTGATGGAGCTGGAAAAGAAGTTCGACGCCAGGCTCGGCGTGTACGCGGTCGACACCGGAGGCGGCGCCACGGTCGAGCACCGCGCCGACGAGCGCTTCGCGTTCTGCTCGACGTTCAAAGGGGTGGCGGCGGCCGCGGTCCTGCAGCGCAATCCGTTGTCGCATCTGGAAACCCGGGTCGAATACTCGCGCGACGACCTGATGAAACACGCTCCGGTCACCGGGCAGCACGTGGCCACCGGGATGACCATCCGCCAGCTGTGCGACGCCGCCATCCGGTTCAGCGACGGCACCGCGGGCAATCTGCTGCTGCGGGACCTCGGCGGCCCCGCCGCGCTGACGGCGTTCACGCGCAGCATCGGCGACACCGTCACGCGGATGGACCGGGTCGAGCCGGCCATCACCGAGGCCACCCCGGGCGATCTTCGTGACACCACGACTCCGCGCGCTTTCGCCGCCGACTACCGGGAGATCGTGCTGGGCGACACGCTGACGGCCGACAAACGGGACTTCCTGCGCGACCTCTTCCGGCGCAACACCACCGGCGCCCAGCGGATCCGGGCGGGCCTGCCGTCCGGCTGGACCGTCGCCGACAAGACCGGGACCGGCGACTACGGCACGTTGAACGACATCGCCGTCGTATGGCCGCCGGACAGGGCGCCGCTCGTCGTCGCGATCATGTCCAGCAAGGCGACCAAGGACGCTCCGTACGACCAGGCGCTCCTCGCCGAGGCCGCGAAGTACGTGGCCGAAACCCTCACGTGAGGGAATCCGGGACTCGCGTGATCGAAGGCGGAACTCGCGTGTTCGGAGGAGTTCCGCCTTCGATCACGCGAGTTCCGCGTCCAAGCACGCGAGTCCCGGCCTAGTTGCCGGTGGCACTGGGAAGCAGGGCCGGGCAACCGCTGGTCTTGTAGGCCGGGTCGTACTCGAAGTGCCATTTCTCGTTGTCGTAGCGGCGGCACCAGCCGAGCGCGCCGCCGTTCTTGTCCACCCACGCGGCCGAGTTCAGCGGCTGGATGTCGACGGCGATTCCCTTGACGTGCATGGACGTCTCCGGCTGCAGTGCCCACTTCTTGGCTTGCTCCACGGAGCCGAACCGCTCGACGGCCTTGTCGAACTCGCGCTGCTGCTGGCTCCGGCTACGCTTGCCGTCGTTCACGCAAAGCGTGATGTTCTGTGCTTTGGCCTTGGCGCGCAGGGCGTTCCACGCTTCGATCACGTCCGGGCGCATGCCGAAGGTCTCTTCGTCGACATAACGCTTGTCGACAGCGCACGTCGGGCCGGATTCGGGTCCGGGGACCTCTTCGAGGACCGCGAGCGCCTGCCCGTTCACTGCCTTGACGGCCACGCCGGTGGCTCCCAGCGTCACCATCGCGGCCCCGACGAGACCCAGTGCCACGAACACGCTGATCGCGGTCCGGCGGTGGGAGGTGGAGGTGGTCGGCACCACCCCGAAGCTACCCAGCGTCCGGCGGGGCGCCAGGGTTTGTGAGGTTGTTCCCAGAACCGCCCGGAAGGCCAACCAAATCGGAAAAGCCCTGGTGAGTCCCGGTAGGCCAGTACCGCAGGGGGTCGTGAGTGGCGATTCGGGTTCTAACCCGAATCGCCACTCACGACGTGACTCAGCGGCTCAGGTAGCCGAGCCACCCGCCGTACCCCGTGATGTCTTCGGCGCCCACCACCGCGCCAGGCTCGCAGACGAACCCGGACACCTCGCTCCCATCGGCCAGCCGCACCTTCCCGATCGCCAGCGGCGCCGGGACACCGGCGACGAACTCCCCGAAGCCCGCGAGTGGCAGGTCCCACACCTCGGCCTCGATCGCCGCGCCGCCCGAAGCGACCCGGACGAGACCGGGTTTGGGCGGGACGGTGTCCAGCGCGTGGAGCCGGTACTCGGCCGCCGTCGGTCCCGCGGAAACGAACCGGCCACCCCGCGAGGTCAGTTCGTGGTTCAGCTGCTGCCCGCGCAGATGGGCGCCGACGACGGCGATCCGCGTCCGCCGCGGCACCGAGCGGGCGACGTCGGCGAGGATCCGGTCGGCGTACGCGGCGCCGACCAGCATCACCCCGAACGGCAGCCCGCCGACCGTTCCGGCGGGAACGGCGAGCGACGACAGGCCCAGCAGGTTCGTCGAGTTCGTGAACCGGCCCAGCCGGGCGTTCACCCCCAGCGGATCTGCCTCGACGTCGGCGATCGTCGGGTGTTCCGTCGTCGTGGGCAGCAGGACGCAGTCCACAGTGGACAAAACAGCCGACGCCTCACGCTCCAGATCCCCGAGCGTCGCGAGGTCGGAGAACAACCGATGCGCCGGGATGTCCTTCGCCGCGCCGATGATCCGCCGCACGGCCGGATCGACGGCGTCCGGGTGGGCGTCGATGAACTCGCCCACCGCCGAGTACCGCTCGGCCACGAAGGCGCCCTCGTACAGCAGACGCGCCGCGGCCAGGAACGCCGATATGTCGACAGTGACCAGTTCGGCGCCCGCGTCGCGGAACTCGTGAGCCGCCGCGGAGAACGCTTCGGCCCACCCGTCCTGGAGCGGCCCCACCTCGGACGGCACACCGATCCGGAAAGGACGGTTGACGACCGGAAGCTCCCGAGGCTCGCTCAGGCAGGCGAACGCCGCGGAAGCCTCATCGACCGTCCGCGCGAACACGGTCACGCAGTCGATGCTCGCGCACGCGGGCACGACACCGGTCGTCGGCAGCAGCCCCCGCGTCGGCTTCAGCCCGACGATCCCGTTGAACGCCGCCGGGACCCGGCCCGATCCGGCGGTATCCGTGCCCAGCGCGAGATCCGCGATCCCGAGCGCCACCGCGACCGCCGACCCCGAACTCGACCCGCCCGAAACGTACGCCGGATCGATCGCGTTCCGGACCGCGCCGTGCGGGCTGCGCGTGCCGACCAGCCCGGTCGCGAACTGGTCCAGATTGGTGGTGCCCAGGATCAGGGCCCCGGCCTCGCGCAGCCTCGCCACCACCGGCGCGTCCTCGTCCGGCTGATAGGCGTACTCGGGGCACGCCGCCGTCGTCGGCAGCCCGGCGACGTCGATGTTGCCCTTGACCGCGGCGAGTTTCCCGTACAGCGGCAAGGATTCCCCCGCCGCACGACGGGCTTCCAGCGTCTCCGCGTCGGCGAGGACGTCCTCCTCGGGACGCAGGTCGATCCAGATCTCGGGCCGGTCGACCCGCGCGATCCGGTGGTACGCGGCGCGCACCCGCTCCAGCACGCTCATCCCGCGCTCCTTCCCAGTACCACCAGAGGGGTGCCGGGGGCGACCTGATCGCCGGGGGAGACGAGCACCTCGACGACCTCCCCGGCGGCGGGCGCGGGGATCCGCGCCTCGGTCTTCATCGCCTCGAGGATCACCAGCGTCTCCGCCGGGCCGACCTCCTTGCCGGGCTCGACGTCCACCCGCCAGACGGTCGCGGCGAACGGTGCTTCGACGACGTACCCACCGGGCGGGGCCTCGACCTTCGTGGTCGGGACCTTGGCTCCGACGGGTTCCGGTCGCGGGTCGAATTCGCCCGCCGCCGCCCAGGCCTGCCGTTCCGCCTCGAACGCCGCGCTCTGCTTCGCCCGGAACGAGGCGATGTCATCGGCGTTGTCGGCGAGGAACCGCTCGTGGTCCGCCAGCGCGAACTCGCCGTCGGTGATGTCGAGTTCCAGTTCCCCCGCCGAACTCCGAGCCCGCAGATCCATCAGTTCCTCGGCGGTCACCGGATACCACGAGATCCGGTCGAAGAAGCGCAGCAGCCACGGCGAACCCGGCTCGAACGATCCGCGTTGCCGCCAGCCGCTCCACACCTGCACGGTCCGCCCGACGAACTGGTACCCGCCGGGGCCTTCCATCCCGTAGATGCACAGGTACGAGCCGCCGATGCCGACCGAGTTCTCCGCGGTCCAGGTGCGGGCGGGGTTGTACTTCGTGGTCACCAGCCGGTGCCGCGGGTCCAGCGGAGTGGCCACCGGCGCACCGAGATAGACGTCACCGAGGCCGAGCACCAGGTACTCCGCGTCGAACACCGTGCGATAGACATCGTCCACACTGGACAGACCGTTGACCCGCCGGATGAACTCGATGTTCCACGGGCACCACGGCGCGTCGTCGCGTACGCCGGCCATGTACCGCTCGATCGCCTCGCGCGTCGCCGGGTCGTCCCACGACAACGGCAGCCGCACGGTGCGGCTCGGTACCACGAGATCGGCGGTGCGCGGCAGATCGTGCTCCACCTCCTGCACGAGGCCGAGCAGTTTCGGCACCGGCAGCACGTCCGGATCGACGTGCACCTGCAGCGAGCGGATGCCCGGGGTCAGGTCCACGACACCGTCGAGCCCTTCCGTGGCCAGCCGATCGGCCAGCGCGTGGACCCGCATCCGCAGGGCCAGGTCGAGTTTCATCGGCCCGTACTCGATCAGCAGGTTGTCGTCGCCGCTGCGCCGGTAGGTGACCTCGGGGTTCTCGTCCGATGTGGACAGACGGCCGAGGATGCCGCCGTCGTCGATCGGCTGCCGGCTCGCCTTGACCGCCTTGGCCGGTTCGTCGCGCAACGCGCCCGCGTGCTCGATGGTGATCGGCACGAACCGCACGGTGTCGCCTGGCCGCAGCTGGCCGAGTTTCCAGCGCTGCCCGGTCACCACGGTCGCCGGGCAGACGAAACCGCCGAGGCTCGGCCCGTCCGGGCCCAGCAGGATCGGCAGGTCGCCGGTGTAGTCGACGGCGCCGATCGCGTACGGCGTGTCGTGGATGTTCGACGGGTGCAGGCCCGCCTCGCCGCCGTCTTCCCGCGCCCAGCGGGGCCGGGGCCCGACGAGCCGGACGCCGGTCCGCGCGGAGTTGAAGTGCACTTCCCAGTCCGTGGCGTAGAACGTCTCGACGTCGTCCCGGGTGAAGAACTCCGGCGCCGCGTGCGGCCCCTCCGAGGCACCGATCTCCCAGTGCGTCGCGAAAATCGGCCGCTCGGCCTCGGGAACCGTTCCGGTGACGGCGTTCTCCGGTTCCGGACCGGGGGAGAGGACGTCACCGGTCGCCAGCGCGCGCCCGCCATGTCCGCCGAAGCCGCCGAGGGTGAACGTCGCCGCACTGCCCAGGAAGTCCGGCACGTCGATCCCGCCGCGGACGAGGACGTACGCGCGGAGCCCGGCTGTCCCCGTGCCGACGTCGAGCACGCCGCCGGCGGGGACCTCGACGGGCGTCCACTGTGGAACAGCGGTGCCGTCGAGGGTCACCGGTGACGGCGATCCGGTGACGCAAACGATTGCGTCTTCGGTGAACCGCAGGGAGACACCGTCCACAGTGCACTCCAGGCCCGCCGCGCCTTCGGGATTGCCCAGCGCGCGGTTGCCCAGGCGCAGGGACAAATCGTCCATCGGCCCGTTCGGCGGGACACCCACGTGCCAGAAGCCCAGCCGTCCCGGCCAGTCCTGGACGGTGGTCATCGTGCCGCCCCGCAGGACCTCGATCCGCGGCTCGGGGTCGGCGATCGTGTCCAGCGTCGCGGTGTCGTGGGTGACGTCGCGCAGCCGCTGATCAGCGGCGACCGCGCGCAGTTGGCCGAGGTTCGTGCGGACGCCGTCCACCCGGCTTTCGCCGAGCGCCTCGCCCAGCGCGGACAGCGCCTCGGCCCGGTCCGCGCCGACGGTGATCACCTTGGCGAGCAACGGGTCGTAATGCGTCGTCACGTTCGCCCCGGCCTCGACCCAGGTGTCGACCCGGACGCCTTCGGGGAAGTCGGCGCGGGTCAGCAGGCCCGCGCTCGGCCGGTGCCCGGCGGCCGGATCCTCGGCGTAGAGCCGCGCTTCGACGGCGTGCCCGCGGGGCGCTGGCGTGGTGGTGAACATCCCGGTGTCGCCGTCGGCGAGCCGGAGCATCCACTCGACGAGGTCGATCCCGTACACCGCCTCGGTGACCGGATGCTCGACCTGCAGCCTCGTGTTGACTTCGAGGAACGCGGCCTCTTCGCGGTCCGGGTCGTAGATGAACTCCACCGTCCCGGCCGACCGGTAGCGCACTGAAGCGCAGAGGGCGACGGCCGTCGAGACCAGTTTCTCCCGCACCGCATCGGGCAAGCCCGGCGCGGGGCACTCTTCGAGCACCTTCTGGTTGCGCCGCTGCAAGGTGCAGTCCCGCGTGCCGAGCGCCAGCACCGTGCCCGCGCCGTCGCCGAACACCTGGACCTCGACGTGCCGCGCGTGCGTCACGAGCCGTTCGAGGAACACTCCCGGGGTCGAAAAGCTCTTGGCCGCGATGCTCCGTACCGCTTCCCAGGCGTCCCGCAGTTCGACGGCGGACGCGCAGGCACGCATGCCGATCCCGCCGCCCCCGCCGGTGGCCTTGAGCATCACCGGATAGCCGACCTCGGCCGCCGCGGCTTCGGCGTCGGCCAGGGTGTCCAGCAACCCGGTGCCGGGCAGCATCGGGACACCGGCCTCGGCGGCCTTCGCCCGCGCGGTGTGCTTGCTGCCGAAGATCTCGAGATGGTCCGCGGTAGGACCGGCGAACCGCATCCCGGCCGCTTCCACCGCCCTGGCGAAAGCGGCGTCCTCGGACAGGAAGCCGTAGCCGGGATGGATAGTGTCCGCCCCGGTCTTCAGCGCGGCTTCGATGATGGCGTCGCCGAGGAGGTAACTCTCCCTCGCCGGCGCCGGGCCGAGCCGGACGGCTTCGTCGGAAAGCCGTACGTGCGCGGCCGTGCGGTCGGCGTCGGAGTAGACGGCGACCGTCGGAATGCCCATCTCCCTGGCGGTCCGGATGATCCGGACCGCGATTTCCCCCCGGTTGGCGACGAGCAGTTTCACACGCCACCGCCGGTGACGATCATCCGGACCGGCGTCGGATCGAAGCCGTTGCACGGGTTGTTGATCTGCGGGCAGTTCGACACCAGCACCAGGACGTCGGTTTCGGCGCGCAGCTTGACTTCGAGACCCGGCGCGGAGATGCCGTCGACGATGCCGAGCGTGCCGTCCTGTTCCACCGGCACGTTCATGTACCAGTTGACGTTGCTGACCAGATCGCGTTTGCCGAGACCCCATTTGGCGCCTTCGGTCAGGAAGTTCTCGACGCAGGCGTGCTGGTACCGCGTGTGCTGGCCGTAGCGGAGGCTGTTCGATTCCTTGCTGCAGGCGCCGCCGATCGTGTCGTGCCGTCCGCAAGTGTCCTCGACGACGGTGAGCAGCGGCGCGCCCTCACCGGTGCGCAGGACGCTGCCGGTGGTGAGGAAGATGTTGCGCTGCGCGGCGATCGTGGTGGCCGCGCTGTATCTCTTCGCCGTGTCGGCGGCGTCGTAGCAGAGGAAGTCGACGGCCTGGTTGCCGCCGAGATCGATGATCGCGAGCGTCTCGCCCTCGCGGAGCACGGTGGAGTACGGCGCCCGCGCGGCGACCTCGGTGTCGGAGATGATCTTCATGCAAGGCCCCTTGCGGTGAGGTAGTCGGCGGTGTTCTCGAAGGCGCGCTGTGCCTCGGGTGACGCCGTCCATTCAGGACTGTCCGGAGTGGACGGCGCCGAGCGCTGGGCGAGGACGCGCAGCGGGGTGACCGTGTAGTCCGGCCGCGGGTCGAGCGGATGCGGCACGTTGGCGATCAGGACGACCACCGGGAGTTCCGTGCGCAGGACCACGGATTTGCCGGCGCCCGCCGAACCGGTGAAGGTCAGCCCTCCGTCGGCCTCCACGCGCACGCCTTGGAAGAAGGAGAGGCTCGGCGGCAGATCGCGCGGAGTGAGGCCGTGTTTGGCGGCGGCGAGGGTGAACAGCGCGTTCCCCGACGGCGAATCGCCCTGCGGGCTCCCGTCCCCGTAGCGCTCGGCGTTGCCGTCCACAGTGGATGTGCCGCAGAGGGCGTCGTGCTTGTCGCTCTCGTCGGTGACGACGGTCGCGAGCACCCGAGCCTGGTCCGACAGCAGGGCGATCGCCTCGCCGAGATAGGCGTTCCACTGGACCTTCACCGTGTCCGCGACGTTCAGCCGCTCCCAAGGCTGGTCCGCGTTGAACAGCAGCAGATGCGCGCAGGCGTCGCCCTCGACGTCGGTCAGCCGCAGCTCGGTGCCGCGGGCGAGGACCTTGTGGGTGTAGCCGCCGCCGGCGACTGTCTCGGCCCAGACCAGCTTCGCCGGGTCGATCCCGGGCGGCGGATCCGGCCAGGTGGACGCGGGGATGGCGGGCATCGCTTCGGCCACCGTGCCCGCTTGGGCGCGGGCGTGGTCGCGAGCGCCGTACGTGGTCGATGTCGTGCTCATGGAACCTTCCTTCAGGTCGCGGGGACGGGAACCGTGGTGAGCGCGGAGCGGCGGCGCCAGCAGAGGTAGCCGGTGAGCAGCGCGGCGCCGACGAACTCGATCGGGAACAACAGGACCCAGACGGAACCGGTGCCCGCCAGGTCGTAGATCTCGGCTCGTGGCCAAGCGATGTTGACGATCATCATCGCGCCGTACCCTACTGCCGCGATGTTGACCGGAATAGCCCATCGTCCCAGGGAGAAATGGCCGGGTTCGGCGGTGAAACGCCCTTGACGGCGCCGGATCAGCAGCGGTCCGGTCACCAGGAGATAGGCCAGGTAGACGACGACCACCGAAGTGCCGGTGATGGTGCTGAAGATGGTCGGATTCCCCAGGTTCAGCAGCAGAAGCCCGATGGCGAGCACCCCGGACAGCACGGCGGGCGCGATCGGCGTACCGGTGCGGGCGTTGACCGCGGAAAGCCTCCTGGCACCGGGGAGCGCGCCGTCGCGGGCCATCGAGTAGATCAGCCTGACGGTGCCGGTCTGGATGGTCAGGGTGCAGACGACGACCGCGATCGCGACGTCGGCGAGGAAGACCCGGCCGAGTGTGTCGCCGAAGACGGCCGTGATCACGTACGGCAGGCCTTTCCCGGCCAGCTGCCCGTCGGTCAGGCTCGGTGCCGCCATCAGCGCGGTGACGACGACGGCGAGGCCACCGACCCCGGAGATCAACAGTGCGCGAAGTACGGCGCGCGGGGCGATGTGGCGGGCGTCCTTGGTCTCTTCGGCGACGGAGGCGGCGGTGTCGAAACCGTACAGAACGTACGCGGCCATCAGTGCCGAAGCGAGAACGCCACCTGCTCCCGGGCTTTCGCCGGCAGGCTGGAGCACGACCTGCGGGCCGCGGACGGCGAACAGCGCGAGACCGATGATCAGCACGAGGACCCCGACGAGTTCGGCCCCGACCCCGATGTCGTTGATCCGCGCCATCAGCCGCACGCCGCCCGCGTTGATCGCGGTGGTGAGGACGATCAGCAGGGTGCCGAGCAGGACCGCGTTGCTGGCGCCGGTCGGGGAGGTGATCGCCGGGTCCCCGCCGACGAGCTGGAACCCGCTCCAGACCGACGGGAGGACGACCTGCAGCGCGATCGCGGCGCCGGCGAGGGCCACGACGCAGCCCACCAGCATCATCCAGCCGGCGAGCCACCCCGCGAATCCGGGGGAGAGGTGTTTCGCCCACTGGTAAACCGATCCGGCCAGCGGAAATCGGGCGGCGAGTTCGGCGAAGTTGAGCGCGACGAGCAATTGCCCGGCGATCACCAGCGGCCATGTCCAGAAGAAGAGCGTGTCGCCGAAGGAATAACCGAAGGCGAACAGCTGGAACACCGTGGTCAGGATGGAAACGAAGGAGAAACCCGCGGCGAAGGCGGAGAAACCGCCCAGTGTCCGGCGAAGTTCTTGGCGGTACCCGAAGGCGGAAAGGTCCTCGGAAGGCATTGCGGAGGCTCCTGTCTCAAGGGCCGGATTTCGATCGGCTGACCGAAATTAAGCGCGTGCGGGATCCTTCCGATCTCCGCCGGGTAAGCGCGGTGTTAACAGATACCGGATTCGGTAACCTGGGCCGACCGCCGGACGTAACAAAGATCTTCGCGGAGAAATGGCAGGATCGGATAGATGACGAAAACGACCGGGGTGGGCAGGCCGAGAGCCAGCGGCGCCGCCGCGAGCAAACGGGAGGCGCGGTTCGCCGTCTTGGACGCGGCGGGAGAGCTGTTCACCGGCGCCGGGTACGCGGCGACGACCACGCGGGCCATCGCCGAACGCGCCGGACTGCGCCAGGCGTCGCTCTACTACCACTTTCCGTCCAAAGAGGACATTCTCGCGGCGCTGCTGGAGGACACCGTCCGGCCGTCACTGGACGTCGCGGGCGGTCTTTCGGCCAAGCTCGCGCCGATCGGCGCGCGGCTGTGGGCGCTGGCCTACGCGGACATCCACTTGCTCGGCAGCGCGCGGCACAACCTGGGCGCCCTGTACTTGCTGCCGGAGATCTCGTCGCCGCGGCTGGCGCGATTCCGGGCCGAGCGGGCGGAGCTCAAACGCGTTTACGGCTCGCTCGTCGCGGCGGCCGGCGTCGCCGGAGACCTTCGCGGCATCCGGACCGATCTCGTGTTCGGGCTCGTCGAGAGCATCGCGATCGTCCGGCGTGACCAGCCGGACGTGGACGTCGAGGCGCACGCCGTCGAAGGGGCCGACGGCGTGCTGAGGCTCGCCGGTCTCGGGGAACCGGACGCCGCGCTGCGCGGAGCCGCGCGGGCGCTGCTGGAGGGCTGAAGCCGGGTCAGGCGGGGGTGGCGTGGAGCGCCTTGCTCAGCACCGCCACCGTCAGCTCGACCTGCCAAGGCCGGGCACCGCCGTCGCGGAGGACCTGGGCGACCGAGTCCTCGCTCAGGTCCGCGGGCGGACGCCAGCAGGTGCGCCGCACCAGCTCCGGCAGCAGCAGGTTCTCCACCGGGAGCCGCCGGTCCTCCGCGATCGCGGACAGCGCCGCGCGGGCCGCCGAAAGCCGGGCGGCGGCGTCGGGATCCTTGTCCGACCACCGGTTCACCGGCGGCGGTCCGTCGGTCTGCTGCGCGGGGGTCGGCAGCTCGTCGGCGGGGAGCGCGCGGGCGGCCTGCAGATGCCGCAGCCAGCTCGCGGTGTACTTGCGCTGGACCCGGCCGCTGAATACCGGCAGCGCCTGCAGCTGGTCGACGGTCTTCGGGTCCGCGGTGACGGCGTTGATGATCGCGCTGTCGGGCAGGATCCGGCTCGGCGCGCGGTCGCGTTTGCGGGCGAGTTCGTCCCGCGCCTGCCACAGTTCGCGCACGGCGGCGAGGCCGCGGGCGTTGCGGATCTTGTGCACGCCGGACGTCCGGCGCCACGGCTCGGCCCGAGGGGCCGGCGGCGGCGCGGTGCGGACGGCCTCGAATTCCTGCTGGGCCCATTCGAGCTTGCCCTGGTCGGCCAAGTCGGCTTCGAGCTTCTCTCTCAGCTCGAGGAGCAGCTCGACGTCGAGTGCGGCGTAGTTCAGCCAATCGACGGGAAGCGGGCGCTTCGACCAGTCGGCGGCGCTGTGGCCCTTCTCCAGCTGGTAGCCGAGGAGGAGTTCGACGAGGGTGCCGAGGGCGACGCGTTCGTACCCGGCGAGCCGTCCGGCGAGTTCGGTGTCGAAGAGGCTCTTCGGGTGCAGGTCGAGTTCGGCGAGGCACGGCAGGTCCTGAGAGGCCGCGTGCAGCACCCATTCGGCGTTGTTGAGCACTTCCGCGAGGGGTTCGAGCTGCCCTTCGAGCGGAATGGGGTCGATGAGGAAGGAACCGGCGCCTTCTCGGCGCAGCTGCACGAGGTAGGCCTTCGGCCAGTATCGGTAGCCGGACGCGCGTTCGGTGTCCACGGCGATGGCCCCGCTGCCGCCCGCGATCTTCGCGCAGGCTTCGACGAGGGCGGTCGCGTCGGCGATCACCGGTGGAGTGCCCTCGGCGGGCTCGCGCAGGAGGACCGGTCCACCGGTGTCGTCGGTGCCGGTCTTCGGGTCCGTCTGCGGTTCTCCGGGTCGGTCGCCTTCCATAGGTGAAGACCCTACGGGACGAGCGGGCCGCGCCTGGTCCGCCCGCCCCGCAGGGCTGTTCGCCTTTGTCAGCGGATCACGCCGGCACGCATGGCCAGCGCCACCATCTGAGCCCGGTCACCCGTGCCGAGCTTGCGCCCGATGCGGGAGAGGTGAGACTTCACCGTGAGAGCGGAGAGGCTGAGTTCCTCGCCGATCTCCTTGTTGCTCTGGCCGTCGGCCACGAGCTGCAGCACCTCGACCTCGCGCGCCGAAAGCTCGCGCGGGGTGTTGTCGGTGCCGGCGACCCGGGTGCCGGTGGCCAGGACCGGTGCGACGCTCGGGTCCGCGTAGACGCCGCCCTCGAGCACCCTGCGGACGCCGTCGGTCACTACGACCGGCGATGCCGACTTGAGCAGGTATGCCTGGGCGCCGGCCTGGAACGCCGACCTGACCGCGTACGGGTCGTCTGATGAAGCGAGCACCACTACTCGAGGCCAGCCGTGGCTACGGAGTTCCGTAACCAGCTCGATGCCGCTGCCATCCGGCAGTCCGAGATCGAGGATCGCCAGGTCACAAGGCCCGGTGGCCTGTGCTCGCGCCCTCGCCTCGGCCACCGTGGCGGCCTCGTGGACGGTGCCCGCACCCATCTGTGCGAGTCTTGCTGAGATTGCCTCCCTCAACAGCGGGTGGTCATCGACCACCAACACGGAAAAAAGCTCTTCCCGCGGGTGCGGAACCATGCTCGCCGGCAATGAACCGGCTGGCGTGGATCGGACGGCCTGAGAAATGCCGACGGTAGCCACGTCACTACCTCCCTGGAGTCGGTCGTGCCCCCCGACCGGCACCGGGACTTTCGGCCGTTTAGCCGCGCCAGCTTTAGACCGAAAGTGGTGTCGTCGATGGCACTGTAGCCGCCCTGAGGCCTTCGCGGGGGGATCGAATGGGTATCTATCTCAAACGAGTAGTCACTCAGGGAGTTCGTCGTAACACGATCGGGCTAGTACACAGCCGGTGGCTAACACATCGCCGAAAGAACACGATGGACTTGAGTTACCGGGGCTCGACCGACTGTGCAGATGGGCCGTGCACTTGCCGGTGCCTCTGCCAGGGCGCCTCGGCGGGCGGTGCGGCGGGGGCCGGAAACCGCCTCCGGCATGGGGCTTGATCAACTTCGCGGAGCGCCATGATCGCTTCGCTCGGTGACGATGATGGTAACGCTCCGGAAGCGTCTCGGGGTGCTCGCGATCGGTTTTGATCTTGTTGCGGACGGTGACGGCCGGGTTAGCACGAACGGGGTGGTCTAGACCTCTGAGCGACCGGCTCCGCGCTGGTCGGAGCTGGTCCGGTCCGGATGGCCCCGAAGCGCGGCTTAGTGGCGTACAGACGCTCTGAGGGGCCCGCAGGCGGAGCAGTCGAGGCGTCCTCGGGCGCTTCGTGCGGCTCGGCGGGCGTCGCGGCTGTCCGTGAAGGCCTCCTTCCCTACCTTGAGGGTAGGGAAGGAGGCCTTCACGGATCCGCGGGTGGAAGCAAGGGACCTTTAGTACCGCTAGCTTTCCTAGCGTCGCTAGGTGGCCGGAAATTGCAAAATAACCCAAATGCTATGTCTCGATTGCTGGGATCCGGCGTGTCGGGACCGGTGCCGAGGGGTGTCGCAAGTCAGTCAAGGCCTCCTTGAGGGACTCTGGATCCCTCAAGGAGGCCTTCACGGACTTGCCGCCGGGTTCGGGAGCACCGGCGCGACGGGGGCTCCTGGGTGATCCGGGGCGTTCTGGAGAGCCCTCTCGCGGGTCCTGCGGCGTGTCTTGCCTGATATCAGGAGGTCCCAGTGCATGAAGGCCCCTTCCTGTACTTAGGCGCAAGGAAGAGGTCCGTCTAGTACTGAGGAAGGGGTGAAGGCCGAGTTTCCTCGGCTGAGCCGAGGGAAGGGGGCCTTCACGCGCTGTCGTTGTGGCTGGTGATGCTACTAAGCCCCGGCCTCTAACGATCCGAGCGCGGCGCCCGCGCGAAGCGGCTCAGGAGGACTGACGCTGCTCGAAGAGGGTCACGCCGACCGGCGGCAGCCCCACGACGCTCGCCATCACCTGGCAGAACGCCTGCCCGTGCGGCCGCAGTGCCGCGTCCGTCGGCGTCCAGGACGCCCGGAGTTCCAGATCGTCGGTGCGCGCGGGCCCGGAAATGTCGCCGAAGCGGGCCGACGACGTCTCGGTGACGGTGCCGCCCAGCGCCGTCCACTCCGCGCCGGAGGTCTCCAGCGCGTCGGTCAGCCACGACCAGCCCACCGCGGGCAGGAAGGGATCGGTCGCCAGTTCCCGGTCGAGTTCCGCGCGCACGTACATGACCAGCCGCAGGACCCCGTCCCAGCCTTCCTGGCCCTCCGGATCGTGCAGCAGCACCAGCCGTCCCGACGCCAGCACGTCCGCCGGCCCTTCCACTTCGCAGCTCACCGCGTAGGACCACGGCGCCAGCCGCTGCGGCGGGCGCATCGTCTCCAGCTGCACTTCGGGGCGGGGCCGGACCGATTGCAACGCCGCGACGGCTTCACGGAAGAGATCGGGTGCTGACGTCATCGCGGTCACCAACCGACTGTAAGACGCGATCGTCCGGTTCGGGGCGCAGGCGCGCCGAGAGTAAGGCCTCCGAGCGCCCATGGCACCATGAACCGTGATGTCTCCTTCAGTCGCTTCTCCCGCGCAGACCGTCCCAGTGGCCCGTCGCGCCCTGCCCGGTGCGCCGTTCCTGGCCGCCGCGCGCGGCGAACGCCCGGCCCATACCCCCGTGTGGTTCATGCGCCAGGCAGGCCGGTCGCTGCCCGAGTACCGGGCGCTGCGTGAGGGCACCTCGATGTTCGACGCCTGCTTCGACCCCGAGATGCTCGCCGAGATCACGCTCCAGCCGATCCGCCGCCACGGCGTCGACGCGGCCATCCTCTTCAGCGACATCGTCGTCCCGCTCAAGGCGGCGGGCCTCGACATCGACATCGTCGCGGGCACCGGCCCGGTCGTCGCCGAGCCGATCCGCTACGCCGCGGGCGTGCGGGCGCTGCCGGTGCTGGAACCGGAGCAGGTGGAGCGGGTCGCCGAAGGGGTCCGGCTGCTGGTCGGGTCGCTGGGCGAGACGCCGCTGATCGGGTTCGCGGGCGCGCCGTTCACCCTGGCGTCCTACCTCATCGAGGGCGGGCCGAGCCGCAACCACGAGCACACCAAGGCACTCATGCACTCCGAGCCGGAGCTGTGGCACGAGCTGGCCGGGCGTCTCGCGGACATGGCGATCACCTTCCTCTCCGCGCAGCTCGACGCCGGGGCCGACGCGATCCAGCTGTTCGACTCGTGGGCGGGCGCGCTCTCGGAGCGGGACTACCGAGAGTTCGTCCTGCCGCATTCGGCGAAGGTCCTGTCCGCGGTCGCGGGCTACGGCGTGCCCCGGATCCACTTCGGCGTCGGCACCGGCGAGCTGCTGGTGGCCATGCGCGACGCGGGTGCCGACGTGGTCGGCGTCGACTGGCGGATCCCGCTCGACGAAGCGGTCCGGCGGCTCGGCGGCGGTGTGGTCCAGGGCAACCTCGACCCGGCGCTGCTGCACGCGTCGTGGCCGGTGCTTGAAGCCGAGGTCCGGCGCATCCACGCCGAGGGCCGCGCGGCCGACGGCCACATCTTCAACCTCGGCCACGGCGTGCTGCCCGGCGTCGACCCGGACGTGCTGACGCGCGTGGTCGGGCTGGTGCACGAGCTTCAATGAGCACCATCGCCGTCGTCGGTGGCGGTATCTCGGGACTGACCGCGGCGTACCGGCTGCGGACGCTGCTCGGTGAAGACGCCCGGATCGTCGTCTTCGAGGCGACGGAGTCGCTCGGCGGGAAGCTCCGCACGGTGGAACTCGCCGGTGAGCGTTACGACGTCGGCGCGGAGGCCTTCCTCGCTCGCCGTCCCGAGGCGCTCGCCCTGGTCCGAGAGGTGGGGCTGGGCGAGCGCCTGGTCCATCCCACCACGGCCCGCGCGAAGATCCACGCCGGCGGCTCCGTGCTCGGTCTGCCGCCGGGCACGGTCATGGGTGTTCCGGTCACGGCCGACGCGGTCGCGGGGGTGCTGTCGGAGAAGGGACGCGCCCTGGTCGAGGCCGAGGCGTCGCTGTCTCCGCTGGAACTGCCCGCCGGTGACGTGCCGCTCGGCCCGTTGCTGCGCGAGCGGTTCGGCGACGAACTCGTGGACCGGCTCGTCGACCCGCTGCTCGGCGGGGTCTACGCCGGGGGAGCGGACGGGCTCGGCCTGCGCGCGACCATGCCCGGTCTCGCGTCCGCGATCGATCGTGGCGCGCGCTCGCTCACCGAAGGCGCCGCCTCGCTCATGCCCGCCTCACCGAGTACGGCGCCGGTCTTCGGCACCCTGCTGGGCGGCCTCGGAACGCTGATCGTGCGGCTCGCGGAGCTGGCCCGCGCCGAGGTCCGCACCGGAACCACCGTGACGGCGCTCGAGCGCACCGCCGACGGCTGGAGGGTCGACGACCTCGACGCCGACGCCGTCCTTCTCGCCGTCCCGGCGCCTTCGGCACGACGGCTGCTCGACGGTGTCGCAGGAGTGGCCTCGTCGGTGTTCGCCAAGGTCGAACTCGCGTCGATGGCGGTGGTCGCGCTCGCGCTCCCGCCGGGAACCGCGCTGCCGGAGTCGTCCGGGGTCCTGATCGGCGCCGGGGAGCGGGACGCTGCCGGGAAGCCGTTCGCCGCCAAGGCGTTCACCTTCTCCTCCCGCAAGTGGGCGCAGTACGGCGAAGGCCCGGTGCTGGTGCGTGGCTCGGTCGGCCGCTTCGGCGAACCGGGCGCGCTGCACGCCGACGACGACGAACTCGTGCGCGTGGTCCGCGATGACCTGGCCCGGCTGACCGGTGTCACCGCCGAGCCGATCGACACCCTCGTGACCCGATGGGGCGGCGGGCTCCCGCAGTACGGCACCGGGCACCTCGTACGCGTCGAGCGGATCGAACGTGCCGTCGCCGGCGTCCCTGGCCTCGCCGTGGCGGGCGCGACGCTGCACGGCGTCGGGATCCCGGCCTGCATCGCCACCGCCGACGCGGCCGCCCGCCGCATCGCCGGGATCACACCGACCCACGAGGGCTCTTGAGCACCGGCAGTGCCAAGATGGCGGTATGGCGCGGCTGAACTACAACGAGCTCAATGACACCATCCGCTACACCGCCTGGTCGGTCTTCCGGGCCGAGCAGGGCAAGCTCGGCGAAGACCGCGCGAAGGCGACCGCGGAGACCACCGAGTACCTCGACGCGCTGGAGGCGAAGGGCGTCGTCGTCCGCGGTGTCTACGACCTTTCGGGGCTGCGCGCCGACGCCGACTACATGATCTGGTGGCACGCCGAGGAGATCGAGCAGGTCCAGGCGGCGTACAGCGGCTTCCGGCACACGCCGCTCGGCCGCGCGTCGGCGCCGGTGTGGAGCCAGGTCGCGCTGCACCGCCCGGCGGAGTTCAACAAGAGCCACATCCCGGCGTTCCTCGCCGGCGAAGAGGCCCGCAAGTTCATCTGCGTCTACCCGTTCGTGCGCTCCTACGAGTGGTACCTGCTGCCGGACGACGAGCGCCGCAAGATGCTCGCCGACCACGGCAAGGAGGCCCGCGACTACCCGGACGTCCGCGCCAACACGGTCGCGTCGTTCGCACTGGGCGACTACGAGTGGATCCTGGCCTTCGAGGCCGACGAGCTGCACCGCATCGTCGACCTGATGCGGCATCTGCGCGGCACCGAGGCGCGGCTCCACGTGCGCGAGGAGATCCCGTTCTACACCGGGACGAAGGTGGCCCCCGCCGAGCTGATCGCCCTGCTGCCCTAGTGGACACCCGCGTCTGGACCACGCTCACCGGCGACACCCTCGCCGAAGACGCCGTCGAGATCACCGGCCCCGAGTCGGTGCTGCCCGGCACCTTCCGGGTCGAGGAGGCGGCGGCGACGAGTATCGCCGCGGCGACGCTGGCCGCCGGGGAACTGTTGCGGCTGCGGGGAATCGAGCCGGGCAAGGTCTCGGTCGACACCCGGCACGCCGCCGCGTCGTTCCACAGCGAGCAGTACATCCGCGTCGACGGGGAACCGGTGCCGTTCAGCGCGCCGCTGTCCGGCGACTACCGGGCGAACGACGGCTGGGTGCGGCTGCACTGCAACTACCCGCGTCACGTCTCCGCCGTGTGCTGGGGCCTGGGCGTGCCCGCGACCCGGGCGGCGTTCGAGAAGGTCGTCGCGGCCAAGTCGAAGTACGAGGTCGAGTCGGCGGTGATCGGCGCCGGCGGCGCGGCCGCTGTGCTGCGCTCTCGCGACGAGTGGCTGGCGCACAAGCAAGGGCAGGCGGCGTCGGCGTTGCCGGTCGCCGAGATCCGGCCGCTCGGACCGTCGGAACCGGTGCGGCTGTTCGAGTCCGACCGGCCGCTGGGCGGGGTGCGGATCCTGGACCTGACCCACGTCATCGCCGGACCGGTCGCGGGCCGCGTGCTCGCCGCGCACGGCGCCACCGTCATGCACATCGGGTCGGCCCAGCTGCCGACCGTGCCGCCGCTGGCCGTCGACACCGGGATGGGCAAGCTCTCGGCGTACGTCGACCTGGAGACCGAAGCCGGGCGCTCGCGGCTGCGCAAGCTGATCGCCCGCGCGGACGTCGTTCTGCAGGGTTTCCGACCGGGATCGCTGGTGGCCAAGGGTTTCTCGCCGGAAGCGATCGCCGAGCTCCGGCCGGGCATCGTCGTCGCGGACCTGTCGGCCTACGGCTGGGAAGGGCCTTGGGCGCGCAGGCGCGGGTTCGACAGCCTGGTGCAGATGGCGTCGGGGATCGCCGACGAGGGCGGCAAGACGGCCGGGCTCGACGGCCCGGGACCGCTTCCGGTGCAGGCGCTCGACCACGCGACCGGCTGGCTCACCGCGGCGGCGATCATGACCGCCGTCCGCCGTGCGGCCACCGAGGGCGGCAGCCGGCATGTCCGGACCTCGCTCGCCGGGACCGGGGAGTGGCTGAACTCTTTGGGGCGCAAGGAATCCGGGCCCACCGGCTTCGACGGCGGCGAATGGCTCGAAGAGGTCGACAGCCAGCTCGGCCGGGTCACCAGGGTCAAGATGGCGGGCACGCTGCCGGGCTCGAATCCACAGTGGACGGAAGCGACGCACGTGCCCGGAAGCGACCGCCCGGTCTGGTGAAACCCGCATTCAGAGGACTAAACGCGGCGTAGGCGTAGGCGTAGCCAGCTCGTGAAACGGCCCCGGGGCTTGGGTACCTCGCCGCGGTCAACGAGCCAAGCGCCGAAAGCGTCCGCGTAGGCCCGCGCGCGGATCGCGTCGGTCTTCGGATGGCTCGTCACGTACTCGCGGAACAGCGCGGCGAACCGGTCGCCGAGGGCCTCGGCGAGATCCGGGCGCAAGTAGGTGACCAGCCTGCTCTGCTTGTTCCGCAAGACGTTCGCCTCGATACGGAGCCTGTCCGCGTCGAAGCCCGCCGGTGCGTCGCCTCCCGCGAGGAGCGCCTTGAGCAGCTCGGCCTGCTGGGAGGCGAGCCGCTCCCGGGGCGACGTCACGGCGAGACCGCTTCCCGCAGCGCGGCCAGCTCGGCCGCCAGTTCCGTGTCGGACGGGTAGTCGTCGTCGCGCTCCAGCAGGACACCCGGCGGCTCGGTGCGGCGCCGCAGTTCGCGCAGCAGATCCAGCACCTCCGGGACCACCGGATGAGCGTGCGTGTCGTGGTAGACGCCGTCGCGTTCGACACCGCCCGCCATATGCGTGTACGCCAGCCGCTCCCACGGGATCTCGTCGAGGAACCGCACGGGATCGGTGCCGAGGTTGCGGGCGTTGGCGTACAGGTTGGCGACGTCGATGATCAGCAGGCAGCCGGTCCGGTCGGTGAGCTCCCGCAGGAACTCCGACTCGGTGAACTCCGCGTCCGGCCATTCCAGCACCGCCGCGATGTTCTCCAGCGCGAACGGGGCCTCCACGATGGACTGGGCGAGTTTGACGTTGTCCACCAGCACGTCGAGCGCTTCCCGGGTGCGGGGAAGCGGCATCAGATGGCCCGAGTCGAGGCCGCCCGCGCGCACGAAGCACACGTGGTCGCTGGCCATCGGCGCGCCGAGCTCGCGAGTGACCTCCGCGAGATGCTCGACGCGCGCGGTGTCCAGCGGCTCGGCCCCGCCCAGCGACAGCGACACCGCGTGCGGCAGAACCGGCATTCCCTTGTCGCGCAAAGCGACCAGGGTCTCCGGCAGATGCCCGGGGTGCAGGTTCTCGGCGACGACCTCGACCCAGTCGACGCCGGGCAGCCGCGCGATCGAAAGGTCGAGCTCGTGCCGCCAGCCGATGCCGATCCCGAGCTTGCCCGGCCCGTCAACCACCACAGCCGCCGCCTCCTCCGCAGGAACTGCCGCCGCCGCTGCACGAGCTTCCGCCACTGCTGCTGCACGAGGAGCCGCCGCCGGACGAACCGCCGCCGAAACCACCGGAGACCGGCGGCGGGATCAGGGCCGCGCTCAGCTCCTCGTCGGGGTAGGAGGCGAGACCACCGAACGCGACCGCCGCCGCGGCGCCGCCCAGCACCGCGCCGCCGACGTATCCCGGTCCGTTCGGGATGCCGCGTTTGCGCTCCCGTCCGTGAGCGGACCTGGCCTTGTGGAGGACCCGGGCGCCCTCGCTGGTCGGACGCGGGCCCGGCCGCTTGTTCTTGAGCGCACGGGAGATCACCGTCGCGAACACTGCCGAGATCAGCAGCGGGATCAGGAATCCGACCGGGCGGTCGCCGGCGATCCCGGCGATCAGGCGCACCACGCCGAGGACCAGGACGGCGAGGTACAGGAAGAACACGACCTGGCGGATCCGGGGCGACCGGTCCACGACCACCAGTCCTCGCTCCTCCAGCCCCTTGGCGAGCGCCTGCATCGGACCCGACAGCCGCAACCGGTCACGGATGCCGCGGGTCGTGGCGTTGTGACCCGGCCGCGCGCCCTTGGCGACGGCCTTTTCGATCGGGTCGGCGGGCTCGGGACCGGTGAGCTGGAGCTGCTTCGAACTGCTGACCCGCAAGGTCCCGCGGTCGACCAGCGTCGCGATGGCCGTGTCGACCACCCGGTCCGGGCCGCCGGCGAGATAGGCGAGTTCGTACACCGTCGGCTCAGGTCCGGTCACGGTGGCGCGCGGTGCCTTGGCACCGAGTTTGACCGCGATCGTCCACACGAGACCGACGGCCAGCGGGAACACCAGCAGGGCGCCATAGATCGCCAGGAACGTGGGTCCGGGGATACCCCAGGTGTCTTCCATCGCACGGGCCTTTCACGAGCAGGTGGGCTTACCGTAGTCGGACGCTTTTCCGTTCGGTCGTGGTTCCGCGAACCAGTCGATCAGCCGGGCGAATCGTCCACGACGGTCGTTGGACCGTCAGAGGAGCCGCAGGCGGTGACCGCGGTTCGGTCGCGGGCGCGAGATGGCGTAAGGAGCAGGTTCCGCGTGAGCCGTCGATCCGGATGCGCGGCGAGGCCGCCCAGCGCCACCGCGCCCGTCACTCCGGTGACGAGCCCTGGGTCCTCGCGCGCCAGGGAAAGCGCCAGCTCGCCCGCTTTCGTCGTCCACGTCTCGCGGTGTGCCCGACCGAGGCGGAGGGTGACGGCGAAAGCCGTCGTCGCGACGATCAGCGAGATCCCGGCGAGCAGCGCGGCCTGCCCGGTGACCACGACGGCCCGGAGAAGCATCGCCATTCCCAGCACGACGAGCACGAGTTGCGTGAGAAGGGCCGCACGCCAGACGAGGTGCAGGCGGCCTTCCGGCAAGGCCAGTCCGTCGGCGAGCAGTTCCGCCCGCAGCGAGCGCATCGGTTCCGACGCGCGCAGCGGACCGCGCACCCTCCCGATCCCCGCCTTCGGCAGCGCCTCGGACACCGCGAACGCGAACGGATCGGCGGGCCGGGCGGAAGACCGGCGCAGGACGCCGGCCTTGTCGAGGCGGACCACCTGCCGTTCGAGAGCGGCCGCGACGGCCGTGTCCGTGACCCGGTCGGGGCCGCCGGCGAGGTAGGCGACCTGATGGATCGTCCGTAACGGTTCCCCGCCGTGAGGTCGATTCCGCAGCCATCGGGTACCCGCCAGCGCCACGAGGAGTGGAAGCACCCCGAGCACGACCACGATCTGTTCAGCCACCGCAACCACCACCACAGGAAGAACCTCCGCAGCAGGACGACGCTCCACCGCCGCACGACGAACCTACGGCGTACGGTGCGCCACCGCCGCAGGTGCTCGCCGTGCGGGCGAACACGCCGGCCTTCGTGCCGCCGGTCTTGGTCAACGTGGCCGCGACGACCTGGTCGGGGAAGGCCCGCAACCCGTGGAGGGCCACCTGCCCGGCCGTGGTGCGCCCCAGGCCGCGGTCCCAGTCGCCGTGGTGGAGTGCCAGGCCACCCTCGGCCGTCGCCCGGCCCGTGCGGTCCGGCCGTTGCCGCCACACGACCAGGCCGATCGCACCTGCCACGACGATGACCAGGACGACGAGGGCGCCGGCCGGCCGCTTCGGCGGTACGGCGTTCGCCGGCCTCGCGATCCCCAGCGCGAAGACGGCCACGTACGCGGCGATCGCGTACTGCCAGCCCCTCCGGCGACGGGTTTCGGGAACGAGCAGGCCCCGCCGCTCCAGATCGGCACGCAGTTCCCGGACGGCCTCGTGCCGGGCCATCCTGGCGACGGCGGGGTCGGTGACCCGATCCGCGCCGTCCGCCAGCGCGGCCAGCGGATAGAGGCCGGGCACCGCCCTGGCCCCGGTGTCACGACGCAGCCACCGTTCGTGCGCCACGGCGAGCACGACCGGCAGTACGGCACAGACTCCGTAGAGCCACGCGGAAGCCGGTCCGGAGATTCCCCAGGGTTCGTTCATGAAAACACCGCCTTCCCCGACGCTGTTCCTGTTCCTCGTGAACGCGTCGAAGAGGGCGGTGGTTCGCTTCGGTCGGTTACGACTCGGGAACGAGCTTCAACGAGATCGAGTTGATGCAGTACCGCTGATCCGTCGGGGTGGCGTAGCCCTCGCCTTCGAAGACGTGCCCGAGGTGGCTGTGACACGACTTGCACAGCACCTCGATCCGGCGCATCCCCATCGTGGTGTCCTCACGGAGGAGGACGGCGTCGGTGTCGGCCGGGTCGTAGAAGGACGGCCAGCCGCAATGGCTTTCGAATTTCGTGTCGCTGCGGAACAGTTCGGCACCACAGGCTCGGCACTGGTAGACACCGGTGGTCTTGGTGTCGGTGTACTCCCCGGTGAAGGGGCGCTCGGTGCCCGCCTGGCGGAGCACGGCGTACTCGTCGGGGCTGAGCTGCTCCCGCCATTCCTGCTCGGACTTGACCACGCGCGGCGTGGCTCCGACAACGGGTTTCATGCCTTTCACCGGTTCCACGTTACCCCGCGAGCCACGCGATGGCCCGGCCGATGATGTCCCATGCGGTGACCATCACGCCGAGCACGATGAGGATCACGACCAGCGCCGAAATCCACCAGCGCAGACCGCCGAGCCGGTTGCTGGAGTCGGCGAAGTCGGAGACGCCGTCGAGGCAGGCTTCCACGGTGAAGTTCGGGCCGCAGCGTTCGATGCGGTCCAGATGCTCGGCGAAGGCACGGGCTTCGGGATCGTACGGGTCGAGGCCTACCAGATCCTCCTGGAAGCGAGGATTCTGGCCAGGCCCGAAAGGTCCGCTATCGGCCATACCGGCAACAGTAAGCCACGAGCGGCGATTGGCCTACCACCAGCGAGGCGGGTCTCACCACCGCCACGCACCGATTGCTAGTAGTTGCCCTGCGCGCTGCGGGTATCCCCGGCGATCAGCAGCTGACCGCCACCATCGTCGATGACGCGGACGGTCTTCGCCTCGGAGCCGCCGGATTTGAACGTGAGGTTGATGGTGATGTCGACCGAGCCGTCGGCGTTGTTGCCTTTGTTGGCATTGGCACCCTTGTAGCTGCTCAGCTGCTTCGTCGCCCAGTACTCCTGGTACTTCCCCTGGTCGCCATAGACGGCCTGGGCGTCCGGAGTGAGCATCGCCCAGCCTTCCGGCGTGCCTGCCTTGCTGTAAAAGTCAACAACGCGTTCCCCCGCAGGCCGGTACTCGATCTTGCCGCCGCTCGACGACGCGGAAGACGAGGGTGCGCTGCTCTTGGAGCCGCTCGACTTGGGCGCCGAGGTGCCGGGCTGCGGGTTCGCCCCGGCGTTGTTCCCACCCGGGGTATCGCCCCCGTTGCTCGAGTTCAGGATCAGGAACACGATCACGGCGATCACCACGACGGCGGCACCGGCGCCCGCGAACAGGACGGCCTTGCGTTTGGCGTCGGGCTGCTTGGCCGGCGACGGCCGCATCGGGGCGGCCGCGGACGGCGGCGGGCTCATCGCGGCGACCGGGCGCGGCGGCGTGTTCGGCGGTGCGCCCGGCGAGCGCATCGGGATGAAGGCGGCCGTCGGCGGGTGGGTCTTGGTGGGCTGCGGCGGAGCCGCCGCGGTGGACTGGGCCGGTTTGTCGGTCCGCTGCCACGGCGGCCGGTCTCCGCCCGGAAGGCCGTGTCCCGGGGTGTCGGGCACGGCCGGCTGTCTGCCGCCGCCCGCTCCGAAGAGCCGGGGCGACGCCGCCGTGCCCGCGTCGGATTCGTTCGCCGCCAGCGCGGCGAGGCGCTCACGGGCCTCGGCCATGGTCGGGCGCTCGGTCGGCTCGGTGCGCAGGAGGCTCATCAGCAGCGCCGTCGCGGGACCCGCCTGCTGCGGCGGGTTGATCTGGCCGTTCGCGGCCGCGTACAGCAGCGCCAGCTGGTTCGAGCTGTTCCCGTACGGGGTCTGGCCCTCGATCGCCTGGTACAGCGTCGCGCCGAGCGCGAAGACGTCGGAGCTGGGCACCGGGTCCGAGCCGCGCGCCAGCTCGGGCGCGAGATACGCCGGGGTGCCGCCGATCAGGCCGGTCTGGGTGAGCGTCATGTCGCCGGCGGCACGGGAGATGCCGAAGTCGGTGATCTTCGCGGTACCGGACTCGTCGATCAGGATGTTCCCGGGTTTGACGTCGCGGTGCACGATCCCGGCGCGGTGCGCGGCGACCAGCGCCGACGCGACCTGCTCGCCGATCTTCGCGACGCGCCCGAGCGGCAGCGTGCCTTCCTCGGAGATGATCGCCGAGAGGCTCGGGCCGTTCAGGTACTCCATCACCAGGCAGGGATCGCCGCCGTGCTCGGCGATGTCGAACACCACGATCGCGTTCGGGTGCTGGAAGCGGGCCGCGTTCTTCGCCTCGCGCATGGCGCGCTGGCGCATGTTGTCGCGTTCGGCCTCGGAGACACCCGGCTGCGGGAGGATCTGCTTGACCGCCACCGAGCGCTCGAGGCGGACATCGATGGCACGCCAGACCACCCCCATGGCACCGCTACCAATTTGCTCGACCAGGCGATAGTGCCCAGCGATCAGCTGACCGGTGTCGATGGCGACTGCTCCTGACACGTTCTCCGGGTGATGGTGGCGCTACGCGGCCTGACAGGTCCCGCGCACTCGATCGAGTGTAGCGGGCGGCGGTTTCGGCTCCCCGTCAGCTCGCCGGTGCGGAGGCGGGCAATTCTTCTTCCTCGCTCGGATCGGGCACCGGCCGGGCTTCGCGCCGGAAGACCTTGACGAGCCCGATGGCCCCCGCCGCGGCGAACACGGCGTAACAGATCAGCAGGGCGGGTGGTGTTTCCCCGGTCAGCGCGTCGCCGAGGACGACGACCGCGACCGTCCCCGGCAGGCTGCCGAGCGCGGTCCCGATCAGATACGGGGCGAAACGGACCGATGACACTCCGCACAGGTAACTGAACGGAGCGAACGGCACCATCGGGATCAGCCGTAAGGAGGTGATCGCCAGGACCCCGCCGTCCGAAAGCCGCTCGTTGACCGCGCGGACCTTCGCCCGGTGCAGGTGCCGGGTGACGAGATCGCGGCCGAGTGCCCTCGAAAGAGCGAACGAGAGCGCGGACGCGACCGTGGTCGCCAGGATGCCGACGAGGATGCCCGTCGTGGCGCCGAGCAGCAGCCCGCCCGCCAGGTTGAACACGGTGCGCGGGATCGGCGCCACGGTCAGCACCGAATAAGCCAGGAAGAACACCAACGGGGTGGCCGGGCCGGTCTCGGCCGCCCAAGCCCGCAGCCCGGCCGGACTCGGGATAGGCAACAGCACCGCCGCCGCCACGAACACGGCGAACACGGTGAGCGCGAGGATTAATTTGGTACGGCCGGACACCACGTCAACCGTACCGTGTCCGCTGTGATCGACACCGAGGCGCTGCGCGTCCAGCCCGAACTCACCGGCGAGAACGTCGTGCTCACCCAGCTCGACGAGACCTACTTCGAGACCGCGTGGAAGGCCTTGCAGGAGCCCGAAACCACGAGGCTGACCGGTACGCACACCCGATTCACCCCCGGGCAGATCCGGACCTGGCTGGCCGGGCGGACGGGGCTCGACGACCGCGCGGACTACGCGATCGTCCGCAAGGAGGATCGCGCGCACGTCGGCGACCTCGCGCTCACCGACGTCGACAAGGACAACCGTTCCGCGTCGTTCCGCATCGCGCTGAACGGCCCGGAGTTCTTCGGCAAGGGCTATGGCACCGAAGCGACCGAGCTGCTGCTGGGCTACGCGTTCGACGTCGTCGGCCTGCATCGTGTCTCGCTGGAGGTCTTCGACCACAACCCGCGGGCCCAGCGCGTCTACGAGAAGGCAGGGTTCGTCCGTGAGGGGCTCCAGCGGGAAGCGCTGCGGTGGGACGGCGAGTGGTACGACGTCGTCACGATGGCAATCCTGAAGACCGATCCCCGGCCCTGATCGGCGATACGGTGTGCGCATGCCCAAGAACGGTGAGCCGATCGAGGTCGAGGCAGGCGAGCGCAAGGTCCGGGTGTCCAGCCCGGACAAGGTGTACTTCCCGGCCCGGGGGATCACGAAGCGTCAGGTCGTGGAGCATTACGTCGCGGTCGGGGAGCCGTTGCTGCGCGCGATCGGGGAGCGGCCGACGACGCTGAAGCGGTACGTCGACGGCGTCGAGGGCGAGTGGTTCTACGCCAAGCGCGTGCCGAAGGGCGCCCCGGAGTGGGTGGAGACCGCGAAGATCACCTTCCCGTCCGGCCGGACGGCCGAGGAGGTCTGCCCGACCGAGCCCGCCGTGTTCGCCTGGGCGGCGAACCTGGGCACCTTCGACTTCCACCCGTGGCCGGTGCGGCGGCCCGACGTCGACCATCCCGACGAACTCCGCATCGACGTGGACCCGCCGGACGAGGCGGGCTTCGCCGACGCGGTCGAGGTCGCGGGCGTGGTGCACGAGGTCCTCGACTCGGCGGGCCTGGTCGGTTACCCGAAGACCTCGGGCGGCCGCGGCGTGCACGTCCTGGTGCGGATCCGGCCGGAGTGGGACTTCATCGACGTCCGGCACGCGGTGATCGCGCTGGGCCGCGAGGTCGAACGCCGGATCCCGGACAAGGCGACCATCGCGTGGTGGAAGGAAGAGCGTGGTGGCCGGGTCTTCATCGACTACAACCAAGCGGCCCGCGACCGCACGGTGGCGTCGTCGTGGTCGGTCCGCGGCACCCCTCGGGCGACGGTGTCGACGCCGCTGACCTGGGATTTGCTGACCGAGGTCGACCCGGACGACTTCGACGTCCTCACGGCGGGCGCCTTCTACAACGAGCGCGGCGACCTGCACGCGCCGATGGACGAGCAGGCGTTCGGCATCGAGACGCTGCTGGACTGGTACGCGCGGGACGAACGCGACCACGGCGTCGGCGAGATGCCGTATCCGCCGGATTACCCGAAAATGCCCGGTGAGCCGAAGCGCGTCCAGCCGAGCAAGGCGCGCGACGACACTTAGGACAGGGTGAACTCACACCCGGCGACCTGGACGTACTCGCCTTTGCGGGCGGTGAACCGGGCGGCGCCCGTGGTCAGTTGGTCGGCCACGATCTTCGACGCGCCTTCGGGCCGGAGCCGCGCCCAGTAGCAGTGCCCGTTTCCGCCCGCCGCCGGTCCGGGGGAGCGGTACGAGCCCGCTCGGATGTCCGTGCCGACCAGATAGGTCCCGTCGGCGAACCGGTCCGCGAGGGAAGCGATGGCCGTCCGCCCCGAGGTGACCGGCGGTGCCGGGACGGTCACGGTCGGCGCGGGTGCGGCCTCCGCCGTGACGGTCACCGTCGCCGGGGCGGCGGGTGCGACGCCGGGCTCACCCGGCCGGATGGCCGCCACCACGCCGACGCCCGCGCCCAAAGTGAGCGCGACGGCGAGGCCCGCCACGACGGGGAACGCATTTCGTGACGAGGTGTGCGGTACTAGTGACAAATTCGCGCCCGGCATCGGCCTCTTCTTCGTTTTGCTCGCGGAGTGATTGCGCTTTCGTGTCGATCTAGAAACCTGTTACCGCTCCGACCGTGACCGATACGAGACTGTGTGACGCGTGGGACTCAGCCGTAACGCAGGGCTTCCTGCCAGCGACATTTCCCTCCGAACACTAGGCTGGGGGAGACGAAGGAGTACCCGTGGACGACCTGATCGCCTTCCTCGCCGCGCGTGTGGGGCAACGCCAGGCGTTGATCATGCAGGCGGTCAAGAAAACCGAGATCAACGAATCGCTCAATCGTGGTGAGACCAAGGTCGTCATCGAAAAGAAGATCCGTTCGCTCAACGACATCGAACTCGACACGGTCAATCAGATGATCAACGAGATCGAAGCGACCCGGCGGCTCCTGCAGGCACACCGCACCACGGTCTCGGAGAAGGTCCCCGGATTCCCCTTGTACGGCAACGAGTACTGGTGCGAGACATGCCATGTGCCCGCCGACGAGGCCGGGACGAACTGGTGCCTGACCCTGCGGCTGCTGGCCCTTCCGCACGCCGACCACCCGGACTACAGCGAGCGCTGGCGCCCCTGAACGGGGAATGCCCGCCGGGTCCGGACGCGTTGATCCGAAGGTGATCACGCTTTCGGTACTGGACCGGTCCCCGACCCGCCGCGGCGGCGGCGCGCCCCGCGCCCTGCGGGACACGGTCGCCTTCGCGCGGGACATCGAAGCGCTCGGCTACCACCGGTTCTGGGTGTCCGAACATCACAGCGTGCCCGGTGTCGCGGGTTCGGCGCCCACGGTGCTGGCGGCCGCCGTCGCCTCGGCGACCGAACGGATCCGGGTCGGCACCGGCGGCGTGATGCTGCCGAACCACCGGCCCCTCGTGGTCGCGGAACAGTTCGGCGTGCTCGAATCGCTCTTCCCCGGCCGGATCGACATGGGGCTGGGGCGTTCCGTCGGGTTCACCGGCGGGGTGCGGCAGGCGCTCGGGCACGAGAAGGACGATGCCGATCGCTTCGGTGACCAGGTTCGCGAGCTGCTGGGCTTCCTCGCGGGTGACCAGACGACCTATCCGGGTGTGCACGCCATTCCCGCGGAAGGCCTGCGCGTGCCCGCGTTCCTGCTGGCCACCGGTGCCGGGGCGCGGCTGGCCGCGGAACTGGGGCTGCCGCTGGTGATCGCGCCGGTCCGGGGCGAGGGTCCGCTGCTCGAAGCCATCGACGGCTATCGCTCCGGATTCCGCCCGTCCGCACAGGCGTCGCGGCCGTACGTCGTGGTGTCGACGGCGATCGCGGTCGCCGAGACGGCCGAACGGGCCCGGCGGCTGCTGATCCCCGAAGCGTGGTCGACGGTCTACTCGCGGACGCACGGCGTCTTCCCGCCGTTGTCGCCGGTGGAAGAGATCCTCTCCGGGCCGCTGCCGGACCGCGACCGGGAACGGCTGGACCGGGCGCTCGACGGTCAGCTCGCCGGCACCCCGGACGAGGTGGGCGACCGGCTGGCCGACCTCGTCGCCAAGACCGGAGCCGACGAGATCCTGGTGACCACCAGTACTTTCGACCAGACGGAGCGGCTGGATTCCTATCGCGCGCTGGCCGAGGTCGCCGGACTTCGCAGCCTCACCGCCGTGTAAAGACTTGCCGCATTTCGTCCTCTGAATGCGGTCCTTTGCGTCTGCAAGTACCGCATTCAGAGGACTAAATGCGGGGGTGGAGGGCTAGAGGCGCAGCAGAAGCTGGGTGAGGATGCGTTGCGCGGGGTCGTCCAGGTCGATCCCGCACACCTCGCCGGCGCGGCGCACCCGGTAGCGGACCGTGTTCGGGTGGATGTTCAGCTCGCGCGCCGCTTTCCGGACGTCGCCGAAAGCGTCGAGGTACGCGAGTACGGCGGGCACCAGGATGCCGCCGTGCTCGGCGTCGTGGGCGATCAGGTCGGTCAGCCGCGGATCGCGGATCCTCGGCTGCTCACCGAGGAACGCGAGCACTTCCGAGAGCAGGACCTCGGCGCGGACGTCGGCCAGTGAGGCGACGTCCGCGGTCCCGTGCCCGCGCGCCATCGTGGCCAGCACGCGGTCCGCGTCGCCGCGCGAGGCCGCCGCGTCGGAAAGACTGGGGACCACACCGCCCAGCGCCGCGCGCACCCGGACGTCGAGATGCCGTTGGGCGGTACCGGCGATTTCCTTGGCCAGCGTCAGGATCCGCGGTTCGGCGTGCTCGGGGAGGTCGGGAAGGAGCGCGTAGACCCGGCCGCCGATCACGCTCACCAGCGCGCTCCGCCGGTACGCGGCGGTGTGCACGGTGATCAGGTGCACCAGCTCCGCGCGCCGGAGCTGCCGGTCCGTCGCGGCCCGGTCGCGGGGGAGCGAGAAGGCCAGCACCATGGCCGGTTTCCCGGGATCCGCGCCGATGTCGTCGGCGACGGACTCGGCGTCGAGGCGGCCGTCGAGCAGCCCGGCCAGCAGATCCTCGCGCAGCCGGAGTTCCGGGCTGGGCAGCGTCCGATGCCGGATCAGCTGCGGCGCGAGCGCGCGGCTGGCGCCGAGCAGGGCGACCTCCGCGCTTTCGGTGAGCGGATGCGCGCCCTCCTGGACCCAGATCGTGCCCAGCGGCTGCGATCCGGCGTGGATCCCGGCCGCGATCCGCCGCCGGATGCCGAGATCGGGGCGCTCGTCGATGCGGACAATGCCCTCACCGGCGCGAAGACGCTGATAGACGCCCCATTCGCGCAGCATCGCGAGGTAGCGTTCCGGGCCTTCGCGGCCGAGGATCGAGAGTCTGCGCAGCTCGTCCACCTCGTCGCCCGCCCGCGAATAGGCCAGCACCCGGCTCGCGGTGTCCTCGATGCTGACCAGGCCGCCCGTCAACGTCGCGATGGTCTGCGCGAGCGAGAACAGATCGCCCAGCACTTCGCCGCTGTCCGCCTCGCCACCCGCGCGAGCCGCGTCGACCACGCCCCTGGCCAGGGCTTCGACCTGCTCCCAGCGTGCCTCGTGGCCGACCTCGATCAGCGCGATCCCCGCGTCGGTCGCGACGTTCACGACGGCCATGCCGTTCTTGACCGCGACGGCGGCCGCGCCGGACCGTCCCGCCGCCCGGATCGCACCCGCGGCGGAGCGTCCGCGAGCGCCGATCACCAGGACGAGGTCACCCGGATGGGCGTCGGGCGGATCCTCCGGATCGTGGATGACGACGTCCTCCACTCCGACGCCGAGCCCGCCCGGGGCCGCGAGCACCCTGACCAGCGGTTCCCCGAGCGTGGCGAGGATGTGCCGCAGGGAAGCGCCGGGGGTCGTCTGAGCAGTCGTCTTGATCACCGATTAAGCCGATCGGACAAGATGGTCACCCTGATTCTAGCCAGTCGAACAAGCCGTCGTGGAGCTGTCAGGTCTACCGTTCGGGATGAGACCTCTACCCGGCGAAGTGCAGTCAGGAGCAGTCAGTGGACGCCGTGACCCAGACCCCCGCCCCGAAGAACGAGCCGGTGCTGAATTACGCACCGGGCAGCGCTGAGCGCGCTGAACTCGAGGGCGCGCTCAAGTTGCTGGGCAACGCCGACCCCATCGACATCACCGCGACGATCGGTGGTGAGCAGCGCAAGGGCGGCGGCGAGAAGATCAAGGTCGTCCAGCCGCACAACCACAAGGCGGTGCTGGGCGTCATCCACAGCGCGACCGCGGAGGACACCCGCGACGCGATCGCCGCGGCCAAGGCCGCCGCCCCCGGCTGGCGCGCGCTGTCCTTCGACGACCGCGCCGCGATCATCCTGCGTGCCGCCGACCTGCTGGCGGGCCCGTGGCGCGCCAAGCTGAACGCCGCCACCATGCTCGGCCAGTCGAAGACCGCCTTCCAGGCCGAGATCGACTCAGCCTGCGAGCTGATCGACTTCTGGCGTTTCAACGTCGCCTTCGGCCGTCAGATCCTCGCCGAGCAGCCGGTCAGCTCGCCCGGTATCTGGAACCGGATGGAGCACCGCCCGCTCGAGGGCTTCGTGTACGCCATCACTCCGTTCAACTTCACCGCGATCTCCGGCAACCTGCCGACCGCGCCCGCGCTGATGGGCAACGTCGTGCTGTGGAAGCCGTCGCCGACGCAGAGCTACGCCGCGCACATGCTGATGCGGCTGCTCGAAGAGGCGGGCATGCCGCCGGGCGTCATCAACCTGCTTCCGGGTGACGGCAAGGCCGTCTCCGAGGTCGCCCTGACCCACCGCGACCTGGCCGGTATCCACTTCACCGGTTCCACCGCGACCTTCCAGCACCTGTGGGCCACCGTCGGCGCCAACATCTCCGGCTACCGCACGTACCCGCGCCTGGTCGGCGAGACCGGCGGCAAGGACTTCGTGCTCGCGCACGCCTCCGCCGACGTGGACGTCCTGCGCACCGCGCTGATCCGCGGCGCCTTCGAGTACCAGGGCCAGAAGTGCTCGGCCGCGTCCCGCGCTTACGTCCCGCGTTCGCTCTGGGCGAGCCTGAAGGACGAGCTGGTCTCCGAGACCGAGGCCATCACCTACGGCGACGTCACCGACCTGGACAACTTCGGTGGCGCCGTGATCGACCGCCGCGCCTTCGACAAGCACGCCGCCGTGCTGAAGAGCGCCGCCGAGGACGCCGAGATCGAGGTCATCGCCGGTGGTACCGCCGACGACAGCGTCGGCTACTTCGTGCGCCCGACGATCCTGGTGTCGGACAACCCGAACCACGAGATCTTCCGCACCGAGTACTTCGGCCCGATCCTCGCGCTGCACGTCTACGAGGACGAGGACTTCGACAACGTCTTGAAGCTGGTCGACGAGACCGCCGACTACGCGCTCACCGGCGCGGTCATCGCGAACGACCGCACGGCCGTCGCGAAGGCGTCCGAGGCGCTGCGCTTCGCCGCCGGCAACTTCTACGTCAACGACAAGCCGACCGGCGCGGTCGTCGGCCAGCAGCCCTTCGGCGGCGGGCGCGCGTCCGGCACCAACGACAAGGCCGGTTCGGTGTTCAACCTGCTCCGCTGGACGAGCCCGCGCTCGGTCAAGGAGACCTTCGTTCCGCCCACCAGCGTCCGCTACCCCCACCAGGGCTGAGTTCTCCAGGAGTCCGTGATGTTGCGTGCCCCGTTGCTCGCCGCCGCTCGATCCCAGCGGATGCGCAAGCTGGTCGAGGTCGTCCCCGCCACCCGATCGGTGGTAGGCCGGTTCGTCGCCGGTTCGAAGACGCCCGACGCCGCCAGGGTGGTCCGCGAACTGGCCGACGACGGCCTCCGGGTCACCCTCGACCACCTCGGCGAGGACACCACCGACGCCGAGCAGGCCGCGACGACCGTCCGCGCCTACGAGGAACTGCTGACCGCGCTGGCGGCCGACGGCCTCGCGTTCGGCGCGGACGTCTCGGTGAAGCTGTCGGCCGTCGGGCAGTTCCTGCCGGCCGACGGTGAGAAGGTCGCGCTGGAGAACGCCCGCAAGATCTGCGCGGCGGCCGAGGCGGTCGGTGCCACGGTGACCCTCGACATGGAGGACCACACCACCACCGACTCGACGCTGGGCATCCTCAAGGAGCTGCGCACCGAGTACCCGTGGGTCGGCGCGGTGCTGCAGGCCTACCTGCGGCGCACCGAGCAGGACTGCTGCGACCTGGCGACCGAGGGTTCCCGCGTCCGGCTGTGCAAGGGCGCGTACGCCGAACCCGAGGAGGTCGCGTTCCAGGACAAGTCCGAAGTGGACAAGTCCTACGTGCGCTGCCTGAAGATCCTCATGCAGGGCAAGGGTTATCCGATGGTCGCCTCGCACGACCCGCGGATGATCGCGATCGCCGAGAAGCTCGCGGCCGACGCGGGCCGCAAGGCGGACGACCACGAATTCCAGATGCTGTACGGGATCCGTCCCGAAGAGCAGCGCCGAATCGCGGGCGACGGCAAGACGATGCGCGTCTACGTCCCCTACGGCGACGAATGGTACGGCTATTTCATGCGCAGGCTGGCGGAACGCCCGGCGAACCTGGCGTTCTTCCTGCGCGGACTCGCCACCCGGGGCTGACCCGGTCACCGGTGGCACTGGTCCGCTGAAAGACAAAGGGGCCCTTCCCGGCGAAACCCGCCGGGAAGGGCCCCTTCTCCATACGCGTCAGGCCTCCTGGGCCTCTTCCTTGAGCTTGTCCATGTCGATGTCGCGCGCCTGCTGGATGAGGTCTTCCAGCGTCTTCTCCGGGAGCGCGCCCGGCTGCGCGTAGATGACCGTCTTGTCGCGGATCACCGCGAGCGTGGGGATCGAACGCACGTCGAAGGCCGCGGCCAGCTGCTGCTCGGCCTCGGTGTCGACGCTCGCGAAGACGATGTCGTCGTGGTTGCCCGACACCTTCTCGTAGGTCGGTGCGAACTGGCGGCACGGCATGCACCAGCCGGCCCAGAAGTCGATGATCACGAAGTCGTTCTCCGACACGACCTGATCGAAGTTGGCGGCGGTCAGCTCCACAGTGCTCATGCCCGGCGTAACGAATCGGGCGGGACGCGCATTCCCGCGAGTGCGCGTAGCGTCTCGGATGGAGCAACCCACGTTTCGCAGGAGGCGCACATGGCCGACGGGGACATCCTCAGCCGGATCGACGAGCTGGTCAGTGAGGAGCACGAGCTCCGTTCGCGGGCGATCGGCACCGGGCTGAGCTCGGACGATCGGTCCAGGCTCGCGAGTGTGGAACAGCAGCTGGACCAGTGCTGGGACCTGCTGCGGCAGCGGCGGGCGCGCGTGGAGTTCGACGAAGACCCGGACCAGGCAACGACGCGGCCGATCTCCGAGGTGGAGTCTTACCGGCAGTAGGTCTTTCTCGCGCTCTGGCCGACGCCTCGCGCGCGTGCAATGAAGGGGCCTTTCATAGCAAATTTCGCCATGAAAGCGTCCTTCATCTCACGCGCGGGCGGGGGCGCCGGAGGTGGCTGGGTGCCGTGAGCAGCGGACCCGGAGCGGCTCAGGCCGGGCAGAGGGTCCCGTCGACCGGGATCTTCCCGTCGATCAGGAAGGCTCGCGTCGCGTCCGCGACACACGGCGAGAGGCTCAGCGCGCCGTGCCCGGCACCCTGCCAGGTGATCGTCACCGCGCTCGGCATCTGGTCGGCCGCTCGGCCGGTGCCCTGCTCCGGCGTGACCGGGTCGGTCGCGGTGCCCGCGACGAGCATCGGCGGGGCGCCCGGCGCTCCCGCGGGCGGGAGCGGTTCGCGGCGCACGGGCCACGGGCTGCACCAGGCCAGCTGTTGCGCGGCGAAGACACCGAACTGCGGGTACTTGTCTCGCAGGGTCGTGGTCGCGCGCGTGAGTTCCTCGGCCGAGAGCCGGGTCGCGCTGTCGTTGCATTTGGTCGCGAGCGTGCCGTCCAGCCGCGAAGGCCGCGCCTTGGTGTCCTTCAGCACGGGCTCGGCGAACGCGGCCAGCGGCGTGACGTCGCCGGTCTGCGCGGTCTTGAGCGCCTCGGCGAGTTCCACCCAGCGCGAGCGCTGCGCGAGCCCGGAGTAGATGGCGTACAGCGCGATCCCCGGCGTGATCTGCTCGCCGTCGGTGGTCGTCGCGGACGCCGACCGGAGCCGGTCCGCGACGGCGGTCACGGCCGAGCGGGCGTCGCCGATCGGGCAGCCCCTCGCGATGCAGTCGGCGCCGAACGCGTCGAGGGTCGCCTGCGCGCTCGCGGCGACGCCTTCCTGCGTGGCGGTCGCGTCGGGGGCGGGGTCGGGCAGCCCGTCGAGCATGACCCGGCCGACCTGGGCGGGGAACCGCACGGCGTATTCGGCGAGGACCTTCGAACCGTCGCCGCGGCCCAGCGCGTGCAGCTTGTCCAGCCCCAGTTGCTCGCGGAGTTCTTCGAGGTCGCCCGCCGCCCGCCAGCTGTCCATCGCGACCTGCGAGTCGTCCAGTTCGATGGCGCACTGCTGCCCCGCCCGGCGTGCCGCGTCGACGACGCCTTCGAGGTCGGGGGCGGCCGGATCGGCGCCGAGCAGGTCGGTGCGGATCTCCGCCGGGATGCACTGCACCGGCATGGACGTCCCCGTCCCGCGCCGGTCCACGCCGATCAGCGAGAACTTCTGCAGGAACTCGGGCGGCAGCGTCGCGGCCAGCCGCGCGGCGTACAGCGACCCCGGCTCGCCGTCGACGTCGTTGACCACGACGAGCGGGATCGGCCCGCCCCCGGTCTTGACCACCGAAAGCCGCGAGAGCCCGCGACCCGGCAGGTCCGGCGCGTCGAGCGTGGTGGGCACCCTGGCGCAGGAGAACTTCAGTGTGTCCGGCACGGAGGGCCGGCCCAGCCGTTGCCGGGTCGCTTCGTCGCAGTCCTCCCATTTGATCGACGGCGACCGCGGTTCGGCGAGCGGCGGCAGCGGCACCTGCTGGGCCGTCGTCGGGCCGCCGGGATTCGGCTTGCCGTCGTTGTCGATCACCGCCGGCCGCACCGACGGCCCGGCCGTGCAGCCCGCGAGCACGGCCGTCACCACGGTGGTCATCAGGAACAGCCGTGGCCTGCGGCGGACGGTGCTGGCGGGGCGCACGGGCTGGTCCTCACTTTCCGGGCATGACAAAAGCTCGGGGTGAGCTTCGCAGGTCGAGTGTTTGACCTCGGTTAGCGGGTGCGTTTCACCTCGCCGCGGAACACCGCGTCCAGGTCGTAGCGGGCGACCTCCTCGAGCTGGGCATAGGTGCAGGAGGACGGCTCGCGGTCGGGGCGCCAGCGTTTGAACTGCGCGGTGTGCCGGAACCGCGACGGAAATCCGGCCTCCGTGTGCTCGTAGCCGACCTCGACCACCTTCTCCAGCTTCAGCGGCACCCACGGGGCTTCCTTGGCCTTCCACCGGGTGATCCCGCCGGGGATCCGCTGGTTCTCGCGCACGTTGTCGCCCAGCCAGGGGTGATCGGTCCCGTCGGTGATCAGCGGTGCCAGCTCTTCGGCCAGCTCACGCCGCCGGGTGACCGGGAACGACCCGACGACGCCGGGGTGGTGCAGCACGCCGTCCTCGTCGTAGAGCCCGAGCAGGAACGAGCCGACCATCTCGCCCGGTTCGCCGTCGACGTGCCAGCGCAGCCCGGCGAGCACGCAGTCGGCGGTGCGCGAGTGCTTGTACTTCAGCAGCACCCGTTTGCCGGGCGTGTACGGCTCGTCCAGCGGTTTGCCGATGACACCGTCGAGCCCCGCGCCCTCGAACAGTTCGAACCAGTGCCGCGCGATCGCCGGATCCGAAGTGGCCGGAGTCAGATGGACGCCGTCGGAGGCCAGTTTCTCCAGCCGCTCCCGCCGCGTCGACGTCGGTTCGTCCAGAAAGGACTCGTCGCCCAGCGCCAGCAGGTCGAAGGCGACGAACTCCGCCGGGGTCTGCTCCGCCAGCAGCTTGATACGGCTTTCGGCGGGGTGGACCCGGTCGGTGAGCGCGTCGAAGTCCAGCTTCCCGTCCCTGGCGACGACCAGTTCGCCGTCCAGCACGATCCGCTCGGGCAGTGCCGCCTTCAACCGCTCGACGACCTCGGGAAAGTACCGGTTGAGCGGCTTCTCCGACCGCGACTGCAAGGTCAGCTCGTCACCGTCGCGGAACACCAGGCAGCGGTACCCGTCCCATTTCGGCTCGAACAGCAGCCCGCCGGAATCGGGGATCGCCTTCGCCGGTTTGGCGAGCATCGGTTTGACCGGCGGAGTCAGGGGAAGCGACATGACGGCCATTCTTGCCACAAGTAGCCGGTCAGCGCACCCGCTGCGGTGCTGCCGTGTCGAGTTCGATCCGGACGGCCGTCGGCAGCACTTCCACCCCGAGCGACTCCCGCGCGCGGGCCAGCACCGTGCTGTCGAGCTGCTCCCAGACCCGTTTCAGGTCGGTGCCCTCGGCGAGCCAGAGCGTGATCCGCAACGCCGGATTCTCCTTGTCGCCGACCGCGCGGACCCGGGCGCGCCCGACCCCGTCCACCGTCTCCGCGTCGGCGCGGACGGCCTCGGAGATGGCCGAGGAGGTCACCACGAGGTCGTCGTCGAGTTCGAGGTCCGGACGGCCTTCCGGGCGCAGCGACCGGAAGAACCACCACAGCCCCAGCCACAGCAGGAGAACGCCGAGCACGATCGCGCCGATCCGGGAGGCGAGCGCGTGCCGCGACAGCCAGTCGAGGGCGATCGGGTCCACGAGCGGCCGGCCGGCGCGGTGTGCGCCGAGCCAGCCCGCGCCGACCACGAGCACCGCCGCCCCGCCGAGCAGCGCGAGGAGTCCGATGAGGACGGTCAGGGTCCGTTCCATGCCGGTGGACCGGCCGAGTGCCTTGGCGGAGACCGAACGGGTCATCGGCGGTCCTTCGGGGAGTCGACGACGACCGAGACCTTCGGCCGCCGCACCAACGGGACGTCGTCGAGCAGACCGGAGACCGTCTCCAGCAGCCGCGGCCGCAGCTCGCCTTCGGTTTCCAGCCTGCTCGTCGCGCGGACGCGGATCTTCTTGGCGGTGGCCGTGACCTTCGCGCCCGCGACGTTGTCCTGCGCGCGCACGGTCACCCCGACCAGCCTCGCCAGGGAACGCGGTGATGTGGTCACACTGACCTCGTTCGCCGGATCGGTCAGCCGGATGGCACGCCGCCCGGCCGAGGCCGCCGCCAGGATCAGCAACAGCCCCACGACCGCGACGGCGATCGCGAGATACCGGACCGGGGAAGCGTTCCAGGACTGCTCCGCGAGCCTGACGCGCCAGTCGTCCCACGGGAGGAACAGCGGGCCCCGCCCCGGCCGCCACCAGCCCCAGCCGACCTCCAGTGCCAGCAGGACCCCGGCGGCGGCCAGCGCCAGCCCGATCAGGGCCGACAGCAGGCGGACGATCAAACGCATACCGGTTGCTCCTTCTAACGGACGCGGGGCGCGATGTCGGGCAGGAGCGCGGAGACCGTCACCGAGATGTCCCGCACCTGGTACGAAGTGATCCGCTCGACCTCCTCGGTGACCCTGGCGCGCAGGTCGCCGACGATCCGCCGCACCGGCGCCGGATAGTTCAGCGCCACGTCGAGCACGAGGTCGACGTCGTTGCCCTCACCGCCGACCTTCGCGCTCGCGCCGTGTGTCCCGAGCCCGAGCCCGGCGATGCGCCGCTCCGCGCGCGTGGTCCCGTCGACCTGGTCCGCGGCGTGCTGCGCGATCTTGCGGACCACGGACGGCGAGATGGTGAGAGTGCCGCGATCCTCGGGTTCGGGCGGGACGGTCATTTGTCGCGGCCCCGGCCGAACAGGTCGCCGAGGTCGAGCTCGCCGTCGAGCACGCGGCCGAGGACGAGGCCGATGACGCCGACGGCCAGCGTCACCAGGAACGCGGTGAAGCCCTGGGTCGCGGCGAGGCCGAGGATGAGGCCGGCGAGCAGGCCGGTCTGGGTCCCGTTCATCACTCGACCCGCGAGGTCTCGGTCTCGCCGCCGTTCTCGTCGGGCAGGTGGATGTCGTTGACCGCGATGTTGACCTCGATCACCTCGAGGCCGGTGATCTGCTCGACCTGGCCGATCACGTTGCGGCGCACCGCCCGCGCGACGTCGACGATGCGGGCGCCGTACTCGACGACCACGTCGAGGTCGATGGCCGCCTGCTTCTCGCCGACCTCGACCGAGACGCCGGACGTGGTGACCGTGCCGGAACCGGGAATGCGCTCGCGGATCGCGCCGAAGGCCCGCGAGACCCCGCCGCCCAGCGCGTGGATCCCGGTCACCTCGCGGGTGGCGAGACCCGCCACCTTCTGCACCACCACCGACGAGATCGTGGTCTTGCCGGCGGCTCCTTCCTCGTTGAGGAACGCCCCCGCCACGGGGGTGTCGGGCTTGCTCGCGCTCGGCTGCGCCATGAAGTTCGCTCCTTCTCGGCCTGTGCCGCGCGACCTGCGCGCGCGACGGTCTCTACGCTCTCACCGACCAGGACACGCGCGCATGCCGAGCCGTCACGCGATGTCCCCCGGATGGGGTAATCAGTTCCGGGATGGTCGTGAGTGGACCTTCGGGGTCGCGGCACCGAACTCACGGCTTCGTTCCGGGATTCAGTCCGGGTGGACGTCGACTACGTGGACGTTGATCGTCGGCGGGGCGGACCCGAGCTGACCGGTCAGAGCCGCGCTGACCCGGTGGCGCAACAGGTCCGCGACGGCCGCTTCGACACCGAACCGGATCGTCACCAGCACCTGGAGCACGTCCTCTTCGAGCGCGACGGCGGCGACGTGCACTCCGCCGAGCTCCCGGCCGATTTCGGCGGCGAGGTTCCTGGTCATCAGTACCAGCGCCCGTTCCGACACCTGGGTCTTGCCGCCCGACGAGGGCAGGTCGAGCGGGGCGGTGGTGTGCTTGCCGCGGACGCCGCCGACCGAGCGGAGCACCCGTTCGACCAGTCCCGGCGGCGTCGGCACCGGACGGCTCGCGGCGGCGCGCACCTGCTGCCACCGGGGGTCGTCGCGCGGATCGTCGCTCATCACCGTTCCCCGGGTCGGAAGTTGTCGCCGAGTTTCGCCAGCAGCGCCACCCTCGCGCGGTGCAGGCGGGCACGCAGGGCGGGCACGCTGACTTCGAGCACCTCGGCCACCTCGTCGTAGGTCAACCCTTCGAATTCTCGCAGAATCAGCGGGATCCGCTGGCCGACGTCCAGTTCGGCGATCGCGCGCAGCACCGTGCCGACCTGCTCGGCGCTCACCACGTGACCCTCCGGACCAGGCACGACGCCCGCGTCGCCCTCGTCGAGCGGCACGGTCGGCTTCCGGCGCCGGACCGCGCCGAGCGCGCCGTTCGTCGTCACCCGGTAGAGCCAGGTCGACACCGCGGATTCGAACCGGAAGCCGGGCAGCGCCCGCCACGCGGAGAGCCAGGCCTCCTGTACGACGTCCTCGGCCTCGGACGAGCTGCCGGTGATCCGCAGCGCCACCCGGTACATCCTGGCCGTGTGCCGCCGGACCAAGGTGTCGAACGCACCGTGGTCCCCGGCGGCGGCCAGTGCCACCAGTTCCTCGTCCGGAACCGGCGCGGCCTCGCTCACCCGCCCTCCCGTCGGCGATAGCGCAGCATGGTGAAGCCGTCTTCGACGAGCACGGACGCGAGAGCCATCCGCCGCGGTTCCGGGGCCGGACGGCCGCGCGCGATCCGGCTCTCGCCCGCTCCCGCCAGCAGCGGGGCGACGGTGAGGCACAGCTGGTCGACGAGGTCGGCGGTGATCAGGTCGGCGAACAGCGCCGGACCGCCCTCGCAGTCGACACGGCGCAGGCCGCGCTCGCCCAGCAGCGCGAGCGCCCGGTGGAGGTCGACGTCGGCGGTCCCCGCGACGAGCACGACGGCACCCGCGCGCTCCAACTCGGCGCGAGGCGCCTTCTCGGTGGTGATGACGATCGGCGGGACCTTGGTGTCGGTGAACAACGGGCCCTCGGGGTCGAGATCACCGGAACGGGTCACCACCGCGATCGGCGGGACCTCGGACAGACCGAGCGCGACCCGGCGGGCGGCGCGTTCGGGAGTGACGCGCGCGCCACGATAGCCCTCGGCGCGCGCCGTGCCCGCACCGACCAGGATCACGTCGGCGAGCAGCCGTCCCATCAGGAAGATCCGCTTGTCGGCGGGGTGGGAAAGCCCCTCGGACAGCTCGTCGACCGCCGCCGCGCCGTCCGCGGAGCTGACGAAGTTGACCTGGACCCAGGGACGGTTCAGGTCTTCCGGATACCCATAGAGCCGTTCGAGGACGGTGTCGGAGACGGGTTCCGCCGGTGTCGTTGGCCACAGAAGCTGCACACGAACATCCCAGCACGCGCCCGATGGCACCGCTGAGCGGGGGATACGCCCGGTCAGGGAGGGTGAACCCGCCAGGCCGGTGCCGTTACGCTCGGCGAATGCCCGCCCGCCTGATCGATCGCCGTCCGGAGCTGTCCGCCGACGAGCTGATCACCGCGCTCGTCCCGCCGCCGAGGTTCGACGCGGTCCGGTTCTCCACGTACGTGCCCAACCCGGACGAGCCGAGCCAGGCCGAAGCCGTCGTCACCTGTGGCGCGTTCGCGAAGCGCGTGGCGGAAGCGTCGAGCCGGAAGCCGAAGTCGAAGCTGCGCGCGTTCTTCGGCGGCGGGGACGAGGTGCCGTCCGGGCCGATGGGGCTCTACCTCGACGGCGGTTTCGGCGTGGGCAAGACACACCTGCTCGCCTCGACCTGGCACGAGACGCCGTCGCCCAAGGCGTACGGGACGTTCGTGGAGCTGACCCACCTCGTCGGCGCGCTGGGTTTCGCCGAGGCGGTGCGGCGGCTGTCCGAACACCGGTTCCTGGCGATCGACGAGTTCGAGCTCGACGACCCCGGTGACACCATGCTCGTCACACGGTTGCTGCAGGAGCTGATCTCGGCGGGCGTGTTCGTGGCGGCGACGTCCAACACGCTGCCGGACAAACTCGGCGAGGGCCGGTTCGCCGCCGCGGACTTCCTGCGCGAGATCCAGTCGCTGTCCGCCCGGTTCGGCGTCTGCCGCGTCGACGGCCCGGACTACCGGCACCGCGGCCTGCCGGACGCGCCGCCGCCCGCGAGCCCCGAGGAGCTGGAAGCCTCCGCCGCCACGCACCCTGAGTCCACTGTGGACGATTTCGACGCGTTGTGCGAACACCTGGGCGGCCTGCACCCTTCGCGCTACGGCAGGCTTCTCGACGGCGTGGCCCGGGTGCACCTGCGCGATATCCACCCGGTGCCCGACCAGAACGTCGGACTGCGCCTGGTCGCCTTCGCCGACCGGCTCTACGACCGCGCGATCCCGCTGGTGGTCTCGGGTGAGCCGGTGCCGGAGCTGTTCACCGAGGAGATGGTGAACGGCGGCTACCGCAAGAAGTACCTGCGCGCCGTCAGCCGTCTGACGGCACTGGCTCGCGACGCCGTGCAGCCCAGCTGAGCAGCACCCACGTCGCGCACACGGTCGCGACGGCGAACAGCGTGCCGCCCACGACGTCGGTCAGGTAGTGGTAGCCGAGGCCGAGCATGCCGATCGTGACTCCGCAGAGCACCACGGCGCTCACCGTCGCCATGACCACCGTCGCGACGCCGGGGCGGGCGAGCAGGACGAGCACCGTCAGCACCGCGACCAGCGCGACGGTGTGCCCGCTGGGGTAGGCGAGGTAGGTGTACTTCCAGCGGTCGAAGAGCGGTTTGAGCACCCATGTGTTCGCGAGGATCGCGATGAGCGGGCCGACGATGGTCAGCGCCGCTTCGAGCCTGCGCCGTCCTATCAGGCAGAGGACGGCGGCGAGGACCGCGACCGGGATCAGGATGTAGGCCTCGGTCGGCATCACCAGCAGCTCGAGAAGGCCGGTGTCGCGGCCGAAGGTGCGCTCCACCCACCTGACGGCGAGCTCGTCGGGAACGGAAGGGCCTTCGCCCGAGACCAGCAAACCGAGGACGACCATGATCGCGGCGCAGGTCACCGCGACCGGCCCGTACGGCCCTCTTCCGCTCATCCGGCGAGATTACGTGACGGGTGATCAGTCACCATGCAGGGACGGCTCGCGAGGACGAAGGGGGCTTTCGATGCGGATCAGTGTGGTCGGTGGCGGCGTGATCGGGCTCAGCTGCGCGCACCGGCTGGCCGGGGCCGGGCACGACGTCACGGTGGTCACCGACACCGGGCCGGGGGAGACCACGTCGGCGGTCGCCGGTGGCGTGCTCTTCCCGCCGCTGGCGGCGAACTCCGACCGGGTCGACCGCTGGACCGCGACGAGCGTCGAGGAGTACCGCGTCCTCGGCGCGCCAGGGGTCCGCATGGTCCGGGGAACGTACCTCGTCCCGCATGAGGCGCCGCTGCCTTCGTGGGCGTTGTCGATGCCCGACCTCGATCACGAACCCGGACGGCTCACCTTCACGACCGCGCTGGTCGACACCCCGGTGTACCTCAACTGGCTCGCCGGCCAGGTCGCCGCGCTGGGCGTGCGTACCGAATACCGCACCGCCACGAGGCTGGACGACCTCGACGCGGACCTCGTCGTCAACGCCGCCGGGCTCGGTGGCGGGCGGCTCGCGGGGGACGGAACCGTGGTGCCGGTCGGCGGCCAGGTCGTCCATCTCGCCGACCCGGGGCTGACCGAATGGATCGTCGACGGGGCCACTCCGGTGCTGCGGCACGTGATCCCGCACGGACGGCACGTCGTCTGCGGCGGCACGCAGGAGCCGGGGCGCGACTCCGTCGAGCCGGATCCCGGGGTGACCGCCGACATCGTGCGGCGGTGCCGGGAACTCGTGCCCGCGCTGGCCGACGCGCCCGTGCTGGGGGCGAAGGTGGGCCTGCGGCCGTTCCGGCCCGAGGTGCGGCTGGACCGGGACGGCCGGGTCGTGCACTGCTACGGGCACGGGGGTGCGGGGATCACGGTCGCCTGGGGCTGCGCCGACGACGTCCTGGTCCTGGTGTGAGCGCTCCGCATTCAGAGGACTAAATGCGTGGGGTCAGAGGGCGGCGAAGGCGGCGAAGTCCGCTTCGGTCTGATCCGCGTACCGCACCGCGTAGGCCCCGATTGCCTCGTCGAGGTCTTCGTCGTCCTCGAAGTAGCCCGCCAGCATCCGCGGATGCAGTGATCGCGCGTGCGCCCGCGCGAGCAACGCGCCGGCGAGCCGGCCGTAGTCGTCGAGGTGGTCCTTCTTCAGCTCCGCCGGATCGATGTCGCCCTTGAGATTCCGGAACTGCCGCACGATGTACGGCACGCCGTCGATGGTCGTCCAGCCGAGCAGGATGTCCGTCTCGGCCTGCACGAGCCGCGCGCCCTCGACGATCCGCCGCCCCTCGTGCTCCGGGGCCGGCAGGCCGAGGAACGGCGCGAGCGCCGACGGGATGGCCTGCTTCACCTGCAGGACAAGGTCTTCGCCGGAGTTCCCGTGCAGCAGGGCCACGTAGCTGCGCAGCCCGACACTGCCGGTGCCGACCACCCGGAAAGCCACATCGGACACCCGGTACCGTGAGATCAGCGTCCGCCGGGACTCGCGCAGCGTGTCCACATAGGACACCAATCCGGTCACGACGGCTTCGGCGGTCGCGTCGTCGACGTGCGTGAGCACCGGTGGGTCTTCGACGAACCGGTGCCGTTCGAGGCCGGTCTCGTGGTCGTCGATGCGCCTGGTCCACTTCGCCGTGACCTTGGCGCTGGTGTTCTTCCGCGCCTTCTCGGCCGCTTCCTCGAAGTCGTCGATCAGGTCGTGCGCCTTGACCTTGCTCAGCACCGACGCGTCCGGCAACGCGTTCCACGACCGGAGGAACGGCAGCTCCGCCAGCCCCCGGATGGTGCGCCGGTACGACTTAACCGCGTCTTCGGCGGCTTCGCGGCAGCCCGATTCGCCGATGCCGCCTTCGCGCCCGGCCAGGACGAGACTCGCGGCGAGCCGTTTGAGATCCCACTCCCACGGGCCCGGCACCGATTCGTCGAAGTCGTTGATGTCCATGACGATCTGGCCTTCGGGCGTGCCGTACAGCCCGAAGTTCGCGGCGTGCGCGTCGCCGCAGAGCTGCGCCGTCAACCCGGACGACGGCGATCCGGCCAGATCGGCGGCCATCAGCCCGGCGGCACCGCGATAGAAGGTGAACGGCGACGCGAGCATGCGCTCGCGCCGCAGTTCCACCAGTTCCGGCAGGCGGCCTTCGTTGGTGCGCGCGAAGAACTCCGCCACGCTGGGCCGCCCTTCGCCCGCCGCCGCGTGGTCGTGCGCGGACGAGGGCGCCTCGTCCCGCAGTGCCTTACCCCTCGCGAACCAGTCCTCCGGCGACACCGACTCGGTGCCGGCCAGCGGCCGCTCCACCCACTCCCGCTTGTCTCCCATGGACAGGCAACGTACAGCCCGTCCGAAAGGTTCACCGGGTCTTGACGACCTCCGTGATGGCGTCGATACCGCGGTCGAGCTCCTCGCGGCTGATCACCAGCGGCGGCGCGATCCGCAGCGTGTGGTCGTGCGTCTCCTTGCACAGGACGCCGCGTTCGGCCAGCGCGGTGGACGCCTCGCGGCCGGTCGGCCCGCCGGGCGCGATGTCGATCCCCGCCCAGAGCCCGCGCCCGCGGACCTCGGCGAGCCCGTTCCCGACCAGTTCGCCGAGCCGCGAGTGCAGGTGGGCGCCCAGTTCCCGCGAACGCTCCTGGAACTCCCCGGTCTTCAGCAGCCCGACCACGGCCCGCCCGATCGCGCAGGCGACCGGATTCCCGCCGAAGGTGGAGCCGTGTTCACCCGGCCGCAGCACGCCGAGCACGTCCTTGCCGCCGACCACGGCAGACACCGGCATGATCCCGCCGCCGAGCGCCTTGCCCAGGGTGTAGACGTCGGCACGGACGCCTTCGTGGTCGAGCGCGAGGACGGTGCCGGTGCGGGCGAGACCGGACTGGATCTCGTCGGCGATCAGCAGCACGTTGTGCTCGTCGCACAGCCGCCGGGCCTCGGCGAAGTAGCCGGCGGGCGGGACGATCACGCCCGCCTCGCCCTGCACCGGCTCCAGCAGGATCGCGGCGGTGCGCTCGGTGATGGCGTCGCGCAGCGCTTCGGCGTCGCCGTACTTGACGGTGACGAAGCCCGGCGTGAAGGGGCCGAAGTCGGCGCGCGCGGTCTCGTCGGTGGAGAAGGACACGATGGTCGTCGTGCGGCCGTGGAAGTTGGAACCGGCGACGACGATCTCCGCGGTCCCGTCGGGGACGCCCTTGACCCGGTACGCCCACTTCCGGGCGATCTTCACCGCCGACTCGACGGCTTCCGCGCCGGAGTTCATCGGCAGGGTCATCTCGGTGCCGGTCAGCTCGGCGAGCTCCTTGCAGAACAGCCCGAGCTGGTCGTGGTGGAAGGCGCGCGAGGTCAGCGTCACCCGGCCGAACTGCTCGATCGCGGCGGCGATGAGCCCGGGGTGGCGGTGCCCGAAGTTCAGCGCGGAGTAGCCGGAGAGGAAGTCGAGGTAGGTCTTGCCCTCGACGTCGGTGACCGAGGCTCCTTCGGCGGTGGCGATCACCACCGGGAGCGGGTGGTAGTTGTGCGTGCTCCACTGCTCGTCGAGCGCGATGAAGTCGGCGGTCGTCATGCGTTCAGGTTAGAGGTCCATCCGGCCGCTTTCATCCGGGAAACGTTGCTTTGACCCGTTGTTCATTGCGTATCGACTCCTTCGGGTGGCGAAATCGTGCATCGGCGTACTCGATCACCGGAGGCGCGGTGTCCGGAGCGCGGTTATCGTCGCCGGATGGCGAAAAAGGACACCGTCTCCGTCCGGGACACGCTGAGGATCGGCAAGGGCGCCGAGCGGCACCATCCCGGCTCGTTCCCGATCGGGCCGACCAAGAAGCCCGAGGGGCTCAAGGACCTCGCCGACGCCGGAGGCAGGCTCGCCGAGCTGCAGGAGGCCCTGTACGCGGAGGGCGTCGGCGGGGGAAACCGGAGCCTCCTGCTGGTCCTGCAGGGGATGGACACCTCGGGAAAGGGCGGCACCGTGGGCCACGTCCTCGGTCTCGTCAACCCGATGGGCGTGCGGTACGCCGGGTTCAAGAAGCCGACCGCGACCGAGCGGCGCCACCACTACCTGTGGCGGATCCGCAAACAGCTCCCCGTGCCGGGGCAGGTCGGCGTCTTCGACCGCTCCCACTACGAGGACATCCTGGTCCCGCGCGTGCAGAAGCTGGTGCCCGCGGCGGAGTGGCGCAAGCGCTACGCCGAGATCAACGCGTTCGAGAAGGAGCTGACCGACGCCGGCACGACGATCGTGAAGGTCTTCCTCGACATCTCGCCGGAGGAGCAGCTGAAGCGCCTCAAGGCGAGGCTGGAGAATCCGGCGAAGTGGTGGAAGTACAACCCCGCGGACCTCGACGCGCGCGCCCAGTGGAACGACTACCAGAAGGCCTACGCCGACATCTTCGCCAAGACCTCCCCGGCGGCCGCGCCCTGGTACGCCGTCCCGGCCGACCGCAAGTGGTACCGCAACTGGCTGGTCGCGCGGCTGCTGATCGAGACGATCGAGGAGATGGACCCGAAGTTCCCGCCCGCCGACTTCGATCCCGAGACGGAGCTGAAGAAGCTGGAAGGCGTTGGCGTCTCCGGTTGATCGTCTGAGAGAGTGCGGGACGTGACCGACAACAGCCTCGAAGATCTCCCGTTCCTCCGCCGTCAGGCCCGCACCCAGCGCTTCACCCTCGGCGCGCCGAAAGAGTTCAAGGTCTCCCCGGACGGCGCCCGCATCCTGTTCCTGCGGTCCGAGTCCGGCACCGACCCTCGGCACAGCCTGTGGTCGTTCGACGTCGCGGCGGGCGAGGAGACGAAGCTGGTCGACGCCGCCGAGCTGCTGCCCGGTGAAGAAGACCTGCCGCCGGAAGAGCGTGCCCGTCGCGAGCGCAGCCGGGAGACCGGCGGCGGTGTGGTCGGCTACGCGGTCGACGACGCCTTCACCGTCGCCGCGTTCTCGCTCTCGGGCAAGCTCCACACCCTCGACCTGGCCACCGGTGAGGTGTCGGTGCTGGTCGACGGTTCGGTCGTCGACCCGCGGCCCAGCCCGGACGGCACGCACGTCGCCTACGTCCGCGACCGCCGCCTGCGGGTGATCGACCGGGCCACCGGTGAAGACCGGCTGCTCGGCGGTGAAGACAGCGAAGCGGGCGACGACATCGCCTGGGGGCTCGCGGAGTTCATCGCGGCCGAGGAGATGGGCCGCACGCGCGGGTACTGGTGGTCGCCGGACGGGAAGAGCCTGCTGGTCGAGCGGTCCGACCGGGCCGCCGTGCCGCGCTGGACGATCGCCGATCCGGCGAACCCGCAGTCGGCGGCGAACGTCGTCGCGTATCCGGCGGCGGGCACCACGAACGCGGACGTGACACTGGCGATCCTCGGCCTCGACGGCTCCCGCGTCGACATCGAGAAGACCGATTGGGAGTACCTGGCCGCGGTGCACTGGTCCGCCTCGGGCAAGCCGCTGCTGTCCGTGCAGTCGCGTGACCAGCGGAAGCTGGAGATCCAGGCGGTCGACCCGGCGACCGGCGCGGTCGAGGTGCTGCACACCGAGACCGACGAGCACTGGGTCGAGCTCGCCGCGGGCGTCCCGGCGTGGACGACCGACGGCCGCCTGGTCCGCGAGAGCGCCGCCGACGGTGACCACCGGCTGGTCGTCGACGGCGTGGCCGTCACCCCGCCGGGACTGCAGGTGCGCTCGATCCTGCACGTCGGCGACGAGGTGCTGTTCAGCGCCTCGGAGGCCGATCCGACGCAGATCCACGTCTTTCGCACGGAAGGCGGCGAGCTCCGCCGTCTGTCCACTGAGGACGGTGTGCACGTCGGCTCCGGGAACGCTTCGCTGACCGTGCTCTCGTCCTGGACGCTGGAGCGCAGCGGCCCGGTGGTGACCGTCGTGTCCGGCGAGAAGACGGTGGCACGCATCGGTTCCTTCACCGTCGACCCCGACGTCGTGCCGAACCTGACCTGGCTGACGCTGGGGGAGCGGGGCCTGCGCGCCGCGCTGGTGCTGCCGACCGGGTACGAGGAGAGCGAAGGCAAGCTCCCGGTGCTGCTCGACCCGTACGGCGGCCCGCACGCCCAGCGTGTCCTGCAGACCCGCAACGCCTTCCTGACCCCGCAGTGGCTCGCGGACCAGGGCTTCGCGGTGCTGGTCGCCGACGGGCGCGGGACCCCCGGCCGGGGTGCGGCCTGGGAAAAGGAGATCGCCGGAAAACTCGCCGATGTCACCCTCGCCGACCAGGTCGACGCCCTGCACGCGGCGGCCGCGCTCCATCCGGAACTCGATCTGGAACGGGTCGCGATCCGCGGCTGGTCCTACGGCGGCTATCTCTCCGCGCTGGCCGTGCTGCGGCGCCCCGACGTCTTCCACGCCGGGGTCGCGGGCGCCCCGGTGACCGACTGGTCGTTGTACGACACGCACTACACCGAGCGTTACCTCGGGCTTCCGCGGGAGGAAACCGCTTCGTACGAGCACAACTCGCTGATCGCCGGCGCCGGCGATCTCTCGCGGGCACTGCTTATCGTGCACGGGCTGGCCGACGACAACGTTTTCGTCGCCCACTCGTTGCGCCTGTCGTCGGCCCTGCTGGCCAAGGGACGCGCGCACGTGTTCCTGCCGCTGGCCGGCGCGACGCATATGACGCCGCAAGCCGAAGAGGTCGCGGAGAACCTGATGCGCACGCAGGTGGACTGGATCGTGCGTGAGCTGTCCGGTGCCGCGGTCAAGAGCGAGGAGAACGCATGAAACGGTGGGGCATCACCATTCCGCTGACCGGGGTGCCGCTCGCGGCGCACGAGGAGATGGTGCGGGAGTTGCCGGATCTCGGCTACACCGACGCGTGGTCGGCCGAGACGGCGGGCCACGACGCCTTCACGCCGTTGGTGCTGGCCTCGCAGTGGGCGCCGCAGCTTCGGCTCGGCACCGCGATCGTGCCGGTGTACACACGCGGACCCGGGCTGCTGGCGATGAGCGCGGCGACCGTCGCGGAACTGGCGCCCGGCCGGTTCGTGCTCGGCATCGGCGCGTCGTCGCCGGTGATCGTGAAGAACTGGAACGCCGCCGAGTTCGAAGCGCCGTTCGCGCGTTCGCGGGACACCCTGCGCTTCCTGCGGTCGGCGCTGGCGGGGGAGAAGGTCACCGAGGAGTACGAGTCGTTCTCCGTCAGCAAGTTCCGGCTGGAGCGGCCCGCCGACCCGCCGCCGTCGATCATGCTCGCCGCGCTGCGGCCGGGGATGCTGCGGTTGGCCGCGAAGGAGGCGGACGGTGCCATCACCAACTGGCTCGCCGCCTCCGACGTGCCGAAGGTGCGGGCCGAGATCGGTCCGGACACCGAACTGGCCGCGCGGATCTTCGTCTGCCCCACCGAGGACAAGGCCGCCGCGCGCGGGCTCGGCCGGATGCTCATCTCGAGCTACCTGACCGTGCCGGTGTACGCGGCATTCCACGAATGGCTCGGCCGCGGCGACGCGCTCGCGCCGATGCACGAGGCGTGGGCCGCGGGCGACCGGCAGAAGGCGAACCAGGTCATCCCGGACGAGGTCGTCGACGACCTGATCGTCCACGGCAGCCTCGATTCCTGCCGCGAGCAGGTGCAGTCCTACGTGGACAACGGGCTGACGACGCCGATCATCGCGCTGCTGCCGACGGGGGAGGACCCCTTCACACACGTGCGTGGGCTGGCTCCCCGCTGACAACCTCGTGAGTGGCGTTTCGGGTTCTATTGAGGGGTAAGGCAAACGTGTCGGGTGCGATGGGCGGTCCGCTCATGGCCGCCTTCGATCGTGTCGCGAAAGCCGCGTCGACGGCGTAGCGAAGGGCCCCTTCCCTACCGTCAGGGTAGGCAAGGAGGCCTTCACCGCCCTTACCACTCACGAGCCCCTATGCCTTCCCGAACATCTCCTCGTACCTGGACACCATCATGTGCGACCCCTTGATCTCCGAAGTGGTCGCCGCGTCCAGGATCCCGACCTCCTCGGCGTAGGTCGCGCCCCCGGAAGGCCCGAGCGGCAACGAGATCATCGGCCCGCCCGGCGTATGCGCGCGCAGCTCGCCGCCTTCGATCAGCGCCCGGATGTTGGCCACGACGACCTCGGCGTGGTCACCGGCCACCTTCGCCAGCTTCCCCTCCGGCAGCGCGGTGATGTCGCCGAGCGCGAACACGCCGGGCTGTCCCGGTAGACGCAGTTCGGGAGTCACCTCCACCTGCCCGTTCGCCTGCCGCGCGGCGGCCAGTTCGCCGTCGAGGTACGCGGTGTGCGGCGCGCCGCCGTAGCACTGGAACCACAGGTCGGCGGTCACCTCGCCGCCGCCGCTGAGCCCCGAGGTGAACGTCTTGGCCTGCCCGGGTTCCGAGACCGGTGGCTCGGTCAGCGAGGTGCCGAGCAGGAGTTCGACGCCCAGTCCGTCGAGCTGGCGGCGGATCTCCGCGCGGAAGTCCTCCGGGAAACCGGGCAAGATCTCCTTCGCCGGATCGGCGATCGTCACGGCCTTCTCCGGCCACACCGCCTTGATCTCGCCCGCCAGTTCGAGGCCCACCGGGCCCGCGCCGAGCAGCAGCACCTTCTCCGCGCCCGCGAGTTCCTCCCGGGTGGCACGGATCTTCGCCTTCGCCGAAGCGCTGTCGTGGAAATCGATCTTCGCCGGGAACGGGTACGCCGAACCGGTCGCCAGTACGACGTAGTCCGGCGTGAGCCGTTCACCCGAAGCGAGCGTGACGCCGTCCTCGTCCACGCGCACCGCGCGGTCGCGGAGCACCCGTCCCCGCTCGAGAAGCCGGGCGTACGGGTAGAAGAGCCGATCCGTCCACTCGGGATCGACGAGTCCCCGCAAGGCGGCGACGTGGTGGACGAAGTCTTCGCGCGGCTCGACGAGCACGACGTCGGTGAACGAGTCCAGCTCCTTGGCGACGGTCGTGCCGCCGTATCCCCCGCCGATGACGGCCACGGTCGTGGTCATGAGATCCCCTAGTTCGCAGTACGGAATGTTGGTACTACGAACTACGGTAGTTCGTACTCCGAACGATCGTCAAGTAGACTGCGCTCATGACCACGGCCGAAGACCTCGGATTCGCGACGGCGCTGGTGCGGCTCTCGCATCTGGTGCAGCGGGCTTTCATCGACGTCGGCCGGTCGCACGACCTCACGCCGCAGCAGGCTCAGCTGCTCTGCGTGCTGGCGCAAGGGGAGGCGGGCGTCGGGATGACCGACCTGGGCAAGATGCTGAACTTGGAGAAGTCCAGCGTCACCGGCCTGGTGGACCGTGTGCAGCGGCGCGCGCTCGTCGAGCGGGTCGCGGATTCCTGCGATCGCCGCGCGCTGAAGATCACGCTGACGGAAGAGGGACTCCGGCTCGCGAACGCCGCCCACGAAGGCGTCGTCGAAAAGCTGGAGGAGATGGCGGCGGACCTCCCGGCCGAACAGCGTGAGGCGATCGCGGCCGCGGCGTGGCGGATGGCGCCCGAAGACTGATTCAGTGCCAGATCGCGACGGCGAGCAGCAGCCCGGCCGCCGCGGCGCCGATCCCGGCGGCCATCGTGGCGACGGCGTTCACCACGGCGCGTGCTCGCGTCTTCTCGGTGAACAGGCGCAGGGTTTCGTACCCGAACGTCGAAAACGTGGAGAGCCCGCCGCAGAACCCGACGGCCAGCAGCGAGCGGACGCCGTCCGGCTGGCCGCCGTGCAGTGCCCAGCCGGTCAGGACGCCGAGGAGCGACGAGCCCGCGATGTTGACCGCCAGCGTGCCCCACGGGAAGGCGGCGCCCCGCCACGCGCGCAGCCGGAGATCGGTCAGGAAACGGACGATCGCACCGAAACCGCCGCCGAGCGCGACGAAGAAGAGGGTCATTTCTTCACCGCACGGGTGATTTCGTGCCCGGCGTAGACGGCTACCAGCGCCGCGGCCACCGTTCCGAACGCGTAGGCCAACCCGGTGAACGGGCGCCCGGTCGTCACGAGATCGAGTGTGTCCGTCGCGTAGGTCGAAAACGTCGTGTAACCGCCCAGGAACCCGACCCCGAGGAACGGCCGGAGCAACCTGTGCGGATCGGCCGTGGCGGTCAGCGACGCCATCAGGACGCCGATCAGCAGGCAGCCGGAAACGTTGGTGGCAAAGGTGGAAAACGCGAACTGACCCCGGGGATGGGGGATCGCGACCGACAGTCCGTAGCGGGCGAGGCTGCCCAGCGCGCCACCGGCGCCTACGGCCGCGAGCACGTCCCAGCGCGGGCGGGAGACGGATGCCGGATCAGCCATGGATGGCAGCTTAGAACCGCTGTCCGGGTGAACCGGCGCCACGGTGTCGAAGATCGCTCGCTAGGCCGTTTTTCCCTGCTGGACAGTGAATTATCTCGAAACGTGTCGTAGGCTGGGCGGCGCTCCAGGCCGATTTTCGGTCCGTCCGCTCGTCTGAGAAAAAGGTGGCAGGATGGCACAGGAACAGTCAGGTACGCAGGCTCCCGACAGCGGTTTGCTGCTGGAGGTCGAGATGATCCCGACCGCGGTCGACCGCGGGAAGGCCAACGGCGCGGCCGCCGACAACGACGGCAACGACGGCTGAGTGCCCGAACCGCCGACGCTGGCTGACCTCGTGACTCCGCTCGGGGTCAGCCAGTTCTTCCAAGAGGTCCAGGGCGAGACCTATCGCCGTTTCGAAGGCCGCGCGGGCCGGTTCGCCGACCTGCTGCCGTGGCCGGCGCTGAACGCGATCCTCCGGCAGCACCGCCTGGAGTTCCCGCGGCTGCGCCTCGCGCTCGACGGCACCCCGGTGCCCATGGAGAGCTACACCGATCTCGTCCCCACCCGCCGCAGTGGCACCGTCCCCCGCCTGCTGGCCGCTCCGTTCACCGAACACCTCCGCGGCGGCGCGACGATGGTGCTCGACGCCATCCAGGAACTCAGCGATCCGATCGGCGATCTCGCCAGGGGTCTCGAACACGACCTCCGCGAGAGCGTCCAGGTCAACCTGTACGCGGGCTGGGGCGTGACCCATGGCTTCGACGTGCACTGGGACGACCACGACGCCTTCATCATCCAGGTCGCCGGCCGCAAACGCTGGCGGATGCACGGCCCGACCAGGCCCGCTCCGCTGCATCGCGACGTCGAGCAGCCCGAGCGGCCCGGTGAGCCGATCGATGACTTCATCCTCGAAGACGGCGACGTCCTCTACGTCCCGCGCGGACACTGGCACGACGTCACCGCGGTGGGGGAGACGTCGCTGCACCTCACGCTCGGGTTCAGCCCGGCCACCGGGATCGACCTGGTGTCCTGGCTCGCCGACAAGCTCCGGGCGAGCACCGTGTTCCGCCAGGACCTCCCGAGATTCGGGACGGACGAGGAGCGGGCGGCCCGTGCCGCCGCGCTGCGGGCGGAACTGGAAGCCACGCTGACCGGCGACGTCGTCGACCGGTTCCTCGCCGAACGCGACTCGGCGGCCCCGGCGCATCCGCGGGTCGGGCTGCCCTGGGCGGCGACCCCCGGCCTGCTGCCGGACGGTGACGAGACCGAGGTCCGGTTTCTCGTCCCGAGGGCGGTGCTCGAAGAACGCGACGGCCGGGTGACCCTGCTCGCTGACGGTAAACGGTTCGTCTTCGCGGGCGCCGCGGCTCCACTGCTGAAGGCGCTGCTCGACGGAACGCCGCAGGCGGTCAAGCGACTCGCCGAGCTGTCCGAACTCGATCGGGGGACGGTGCGGGCCTTCCTCGGCGAGCTCACCACGCAGGGACTTCTCTCGATCGGCTGAAAGTCACAGAGGACGGGAAGTGTGAAGGGAGGTCGGGCGGGGTAAGCTAAGGCATGCCTAAGGTGAAGTCCGGAGTGGTCAGCCGATGACCGCTCAGCTCTCGGACACCCCAGCGCCGCCCGCCGCGTTGCCGGGCTGCGCCACCGTCGCGCGCATGCTGGGCGCGAGCCCCGCCGGCACCGCCGCGGACATGCGCTGCTGGCTGCTCATCGAGCAGCCGGGTCCCTGGTCCGCGGACGCGCTGGAAAACGTCCTCGACGAGGCCTTCCCCGCCGAGCGCCGTGAGCTGCTCGAAAACCTGAGACGGTCCCACGGGCTCCGTCCGCTGCTGATCCGTCGTCCGGGCAAACATCGGCGCGACCCGGATCGCCCCCGTTCCGTGTACGTCGGCGGAGGAGAGCCGGGCAACCGCTGGCTGGAGCGGCTGGAGATCCGCGACCTCGGCGAGCTGGCCGAGCTGGACCTCGAAGCGGTCGCGGAAGGCATGGGCGGGCTCGGCACGCGAGTGGACGGGCCGCTGTTCCTGGTCTGCACGCACGGCACCAAGGACATGTGCTGCGCGGTGCTCGGCCGCCCGCTGGCATCGACGCTCAACACCAACCACCCCGGCCGGGCCTGGGAGGTCAGCCATGTCGGCGGTGACCGCTGGGCGGGCAATCTCCTGGTGGTCCCCGACGGTTTCCTGCACGGCCAGCTCAACCCGGCCGAAGCGGCGCTGGTCGCCAAGGCCGCGCTGCGCGGCCAGGTCGAGCCGGAGCAACTTCGCGGCCGGACGTCGGCGCGGACGGCGTGGGCGCAGTTCGCGGAGATCGCGCTCCGGCGGCGCCTGGACCTCCCCGGTCTGGACGACGTGCTCGCCGTGCAGGAGGAGCCGCTGCTCGAATCCGACGCGCGGGTCGTCACCGTGCGCGGCGGCGAGGACTTCTACTCGGTGACGGTGCGCCGCCGGTCGGCGACGCCGCGCGGGGACAGCCGGTGCGCGGGGCTGATCCAGCCCGCCGGGTACGTGACCGAGGAGATCACGAAGCTCTAGCACGCATTTCGTCCTCTGGATGCGGTACTTGCGCGCGCAACTACCGCATCCAGAGGACGGAATGCCGCGAAGGTCACCCGTGTTCGAACATCTGTTTGACACCCGTCTAGAACATGTGTTCGACTGGCCGGGTGCGATGGGATCGACAGCGGGCGAACGGCGGCGAGCCGGTACTGCCCGGATTGGACGGGCTGCTGCGTTCGGTGCGCACGCCCGAGTTCGACGGCGTCACCTTTCACGAGGTGCACGCCAAATCCGTGCTGAACAAGGTGCCCGAGGGCTCGGGTGTCCCGTTCGGATGGACGGTGAACCCGTACCGCGGTTGTTCTCACGCGTGTACGTACTGCCTCGAAGGCGGGACGCCGGTCCTGATGGCCGACGGCCGGACGAAGCCGCTGGCGGAGCTGGCGCCTGGCGACGCGATCTACGGGACGCGCGGGCGTGGCGCGGGGCGCCGCCTGGTGCCGACGAAGGTCCTCGCGCACTGGTCGACGCTGAAGCCGGCGTACCGCCTGTCCCTCGACGACGGAACGTCCATCGTGGCCAGTGGCGATCACCGGTTCCTGACCGGGCACGGGTGGAAACACGTCACTGGCACCCGTTTCGGCGCCGCGCAGCGGCCGCATCTGGTCGGCGGCACCGAACTCGTCGGCGTCGGGAAACTCGCCCGCACCCCGGACGACACCCTCGGCTATCGCGCCGGATATCTGTGCGGAATGTTGCGCTCCGGCGGGTTCTCGGCCGAGAAGGACGCAGCGGACCGCGCGCTTCGCTACCTGCCGGATTTCGGTGCGTCGGTCGGCTTCGTGCAGGTGCCGCCGTCGCCGGATTCCCATTGGCTGCGCGGATTCCTGGCCGGGTTGTTCGACCTCGCCGGGAGCTACCGGCACGGCGCGCTGCGCGTCACCCATGACGAACAGGACATCGTCTCCACCTTCTGTTCCGCGCTGGGCAACTTCGGCTTCCGTTACGTCAGAAGCGAAAACGCCAAGTTCCGTCCGTTGTGGACGGTGCAGATCCTCGGCGGGCCCGCGGAGGAGGTGCGGTTCTTCCACCTCGCCGACCCCGCCGTCGGCTGGAAACGATCGCTCGACGGCCTCCCCATCGGCCGGACGAGACGGAAGGTGACGTCCATCGAGCCGCTGGGCATCGAGCTGCCGTTGTTCGACATCACCACCGGCACGGGCGACTTCATCGCTGACGGCATGGTCACGCACAACTGTTTCGCCAGGAACACCCACACGTACCTCGATTTCGACGCCGGACGCGATTTCGACACGCAGGTGATCGTGAAGGTCAACGCGCCCGAGGTGCTGGCCGCGCAGCTGCGGAGGCCGAGCTGGACACGCGAGCACGTCGCGATGGGCACGAACACCGACCCCTACCAACGCGCCGAAGGCCGGTACAAGCTGATGCCGCGCATCATCACCGCGCTGGCCGATTCGGGCACGCCGCTGTCGATCCTGACCAAGGGAACAGTGCTGGCGAGGGATCTCCCGTTGCTGGGATCGGTGTCGAAGGACGTGCCCGCTGGGCTGGCGATCTCGCTCGCACTGCTGGACGAGAAGCTGCAACACCGCCTGGAGCCGGGGACGCCGAGCCCGCGGGCGAGGCTCGACCTGATCCGCAAGGCACGCGACGCCGGGCTGCCGTGTTCGGTGCTGGTCGCCCCCGTGCTCCCGTACCTGACCGATTCGGTGGCCGCGCTCGACGCCCTGTTCTCGCGGCTGGCCGAAGCCGGTGCCACCCGGGTCACCGTCCTGCCGCTGCATCTGCGGCCGGGCGCGCGGGAATGGTTCGCGCGCTGGCTCGGCCGGGAACATCCGGAGCTGGTGCCGAAATATCGCGAGCTGTACGCGCGCGGCGCGTATCTCCCGAAGTCCTATCGGGAGCGGCTCGGCGCCAAAGTCGGCCCGTTGTTGCGCCGTCACGGCTTCGGTTCCCGTGCGGACGACGGGGAACGGATGCAGGTGACGATGCCCGCGCAGCGTTCGGGGGAGGCGGTGGTGCCGCCGGCCGAGCAGCTCAAACTGCTGTAGCACCACTTTCGCCCGATACGGCCGAAAGTGCGTCTTCCCGTTGCTCGATGCGCACTGTGAATTTTCTTACCGCACAACGCATTCGGCCGTTCGGCGCAGTGACTTGGCGGAAAACCTTTTCGTGCTTAATCTCAACGGGGACGAAGGCGAGGAGGTGCCTGTTGACCACCCGTACGGATCGCACCGCCGCTGTCCGCATCGCCTGGGCCGCGACCAAGCTGACCAGGGCGGGCAGACACCCCATCGCCATCGGAAGACTCGCCGCGACCGTCGGCATGGACCCCGCCGAAGCCCACCGGCTGATGGACCTGATGGGTTTCGCCATCCGCGACGGCCTGGTCGTGATGGACCGTGGCTCGCGCCCGGCCGACCGCGCGGGCTCCGACCGGTACCGCGTCGACTTGTTCCTCCTGGCCGTCGCCACCGGTGAACCCGTGCACGCGGACGCGGTCTGCCCGGCGACCGGGGCCCGCGTCCGGGTCCACTTCACCAGGGAAAGGGTCTTGAGCGTCGACCCGCCGCAGGCCGTGGTCGCCGCGTCGCGGTTGTCCGGTATCGACCTCGCCCTCGGCCAGGACTACGTCGAGGCCCTGGTCTGCACGCAGTTCTTCGCGTCGAAGGAGGCGGCCTCGGGCTGGCTGCTGGAGAACATCGACGGCCGGGTCCTGTCCGTGCCGGACTACCTGGCGCACACCCGGCGGATGGTCGCGGCGCTGGAGGCCTGGCCGACGATCTGACGAAACGCCGGGTTTGTACCTGGTCGCGAGGCATCCGGAGTGATTCGTTAGCCTTTGACGTCGGCGAAAAGCCGTCGAATCGCAGAATCGTGATGCCGAAGGAGAGCACCCGCAGTGCTTCGCACCCACAAAGCCGGCACCTTGCGTGCCGAGCACGCCGGTCAGACGGTCACCCTCACCGGATGGGTGGCCCGGCGGCGCGATCACGGCGGCGTCATCTTCATCGATCTGCGTGACGCCAGCGGCGTGAGCCAGGTCGTCTTCCGCGAGGGCGAGATGGCCGAGCGCGCCCACCAGTTGCGCTCCGAGTACTGCGTCCGCATCGTCGGCGAGGTCTCGAAGCGGCCGGAGGGCAACGCCAACACCGAGATCCCCACCGGCGAGATCGAGGTGCTGGCCACCGAGCTCGAGGTGCTGTCCGAGGCCGCCGTGCTGCCGTTCCCGATCGACGACCGGGTCGACGTCGGCGAGGAGGTGCGGCTCAAGCACCGTTACCTCGACCTGCGCCGCAGCGGCCCCGCGGCCGCGATGCGCCTGCGCAGCGAGGTGAACCGCGCGGCCCGCGAGGTGCTGCACGCGCAGGAGTTCGTCGAGGTCGAGACCCCGACCATGACCCGCTCCACCCCCGAGGGCGCCCGCGACTTCGTGGTCCCCGCCCGGCTCAAGCCCGGCTCCTGGTACGCGCTCCCGCAGTCGCCGCAGCTGTTCAAGCAGCTGCTCATGGTCGGCGGTCTCGAGCGGTACTACCAGATCGCACGCTGCTACCGGGACGAGGACTTCCGCGCCGACCGGCAGCCGGAGTTCACCCAGCTCGACATCGAGATGAGCTTCGTCGAGCAGGACGACGTCATCGCACTCGGCGAGGACATCGTGACGGCGCTGTGGAAGCTGATCGGCGCCGACATCCCCCGGCCGTTCCGGCGCATCACCTACGCCGAGGCGATGGAGAAATACGGTTCGGACAAGCCGGACCTGCGCTTCGACCTCGAACTGACCGACATGACGGCGTTCTTCGCCGACACCCCGTTCCGCGTGTTCCAGGCACCGTACGTCGGCGCCGTCGTGATGGCGGGCGGGGCCGACCAGCCGCGCCGCACCCTCGACGCCTGGCAGGACTTCGCCAAGCAGCGCGGCCACCGCGGTCTCGCCTACATCCTGGTCAACGAGGACGGCACGCTCGGCGGGCCGGTCGCGAAGAACCTGTCGGAGAAGGAGCGCGAGACGGTCGCCGAGGCCGTCGGCGCCAAGCCTGGCGACTGCGTCTTCTTCGCCGCGGGCAAGCCCGCCGACGCGCGTGCGCTGCTGGGCGCCACCCGGCTGGAGATCGGCAGCCGTCTCGGCCTGATCGACGAGAACGCCTGGTCGTTCGTCTGGGTCGTCGACTTCCCGATGTTCATCTCGGCCGAGGAGTCCGACGACGTCGCGGTCGGCGGCGGCAAGTGGAAGGCCCTGCACCACGCCTTCACCTCGCCGACCCCGGAGTGGATCGGCAAACTCGCCGACGACCCCGGCAACGCGCTGGCCTACGCCTACGACATCGTCTGCAACGGCAACGAGATCGGCGGCGGTTCGATCCGTATCCACCAGCAGGAACTGCAGAAGCAGGTCTTCGAGCTGATGGGCCTGTCCGAGGAGGAGGCACAGGAGAAGTTCGGTTTCCTGCTCGACGCCTTCGCTTTCGGTCCGCCGCCGCACGGCGGGATCGCGTTCGGCTGGGACCGGATCGTCATGCTGCTGGCCAAGGCCGAGTCGCTGCGTGACGTCATCGCGTTCCCGAAGACCGGCGGCGGGTTCGACCCGCTGACCGCGGCTCCCGCGCCGATCACCGCGGAGCAGCGCAAGGAGGCGGGCATCGACGCCAAGCCCGCGCCGCCCGTGAAGAACTGATGCTCCATCTCAGGGCCGTGTGCCCGCCGGACCGGACCGAAGAAGCGATCCGGATCCTGCGGGCACACGCCGGGACGGCGCACCTCGTGATGCATCGTGGGGTGGCGGTCGCCCCCGAAGGCGACTTGATCGAGGCGGACATCGCGCGCGAGGCGACCGACGAGATCGTCGAGTCGCTGTGCGGGCTCGACCTCGACCACACCGGCGGGATCACGCTGGAGGCGCTGGACACCGCGGTGTCCGACGCCGCCGACAAGGCGGAGGAGGCCGCGCCGGGCGAGGCCGCGGACGCGGTGGTGTGGCAGGAACTCGTCGGCCGCACCGGCGAGGAGTCGCGCCTCACTTGGACATTTCAGGCGTTTTTGACCATCGCGTGCCTGTTGGCGGCGGTCGGTGTCGTCACGAACTCGTCGGTCACCATCGTCGGTGCGATGGTGGTGGGTCCGGAATTCGGACCGCTGGCGGCGATCGCGGTCGGTCTGGTGCTGCGTCGGAAAGATCTCGTGAAGCAGGGCGGAATCGCGTTGCTCGGCGGTTTCCCGATCGCGATGGTGATCACCCTCGGCGTGGTACTGGTGGGCGGTGCCACCGGTGTGCTCGAAGTGAGCAAGCTCGCCGAGAACCACGAGGTGGATTTCGTCTACAAGGTCGGAGTCGCGTCGCTGATCGTCGCGTTGCTCGCCGGCGCGGCCGGGATGCTTTCCATGACTTCGGCCAAATCCGCCGCGCTCGTCGGCGTGTTCATCTCGGTGACGACGGTGCCCGCGGCGGGTTACGCGGTGGTCGCGGCGGTTGCCGGTCAGTGGGAACGGTGCCTTTATTCGGCCGGTCAGCTGCTGGTCAATCTCATCGGAATCGTTGCAGCTGCGGCCATTGTGCTGACATTGCGCCGTCGTGGGCAACGATCGAGGGTGACGGAACGTCCGCTTTCACGCGGATGAGTCCCAGATCGCGCCAGAGCGCGCGATTGCCCGGATCTCAGTGGTCATGGTTGCTCAGTCACGAGTAGGGTCGGTGGCAATGACAGTCGATACCTCCTCTGCCGACGATTCGACCGTCGGAGCTGGAGCCGAAACCCTCGCCGTCGCGGCCGCACTCGCCGCCGGCGAGTCGGTCCTCTCACGCCGATTCGGCAGCGCGATCACCCTCGTCGCCCCCGAAGACCTCGCCGGCAGTGGCCCGGCCACGGTCGTGCGGGCGCGGGTGGCGTCGTCGCCGTTCGCGCTGCCACGCACGCTGGTCATCAAGCACTACCCCGACCAACCCGAACCGGGACGGCCCGACCCGTTCGCGCAGGAGGCGGTCAGCTACCAGCTGTTCACCGCGCTCGCGCCGGAGGACCGCATGTGCCCGGAGCTGCTGGCCCACGACGGCCGGGACCGCGTCCTGGTGATCGAGGACCTCGGCGGCGTCCCGACGCTGCACGACAAGCTCCACGCGCGTGACGCGCGCGGCGCCGAACGCGCGCTGCTGTCCTGGGCCCGGTCGCTGGGCAGGCTGCACGCGAGCACGGCGAGCCGCGAACCCGATTTCAACGCGCTGCTGCGCCGTCTCGGCGGCCCGGTCAAGAACGAGGACGCGCCGCTGCCCGCGGTCTGCGCGCAACTGCCCGGCCTGCTGGAGGAACTGCTCGACGTCGAGACGCCGGAGCCGGTGCAACAGCGGGTCATGGAGGTCGCCGAGCGAGCGGGTTCGCCGTCGTACCGGGCGTTCAGCCCCGTGGATCTCAGCCCGGACAACAACCTCGTGACCAGCGGGGGAGTGCGGTTCCTCGACTTCGAACGCGGCCGGGTGCGCAGCACTTTGATGGACGCGGCGTACCTGCGGCTCCCGTTCGCGTCGAGTGAGGACGCGCTGGCGCTGCCGCCGGGGATGAGCGAGGCGATGATCGCGGCCTGGCGGGCCGAGGTCGTCTCGGTCTGGCCCGCGCTCGCGGACGAAGACGCGCTGGCCGAGCACCTGATGGACGGTCAGCTGCTCCTGCTGTGGGTCATCACCTGGGAGATCCTCCCGGAGCTGGACCTGGACCGGCACGCCACGCCGATCAGCCGGGAGGCCGCGCTGGTGACCTGGTGGCGGGAACTGGCCAAACACTCGCTGCGCGCCCGCCTGACCCACATCTCAGAGCACGCCACCAGGGTCGCCGCGGCGCTCGGCGCGAGGCTGGGGCCGCACGCGGATCTCGCGTTCTATCCGGCGTTCCGGTAGCCACCGCACGGACTTTTCGCTCGACCGTCCTCGCCGCGTTACCCAGGCATCACCACGGGTGAGTCTGCGTGGCCGATGGTGGCTACCGTGACCGTGATCAGTGTCGAAGTCACTCCGAGTCCCGAACCTCTCCTTCCTCCCGCGCCCGCCGTTCCGAGGTCCGCGCGCAGACTGGTCGTGCTCGGCGATTCCACGGCCGTGGGCCTTGGCGACCCGCTGCCGGACCGAGGCGGCTGGCGCGGGGTCGGCCCGCTCGTCGCCGAGGCGCTGGGTGTCGAGCCGGGCGGCTACCTGAACCCGTCGTTCACCGGTGCCCGCATGGGCTGTGTGCTGACGAAGCAGCTTCCCGCGGCCGTGTCGCACCGGCCGGACGTCGCGCTGGTGGTGGCGGGGATGAACGACACGCTGCGCCCCGATTTCAGCGCCGAGAAGATCGCCGCGGACCTCACCGAGGTGATCCGTGCGCTGGCCGCCGTCGGCACGACCGTGGTCCCGGTGCGCTACCACGACCATGGCAAGGTGTTCCGCCTCCCGCAGTCGCTGCGGCGGGCGTTGAGCCAGCGAGTGGCCGAGCTGAACGCCGCCATCGACGGGGTCGTCGAACGCGAGAGCGTGCCGTGTCTCGACCTCGAACTGCTGCCGGGCGCCTACGACCTCACCGCGTGGAGCGTCGACCGGCTGCACCCGTCGGAACTCGGGCACCGGATGCTGGCGACCGGGTTCACCGAACGGCTCGCCGAGGCCGGGTTCGCGGTGCCGCGGCCGGTCAGCCTGACCTGCTCGGGAGGCGTGGAGCCGAGTGCCGCCGGGCACGTCGGCTGGCTGGTGCTGAAGGGCATCCCGTGGGTGTGGCGGCGCGGCCGGGAGTTCGTGCCGTACGCGGCCGTGATCATGTGGCATTCGTTCCGGGAGCGGCTGCGCTGACCTGTGGCCGGAACCGTCGGTGGGTACGGCTACCGTCGACACCGTGGCACAGGACGAACTCTTCACCGTGAACCCCGATCTCGGGCCGCCGCCGGAGCCGGCCGAGTCGAGGGACGTCGCCGTCCCGGCGGGCTCACCGCTGGCGGTGCGGATGAGGCCGCGTTCGCTCGACGAGGTCGTCGGCCAGCAGCACCTGCTGCGGGAGGGGGCGCCGCTGCGGCGGCTCGTCGAAGGCGCGGCTCCCGCTTCCGTGCTGCTCTACGGTCCGCCGGGGACGGGCAAGACCACGTTGGCGAACCTCGTCTCGGCCGCGACCGGCCGCCGGTTCGTGGCGATGTCGGCGTTGTCGGCGGGGGTGAAGGAGGTGCGCGGGGTCATTCAGGAGGCACAGCGGAGGCTTCGATATAACGCCGAGAACACGGTGCTGTTCATCGACGAGGTCCACCGGTTCTCCAAGACCCAGCAGGACGCCCTGCTCGGCGCCGTCGAGGACCGGACGGTGCTGCTGGTGGCGGCCACGACGGAGAACCCGTCGTTCTCCGTCGTCTCGCCGCTGCTTTCGCGGTCGCTGGTGCTGCAGTTGCGGCCGCTGACCGACGCCGACATCGGCGCGCTGATCGAGCGTGCCCTGGCCGACGAACGCGGCCTCGGCGGCGAACTCACCCTGACCGAAGACGCGCGGGAACATCTGGTGCGGCTGGCCTCCGGCGACGCGCGGCGCGCGCTCACCGCGCTGGAGGCGGCCGCGGACGCGGCGAGCGCGACCGAGGCCAGGACGATCGACCTCGCCATTGTCGAGTCCACAGTGGACAAGGCGGCGGTGCGCTACGACCGCGACGGCGATCAGCACTACGACGTCATCAGCGCGTTCATCAAATCGATCCGAGGGTCCGATGTGGACGCCGCGCTGCATTACCTGGCGCGGATGATCGAGGCGGGGGAGGACCCGCGGTTCCTGGCCCGGCGGCTGGTGGTGCACGCGAGCGAGGACATCGGCATGGCCGATCCGACGGCGTTGCAGTCGGCCGTCGCGGCGGCGCACGCCGTGCAGTTCATCGGTATGCCGGAAGGCCGTCTCGCGCTCGCGCAGGCGACCGTGCACCTGGCGACGGCGCCGAAGTCGAACGCCGTCATCACCGGCATCGACGCCGCGCTCAGCGACGTCCGGTCAGGGCGGATCGGGACGGTGCCGCCGCATCTGCGGGACGGGCACTACGCGGGAGCGGAGAAGCTTGGCAACGCGAAGGGATACCGGTATCCGCACAACGTGCCGGAAGGTGTTCTGGCGCAACAGTACCCGCCGGACGAGCTGGTGGGGCGGGACTACTACGAGCCGACGCAGCGAGGGGCGGAGCGGACGTTGTACGAGCGGGTGCCGAAGCTGCGGCGCACGATCCGGGGTGAGCGTTAGTCCGCATTCGGGCGATGCCGGCTTCCAGCCGGGACGCGAGCGCCGGTCCTTCGGTCGTGATCGGTCCGGTCACGCGGGTTCCACCAGGTGATTCCTAGGTTCGGTCCATGACGGCGCTGCCGAGTACATGAAGGAGCCCTTCCTTGTGCTAGACGCAAGGAAGGGCTCCTTCACTACTCTCAGGGTAGGGAAGGAGTCCTTCACGGAGCGTCCGGGCGTGGGCATGCCGAGGGGCCCGTCGCCGATGTGGCCGGCGTGCTGCGCGACCTCGCCGCCGAGGACCGCACGATCCTGCTGGTGTCGCACAAACTCCAGGAGGTCCTCGCCGTCAGCGACCACGTCACGGTGCTGCGGGACGGCCGCGTCAGCGCGCGGGCGCACCGCGGCCCAGACGGCCGCCAGGCTCGCCGCGGCGATGACCGGACGCGAGGTCGACCTCGACCGTGTCCACCCGGCCGGGACACCCGGCGGCACCCACCCGGAGTACCCGGCGTTCGCCACCCCGGAGATCGTCGTGGCGCTGAGCCGCGAGGCCCCGGAGGCGCACCGGGGTGTGGTGTGGACACGGGCCGCGTTCAGCCCGCTGGTGCTCATCCTCCCGATGACCGAATACCTCGCCGCGCGGGTGATCGCCATTGAGAGGGAACTCTCCACGTTGCTGGTGTTCGCGGCATTGCGCGGCCTGCGGGCCGGTGGTGTGCTCGTGATCGACGGCGACGCGCGGCCCGAGCACCCCGACCCGTCGGCCTACGACCCGCATCGCGACGTCGTGGCCGCCGGGGTGGCGAGGGCGACCCGCGTGGCGCTGGACGCTCTCATCGACGTGGAAGGGGCGGAATGACCGAAGTGTGGCGAAAAGCGGCGCTCGAGCTTGCGGGCGCCCTGGCGGCGGACGCGGCCGAGCGGGACCTCGCCGGAGATCTCCCGGTCCGGGAAGTCGGCCTCCTGCGCGAGTCCGGGCTGTTACCCCTGCTCGACACCGCCGGCTGGGCGGCCGCGAACGAGGCCACCCGGATCGTCTCCGCCGCGGACGCGTCGGTCGGTCATCTGCTCGGTTACCACTACCTGCAGCTTTGGCGCACCGGCCTGTTCGGGCCGCGCGCGACGAGCGAACCGGGCTGGTTCTGGGCCGGCGTGAGCAACCCGCTCGACGCCGCCCTGCTCCTGACCCCGGCCGACGGCGGGTTCACCGTCGAGGGCACCAAGACCTTCGCCACCGGCGCGGCCGTCGCCGACCGCCTGGTGGTCAGCGCGACGAGGACCGACAACGGCGAGAAGCTGACCTTCGTCGTCGACGCGCGGGCCGACGGGATCACCTTCCCCGGTGACTGGGACAACATCGGCCAGCGGCTCACCGCGAGCGGCGCGGTACGGTTCGAGGACGTCCACGTCGCCAAGGACGACGTCCTCGGCGCCCAGCCGGAAGACCAGTCGGATCCGAGGGTGCCCCGCATCTCCCTGGCGGCGATCGGCTTCCAGCTCATGCTCGCGCAGGTGTACGTCGGCCTCGCGGCAGGCGCGCTCGACGCAGCGGCGGTGTACACGAGGGAGACCGCGCGACCCTGGATATTGTCCGATGTGGACAAAGCGGCCCAGGACCCGTACATCCTGGCCGGATACGGCGAACTGGTCGCGACGGCACGGGCGGCCGGATTCGCCGTCGACGCCGCGGTCGCCGCATTCGGTGAGGCCGACGAGCGCGGCTTCGAGCTGACCCCGGCCGAGCGCGCCGAAGCGGCGATCGCGATCTCTTCGGCGAAGATCGTCGCGAGCCGGGCCGCGGTCGAAACCACGAGCAAGGTCTTCGAGTTCACCGGCGCGCGGGCCACCGCGACGAAGTACGGCTTCGACCGCTTCTGGCGCAACGCCCGCACGCTGACCTTGCACGACCCCGTGATGTACAAGGCGCGCGAGGTCGGCGATCACTTCCTCAACGGGATCCCGCCGTGCCTTTCGGGGTACAGCTGATGACGCTGCCGATCCTCGCCGAAAGCGTCCGCCTCGACGGCGAAGGCGTGCACATCCTCGACCGCCGGATCTTCCCGTTCGAGCGGGAATGGGTGCTCTGCCGGACTTCGGAAGAGGTCGCGGTGGCGATCGAAGAGATGGTCACGCAGTCTTCCGGGCCGTATTTCGCCGCGTTGGGCGCGATGGTGCTCGCCGCTCGCGAGGCGTCCGGGCTCGCGGACCCGCGGGCGTACCTGGAGCGGGCGGGGGAACGGATCATCGCGACCCGCAAGACCAACAACCACCTGCGCAAGGCCGTCGCCGTCGTACTGTCCGAAGTGGACAAATCGGCGGGTGACCTCATCGAGGCCGCGTCGAGGGGAGCGCAAGCAGGTGACGAATTGTATCGGTCGCGCAGCCGTGCGCTCGGCGAGCACGCGGCGGCGCTGGTGCCGGGCGGGGCGACCGTGCTGACGCATTGCTGGGCTGACCTCTACCTGGTCGAATTCGTGCTCGCCGCGCGACGGCAGGGCAAGGAGTTCTCCTTCCTGTGCACGGAAACCCGGCCGTACCTGCAGGGTGCGCGGCTGACCGCCGAGACACTCGCCGAGATGGGCGCCGACACCCGGCTGATCACCGACGGGATGGGCGCCGCGGTGCTGTCCTCCGGAGAGGTCGGCGCGCTGGTGACCGCGGCCGACCGGGTCACCATGGACGGTCATGTGGTCAACAAGATCGGCACGCTGGGGCTCGCGGTGGCGGCGGAGGCGTTCGGCGTGCCGTTCTACGCGATGGTCCAGGCGCCCGACCAGGCGGCGCCGACCGGCGCCGACGTGCCGATCGAATACCGCGACGGCGACGAGGTGCTGAGCGCGCTCGGCCACCGCGTCGCGAGCGAACGCGTCCGTGGGCACTATCCGGCCTTCGACGTGACACCACCGCGGTTCGTGACCGCGGTGGTGACCGACCGCGGGGCCTTCGAGCCCGGACGGCTCCGCGAGTACTACGCAGAAGGGGAAGCGAACCAGTGACCGCAACGCTGACCGCCCGATGGGTGGTCCTCGACATCGAGGGCACGCTGACCGCCACCAGCTACGTGCACGTGACCCTCTACGACTACGCGCGTCCGCGGCTGGGCCCGTGGATCGACGACCACCCGGACGATCCCGAGGTCGCCGGCGCCGTGGCCCGGATCAGGGAACTCGGCGGGCTCCCGGCGGATGCGTCCACAGTGGACGTCGTGCGGGTGCTGCACGGCTGGATGGACGCGGATCAGAAGATCGCGCCGCTGAAGACGTTGCAGGGGCTCATCTGGCAGCGCGGGTACGCCGAGGGCGACCTCACGACGGAGTTCTTCGGCGACGTCGCCCCGGCGCTGCGGTCGTGGCACGAGTCCGGCCTGCGGCTCGCGGTGTTCTCCTCCGGTTCGGTCGCCGGGCAGATCGCGTCGTTCTCGCGGACCACCGACGGCGACGTCACCGGCTTGTTCGAGAAGCATTTCGACACGGTCAACGCCGGGCCGAAACGTGAGGCGCCGTCGTACCGCGCGATCGCCTCGGCGCTGGATGCCGAGCCGGGGGACATCGTGTTCTTCTCCGACGTCCCGGCCGAGCTCGACGGGGCCGCCGCCGACGGCTGGCAGACCGTCGGCCTCGCCCGCGACGGTGAGCCGTTCGGGGATGCGGATTTCGGGACACACCGGACCATCCGGACATTCGACGAGGTGAAGGTCGTCCCTCGATGAGTCTCCTGGAACTCGCCGGGCGCGCGCTGGCCGAAGAGTCCGCCCGGTTCGCCGGAATGGGCTGGCTGCGGGGCACGTCCGGCAACCTCTCGGTGGTGCTCGGCCGTGATCCGCTGCGGGTCGCCGTCACCGTCAGCGGCCGGGACAAAGGCGAGCTGACCAGCGACGACGTCGTGGTGGTCGGCGAAGACGGGCTGGCCGTCGCCGACCAGCCGCATCCGGACAAGGTGCCGTCGGCCGAGGCGGGACTGCACGCTCGGATCGCGGCGGTGTCGGGCGCGGGCGCGGTGATCCACGTGCACGCCCTCGCGCCGGTGGTCGCCGCCGAGCACTGGCCGGACGGCGTCGAACTGCGTGACCTGGAGATGCTCAAGGGTTTCGGCCGCGCCGCCCACGACGACCTGGTGACCATCCCGGTGATCGCGAACGGTCAGGACATGCGCGTCCTCGGTGACGCGTTCGAGGCGGGGTTCCGGGCGGACACGCCGGCGGTGATCGTCGCGCGGCACGGCATCTACGTGTGGGCGGATGACCTGCGCCACGCGCGTCATCGCCTGGAATGTTTGGAGTGGTTGCTCCGGTTCCGGGTAGAGACAAGACTTGTCGGTGGAGAAAGGGGAGTGCGATGACCCTGCTGACCGTGTGGCCGGACGACCGGCCTGGCGAGATCGCGCTCAGGACCGAGGACCCGGCCGTGATCACCGGGGAACTCGGGCGGCTCGGTGTCCGCTTCGAACGGTGGGACCTCGTCCCGGATCTGCCGCGCGAGGTGACGCCCGAACAGGTGCTGGCCGCCTACGAGGAGCCGGTCGGCAAGGTCTCGGCGGCCGAGGGCTACACCTTCGTGGACGCCGTCCGCATGACCCCGTCGGACGAGCCCGGCTGGGCGGCCGAGGCCGCCGAAGCCCGGCAGAAGTTCCTCGCCGAGCACACCCACGACGATGACGAGGACCGCTTCTTCGCGCGCGGGTCCGGCGTGTTCTACCTGCACGTCGGGGGCAAGGTGTACGCGGTGCTGTGCGAGGCGGGGGACCTGCTGAGCGTGCCCGCGAACACCACGCACTGGTTCGACATGGGGACGCGGCCCGACTACGTGTCCATCCGGTTCTTCCACGACGACGGCGGGTGGGTCGGCAACTTCACCGGCGCCACGCTGGCGGGGGACTTCCCGGGGTTCGACGAGTTGACCGCCGGGCGTTACTGACCGCTTTGGGCTCGTGAGTGGTAAGGACGGTTAGAACCGTCCTTACCACTCACGAGCTTCAGCGCGCTGCCGGGCTCTGTCAGGCGGGGGTCCAGAGGGCAGGCACGTTCGGCGGCTCCCAGCCGGGCAGCGACCGGTGGCCCTGCCGGCATACGTAGGCCGCGCCGTTGTGGGTCACACGAGCACCCGTGGCGTAGTCGACGTTCGGCTTCCAGGCGTCGGACGGCACCGTGGTGGTCGTCGTCGGGGTGGTGGTCGTCGTCCGCGTCGTCGTCGGACTCGTCGTGGTGGTCGTCGTACCGGTAGTCGTGGTGGTGGTCGTGGTCGGCGGGGTACCGCCGCCACGCGGGTGATCCGACGCGATCGCGTAGGTCGTCCCGCCGAAGGTGAACGTGAAGTTCGACGGCGAGGCGATCGGCATGTAGTAGTTCAGCCGGATCTCGACGGTGGCGCCCGGTGCGATGTTCTGCCAGGTCGGCACGGTCACCGCGACGTGCTGGAAGTCTCCCTTCATCCCGCCGACGTTGGGCCCGCTGTGGCCCTTGCTCGTGACCGTCAGGCCGAAGCCCGACTGGTCGGACATGCTGCCGGGCGCACTGGTCCCGTAGTCGAACTCGATCTTCGTCCCACCGGGGATGGTGGTGGTCGAATTGTTGGTGATGCGCATCCGCGGGGTGATCGGGTAGTTCGCGTCGCCCAGCGCGAATCCGGTCAGGTTCACGTTCGCGTTCAGCACCGACGACGGTGCGGGACGCGGCGACTTGGCGTTGCCGTACGGGGCGGCGCCGCGCAGTCCGTCGTTGATCTTCGTGATCAGCGTGTCGCCCATGAAGTACTGGCCCTTGGCTTCGTCGAAGGCGTAGTCGCCCGCCAGTTCCCAGATCATGATGCCGCCGATGCCCTTGTCGGCCACGTACTTGGCCTTCGTGGCGAGCGAGGCCTCATCCTCAGTGGACAGGAACACCTTCTTGTCGTTGTTCCACAGCCACGGTGTCACCATCGTGTTGTCGTAGAACCTGTCGTAGGAGCCGGAGATCCGGTCCGCCGGGTCGGTCTTCGGGGTCAGCCCGTACGCCTCCAGGTAGTCCGGGGTGATCTCGTTTTCGAGGTTCTTCGCGTGCCACATCGGGTTCGCGCCCGCGGGGACCTCGCCGCCCGCCAGGCCGAGGTCGTGCCAGAGGTTGTCGATGCCGATCGCGCCGTTGCCGCACGGCACCGTCGAACCGACGTGTGACCCGGTGCCCGGTGGACACTGTTTCTGGTCCGGCAGCGGGGCCTTGCCCCACAACCCGTTGGTCCCGCCGGACACACCTTGCCAGCCGCGGGTGTAGAACCCGACGCCGATGTTGATCCGGCCGGCCTGCATCGCACCGCGGAAGTAGTGATAGGCCCAGTCGGTGTTGAGATAGCCCTGCCCGTCGTACTGCGGTGTCGTGTACACCTGCCAGTGCGCGAGTTCCGCGTCGTTGCCGGAGTCGTAGAGCGCGGCGTTCGGCCCGACGAACTGGTTCCACGCGCCGTGCAGGTCGTAGCTCATCATGTTGGCGTAGTCGAGATAGCGCGTGACGCCGTAGACCTCCTGGCCGCGCAGCAACCAGCCGGACGCGGGCACGGCGGCGGTCAGCAGGTAGTGCTTGCCGTCGGCGGCGCCCGCGCGGTCGAGCTTCTCGCGCAGCGTGCGCATCAGGTTCTCGTAGCCCGCCCAGAGAGTGCCCCGGTTGGCCTGCGCGATCCAGTAGTCGTCCGGGTTGCCGGCGTAGTTCGCCGACGTCGCGTACTCGTAGTCGATGTCCGCGCCGTTGAAACCGTAGGTGCGCAGGAATTGCACGACGGAATCCGCGAAGACGTCGATACCCGCCTGGGTCTGCGTCATCTTGTAGAACCCGCCGGAGGCGTTGCGGGTGCCGTCGGGGTTCAGGAAGCCACCGGTCTCGGCCCAGCCGCCGATCGAGATCAGCGACTTCACGTTCGGGTGCTGCTTCTTGTACTTGGTCAGCAGGTTGAAGTGTCCCTTGTAGGGCAGCGACGGATCCATCTCGGCGCCGGGAACGCCCGGCCATTCCATGCCGATGGACTCGTTGGTCGCGCTCGGCGCGCCGACCGAGACCTTGTTCTGCGCGTCCACATGCGCGAACGCGTAGTTGAGGTGGGTGACCTTCGACCACGGGATGTTGTTGACCAGATAGGCCGGTGCGCCGTTCTTCCCGGTGCGCCAGCTGGTGAAGTAGCCGATCACGCGGCGGGAATGCCCTTCTCCCAGGGATTCGCGGCCCGCTGTGTCGTAGACGGTGCAGTAGGGGGTGTCGACGCCGGGTGTCCGGTACAGCCCGTCGGGTCGGCAGTCCTCATGGCCTGCCGCGCTCGACGGGGACGGGGTGATGACGACGATCATGAGTCCGGCCAGCGTGATGAGCGACGCCAGCAGGGGGAGTAGTTTCCTGGTTCTCCTTGGCACGCCGAACCTCCGACAGTGGAAGATGGCCCTCGGTCCCAGCAGCTTGAGCCGCTGACCTGCCGCGCGTCAATAGGTGTAGACCAATTTCCATCCGGTGCCGTACGGCGGAGCGTACCTGTGGTTCGTCAGGTCCGGCTTCGGCGGCGATGGCCATACTCCAGGTCCCATCCGGCGCGTGTTATGCCGCCGTTTCCCGCACCACGAAGGAAAACTCGTTCCCGTCGGGATCCGTCATCTCCACCTGTTCCTCCACCATGCCGGGGTGTGAAGCGCCGAGCGCGACGAGCCGCTCGGCTTCCGACAGGGAACCGCTCAGGACGAAACGCAGCCGGTTCGGCCCGGTTTTCGGGGTGAACGGCGGACCGCCCCAGGTGATCTTCGGGCCACCGTGCGGCGACCGGATCGCCGTCTCCTGGTCCTTGTCCCACACCAGCGGCCAGCCGAGCGCTTCGCTCCAGAAGCAGCCGGCCGCTTGCGAACCGTCGCACGCGACGGCGCCGACGAATCCGCATTCGGCGAGGAAGTCGTTGCCCGGCTCGATGACACAGAACTCGTTGCCTTCGGGGTCGGCGAGCACCACGTGTTCTTCCTCCGGACGCTGGCCGACGTCGATGTGGCCGCCGCCGAGTTCGAGCGCCTTCGCAACCGTCCGCCGCTGGTCTTCCGGGGATTCGCTCGTCAGGTCGAAATGCATCTGGTTCTGGCGGGTCTTCGGTTCTGCCGACGGCACGAAACCGAGCCGGAAACCGGTGTCGTCGTTCGGGATCAGGGTGTCGCCGTCGGTTTCCCAGCCGAGGAGACCCGCCCAGAAACGCGCCAGACGACGCGGGTCGTGCGCGGCGAAACAGAGCGCGTGCAAGGTGATGGTCATAAGCGACGCTAGAAACGCCGGCGACCCACACGCAATCGAATAAGGTGCTCTCCCCCACGGAGTGGACCCGCTTCAATCCGGTGGGGGACGCGGCGGACCGGGGCGGCTGTGATCGTTGAAACCGATCAAGCGAGCGGAACCCGATCGTCCGAGGAGCACGTATGACCGTCCACCAAGCCACCGCGACCGGGCGACTGCGCGCCGCATGGACCAGAGCGCACGCCCCGGTGCCCGGAGTCCCCAGGTGGGCCAAGGTCGCCGCCTACGCCATCCCCTTCACCGTGCTCCCTTCCGGCCTTTGGCGGATCATGACCGTCGTCTTCGACGTCGGCGGTGACGGCCCGCACGGTTCGGGCCAGCTCCCCTCGTGGTTGCCGGGGCCGGTGTACGTCATCGCGTTGTCCGTCGTCGCGGAACTGTTCGCCTTCACCGCCATCGGGCTGGTCGCCGAGTGGGGAGAGGTACTCCCGCGCTGGATTCCGCTGCTGGGCGGCCGCAAGGTACCGCCCCTCGCCGCCGTCGTGCCCGCCGCTCTCGGCGCCACGATCCTGACCGTTCTGTGGACCGCCGCCATCGCCACCGAGATGTCCGGGCGCACCCTCCAAGGCGATCCCCTGCCGGACGACTACCCCACGAAGTCACTGCACGGCTGGCAACTCGCCTTCTTCGAACTCACCTACGCCCCGCTCCTGCTCTGGGGACCGCTGCTGGCGGCGGTCTGCTTCGCGTACTGGCGGAGGCGCCGGCAGTGATCAAGCACAAGTCCGTGAAGGCCTCCTTCCCTACCCTGAGAGTAGGGAAGGAGGCCTTCACGGAACGATCAGCAGGAGACGCCGGTCCGCCCGTTCTCCACCCGCGCGGTCAGCGTCCGCAGGAACGACGGATCCCCGTCCGCGGTGACCTTCACGTCGTACCAGCCGCCCGAAACCGGCCAGTCCACCGTGACCGAACGCCCGGCCCCGACCCGCACGACGCGCGTGAACCGCGAAGACGACAGCCGCAGCGTCAGCGCCGAAGTGCCCGAGTTGGACAGCTTGAATTCGACACCCGAGCGCCACGTGAGGAACCGCGTCCGGACATCGACACCCGCGGCGGCCCCGCGACGGTTTCCGCGCAGTTCCCACCACGACCGGTTCGGCCCCTGGACGACGACGCGGTAGTCGTCACCGGCCAGCCGCACGAGTTCCGGTGCCTCGCCGCGGACGTCGCGGTGCGCGGGCTCGGCGAATTCGCCCTTGTACGGGTACAGCGCGAAATGCGCCGACGACGAGCCGCTGTTGGCCAGCGAAAGCGCCAGATTCCCCGACTTGTCCACCGCGCCGGACACCGACACCTGGTACGGCAGCGGCCGGGACGGCCGGCTGCCGGGCTCGGCCACGGGCAGGCTCTGCTCCGCCGGGGCGGACGGCCGCCAGCGGCTGATCGGTGCGGGCACCGGTCCGGGCCGGTTCACCCGCGGCTGACGTCCGGCCCGCGAGAAGTCGAAGGCACCGGTGAGATCACCCGCGACGGTCCGCCGCCACTTGCTGATGTTGGGCTCGGCGATCCCGGTCCAGCGTTCGAGGAACCGCAGCACCGAGGTGTGGTCGTACACGGTGGAGTCGACGTTGCCGCCGATCGACCACGGCGAGACGACCGTCATCGGCACACGCGGGCCGAAGCCGAGCGGCTGGCCGTTGAAGTGGTCCGCGTCGTTGGCCGCGTTCCCGGGCGGCATCGGCGGCGGAACGTGGTCGAAGTAACCGTCGTTCTCGTCGAAGTTGATCAGCAGCACCGTCTTGGACCACGTTTCGCGGTCGGACGCCAGCGCGTCGAGCACGCGGTAGATCAGGTTCGCGCTGCCGACCGGAGTGGACGCGCCAGGGTGCTCGGAGTCCTTCGCGGACGGCACCAGCCAGCTGACCGCGGGCAGCCGCCGCGCCTGGATGTCCGCCTTCAGCCGGGTCACCAGTGTCTCCGGCTCGCTGCGGTACATGGCCTTCTTGAACAGGTTCCGTTCGGCGGGCGTCAGTTTCGCGACCCCGGCGTCGAACTGCGCCAGCAGCTTGGTGCGCTCTTCGGGGGTCTTCTTGAGCAGCGTGTCGTAGAACTCTTCGGTGGTGCGGAACTTCCCCTCGACCGAAGCGAGGATCTTCGTGCCGACCTTCTTGAACGGCACGAAGTACTCGACGGCGTTGTCGGTGAAGTTGTCCCACTCCTGGTAGATCTGCCACGGCACCCCGGCGGCTTCGAGGCGCTCCGGATACGTCGTCCAGTCGTAGCCCTTGTGGTCGTAGGAGTACGCCGCGTTCGTGACCGCGCGGTTCGTCGTGCTGCCCGGTTCGAACCCGGTGGTCCCGGTCCACAGGAAGTTCCGGTTCGGGTTGGTGGAGCCGAAGATCGAGCAGTGGTAGGCGTCGCAGATGGTGAAGGTGTCCGCGAGTTCGTACTGGAGCGCGATGTCGCGGCGCTCGTAGTAGGTCATGGTGGCCGGCGTTTTCGCCGCGATCCAGCCGTTGTTCCAGCCACGCGCCCACGCCTTGCCGCTGCCGTTCCAGCTGTGGTCGAGGTCGCCGAGGTACTGGATGTCGTCCGGTTTCCGCCCGGCGAGTTCGGCCGCCTTGCGCACCGAGAACGGCAGCACCGTGCCGCCCGCCGGATTCGGCTGCTCGAACACCGACGTCCCCGACGGCAGTTCGAGCGGATGCGTGTCTGAGAAGCCCCGGACACCGCGCAGGCTGCCGTAGTAGTGATCGAACGACCGGTTCTCCTGCATCAGCACGATCACGTGCTCGATGGCGTCGAGTCCGCCCCGGCGCATGGGTTCGGCCATGGCGGCGTGCACGGACGGCGGGAGAAGGGTGGTGGCGGCCGCGGCGCCGGTGGCGCCCAGCAACGTACGGCGTGACAGTTCAGGCATGCCCGAACCTTGACCCAGTAACATGAACGTCACAAGAACCGAACCGGTCGACTCGGAGTCGGTAGCCGGATGGTGACACGGCGTCCGTAGTGGTCCGCCCGTACGATTCCCGGATGGCCGTGATTCCTGAGCATCACGACGAAAACGACGGTGGGGAAGACCTCCCGAAGCCGGTGTTCGCCGATCCTGGAGGCCGTCGCCGCGTCGTCCGCCGGATCGCGATCAGTGCCGGCGCCGCCGCCTCTTACGGAGCACTTCTCCTCTTCGCGCTCTCCGGCGTGCCTGACCTGCCTACCGCGCTGGGCCCCAGGCCGGTGCCCGGGCCAGAGGTGACGCCCCCGCCGTCCGTGACAGCGCCGCCCACGACAACGACAGAAGGGCCTCGAACGGCTTCACCGCCGGAATCGTGGGGAGCGCCCGAGCCGGTTCGCGAAACTTCGCCCACGAGCGCCAGGCCCGCTCCGGTCCGGACCACGGCTTCGCCCGGCCAACCGGAGACACGGGCACCCGCCGCCTCCTCGCAGTCGGGCAGCGACCGCCGCAACCGCCGCGTGCCCGAAGACCCGCCCAGCAAGGTGAAGACCACGCCGCCCAAGAGCGGGCGCTGACGCCCGGTTCTCCCCGGTTCGTCGTGAGGTCACTGCGCTGAGTGACCGTCCGGTGGGGTGACCCCGCTGAACGGCCGCCTGCGCGGTAACCTCACGGGCACCAAGACCGCAGACCCTTGAGGAGGGCCCGTGTCGGCAGGGCAGATCGCCGCGCTGATCGCCGCAGGAGCATTCGTCGTACTCGTCGTGCTGCTGGCGATCGTGCTGTTCAAGCTCGGCCGGACCCTGGACGAGGCCACGATCGCCATCCGCAAGGCGCACGAGAACACCGACCCGCTGCTGATCGGCGCGAACGAGACGATCACGCACGTCAACACGCAGCTGGAGCGGGTCGACGGCATCACCGCCAACGCGCAGGCCGTGTCCGGCAACGTGTCCGCGCTGTCGTCGGTGTTCACCGCGACGCTCGGCGGACCGCTGGTGAAGACGGCCGCGCTGTCCTACGGCCTCAGCAAGGCGATCAAGGCCCGCCGGAAGAAGGCGGAAGCGAAAGCCTCTCGTCCGGCGAAGAAGCGGGGCCGCAAATGAAGCGCCTGTTCTGGCTCGGCGTCGGTGTGGTCGCCGGCGTCGCCCTGTCACGCAAAGCGACGGAAACCGCTCGCCAGGCCACCCCTGCGGGGTTAGCCTCGAACCTGGGCGACGCCGTGCGGGAACTCGCGGGCGCCGTCGGTTCGTTCGGCGCGGAGGTCCGCGCCGGGATGAGCGAACGGGAACAGGAGCTGCACGACATGGTGTCCGAACGGACCGGCTTGAGCACGGCCCCCGTGACCGAGGGCAGGCACGCGGCGTCGTCGCGGCGCCCGGTCCGGCGAGCTCGCCGGGCGGAGGGCTGATCGGGTCGCCTCCGCGACCGGAAGATCCCAGCCCTTCGCCGTTCTCGCCTGTCCGCATTCCCCGCGCCTTCGCGCGAGCCCGTATACAAGGACGATCCCGTGGAAACACACGAAATCACGAAGCGTTTTCTGAGCCATTTCGAGAACAAGGGACACACGCGCGTCCCCAGCGCGCCGCTGATCCTCGACGACCCGAACCTGCTGTTCGTCAACGCGGGCATGGTCCAGTTCAAGCCGTACTTCCTCGGCGAGGCCCCGCCGCCGTACCCGCGCGCGACCAGCGTCCAGAAGTGCGTCCGCACGCCGGACATCGACGAGGTCGGCAAGACCACGCGGCACAACACGTTCTTCCAGATGGCCGGGAACTTCTCGTTCGGCGACTACTTCAAGGAAGGCGCCATCGAGTACGCCTGGGAGCTGATCACCAAGCCCCAGAGCGAAGGCGGCTACGGCCTCGACCCAGCCCGCATCTGGGCGACGGTCTACGAGGACGACGCCGAGGCGGCCGGCCTGTGGAAGAAGCTCACCGGCCTGCCCGGCGAGCGCATCCAGTCCCGTGACGGCAAGGACAACTACTGGGACATGGGCGTGCCCGGTCCCGGCGGTCCGTGTTCGGAGATCTACTACGACCGCGGCCCGGACTACGGCCGCGAGGGCGGCCCGGTCGCCGACGAGGACCGTTACATCGAGATCTGGAACCTCGTCTTCATGCAGGACGTGCGGGGAGACAAGAGCCCGAAGCACGGCCACAAGCCGATCGGTGAGCTGCCGAAGAAGAACATCGACACCGGCATGGGTGTCGAGCGGGTCGCTACGATCCTCCAGGGCGTCGAGAACGTCTACGAGACCGACCTCGTCCGCCCGGTGATCGGCCGCGCCGAGGAGTTCTCCGGCCGCCGCTACGGCTCCGACCACACCGACGACGTCCGCTTCCGCGTCATCGCCGACCACGCCCGCACCGGTGTCCTGCTCATCGGCGACGGCGTCACCCCGGGCAACGACGGCCGCGGCTACGTGCTGCGCCGTCTGCTCCGCCGCATCATCCGCTCCGCGCGCCTGCTCGGCGTGCACGAGCCGGTGCTGCCCGCCTTCGCGGCGGTCGTCCGCGACACCATGGGCCCGACGTACCCCGAGCTGGTCTCCGGTTTCGACCGCATCGAGGACATCGTGCGCGTCGAGGAGGAGGCCTTCCTCTCCACGCTCACCAGCGGCTCGCGCATCTTCGACCTCGCGGCCGAGGAGACCAAGCGCGCCGGCGGGTCGCTGCTGGCCGGCGACAAGGCGTTCCAGCTGCACGACACCTACGGCTTCCCGATCGACCTGACGCTGGAGATGGCGTCCGAACAGGGCCTGTCCGTCGACGAAGAAGGCTTCCGCACGCTCATGAACGAGCAGCGGCAGCGCGCGAAGGCCGACGCGGCTTCGCGCAAGACCGGCCACGGCGACCTGTCCGAGTACCGCAAGGTGCTGGAGCGCAACGGCGAGACCGAGTTCCTCGGCTACACCGACCTGCAGGCCGAAGCGAAGGTCGTCGCGCTGCTCGAAGACGGCGTGCCGGTCTCGAGCGTCGGCGAGGGCAAGAAGGCGGAGCTGGTCCTGGACCGCACGCCGTTCTACGCCGAGAGCGGTGGCCAGGTCGCCGACACCGGCGTGCTGCTCGGCGACGGCGTCGAGCTCAAGGTCCACGACGTGCAGAAGATCGTGCCGGGCCTGTTCGTGCACCGCGTCGAGGTGCTCGAGGGCGAGGTCGGCATCGGCAGCTCGCTGACCGGTTCGGTCGACCAGCACCGCCGTCTGTCGATCGAGCGGTCCCACTCCGCGACGCACCTGGTGCACGCCGCCGTGCGCGGCGCGTACGGCAAGCGCGCGGCGCAGGCCGGTTCGCTGAACTCGCCGGGCCGGATGCGCTTCGACTTCACCACCTCCGGCGGCGTGTCGGCCGACGTGCTGACCGAGGTCGAGGAGGAGGTCAACGACTACCTCCAGACCAACGTCGAGGTGAACACCTTCGTCACCACGAAGGACAAAGCCCTCGAACTGGGCGCGGTCGCGCTGTTCGGCGAGAAGTACGGCAACGACGTCCGCGTCGTCGACATGGGCGAGTACTCCCGCGAACTCTGCGGTGGCACCCACGTCGACCGCATCGGCCGGCTCGGCCTGGTGAAGCTGGTGGGCGACTCGTCCATCGGTTCCGGTGTGCACCGCGTCGAGGCGCTCGTCGGCACGGACGCGCTGAAGTACGTCCGCAAAGAGCAGCTGCTCGTCTCACAGCTCGCGAACACCTTCAAGGTGCCGTCGGAGCAGCTGCCGTCGCGTATCGACGACGTGCTCACCCGGCTCAAGAACGCCGAGAAGGAGATCGAGCAGCTGCGCACCCAGCAGGTGCTCGGCTCGGCGGGCTCGCTCGCGGACAGGGCCGAGGACATCGGCGGCGTCGCGGTCGTCGCCCAGATGCTGGGCGAGGGCGTCGACTCGAACGGCCTGCGCGCGCTGGCTTCGGACATCCGCGGCAGGCTCGGCAACCGTCCCGGCATCGTCGCGCTGTTCGCCCCACAAGGCGAGAAGGTCGCCTTCGTCGTCGCCACCACGAAGGCGGCGCAGGAGAAGGGCATCGCGGCGGGCAAGCTCGTCCCGTCGTTCGCCGAGGCGATCGGCGGTCGTGGCGGCGGCAAGCCGGACATGGCACAGGGCGGGGGCACCAACCCGGCCGGGGCCGAGCAGGCCATCGCCTCACTGCGCGCGGCGGTCGCCCAAGTTGGCTGACGACGCCCCCCAGCGGCGCCCGGATCGGCCAGGAGAGTCCGATCCGGGGCGTGGCAGGCGGCTTGGCGTGGATGTCGGATCCGTCCGGGTCGGGGTCGCCTTGAGCGATCCCGACCCCATCCTCGCGAGCCCTCTCGTTACCCTCACTCGCGACGCGGCGGGCGACAAGGACGTCGACCTGCTCGTCGGACTCGTCACGGAACACGACGTGGTCGAGGTCGTCGTCGGCTTGCCGAGGACGCTCAAGGACCGTCATGGGCCGGCGGCCGAAGCGGCGCTGGACTATGCCGAAAAGGTCGCCGCCAGGATCGCGCCGGTGCCGGTGCGACTGGCCGACGAGCGGTTGACCACGGTGACGGCATCCAGGATGCTGTCGCAGCGTGGGGTGAAGGGACGTAAGCAACGTGCCGTCGTCGATCAGGCGGCCGCGGTCGAGATCCTGCAGGCGTGGATCGACGCGGTAGCGGCACATCGCGCACGGAAGGGCGATACATGACCGAGCCCCACGGCCGGCCCGAGCGCCGTCAGGGCGGTAGACGACGGTTGCGGGAGCCTGAGGAGGCCAGCCCGCCACCGGCCCCGCCGCGTCGACGGCCCGAACCCCAGCCGACGGGACGACGGCACGTCCGGCAGGAACCGCCCGAGCCGCCCGTACGGCGTCCGGCGGAGGAACCGCCGCGTGCCCGCCGGTCGCCGGAAGAGCCGCCGCCGCGTGCCCGGCGCGCCGCCGACGAGCCGCAGCGTCCGGGCCCACCGAGGCGGGCCCCGGAACCCGCGGTCCCGCCACCGCCCCCCGCGCCGCAGCGGCGGTTCCCCCAGCCGGGTGACCGGAGTCTTGGCATGCCCGCCTATGCCCAGGACGAGGCCCCCCGCCCAGGCCGCCGCAGGCGCCGCGAGGACGACGGCCCGCTCCCGGACGAGCGGCCGACCGACATCCTCCCCGCGATCCAGGAAGCGCCGATCGCCCGGCGTCCCGGCGCGGCTCCTTCTTCGCCGCCCCAAGGAAGCGAAGAGGAATACAACGAGATCTTCGGTGACGACGAGTACGACGACTATGACGAGTACGACGACTACGAGGATTACGAGGACTTCGAAGACGAAGACCGGGCCGAGCCCGAACGCATCGAGGACGAGCGTCCGGAACGACAGGGGCCGCCGCCCAAGAAACGCAAGAAGAAGCGCGCGCTGGGCTGGATCGCCGCGCTGACCGTGCTCGTCCTGCTCGCCGGTGGCGCCTACTACGGCTTCACCGAGATCTTCGGTTACGACGACTACGAAGGCACCGGCGAGAGCGACGTCCTCGTCCAGGTGGAGAAGGGCGACTCGACGTCGGCGATCGGCAACCGGCTGCAGGCGGCCGGGGTGGTCGCCAGCGGCAAGGCGTTCGTGAAGGCGGGCGAGGACAACACCGCCGTCTCGCGGCTCCAGCAGGGCTACTACGTCATGAAGACGAAGATGTCCGGTGCCAGCGCGGTCGAGAAGATGATCGCGCCCGCGTCGAAGGTCGGCCAGATCGAGATCCGGCCGTACACCCAGTTCCACGACATCACCCAGCCCGACGGCAAGGTGACCCCTGGCGTGTATTCGTTGCTGTCCAAGGCTTCCTGCGCGGACCTGAACGGAACGAGCACCTGCCTCCCGGTCGAGGAACTGCGCAAGACGATCGAGACGGCGGATCTGGCGAAACTGGGCGTCCCGTCGTGGGCCGTCGAGTCCGCCACGAAGGCCGAGCACAAGGACCGGCGGCTCGAAGGGCTGATCGCCCCGGGTATCTACAACGTCAAGCCCGGATGGTCGGCCGAAGAGCTGCTCACGTTCGTCGTGAAGACCTCGGCGGAGCGCATCCTGAACGCCGGGCTGAGCGATCAGTCGAAGGGGCAGGGCAAGACCCCCTACGAGACGCTCATCATCGCGTCGATCATCGAACGCGAGGCGGTGAAGGCCGACTTCGGGAAGATCTCGCGGGTCATCTACAACCGGCTCGACGAGAAGATGCGGCTCGAGATGGACTCGACGATCAACTACGTCCTCGACCGGCCGACCCTGCTCACCAAACCCGAGGAACGGGAAAAAGCGGGCGCGTACAACACGTACAAATCGGTCGGCCTGACCCCGACGCCGATCGCGGTCCCGAGCGCGGAGGCGATCCAGGCCGCGTTGAAGCCGGCGGCGGGGGAGTGGCTGTTCTTCGTCAAATGCGAGAAGAACGGGCTCTCCTGCTTCGCGGTGACCTTCGAGGACCACAGGAAGAACCGAGATGACGCGGTGAGGCGTGGTGTCATCTGAGCGCAAGGCCGCGATCCTCGGGAAACCGGTCGAACACTCGCTCTCGCCCGTGCTGCACGGCGCCGCGTTCCGCGCGCTGGGGCTGGACGGCTGGACCTACGAGCGGGTCGAGATGGACGGTCCCGGGCTGCCCGCGTTCGTCGACGGTCTCGGCCCGGAGTGGGCCGGGCTTTCGGTGACCATGCCCGGGAAACGGGCCGCGCTGGAGCACGCCGACGAGGTGACGCCGCGTGCGGCGGCCGTCGGCGCGGCGAACACGTTGGTGCGCGGGGAAACCGGTTGGCTCGCCGACTGCACCGACGTCGACGGGGTCACCGAAGCGCTGCGAATCGCGGGGGAGTACTCGCCCGGCACGGACGACGCGGCCGTCGTCCTCGGCGCGGGCGGGACCGCCGCCGCGGCCGTCGTCGGGCTGGCGTCGCTCGGCGTGCGGACGGTGCGGCTCGTCGTGCGGGATCCCGCACGGGCGACCGAAACGGTCGAGGCGGCCCAGCGGGCCGGGCTCGACGCCGAGGTCCTCCGCTGGGCGGACGCCGACTTCGGGAAACTCGCGGCGGCTTCGGCGGTGCTGGTGAACACCGTGCCCCCGGACGTCGTCCGGCCACATCTGGCGGAGCTGGCCCGCATCGGGTGCGTCCTCGACGTCATCTACCACCCTTGGCCGACCGCGCTCGCCGAAGCCGTAGCCGAGCGGGGAGGGCGGCTCGCGACCGGCTTGGACATGTTGCTGCATCAGGCTTTCGGGCAGTCCGAGTACTTCACCGGGCAGCCGGCGCCGCGGGCCGAGATGCGGGACGCGTTGCGCGAGGCGACCGGCGGGATCCTTTCTCTGCCGATCGGCTGAGCGGACCACGGGAGGCCAGGTCGCACGGCTCACCGGTCCGTGAAGGCCTCCTTGCCTACCCTGAGGGTAGTGAAGGAGGCCTTCACGGACCGGTGAGCGTTCCCTCACTGCCGTCCGGAACCCTCCTTCAGTGAAAGCGCCTGACAAGATCGCCCAGGTTCGATAATCTGGCCGACTGCCTCGAGAGGGGTGTCGCGGCAACCTTGGTGGACCACCGCGCGCCCCTGGCCGAATGGCCCCGCTATCCCGGCGGCAGGGCGCTCTTGATGGGGGACGGGACGTCTGATTCCTATTCGCGCCCTGGCGACGTGATCGCGGTCGCGCGCAGCCTCGCGAGGAGTGTTGAGGAAGGAACAAGGGGTCAATGCCTAAACCCGATCGAGACGACTACACCGAAGAAGACATCAACGACTCGTGGGTCGATCAGGCTCCGGTGCTGAATTCCACCGTCACGCTGGCCGAATACGACCCGGAGTGGCCCGAGCTGTTCGACCGGGAAGCGAAGCGCATCAGGGGGATCCTGGGGGAGCGCGCGCTGGTCCTGGAACACGTCGGCTCCACGTCGGTGCCCGGGCTCTGCGCGAAACCGATCATCGACATCATGCTGATCGTCGCCGATTCGGACGACGAAGACGCCTACGTGCCGCAGTTGGAGGCCGAGGGCTACAAGCTCGTCATCCGCGAGCCGGAGTGGGAGAAGCACCGCTGCTTCAAAGGCCCGGACACCAACATCAACCTGCACGTCTACTCGCCGGACAACGGCCAGGCCGAGCGCTACCGGCTCTTCCGCGACCGCCTGATCGCGCACGACGACGAACTGAAGCTCTACGAGGACAGGAAACGCGAACTGGCGTCGCGCACCTGGAAGTACATCCAGCAGTACGCCGACGCCAAGACCGAGGTGATCGACGAGATCATCGAACGGGCGCGCGCGGCCCAGTACGACGGGTTCGCGCGTCTCTACGCGGCGCATGCCGAAACCAGCAGCACCAACGCCCTCTACGACCGGCCCGCCATCGTGGACCTGGCCGGGGACGTGGCGGGCAAACGGGTGCTGGACGTCGGCAGCGCGGCCGGTCACCTCAGCGCCTTGCTCGCCGCGAAGGGCGCGGACGTCCTCGGCGTCGACGCCAGTGAAGGCATGGTCGCCATCGCCAGGGAGAAGTTCGGGGACGTCGCTCGATTCGAGATGGCGGACGTTTCGCGGCCGATGTCCTTTTTGGAGGACGCCTCGATCGACGTCATCACGGCGTCGCTGGTGCTGCATTACCTGAAGGACTGGGCGCCGGCGCTGGCGGAGTTCCGGCGGGTGCTCAAACCGGGCGGGCTCCTGGTGTTCTCGGTGCACCATCCCGGCGAGGACTGGCGCTGGTTCGACAAGCGGAACTACTTCCGGCTCGAACTGCTGGAGGACGAGTTCCCGGCGGGCCACAAAGTCCGGTTCTACCGGCGGCCGCTGAGCTGGACGTTCGACGCGGTGCGGGACGCCGGCTTCGCCGTCGACAGGCTGGTCGAGCCGATGCCGCAGGAGACGGCCGCCGAATCGGACCCGCGGTGGTACGCGAAGCTGCGGACCGAACCCCGGTTCCTGTACTTCCGAACCGTCCGGGAACCAGCCACGGCCCGCATTTAGTCCTCTAAATGCGAAAGTCCGTGAAGGCCTCCTTCCCTACTCTCAAGGTAGGGAAGGAGGCCTTCACGGAATCGTGCGAGGCTCCGGAGCCCCGCAAGATAAGTGACTAATCGCGCGGGGGAGCGGCATCGTCCGGCTTCGAGAGGTCCCGGATCAGCGAAACGATCTCCCGGCTCACCGGCCGCAGCACCCGTAGCCGCGAGAGTCCCACCAGCCGCGCGATCAGCGGGACCGTCCGTTCCACCAGGATCCGGCTGCGTTTCTGGCCGCGCGAGCGGTCGTGGACCCAGAACAGCACGACGCCCATCTGGTACAGCCACAGCAGATCGGGCAGGTCGCCGCGCAGGTCCGGGTCGAGTTTGACGTCGGAGTCGGCGATGACGTCGCGCATCAGGCCGACGGAGGCGTCCCGTGCGGGTGAAGACTCCTCGCTGAACGGGCTCAGCGGTGAGTCCGGGTCGGCGGCGTTGACGAAGAGCTGCTTGCCGAAGCGGTGGTACGGCTCGGCGACGTCGAGCCAGGTGAGCAGGACGGTCCTGAGCCGGGCACTGAAGTCCCGCTCACCTTCGATCGACTCGCGCGCGCTCGTCAGGTGCGCGTTGGCGATCTCGTCGTAGAAACCTTGGATCAGCTGGTCTTTCGAGGCGAAGTAGTAGTAGGCGTTTCCGACCGACACGCCCGCTTCGGCGGCGATGGCCCGCATGGTCGTGCGGTCGTAGCCGTTCTCGGCGAACAACCGCAACGCGGTCGCCACGATCAGTGACTTGGTTTCCTCACTCTTCGCCACCACTGCACGGTATCCGGTCAGGGCGCGGGGTGTGGAGCGGGCGCCGGGTAGCCGGGGTAGGGCGGCGGCACCGGCGCCGGCCGCGCGGTGGCGTGGTTGAGGTGCTTGCGCCGGATGCCGTTGAACACCAGCACGTTCCCGACGTGCATCACGCCGAGCACGAGCGCCACGGTGCCGACCTTGACCGACAGCATCTCGAAGACGTCGCGCGCGTCGAGGACGGTGTCGTCACTGGTCAGGAACAGGGTCACGAAACCCAGGCTCACCAGGTAGAACCCGACGACGAGCAACTGGTTGACCGAATGCGCCAGTGCTTGTTCGTCCTGGAAGACGTCTTCCAGGAACGTCTTGCCGTGTCTGCTCAGCGTGCGGGCGACCAGCACGGTCAGGGGGACGGTGATGGCCAGGTAGAGCGCGTAGGCCACGACTACGGGTTGCATGGGGACCTCCTTTTGAACGTGTTCAAGAAGAACGGTAGCCCAGATTTTGAACGCGTTCAAGAGACGCTGTTCACCTGAAGCTCACCCGTGCGGCCGCGCGGAGTGCGTAAGGTCGCACCGGACTCTGGGAGGTAAGACCGTGAAACGCATAGCCGCCGTGCTCACATCGGGCGCCTTGCTGGCCGGGACGCTGCTGGCCGCCACACCGGCGGAAGCGACCGTCGGGCAGAACATCCGCTTCGCGACGTACAACGCTTCGCTCAATCGCGGAGCCGCCGGTCAGCTGGTGACCGATCTGTCGCAGCCGGGCAACGCGCAGGCCGGCGAGGTCGCCGAGGTGATCCAGCGCAACCGGCCGGACGTGCTCCTGATCAACGAGTTCGACTACGTGCCCGGCAACCGCGCCGCGGACCTGTTCCGCGAGAACTACCTCGCGCGCGGCCAGAACGGCGCGGCGCCGATCGACTACCCGTACGCGTTCACCGCGCCGTCGAACACCGGTGTCGCGACCGGTTTCGACCTCGACCGCGACGGCCAGGTCGGCGGCGGCAACGACGCGCACGGCTTCGGCCTCTTCGAGGGCCAGTACGGCATGCTCGTGCTGTCCAAGTACCCGATCGACACCAAGAACGCGCGGACCTTCCAGAAGTTCCTCTGGAAGGACATGCCGGGCGCGCTGCTCCCGGACGACCCGGCCACCGGGGCGCCGAACGACTGGTACTCGCCGCAGGCGCTCGACGTGCTGCGCCTGTCGTCGAAGTCCCATTGGGACATTCCGATCCGAGCCGGCCGCTCGACCGTGCACTTCCTGGCCTCGCACCCGACGCCGCCCACCTTCGACGGCCCCGAAGACCGCAACGGCACCCGTAACCACGACGAGATCCGCTTCTGGGCGGACTACGTGACTCCGGGCAAGGGCCGCTACATCCACGACGACAACGGCCGCCGCGGCGGGCTGGGCGCGCACGAGAAGTTCGTCATCGCCGGCGACCAGAACTCCGACCCGCTCGACGGCGACAGCGTTCCCGGCGCCATCTCGCGTCTGCTGAACGCCCCGCGCGTCATCGAAACCCGGCCGGGCAGTGAAGGCGGCGTGCGGGCCGCGCAGGATCAGGCAGGCGCCAACATCGGCCAGAAGGGCGACCCGTACTTCGACACCGGCGACTTCAACGACAACGCGCCGGGGAACCTGCGGATCGACTACGTCCTGCCGTCGAAGGGCCTGTTCCCCTGGCGTGCCGAGGTCTTCTGGCCGCTGCCCGATTCACCGCTGGCCCGGCTCAACGACGCTTCGGACCACCACCTGGTGCGCGTCGACGTGTTAGTCCCGCGCCGGTAGGCCTCACCGGGCGCCGAGCAGCGCGACGCCCGGTCCGGTGAGCGTGGCCAGCCCGGTGCTTCGCCCGCTCACCGACAGGAGCAGGTCGACGAGCGGGCCCCGTACCTCTTCGGTGCCCGCTCCGCCGGCCCATTCGGCGTCGGTGGCGATCAGCCTGAGGTCCCGGCAGCGTTTCTTGGCGCCCCAGAACGGGCTGACGAGAAGGTGCTCCAGAGCCGCGATCGCCGGCTTCTCCGGCATGGGCCGGTCGATGCCGAGCGGGCGGGCGACGTCCTGGCCGTGGATGAGGACGTCGGCGAGCGGGTCGACCGGTTTGGCGCCGGGCGAGCGGCGGGCCGATCCGGCGTCCTCGCGGATCTGGGCGACGAGTTCGGCCGGGGTGAACCGCGCGGCGTAGGCGACGGCCTGGTCGACGTTCATCCGGTCCCAGTTCCCCTTGGCCTTCACTATGCCGACGAGGGTGTCCTTGAGCCGGTTCCTGGTGGTCTGCGCGAGATGGCCCGCCATCGCGTGGACCGTCCACTCCGTACACAGGGTCTTCGCCGACCAGTCCCGCTCGGCGAGGCTCTCCAGCAAATCCGCGAAGCTCAGTCGTTCGGCCTCGGTCCAGGCCAGGATCTCGCCCTCGTGCATACCTGCTCCTCGTCTCCGGTCATCGTCGTCCGAGCGCCTTGACCGCTCTCGATCCGCGAGACGATCGCCTCGCGACGACCCGCGGCCCCGCGCGCTCCAGCAGGGGACGGACTCTTCGGTCATCACACGGAGGAATTCCTCGCTCGTCCCCGGCTTCAGCCGGTAGGGTGCGGAAACTCCAGGATCACGGTGGCCTCCCCAGGCATGGCTTCGGCGCCGACTCTAGCCTGGGGAGCATGAAGATCGCGATTCTCGACGACTACCAGGAAGTGGCGCTCGGCTTCGGGGACTGGGACTCCCTCGACGCGGAGATCGAGGTGTTCACGAAGCCGTTCGCGGACCCCGCCGACGTGGTCGCCCGCCTCCGTGACTTCGAGGTCGTGGTCGCGATGCGCGAGCGCACCCGCTTCCCCGCCGAAGTCCTCGACCGGCTGCCCGCGCTCAAGCTGCTGGTGAGCACCGGCCACCGCAACGCCGCGATCGACGTGGCCGCCGCCCGGCGCAACGGCGTGGTCGTCTGCTCCACCGGGTACATCGCGGCCCCGGCGGCCGAGCACACCTGGGCGCTGATCCTCGCCGCCGCGCGGAACGTGCCGGTGGAGTCGCGGAACATGCGCGAGGGCGGCTGGCAGACCACCGTCGGCACGATCCTGTCCGGCAAGACCCTCGGACTGCTCGGGCTCGGCAGGCTCGGCGCCGGCGCGGCCAAGATCGGGCAGGCGTTCGGCATGGAGACCATCGCCTGGAGCCAGAACCTGACCCAGGAGAAGGCCGGCCCCCACGGTGTCACGGCGGTGTCGAAGGACGAACTGTTCGCCCGCGCGGACGTCCTTTCGGTCCACCTGGTGCTCAGCGACCGAAGCCGCGGGCTGGTCGGTGAGGCCGAACTCGCCGCGATGAAGCCGACGGCGATGCTGGTCAACACCTCGCGCGGCCCGATCGTGGACGAAGTCGCGCTGGTGGACGCCTTGCGCCGCAAGGAGATCGCGGTCGCCGCGCTGGACGTGTACGACGTCGAGCCGCTGCCCGCGGAGCATCCGCTACGGACGCTGGACAACGTCGTGCTCACCCCGCACATCGGCTACGTCACCCGTGAGGCCTACGAGATCTTCTACCGCGACGCGGTCGAGGACATCGCGGCCTTCCAGGCGGGCTCACCGATCCGGGTCATGGAGTGAGCCTGCGCGTGGCGAGCTGCACGGCCCACCACACGGCCGTGCCCGCCGCCACGCTGAGCACCAGCACGAGTGGTGCCGGAAGGTGTGGGAGCAGGGCGGGGAAGACCGTCCAGTGCGTCAGATAGATGTAGAGCGACGCGCTCGCGACCAGCCCGAGGACGCCGACCGCCGCCCTCGGCACCGGGACATGGACCTGGAGCAGCACCAGCACCAGCCCGCCCAGCACCACGGCCTCCCACAACGGGTCGCCGACCATCCCCGGGACCAGCAGGAAACCGAACGCCGGCACGATCGCCCGCTGCGTGCCCGTCCGCGCCTTGTGGGCCAGCCATCCGAGCGCGAAGAACCAGACCGTGCCGAGCGTCGTCCAGTGCAGTTCGGGGAACGACGGCGCCTCGCCGAGGCTCACCCGGAGCAGGAGACCGGCGCCGAGCGCCACCAAGGCCGTGGCGAATCCGTGTTCCCGCTCGGCGCGACGCACGGCCGGGATCGCGAACACCAGTGACAACGCCAGGAACGCGTGCACGAGGACCTCGACGAACCAGTACCCGTAGGCGCCGGTGAGGGTGAAGTTGTTGATCAGCAGCACGTTCGTCCACGACACGTCGTCGGTGACGGCGAGCCGGTAGCCGAGCCAGGCGATCGCGGGCACGGCGATGGGGAGCGCCGCGCGGGCGATCCGTGACGCCGGGCCGGGCAGCACGAACCGGGCGAAGTTCCAGCCCGCCACGATGAGCAGCAGATGCGCCCCGCCGTGGACGGTGAACAACTCCATGTGCGTGCTCACGATGAGGATGATCGCCAGCGCGCGCAGGAGGACGTTGGTCTCCAGCGTCGCCCACCGCGAGGGTCTCGTGCGCAGGCGCTCGAGTGCCGAGACCGGCATGGCCGGCCAGTCGTCGGGAAGCCGTCCGAGCACGCGTTCCAGCGCGATCGACATCCTGACGTAGGAGAGCGAATCACCGCCGAGCCCGACGAAGGTCGCGTCGCCGGGAATGTCCCGGCGGCCGAAGACGGTGGCGAACGCCCGGCGCACGGAACCCGGTTCCGCATCGTCCGGTTCCCCCGCGGCGGCGATCGCCGGATAGTCGGGCTTTCCGTTGGGCAGCAAGGGGAATTCACGCATGCGGCGGACGACGACGCTCGACGGTGGCAAACCGAACCGGGTGCGGACGAGGGCGGTAGCCCGTTCGGAGGACCGGTGGACGGCGATCACCACCCGCGTGTCGTCGCCCGCGCATACCGCCTCGATCCCGGCCTCGGCGAGGACGCGTTCCACCCGGTCGAGATCGACGCGCAGCCCGAACGGCTTGACGAACCGGCTCTTGCGGCCGGTCACCTCGTACAGCCCGGCGGGGTTGCGGCGTCCGAGGTCGCCGGTCGGGAGTTCGTGGACGGTCCTGCCCGAAGCCAGGTCCGCGGTGGTGTGCGCGTAGCCGAGCATCACGTTCGGGCCGCGATAGATCAGCTCGCCGTCTTCGGCGAGGCCGAAATCGCCGCCCCGGACGGGCACGCCGATCGCGGCGGGGTGGGCGGCCGCCAGGTCCGGCGGCAGATAGGCCATCCGCGCGGTGGCCTCGGTCTGGCCGTACATCACGAAGAACCGCCAGCCGCGCCGCCGTCCGAGTTCGGCGTACTCGGTCACCTTCGCGGGATCGAGCCGTCCGCCCGCCTGCGTGACGTAGCGGAGATCGGGGAGGTCGAGCCGATCGAACCCGACCTGGTCGAGCAGGGCGAAAGTGTGCGGGACGCCGTGCAGGCTCGTCGCGCGCCGCTCCTTCACCAGCGTCCAGAACGCGGGCTCGAGGACCGAGTGTTCGGTCAGCAGCAGGCACGCGCCGCGCAGGAGGTTGCTGTTCACCACGGAAAGCCCGTAGCAGTACGGCAACGGCAGCGAGGCGACGGCGCGGTCGGTGGCCCGGATTTCGAGGTACTCGGCGATGGCCGAGGCATTGGCCCGCAGGCCGTCGGCGGACAGGCGCACCAGCTTGGGGGAAGCGGTCGACCCCGAGGTCGAAAGCAGCAGCGCCAGTTCGGGATGCAGATCGTGTGCGGTACCCGGCCGCCGCTCGGTCAGGACGCCGTCGATGACGACGTCCGGGTCGTAACTTTCGGTCAGCGCGCCCGCCTGGCCACGGGGGACCAGCAGCACCGGATGCCCGCCGCGGAGCGCCGCCAGGTAGGCGACCAGGGAGCCGGTGTCGTTGGCGGCGGCCAGCAGGACCAGCCTGCGCACCGGGCCGAGCCGATCGGCCACAGTGGACACTCGCTGGTCCAGTTCCCGGTAGCTCAGCGCGGAGCCGTCCGGGGCGACCAGCGCGGTCCGGTCGCCGTGGACCGCCAGATCGCCGAGGAAGCCGAGGTCGGCGGCCCTGGTCATGCCGGTTTCCCGGCGAAGAACAGGGCGGGGCCGGACACGCGCACGCGAACCCCGTCACCACGGGAAACCCCGAGCGGACCTTGGACGCGTTGGCGCACCTGCCCACCGTCGGCGAGCCGCAGCAGCACCGTCGCGTCGTGCCCGTGGAACAGGACATCCTCCACGGTGGCCGGTACGCCGTCGGCGTCCACGTGCAGTTGTTCCGGGCGCAGCAGGACGGTGCCGGTCCCGCTGCCCTGGACGGGAAGCCTGCCCAGGGGCGTGTCCACCGTCCCGTTTTCCGCGTCACCGGGAAAAGTGACCGCCTCGCCGACGAAGAGCGCGACCCCGAGATCGGCGGGCCTGCCGTAGATCTCTTGCGGTGTCCCGAGTTGCGCGACGACACCGCCACGCAGCACCGCGACCAGGTCGGCCATGCCGAGCGCCTCCTCCTGGTCGTGCGTCACGAGCAACGCCGTCGCGCCGAACGCGCGCAGCGCCGCGCGGACGTCCACGCGGAGTTCTTCGCGCAGACTCGCGTCGAGCGAGGAGAACGGCTCGTCCATCAGCACGACACCCGGTCGTGGCGCGAGCGTGCGGGCGAGCGCGACCCGGCGTTGCTGCCCACCGGACAGCTCACCGGGTTTCCTTGCCTCGTAACCGGAAAGCCCGACCAGATCGAGGAGCTCGCCGATCCGGCCGTCGCGTCGTCCGGCGCGCGACAACCCGAAACCCACGTTGCCCGCGACGCTCAGATGCGGGAACAGCGCGCCTTCCTGCGGCACGATCCCGATGCCGCGGCGTTCCGGCGGCACGTGCGTGGATCCGCCGGCGAGCAGCCTGCCGCCGAGGCGCACCTCGCCGTCACGGACCGGATGGAACCCGGCGAGCACCCGCAGCAGAGTCGTCTTCCCGCAGCCGGACGGCCCGAGCACCGCCACGAGCCCGCCTTCGGGAACCCGCAGATCCAGCCCGCGCAGTACCGGTTCCGGTCCGTATCCGGCGATCAGGCCCTTCACGTCCAAGCCGCTCATCGCGTCACTCCTCGCAGAAACCGGTCGAGGACGACGGCCGGGATGGCCGCCACCACCAGCAGGACCGCCGCGTAGGGCGCGGCCGCGGCGTAGGCGCCGATCTCGGTCTTCGTCCACAGTTCGGTGGCCAGCGTGTCCACCCCGGTCGGCCGGAGCAGCAGGGTCGCGGGCAGTTCCTTGGCGCAGGTGAGGAAGACGAGCGCCGCGCCCGCCAAGATGCCCGGAGCGGCCAGCGGCACGGTCACCAGCAGCCGCGTGGCCGTGCGGCCCTTCCCGAGCGACCGCGACACGTCCTCCAGCACCGGTGGGGCATGCGCGACGGCGGTCCGCACGGCGCTCACCGCCAGCGGAAGGAAGAGCACCGCGTAGGCGAAGGCCAGCATCGACGTCGTCTGATAGAGCTCCGGCAGCACGCGGATCCCGAAGAACACCAGCGCGAGCCCGACCGTGATACCCGGCAGGGCGTGCCCGGCGAAGCTCGCCAGTTCCATCCCGCGGACGAGCGGTCCCCGGTGCCGCGCCGCGAGGATGCCGACCGGCAGGGCGAACAAAACGGTGAGGAGCGCGCCGGAGGCCGCCACCGCAACGGTGTTCCCGGTCGTCGAGAGCAGGTTGCCGCCCGCCGCCGAACTGCCCGCGACCAGCCACCGGACGAGGCTCGCCACCGGCACGCCGAGGGCGAGCAGGAGTACCACCGCCGTCCCGGTCACCGCCAGGATCTTCGCCCCGCCGAGGGGAACGCGGACGGGCTCGCGTTCCCCTCGGCCGCCGGCCGCGCCTCGCGCGCGCCGTTCGCCGATGGTCAGCAGGATCGCGAGGACGACCAGGACGCAGCCGAGGATGGCGGCGGGCGTCCGGTCGAAGGTCCCGCGATAGCTGGTGTAGATGCCGAGGGTGAACGCCTCGAACCGCATCAGCGACACCGCGCCGAAGTCACTCAGCACGTACAGCGCGACCAGGAGTCCGCCCGCGGTGGCCGCGGGCCGGATCTGCCGCAGGGTCACCGAGAAGAACGTCCGCGTGCTCGTACGGCCCAGCGACCGCGCGACCTCTTCGACCGCCGGGTCCGCGGTGCGCAGCGCCGCCGCGACGGGAAGCAGGACGTACGGGTACGACACCAGCGTCAGCACCAGGAACGCGCCCCAGAACCCGGTCAGCCCAGGGGTCAGCGCCAGCCACGTGAACCCGGCGACGTACGACGGCACGGCCAGCGGCAGTACCAGGAGGATCCCGGTGAACCGGCGCCCCGGCAGGTCGCTGCGCACGACGAGCCAGGCGGAGAGCACGCCGAGCACCAGGCAGGCCGCGGTGACCGCGGTCGCGAGCGCGACGCTGCGCACGGCGAGATCGAAGGTGCGGGACCGCCACAGGACACGCCACACCTCGCCCGCCCCGTGGTCGAACGAGCGGACCGCGAGGTAGCCGAGCGGCGTCACCGCCGCGGCCGCGACCAGCGCACCGAGCGTCGTCAGTGCGGGGGCGGCCCGGAAGACGCCTTTCAGGACAGGCCCGTTTCCTGGAGCAGCGCGACGGTCTGCTGCAGCGACGACAGCCGCGAGAGATCGATGTCGGGGCCGTGCAGCCCGGTGAGCGGCGGCAACTGGTGCTTCGACGACTTCACCGCCGGAACGACCGGATATTCCGCGGTGACGTCGGCGAAATGCCGTTGCGTCTCCTCGGAGAGCAGGAACCGGACGGCCTTCAGCGCGGCGTCCCACCGGTCGGTCCCCTCGACGACACCCGCACCGGCGACGTTCACCAGACCGAGCGGGTCGCCGCCGGGGACGTAGTGCAGTTTCGCCCGCACCGCGTCCGTGCCCGCCTCGGCGACCTTGGCGTACCAGTAGTAGTGATTGATCAACCCGGCGGGCAGCTGGCCGTCGTTGACGGCGTTGAGGATCGCGACGTTGTTGTCGAACCGCTTCGGCTCGTTCGCGGCGAACCGGCGCAGCCAGTCCCGCGCGAAGTCCTCGCCCTTGAGGACCCGCACCGAGGTCACGAACGCCTGCCAGGAGCCGTTGGTCGGGGCGAACCCCAGCCTGCCCTTCCACTTCGGGTCGACGATGTCGTCGAGGCTCTTCGGCAGCTCCGCTTCGGTGACGGCGCGCGGGTCGTAGGCGACGACCCGGACCCGGGCCGAGGTAGCGACCCAGCGGCCGTCGTCGGCGCGGTAGCCGGCGGGTACGAGGCCGAGGACCTCGGCGGGGAGCGGGGAGAGCCTGCCCTGGCCGGCGACCGCGCCGAGCGCGCCCGCGTCCTGGGCGAAGAAGACGTCCGCTTGGGTGCGCTCACCCTCTTCGAGCAGCTGCGCGGCCATTTCCCCGCTGCCGCCGTAGCGCACCTCGACCGGGGTCCCGGTAGCCTGCTTCAGCCGGTCGAGAAGCCCGCCGACCAGCTCCTTGTTGCGTCCGGAGTAGATCACCAGCGCGTCGGATTCCTCCGCGCTGTCGCAGGCGACGACAGAGGTCGTCAGCAACGCCGCGACGAACAGAACCACAGCTATCCGGCCCACAGCCACGGGGCCCTCCTTCGGTCAGCCCCCACGGTTGTGCCGCGGCTAAGGTAAAGCTCACCTAAGGGGCTGGCAAGGCATCGTGGCCGTTACGTGATGCAACCTCGGTCACGTCACTCATTCGAGTGGTAACCGGGTTTCCTGTGGGTTCTTGCCCAGCTCGGCTGCGGGGCGCCGAAAAGGGACGGGACGGAGCTGTCTGCCCGCTTCGGTTCAGGTGGTCGTGCCGGCCTGAAGTACATGAAGGTCGAGTTCCCTCGGCTGAGTCGAGGGAAGGGGTCCTTCACGCGCGGCCGCTGTGCCTGCTGTGGTCGCTGGTGTACCTGGGACGAGAGCGGCGACCCTGAAGGTCCGTGAAGGCCTCCTTCACTACCTTCAGGGTAGGCAAGGAGGCCTTCACGGACACATGATCAGCCGCGGCCAAATTCAGCAGACACCCGTGGCCCTGACCCGAATCGCCACTCACGACCCACCGGGTCACCTGGTCACCCGCCACGTTTACCCAGCTCGGCCAGCACGGCGTCGGTGTAGGGCGGCCACACCTCGGCCGCCCACGGGCCGAAAGCCCGGTCGGTGAGCGCGACGCAGGCGGCACCGGCATCGGGATCGACCCAGAGGAACGTGCCGGACTGCCCGAAGTGACCGAAGGTCCGCGGCGAACTCGACGAGCCGGTCCAATGTGGACTCTTGTGGTCGCGGATTTCGAATCCGAGCCCCCAGTCGTTCGGCTTCTGGTGGCCGAAGCCGGGCAGGACGCCGGAAAGTCCGGGGAAGACCACGGAAGTCGCCTCGCGCACCGTTTCGGCGGCGATGAGCTTCGGTGCCTGCAGTTCGGCGGCGAACGCCACCAGATCGTCCACAGTGGACTCGGCGCCCGAAGCGGGGGAGCCGGTCAGCTTGGTCGCCTTCATGCCCAGCGGCTGGAAGAGCGCCTCCGCCTGATAATCGGCGAAGGGGATGCCGGAATGCTCGGCGAGCGCGTCGGCGAGCTGTTCGAAGCCGGCGTTGGAGTACAGGCGCCGGTTGCCCGGCGCGGTCATCGGCTTGTGCTCGTTGAAGGCCAAGCCCGAGGTGTGCGCGAGCAGATGCCGGATCGTGGAGCCCTCCGGCCCGGCGGGGGTGTCGAGTTCGACGACGCCCTCTTCGATCGCGATCAACACGGCGTAGGCGGTGAGCGGCTTGGTCACCGACGCGAGCCGGTACACCTTCTTCGTGTCGCCGTGCGTGCCCAGCACGTCACCGGCGGCGGTCACCACGGCCGTGGCGGCGTTGTCCACCGGCCACTGTTCGATCCCACGCACGCTTTCCATGCCCAACACCCTACGAAGCCCGGGCCGGTCGGGGCGGCCCGGGCTTCGCAGGATCCTGTCGGCGGAGCTGAAGGTGCACCTGTAGAGGTGACCGTACGCGTGAACCCGCCCGGCCGAAGGGCCCCGCTATCGCGGTGGCAGGGCGCCCAGTCCGCATCCGTGACGTGGATGACCGGATGGCGCCCTGCCGACGTCGATCGCGGTCGCGGGTTCACCACGGACACGCAGCGGTCGGATCAGGCGTCGAGGTCGGTCGCCACCAGCTCGGCGATGGCGTCGACGGCCGCCTCGGCCCCCTCACCCTCGGCACTGATGATGACCTCGTCGCCGTAACCGGCGGCGAGCGTCATCAGGTTCAGCACGCTGCCGGCCGCGACCGGGTCACCGCCCGCCTTGGCGATGTGCACCGCGACGGGCTGCGCCGCGGCCGCCTTGGCGACCGTCGCCGCGGGCCTGGCGTGCAGGCCCACCTTGCTGGCCACGGTGACGCGTTTCTCCGGCATGTTCTTTCCCTTTCGTGCCTTCGGTTCTGCTGAGCTGAAACTACTTGACGGGCTTCGCCGCGGTGGCTTCGAGATCGGCCTCGATCGCGTCGTCCTCGCGGCCGGGGGTCCGCAGGTTCCACTTCTTGATCACGAAACGGAAGATCACGTAGTAGACGACCGCGTAGGCGAGACCGATCGGGATGAGCAGCCAGACGTTGCCGCTCGCCGCCGGGAGGGAGCTGTTGAGCGCGAAGTCGATCGCACCGGCGGAGAAGCCGAAGCCGAGGTGGATGTCGAGCGCGTTCACCAGTGCCATCGACGTACCGGTCAGGATCGCGTGGATCAGGTACAGCGGCCACGCGACGAACATGAACGAGAACTCGATCGGCTCGGTGATACCGGTCAGGAACGAGGTCAGCGCGCCGGCGATCATCACACCGCCGACGATCTTCTTCTGGCTGGGCTTCGCGCTCTGCCAGATCGCCAGCGCCGCGGCGGGGATGGCGAACATGAAGATCGGGAAGAACCCGGTCATGAACGTGCCGCGGGTGGGGTCACCCTTGAAGAACTCGGTCAGGTCGCCACCGTCGAAGATGAACCAGACCGGCACGTTCAGCAGCTGGTGCAGACCGACCGGGATCAGCAGCCGGTTCAGCACACCGTAGATGCCGCCACCGACGACCGGTGCGCCCGTGACCGCCTCGCCCGCGGCCTGGATGCCTTCGTTGACCCAGTGGAAGACCAGGCCGAAGGGCACCGCGAGGAGCATCAGCGTCAGGGCGGTGATGATCGGCACGAACCGGCGCCCGCCGAAGAAGGCCAGGTACGGCGGCAGTTTGATGCGGTAGAACTTCTGCCACAGCAAGGCGGTGACCAGACCGACGATCACACCGGCCAGCACACTGTAGGACCACTTCATCGGGTTGAGCATCAGGCCGGCGGGCTTCTCGGGGTTCCAGCCCGGCAGCTCGGAGAACGGCGTGAACACCTGGAGGACGCTGGTGAACACGAAGAAGCCGACCACGGCGGCCAGCGCGGTCGCGCCGTCGCTCTTCCGGGCGAAGCCGACGGCGATACCCACCGCGAACAGGAGCGGCAGCCAGTTGAACAGCGAGTTGCCTGCCGCGCCGAGGACTTCGGCGACCTTGTCCCAGCCGAGGCCGTCCTTGCCGAGCAGGTCGGGTTGGCCGAACCTGTTCAGGAGCGCGGCGGCGGGCAGGGCGGCGATGGGGAGCATGAGGCTGCGGCCGAAGCGCTGAAGCCCGGCCAGTCCCTTGCCTTTGCCCTTCGCCCCCTCCGCGGTGGTGGAGCTCATCGGGTACCTCCGTAGTGAGGATGATGACCGGAATCCGGGGTGTTCCGGTCCAGCTGCATGGTGACCTGGTAGTGATCGCCCCGGTACCAGGAAGTCATGTCTTCGATCGGTTCCCCGTTGACGCTGGAGACCCGGCGGAAGACAAGAAGCGGACTGCCGGCGCGCATGCCGAGCAGGCGTGCCGTTTCGCGGTCCGCGGATTCGGCCCAGACCGTCTGCCACGCGTGGTCCGGGCGCAGGTCGTACGACTGGGCGAGTTGGACGTACAACGATCGGGTGAGATCGAGGTCGAGCAGACCGGGCATCCGGCCCGCGTGATACCAGCCGCGTTCGACCGCCAGCGGCACCCCGTCGGCACGGCGGAGCCGGACGATGCGGTGTGCCGGAGTTCCGGCGGCCAGACCGAGCGCGTGCGCCGAGGGGGCGGGCGGGACCTCGGTGGCGGTCTTGACGACCTCCGTGGTCGGGGTCATCCCGCGACGGCGCATGTCCTCGGTGAAGGACATCAGGTAGAGCTGCAGTTCCATCCGCCTCGCGGCGGTGAACGTCCCCTTGCCGCGCACTCGCGACAAGAGCCCTTCTTCGACCAGCTTGCCGATCGCCGAGCGGACCGTGAGTCTCGACACCTGGTAGGTCTCGGCGAGGTCACGTTCCGAGGGGATAGGAGAGCCGGGGGGTAGCTCACGCTCCACCGTGCGGCGCAGAATCTCCCGCAGCTGGGCGTGCTTGGGCGTCGGTCCGTTGATCACACGGTCGGACGGCGGCAGCTGCGCCGAAGCGCTCATGACGGTCACCGTCCTTTCGGGCCGGTCGGTCGGGGAACCCGTACTCGCATCTGGTCCGGAAGATTGGTACGTTCCGGTCTAGACCAATGATCCGATGGGGCAGGATGCTCCGTCGCACGAGCGGGTGTCAACCACCGTTACGCGTTCGTGGCCAGGGATCACGTGCGAGTCGGCGAACGGCGTAGTACAGCTGGTTCGCATGTGGGAAACCGACAGGGAACAGGGAGACCGCGATGGCGGATGACAGGGCGGAAAAGATCCTCGCGGGGCTCGGCGGTGCCGAGAACGTCATCGAGGTCGAGGGGTGCATCACCCGGCTCCGCTGTGAGCTCGAAGACATGAGCCTGCTCGACGAGGCGGCGCTGAAGGCCGCCGGTGCGATGGGCGTCGTGCGCATGGGGGCCGGTGTCCAGGTCATCGTGGGCCCCGAGGCCGACAACATCGCCAGCGACATCGAGGATCTGCTGTGAGTCTCGAGATCCTCAGCCCGGTGAGCGGTAAGACGACCGCTATGACCGAAGTGCCCGATCCGGTCTTCGCGCAGGCGATGGTCGGCCCCGGCATCGCGGTCCTGCCCTCGGGCGGACGCCAGGACGCGGTCGCCCCGGTGGACGGGACGGTCGTGACCCTGCACCCGCACGCGTTCGTGGTGGCCACCGAAGACGGCCGCGGCGTGCTGGTCCACCTGGGGATCGACACCGTGAAGCAGAAGGGCGAGGGGTTCACCCTCCACGTCGTCAAGGGCGAGGCCGTCCGCGCCGGGCAGCCGGTGGTCGGCTGGGACCCCGACGCGGTCAAGGCCGCCGGCTACTCGCCGATCGTGCCCGTGGTGGCGCTGGACGCGAAGGCGGAAGTCCTTTCCGGGCTGCTCACCGGTGGCGACGTCGAGGCAGGCGACCCGATTTTCACCTGGGACAGCTGAAAGCTTGCCGAAAGGGTCCCTTTAGGACGGAATTCCCGTCCTAAAGGGACCCTTTCCGCGTTTTCTCAGGCCGTGACGACCTGGCCGTTCGTGACCTTGACCGCGATCGAGGGCAGCGGCTGGTCCGCCGGTCCCTTTTTGACCGCGCCGGTCACGGCGTCGAAGATCGAGTTGTGGCAGGGACATTTCAGCTCCGCGCCCTCGGGCACGACCGCGCACCCCTGGTGCGTGCAGATCGCGCTGAACGCGGCCGCCGTGCCTTCGGCGGTCCTGGTGACGATGACGTCCTTGCCGTCGGCGGTCTTGGCGGCCTTCGCCTTGCCGACCTCGATGTCGGAGAGCGCGGTCAGGGTCTCACCCGGCGCGGCGGCGGGCGGTGCGGCGGTCGAACCGGACGGCGGGTTGCTGTCGCTTCCGCAGGCCGTGAGGGCCACGGCACCGACGGCCGCGCCGGCGACGGCGGCCCCGGTGGTCAGGACGGTGCGGCGGGAGTGGAGTTCGGCAGTCATGCCCCTACACACGGTCCAGACGGCCATCCGGTTCAATTTCGGCGGCCATCGGGAGCGAGATTGAACCGCGAGGCCCGTTTTTCCGTGTTCAAAGGCATAGAGGAACCGAACACGCGGAAAGAGATACGGACATGATCCGGTGGTTGTTGCGGGCGGTGGTGGCGGCGGGCCTCCTCGGCTCGGCGTGGGTGCATTACGTCGTATGGCAGGACTGGGCCTCGGAAACGGATGTGGTCGGCCCGCTCTTTCTGGTGAACGTGGTGGCGGGCGTGGTCATCGCGGTCGCCGTCCTGGTCTGGCGCCACTGGCTTCCCGCGCTCGCGGCCATCGGTTTCGGCTTGGCGACACTGGGCGCGTACGTGCTCTCGCTGACCACAGGGTTCTTCGGCGTCTCGGAACGCTTCACCACCCAGGCCGAGCTGTGGGGCCTGATCACCGAAGTGGCTTGCGTGGTCTTCGCGCTCCCGCTGCTCCTGAACCGGGAAAGCACGGATCGGTGAAGGAATTCGCGGAGGACCGGCTGATGCGGGCTTTGCACGATGAGCACGCGGCGGCACTCTGGTCCTACGCGCTGCACCTCACCAGCGGCGACCGGGTCCGCGCGGAGGACGTCGTCCAGGAGACGCTGCTGCGGGCCTGGCGCAACGCCAAGGTGCTGGACCAGTCCGAAGGGTCGGCGCGGGGCTGGCTGTTCACCGTCGCGAGACGGATCGCCATCGACGACTGGCGCGCTTCCGAGGCCCATCCCGAGGTGGTGACCGGCCAACCACCCGAAACGGCGGTCACCGACGGCACCGAACGGGCCGTCCAGGGCTGGCTGGTCGCCGAAGCCCTCGGCGAACTGTCGCCGAGACATCGGGACGTCCTCGTCTTGTGCTATTTCCAGGGTTACTCCGTCGCCGACGCCGCGAAACGGCTGGGTGTGGCCGAAGGGACGATCAAGTCGCGGACGCACTACGCGTTGCGGGCGCTGCGGCTGATATTGGAGGAAAGAGGGGTGACTCAATGACCGACCCCTTCGCCACCTACGACGCGGCCTACGTGCTCGGGGCGTTGTCCCCGGAAGACCGGTCCGCCTACGAGAAACACCTTCGCGTCTGCGACCGGTGCGCGGAATCCGTGCGCGACCTGGCCGGGATCCCCGGACTGCTCGCCCAGGCCGGTGCCCCGGCGCTGCTGGAGGACGAACCGGCGCCCTCGCCGGACCTGCTGCCGACCGTGCTCAAACGGGTCCGCCGGGGAAGGCGGATCCAACGGGCCATCACCACGACCGCGGCCGGGGCGGCCGTGGCCGCCGGTGTCGCGCTCGTGGTCGTCCTGACCGGGCCGGTCGTGGCGGCAGGCGACCCGATGACCCCGCTCGGCGACTACCCGGTAACCGCCGAAGTCGCCATGTCCGCCACGGAGACCGGCACGAAGGTCGACATGACCTGCAGCTACGGCGGCAACCGCAGCGGGGACTACATCCTGGTCGCCGTCGGCGCCGACGGCGGCACCAGCGAGCTGGCGTCCTGGCGCGCGATGCCCAAGGACACCGCGCATATCGTGGTCGGCACCGCGATGCGCACCGGGGACATCAAGGCGCTGGAGATCCGCACGCCCTCGGGTCTCCCGCTGCTGCGGATGACCCCCTGATCCCGGTGTCATGACAGGCCTTCGACACCGGACGCGAGGCGGATTGCCTTCGATCGCGGAAAACTATCGGGGTCTGTGGCGCATCGGTTGCTGCTGGTGGCCCGTGACCACAGTGACGCCGCCGGGCAAGGCCGTCCGCGCGAGCCGAACCCACCACGGAGCCCGGACACTTCCTCGACTGTCCACAAGGGACTATTCCTGGGGTGACAGTGCCCGATTTGAGGCATTTGCGAGAGTCTGGATAGGGGTCGTGAGTGGCAAAGAGGGTTAGAACCCTCTTTGCCGCTCACGACCCCCATTGGAATCGGTCACAGGTACATAAATCGGGCATTCGGTCGGCGGAAAGCCGCTCGTGAGGACACTCAGGGCTCTGCGGGCCCCGTCCGCGCCCTTGCGGCAGAATCCGAATCGCACTCAGGTGAGCGGCCATACCGCACGCTGCCGCCGACCGGGGCCGAAGGACGCTTTCACCACGCGTCATGCGGCGAAAGCTCCCTTCACCACATGCGACGCGGTGAAGGGCCCCTTCAGCCCACGCCCGCCGCGACGCGCCCACGTCCCTGAACGGCCCGTTCACGACTTCAGCACCCGCGCCCGGCCTGCCGAAAGTGCGTGAAAGTTCCTGTCACGAAAAGAAATTCTTGTCTCACCGAGCGCGACGGGCGCACTCTTGATCTTGTGTTCACGCCGATCGCCATCGCGGTGGCGGGCGCCGGATCGGCGCTCGCCACGCGCTCCTGCCTGCGCCGGGCGGGAGCGCCGGTCACGGCGTGGGCGGCCGCCATCGCCGCGGCGGCGCTCGTCGTGGTCTGGCTGCGGTACGACGCCGGTGCCTGGCCGTCGTGGTGGCTCGCCGTCCCGGCCGTGCTGACCGTCTTCGCCGTCCCGCTGGCGCTCGCCGACCTGAAGTACCGCCGCCTGCCCGACGTTTTGACCCTGCCCGCGTACCCGGCACTGGCCGCCGCCCTCGCGATCGCCGCGCACGGGGGAGGGGCCGCCATCGCGTGGCGGGCCGTGCTCGGCGCGCTGGTCTTCGGCGGGGCGCACGCGCTCGTCCACGCGTTGTCGCCGCGCTCGCTCGGCGCCGGAGACGTGAAGCTCGCGGGCAGCCTGGGCGCGGTCCTGGCCGCGACGGGCTGGCCGTCGATCGTGCTCGGCGCCGTCGCCGCCGCGTTACTGAGCGTGGCGCTCGCGGTGGGCGGCCCCCGGCATCCCACGGTGCCGCACGGGCCCGGTCTCCTGGTCGCGGCGTGGGCGCTCGCCGTCTTCGCCGGACCCGGTCCGGGATAGCCCGGCCTGTACCGGGACAGAGAGGAGGTTGTGACAGGATCTGTCAGGTGTTGCGCTGGATAACCGCAGGGGAATCGCACGGACCCGCCCTCGCCGCCATCCTGGAAGGGATGCCCGCCGGGGTCGAGGTCACCACCGCCGAAGTGGGCGAGCAGCTCGCGCGCCGGAGGCTCGGCTTCGGCCGTAGCCCCCGGATGGGCTTCGAGACCGACCACATCGAGTTCACCGGCGGCGTCCGGCACGGGCTCACCCAGGGCGGCCCCGTCGCGGTCCAGATCGAGAACGCCGAGTGGCCCAAATGGGAGAAGGTCATGTCGGCCGATCCCGTGCCCGCCGAGGAGCTGGAAGGCCTCGCGCGCAACGAGCCGCTGACCCGTCCCCGGCCCGGCCACGCGGATCTGCCGGGGATGCAGAAGTACGGCTTCCCCGAGGCCCGTCCGGTGCTGGAGCGCGCGAGCGCCCGTGAGACGGCGTCCCGCACGGCGCTCGGCACGGTGGCCCGTGCGTACCTCAAGCAGCTGCTCGGGGTCGAGATCCTCAGCCACGTCGTGTCCATCGGCGGTGCGTCGGCCCCCGAGGGGCCGCTGCCGGTCCCGTCGGACCTGCCCGCCATCGACGAGAGCCCGGTCCGTGCCTTCGGCCAGGAGGGGACCGACGCGATGGTCGCCGAGGTCGACGCCGTGCGGAAGGCGGGTGACACCGTCGGCGGCGTGATCGAGGTGCTCGCCTACGGCCTGCCGCCGGGCCTCGGCTCGCACGTCCACTGGGACCGCAGGCTCGACGCCCGCCTCGCCGGCGCGCTCATGGGCGTCCAGGCGATGAAGGGCGTGGAGGTCGGCGACGGCTTCACCACGGCCAAGCGGTGGGGCAGCCAGGCTCACGACGAGATCGACCGCGGCACCGGCCCGGTCGGGGTGACCCGCCGGTCCAACCGCGCGGGCGGCCTCGAAGGCGGCATCACCAACGGCGAGCCGCTGCGCGTGCGCGTCGCCATGAAGCCGATCTCGACCGTCCCCAAAGCACTGTCCACTGTGGATGTCACCACCGGCGAACCCGCGGTGGCCATCCACCAGCGTTCCGACGTCTGCGCGGTGCCCCGGGCCGGGGTCGTGCTGGAGTCGGTGGTCGCGCTGGTGCTCGCGGACGCCGCACTGGAGAAGTTCGGCGGCGACTCGCTGGCCGAGGGCAAGCGCAACGCCGAGGCCTACCTGAAGGCGCTCGAGGAGCGCTGGTGACTCCTCGCGCGGTGATCATCGGACCGCCGGGCTCGGGCAAGAGCACGGTCGGCCCGGCGCTCGCCGCCCGGCTCGGTCTCGCCTTCCGCGACAGCGACGACGACATCGTCGCGAGCGCGGGCAAGCCCATCACCGACATCTTCGCCGAGGAGGGCGAGCCCGCCTTCCGCGCGCTGGAGGAGGAGATGGTCGCGAAGGCGCTGGCCGAGCACGAAGGCGTCCTCTCGCTGGGCGGGGGAGCGCCGATCACGCCGGGCACCCGCGAACGCCTCGCCGGGCACACCGTGGTCTTCCTCAACGTCGGGATGGCCGCGGGCGTCCAGCGCGCCGGGCTCTCGACCGCGCGCCCGCTTCTGGCCGGGGTGAACCCCCGCGCCACCTACAAGGCGCTCCTCGACGCGCGCCTGCCGGTGTACCGCGAGGTCGCCACGTTCGAGATCGAGACCGACCACCTGACCGCCGACGAGGTCGTCGAGGCCGCCCTCATCGGGCTGAACGAGATCAGCAAGGACCGAGCATGAAACGCACGACCGCAGGCGTCCTGCTCGCCGTCGTGGCCCTGACCCTGACCGCGTGTGGTGAGGAAAGGCAACCTCCCGGCGCGGACGTGATCCAGACGAGTGCGGCCACCAGCGCCGCGCCGGAGGCGGATGTCGCGGCCGACGTCAAGGTCACCAAATGCGACAGCGGCGGCTACACCCCGAAGATCACCATCGAGGTCACCAACAGCACCGCGGAAGACGCGCGGTACGCCGTCACCATCGCGATCAAGGACGCCGACGGCAAGGCCTCCGGGGAGGCGTTGTTCGCGAAGAACCGGATGACGCCCGGCCAGACGGTGACCGAAGAGATCCCGGGGGACACCCCGGTCAAGGGCAAGATCACCTGCGAGGTCGCGAGGGCCAAGCGGCTTCCGCCGAAGTGAAGGGGAACGATGACCGAGCCGGTCCGCATCACCGTCAACACCGCCAAGCCCTACGACGTCGTCATCGGCCGAGGCCTGCTGGGCGAGCTCACCGAGCAGCTCGCCGACGCCTCCAAGGTCGCGCTGATCCACCCGCCGACGCTGACGACCACCGCCGAGGCCATCCGCGACGAGCTGGCCGAGGCCGGGATCGACGCGCACCGGGTCGAGATCCCCGACGCCGAGGACGGCAAGGCGCTCACCGTCGCCAGCTTCTGCTGGGAGGTCCTCGGCCGCATCGGCCTCGACCGCCAGGGCGTGGTCGTCGGGCTCGGTGGCGGCGCCGTGACCGACCTCGCCGGGTTCGTCGCCGCCACCTGGATGCGCGGCGTCCGCCTGGTCAACGTGCCCACCACGCTGCTGGGCATGGTCGACGCCTCCCTCGGCGGGAAGACGGGCATCAACACCGAGGCGGGCAAGAACCTGGTCGGCGTCTTCCACGAGCCGAGCGCGGTCCTCGTCGACCTCGCGACGCTGGAAACGTTGCCCCCCAACGAACTCGTCGCCGGAATGGCCGAGGTGGTCAAGGCCGGGTTCATCGCCGACCCGCGGATCGTCGAACTCGTCGAGCAGGATCCCGCCGTGGCGCTGGACACCACCGGCGAAGTCCTCGGCGAGCTGGTCCACCGCTCGATCCAGGTCAAGGCCGACGTCGTCGCCGCCGATCTGCGCGAGTCGGATCTGCGCGAGATCCTCAACTATGGCCACACGCTCGCCCACGCCATCGAGCGCCGCGAGCGGTACCGGTGGCGCCACGGCGCGGCGGTCAGCGTCGGCCTGGTGTTCGCCGCCGAACTCGCGCGCCTGGCCGGCCGTCTCGACGACGCCACCGCCGAGCGGCACTCGTCCGTGCTCAAGCTGCTGGGCCTGCCGACCACCTACGACCCGGACGCGCTCCCGCAGCTGCTGGAGACGATGAAAGGTGACAAGAAGACCCGTTCGGGTGTGCTGCGTTTCGTCGTCCTCGACGGGCTCGCCAAACCCGGCAGGCTGGAAGGCCCGGACCCGTCGCTGCTCGCCGCCGCGTACTCGGTGGTGGCCGGTGAAGCCCCCAAGCCCGGCGGGAGTGTGCTGCTGTGAAGGTGCTCGTCCTCAACGGCCCCAACCTCGGCAGGCTCGGCCTGCGCGAACCCGGTATCTACGGTTCGGCCACGCACGCGGATCTGGTCTCCATCTGTGTCGAAACCGGCAAGGAGCTGGGGATCGACGTCGAGGTCCGGCAGACCGACCACGAGGGCGAGATGGTCGGCTGGCTGCACGAGGCCGCCGACGCGGGGTGGCCGGTGGTGCTCAACGCCGCCGCGTGGACGCACTACTCGATCGCGGTCCGCGACGCCGCCGCCCAGCTCACGGCGCCGCTGATCGAGCTGCACATCTCCAACGTGCACAAACGTGAGCAGTTCCGGCACCACAGCGTGCTGTCGGATATCGCCACCGCCGTGATCGCCGGGCTCGGGGTCGACGGGTACCCGCTGGCCCTGCGCTGGATGGCCGCGAACGCGGCATGAACAACCCTCCCACGCTCGAAACCGCGAGGCTGCGGTTACGCGCGCTGACGGAGGCGGACACCGACGCGATCGTCAAGCTCTTCGCCGACCCGGCGATGAGCTCGCATTTCGCGGTGCCTCTCACCGAGCCGGACCGTGTCCGCGAAATGGTCGGCCGCAGGTTGTCCTACGACGGCCCGGCGGGGATGGGGCACTGGGCGATCGAACGCGACGACGAGGTGATCGGCCTCGCGCATCTGCGGCCGTCGCAGGAACTGCCCGGCGACGTGCCGGAGATCGGCTACTACCTGGCCCGTGCGCACGGCGGGCAAGGCCTCGCGACCGAGGCCGCGAAGGCCCTGCTGGAGCACGGACTCGTCGGACTCGGCCTGTCGTCGGTGTGGGCGCTGGTCGGCGAGTCCAATGTGGCCAGTCAGAACCTGGTGCGGCGCTTGGGTTTCCTCGACGTCGGCGGTGGAGACCACTACGGCAGCGGGCCGCACCGGGTCTTCGTCGCGCTGCCTTCGGACCACGGCCGCGCGCACCACATCGAGCTGTGGGTGCCCGATCTCGGCCGCGCGGAGGAGAGCTGGGGCTGGCTGCTCGGCGAACTCGGCTGGCGCGAGTTCCAGCGCTGGCCCGCCGGGGTCAGCTGGAAACACGGCGCGACCTATCTCGTCGTCGAGCGCTCTCCCGCGCTCAGCGGCGAAAAGCACGAGCGCACCGCCCCGGGCCTGAACCATCTCGCCCTGCACGTCGAGTCCCGCGAACGGGTGAACGAACTGGCCGCGAAGGCCCTCGAACACGGCTGGTCGCCGATGTTCGCGGACAAGTATCCGTATGCGGGCGGTGATCACCACTACGCCGCCTACCTCGAAAACGCCGATGGCTTCGAAGTGGAATTGGTCGCTCTCCCGGGTACTGACGTCACTCGACAGGGCTAAGCCTCGCTACACTCGGCCATCATGCGCCTTTTTCGTGGGGGTCGGCGACCCGCCCGTGCCGTGGTGGCCCTCTTCGCGGCCGGCGCGGTCCTCGTGGCGTGCAGCGACGGCACGGTGCAGTCCCAGGCCGACGGCAAGGGCGGCGGGATCGGCGGAGCCCAGCAGGCGCCCAAGGAAAAGCCGCGCCGGATGAACGTCGAGCTCGTGACGAGCGATCCGCGAGCCAGCGGCGGCGTGGTGGCCGCGGGCGATCAGGACGCGGTCTACAACTACAGCCCGACCGTGATGCGGGACGGCGGCAAACTCAAGATGTGGTGGTGCAGCCAGTACGGCAGCGCCCAGCCGCCCGGCGACGACGTCCTCTACGCGCAGTCGCCCTCGCTCGACGGTCCGTTCACCGGCCCGTCCGGTGGTGGCCCAGCGGCGGTGTTCTCGGGCGCGCCCGGCGGTTTCGACGGCATGCACACCTGCGATCCGTCGGTGATCAAGGTCGGCTCGACCTACTACATGTACTACACCGGCGCGGCGGGCGACCACGCGCTCGGCAACTCGATCGGCCTCGCGACCAGCCCGGACGGGCTCACGTGGACGCGGGCGGCCGGCGGGAAGCCGATCATCGGGCCGTCGCACGACGTGCACCGCGACAACGTTTACGGCGCGGGCCAGCCCTCGGCGGTGTACCTCGACGGTTGGTTCTACGTGCTCTTCACCGACACCACAGCGAAGGGCGCCGGATGGAACGGCGCCGGGCAGTTCCTGCTCCGCGCCAAGGACGCGGCGTTCACCCGGAACGTGGAAACGCTGGGGGAGCAGGGCTTCCTCGCCAAGCCCAGCACGACCTCGCCGCGCACCCGTTCGCTGGTCGACGGGTTCAGCACCGACCTGATGTGGGTCGGTTCGCTCGACGCCTTCGTGATCGCGCACGAGACCGAAAAGGGCACCAGCCTCACGTTCTGGACCAGAGACTTCTCCGCGCAGCCGTACCGGCAGGCGATCATCCCCGGCGTGTGGAAGGAAGGCCCGGGGCTGGTCCGGCGGCCCGACGGGCACGCGCCGCTCTCCTCGGGCGACGTCTGCGATCGGGTCCCGTTCGACGTCGTCCGCGCCACCGTCATCGGCGGCGCGGGGGCGCCGACCGACCTCAAGCACTTCGGCCTGGACGTCCGCGGTTCGCGGGCGTGCGAGGACGAGGCCCGGATCCGGACCTCGTTCGAAGGCGTCGCGATGCCGTCGCCGCAGCGGACCATCGACCTGGTGGCCGACGGCACCCTGGTCCGGGTCGACCGGCGCTCGGTGGCGGCGGCGCTCGCGGGCGAGGTGCTGAACGAGCGGCTCAAGGCCGTCGACAACCTCCCGCGGGCGGCACGGTTGAGCGCCGGGGCGAGGGTGGTGCACGCGCCAGGCCGGGGGTTCGGCGTGGTGCTCGACGGCAAGCTCTTCGCGCTGCCGGACGGCGGGGCGGCGGCGCTGAACGACTCGGCCGTCGAGAAGATCGCCGATCAGGCCTGGGACGGCTTCCCGGCGGGTTTCTCGCTCGCGGGCTGATCGGCCTTGGTGATGCGGCCGCCGACGAACAGGCCGAGCCCGGCCGGGATGAGCACCAGCAGGGCCGAGAAGGCGGCGCCGCCGGTGAGCGCGCCGCCGAGCTCCGAAGCGCCGGTCTGATCGACGAATACCGCGCGGCCGATCACGTACAGCACGCCCGAGACCGGACCGGCGATCAGCGCCGCGATGAACCAGTTCTTGCCGCGTTCGGGTTTGCCCTGCCAGGCGTCCACCGCGCCCCAGCCCGCGGCCGCGCCGACCAGGACGGCGAGAGTGAGGGCGGTGACGAGGGTCTTGTCGGTGGGGTTGAAGACCTCGTACTTGGCCAGCACGGTGACGGCCGCGCCGTGCAGCAGCGCCATCACGAGTCCACGAGTCAGCCACGGTGCCATTGGGGGAGTTTAACTCGCCAGTAGCGATGGTCACGCCCGCGCGGCCCTTGATAGCGGGCGAAAGGTCCGTGAAGGCCTCCTTCCCTACCCTCAAAGTAGGGAAGGAGGCCTTCACGGCCCACCGGACACCACACCCGGCGCAAGTGGTCGGCGAAACGCGTGCCACCGGCAGCGAACCCCCTAAACTCCATCACGTGCGTGAATACTTCTCTCGCCGCCGCGCGGCGCTGCGTTCCCTGCTGGCCGACTCCGGGGTGGACGCGCTGCTGGTCACGGACCTGCTCAACATCAGGTACCTGACCGGCTTCACCGGGTCCAACGCCGCTCTCCTCGTCCACGGGAGCGGCGACGACAAGACGATCTTCTGCACCGACGGCCGCTACACGGTCCAGTCGGCGACGGAGGTGCCCGACCTCGAGCGGGTGCTCGACCGCGCGAGCGCGGCGAAGCTCGCCGATCTGGCGGCCGGAAAACACTTCGGCAAGACAGGGTTCGAGAGCCAGCACGTCAGTGTCGAGCAGCACGAGGACCTCAAGGTCCGCTTCGACCGCGTCGAGCTGGTGCGGACGCCCGGGCTCGTCGAGCGGCTGCGGCTGGTCAAGGACGAGCAGGAGATCGAGGCGCTGCGCCAGGCGTGCGCGGCGGCCGACCGGGCGCTGGAGGACCTGGTGTCCGCCGGCGGGCTCCGGCCGGGCCGGACCGAGCTGGACGTCGCCCGTGACCTCGAGAATCGCATGCTCGGCCACGGGTCGACCGGGCCTTCCTTCGACACGATCGTCGCGGCGGGCGCCAACTCCGCGATCCCGCATCACCGGCCCACCTCGGCCGTGCTGGCGACCGGCGACTTCGTCAAGATCGATTTCGGCGCCACGGTCGACGGCTACCACTCCGACATGACCCGCACGTTCGTCCTCGGCAAGCCCGCGGCCTGGCAGGAGGAGATCTACGAGCTGGTCCAGCGCGCGCAGGCGGCGGGCTGTGACGCCGTCCTCCCCGGCGCCGAAGTGTCCGAAGTGGACAAGGCGGCCCGTGGCGTGATCGTGGGCGCGGGGCGCGGCGAGGAGTTCGGCCACGGGCTCGGCCACGGCGTCGGGCTGCAGGTGCACGAGGCGCCCAGCCTCGCCGCGACCGGCGTCGGTACACTGTCCGCCGGTATGGCCGTCACCGTCGAGCCTGGTGTGTATCTGCCCGGACGCGGAGGCGTGCGCATCGAGGACACGCTGGTCGTGCGGGAAGGTACGCCCGAACTCCTCACGCTGAGCACCAAGGAACTCGTGGTCGTCTGACGGCGGCCCGGAAGATCGACACAGGAGACTGCACACTCGTGGCCACCACCAACGACCTGAAGAACGGGCTCGTCCTCAACCTCGACGGCCAGCTCTGGACCGTCACCGCGTTCCAGCACGTCAAGCCGGGCAAGGGCGGCGCGTTCGTCCGCACGACGCTCAAGCACGTGCTGACCGGCAAGGTCGTCGACAAGACCTTCAACGCGGGGACGAAGGTCGACACGGCCACCGTCGACCGCCGCAACATGACGTACCTGTACAAGGACGGCGCGGACTTCGTGTTCATGGACGCGGAGACCTACGACCAGATCACCGTCCTGGCCGAGACCGTCGGCGACAACGCGAACTACCTCCTCGAGAACTTCGAGGTCCAGGTCGCGGTGCACGAGGGCGTCCCGCTGTACATCGAGCTGCCGACCTCGGTCGAGCTGATCGTCCAGCACACCGACCCCGGCCTGCAGGGCGACCGTTCCACCGGTGGCACCAAGCCCGCCACCCTGGAGACCGGCGCCGAGATCCAGGTGCCGCTGTTCCTCACCACCGGCGAGAAGATCAAGGTCGACACCCGTGACGGCCGCTACCTGGGCCGCGTCTCCAGCTGATGGCCGGTTCAGACAAGTCCGGCAAGTCGCCGAACCGCGGTGGGCCGATCAGCCGTCGCCAGGCCCGCAAGCGGGCGGTCGAGATGATGTACGAAGCCGCCCAGCGCGGTGCCGACGCGGTGACGCTGCTGGCGGACCGGGTCGGTTCGGTCGAGGTCGACCCGATCGCGGACTACACGATCTCGCTGGTCGAGGGCGTCACGGGCCGCAAGACCCAGATCGACGAGCTGCTCTCCGAGCACGCTCAGGGCTGGACGCTGGACCGGATGCCGCCGGTGGACCTGGCGGTGCTCCGCGTCGGCGTGTACGAACTGCTGTGGGCCGAGGACGTGCCGGACCCGGTCGCCATCGACGAGGCCGTCGGGCTGGCGAAGGAGCTGTCGACCGACGACTCGCCGCGCTTCGTGAACGGCGTGCTCGGCCGGATCGGTACGATCGCCGACCGGCTGCGCGCGGTCCTCTAGAAGACGTACGACAACGGGCCGTGTCCTCTGCCGAGGGCACGGCCCGTTCTCGTGCTCGGTGGTGCCGGTTGGCGTTTCCGGTCCCCCCGGACCGAAAACGTCGCCATCTCTAGTCCTCTTTGGACGGTCGAGCCTCGGGCGGCAGCACACCCCAGTCGATCAGCTGCTCGGTGAGCTCGCCGGGGGTCATGTCGTAGATGATCGCCAGCGAACGGAGGTCCTCGGTGCGGATCGAGAGCACCTTGCCGTTGTAGTCGCCGCGCTGGCTCTGGATGGTGGCCGCGTAGCGGGCGAGTGGACCGACCTTCTCCGCCGGGAGCTGCTGGAGACGCTCCAGGTTGATGACGATCTTCGTAGCGGGTTCCGCGCCCGACGGCACCCGGCCCTCCGGCAGCAGCTCGACCACCGGGACGCCGTAGAAATCGGCGAGCTCGGCGAGCTTCTGCACGGTGACGGCGCGGTCCCCGCGCTCGTACGAACCGACGACGACGGCCTTCCAGCGGCCTCCGGACTTCTGCTCGACCCCGTGCAGGGACAGACCCTGCTGCTGGCGGATCCCGCGGAGCTTGGCCCCGAGCGCCTTGGCGTAATCGCCCATCTGGTGGTTCTCCGTTTCCTCACCCCCAACCGGTCGGGGTGACCGGTCCAGGGGACTCCTAGAGTCGAATACTCAGAGTAATGGTTACGCATAGTTGTCACCAGGTCAAGCGGGTGCTTTCGAGAGGCCTTCGTCACCTGGGGCGCGCCACTCGCAAGAATGAGCGATCGCTCCTGCTAGTGTCGGGGAGATTTCCTCGCTACGCAGGAAGTCGACGTCCTTTAAGGACCCGTCCAGAGAGGCGGGGAAGGAGGTCCGCCTTGTCGTCACGCCCGCGTGGCGCGGCGGAACCGGCGGGAGAGCGCGAGCTGCTCTCGTCCGGCGATGTCGCGCGCACGATCGCCCGAATGGCCCACCAGGTCATCGAGAAGACCGCTCTCGGTGCCGGTGGCTCGACTCCGCCCGTGTTGCTGGGCATCCCCACCAGGGGAACCCCGCTCGCCCTGCGGCTCGCGGACAAGATCGCCGAGTTCTCCGGCGTCCGTCCGCCGACCGGCGCGCTGGACATCACGCTCTACCGTGATGATCTCCGCCGCCGCCCGCCCCGCGCGCTCGAACATTCGCAGCTGCCGCCGACCGGTATCGACGACGCGGTGGTGATCCTGGTCGACGACGTGCTGTTCTCCGGCCGCACCATCCGCGCCGCCCTCGACGCCCTGCGCGACCACGGCCGCCCGCGCGCGGTCCAGCTGGCCGTGCTGGTCGACCGCGGCCACCGCGAACTGCCGATCCGCGCCGACTACGTGGGCAAGAACGTGCCCACCTCGCGCGCCGAGGGGATCGAGGTCCTGCTGTCCGAAGTGGACGGACGGGACTCGGTTCTGCTTCGCGCGCAACCAGAAGGAGATCGATCGTGAAGCACCTGCTCGCCACCGACGGGCTCGACCCGGCGCTCGCGACAGCCGTGCTGGACACCGCCGAAGAGCTCAAGCACACCTTGCTGGGCCGCGAGGTCCGCAAACTGCCGACGTTGCGCGGCCGCACCGTCATCACGCTGTTCTACGAGAACTCGACCCGCACCCGCGTCTCGTTCGAGATCGCGGGGAAGTGGATGAGCGCCGACGTGATCAACGTCTCCGCGTCCAGTTCCTCGGTCAACAAGGGCGAATCGCTGCGCGACACCGCGCTGACGTTGGCCGCGGCCGGCGCCGACTGCGTGATCATCCGGCACCCCGCCTCCGGTGCGGCGCAGCGGCTTTCGGGCTGGCTCGCCGAAGCGGGGACGGCGGTGGTCAACGCCGGGGACGGCACCCATGAGCATCCGACGCAGGCGTTGCTCGACGCGGCCACGCTGCGGGAGCGCCTCGGCTCGTTCGAGGGCCGCCGCATCGGGATCGTCGGCGACGTCCTGCACAGCCGGGTCGCGCGGTCGAACATCCACCTGCTGTCCTCGCTGGGCGCGGAGGTGGTGCTCGTCGCGCCGCCGACGCTGCTGCCCGCCGGCGTGGAGAGTCTGCCGGTGACGGTGTCGCACGAACTCGACGCCGAACTGCCCGCGCTCGACGCGGTCATGATGCTGCGGGTCCAGGCTGAACGCATGCACGGGGGCTTCTTCCCCTCCGCGCGCGAGTACTCGATCGCTTACGGCCTCAACGAACGGCGGATGAAGCTCCTGCCCGAGCACGCCGTCGTCCTGCACCCCGGCCCGATGCTGCGCGGGATGGAGATCGCCTCGGCGGTCGCCGACTCCCCGGCCTCGGCCATCACCGAACAGGTCCGCAACGGCGTCCACGTGCGCATGGCGGTCCTCTACCACCTGCTCGCCAGCGAAGGGGGCGACGCATGAAGTCGAGGACTTCGCGGTTCGCGAATCGCCCCGAGAGCGCACAGGCGCACGAACGTGCGCAGACCGGCAAAGGAGTAGCCGCGTGACCACCGTCCTGATCAAGGGCGCCCGCCCCTACGGCGAGGGCGATCCGGTCGACGTACTCGTCGAGGACGGGGTCATCACCGACATCGGATCCCTCGACACCCCGGACGACGCCGAAGTCATCGAGGCGGGCGGCCAGGTGCTGCTCCCCGGTTTCGTCGACCTGCACACCCACCTGCGCGAACCCGGCCGCGAGGACACCGAGACCATCGCCACCGGTTCGGCCGCGGCGGCGCTCGGCGGCTACACCGCGGTGTTCGCCATGGCCAACACCGACCCGGTGGCCGACAACGCGGTGATCGTCGACCACGTGTGGCGCCGCGGCCAGGAGGCCGGGCTGGTCGACGTGCACCCGGTCGGCGCGGTCACCGTGGGGCTCAACGGCGAGAAGCTCGCCGAACTGGGCACCATGGCGAAGTCCGAAGCCCAGGTGAAGGTCTTCTCCGACGACGGTCTCTGCGTCGCGGATCCGCTGCTCATGCGCCGCGCGCTGGAGTACTCGACGGCGCTCGGCGTGGTCATCGCCCAGCACGCCGAGGAGCCGCGGCTGACCGTCGGCGCGCAGGCGCACGAAGGCGAGCAGGCCGCGCGCCTGGGTTACACCGGCTGGCCCGCCTCGGCGGAGGAGTCGATCGTCGCCCGCGACTGCCTGCTCGCCGAGCACGCGAACGCGCGGCTGCACGTCTGCCATGTTTCGACCGCGGGCACCGCGGACATCCTCAATTGGGCCAAGGACCGCGGCACCAAGGTCTCGGCCGAGGTCACCCCGCACCATCTGCTGCTGACCGACGAGCGGCTCGCGACCTACGACCCGGTCAACAAGGTCAACCCGCCGCTGCGCACCGAGTCCGACGCCGAGAAGCTGCGCGCCGCACTGGCCGAGGGCGTCATCGACTGCGTCGCCACGGACCACGCGCCGCACGCGGTCCAGGACAAGGACTGCGAGTGGAGCTCTGCCCGGCCGGGCATGCTCGGTCTGCAGACCGCGCTGTCGATCGTGGTCGAGACCATGGTCCGCACCGGCCTGCTGGACTGGCGGGGCGTCGCGCGGGTGATGAGCGAGCGGCCCGCCGAGATCGGCAACCTGTCCGACCACGGCCGCCCGATCGAGGTCGGCGAACCCGCCAACCTGACGCTGGTGGACCCGGACACCGAATGGACCGTGCGAGGGGCCGAGTTCGCGAGCATCGCGGCCAACACCCCGTACGAAGGTATGCGGCTCCCCGGCGTGGTGACGGCGACGTTGCTGCGCGGGCGGATCACCGCGCGGGAAGGGAAGATCGCGCAATGAGTGACCGGATCCTGCTGACCCTGGCGGTCTTCGCCTTCTTCCTCTTCTGCGTGTTCCTGATGTGGCGCGGCTGGCGGCGCAAGTCCCGGGCGCAGAGCGTGCAGGTGCCGCCGTTCCCGCAGATCCCCGCGGAGCCGGGCGAAGCACTGCTCGAATCGACCGGCCTCTACGTCAGCACGACGACCGCCGGGCACTGGCAGGACCGCGTCGTCACCCGCGGCGCCGGCCTGCGCACCGGCGCGGTGTGGCGCCTGCACGACGACGGCATCGCCATCGAACGCGGCGGCGCCCCGGACTTCTGGATCCCGCGCGCGTCCGTCACCGGCGTCCGCAAGGACAAGGGGATGGCCGGGAAGGTGATGGGCATCGACGCGCTGCTCGTCATCACCTGGCTGGCCGGGGACGTCGAACTGGACACCGGATTCCGCGGCGACGACGTCGACGACTATCCACAGTGGATCGAAGCTTTGCAAGACACTCGCAACGACATCAAGGGAGGTGCCTGATGAGCACCGTGAACAGCACCAGGACCCCCGCCGCACTGGTCCTCGAAGACGGCCGCGTGTTCCGCGGCTCGGCCTACGGCGCCCGCGGCCGGAGCCTGGGCGAGGCGGTGTTCTGCACCGGCATGACCGGCTACCAGGAGACGCTGACCGACCCCTCCTACCACCGGCAGATCGTGGTCCAGACCGCGCCGCAGATCGGCAACACCGGCTGGAACGACGAAGACGACGAGTCCTCGCGCATCTGGGTCTCGGGCTACGTCGTCCGCGACCCGGCGCGTACCCCCTCCAACTGGCGTTCCAAGCGCACGCTGGACGAGGAACTGGAGCGCCAGGGCGTCGTCGGGATCTCCGAAGTGGACACCCGCACGCTGACCCGGCACCTGCGCGAGCAGGGCGCCATGCGGTCCGGTGTCTTCTCGGGTGACGCGCTCGGCACCGACGAGGAGATGCTCGCGCAGGTACAGGCGAGCCCGCAGATGAAGGGCGCCGACCTCGCCGGCGAAGTCACCACGAAGCAGGCGTACGTCGTCGAGGCGCAGGGTGAGCGGAAGTTCCGCGTGGCCGCGCTGGACCTGGGCATCAAGTCCAACACCCCGCGCCTGATGGCCGCCCGCGGCATCGAGGTGCACGTGCTGCCCTCGTCATCCACTGTGGACGAACTGCTCGCCGTGGAGCCGGACGGGGTGTTCCTGTCCAACGGTCCCGGCGACCCGGCGACCACCGCGCATGCCACGGAGCTGACGAAATCGGTGCTGCAGCGGGAGATCCCGCTGTTCGGCATCTGCTTCGGCAACCAGATCCTCGGCCGCGCGCTGGGACTGGGCACCTACAAGATGCGCTACGGCCACCGCGGGATCAACATCCCGGTGATCGACGTGGCCACCAAACGGGTCGCGATCACCGCGCAGAACCACGGTTTCGCCCTCGAAGGCGAGCCGGGCCAGCGGTTCGAGACGCCGTTCGGCGCCGCGCAGATCTCGCACTACTGCCCGAACGACGACACCGTCGAAGGTGTCCGCGCGTTCGACGTCCCCGCGTTCTCGGTGCAGTACCACCCCGAGGCCGCCGCCGGCCCGCACGACGCGGCCCCCCTGTTCGATGAGTTCGTGAGCTTGATGGAGAAGGCCAAGTAATGCCGAAGAGGACAGACATCCAGCACGTGCTGGTGATCGGCTCCGGGCCGATCGTGATCGGCCAGGCGGCGGAGTTCGACTACTCCGGCACCCAGGCCTGCCGCGTACTCCGCGAAGAGGGACTGCGCGTCTCGCTGGTGAACTCGAACCCGGCGACCATCATGACCGACCCCGAGTTCGCCGACTCCACCTACATCGAGCCGGTCACCCCGGAATTCGTCGAGAAGGTCATCGCCGAGGAACGCCCCGACGCGATCCTGGCGACGCTCGGCGGGCAGACGGCGCTGAACTGCGCCGTCGCCCTGCACGAGCGCGGTGTCCTGGAGAAGTACGGCGTCGAACTGATCGGCGCGGACGTCGAGGCCATCCAGCGCGGCGAGGACCGGCAGAAGTTCAAGGACATCGTCCGCACGATCGGCGCCGAGGTGCCGCGGTCGCGGGTCTGCCACGACATGGACGAGGTCCGCGCGACCGTCGCCGAGGTCGGCCTCCCGGTGGTCATCCGGCCGTCGTTCACCATGGGCGGGCTCGGCTCGGGCATGGCGCACACCGACGAGGAACTGGAGCGCCTCGCCTCCACCGGCCTCACCGAGTCGCCGGTCACCGAGGTGCTCATCGAGGAGAGCGTCCTCGGCTGGAAGGAGTTCGAACTCGAGCTCATGCGCGACCGGCACGACAACGTGGTGGTCGTCTGCTCGATCGAGAACATCGACGCGATGGGCGTGCACACCGGCGACTCGGTCACCGTCGCGCCCGCGATGACCCTGACCGACCGCGAGTACCAGCACATGCGCGACGTCGGCATCGCCGTGCTGCGCGAGGTCGGCGTCGACACCGGTGGCTGCAACATCCAGTTCGCGATCAACCCCGAGGACGGCCGCATGGTCGTCATCGAGATGAACCCCCGCGTGTCGCGGTCGAGCGCGCTGGCGTCGAAGGCGACCGGTTTCCCGATCGCCAAGATCGCCGCGAAGCTCGCCATCGGCTACACCCTCGACGAGATCCGCAACGACATCACCGGCGAGACCCCGGCGGCCTTCGAGCCGACGCTGGACTACGTCGTGGTGAAGGTGCCGCGGTTCGCCTTCGAGAAGTTCCCCGGCGCGGACCCGACGCTGACCACGACGATGAAGAGCGTCGGCGAGGCGATGTCGTTCGGCCGCAGCTTCCCCGAGGCGCTCGGCAAGGCCCTGCGGTCCATCGACACCAAGGCCACCGGCTTCTGGACCCGCCCCGACCCCGAAGGCGCGACGCTGGACTCCGTACTGGAGTCCCTGCGCACGCCGCACGACGGGCGCCTCTACGAGGTCGAGCGGGCGCTGCGGTTCGGCGCCACCGTCCAGCAGGTGCACGAGGCGTCCGGGATCGACCCCTGGTTCATCGACCAGATCGCCCTCATCGGCGAGGTCGGCGCCGAGGTCCGCGACGCCCAGGTGCTCGACGAGCCGCTGCTGCGGCGCGCCAAGCGGATCGGCCTCTCCGACCGCCAGATCGCCTCGCTGCGGCCGGAACTGGCGGGGGAGGACGGCGTCCGCGCGCTGCGCCGCCGTCTCGGGGTGCGGCCGGTGTACAAGACCGTCGACACCTGCGCGGCCGAGTTCGCGGCCAAGACGCCGTACCACTACTCGGCTTACGAGACCGACCCCGCGGCGCAGTCGGAGATCACCGCGCAGACCGACAAGCCGAAGGTGCTGATCCTCGGCTCCGGGCCGAACCGCATCGGGCAGGGCATCGAGTTCGACTACTCGTGCGTGCACGCCGCGATCGCCCTGCGCGAGGCCGGTTTCGAGGCCGTCATGGTCAACTGCAACCCCGAGACCGTCTCCACCGACTACGACACCTCGGACAGGCTCTACTTCGAGCCGCTGTCGTTCGAGGACGTCCTCGAAGTGGTCAACGCCGAGCAGGAGTCGGGCACCGTCGCCGGGGTCATCGTGCAGCTGGGCGGCCAGACCCCGCTCTCGCTCGCGAAGCGCCTCGCCGACGCCGGTGTCCCGGTGATCGGCACCTCCCCGGACGCGATCCACCTCGCCGAGGACCGCGGCGCGTTCGGCGAGGTCCTCACCGACGCCGGGCTGCCCGCGCCGAAGTACGGCACGGCGACCTCGTTCGAGGGCGCGAAGCGGATCGCCGACCAGATCGGCTACCCGGTCCTCGTGCGGCCGTCCTACGTGCTCGGCGGGCGCGGCATGGAGATCGTCTACGACGAGGAATCCCTCGCCGGCTACATCCACCGCGCCACCGAGGTCACCCCCGAGCACCCGGTGCTGGTGGACCGGTTCCTCGACGACGCCATCGAGATCGACGTCGACGCGCTGTTCGACGGCGACGAGCTCTTCCTCGGCGGCGTCATGGAGCACATCGAGGAGGCCGGGATCCACTCCGGCGACTCCTCGTGCGCGCTGCCGCCGATCACGCTGGGCCGGACCGACATCGAGACGGTGCGCCGCTCGACCGAGGCCATCGCGCGCGGCGTCGGCGTCCGCGGGCTCCTGAACGTCCAGTACGCGCTCAAGGACGACGTCCTGTACGTCCTGGAGGCCAACCCGCGCGCGTCGCGGACGGTGCCGTTCGTGTCGAAGGCGACCGCGGTGCCGCTGGCGAAGGCCGCGGCGCTGATCATGACCGGCTCGTCGATCAAGGATCTGCGCGAGTCCGGCGTCCTCCCGGCCGAGGGTGACGGCGGCCACATGCCCGCCGATTCGCCGGTCGCGGTCAAGGAGGCGGTCCTGCCGTTCCACCGGTTCCGCACGCCCGAGGGCCACGGCGTCGACTCGCTGCTCGGCCCGGAGATGAAGTCCACCGGCGAGGTCATGGGCGTGGACGTCTCCTTCGGCAAGGCGTTCGCCAAGTCGCAGGCCGGTGCCTACGGTTCGCTGCCGACGTCGGGCAAGGTATTCGTCTCCGTCGCCAACCGCGACAAGCGTTCGCTGGTGTTCCCGGTGAAGCGGCTGGCGGACCTCGGCTTCGAGATCCTCGCCACGTCCGGCACCGCGGAAGTGTTGCGGCGCAACGGGATCGCCTGCACCGTCGTGCGCAAGCACTACGAAGGTTCGGCTGAAGGCGAACAAAACGTCGTGGACGTCATCCTCAGCGGCGAAGTGCAGATGGTGATCAACACCCCGTACGGCAACAGCGGTCCCCGCATCGACGGCTACGAGATCCGCACCGCCGCGGTGTCGCGGGACATCCCCTGCATCACCACGGTGCAGGGCGCGGCGGCGGCCGTGCACGGGATAGAGGCCGTCATCAAGGGCGACATCGGTGTGCGGTCGCTGCAGAGCCTGCAGGCGGCGCTGAAGGCCAAGGCATGAGCGAACGGTTCGGGGCGAGGCTGGCGCTGGCGGTCGCGGAGAAGGGGCCGCTCTGCGCCGGGATCGACCCCCATCCCGGGCTGCTCCAGGCGTGGGGGCTCCCGGCGGACGCGGGCGGACTGGAGAAATTCGCGCTCACGGCCGCTGAGACGCTCGCGCCCGAGGTCGCGGTGATCAAACCCCAGTCGGCCTTTTTCGAGGCCTACGGGCCGCCTGGGGTCGCCGTTCTGGCCAAGACGATCAAGGTGTGCCGGGAGGCGGGCGCGCTCGTCCTGCTGGACGTCAAACGCGGCGACATCGGCTCGACGATGGCGGCGTACACGGCGGCGTTCCTGCCCGGCGGCGCGGAACTCGAGGCGGACGCCATCACGGTGTCGCCGTACCTCGGATTCGGCTCGCTCGCCCCCGCGATCGATGTCGCGCAGGCACAGGGCAAGGGGCTCTTCGTCCTCGCGCGCACCTCGAACCCGGAGGCGCAGGGATTGCAGAACGCCTTGCTGTCCAACGGAAAAACCGTCGCGCAGGACATCGTCGACACCGCGGCCGCGTACAACGCGGGTGTCGGGCCCTTGGGTGACATCGGTGTCGTCGTCGGCGCCACCATCGCGCCGGGAGAGCTCGATCTGGGCAAGCTGAACGGTCCCGTCCTGGCGCCCGGTTTCGGGGCACAGGGGGCCACTCCGGCCGATTTGCGGGCCCTTTTCGGGCCGGGACTGCCGGGTGTGCTGCCCGCGTCGTCCCGCGACGTCCTCAGGCACGGGCCGGACCCCGAAGCTCTGCGTGCGGCCGTTCGGCGGACCCGGGATTCCCTCGGTCCCCTGGAAAATGGCCAATAGCAGGCTCGGGAATCCGTCATGACCAGCCACCCCCGCATTGTGGGCCGAGGTAACGGGTGGGTACCGTCGCCACACCCACCCAGATTTGAGAACTACCGGAGGAAAACGTGGCACTTCCCCAGCTGACAGAGGAACAGCGCGCTGCGGCGCTGGAGAAGGCCGCCGCCGCCCGCCGCATCCGTGCTGAGCTGAAGGAGCGGCTGAAGCGGGGCGGTACCACTCTGGTCGACGTGTTGAAGCAGGCCGAGGAGAACGAAGTCCTCGGCAAGATGAAGGTCTCGGCTCTGCTCGAGGCTCTTCCGGGCGTCGGCAAGGTCCGTGCCCAGCAGACCATGGAACGACTGGAGATCGCACCCAGCCGTCGTCTTCGCGGCCTCGGCGACCGGCAGCGCAAGGCGCTGCTGGCCGAATTCAGCGGCGAGTGAGCGGCACCGGTCAGGACCACCCGGTGAACCCGGGCGCTGACCGCGGCGGTGAGCCGGTGGCGGGAGTTGCATCCCGGCACCGGCTCACGGTCGTATCGGGGCCTTCGGGAGTCGGGAAGTCGAGCGTGGCCAAGGAGCTGCGCAAGCTGGATCCGGAGATCTATTTCAGCGTCTCGGTGACCACCAGGAAGCCGAGGCCGGGTGAGGTGGACGGCGAGCACTACCACTTCATCGACCGGGCCGAGTTCGACCGCATGGTCGCCGACGGCGAACTGCTGGAACACGCCGAGTTCGCGGGCAACTGCTACGGCACCCCGCGCGGGCCCGTCGAGCGGGTGCTCGCCGAGGGCCGCAACGCGATCCTGGAGATCGAACTCCAGGGCGCGCGGCAGGTCCGCAAGGCGATGCCGGAGGCCCGGCTGGTGATGCTGATGCCGCCGTCGTGGGAAGAACTGGTCGGCAGGCTGACCGGCCGCGGCACCGAGAACGAAGCCGCGGTGAAGACCAGGCTGGCCGAGGCCGAACGCGAACTCGCCGCCGCCGGGGAGTTCGACGAGCGCGTTGTCAACGCCGACGTGCGAGAGGCCGCTGAGCAGTTGCTAAACTTGATAACCGGCGACAAATAACCCGTAGATTCGGAGCACCACGAGTGACGACTCAGGCCACGCTGCACGAAGAGCTCGAAGGCATCACCAACCCGCCCATCGACGACCTCCTCGAGAAGGTCAGCTCGAAGTACGCGCTGGTGATCTACTCGGCCAAGCGCGCTCGCCAGATCAACGACTACTACGCCCAGCTGGGCGAGGGCCTGCTGGAGTACGTCGGCCCGCTCGTCGAGCCGGGCCCGCGCGAGAAGCCGCTCTCCATCGCCCTGCGTGAGATCCACGGCGGCCTGCTCGAGCACACCGAGGGTGAGTAGGGACTCGATGGCCACGGCGGCTGTCAAGGTGACCCGGCGCGACTCTGCCGAGAACACCGTTGAGTAAACCCAAGGTCGTCCTGGGCGTAGGTGGCGGGATCGCCGCCTACAAGGCCTGTGAGGTCCTGCGCGGACTGACCGAATCCGGTCACGACGTCCGCGTGGTCCCCACCGAAGCCGCGCTGAACTTCGTCGGCGCGGCCACCTTCGAGGCACTGTCCGGGAACCCGGTGAACACCGGCGTGTTCACCGAAGTGCCCGAGGTCCAGCACGTCCGCGTCGGCAAGGAAGCCGATCTGGTGATCGTCGTGCCCGCCACGGCGAACCTGCTCGCCAAGGCCGCGCATGGCATCGCGGACGACCTGCTGACCAACACCCTGCTCACCGCCCGGTGCCCGGTCGCCTTCTTCCCGGCGATGCACACCGAGATGTGGGAGCACCCGGCCACCCGCGACAACGTGGCGCTGCTGCGCTCGCGCGGCCTGGTCGTCGCCGAACCCGCCGCCGGCAGGCTGACCGGCAAGGACACCGGCAAGGGACGGCTCGCCGACCCCGCCGAGATCGTCGACCTCGCCCGGCTCCTGCTGGCCGTGCCGAAGGCGCTCCCGCGTGACCTCGAAGGCGTGCGCGTGGCCATTTCGGCGGGCGGCACCCGCGAGCCACTGGATCCGGTCCGGTATCTGGGCAACCGCTCGTCGGGCAAGCAGGGCTACGCGCTCGCCCGGGTCGCCGCCCAGCGCGGCGCCGAGGTCACCCTGGTCGCCGCGCACACCATCGCGCTGCCGGAGCCCGCGGGCGCGAAGGTCGTCCACGTGTCGACCGCCGAGGAACTGCGCCAGGCGATGCACGCCGAGGCCGCCACCGCCGACGTCGTGGTGATGGCCGCGGCCGTCGCCGATTTCCGGCCATCGAACCGGGCGGACCACAAGATCAAGAAGTCCGACGACGCGCCGGATCCCGTGGTCGAGCTCGCGCGCAACGCGGACATCCTGGCCGAACTGGTGCGGAACCGGACAAACGGCCAGGTGGTCGTCGGTTTCGCCGCGGAAACCGGGGACGACAAGGGTGGCGTCCTTGATCACGCCAGGGTCAAACTGAAGCGCAAGGGTGCGGACCTGCTGGTGGTGAACGCCGTCGGTGAGGGGAAGGCCTTCGGGACCGAGGACAACTCGGGCTGGCTGCTCGGGGCCGACGGCACCGAAATCCCGATCCCCCTCGGCGCCAAGGCCGAACTCGCGTCCACATTGTGGGATGCTGTTGTGACCTTGATGAAGCGTTGAGAGTCCCCCAAGCGATAGTCAGTAGGCTTGATTGCAAGCTGAGGGGTGCCTAACTTACTGGGCATCAGACGTCTAGGTGAGGGAGTGACGGCCACCGTGAGCGCGTCCACGAGCAGACTGTTCACGTCGGAATCGGTGACCGAAGGTCATCCCGACAAAATTTGCGATGCCATCAGCGACTCGATCCTGGACGGTCTGCTGGCTAAAGACCCGCGCAGCCGGGTCGCGGTCGAAACCCTCATCACCACCGGGCAGGTGCACGTCGCCGGCGAGGTGACCACCGAGGCCTACGCGGACATCCCGACCATCGTCCGCGACGTGATCCTGAAGATCGGCTACGACTCTTCGGCCAAGGGCTTCGACGGCAACTCCTGCGGCGTCAACGTCGCGATCGGCTCCCAGTCGCCGGACATCGCGCAGGGCGTCGACACGGCGTACGAGTCCCGCGTCGAGTCCGACGAGGACGAGATCAACCGTCAGGGCGCGGGCGACCAGGGCCTGATGTTCGGCTACGCCTGCTCGGACACCCCCGAGCTGATGCCGCTGCCGATCGCGCTGGCGCACCGGCTCTCGCAGTGCCTGACCAGGGTCCGCAAGGAAGGCGTGCTGCCGTACCTGCGCCCGGACGGCAAGACCCAGGTCACCATCGAGTACGCCGGCGACCAGCCGGTGCGGCTCGACACGGTGGTCGTGTCCACCCAGCACGCCGACGGCATCGACCTCGAGCAGATGCTCGGCGTCGACGTCCGCGAGCACGTGGTCGCCCCGGAGATCGCCGAGCTCGGTCTCGACACCTCCAACGTGCGGCTGCTGGTCAACCCGACCGGCCGCTTCGTCATCGGCGGTCCGATGGGTGACGCGGGCCTGACCGGCCGCAAGATCATCGTCGACACCTACGGCGGCATGGCCCGTCACGGTGGCGGCGCGTTCTCCGGCAAGGACCCCTCCAAGGTGGACCGCTCGGCCGCGTACGCGATGCGCTGGGTGGCGAAGAACGTCATCGCCGCCGGTCTCGCCTCGCGTGCCGAGGTGCAGGTGGCGTACGCGATCGGCAAGGCGGCCCCGGTGGGCCTCTTCGTCGAGACCTTCGGCACCGAGACGGTCGACCCGTCGAAGATCCAGGCCGCCATCCAGGAGGTCTTCGACCTGCGTCCGGCCGCGATCATCCGCGACCTCGACCTGCTCCGCCCGATTTACGCGCCGACGGCCGCGTACGGCCACTTCGGCCGTCCCGAGCTGGAGCTCCCGTGGGAGAGCACGGCGCGGGCCACGGACCTGAAGTCGGCCGCAGGCGCCTGATCCGTCCGTGAAGGCCTCCTTGCCTACCTTGAGGGTAGGGAAGGAGGCCTTCACTACGTCACCGGCTGATGTGGCGAGCACCCTGACCCGCGCGACACGTGCCCCAGCAGCGTGTGCGATGAACGGTCCGTTGCTTGCAAAATTCGCAAGTAACGGACCGTTCATCGCACGCGGTGACAGGCAGTGGCGACGGAGTCTGGTAGAGATCACCGGGTGAGCAGCAGTCCCGAACCGACCCCGCTGTGGGACCTTCCGGAGCCGAAAGCCGAGCCGTCGCGGAAGGCCAAGCCGGCGCGCGCGAAAACGGCCAGCCGTCGCGGCGCGCAGAACCCCGCGCCCGAGAACCCGGTCGCGCGGATCGTCGTGGACATCCCGCTCACGCACCTCGACCGGACCTTCGACTACCGGATCCCGGAGAAGTTGCACGAAGCCGCCGTGCCCGGCTGCCGGGTACGCGTCCGGTTCGCGGGCCAGCTCGTCGACGGGTACCTCGTCGAGCGCACCGACACCACGGAGTTCACCGGCAAGCTCGCGTACATCGACCGGGTGACCTCCAGCGAGCCGGTGCTGCCTCCGGCGCTGCACACCCTCTGCCGGTCCGTCGCGGACCGGTACGGCGGCACGCTCAGCGACGTTCTGCGGCTCGCGATCCCGTCCCGGCACGCGAAGGTCGAGGCCGAACCGCCCGCCGAACCCGCGCAGACGCCGGAGCCACCCGAAACGACCGCCTGGGAGAAGTACCAGAGCGGTCCGGCGTTCCTGGAAGCCGTCGCGGAACGGCGGCCGGCCAACGCCGTCTGGCAGGCGCTACCGGGCGAGGACTGGCCTCGCCGCCTCGCCGAAGCCGCCGCCGTCGCGGCCGCCGCGGGCCGGGGTGTCGTCATGGTCGTTCCCGACCACCGCGACCTGACGCGGCTCCACGACGCGTGCGTTTCCTTGCTGGGCGCCGATTCCGTGGTCGCGCTGATCGCCGGGCTCGGCCCCGCCGAGCGCTATCGCCGGTGGCTCGCGGTGCTGCGCGGCGCGGTGCGCGTCGTCGTCGGCACGCGCGCGGCGATGTTCGCGCCGGTCGCCGATCCGGGCCTCTTCGTGGTGTGGGACGACGGCGACGACGTCCACCTCGACCAGCACGCGCCGTACCCCCATGTTCGCGACGTGCTGATGGATCGCGCGCACGCCGCGAAGGGCTCCATGCTCGTCGCGGGTTTCGCGCGCACCGCCGAGGCGCAGTTCCTGGTGGAATCAGGCTGGGCGCAGCCTCTCGTGGCGGCCCGCCCCGAGCTGCGGGCGGCCGCGCCGAGGGTCACGCCGGTCGGTGAGGACTTCGACGTCGCCCGGGACGAAGCGGCGAAGGCCGCGCGGCTCCCATCGGTCGCGTTCGAGGCGGCGCGGCAGTCGTTGGCCGGCGGATTCCCTGTGCTGGTCCAGGTTCCGCGTCGCGGTTACGTTCCGGGGCTCGCTTGCGGCAACTGCCGGACGTCGGCGCACTGCCGTCGTTGCGCGGGTCCGCTTTCCTTGCCGGGCGGGCTGATCGACGGCGCGCCGAGGCCGCCGGCCTGCCGGTGGTGCGGCGTCCCCGAGACGAACTTCCATTGCGCGGCTTGCGGTTCGGTACGGCTGCGGGCGGTCGTCGTGGGCTCCAAGCGCACCGCGGAGGAGCTGGGCCGCGCGTTCTCCGGATTCCCCGTGCGTACTTCGGGTGCGACGGAGGTTTTGGCTTCGGTACCCGGGAAACCGGCGCTGGTGGTGTGCACGCCGGGCGCCGAGCCGGTCGCGGAAGGCGGCTACGGCGCGGCGCTGCTGCTGGACGGCTGGGCGCTGCTGGGGCGGCAGGACCTGCGCGCGGGGGAGGAGACCCTGCGCCGCTGGATGGCGGCGGCGGCCCTGGTGCGACCGGGGACCGAAGGCGGTCGCGTGTTCGTCGGCGCGGAAGCGGGCCTTTCGGTGGTGCAGGCGCTGGTGCGCTGGGACCCGGGCTGGCACGCGAGCCTGGAGCTTGCCGAGCGGCGCGAACTCGGGTTCCCGCCCGCGATGCGGATGGCGAGCGTCGAGGGCACGCCGGACGCGGTCGCCGGATTGCTCGACGACCTCGCCCTCCCGGAGACCGGCGAGGTGCTGGGCCCGGTGCCGCTCGGAGACGTCAACGAGGACGGCAACGCCGAACGCGAACGCGCACTGGTGCGCGTCGCGCGTCCGGACGGGAAGGCGCTCGCCGCCGCGATCCACGCGGCCGCCGCCCGCCGGGACGCGCGCAAGGCGTCCGAGCCCATCCGGATCCAGCTGGACCCTCTGGAGCTCATCTAACCTCCGCGTTTCGTCCTCTGGATGCGGTAGTTCGGCCTCGAACTACCGCATCCAGAGGACTAATTGCGCGGGGTCAGAGCGTCGTGCCGGGGGTGGCGAGGACGTCGGCGCGGGCCGAAGAGCCCGGAGCGGGCGTAGCCGGCTTCGCGGCTGAGCCACCGAGAGCGGCGGTGAGCAGGGTGACGATCTGCGAAGAGATCGCCGCCCGCCGCGCCTCGAAGCCGGCGTCGGTCAGCGCCGACGGATCGGCGGGCGTGCCGAGAACGGGCGTGTGCAGATGCCCGCCCGCGATCCCGGCCAAGCCGAGCCCCGTCCGCAACCGGTTACTCCTGAACATCGATTCATTGCTGAGGTAGTTGCCGCCGCCACCGGAAGCGGCGACCTCACCGGGCTTCGGCGCGTCCGTCCGGCACACCGCGGTGCCGGTCCCCGGCTTCGAGCTGTCCGGCCAGACGCAGAACGCCTGGTTGTACAGCACCTGGTACGCCCCGGCGGGCGCGGCGAGCATCTTTTCGTAGGGCAGCGTGGTTTCGATGAACTGGACGTCCGGCTGCGGCCAGCCGCCGGCGGGCGGGACCGGGCCGCGGACGGGCTCGTCGAGGTTGTCCGGCGAGCCACCGCGCCACGCACCGGCCCAGCGTTCGATGTCGAACCGGCCCGGGCGGCCCTGGCTGATCGTCATGATCAGCTCCGGGCGGCGGAAGCGGTCCGTGAACGCCCGACCGTAGGCCGCTTCGACGATGCCGGCGTCGAAGTAGCTCCACACCACCGGGAACGAGACGGCCTGCACCTGCGCGGGACCGGTCGGGGTCTGGATCACCTTGCCGTCGAGGTGCAGCGCGGCCGCGCCCGACGGGTTCGCGATGCGGACTCCCGCGCCGTTGAGGGTGAACGGGTCGAATCCGCTCACCAGCACCCGGCGCAGCTTCGGGCCGGACGGGAAACGGGAGTCGTCGAGTCCGCGCGCGCCGAGGTCGAACGTCTTCAGCAGCTCCGCGCGGGCGGGTGCGGACAGCGGGAAGCTCGGCGTCCACTGCCGCAGCGCTTTGCTCATCCGCAGGCGTGCCCAATAGAGCGGGCGGTCGTCGGCCTTGTCGATGGTGCCGAGATCGGGACGGCGGCCCTGCGCGCGGTCGACCGCGGTCCGCCAGAGCCCGTCACCGGCGGTCCCGGCGAGCTTCCCGGCGCGCAAAGCGGTCTTGGTCGCGCAAAGACGGGCCGTGAAGTCGGAGACGAGCTTGTCGAATCCGGCGAGCCGGACGAGCTCCGGACCGACCGCCGGGCCACCCGAAGGCAGGGTCGCGGTGAGCCGCTTCTCCTCGACGGTGATCGCGGCGGACTCGTCGAAGCAGGCACGGGCGCCTTCGGCTCGGGCGACGCCGGGGACAGCGAGGACGGGGAGTGCGATGAGCAGCGGGAGGAGCGCGCTCCGCCGCCTGCCGGGTGTCTTCATGGGCCGCATTCTTCTCATCGAGGCCTGCCCGCACTACCGACGTTCGCAGGTCCGGCCGGGTCTTGTCCGAGGTGGACAGGCGGGGCAGACTCGCGCCATGGCCGCGCACAGAAGCACTCTGGGACGCATCACCGCAGTCACCGCGATCGCCGCACTGGTCGGCACGGCCGCGCCGGGTACCGCGGCCGCGGCACCACCGACCCCCAAGTCGCCGACCGCCGTCGGCTATCTGGGCGCGGTGTCGAGTATCGACGCGGACGCGACCGCGATCGGCACGAAGATCCTGCGCGAGGGCGGCAACGCCGTCGATGCCGCCGTCGCGACGGCGGCCGCGCTGGGCGTCACCGACCCGTTCTCCGCGGGCTTCGGCGGTGGCGGCTTCTTCGTCTACTACGACGCGCGCACCGGCAAGGTGCACACCCTCGACGGCCGCGAGACCGCGCCGTCGACGGCGAACGAGAACCTCTTCGTCGAGAACGGCAAGGCGATCCCGTTCCCGGAGGCCGTCACCAGCGGGTTGGGCGTCGGCGTGCCCGGCACGCCCGCCACCTGGGACGAAGCCCTGCGCAAGTGGGGGACCAGGTCGCTGGCGAAGGCGGTCAAGCCCGCCGAACTCCTCGCCCGCAAGGGCTTCACCGTCGACCAGACCTTCACCACCCAGATCGCGAACAACGCCGCCCGCTTCTCGGCGTTCCCGTCGACCAGGTCGCTGTACCTGCCCGGCGGCGCGCCGCCCGCGGTCGGCACGACGTTCAAGAACCCGGACCTCGCCGGCACGTACGCGCAGCTCGCCGCCAAGGGCACCGACGTGCTCTACCGCGGCCCGATCGGCGCGGACGTCGTCGACACCGTCCGGAAGCCGCCGGTGGACCCGGCGTCGACGCTGAACGTCCGGCCCGGTGACATGACGGCGGCCGACCTCGCGAAGTACCGCGTCGTCGAGCGGAAGCCGACCAAGACCCGGTACCGCGGCCTCGACGTCTACGGCATGCCCGCGCCGTCGTCCGGCGGGTTGACCGTCGGCGAGGCGCTGAACATCCTCGAGAACACGAAGCTCTCCAAACGGGACAAGGCCGACTACCTGCACTACTTCCTGGAGTCGACGCGGTACGCCTTCGCCGATCGCAACCGGTGGATCGGCGACCCGGCCTTCGTCGACGTCCCGGCGAAGGAACTGATCAGCCAGAAGTTCGCCGACAGCCGCGCGTGCCTGATCGACCCCGCGAAGGCCGGGACGAGCCCGGTCGCACCGGCCGACCCGCGCAAGCACACGCCGTGTGTGGCGGGGACGAACGCCGCGCCGACGCCGTACGAGGGCGAGAACACCACGCATCTCACGGTCGCCGACCGGTGGGGCAACGTCGTCGCGTACACGCTGACCATCGAGCAGGAGGGCGGCAGCGGCATCGTCGTGCCGGGCCGCGGGTTCCTGCTCAACAACGAACTGACCGACTTCTCCTTCACTCCGGTGACGCCGGGTGTGCCCGACCCGAACCTGCCGGGCCCGGCGAAGCGGCCGCGTTCGTCGATGGCGCCGACCATCGTGCTCGACCACGGCAAGGCGTTCCTCGCCGTGGGCTCGCCCGGTGGCGCGTCGATCATCACCACGGTGCTGCAGATCCTCACCGGCCGTATCGACCGCGGGCTGAAGCTCGCCGACGCGATCGCCGAACCGCGCGCTTCGCAGCGGAACTCCGCGGCCGCGCAGGTCGAGCGGGTGTTCCTGGATCAGACCGAGGTGCTCAAGGCGCTGAAGGCCAAGGGGCAGGGCTTCTCGGCGACGCCCGCGGAGATCGGGGCGGCGACCGGTGTCGAACGGCTGCGGGACGGCCGGTGGCTCGCCGCCGCCGAACCCACGCGCCGGGGTGGCGGCTCGGCGGCCGTCGTGCTGCCCTGGCCGCCGCGGTAGGGAGCGGGCTCGCGAAGGCCTCTTTCAGCTCTCTCGAGTGCTAGGAACGGTCCTTTCCTTGCAAATTTTGCAAGGAAAGGACCGTTCATGGCGCTCGACGGAGGGGACGGGGAGAGCGAGCGCGCCCCGGCGGCGGGGCCCTTCTAGACTGAGCGGCGATGTTCGCCCAGTCAGAGGTACCCGTCCCCCCGGCGGAGGTGCGTTGATGCGCCTCGTCTTCGCCGGCACCCCCGAGCCCGCCGTCCCGTCGCTGCGCGCGCTCCTCGCGTCCGAGCGGCACGAGGTCGTCGCCGTCGTCACCCGCCCGGACGCACAGGCCGGCCGCGGCCGCCGGGTCGTCCGGTCCCCGATCGGCGCGCTGGCCGACGAGCACGGGATCGAGGTGCTGACCCCGCCGAAAGCGAGCGACCCCGCGTTCCTCGCCCGGCTCGCGGAGATCGCGCCCGACGCGTGCCCGGTGGTCGCGTACGGGGCGTTGCTGCCCCAGGCCGCGCTGGACATCCCGGCGCACGGCTGGGTCAACCTGCACTTCTCGCTGCTGCCCGCGTGGCGTGGCGCCGCGCCGGTCCAGGCCGCGATCCGCGCCGGGGACGAGATCACCGGCGCCTCGACCTTCCGCATCGTCAAGGAACTCGACGCGGGCCCGGTCTTCGGCGTGGTCACCGAGCAGATCGCCGACACCGACACCGCCGGGGAACTGCTCGCCAGGCTGGCGGAGTCCGGGGCGAAGCTGCTCGTGTCCACGATGGACGGGATCGCCGACGGAACGCTGCGTGCGGTGGAGCAGACCGGCGACGGAGTGACCTACGCGCCCAAGGTGACCGTCGAGGACGCACGCGTGTCGTTCGCCGACCCGGCCACCGCGGTCGACCGGCAGATCCGCGCGGTCACGCCGGAACCGGGCGCTTGGGCGGAGTTCCGGGGCGAGCGGTTGAAGCTCGGCCCGGTGACGGTCGTCGACGAGCCGGGGCCCCCGCCCGGTGAACTGGTCGTGGAGCGCAAGCGGGTCCTGGTCGGCACGGCGTCGAAGCCGGTGCGGCTGGGCGAGGTGCAGGCGCAGGGGAAGAAGCGGATGGCGGCCACCGACTGGGCGCGCGGTACGAGGATCGAACAAGGAGAGCGCCTGCAGTGAACGAGCGTAGGGAACGCCGGCCGTCGAGGCCGGATCGCGGCCGTCCGGGCCAGCGTAAAGAGGGGCCGAGCCGCCCGCCGCAGATCGACCCGGCTCGCCAGGTCGCCTTCGACGTCCTGCGCGCGGTCCGGGAGGACGACGCATACGCGAACTTGGTGCTGCCGCAACTGCTGCGCACCCGCCGGATCTCCGGTCGTGACGCGGCGCTGGCCACCGAACTGACCTACGGCACCTGCCGCGCGGTCGGCATGCTGGACGCCGTCATCGAGGCCTGCCTCGACCGGCCGCTGGCCAAGGTGGACGCCATCGTGCTGGACGGGCTGCGGCTCGGCGCGTACCAGCTGCTGCGCACCCGCATCCCCCAGCACGCCGCCGTCGGGTCCACTGTGGACCTCGTCCGCGCCGAAGTCGGTTCCTGGATCGCGGGTTTCGTGAACGCCGTGCTGCGCTCGGTGTCCGAAAAGGACGAAGAGACCTGGCTGAACGAGCTGGCGCCCGACGAGGCCGCCGACCCGATCGGGGCCTACGCCCTGCGGACGGCGCATCCGCGCTGGGTCGCCCGGTCGTTCGCGGAAGCCTTGGGGGACAAGGGGCCTGAGCTGAAGGCGGCCCTGGAGGCCGACGACGACCGCCCCGACGTCCATCTGGTCGCCCGGCCCGGCGAGATCAGCGCCGAGGAGCTGGCCGCCATCACCGGTGGCGACGTCGCGCCGTACTCGCCCTACGGCGTCCGGCTGCCCGCGGGCTCCGGCGACCCCGGCGACCTCGAACCGATCAAGGAAAAGCTGGCCGCGGTCCAGGACGAGGGCAGCCAGCTGTGCGCCTACGCCGTCACGAGAGTCCCGGTCTCCGGCACCGACGTGCGGTGGCTGGACCTGTGCGCCGGCCCGGGTGGCAAGGCCGCGCTGCTCGGCGCGCTGGCGGTGGCCGCCGGCGCGACCGTCGACGCCGTCGAGAAGGCCCCGCACCGGGCGAAGCTGATCGAGAAGGCCGTCCAGGACCTGCCGGTGACCGTGCACGTCGCCGACGGCCGCGAGACCGGTCTCGAACCGGGCTACGACCGCGTCCTGGTCGACGCGCCGTGCAGTGGACTCGGCTCACTGCGGCGCCGCCCCGAGGCACGCTGGCGCCGTCAGCCCAGCGACATCTCGGACTTGACGAAACTGCAGGGCCAGCTGATCACCGCGGCGCTGGACCTGGTCCGGCCCGGCGGCATCGTCACCTACGTCGTCTGCTCGCCGCATCTGGCCGAGACCGAAGGCGTCGTGGGGGAGACCGCACGCCGCGCCGGCGCCCAGATCGTCGACGCGCGGGAGTTCTTCCCGGGTGTCCCGCAGCTCGGCAACGGCCCGTACGTCCAGTTGTGGCCGCACCGCCATGGCACGGACGCGATGTTCTGCGCCGTCCTGCGGAAGCCGGAATCCGCCGGGTGAGCAGGGTCCTCGGCCTGGTCGCGAGCTCGTGCGGCGGACTGGACACCCGGTTCGCCGCGCAGCTCGCGAAACCGGCCGCGGACCGCGGCTGGGAGCTCGCGATCACGCTGACCCCCACCGCGGCCCGCTGGCTGGAGGAGACAGGCGGGTTCGGTGCCCTCGAAAAGTGCACCGAGCTGCCGGTCCGCAGTACCTCCCGGCTGCCGGGCGAACCCCGGCCGCATCCGGATCCCGAGGTGTTCCTCTTCGCGCCCGCGTCCGCGAACTCCGTCGCGAAATTGGCGCTGGGCATCGCCGACAACCAGGCGCTCACCCTGCTCGGCGACGTCCTCGGCACGCCGGGCATCACGATCGTGCTGGGCTACCAGATCCAGGACACGCGGATCCACCATCCGGCGTGGCAACGCCATCTCGACACGCTCGCCTCCGCCGGGGTCACCACCGCGAGGCTCAGCCCGGAGGCCTCGTGGACCTCCGTGCTGGACCTGCTGCCGTCGGTTTAGCGGGCGCAGAACCCGGTGTCCAGCGCCTTGGCGAGGTCGTCGGCCACCTTGGGCGGCGCGGGATTCAGATTCACCACGACGTTCACCCGCCTGCCGTGCGGGACGGCGCCCGACAGGTTCGCGTAGCCGACGATGTTCCCACCGTGCCCCCAGAACCTGCCGCCGCACGACAGCGGGACGGACGCGATCCCGAGGCCGTACTCCCCGCCCGGGAGCCCGACGGGCGCAGGAACAGTCCGCTGCATCTCCGCCAGCTGTGCACGCGGCAGGAGGCGGCCGTCGACGAGCGCGCCGTAGAACCGGTTCAGGTCCGCGCCGGTCGAGATGAGCCCGCCGGAGGCCCCGGCGGCCGACGGATCGAATTCGGTGTAGTCGGTGTGGCCGGCGGGGCCCGGTGCGTAGCCCCTGGCGTGCGGATACGGCAAGTCTTCGTCGCCGCGCGACGGCAGGGAGGTGTCGCGCAGGCCGAGCGGTTCGGTGATCCTGCTCCGGATTTCGGTGGCGACGGAACGACCGGTGAGCTTCTCGATCAGCATCCCGGCGATGATGTAGTTCGTGTTGGAGTACGACCAGCTCGTGCCGGGCGCGAACAACGGCGGATGCGCGAGACCGATCGCCACCAGCTCCTCGGGTTCGGCACCGCGATGGCGCCACTCCTCGAGGTCGAGGTCACGGAGATAGTCGTAGAGCCCGCTGGTGTGCTGGAGCAGCTGGCGCACGGTGATCTTCGTGCCGTCGTTGCCGTTCCCGCTGACGAGCCCCGGCAGGTACCGGTCGATCGGCGTGTCCAGCCGGACCTTTCCCTCGGCGACCAGTTGCAGCACGACGACGGCGACGAACGTCTTCGTGATACTGGCCGCCCGGAACTTCGAGCCGTGTGGGAACGGTGTCCCGGTCTCGACGTTCCCGACGCCTTCGCGCTCCGACCACGTCCGCCCGGACGGGTTCGTCACCGTCGCCTGCGCGCCGGGAACTCCGTCCAGCACCAGCGTTTTCAGCGCTTTGTCGACGTCGTGATGGGCCCCGGTCACGGCGAGCGCCGGGGTGGCCGTCGTCGCGGCGAGCAGCGCGACCAGGGAACCGGTGGCGATGATCTTCTTGCCTGGCAAGGATTTTCGCATGGATACCAAGCTAGGGGCGCTCGGGCGCGGTAGCCATGGGGCAGGCCCCACGCCGGACCGGGGGTCTGCCCCACCTCGCCGTGAAGGCCTCCTTCCCTACCCTCAAAGTAGGGAAGGAGGCCTTCACGGACTCTCGGGTGCAAGGCGCCGCGGCCACTTTCGCGACACGGCCGGGCGTGGGGCCGCGCGAGGAGAGGCCTAGCGCAGGCTGTGCCCCGGTGCGACGATGCCGGTCTCGTAGGCGAACACCACCGCCTGGCTCCGGTTGGCCGCGCCCAGCTTCCCGAAGATGTTGCCCACATGGGTCTTGACGGTTTCGAGACTGATCACCAACTCGGCTGCTATGTCCACATTGGACATCCCCGTGGCGATGAGCCGCAGCACCTCGGTCTCCCGTTTCGTCAGCGAGGAAGGCCGCGGAGCGAGGCCGGACGGCGTCGGGCGCGCGGTGACCATCCGCCGGATGGCGTCGGGGAACAGCAGTGTCTCCCCGGCGGCGATGGTCCGGATGGCGTGCGCGAACTCCTCCTTGCGGGCCCGCTTCAGCAGGAATCCGCTCGCCCCGGCCAGCAGCGCGTCGTAGACGTAGTCGTCGTTGTCGAACGTCGTGATCACGAGGACCTTCGGCGGTTCGGGGATTTCGGCCAGTACCCGCCGGGTCGCCTCGATCCCGTCCACCCCGGGCATCCGTACGTCCATCAGGACCACGTCGGGATGCGTCCGCCGCACCAGATCGACCACTTCGCCGCCGTCGCCGGCCTCCCCGGCCACGGTCAGATCGGGCTGGTTGTCCAGCAGCGAGCGCAAACCGGCACGCAGCAAGGGTTCGTCGTCGACGATCAGGACACGCAGGGTCATGGGCGCGACCGTAGCGGGATCGTGGTCACCAGCCGCCACAGCGGCTCCCCGTCGACGGCGGGGCCGGCGACGAGCTCGCCGCGCAGCGCTTCGACGCGTTCGGTGAGACCCGGCAGTCCGTTGCCGCCGCGGCCGGAAGCGGCCGTGTGCTCCACGAGCGGGTTCACGATCTCGATCCGCAACGCGTCGGCGAGCACCGCGACCCGCACGGTCACCGGGCCGGGATGAGCGTGCCGCAGCGCGTTCGTCAGTCCTTCTTGGACGATCCGGTACGCCTCCCGCGAAAGGGTCGCGGGAAGTTCCGCGGCGGGCCCGCTCAGCTCGTAGTCGATCACCGCGCCACCAGCGCGAGCCCGTTCGGCCAGCGTGCCGACCTCGATCAGCCGTCGTTCGGGTTCGCGGGAGGACCGGTCGTCCCGCAGCAGGCCCAGTACGTGGTCGAGGTCTTCGAGCGCCGCACGGGACGACTCCTCGATGGTGCCCAGCGCCCGGCGCACCAGCTGCGGTTCGGAATCGACCAGTTCGGCGGCCGCGGCCGCCTGGATGGTCGACGTCGTCAGCGTGTGGCCGATGGAATCGTGCAGTTCGCGGGCCAGCCGGTTGCGCTGTTCGAAGTGGTTCGCCCGGACTTCGGCGGCGGCGACGCGTTCGGCGGCCGAGGGACCCAGCAGCGCGACCGCGCTGTACTGGAACAGTTTGGTGAAACCTGCGAGGACGTAGGCGATGACGACGAGCGTGACCAGCGCGATCGGCAGTGTCCACAGCCCGCCGGTGCCCGATTCGATCGTCACCCGTTCCCCGAAGAACTCGATGGGGCTGCCGCCGCCTCCAGCCCACACGATGGCGAACACGAAGCCGAGCATCAGGAAACAGCCGAGGCCGAACAGCACCCAGCCGAGCGCGGTGTGCACGAGCAGCCAGGCCGCCGAACGCCAGCGCTCGGCCCAGGCGACCTTCGTGTTCGGCAAGGGCTGCGCGATCCGGGTGCCCAGCATCTGGTTGGAGAACCAGATCCCGACCCGCCGCATCGGCCCCGGCAAACCGGCCAGCACGACCAGCACGCCCATGGCGAGCATCCCGTAGACGAACTTCAGCCGCACGTCGCCGGGAATCAGCACGGCGGGGATGAGCGCGATCGGGAACGGCACCGCCGTCATCACCATGCCGAGGAGCCCGAACGGCATGCTGCGGTAGCCGCCGATCCGCACGAGGGGTTTCAGGGGGTTGACCATGACCGGAACGCTATTCGGCGGCGCGTGCGCGCACCTCCCACTGCGGTGCCATTTCGCGTCATACTGCAGACCGGGTCGCCGGTCACAGCCGGTTAGCGGGCGTTAGCGGCGCCCTCCTACACTCGGGCGCGTGGCTCACCGACCTTTGATCGCACCCAGCATCCTCTCCGCGGACTTCGCCCGCCTCGGCGAAGAGATCCGCGCCGTCGCGGGGGAGGGGGAAACCCGCGCGGACTGGGTCCACGTCGACGTCATGGACGCGCATTTCGTGCCGAACCTGACCCTGGGCCTGCCCGTGGTGCGGTCCCTGCTCAAGGCCACCGACGTGCCGATCGACTGCCACCTGATGATCGAGAACCCCGACAAGTGGGCCATCGGGTACGCCGAGGCGGGCGCCTACAACGTCACCGTGCACGTCGAGGCCGCGCACGACCCGATCGCGCTGGCGAAGAACCTGCGCGCCGCCGGGGCGAAGGCCGGTCTGTCGATCAAGCCGAACACGCCGATCGAGGACCACCTCGAGACGCTCAAGCACTACGACACGCTGCTGGTGATGTCGGTCGAGCCCGGTTTCGGCGGTCAGTCGTTCATCGAGGGCGTCCTCGACAAGGTGCGCACCGCGCGGCGCCTCGTCGACACCGGCCACCTCAAGCTCGTCGTCGAGATCGACGGCGGGATCAACGCCGACACCATCGAGCAGGCCGCCGAAGCCGGTGTGGACTGCTTCGTCGCCGGTTCCGCCGTCTACGGTGCCGAAGACCCTGGTAAGGCGGTCGCGGCGCTGCGCGAGCAGGCGGCCCGCGTCCGCGGCTGATCCCGCCTCGGTGATCCGCCGTCGGGTCAGGAGAAGGAATCGGCCCCGATGGGTGTTGGATGTGGGGAGCACCGTTCCCAGCGACGGTGCGAGCCAGGAGGAGGGCAGCAGGAGTGTTCACCGGCATTGTCGAGGAACTCGGCGAGGTCACCGCGGTCGAGCAGGTCCCGAACGCCGCGAGACTGACCGTTCGGGGGCCGCTGGTGACCAGCGACGCCGGGCACGGCGACTCCATCGCGGTGAGTGGCGTGTGCCTCACCGTGGTCGCGGTGGCGGGCGGTGAGTTTACCGTCGATGTCGTGCACGAGACCCTGCAGCGCTCCAGCCTCGCGAAGGTGCAGGTCGGCGACGTCGTCAACCTCGAACGCGCGACGCCGGCGGGCGGCAGGCTCGGCGGGCACATCATGCAGGGCCATGTCGACGGCACCGGCGTCTTCCTCAAACGCGACGAGCAGGGACTCACCACGTTCGCGCTGCCGAAGAAGCTGTCCCGGTACGTGGTCGAGAAGGGGTCGATCGCGGTCGACGGCGTCTCCCTCACGGTCGCTTCGGTGACCGACGAGGAGTTCTCCGTCGCCCTGATCCCGACCACCCTCGAACTCACCACGCTCGGCCGGAACACCCCGGGTGACCTGGTGAACCTCGAGGTCGACGTGGTCGCCAAGTACGTCGAGAAGCTGGCCATGCCGCACCTGCGCGCGCAGGGGGACAATGGCGGTACGGAGGAGCGGGCGTGAGCGAGACGAGTGCGATTCCGGGGTCGGCGGATCTGACCCCCTGTGGAGGCGGGGTGGCCGTGAACGCCGATGCCATCGAGGCGGCCATCGCCGACATCAAGGCCGGCCGTCCGGTCGTCGTGGTGGACGACGAGGACCGCGAGAACGAGGGTGACCTGATCTTCGCGGCGGAGAAGGCCACGCCGGAACTGATGGCCTTCATGGTGCGCTACACCTCGGGGTACGTCTGCGTGGCGCTGACCGAACCCGAGGCGGACAGGCTCGACCTGCCGCCGATGTACCACACGAACCAGGACCAGCGCGGCACCGCGTACAGCGTCACGGTCGACGCCGCGGAGGGCATCACCACCGGTATCTCCGCGGCCGACCGGTCGCACACCGTCCGGCTGCTCGCCGACCCGGCGTCCAAGGCGTCGGACTTCCGGCGGCCCGGCCACGTGGTCCCGCTGCGCGCCAAGCAGGGCGGTGTCCTGCGGCGCCCGGGGCACACCGAAGCCGCCGTCGACCTGGCCCGGCTCGCCGGGCTTTCCCCGTCCGGCGTGCTCTGCGAGATCGTTTCGCAGAAGGACGAGGGCGACATGGCCCGCCGCGACGAACTCGAGGTCTTCGCCGCGGACCACGACCTCAAGATGATCACCATCGCCGACCTGATCGCGTACCGGCGGCGCACCGAGAAGCAGGTCGAGCGGGTCGCCGAGGCGCGTATCCCGCTGGCCGCGGGCACGTTCCGGGCGGTCGGCTACGACAGCCTGCTCGACGGGATCGAGCACATCGCGTTCGTCTACGGCGAGATCGGCGACGGCGAGGACATCCTGGTCCGCGTGCACTCCGAGTGCCTGACCGGTGACGTCTTCGGTTCGCTGCGCTGCGACTGCGGCCCGCAGCTGGAGGCCGCGCTGGAAGCGGTCGCCAAGGAAGGGCGCGGGATCGTGCTCTACATCCGCGGCCACGAGGGCCGCGGCATCGGGCTGCTGCACAAACTGCAGGCCTACCAGCTGCAGGACGCCGGCGCGGACACCGTCGACGCGAACCTGCAGCTCGGCGTCCCCGCCGACGCGCGGGACTACGGCACCGGCGCGCAGATCCTGTGCGACCTCGGCGTCCGCTCGATGCGGCTGCTGACGAACAACCCGGCCAAGCGTGTCGGGCTGGAGGGCTACGGCCTGCGGGTGAGCGGGCGGGTGTCGCTGCCGATCTCGCCGAACCCGGAGAACCTGCGCTACCTCAAGACCAAACGGGACCGGATGGGGCACGACCTGTCCCAGCTGGAGCATTTCGACCAGGTCGGCGCCGAGGTCGACCAGGGCAACGGAGGTGGCACGCGGTGAGCGGCGAGGGCCGTCCGGACGTCGAACTCGACCTGTCCGACTGTAAGAACATCCGGCTCGGGATCGTGGCCACGCGCTGGCACACGAAGATCACGAGCGCGCTGCTGGAACGCGCCCTCGAGGCGGCCAAGGCGGCCGACCTGGAGGAGGAGCCGACGGTCGTGCGCGTCGCGGGCGCCGTCGAACTGCCCGTCGCCGCGCAGGCGCTGGCCCGCACGCACGACGCGGTCGTCGCGCTGGGCGTGGTCATCCGGGGCGGGACGCCGCACTTCGAGTACGTCTGCGACGCGGTCACCGCGGGCCTGACCAGGGTCGCGCTCGACGAGAGCACCCCGGTCGGCAACGGCGTCCTCACCTGCGACACCGAGCAGCAGGCCCTCGACCGGTCGGGGCTGCCCGGCTCCGCCGAGGACAAAGGCTACGAAGCGACGGTCGCCGCGCTGGACGCCGCGCACGCGTTGCGGAACCTGCGCCAGCCGTGGACCGAGCGGGGCTTCGTGTGAGCGTCGAGGCGGATGTGATGACGGAATCCGAGGTCGTGGTGGTGCGGCCCCGCCGTGCCCTGGTGATGTGCTCGGTGCTGGCGGTGATCATGCTGGCGACGTTCGTGGTCGTCGCGGTCCTGCTGCGCGGCTCGGACACCGGCGTGATCTTCCAGCCGTCCGACCAGGCGGCGATGATCGGTATCGGGGTCCTGCTCGCCGCGGGCACGATGCTGTTCGCGACCGCGCGCGTGAAGGCCGACGCCGACGGCATCGAGGTCCGGAACGTGCTGATGACCAAGAAGTTCGCGTGGAGCGAGGTGCTCTCGGTGAGCTTCCCGGACGGGGCCTCGTGGGCGCGGCTGGAACTGCCGGACGACGAGTACTACTCGGTCATGGCGGTGCAGGCGGTGGACCGGGAACGCGCGGTGGCCGCGGTGCGGGCGCTGCGGCGGCTGCACAAGGCCGCCTGGGAAGGCTGACGCGCTCTTCGTGTTCCTAGCGTTCGGGGTGGCCATGTCCCGCGGGCGGCCAAAGACGCCGGAAAGGTGTTGGGTCGGGGTGGTCGTGGGGGGGGGGGGGGGGGGGGAAACAAACCCCCCCCCCCCCCCCCCCCCCACAAAGACGGGAAGAAAAACACCCCGGCTCCCCTCCGCCTGGTG
>NZ_JBWKEA010000018.1:0-41419 GCF_056435685.1 Amycolatopsis sp. NPDC043885
AGCGAACAGGACCATCACCTGGCCACCCGAGTCAGCTGCGTGCCCGGCTACGCCCTCGTCCCCGCCCGGCGCGAGCGATACAGCGCCGACGCTGAACTGCCGCTCACCATGCCAAACACCCTCCCCACACTGGCAAGACGCCGAGGGCACCGTGGTTCAGCCTGGCTCAGGCGGGAATCTCTGGCTCAGGCTGGAATTTCCTGGCGCAGCTCGGCGACAACGGCGCCGCAGGCCACGCACTCCCTCACGTGATGACCGACCCGCGTGCTGTCCCGATGCCGCAGCCCGCCCCGAACCCACGCGCCCAGCTTTGCCGCCGTCTCCACACAGCCCCGCGAGCTTTCATCCGGCTCGGGCACGTGCGCCTGAAGGTATTCCTGCCTCAGGCGTTCACGAGCCCGGTAAGCCAGGGCGGATACCCCGTTCGGGGTCAGCCCCATCATCGGAGCGACCTGAAGGGGAGTCAGTTCCTCGACTTCAAGATGCCACAGCACTTCCTGATGCCGCTCGGTGAGCCGGGTGAAGGCACGCACGGCGAGCAGGCGGTCCAGGCCAGCGAGCACGGTGTCCCGGAACGGCTCGGTGATCGCGCCCGGGTTTCCCGTGTCGATCGCGGCGGCCTCGACGTCCGCGGTGAAGGCGATCCTGCGTTCCCGGCGTGTCCTGTCGTAGGCGACGTGCCGCAGGGTCGTGAGCAGGTACGCGCGGAACCTCGCGTCCTCCGGACCACGGTCCCCGCCCTGCAGGATGTCCAGCACTCGAAGGAATGCCTCGGAGACCAGGTCGTGGGCCTCGTGGTCCGGACAGGCCAGCTGCCCGGCCAGGTGGTACGCCGAGGCGCGATGCCGCAGGTACAGCGCGCCGAAGGCGGCCGCGCTCGTGGCGGGCTCTCCCTGACGCACGATCCGCAGCAGGTCTGCGTCACTCCGCTGTCCGGCGGGAACATCGGGCGTGACGACTGGTGCCGCGGCCTGGTGGCGATTCTGAGGGGTCGTCCGCCGACCGGCGGTTCGCTGAACGCGGAGGGCAGTGGCCGGCCGCTTGCTGGGCAACACGATGGTGGACACGACTGACTCCCCCGCTGGACGTGGTACACGACGTGGTGCGAGGTACCGACCGGATACCAGCGCAGATTCAAAGTCCTAGGACTTTGAGAATTGCATGCCGAGCTTGGATGCGCAATAGTCCTAGGACTTTGGTTTCGGCGGCGTCGAGGGGCTGGTGTGATGGTCAAGAAGCCGACGTACGAGGTGATCGCGGCGGAGCTGCGGGACTCGATTGTCGACGGCACGTACCAGCCGGGTGACATGCTTCCGCCGCTCAGCCAGCTCACCCGCCAGTTCGACGCGTCGAAAGAGACAGTCCAGCGTGCGGTGCGGGAGTTGATCGCGGAGGGCCTGGTCGAGACGAGGCGCGGGGTGGGTGGCGGCACGGTGGTGACGGCCGCGCCCGTGCGCGAGGTGATCGTGCGGGAGCGCAAAATCTTCCGCGACGAGCGGGGATACTTCTTCGACCTGGCGGCACAGTCCTGGGTCGCTGTTCGTGAGCCGCAGGTCCGGACAGTGCCACCCCCAGCCGATCTCGCCGTGCTACTGGGGACCACACCGGGTCAACCGGTGGTCATCCGCGATCGCGTGATGGGCGACCCCGACACCCGCCAGGTGCACCACGTCTCCCTCAGCTACCTGCCACCGTGGCTGGTCGACGAACTCCCTGTCATCGCCGAAGCCGAGACCGGGCCGGGCGGGATCCTCGACCGGATGGAGGAGCACCTGCAGGCGGAGCTGGACATGGAGGAGCGAGTCGGCGCCCGCCCGCCGTCCGCGCGCGAGCGCGAACTGTGGGCCCTCCCACCCAGTGCGCCGATGCTGCGACTGCGGCGGATCGCCCGCAGCCCGGACGGACGGATCTGCGAGGTCAACGAGACCGCGTTGCCAGGCCACCTTTACGAGATCGGGTACGCGCTCGAGCGCACGGACACACCGGACCGGTGAACTCGTCCAGACCAGAAGAACACGACGACGTGCGTGGGCCGATACATGCCCTGCCAATCAGGCACGCGACGATGGGAGCGATGACAATGGCTGCCGCACGGCGACAGAAGGGCCCGCCAGGAATGCGGCCGGATTCTGCCAAGGTCCAGCCGCACTCCGGCACGGCGCAGCACGCCGTGGGCCGCCGCGGCCGCCCACGGCTGTCCGCGGCGAGCGTCGTGCAGTTGGACCAGGAGCATGTCGTGCTCGGCGTCGCGCGGGTACTCGGTGGTCATGTACTCGAAGTCGGTGCGGATCATCGCCGGGCTAACCCGACGGACACCTCCTCCGCGCACGATCCTGTCCTCGATCAGCCAGAGTTGCTTCGTTTTGACCCGCGCCCGGTTCGGATTCGTCTCCCGATGGCAGATGTGCGCGTGGGGCGACCTGCAGTCCCCGCACGCCGCCCCCTCACGCAAGTGCAGATCGACCAAGTGCATCCCGCACAGCTCGCCGATGCGGAACCCGCCGTTTGGCATGCACGACAGTTCCGGTCACATCGCCGTTGACGAGGTAGTGCGCCCCGGACCGGTCAAGCATGCACCGGCCGGTGCGGTACCACCGGATCTCGATGGCGGTCGCCGACGGCAGATCGTTCTTAAATGGACGCGCGGGCAGCCCGTGAGGCGTCGGTCAAGGTGGTGCCCACACCGGAGACCAGACCGGTGTCGACGCAGGTGAGGGTGACTTTGTAGCCACCCGGAGTCGTTGCGTACACGAAGGCGCTGCAGGTGTCGCCACCGCCGAGCGCGATCTGTGCCAGGGCACGCGCTTCCGTACTGGCATCGGTGAGGGTGGTGCCGAGCCCGTCGATGAAGGAAAGCCCGATGCCCTTGCAGTTGAGGGTGGCTTTGTAACCGCCGTTGACCGCGGAGTTCATGAAGGCCGAGCACCCGGCGGCGGGTGCGGCGTTCGCGGTGGCGGGCAGCGCAAGGCTCGCAGCGGTGAACGCTCCGATCATGACCATCGTTCCTTTGGCCAGGCCGATCTTGCTGATGCTTTCGCGCATCGACACGTCCTTCCCTCTCTTGCGGCGCGAGGCGCCGGATCCGACGGGCCGAGCGGGCTGTCGGCCTGTCGGTGGTTCGACGTTCGGAAACCCTTGTCGGTTCCGGAAGCGGGCCTCAGCCAGGGCGGGCGACGAACCGGTTTCCCCAGAAGCCGCCGAACTCCACCGGTTTTTCCGCGATGCTCCAGCCGAAGATGTTGTCCTCCCCGATACTCACCAGCACGTCCCGGATGACGCTCGTCATCGGCCCGGGATGCTCCTCGTGCCAGGCATCCCGATCGTGGTAGACGACCGGCCACTCGTCCGGATCCGCCTGCCCGGTGATCCACCAGAACGTTCCGCCCGCACCGTCGTTCCCCCAGGGGTAGAGGCCACCGGGGTTCCGGGAACAACCGGTAAGGGACACCGCGCAGGTAGCCGAGGTCTTCGTCACGGAAGAACCCCAGCATCTGGTGGTTGTTCCTCTTGACGTTCGCGCATTCCTCGGCGCTTTGGCCGGGATTCGAAGTCTCGATGACGTCACGAAAACCGCCGGAAGGGAACCGCGTGAGCAACTCCTTGTAGTCACTGGGCAGCGGTGTTCCCAGTTCGCGTTCGACGGTGGTCCAGTCCAGCTCCGGCCGGAAGTCTCCGGCCCGCCAGCCGACGAGCTCGCAGATCTCGTCGACGTGCGACCGTCTCGGCGGTGTGTCACATCTTCTCCTGGTCGGTCAGACTGGTTTCCCCCGTGGGGAATCCTGCCAGGAATGGGCCGGCCACAGATCGGCGATGTGCTCCTGAAGCGAGATGACGCTCGAGTGGCCGCGGGTGACGGCCTCGATGCCTTGTACCGCGGCGGCCAGTCCCTGGACCGTCGTGAGGTACGGGATTCCGCGGGCCGCCGCTGCGGAGCGGATTTCGTCTTGTTGTGTCCCAGGCAGGGTGTCGACGACCAAAACGATCTCGCCTGCCACAACAAGGTCCACAAGGGAGTGTTCGCGGGCGATCGTGACCGGTACCCCCAGGTACTGGAGGATGGTGCCGGTTCCTTCGGCGGCCAGGATTTCGAAACCGTTGTCCGCCAGTGCTTTCACCGGGAAGATCATCGACCGGTTGTCGCGGGCGGCGAACGCGGCGTAGATCCGGCCCTTGGTGGGCAACGGACCGGACGCGGCGGCCTGCGCCTTGGCGTAGGCGGTGCCGAAATTCGAGTCGATCCCCATCACCTCGCCCTGTTTGACCGCGACGGCGGCGTCCGGCGGGAGGGTGCCGCCGTCTCCGATGAGCGGCAAGATGCCCTCGGCGCGCAGGTCGGCGATGCGCGCGCCGAGCATCACCCGTGCGGCGGCCCTGGCCAGCGGCACGCCGGTGGCCTTCGACACGAACGGGATGGTGCGGTCTTCCCGCGGATTCGCCTCCAGGACGGACAAAGCACCCGGCGTGAGCGCGTACCGGACGTTCAGCGGCCCACGCAGCCCCGTGCTTTCGCCCAGGACTCGGGTGGCCTCGCGGATCCTGGCGAGATCGGCGCGGCCGAGGGTGATCGGCGGCAGCACGCAGGCCGGGTCGCCGGGGGCTTCGAAGCGCTCCATCACCCCGCCCAGATACAACTCCTGGCCGTCGTAGAGGGCGTCGACGTCGATCTCGAGCGCGTCGCCGGTCGAGCCTGCGCCCGGCGGCCGCGGCGCTGTCACGAAACCGAGGTCGCCCAGGGTGTGACCGACGGCCAGTTTGACGGCGAGCGCACTGGACCCGGCCACCCGGGAGTCGAACCCGGTCACGACCACACGGCCGCCGGGCGGGTCGACCGCGAACCGGACGGTGCAGCCACCGGGCCCGGCACCGACCGCCCGGGTCACCGCGACGGCGAAGTCGCACATCCGCCGGTACACCCGGTCGGTCAGCGAGCCGGATCCTTCCGTCGAGCAGGCGACGGCCGCCGTGTCTTCGTGGTCACGGACCACCTCGAGCTCGAACTTCTCCCAGCCGGGCACGGACGCTTCCGGCACCATCTCGGCCCCCGCCCGCCCGGCGATCCGGGCGAGCTCCTCGGGGTTCTCGCCTGCCAGGATCGCGTCGATGCCGGTGCCGATCAGCTCGACGCCGTACCGGGTCAGCACGCCGGACTCGTACAGGGCGACCGTGGTGTCGAGCGCGGCCTGCCCGCCGAGGGTGGGGAGCAGGGCGTCCGGCCGTTCCCTGGCGATGACCTGCTCGACCGTGCCGGGGTCGATCGGCTCCAGGTAGGTGGAATCGGCGAACTCCGGGTCGGTCGTCATCGTCGCCAGGTTGCTGTCGACCATCGTGACCCGCAGGCCCTCCGCCTTGAGCACCCGGCACGCCGCGGCGGTATGCCGGAGCACGATCGGACCGGAGCCGATCACCAGCACCGACCGCGGTTCAGGACGCCGCGGCATGGGTGTCGTCGGGGGCGGGCCAGCGCCTGCCCGCTTCCCAATAGGACTGGACCTCGTCGAGCGACCGGCCCTTCGTCTCCGGAGCGAGAAAGAACACGAAGATCCAGGCCAGAGCCGTGATGGCGAAGAGGACGAGGAAGGTCAGCAGGCCGCCGATGGCGTTGAGCACGTCGAGGAAGAACTGGGCCACGAACAGGTTCGTCGTGAGATTCGTCAGCAGCATCACCGACGCCCCGGCGCCTCGAAGGTGATCCGGGAAGCCTTCGGCGGCGAAGACCCACACCAGCGCCCCGAAGCCTGAGTTGAAGCCGACGATGAACGCGATGAGACCGAGAAAGCCGACCACACCGGGAGAATCGGTGGCGAAACCGATCACCAGCAGCGCGTGTCCCAGCCCCATCAGGGTGGTCCCGGTGAGCAGCACCGGCCGCCTGCCGAACCGGTCGATCGTCAGCGCGCAGACGAGCGCCGCAGCGGCACCGGCGAGCTGGACGAAACCGGGCAGGACGAGCAGTCCGAAGTCATCGGTGTAGCCGATGTGCTGAAAGATCCGCGGGCTGAAGAAGACCATCGCGTTGATGCCGGTGGCCTGGACGAAAAAGCCCAGTGTGACGACGAAAAGCGTGAGTCTCCGGTAGCGGGGACCGAAGATCGCGCGCACGACGCCCACCTGGCGTGCGGCTCCCTCCCGCCGGAGCTGCTGCCAGCGTTCGGTCTCGGGCAGCCCCAGCAGCCACAACGCGGTGGCGAGGGCGAGGACGCCGGGAATGGCGAGCATCAGCCGCCACTGCCCGCTGTCCGCGAGGAAGTAGCTGCCGAAGTAGCCCATCGCGATCCCGACGGAGGTCGCCACCTGGTAGAGGACCGCGATGCGCCCGCGAGCTCGTGTGGTTGCCGATTCGGCGATGAAGATCGGGGTCGTCACGATGGCGATGCCGATCGCGGTGCCCTGCCCGAACCGGCCCGCGCCCAGCCACAGTGGATTCGCCGCCGTGACGGCGATGCCGGTGGCCACGAGGTACAGGAGTGTCAAGCCGAGCAGGGTCTTGCGGCGGCCGAGGACGTTGACGAGCTTGCTGCCCAAAACGGCGCCGGCGATCCAGCCCGCCGCCGTGGCGGCGTACAGCGAACCCTGCTGGGTCGTCGTGAGGTCGAAGTGGTCGGTGACCAGCAGCAGCGCTCCCGCCATCGCGGTGGCGTCGTAGCCGCAGGTCAATCCCAGGATCAGGGCGAAGATACTCACTCTGGCGTCCTGCGAGTATCCCCTCACGCCGGGGCCGCCGCTTTCAGCGCGGTCATCACGGCTGGATGCACACTGACCGAAGCCAGGCAGACTTCGAAGACCCGATCCGCATTCGTCAGCGGGTCTGTGAGATCCAGCGGCCGCCCGTCGAGATCGGTGCAGACCCCGCCGCACTCCCCCAGAACGCACAACGCTGCCGCCACGTCCCAGATTCGGCAACTGCGATGCACGAACGCCCCGTAAGCGCCGTCGGCCACCATGCAGATGTCGAAGACGCTGTTGCTCATGCGGACGCCGAGGCACGCCGTCCCCAGTGCGGCGGCGAGCCTGCCTTCGGCGGCCATCAGGCCGGGCGGGCCCTTGTCCATTCCGAAGGCCACCAACGACTTCTCCGGACCGGTGGCCGGGAGCGGTCCGAGCGGCTGCCCGTTGCGCGTGGCACCCTTGCCGGCTTCGGCGACGTAAACGGTGTCGAACGCCGGCAGCGCGAGCCCGCCCGCGAGGACGCCCCCGGCGCCGACCGCCGCCATCATCACCCCGTAGAGCGGGCTGCCCGCGGCGTAATTGCTCGTGCCGTCCAACGGATCCACGATCCAGGTGACCTCGTCGTCGCCGGGGGTCGCCCCGCTCTCCTCTTCCAGGATCGCGTGCCGCGGATACCGTTCCCCGATCCGCCCGGTCAGCAGCGCACCGACGGCGAGGTCCGTGTCGGTCACGAGCTGGTTCACGTCCGACGGCTTGACCGTCGTCTCGCCGGTGCCCCGCATTCCCACGGCCACTTTGGACGCCTCGCGAAGGCAGATCTCGATGAACTCCGCGAATCCGGGATCCCGTCCGGTCATGACGCGACCTTGGCGTATTCCGCGATGATGGGCTGCTCCGGAGTGATCACGGTGTCCGGGATCTCGTCCAGCCCGAAGAACCGCCAGGTGCTGTTCTCCGCGGTGTCCAGGACGATGGTGGCGTCTTCCGGCAGGCGGGCCACGTACGCGGCGGTGATGTTGTAGATCTCGTCGCCATGCGGATAGCGGTAGTAGTACTCCGCTCCGGAAAAGAGCCCCAGCAGGTTCAGGTCGCCGATCTCCAGGCCGATCTCCTCCTTGACCTCCCGCCGTCCGGTCTCCTCGAACGACTCCCCCGGCTCCATGAGGCCGCCGGGCAGCCCCCAGCCGCCGGTGTCGACCCGCTCCAGCAGCAGGACGCGGTCGGCCGGATCGGTGATCACGACCGAGGTCCCTGGAAGGATCAGCGGCCGGGTTCCGACCAGTTTCCGCAGTTCCGCCACGTAGTCGTTCACGATGCTCTACCGCCTGCTTTCTGTGCTGTCGCGGATATTTCGCGGACGAGGTCGCAGATCTCGTCGACGACCCCCGCGGGCATATGAGAGTAGAGCGGCAGCGTGATCATGCTCGAAGCCAGTTCCTCGGTCACCGGTAGCTCCGCGACGGCGGGGACGTCCAGATAGGCGGTCTGCTGGTGCAAGGCCGGGCTGAAGTACTTGCGAGTGCTGACGTTCTCCTGCGCCAGCCGCTCGGCCAGCTCGTCGCGGGTCATCCCGAAGCGGGTGGCGTCGACGCGGATCCCCAGGTCCTTGTACGAAGTCGCGGCGCCCTCCGGAATCGTCTGGAACTCCAGGCCGGGCAGTCCGTCCAGCCGGGAGCGATAGCGCTCCGCCAGGGAACGCCTGATGCCGATCCAGCGGGAGAACCGTTTGAGCGCGTGTACGCCCATGAACCCGGAGACCTCCGTCATCCGGCCGTTGAGCCCGGCGAACCGGCTGTCGTAGTCGCCGGGATTGCCGTATTCGCGCGCCATCCTCAGCTTGGCGGCGAGAGCGGCGTCGTTCGTCGTGATCAGCCCGCCCTCGCCGGTGCTGAGGGTTTTGGTCGGGCTGAGGCTGAACACCTCGGCCACCCCTTTGGTGCCGACCATGCTCCCGTCGGAGTAGCGGCTGCCGAAGCCGTGCGCGGAGTCGAAGACGAGCGGAATCCCCCGGGAGTCGCACAAGTCCTGCAACGGGCCGGTGTCGCACGGGACCCCGAACGTGTGCACCGCCAGCACGGCGGCCGCCCCCGGCAGGAGCGGGGCCACGGCCTCCGGGTCGAGAGTCCAGGTGCGGGGATCCGAGTCGGCGAACCGGATCCCGTGCCCTGCCCAGCGGAGGGCATGGCCGGAAGCCATGAAGGTGAAACTCGGGACGACGACGTCACCGGTCAGCTCCAGGCAACGGAACACGAGCATCAACCCGGTGGTGCAGTTGCTGACCGCGACCGCGTGATCGACCCCCAGGTACGCGCTCGCGGCCTCCTCGAATTCCCTTACATACCGCCCGTTGGTGAGCATCCCCGACTGGAGGATCTCCTTGACGGCCAGCTCCATCTCGGCATCGGCTTCCACGGTCGGGCGGACCATGGGAACGAGTTCGGGAAAACGTCTCGGCCGGGTGTTCGGGCTGAGGTCGGTCATGGTCGGGCTCCTGAGGGTGGAAGACGGAAACTCACGCCGAGACCGGGTCAACGCGCTGGGCCACCGCGGTCAGGTAGTTGCTGTACCGAGGCGAGGTGAAGTCCGAGTACTTCCCTTCGCGCATGGCGTCCCGGATTTCCCGCGCGGTGTCGACGACCCGGCGGCTCGGGGTGAAGCCCAGTTCCCGCCGGATGGGATCGAAGTTCACCCGGTAGTTCCGTGGATCGGTGTGCTCTTCGAGAATCTCCATGCGGACGCCGTCGATCTCCTCGGCGATCAGCTTGCCGATGGAGTCCATGCGGTAGTTCTCTTCGCCGAAGCCGCAGTTGTAGATGCTCGGGGCGGCGGGCCGGTCGTCCTGGAGTACCAGGTGCACCGCCGCGGCCGCGTCCTCGACGTGCAGGAAGGGCCGCCACTGGGTCCCGCCGTGCACGGTGACCCGGCCGTGTTCCACGGCGTTCGCCGTCATGATGTTGACGGCGAGGTCGAACCGCATCCGAGGGGAAAGGCCGTGGATGGTGGCGAACCTCAGCAGACGAGGGGAAAACTCGTCACGGGGCAGGGAGAGCAGATAGTGCTCGGACAGCACCTTGGATTCGGCATAGACCGACTGGGGCGCCATGGGTGACAGGACACCCACTTCCGCGTCCGCCGTGAATCCGTAGTTGCTGCAAGTGGAAGCGAAGACCAGCGACCGGATCCCGGCCCGCCGGCACGCCTCGGCGACGCGGATGGTGCCGAGATAGTTGACGTCCCAGGCGGTGTCCGTGTCGACACCGCAGGCCGGATCGCCCACGATCGCCGCCAGGTGCACCACCGCGTCCACACTGTCGAGGGCCTTGTCCCAGGCACTCGTGTCGAGGACGTCGCCGTCGATGTAGGTGACCCCGGGCAGTTCGAGTTCCGGACCGCCGACCAGACCGTTGTCGACGACCACGACCTCTGCTCCGGTTTGGCAGAGTCGCCTGGTCAGGACCGATCCGATATATCCTCGCCCGCCGGTGATCAGGTACTTCTTCATCGCGCGTCGTCTCCCAGCCTGGCGTCGGCCACCACGATCTGACCGAGCGAAATGCCGCCGTCGTTGGTCGGCACCTGCTGGTGGCAGTACGGGTCGAATCCCGCTTTCCGCAGTTCCACCATGCAGTTGACCAGCAGGAACTCGTTCAAGAAGACGCCGCCGGAGAGCACCACCCGGTGCGTTCCGGACTCCCGGAGCGCCTGGCATCGGTCGACGACCATGTCGACCACGGCCGAGTGGAAACGACGGCTCAACGTGGCGGAGTCCGGCCCCGCCTCCCGGTCCGCGGCGAGCGCCCTGATCACCGGCCGAGGGTCGATTTCCCGGTCGTTCAGGCCGAATCGGTACCGGTGTGCTTGCTCGGCCATGGTGAAGTCGCGTTCGAGTAGACCTTCCAGCTCGATCGGGCCCTGCGCCTCGTATTCGGCGTGTGTGGTGATGGCGAGCAACGCGGCGACGCCGTCGAACAACCGGCCCATACTGGACGCGGGTGGAGCGTTGATCCCACGCTGCGCCATGGTCGCGAAGACGTGCCGCGCCTGCTCGTCGAGGGTCTCCAGCACCGGAAAGGCGTTGACCGCGGCGGATGTCTCGCCGAACGCGTCCAGCGCCAGCGCGAACCCCGTCCTGATCGGTTCGGTGACCGCCTTGTCGCCACCCAAAAGCGGCACGGTCCGCAGATGCGCGACGCGGCGTGCATCGCGATAGCCGCCGACGAGGAACTCGCCACCCCAGATGGTGCCGTCGTCGCCGTAGCCGGTGCCATCGAAGATGACACCGATGGTCTCGCCGTCGAGCCGGTTCTCCGCCATACAGGAGGCCATGTGCGCGTGATGGTGCTGGACCGGGACGACCTGCTCGAAGGTTTCGCCCTGCTCCTGAAAGGCGAACCGGGTCGCGCGGAACTGCGGATGCAGGTCCACCGCGGCGTGCCGCGGATGCAGGTCGTGGAGATCGGCGAGATGCCGGACGGCCTCTCGATGCGCGCTGAAGGTCTCGTCGTTCTTGATGTCGCCGATGTGCTGGCTGACGTAGACACGTGAGCCGCTGCTCAACGCGACGGTCGTCTTCAGTTCGGCGCCGTAGGCCACCAGCGGCGCCAGTTGCGTGCCGACCTCCACGGGATACGGCGCGTAGCCGCGGGACCGACGGATGAAACCGACCAGTGGCTCGCCGAGTTCGGGATGCTCGGAGTACCGGACGATCGAGTCGTCGACCCGGACTTCGATGTCGCGGTCGTTGTAGAGGATCAGGTCGGCGACGGCGAAGAGCTGCGCCAGCGCGTCTTCGTCGCGGTACACGATCGGGTAGCCGGAAATGTTGCCGCTGGTCATGACCAGGGTGTCCAGTCCGGCGTGGTCGAGCAGAAGGTGGTGCACCGGCGCGGACGGAAGCATGACGCCGAGATTGGGGTTGCGCGGGGCGATCTGCTCCGGCAGTCCTGGGGATCGCTTGCGCAGCAACACGATCGGCCGGGAAGGCGAGAGCAGCAGCTCGGCCTCGGCGGGACGGACCTCGGCGAACCCTTCGACCGTGCCCAGGTCGCGAGCCATCACCGCGAACGGCTTGGAATCACGCCGTTTACGGGTCCGGAGCCGGGCGACCGCTTCGCCGTCTCGGGCGTTGACCGCGAGATGGAACCCGCCGACGCTCTTGACCGCGACGATGCCGCCCTCGGCGAGCGCCGCCGTGGCCGCGGCGAGCGCTTCCTCCCCCGAAGCCGTCTCACCGCCGGAACCGGCCAGCAGCAACCGGGGACCGCAGTCGGGGCAGGCGTTGGGCTGGGCGTGATAGCGACGGTCCAGCGGGTCCCCGTACTCGGTGGCACACGGGCGGCACATGGTGAAGCCCGCCATCGTGGTGACGGCCCGGTCGTAGGGCAGCTCGCGGATGATCGAGTACCGCGGGCCGCAGTTGGTGCAGTTGATGAACGGATACCGGTAGCGGCGGTCGGCCGGATCACGCAGCTCGGCGCGGCAGTCAGCGCAGACGTAGGAGTCGGCGGGTACGACCGTGGTCCGGAGGCCGCTGTGCCTGCTTTCCCGGATGGTGAACCCCTCCGGCCGCACCTCGGCCTCGGGCAGGTCGTTCACCTGGACCGCCGTGACCCTGGCCTGGGGCGGCGCCTGCGTGCTGAGGCCTTCGGTGAAGCGGTGCACCTCCTCCGGCCTGCCGGTGACCTCGATCAGCACACCCTCCGGGTCGTTGAGCACCCAGCCGGTCAGGTCGCAGTTCAACGCGAGCTTGTAGACGAAGGGCCGGTACCCCACGCCCTGGACCACGCCTGCCACGCGAATACTCCGCCGGACACTCACATCACTACTCGGCATCTCGTCATCTCCCCGCTCAGCACTTCACTGATCAGCACAGACGCGGCAGCTCGGCACCCTGAAGTTCCTCGACCACGGAATCCCGTCCGTCCGCGTCGCGCCTCAGCACGATCGGATCCGCGTCCTCCGTCACCTCGCCGATCGTCGTCGCCTCGGCGCCGTACTTGTGCGAGCGGAGCACGGCCAGCACTTCCTGCTCCGCCGCCGGATCGACGAACAGGCACAGACAGCCTTCGTTGGCGGCGTGAATCGCGTTGATTCCCAGCATGTCCGCGGCCATCACGGTCTCGAACTGAATGGGTAGCCGGTCCTGTTCGAACCGGACGGCGTGCCCGGACGCCCTTGCGTACTCGTGCAGGACGGCGGCCAGCCCGCCGCGGGTGACGTCCCGGACCGAATGCACCACGCCCTCGCCGACCGTCGTCAGCAGCGTGTCCATGAGCCCGTTGAGCGGCGCGCAATCGCTCAGCACGCGCTGTTCGAAGCCGAGGCCCTCGCGAATCGACAGCAGGTGCACCGTGTGGTTGCCGATCGGTCCGCTGAGGATCACCCGGTCACCGGGCCGGACGTCGCGCATCCGCAGCGGCGCGCGTTCGAAGACGCCGATGCCGGCGGTGTTGAGGTAGATCTGGTCGACCTCGCCCTTGCGGACCACTTTGGTGTCACCGCAGACGATCTGGACGCCCGCCTCGAGCGCCGTCTCCCGGATCGACGTGCACACCTGGTGGAGCCGGGCCATCGGCAGGCCCGTCTCCAGGATCATCCCGAGCGTCAGGTAGAGCGGCCGCGCGCCGACCACGGCGAGGTCGTTCACCGTGCCACAGACCGAGATCTTGCCGATGTCCCCGTTGCCGAAGAACGGCGGATCGGCCACGAACGAGTCCGTGGTCATCGCGATCCGCCCGGCGGGAAGGGACAGCATCGCGCTGTCCTCCATCTCGCCGATGTACACCTCGCCGAGTGTCTCGACGACGAAGGAGATCAACTCACCGCTGAGCTTGGCTCCGCTTCCGTGGTCCAGAACGACCTCGTCGAGGCCGGTCACCGAGTCTGTCATCGGGCGTCCTACCTTCCTTTCTTCGAGCGAGGGCCGGAAGCCCTTTCGGACAGTGCTCAAGGAAGGGTCTTGACGACCATTCGGGGCAGTTCACCCATCGCGTCGAGGGTCTCCAAGATCTCTTTCGAGCTCGCGACCGTGGCGCAATACCCGGCGAGCCAGGCGAGGGAACGGTCACGATCCGCCGTCTTGTCGGAAACGACGCATTCGGCGGGCACCCAGACGTTGTAACCGCGGAAGAACGCGTCGGCGGCGGTGGTCTGGACACAGATCTGGGTCTGCAATCCGGTGACCACGACGGTCTCGATACCCTCCGCCTGAAGCAGATCGTGCAATTTCGTCTCGTAGAAACCGCTGTCCTTGTTCTTCTCCACGACGACGTCGCCCTCACCGAGGAACGCGGGGAGAATCGCCGCACCTTCGGTTTCGCGTTGCAGCGGCAGGGTTCCGTCCGCCCGGCGGTTCGCGTTCGGGTCGTCGGGCAGGTTGATCAGCTGCAGGTGGTAGACCGTGTGGCCGCGGCGCCGCATCTCGTCGAGGAAGGCGATGTAGTGGGGCTGCGCGTCGGTCATCACCGCTGTGCGTTCGGGGGTTAGATAGACCACGTCACCCTGAAGATCGTTGGTGATGACGGCGATTTTGCCCATGACAGCTCCTTCTCAAGAGGAATGACGAATAAAGAAAACACCCATGAGACACAGAAAACGATCCAGCAGGATCGAACAAAGAAGTCCCCAGAGAGCGACCCGAGGCCGCAAACGAATCCCGTCAGAAAGACTCGCTCCCCCAGTCCCCCTTTATTTTCAGATTCCCGCCCCAGCTGTTCAATGGTCGAGACCACTGACACACCTTTGTCTACCCAGCGAATGCCACCATGTCAAGCCCCGAATTCGGCGCCGAAAGATCAATTACCCGAACTTCGGAGAATTCCACAGATTTCCGTCCCGTCACGTACGGATACCCGCGTCGACGAGGGCCATCACACATCTGCGGCAGCTCCGAAATCCGTAGGGCGACAAAAGGATCAAGCCCTTCGGGATCCCTGCGTCATCAGTCATCGAACCACTTCGCCCACCTCCCGGAACCGATTACTTACAACAAATGGCTCACTCCTTTCGTCCCCTGGGGAGCCAGACATCGGAACCTTCGGCCATGCGACTGTTCTTCTCCGCCGGTACGGGTTACAGCCATATCGTCCCGCTGCTGCCGCTGGCCGTCGCCGCCCGGGAGCACGGCCACGACGTCGTGTTCGCGACCGGGTCGAACGCGGTCGAGCACGCACGGGCGAGCGGCTCGCCGACGATCGGCGTCGGCGGAGCGGTCGACGAAGCCGCCGCCCGTCAGGCCTGAGGGAAGCGCTCGCCCGCCGAACTCGCCGTGATGCCGCCGGGCGAAAACTGGCGTACGTGCTCCGTGAGATCCTGCCAGGTAGGACGGCACTAGCTGTCTCAATCACTTGGCGGATCCGCCAAGTGATTTGAGACCCTACAGCGATGTAGGGTCACGCCGCGGACAACATGTCGATCTTGTGCGACCTGCAGGTCCAGAGGCTGTCTCACGGTGATGTCACCATGATCAGTCTCAGTCTGCGTGTTCCTCCGATGCTGCCGCAGTATGTGTGGTGAACGAGCAACTCGTGGCGGCGCTTGCCGAGACTGAGGCGCCGTTCCGGACGCTCGTTGATGACTCCGGCTGGGTGCACGCGAGCATGAAGGGCTGGTGCTCGACCAAGGCCAGTGGCGCTCAGGTCGTTTCGTCGCGTCCAGCCGTCATGGTGAGCAGCAGGGCCTGTGCCTCGCCCAACAGGTGCCCCGTCTCTGCGTGGATCAGTCGTGCCTGTTCGGCGTGGTCGGCGCCTGGCCGGTGGTCGCCTCGGTGCACATGGACCGCAGCGAGGGCAGCGTGGGCGTGGCCCTCGTGAGGTCGATGGCCGGTGTGGCGGGCCAGGTCGAGTGCCGAGGTGGCGTCATGGACGGCGGACGCCAGGTGGCCGCGGTGGTGGTGGACCGCCGCCAGGCCGAGCAGTGCTTCTATCCGCCCTTGTCGGTAGTGCGAGTGGTCGGCGGCTGTGAGTGCGTGTCGGTGCAGCGACTCGGCTTCGTCGAGCCGCTCTCTGAAGCAGTGCATCGCGGCGAGTGTGTTCTGTGTGTCGACCGCGACGGCGTGGTGGCCTTCTGCGGCTCCCACTGCCTGTTCGAGCAGGATTGCAGCCTGGTCGTAGTCGCCGCGGAGAGCGACGAGCCTCCCTCTCACCCCTAGGTACCAGGCGGTCTCGTAGCCAGCCGAGACCCGTCGAATGTGCGGAGCCGCCGAGTCGAGGAGTTCCTCGGTCTTCTTGAGGTCGCCGAGGTGCAAGTGGGTTTCGGCCAGGTCCGTCAGTGTGGCGCCGCGTCCTCGGTAGTGGCCGGACGCGTCCTGCGCGGCGCGTGCCCTGGTGAGGTAATCGAGCGCTTCCGTCGGGCGGCCGAGCCTCAGCGTGGTCATCCCCAGGTTGATCAGGACAGAGCCGGTGTGGATCAGGCACGTGGATTCGGCGATGGCGATCTCGTCGGCTCGACGCAGGTGTTCCAACGCTGCCGGCAGAGTACCGGTGTAGTAGTGCAGGGTGCCGAGATTGGACAATGCGGTGCACCTGCCCAGGGGCCAATCGGCGCCTGTCGCTCCGGTCAACGCCGACTCGAAGTGGTCGACCGCCGAGGCGTGGTCGCCCCTCATTAAGTCGAGCACGCCGGCGCTGTTGTCCATCGCGGCCACCGCGTGTGGGTTGCCGTCGGTTTGCGCGGCATGGCGGGCACAGCGGACGACGGTCTCCCACTGCGCGGTGTTGCCCCGCAGGAAGTACCCCTTCAACCCGTCGGTCATCTGCCAGGCCAGTCGGTGCTGACCGGTGGCCGAGGCCAGTCCCACGATCGCCGTGATGTTGGACGCCTCCACGGTGAACCAGGCCAAGGCGGCAGCGCTGCTGTCGAAGGACATCGGCTCGTGGCCTGTCCATGAAGTGCTCCCCGGCAGGCGGACCCTTCCGGCATCGAGGATGTCCGCGGCGCTGTCGACGGCGATCGCGTACCAGGTGAGCAGACGGTCTACGGGGTCGCGTCCGTCTTGGACGGCACGGTCGGCGGCATACAGCCGGGTCAGCTCGTGCAGCGCGTAGCGGCTGGGGGCAGGTTCTTCGACCAGGCTCGCAGCCACCAGGTCCCGCAGTTCGCGCTCGGCCTCGGCGAGGCCGGTGTCGGCGAGCGCCGCGACTGCGGGTGCGGTCGTGTCCGGTCCCGGCACCAGCCCGAGCAGTCTGAACGCCCGCTGCGTCGACCGGGCCCTGGCTGCGTAGGACAACTCGATGGCGGCGCCGACGGCCGCGGTTGGATCGCCGTGCAGCTCCAGCGCGGCGAGCCGGTCGCCGCCGCGCAGCGCGGTCGTGTAGTCGCCGATCGAGCGGTTCGGCTGGGCGGCGAGGTGCGCGGCGGCGATGCGGAGGGCGAGTGGCAACCCACCGCACAGTGCCACCAGGTCGTTGGCGGCTTCGGGTTCGGCGGCGACGCGCGTCCCGCCGATGATCCGGTCGAGTACCGCTTTGGCATCGTCGAAGCCCAGCACGTCCAGCCGCTGTTGCCGGGCACCCTCGTGTGCCACGAGGCCGTCGAGCCTGTTGCGGCTGGTGACCACCACGGTGCAGTCCGTCGTGCCCGGCAGCAGGGGACGAACCTGACCTGCGTCGACGGCGTCGTCGAGCACGACCAGCATCTGCCTATCCGCCAACGTCGAGCGGTAGACCGCGGCCGCGCCGTCCACGCCGGCGGGTCGCCTGATCGGCGCGACTTCGAGCGCCTGCAGTAACTCCTCCAGCGCCTGCCTGGCTGTCAGCGGCGTTCCGGCGCTGTGTCCGCGTAGGTTGACGAACAGTTGTCCGCCGGGGAAGCGGTCCCGGTTGCCGTGGGCCCAGTGCAGTGCCAGTGCCGTCTTGCCCACGCCCGCAGTGCCGGTCAGGACGTGCACTACCGGGCTGCCGTCGACCCCGTCATGTACTCCACCCATGACGCTCAGCTCTTCTTCCCTACCGACGAAACTCCGTGGCACAGACGGCAACTGCGCGATACCGGTGGCAATCGGGCGGACCTCGGATCGCGAGCGGCGCCGAGGGTGGATGCCGCGCTCCGGATCCACCCCGTGTCCGGAGCCGCCGGTCAGGATCTGGCCGTGCAGGTTTCGCAGGGCCTCGCCGGGGTCCGAACCCAGTTCCTCGACCAGTCGCGCGCGAACCTGTCGGTAGTGCTCCAATGCGTCGGCCGTGCGGCTGGCCTGGTGCAGGGCCAGCATGTACTGGCCGGCCACTCGCTCGTCCAAGGGGGCCGCACTGGACTGCTCGGCCAACCTGGCCACGAGTTGTCCGCCGCGGCCCAGACGTAGCAGGACGTCTGCCAGGTCGTGCTGCGCGGCCGATCGTTCCAACTCGAGCCGGTCACGTTCGGCATCGGCCCACTCGCCGTCCACGCCTGTCAGAGCCTGCCCCCGCCACAACTCCAATGCGAGAGTCAGCGACCGAGCGGCCTGTTCGTCGTCATCCGCATCGGCGTTGGTGCGCAGATCGCGGAACCGGTGCAAGTCCACCACCGGCTCGGTCGTATCAGTGGTCAAGACGTAGCCGCCCGACCGACGCACGATCTCCACGCCGTCCGCACCGGCCAGCACTCGGCGTAGCCGGGAGATGTAGTTGTGCAGCGTCGATCGCGCCTTCGGCGCCACATCGGTACCCCAGACCCGTTCGGCCAGCCGATCCACCGGCACCACCCGCCCGGCGTCGACCGCCAACGCGACCAGCACGCATCGCTGTCTGGGCGTGCCCAGGTCCACCGGCCGCCCGTCGACCTCCGCGCCAACCTCACCTAACAGACGCACCACTACCACGCTCGCCGCCCCCTTCCCCTGTTGCCCCTAGGGCTACAGGCATAGCGACCTGAGCAGCGCAGTACAGAAAACCTGGGAGAAGTTCACACGATCGGACCCGCATCGTTCCCATGGGCACCGAACCGCAGCACGAACAAAGCCCGTGATCGTTACTCGGGACTCGTGGGTTCGAACTCCGACAGGGAAGTGGAACAGCACCGGAACGCCCGACACCGACGACCGAGGAAGGAATACCGCACACGAGTATACGGAAGGACCCGGGATCCGTTCCCGCCCGTCGACCACGACATCGCTACAGATCAACGAGAAGGAGGGCGGAATTCGCCGGGGCGGTGGAACGACTCTCGGATGTCTCTACCGGGCATCGTTGCGAACTCGACGAAACAGCCCGGACGACAGGTAGAAACCAGGAAACTTCAGAAGGGATCGACATGCGAGTTAAACGGATGATCGCAGGATTGGCAGCCGTAATCACTGCTGTTCCCGGGCTGAGTCTGGCAACAGCCGGCTCTGCTGCAGTTGCGGAGAGCGGCACCCGGCGTGCTTGCGGCAAGAGTCGCGCGAGGAAGGGCGGCGTGGCCGTGGCGGCGGTGGCGTCGGTTGCCGGGATGGTCTTCGCGGCGGCACCCGCCACTGCCGCCGAATACCCAACCAGCACCTTCTCGATCGTGGACGGGGCGAACTACTACAAAGGCACGGTCACCTGGTACAACCGGTCGGTCGGCGTCGCCGGAACGTTCAGGGCCGTCGACTGCCGTCGGGTTTACGGGCGGGCGTGGGCAGGCAGCACCTCACTGGACTTCCAGAGTTCCAGCACCTGGTGTAACAGAACTGGATCGGCACCGATGAGCCTTGACGCGAACGTCACCGGCGGGGCCAACAAGGTCTGGCTCTACATGACCGACGCAGCCGGGACTTTCATCAAGGGACAGACCTGCTACCGCGGCGTCAGCAACTGCGTTGACAAGCTGTACTAGACCCACCGTTCAGCCACCCCGCAGGCCGAGAACGTGAAGGGCGTCCAGCGGACAGCAGGCAGTTGAATAGAGCTGAGACGGTACCCGCGACCGCGCACGGGCGTCGAATCCGCCAAGTAGGCCCGGATAACTCAGCGACCAGTCGTCCGGGCCTACTTGGCGGACCTCAGATCAACCCTAAGGTCCCGAGCGGTCGCCACAACCGCCGGACGGCATTCACCAAGACTGAGCTGGGCTGACAGCGGGCTGGCCGCGATCACCGAAGCTGTCAAGATCCGGCGTCGGCTGGCCGAACAACGTCCAGAGGTGCACGCTGCGGAACTCGCGGCTTCTCAACAAGTAGCGGATTGGCAACTGATCGATCTCGGCGACACCTCGTAGCTGTGAGATCCCTAAAACTGCATGCCGCCTCATTGAGGACCGCAGGAAGCGCGAACGTTGGCGAACGAACGCACATCGGCATGAGCGTGCGAATGGAGAGCTGGTTCTCTTCGAGATGTGGTTTTTCAGCTGAGGGTGGTTGTCTTACCGATCATGCTGCTTGTCCTCCTCTACCTGTCCGGTAGTCAGTTCGAGGGCGAACCGGCGTGCATTGTCGTTGGGATCGGAACGTGCAAGGTCGTGAATCACGTCGCGAGCGTCGGCCGGCCATGCGGTTCGCGGCCACTGTTGGAACGCTGTCAGCGCCATGTTCCGGTTGCGAGTAACCGGGCTGTGCAGTCCTGCCAGCAGCAGATCGGCTCCGGTGCCCGGATGGTCGCGCAGGGCTTGCAGGGTCCAGTCCAGCGCATTGTGGGCGCGCCATTGCGGGCCCATTCCCAGCTCATCGGCTGGCCCGGTCGTGATCTGGTCGATCGGCAGGAGGGTATGTGCCAGGTCTGCCAACTGCTGAGCACGCCCGGTGTCTGCCTGTTGCCAAGCGTGGAACCACCCGCTGCCGAACGGATCGGTCTTGATCTTCTCGAGGTGTGCGTCGAAGGTGTCCATGCCCCGGACACGGGCAGCACGGTCTGCCAGGGAGAACTCAACGGGGTCGTCTGATGCCAGCCCCTCGGTGATGCGGCCGATCCATGAATCCTGGCTCAGGATCTGGTCACTGGCGTGCTCGAAGGCTTGTCGGCGGGTGGCGGTCCAGCCGTTCTGGCTGCGCTGGTCCCACCCGGTCTCGCGGGCGAGGAAGGAGCGGATCGTAGCCACGGTTGAGAAGTCCTGAAGGGTCTGCGCCCGGGTGGTCATCGTGGCGAGAAACGCCTCCACGGCGTCGGCGCCGGACTCGTAGTCGTCGACGTCTTCCGCCGGTCCACCCGTGATCAACGCTTCCAGAATTTCACCAGCGGAGGTCAACAACCCCCGATCGACCGTCTCACCGCGCAGAGCTTCGAGCAGACCTCCGGTCGTGGCGGCAATGCAGGCCAAGTACTCGTACATGATGGAGTTTCGGAATCCCTCACGCAGGATCCACGAGCGAATGTCCGGATCGGTCGTGTCCCGCAATCGCTCCACGCAATGAATCCGGCCCCAGCCATCCACCGACGCGGCCAGCGCCCACAACTCCGACTCCGGGGCGGGTAGCCCGTTTGAGATGGCCACTGCGCAAAAGAGGGTGAACTCTTCGTGTGCGCCGAGCGTCCGCACGACGGCCACGTCGTCTCCGAGCCCGGTGACACCAAGCAGTGCGATACCCAGCTTGACCGGCCCTCGATCGGGGGCCGTGACGGCAAGCCACTTCCCGACCCTATGCAGCGCCCTCCCGTCCAGCCGCTCGCGGCCCAGCCTTTCCATCAACGCGTCGACGTAGTCCATGACGTCGTCATCCGTGATACTGGCATAGAGCTTGCGGAGCTGCCTGGCCGATGGCCGCTGGCACGCCGTCGCCAGCAAGCGTGCGACCTCAGTGGCGCGGTCAGTGCCGTCGGCGGATCCATGGTGACCGATGACCCCATCCATGGCACCAGGCACCCACCGAAGCCGATCGGACATCACCTTGGCGTCATCCGGCAACCCCACTTCTGCCGGCAGCCGCCCGGACGGATCAAGATTCCGGCGAATGTGCTCGTAGAGCGCAACCCCGGCCATCACCACCGGCAGGTCAACCGACACAGACGTCACTCCCCGCATATCCACGACAACACGCCATGGACGATACAAGTCCCGAACCTTGGCGTTAAACCAAATATCCCAGCCCGCAGCGTTACCGACGTCATCCTCAACTCGGCACATGCGCGCCTCGCGACAGCGCGGTCAGCGGCATGAGCGGACAGTCACGCGCCTCCTCGGATGGCGTATCCGCACGGCAGTAGCTGACCGTCGTCGATCTAGGCGTGCCCGCAGTGACCACCACTGCTCCCTTACACCTGGGTAGCCAATTGGCGAGGCACCCTTCCACCAGGCAAGTCCACTGGAACTGAGCCACCTCGGTGTGTCGACAACAACCACCCAGACGGCCAGTCTCATCTCCGCTTCATAAATGAACCGGGATTGAAGTCGTCAATGAGAAAATGAAGTCAGATTTGAGACCCTACAAAAGACCTGTAGGGTCTCACCGCCGATGACATGTCGATCTTGCGCGACCTGCGGCTTTCAGCTTGTCTCACCGCAATGTCACCAAGATCAGTCTCAAACTCGTGGCATTTCCGCGCCCGTGGTCGCCCAAGCGACCCCGCCTCGCGTGCGCCTGAACTGCGGAGTCTCACCGGCATGGGCGGATATGCCATCGAGATGACACGACGACTGAGAAAATGCAAGATCAAATGAGACCCTACAAAGACCCTGCATTTGTTTGTTCTCACCGAAAATCTCGCGATTTTCCGGCAAGCCCACTCAGGTCGAGTGGTTCGAAGTGGTCGGCCGAGAGGCTGGTGACGCCGTGGCGGGATTGGACGACTCCGTGGACCAGCAGGGCGGGTGAGCTGCGCACGATCTTGTGCTCCCGATCCCACAGGCGCTGGTTCACGACGATATTGAGCATGCCGGTTTCGTCTTCGAGGTTGAGGAAGGTGATGCCACCGGCGGTGGCGGGGCGTTGGCGATGGGTGACGGCTCCGGCGACCCAGATCGTGTCGCCATTCCCCGCCCGGGTGACGGCGGCGGTGGTGAGCGCGCCGCGGCCGTTGAGATGCTCGCGCAGGTACTGCATGGGGTGTTCTTCCGGGGAGATGCCGGTGGCCCACAGGTCGGCGGCGGTGATCTCGAAGGCGGTCATGCCCGGTAGGGCTGGGGCGTCGAGGCCGGAGGCGATGCCGGGCAGGTGGGTGTCGCGGCTGGCGGCTGCGGGTCCGGCGGCCCAGAGGGCCTGGCGGCGGTCCGGGCCGAGGGATTCCAGGGCGCCGGCGGTGGCGAGTGCCTGCATCGCGGGGGTGGTGAGGTCGGTGCGGTAGCCGAGATCCCGGAGGTCGGTGAAGGGGCCGTGCTGGTCGCGTTCGGTGATCAGGCGGGTGACAGGGTCGTCGCCGAGGTGGTGGATCCCGCCGAGGCCGAGCCGGATCGCGACCCCGCCGGTGCTGTCGGGGTCGGGTTCCAAGGTCGGGTGGGCGAGGCTGCGGTTGATGTCGGCGCGCCGGATCTTCACGCCGTGGTGGCGGGCGTCGGCGACAAGGGATTGCGGGGAGTAGAAGCCCATGGGCTGGGCGCGCAGCAACCCGGCGGTGAACGCGGCCGGGTAGTAGCACTTCACGTAGGCGGAGGCGTAGACCAGCAACGCGAACGACATGCTGTGCGCCTCGGGGAAGCCGTACCCCGAGAACGCCTTGATCTGCTCGTAGATCGTGTCGGCCAGCTCGCCGGTGATCCCGTTGGCCGCGGCGCCGGCGTAGAAGCGGTCCCGGAGCCGTTCCATTTTCGCCGCCGACCTTTTGGCGCCCATCGCGCGGCGCAGCTGGTCGGCCTCGGCCGCGGTGAACGACCCGATGCTGGTGGCCATCTGCATACCTGTTCCTGGAACAACGGCACACCCAAGGTGCGGTCCAACGGCCCGGCGAGCAGTGGGTGGGCGTGCGACCATGCCTCGTCGCCGCGGCGGCGCCGCAGATACGGGTGCACCGATCCGCCCTGGATCGGGCCCGGCCGGATCAGCGCGACCTCCACGACCAGGTCATAGAAGGTGCGGGGGCGTAGCCGGGGCAGCGTGCCCAGCTGCGCGCGGCTCTCCACCTGGAACACCCCGATCGCGTCCGCGGCGCACAGCATGTCGTAGACCTTCGGGTCGGCGAGGTCGATCTGCCCGAGGTCGATGACGGTGTCGTGGTGCTCGGCGATCAGGTCCAGCATGTAGTGCAGCGCCGAGAGCATCCCCAGCCCGAGCAGGTCGATCTTGACCAGCCCGGCGGCCGCGCAGTCGTCCTTATCCCACTGCAGGATCGACCGGCCCTCCATGCGGGCCCACTCGACCGGGACCACCTCCGACACCGGCGTCTTCGAGAGCACCATGCCGCCGGAGTGGATCCCGAGATGCCGCGGGAACCCCTCCAACCGGGCCGCGAGCCCGAGCACATCCCGCGGGATCCCGTGCCCGTCCTGTCCGGCTGTCGCGGCGACGCTGTTCCACCGGTCGGCGGCCTTGGCGAACGCGTCCTGCTGACCGGGGCTGTACCCCAGGGCACGGGCGGAATCCCGGATCGCCGACGGCGCCCGGTAGGTGATCACGTTCGCCACCTGCGCCGCGTTGCGGCGCCCGTGCGTGTCGAAGACGTACTGGATGACCTCCTCGCGCCGATCGGACTCGATGTCGACCTGTTGACCGGACTAGCAGACGACACGCCGACACGAGGCCGCGTCTCATCAGAACCTTTCGGTACAACTCAGCTTCCTGATCATGAAGCGAGGAGTTGCCGTGTTGGATGGCTGCCACCGAGACGTCACGGCGATCCGTCTCCCGAGGTGGGGACGTGTCGTGCACGCGGCCGGCGTGGTGCCCTGGCTGGTCGTGGACCCCGACGGTGTTCCGGTTGAGGCCGTCCGTCGTTTTCTGGCTGACTTCGTCGCAAGGGGCAATCGTCCGAGCTCGGTGCGCAGCTACGCCTACGCCCTGTTGCGGTGGTGGCGCTGGTTGATCGCGGTGGAGGTCGCATGGAACAGAGCGAGTTCAGCCGAGGTGCGGGATCTCGTGTTGTGGCTGGGGCAAGCGGACAAACTGCGCAACTCGCCGCGCAGAGGCTCAGCGGCGACGGCAGGCACGGTGAATCCGTTGACCCGTAAGCGTTATCTCGGCGATGGATATGAGCCGCGAACTGTGCGGCACAGCAACGCGGTGTTGCGCAGCTTCTATGAGTTCTGGCTGGACTCTGAAGTGGGTCTGGTCAACCCGGTACCGCTGGCTACGCGCGGCCGCCGCGCCAACGCGCACCACAACCCACTGCAGCCCTTCCGTCCTGGTGGCAGGCTCCGCTACAACCCGAAGATCCCGAAGCGCACCCCGCGGGCTATGTCCGACGCGCAGTGGAACGCTGTGTTCAGCGCCCTGCGGTCCAACCGGGATCGCGCCATGCTGGCGATGGCGATCAGCAACGCAGCCCGCGCGACCGAACTGCTGGGAATTCGAAGTTGTGACATCGACTGGGGCGACCAGCGCGTTCGGGTGCGCCGGAAAGGCAGCGAGTCCGAGCAGTGGTTGCCGGTCAGTCCGGACGCCTTTGTGTGGCTCATGCTCTACCTCGCCAAACTCGGTTCCCCGCTGGAACCAGATCAGCCGCTGTGGCGGACCTTGCGCCGACGCGACCATGGACACGGGCTACACCACCATCCGGTGAACTACGACGCCCTCCGAGCGGTATTGCGACGTGTCAACGCCGCACTCGGAACCAACTGGTCCATGCACGACCTACGGCACACGTGTGCACTAAGGATGGCCAGAGACAAGAACCTGTCAATGAAGGACGTGCAGAACATCCTTGGCCACCAACACCTCTCGACCACCGCGGACATCTACCTCGAAGAAGCCGAGTCCGAAGTGATCGGTCGGGTTCAGCAGCATTTGACACATCGGGCAAGCCGCGTCTCGGAGAAAGTCGTGCCGCCGGCAGCCGGATACGACGCAGCGGATCTGGACGTGTTGTTCGGCGGCGAGGCGAAATGACGGAAACCGTGAACTCGCCACAGCGTCCATCGGCCAAGCCTTCACCACTGTTTCAGCTTCACGACAACCTCGCCAGCAGCGCAGACCGGGTTGGCCCGTACAACCATCTTGCCGCCGACGACGTCGAGGGCCTCCTGCCGACACTGCCGCTATGGGCGGATGCCGCAGACGGCACACGTTCGCTGCGGCGCTCCGGAACGCGCGCAGTACTCACCTGGCTCATGACCTGCCCCGGAGACGGATGGCAGCAGAGATGGCTCTCGACTGGCGTGGATGGCGAGAACAACACGACGTGGCTCGGAACTGCCAACCCCACGGACACTCGCAGCCTGCACACGATCCGTACCGAATTCTCGAGCGGAGTGACGACTTTGATTCTCTGCCGCGTTCTGTTGCCCAGCTACAAGTTCCTAGCCGTCTTCCACCCACCCGGCATGTGTGAGGAGTTGCTGCGAACGACCCCTCCTGACGTCCGTTCCTCACTCGACGAGCGCGCGACCGAACTGCGGATAGCGGCCCACCACGTTCGTGAGGGCCGGGGGACCATCGCAAAAATGAGCATCCACACCGGACGCGCGGTGGAGTCGCTGACCGCTGCGGATGTGCTTGCCTACCGAGCCGCGGTCCGCACGCCCGCTGGCCATAGCCGAGGTGCCCATGCCGCGTGGGACCTTCTGCGTGGAGTCGCTGACCTCGGCGAGCACGACACGCTACGAGACGCGATCAGGTTCGGCCAGCGGTCTATGGCAGACCTGGTCGATGCCTACAGGGTCAGGTGCAAACCAATACGCGACGTGCTTGTCCGCTATCTCGAGGAACGTCGCACCTCACAGGACTACAGCACCGTCGCCAACCTGACTGTCCGGCTGGTTAGGAACTTCTGGACTGATCTCGAACAGCACCACCCCGGCATCGACAGTCTTGCCCTGTTGCCAGAGGTCGCAGAGGCGTGGAAGCAGCGGCTGCGTGTGGTGACCCGCAAGGACGGCACAACACGGCCACGAAAGGCATATTTCGAGATTTTGCAACAGGTTCGCAGCTTCTACCTCGATATTCAGGAGTGGGCCCAGGACGATCCGAGCTGGATTACGTGGGCTGCTCCCAGCCCAGTGCGTCGCGGCGAGACCACCGGCATCGCCAAGGCAAGGAAAGCCACCACCGCCAGAATGCACCAACGAGTCCGAGACCGCCTGCCGAGCCTTCCCGCGCTGGTCGACCTCGCCGAACAACAACGCACCAACTACGCGGCCTTTCTCCAGACTGCTCAGACCGCCTCGCCAGGCGCAAGATTCAGCCATGACGCACAGCACTATCAGCGCGTCATCGGCACGTCACACCAGGCTGGCACTCGGCGAGATCAACACCCGGCGACCACGGTCGTCGAGAACCTGGCCACCGGCGAACGGGCCGACCTGACGCGCGCCGAGGACGAGGCGTTCTGGACATGGGCGATGGTGGAGACGCTCCGCCACACCGGTGTCCGGGCAGAGGAACTGCTCGAACTCACCCATCTCGCCCTGGTGTCCTACCAGCTTCCGGACACCGGCGAGATCATTCCGATGCTGCAGATCGTTCCTTCCAAGAGCCATGAAGAACGACTGCTCCTCGTCAGCCCGGAACTGGCCAGCGTTCTCGCGGCGATCATCACCCGGCTCCGACGACACAACGGCGGCACCGTTCCGCTGACCAGCCGCTACGACTCGCACGAGCGGCTCGTCGGGAGCCCTTTACCGCACCTGTTCCAGCGTAAGGTCGGCTGGCGCTGGAAAGTGCCCAGCCATCGTACTGTCCAGGAGTTGCTCAACCAACTGCTGGCCAAAGCCGGCCTGCGCGACACGGCCGGGGAAGCGTTGCGTTTCACACCGCACGACTTCCGCCGGCTATTCGCTACTGACGCGATCAGCGGCGGCCTGCCCGTCCACATCCTCGCCTGACTGCTCGGCCACGCCAACATCAACACCACTGCGGCATACCTGGCCATTTTCGACGAGGAACTCATCCGCTCGTATCGAGCCTACGTCGACCGGCGACGATCCGAACGACCTCAAGCAGAATACCGTGAACCCACCGACCAGGAATGGCAAGAGTTCCAACAGCACTTCCAGGTCCGCAAGCTCGAACTCGGCGAATGCGGAAGGCCCTACGGCACGCCCTGCCAACACGAGCACGCCTGTATCCGTTGCCCCAGCCTCCGGCTGGACCCCCGTGCCCGGCCTCGTCTGGCCGAGATCATCGTCAACCTCCGCGACCGTATCCAGGAAGCGAAACTCAACGGCTGGCTCGGTGAAGTTCAAGGCCTTGAAACCAGCCTGAACGAAGCCACGCGGAAGCTCGTCGCGCTCGACAAGACGCTTTCTCGTGAGGACAGGAGCCCGGTCAGCCTCGGCATGCCGATCATCACCGAGAATCGTGCTGGACGGTGACTGTGTTTCTGGTGGCGCGAACGGCGACTTCGGTGTCGGTTCCGCGCCGATTTTCGTAGAGTCTCAGGTTCGACTGTTCCGGGGTCGTGGACTGGTTGTGGCGCTGGCTGCCTTGTGACCGCGCTGATCATGAAGCCCGGCTCTGGATTCGTCTGTCCGTTGACAGACCGTCCCGGCATCTGGTGCTGCGCTGCCCACGGAAGTCCGACCCCGGTAGATTCAAGGCGGCAGGTGAAGGGACAGTGCTGGGCGGAATGTGCCCGTGTCGCGCAGTTGCTAGAGCTTGAGATCAATCAGGTGCTCTCGCTACGCGGAAAGTCCGACCTTGAAGAACGTAGCTCTACACGGGTGCCCGCCGAAGGCCTCGAGCATCACGATCGGGCTGGTGGACGTTCCCCGCTCGCCTGACTAGGTCGTGTCCTGTAAGTCATCGGAGCCAGAGGATGATGGCGGCGATGGTGAGTTCGGCCTGGTAGTAGGCGGCGCGTTTGGCGTAGCGGGTGGCCAGGTCGCGGAATTGTTTGAGGCGGTTGAAGCACCGTCCGATCACGTTGCGCTGTTTGTAGACCTCTGCGTCGAAGGCCGGTGGTCGCCCGCCGCGGGAGCCTTTGGCGACGCGGCGGGCGATCTGGTCATCGCGGTCCGGGCTGACAAACGTGATCTGCCGGTCCCGCATCGCCTGGCGGGTCGAGGGATGCGAATAGGCTTTGTCCGCGATCACCGTCTCCGGCCGGCACCGCGGACGCCCCGGTCCGATGCGGGCGACACTGATGTCGTCCAGCAGCGGAACCAGTTGCGGATTGTCCCCGGCTTGGCCCGGGGTGAGCAGGAACCGCATCGGCAAACCCCGTCCGTCGACAGCGAGATGGATCTTGGTGCTCAGCCCGCCGCGGGACCGCCCGAGTCCCTCCCCGTCGACGGTGAGGGCTTCGATTCCCTTGCCGCATCCCCTTTTTTCCGGGCCCCAGCGGAGTGCTGGTGCGCCCGGACCACACTCGAGTCCACCGAAATGATCCATTCGAGGTCCCCGACGGCGTCGTCTTTGACGATCACCCGGTCCAGGATCCGATCCCAGGTGCCGTCTTTGGTCCACAACCGCAGTCGTTCATGCGCGGTCTTCCAGGGCCCGTAGCGATCAGGCAAGTCACGCCAGGGAGCGCCGGTGCGCAGTTTCCACAGGATCGCATTGATCACCTGGCGATGATCCCGCCACCGACGGCCACCACCTTGCCGCGGCGGCAGCAGCGGCTCGATCACCGCCCACGCCTTGTCCGTCAACTCACTCCGACCAGCCACCGGGCACAACTACCAGACCCACAGCTCAACCACTTACAGGACACGCCCTAGCCGGCGTCGCGGACGAGTAGCGCGATCTGTACCCGGTTGGTCAGTCCGAGTTTGGTGAGTGACCGGCTGATGTGGGCCTTGACCGTGGTTTCGGTCATGCCGAGTTCCCTGGCGATCTCGGCGTTGGCCAGCCCCCGGGCCACCGTCCGGGCGACCTCTCGTTCGCGCTCGGTGAGAGCGGCCAGGCGTTCCCTGGCGGAGCGGGTGTCCGGGGCATGCGTGTCGGCGAAGGTGTCGATGACCCGCTTGGTGACGGTGGGCGAGAGCACCGCGCTTCCGTCCGCCGTCGAACGGACAGCGGCGATCAAGTCCTGCGGGGCGGTGTCCTTCAACAGAAATCCTGCCGCCTTCGCGCGCAGTGCACCGTAGATGTGTTCTTCGCGGTCGAAGGTGGTCAGCATGACGACCTTGGGTGGGTTCGCGGAACGATTGATCTCCGCGAGCGCGGTGACGCCGTCCATGCCGGGCATCTGCACGTCCATGAGCACGACGTCGGGCCGGTGACGGGCGACGGCGGTGACCGCCTCGGCGCCGGTTTTCGCCTCGGCGACCACCTCGATGTCGTCCGTGGTTTGAAGGATCATGCGGAGTCCGGTCCGCACCAGGGCTTCCTCGTCGACGAGGAGCACCCGGATCATGCCGGAAGCTCCGCGACGACCAGGAAGCCGCCATCCGGTTCCGGACGGGCAGTGAAACGGCCACCCTGTGTCTCGACACGCTCGCGCAGGCCCTTCAGTCCGAGCCCACTGCCGGGCATCGCCGGCGCGGCCCCGCGCGGCGCGGTGTTCTTGACGGTGACCTGCAGCGTCGAGGGCTGATACCGCAGCACGATGTGTGTGGTGGCGGTGCGGGCGTGTTTGTGCACGTTGGTCAATGCCTCCTGGACGACCTGGTAGGCGATCTGGCCCACCGTGGTGGGCACTTCGCGCGGTGTTCCCTCATCGCTCCGTTCCACCGCGACGCCGACCGATCTGGACTGCTCGATCAGCCAGTCGAGATCAGCCAGCGTCAAACGTGGCGGGGATGCGTCCTGTCCTGCCTGCTCCAGGACACCGAGGACGGCCCTGAGTTGGGTGAGCGCTTCCTTACCGGTGACGCGGATGAGCTCGGCCTCGGCCGCGGTCTTCTCGTCGTCTGCGTTGATTTCCAGTGCCCCCGCCCGAAGGACCATCAGTGAGACCCTGTGGGCCACCACGTCGTGCATGTCCCGCGCGATACGCGCCCGCTCGTGTGCACGGGCTTGTTCTGTATGCGCGGCCTGCTCCAGCACCAGCCGTTCGGCGCGCTCGCGCAGCCCGGCCACCACCTGGGCCCGCGCGTCCAGCCACAACCCGATGATCAACGGAAACCACACGAACAGCGGCGCGCCACCGACCGAGGAGACGAAGTCGGCACCGGGCCGGGGCAGCACAGCCAGCAAGCTGGCGGCCACCGTGTACACGATCAGGTGCCGAGGCCGCCGGTACGTTGTCGCCGCGACACAGGACGCCACCGCCAGCAGAAACCCTGGTGACCGGATCCCCGCGTCGGCCGCCGCGACCGCGAACAGAGGCCAGTGCCGTCGCGGCACCATGCGGGCTGCCGCGGCGGCCATCAACCCGACCACCACAGCCTGGGCGTACACCGGCACCGTGGCGAACCCGAACCCGGGCGGCCTGGTGACCGGCAGGAAGGCCGCGCAGAACGCCGTGGCCGGAAGCACCCACCTCATCAGCCGTTCACGCATGCACGGATCCCACTCGATGAGCTTACGCATTTCACCAGCTCAGGAGCCGCAACGGCCGAGCCTCGCTGGTCGGACACAAATCGGCACGTAGCTCGGTGACCCGGTCCCGTAGCACCCGGACACCCAACGGCACCAATACCAGGCACAGGGCACCGTACTCGACAAGGTCTGCGAGGTGCACCGCCTTGAGCACACCTCCCCACAGCGTCCCCGCCCACAGCAGCAGCAGGCAGCGCCCAAGGCCGAACGTTCCCGACCGGAACGCACCGATCGCCAGCAACAGCATCCCGAGGTACAGGCACGCATGTGCCGTGACGGCGATGCGCCAGGGACCGTAGGAGATGTCCGCGTAGTTGGCCAGCACGAACTCGGTTGCTCGGTCGAGCCCCTGTGATTCGGCCAGTTGGAAGGCGGTGTGATCGACTCCGGCGCGCCACAGCCGCGCGATCAGGCTCATGATGACGAGAGTGCCGCCCCAGAAGGCGAGCACCGGAGCCCGCGACGCGACGACACGGGCGAGCGTGGCGAACGCCGGCCACAACAGAAGGGCGCCGATGGCGAAGCACGCGTATCCCGCCGTGACCAGAGCGGGTTTCTGCAGGTAGGCCGCCAACTGTGACGGAGCGGCGAACGTCTGCCGGGCGAACTTCGCCAACTGCTCATCCGTGAAGTCCGCCGACTGCAACGCCAGGTACCGCAGGAACAGTCCCATCCACCACAGGAGTGGGCCGAGCACAAGCGCCGCGCCCCCGATAACCCGGCCTGGGAACCAGGCATTGCGATCCATCAGAGCCGGCGTTCGCCACCAGCGGCCAGACCCGGCGGGAACAGGCATTGAGTTCGTTTGTTTCATAGCCGACACGCTGGATCGCCGGGCGTCCACAACGCATCGTCCGATGGATACGCCACGTGTCTCTTTAGAAGCGGCCCATGATCCTGACAGCGCGCCGCTAACGCGCTCTCATGCCGATGAGCGGACGAGCCGAGCCAGGCAGTACCGCCGCCAGTTCAGTGGCATCATGCCTCGATTTCGCTCGCGGCACGCCTGACCGGCACCGTATCCTGCGGCGATGTTCGCTCCGGACGACGGCTCCCGGGCCACGACGCTGCTTCGAGCCCGACTTGGCTTGACACTGGAGTCGGTGACCGAAGAGTGGCACTGGTACCAAGGCAAGCAGAACGCCCTGCTGAGGTTCTGGTTGCATTTTCGCCACGCACCTGTTCTGCTGCTACACGGCACGGGCGATCTGCTTCACCTGGACGACTCAATGCCCGATAGCTCCTATGACATGGACGAGTACGGCGAAGGCAAAGTCGCTCCCGCTCAGGCACCTAACCTTCTCACGAGGTACGTCGGCTCCCGACTTCGCGATGCCACCTTGATCCGGCAGTCTTCCACGGAGCCATCCGTGGGCGGAGTTCTCCTCAGATTCGACGCCGGCGACTTAGCTGTCGCGTCCTCAGCTGACGAATGGCTGATCACCCCCGATGAGCTTCCTCACGACGCCGCACCGCACCACCACATCGAGACAGTGACGATCACCGGCCGCCCATGGCCCCCGCCGGCGAACCCAGCCTCCGCTCCGAACCGTTGATCACCACTGTCACTTAACCGAGCAGGCTGCTGCGACCGCCGCCGAAACCATGCACCACCAACGCACTCTCATGCCGCTGGTCGCGCGTTGCCGTTCCATCAGGCCGCCGAGCTGGCTGAGGATGCAACTCAAGGAGACGGGTCGGTCACGAGGCACACCTGCTGAGCTGGGAGCTGTCACCTCGATGGCTAGTCCGGTGAAGACGTCGATGTCGGGGTAGCCGTCGCGCTCGGGCGCGAGGAACCGTTCGAACAGCAGCCCGTCGCGCACGGCGTCGACACTGGTGATCCGCAACGCGAAACACACCGCGCTGTTCGCCGCCGACCCCCGGCCCTGGCAGAGGATCCCGGACTCGCGCGCGAACCGCACGATGTCCCACACGATCAGGAAATACCCCGGAAACCCCAGCTCGGTGATCACCCCGAGCTCGTAGTCCAGCTGCGCGTACGCGCGCGGCGCGTCGTCCCGGGTCCCGTACCGCTCCCGCGCACCGGCGTAGGTCAGCTCGCGCAGGTAGGACGCCTCGTCGTGCCCGCCCGGGACCGGGAACGGCGGCAACTCCGGCGCCACCAACGTGAGGTCGACCGCGCACTCCACCCCCAGCAGCGCCGCCCGCTGCACCGCACCCGGGTAGCGGGCGAAGATCTCCGCCATCTCCTCCCCCGAGCGCAGGAACTGCATCCCCGCCGCCGGGAGCCAGCCCTGCATGTCCTCCATGCTCCGGCGCGCCCGGATCGCCGCGACCGCGTCCGCGTACACCGCGTCCTGCGGGGCCGCGTAGTGCGCGTTCGTGGTCGCCACCGTCGCCAGTCCCAGCTCGGCGGCCATCCCCGCCAGCAGATCGTTATGTGTCGAATCCAGCGGCAGGCCGTGATCGATCAGCTCGACCGTGACCGAGTCCCGCCCGAACCGGTCCACCAGCACCCGCAGCTCCTCCGCGGCCGCCGCCGGCCCGGACTCGACCAGCGCGCGCCGTACCGCGCCCTTACGGCACCCGGTGAGTACCTGCACATGGCCACGCAGGTCCTCCACCACCTGATCCAGCTCGTACCGCGGGGCGCCCTTCTCCCCCGCCAGCTGCCCGGTCGAGATCGTCCGGCACAACCGCTGATATCCCTCCAGCCCGCGGGCGATCACCAGCAGATGCGTCCCCGCCGGATCCGCCACCCCGTTCTGCGGCTCCGTCAGCCCCAGCGACAACTCCGCGCCGAACCCCGTGCGGACACCGAGCTCTTTCGCGGCCTCGGCGAACCGCACCGCCCCGTACAAGCCGTCGTGATCGGTCAGCGTGATCGCGTCCAGCCCCAGCCGCGCCGCCTCCTCCACCAGCTCCTCCGGATGACTCACCCCATCCAGGAAGCTGAAGTTTGAATGACAGTGCAGTTCCGCATACGGGGTTCGGGCCAGCGCACCACCACCGTCATCCGACCTCGGCGTCATCAGGTCTGGCGGCGGCCCCGCGTACCCCTCACGCTTCCGCGACCACGCCGGCGCGTCGTTACCGTCACCCGCCGGTGGACGGCCCGACGCGATCCGTTCCAGCTCAGACCAGCTCGCCGGACCACCACTCCACGCCATCGACCACTCCACGACACACCAGAGGAGCCGTGGGGAAGACAGCACCAACATCGAACGCCTGTGCGATCGTGCGTCTTACCTGCAACTTTGTCAAATCCCGAATTGTGACGACAGTCGCTAGTTGGCATCTCCCAGCGCTAGTTGGCATGGAGGTGGCCGAGGCCACTCTGTTGTGACCGTGAGCAATATCTGTCACTTGTGAGCGCTTGTTGCCACAGACTAGGACGAGGCGGTCCTGGTGTACTGGGATATCTAGCCCAAGGCATCGATAGCCTCGTCCGCGCTCCAACGACGCGGCCGCGACGAGCCCGTTGTTGGATGCTGTCCGGTGCTGATCCTTGCGCTTTTGGATCGCCCGCTCCGGCCGTCATCATGCACTTCCTTCCGCACCCGGTCGCGCAGTGGTCTTCCGTGGAAGTCATGACGTGAGGGTCTCTCCGGTCACGCAAGGACTACGTCCCGATTTCTCGGGACCTTCGCCCCAAGCGACGAGCAGGCGGAGCGACGATGGTGGGCACGCGGCGCGAGCGGGCCAAGGCGTCGACATCGGCACCGAGCCCGTGCGCCGTCCATTCGGAGGTTGGTCCGAAGGAACGGCCAGCCCCCGACAGTCGATACTGAAAGGGGTTCGTGGTGAAGCAACTCTCGGACGAGCTCAACGAGCTGTCTGCGCGCGCGAAGAAGACCGAAGACGTCGTCCAGGCCGCCGTGGCCCAGGACCGGGAACGGTTGCAGGCCAGGCTGCACACGCTGAAGACCGCCGTCGAGAACCAGCCCGCGAAGGCCAGCGAGCGGATGGCGAAGGCCCGGGCCGACGCCAACACGAAGTGGCGCGAGCTGCACACCAAGCTGGACAGCCACTTCGCCGGCATCCGGGCCAAGGCCGAAGAGCACAAGACCGAGCGGGACACCCGGCATGCCGAGCACCGGGCCGACGATGCCGAACAGGACGCGATCGTCGCGGTCGACTTCGCGGTCTACGCCCTCGACCAGGCCGAATACGCCATCATCGAGGCCGCCGTCAGCCGCGCGGAGGCCGACGAACTGACGGCTCGGCACTGAAAACTCCCTCACATCCCGGCCGGCCCGGGCGTCCTGGAAATGCCCGGGCTCCGGCCTTTCGCAGGATGGAGCACACCATGAGGTTCAGCACCACCGGGCTGGTGTGGCGGGGCATCCTCGCCATCCTCGTCGGGATCGTCGCCCTCGCCTGGCCCGGTATCACCATCGGCGCGTTCGTCATCTTGTTCGCCGTCTACACCTTCCTCGCCGGCGTCACGGAACTGGTGCTCATGGCCATGTCCCGCCGCGCCGGCCCGGTCCTCGGGCACCTGCTGTTCGCCTTGATCAACGTCGCCGCGGGTGTCGTCGCGATCATCTGGCCCAGCGTCACGGCGCTGGTCCTGGTCCTGGTGATCGGAATCTGGGCGATCGCCGCGGGGATCGCCGAAATCGTCATGGCGGTCCGCCAGGGCGGAACTGCGGGCCGGAGCGTGGTGTACACGCTATCGGGCTTGCTGTCGATCGCCTTCGGCGTGGTCGTCATGCTGCGCCCGGGCATCGGTGCCGTGGCCATCGCCCAGGTCTTCGGGCTGTTCGGCATCTTCTTCGGCATCTCGGCACTGGTGGCCGCAGCAGACGCCCGAGCGACGACCAGCGGACCGCAGGACACGACACACCGTCACGCCGCAGAGCAACACGGCGCGCAGCCCGGTCAAGCCGCCACCGGCACACTCGAGCACCCGCCCCAGCCGGACGCTCAGCACACACGCACAACACCGAAGTAGCCATCGTGGGGCGGCGCGGCCCGCGCTCGACCGCGCCGCTTCCCAGGTCTGCCCCACTGGCCCGCGCCGTCGAATCGTCCGGTGTGGCCTGCGGACGGCGGCCGTCCTAGCGGCACGGCCGCTGGCACACGCAGGGCGACAAACAACCGAAGGTTGACCGCCGCCGAGACGAACCACCGCCGACCACCGGCGAGGCCAGTCCTCCAGCCGCAGCCGCGCAGAGCCGTCGACGAACGACGACGCGCTCCACGCCAGATCCACCCAGCTGCACGCAAGCGGGGAGTTCAAACTGGCCACCAACATACGACACACCCGCCAGGTTTCGTGCCAAGCAGCACCTGTCGTTCATGCCATCCATCACCTGTACCCGACCGAGATACGCCACGTCAGGCGAAATCGTGGTGCCAACTAACAGCTGTCGTCACAAGAATGAGTGGAGTTGCATCTATCACAACAGGACTAACGCGCTACGTTTCAGCAGTTCGCAGGCTTGCCGACATTTCCGAGGGCGTCAAGCCGCGCGTCCAAGGTGGAGTGACGAACGCCGCCATCGGGCAGTTCGATCGACGTTTTGACTTTAGCCCGAACGCGTGAAGCCTACCGCAACCCAACGCCAGATCGTTGTGTCTGATGAAACATGCGGGAGATGGAGGACGACTTGGCTGGCACGGCCCGCATGATGCTCACTGAGGGTGTGTAGTTCCTTGATCCGGAGACGACGGGATTCAAGGCGATTCTGGAGGGCTGGGCGCGACGGTACTGACCGGCGTGATCGCTGACCTGCCGGAGGCAGTCGCCATCACCGCGACCGCCTTGGCCCTTGTCCGACCTGATGCGCGGCAGGATGATCGCCGACCTCCGCGCCGCCGTGCGCGTGCGGACCGTCACGTCTACGAGTTCACCGATCACGACACGACCGCGCCGCCCCCGTCCTCCGGGTGGGTCGCGAAACCGCCGAAACCCTGATCGACAAGGGGCTTCAGGCAGACGACTGATCCGCCGTCGCCGCGCGTGCCCGGTCCGGTTCGGACCGTTAACCTGGACCGCGCGAGTGTTCCGGGGAGGGCGTATGCAAGCTGAACCGCCAGTGGCTGAACTGTCCGAGGTCGAAGTCGACCTGGTACGGAGGCGGACGCTCGGTGGCCTCGACGACCTTGTGGTCCCAGGGCAGGTCAGTCTCGGGAGAACGGACGCGATCCGGCTCGGCCCGGATACACCGGGGGTGTCGGAGGAATTGGCCGCCCTGCTGGACGCGGAAGCGGAGGACCACCACTACTACCTTGTGCACCTGAGTTGCACTTTCCGCTCGGGTGATTCGCCGATCGTCAGTGCGTTGCTGTCCGTGGAACTGCGGCAGGCGCGGGTCGCCGGTGTGCCCGATCCGGTGGTGTGGTCGATGGAGCCCCTTCGAATGGCCACACCGGTGCGCCGAAAGCGGGTGGTGACACTCGGTCCTGCAGGGAAGTTCATCCCGGTGGACGGCGCCCTGGAACGAGCCACTGAGTACGAGACGGACGTGCAGCATCTGGTCGCGCAAGGTGAGGGGGAAAGCCAGAGCGAATGGGTGTTCACCGCTACCGCTGCGGTGAATCTCGTGGGTGTACACCACTTGAGGCTTGTGGCACGCACGTCCGCGAGAGTGGCGTGCCGTGCGGACCTCGCGCTGGCCGCGACAAGACGGGAGCGCCGGTTCGGCCTGGTCCCGTATCGAGCGGACATCCCGGCGTCAGTGCGGACCATCCGGTTGTCGGCGAGTTGACATGCAGGATCCTGCGGTCGGGCACCTGGTCGCGTTGCTGCGGCTTGTCCGGATCGGCTCGATCAGCGAAGGAGAGGCTCGCCGGCGGGTGCGCGAGGATCCCGGCTGGCTCGCTACGGACGACCTGCTGAGTCTGGCGTCAGGGGTATTGCGCGTCGCGTGGGACGACCGGCATCTGGGTTGCCTGCTGAGCGAACTCATCTACGAGTGGGCGGTCGTTTACGCCTCGGACCCGGTGGCGGTACGGGCGACCGGGCAAGTCTTCGTCCGGGCGGCGACCGAGGTGTTGACGTTTCGGGACGACGTCCGGCTGTATCGGCGTGCTGTCGCTGTGGCCGAGAAGATCGGGCTCGCCGACAGCCACGATCACTATTGGGGCGGGATGCTGCGCCTGGCTCCGTACGCCCTGGACCCGGTCAACATCGAGTACAAGGTCCACCGCGGGTTCCGTCGCCAGCAGGCGCGGTGGCGGGTTCGGCGCCTGTCGTCCTCCGGCGTCGCCGATCCGGATATGCCCGATGCGGCGACCGAGTTGGCCGCCGCCGTGAACCATTTCCGGAAGGCTTGCGTTGAAGCGAAAGAAGCCCACAGGGGCGCGATTCTCGCTCAGATGGCCTTCGCCGAGTACAGCAGGCACGAAGCAGGCGGCGATGTCGATCTATCCGTCGTGGATGCCTGGTGTACCGAAGCGATGACGCTGCTTCCCGTCGGCCGGAACGAACTGGCGTGCAATCGCCTGTACTGGCTGCTGTGCCTGCGAGGACGCAAAAGCGCCATGTTGTCGCGAAATGTCGTGGCGCCGCTTGTGGACACCATGCCGGACGGACCGGCGAGTACGGTCACCGCCGGTATGACCGCCATGCGGGCGCTCGGCGCGCTGGGACTCTCGCAGGAGCTCGAGCAGGTGATCAGGATGCTGGTTCCGCTCCTCGAGGACCCCGAGATGGAGAGTCAGCGCCGGTTCGCCGAAATCGCGATCGCCCATTGCGTCCCGGACGAGCTCCCAAGCTGCCTCGAACTGGAGCGGGCCGGCCCACCCACGGACGAGGACGAGGAAGGACTTGCCGGCTGGGCTGTAGCCTTGGGCCGGATCCACGCGCTCATCCATACCTACGACGCCTCCGATGGCCGGGCCGCCGAAGCCGTGCGAGAGTACGCCCCAGAACTGACCGACAGGCTCGCCAGGGTCTCGACGCATGTAGCCGCTTATCGGTCGCGTATGGAGCTGAACCACTCACCGGCCCGATCGGTGCCCGCGCTCATCGCCGCTGCCCGCGCGCTCGCCGAGTGGTCCCACACGGATTGGGCGACGTTCTCCCTCGACGCCGTCGCGCAGCTGCTGGAGGCCGCGTCGTCCGAGGATCTCGTGGACCTGGATCGCGGCGTGGTGGAAGACTTGACGGAACTCGGCCGCGACGTCCTGCCGTATCTGCCCGAGGCCGCGTGGTCGATCATGAACGACTGCCTCACCTCCTTGCTCGGCCGATGGGTCGCCGACCGCTCGATCACAATCGAGGCCGTGCTGAGCGTTCTCCAACAGGTCAAAGGCCGCGGATTGAGCGTGGCGCTGGCGGCTCCAGGCCCGATGACGCCGGATCCGCGGAACGAATGGCCGCTGACAGACCTGTCGACGGCGGAGATCGAACGAGACAGCCCGATCACGGAATTCGTCGACGACGAGATGTTGCTCAGTGCCTATCTGCAACCGGCAGAACGCGAGCCCGGCGCGACGCCGGCCGAGCAACAGCGGAACCTGCGTCGCCGGATCCAAACCTCCGACACCGACCGGCTGCTGCTCTCCACCGCCGGAGCGCCTGCCCGATCGCTCCAGGAGATCCAACGGGCGCTGCCCAAGGACGCGGTACTGCTCGCCTTGCTGGTCGGGGCCGCGGGGGCCAAGCTGACCCGCGGATATCACGGCATGATCATCACCTCCGACAAGGCCATGATCGCGGGCATGTACGACCCGGTCAAACCTGGACGGATGCTGAGCAGTCTCACGCTTCCCGGGGACGACCTCGAAATCGGTCAGACGGTCTTCTCGGACTTCGGCCGTGCGGTCGAGTCATTGCGCCGGGCAGTGACCGACGAGCCGCTGCATCGGGTGGTCACCCGCGCGGCGACCGCCGAGCTGCGGGATATCGCCGGCTACTTGCATGAGCCCTTTCTCCGTGCACTCGACGAGATCGCGGGCCCGCAGCGGGACCACCTGATCCTGTGGCCACACGAGTCGACGTATTTCCTGCCGTTGCATCTAATCCCGTTCGGAGACGGGATCTTCGCCGACAGATTCGCGATCAGTGTCATCCCGTCCACGGAATGCCTCTTCCGCCCGGCCGCAGCCGCGCCCGGCGGCGTGCTCGCGGTCGCTTCGGCCGCCGGTGGTGTCCCGGTAGGACTGACCGAAGAGCCTTCACTCCACGAACAAGCACGGCACATCGCGGCACTATTCGGCTCCGCCGCCCTTGTCGGCGAGGACGCCACTCCCTCCGCCGTTTTCAAACAGCTACCCGGTCGGCGATACCTCCATATCGCCGCCCATGGCCGTCAAGACGCGGACGCGCCGATGTTCGCCAGGGTCTATCTGGAGGGAACGTCGCTCCATGCCATCGATATTCTCCGGCAGGATCTGCGAGGCGTCGAATTGGTGACGCTGAGCGCTTGTGAGTCCGCCCTCCTGCGATACGACTTCCACGACAATTTGCACGGACTTGCCGCCGCGTTCCTGCGTGCGGGCGCACACGCAGTCGTCGGTGCGCTGTGGCCGGTCGCTCCGGACGTGGCCCACACCTTCTTCGTCCGGTTCTACACCGGCCTGCGTGAAAATATCGCGCCCGTGTCCGCCTTTCACAAGGCTCAGCGACACACCCGCGAGCATCATCCCAGTTATCGAGACTGGGGCGCGTTCATTTATCTGGGCGGGTAACCGTCGTGGCTCATTTCACGATCGGGCTCAGCGCCGCCGAAGCCCATATCGGCATCGCCAGGCGTGGCGATGAACCGTCTGGAACTGGTGCTGTTCGCTCCCGACCGCAAGCCGCCCGCCGACCCAACTCTCACTCCGCCGGAACAGAAGCGGGCGGCGACCAACTTCAAGGCCAACGGCGCCCGCGTCGTACGTCGCCACCTCGCCGACCTGACTCGTACCTTCGCCGGTACCGAGACCCCATTACATCAGCCCCACCGCTACGCAGGGAGAAAGGACCAGCAAGCTCTGTTCCGGCGGCTCTACCGCACCCTACGCGCTGTCATCGACGAACCGTAACTACCCAACCCGGTCGCGCGACTCACCAACGAAGGGCTGTGCGCCACCTGTGAGGCGTCGCTGACCGACGCCGCCGGGACATGAGCGAGATGGGTCTGGCCAATTCCGCACGATCGAATATGTGCACTGCACCAGTAGAAAGAAGCTATGTTGCCGCCGCCACAACGGGTTTCCCCAGACTTTCTGGCACGTGGGAAGTGGCCGTTCCTCCGCGGATTCAGCGTCTCGCGATGTGATCTAGGACTGTGAGATCCCACCCTGCCGCAATGATGAGTTCACCCCCCGGCCCAATCGCTACGCCGCGAATACTGCGAAGGTCGAAGATTGCGACCTCGTCGCCGGTGTCCAGGTCCCAGACCCGCACGGTGTCGTCTTCGCTGGCGGTGATGGCGACGGGTCGACCGTCGAGGGTGCTGCTGGCCACCGCCATCA
>NZ_JBWKEA010000018.1:41517-179704 GCF_056435685.1 Amycolatopsis sp. NPDC043885
CACCGTATCCGTGTGGCTGGTGAAGGTGGCTATCTCAGCGCCGGTGGCGAGGTCCCAAACCCGGACGACACCATCGTAGTCACCAGTGATGGCGACAGGCCGGCCATCGAGAGCGCTGCTGGCCACTGCCCATACCGAGCTGGTGTGGTGGGTGAAGGTGGTGATCTCATCGCCGGTCGCAAGGTCCCACACCCGCGCAGTGTCGTCGTAGCCGGCAGTGACGGCGACGGGTCGACCGTCGAGGGTGCTGCTGGCCACCGCCATCACCGTATCCGTGTGGCTGGTGAAGGTGGCTATCTCAGCGCCGGTGGCGAGGTCCCAAACCCGGACGACACCATCGTAGTCACCAGTGATGGCGACGAGTCGGCCATTGAGGTTGCTGCAGGTCAGTGCCATGACCGGGCCGGTGTGGTGGGTGAAGGTGGTGATGTCTTCGCCGGTCGCAAGGTCCCAGACCTGCACGGTGTCATCTTTGCCGCTGGTGACGGCAATCGGTCGGCCATCGAGAGTGTCGCTGGCCACCGCCATCACTAAGTCTGCGCGGTTGGCGAGAGTGGTGATCTCCTCGCCGGTTGCGAGATCCCAGATCCGCACAGTGCCGTCGTCGCCGCTGGTGACCGCAACCGGTCGGCCATCCAGCACGCTGCTTGTCTCGGCGCAGATATTGGCAGAGTGGCCGCGGGATGCGGGCGAAGTTGTGGCCACGGCAGGAAATCGCCAGACCCGCGCAGTTGTGTCGTCGGCGGCGGTGATGGCGACGGGTCGACCGTCGAGGGTGCTACTGGCCACCGCCATCACCGAGTCGGTGTGGCTGGTGAAGGTGGTGATCTCCTCACCGGTGGCGATATCCCACACCCGCGCAGTGCGGTCTTCGCCAGCGCTGATGGCGACCGGTCGGTCGTCGAGCATGCTGCAGGCCACCGCCAGCGCCGCACGGGTGTGGTTGGTGAAGGTGGTGATCTCCTCGCCCGTGGCGATATCCCACACCCGCGCAGTGTGGTCGTGGCTGACAGTGACGGCGATTGGTCGGCTGTCGAGCCTGCTGCAGGCCACCGCCGTCACCGATTTGATGTGGACGGCGATGGTGGTGATCTCCTCGCCTGTGGCGAGGTGCCAGATCCGCACGGTGTCGTCATAACCGGTGGTGACGGCGACCGGTTGATGGCGTCTGAGGGTGGGTTGGTGAATCGGGTGGCGAGGCGGCTGATTTTGGGGTTGGTGGCGAGGCTTGCGATGGTGTTGAGGAGGCGGATGCCGGTGTGGGTTTTCGGGGAGGCCAGGCGGGGCGCGATCCATGGGACTTTCTGTGCTTGTGCGACGTAGGGCCGCATGATGGTTTCGTAGGCGTGGAAGGCGTCGTGGTGGTCGGTGTGTCGGCTGAGTTCGCCGGCGAGGACGTAGGCGCCGACGAGGGCGAGGCTGGTGCCCATGCCGCTGAGCGGGGAGGCGCAGTAGGCGGCGTCGCCGACGGCCGCGATCCGGCCGCGTGACCAGTGCTTGAGGTGCATCTGGCCGATGGATTCGAAGTAGAAGTCCGGTGAGTCGGCCATGGTGTCGAGGACGCGTGGGGTTTCCCAGCCGGCGTCGGCGTAGTGGCGGCGCAGGAAGTCCTGTTGTGCGGGGGCTTGCAGCCGTTCGAGTCCGGGTTGCGGGTACAGGAAGGACAGTGAGGCGCGGGTGGTGCCTTGGTTGTCGGGGCGCAGGAGGACGACGCGGCGGCCGGGGGCGTTGTACCAGCGGGCCCAGCGGCCGTCGGACTCGGCGCGGGGAATGGTGAAGTAGGCGGTGTAGAGACCGAACGAGCGGGTGCGGGCGATGTCGGCGAAGACGAGGTCGCGGGTGCGGGATCGGAGGCCGTCGGCGAGGACGACGAGGTCGAATCGCCGGTCCGCGCCGTTGCGGAAGGTGACGTCCACGCCGTCGCCGGTGTCGGTCAGCCCGGTGATCTCGTTGCCGAAGACGTAGTCGATGTCGTCGCGGGTGTGCTGGTGAAGCAGGCTGGCGAGTTCACCGCGCAGGAGTTCCAGTTCGGTGACGAACCCGTCGCCATCAAGGGAATCGGTGCCGAACGACGCTCGGATCCGGTTGCGGGCGTCGACAAAGTGCATTCCCTCCTCATGGGTGATGCGGTCGCGGGCGGCCTGTTCGAGGCCCATCCGTTCGATGACGGTGCGGCCGGCGCCGCGCAGGTCGACGGTCTGCCCGCCAGGGCGTAGTTCCGGCGCGCGTTCGATCACGGTCGCGGTCATGCCGTGCTGGTGGAGCCAGTAGGCGAGCGCGGGCCCGGCGATGCTGGCGCCGGAGATCAAGATGGTGCGGGACATGGGTGTCCTCCTTACGGAGCGGGATGCTGGGGTGCCTGATCATGGGCACCGGGCGCGGTGCCCATGATCAGCGGGAGCCGTCTGCGGTCCGGGAGGCGGGCGCGGCGCTCGCCACCGTGGTGTCCGCGTCCACGATGTCCGCCGGTGTCGTGGCGTCGGTATCGGCGGCGAGGTCCGCGTCGTCGGGGCGGGCGCGACGGGGGAACAGCGGTGAGATGAGCAGGAACAGTCCGATGACGATCGCCTGGACCACGAGGGCGTCACGGAAGCTCTCGGTGGGCTGGGTGACGTCGGCGAAGAACACGGTGCTGAACACCGCGACACCGACCGAGCCGCCGATCGCCTGGACCGCGGACAGGACGCCGGAGGCGGAGCCGACCTCGTCGTCGTCGACGGCGCCGAGCACGGTGTTGAACACCGCGGCGATCACGATGCCCGCACCGATGCCGGCGACGACGCTGCCGGGCACGATCTGCCAGATCGTGAAACCGGTGGTGTCGGCCAGAGCGATCCACAGCCAGGCGACACCCGCGAACTGGACGATGGCCCCGGCTTGCAGGACGGCCCTGCCGAGTTTGGCGGCGAGCAATCCCCCGCTGATCCCGCCGCCGACGGCGGTGCCCAGCGCGACCGGCAGATTGCCCAGCCCGGCCTCCCCTGCGGTGAAACCCTGGCCCATCTGCAGGAAGAACGTCAGCACCAGCTGGGTGCCGATCAGGCCGCCGAAGAACAGCGCGACCGCGGCCAGCCCGACGGTGAACGCGGGTTTGCCGAACAGGGCCGGGGTGACCAGCGGGTCGCGGTCCAGGCGCACGACACGGCGCTGCCACAGCGCGAATCCGACGTAGCCGAGCGCGGCGGCGGACAGCGAAAGCCAAGTCCACAACGGCCATCCCGCGGCCTGCCCCTCGTTGAGCGGCAGGACCAGCAGCGCGGACGCGGCGGCGACGAGCACCGCGCCGACGATGTCCACGCGCAGAGTCCGGACCCCGGCGCCGCGGGGCACCAGCCGCCAGGCCAACACCAGTGCGACGAGACCGACCGGGACGTTGACCAGGAACACCAGCCGCCAGCCGAGGCCGAACACATCCCAGTCGACCAGCGCACCACCCAATACCGGGCCCAGCACACCGCCGAGTCCCAGCACCGGCCCGAAGATCGCGAGGGCCTTGGTGAGATCACGGGGCGTCAGGTTGTCGCGCAGGATGCCGAGGCCCTGCGGCAGCATCATCGCCCCCGCCACGCCCTGGACCAGGCGGAAGGCGATCAACAGTCCGACACTCGGCGCGACCGCACACAGCAGCGACGCGAGGGTGAAGGCCACGAGCCCGAACAGGAACATCGGACGGCGGCCGAAGCGGTCACCGAGCCGCCCGCCCAGCACGAGGCCCGCGCCGAGCGTCAGGGCGTAGCCGCCGATCACCCACTGCAAGCCGACCGGACTCGAACCCAGGGACCGCTCGAGCGACGGGCCCGCCACGTTGACGATCGTCGAGTCGATCAGATCCATCAACTCGACGACAAGCACGGTGGCCAGCAGCCACCACACCGCCCGCGGCGATATCTTCTTCTCGGGTATAGACATGATTTTCTCCAGATTCTGGTGGTAGCGCCCGTTTCCAGGCGCGTTCGTACGCCGGAGGACATCCGCGCGGAACGAACGCCCCCGGTGGGCATGTGTGGCGGCTTGCCTGCCGCGGCGAGAAAAGTCAGCGCTTGGGGAAGGAGTCCGCTGTGTCCGTGTAGATCTGCACGACTCCGGTCAAGAAGGCCTCCACGACATCCCGGTCGCGGGGGGCCAGCGCTTCGACGAGGCCCTCCACGCCGCGCAGCAGCGGACGCAAGTGACCGAAGAGCCGGTCCGCCGACTCCGCGACCGGCTCGACCATCACCTTGCGGCGATCGGTGGGATGCGGACGGCGGACGATGTGCCCGGCCTTCTCCAGCCGGTCCACGACGTGCGTGCTCGCCGCGGTCGAGACCCGCAGCCTGTCCGCGAGCTCCTTGGCGGTCAACGGGCCGTCGGTGGTGAGGTGCTCCATTGCCGCCAGATCCGTGGCGTTGATCCCCAGAGCCCCGCTTAGGCGCTGCTCGATCACCCGCGTCAACGTCCCCACCTCTTGCAGGCGTTCCATCACCGCGTTGCCCACGCCAGGGGACTCGACCGTCCGCCGACCAGGCAGATGGTCCGGCCCGGCGGCGGGCGTCGTGTCGGCGCGACGAGAGCCGCGAGCAGAGGAAGTCATGGCCAGTAGACTACTAGATAAGTCACTAACTAGCTTAGCGAGTTTCTGTGATGGTTGCCACCAGGCCCAGGTCTTCCCCCGCAGCGGGGTCGCCTCCTACCGTCTGGTCCTCATGACGACAAGCAACACGGCCGGGCTCACCCCGGCCGGCCCTCAAATCTGGCCCACCCTGCGATGCCGTGACCTTCGCACTTTGATCGACTTCTACGAAACGGCATTCGGTTTCAAGGTCAGGGTCGCCTATCCCGACCACACCGGGCAACTCGTTCACGCCGAACTCGCCGGCCCTCGCGGCGGCGGCATCATGCTGGGCTTGGACGGCAACGACTACGTCGATCCACGACAGCGGATGCCCGTGGCGCCGGTTCGGTGCTACGTCGTCGAACCCGACCCCGACGCGCTCTTCGCCCGCGCCGTCGCCGCCGGAGCCGACGTGGTCCGCGAGCCCTACGACACGCCTCACGGGACCCGCGACTGCGAACTCCAAGACCCCGAAGGAAACCGTTGGCTCTTCGGCACCTCACCCGGCGAGCTATCCACCTCCTGAAGCAACCTCCGGGCCCCTTCGATCCCGCCACCCACAAGGTCAGGGCGGTTCGACCGGTGAGCCCAGTGCGCAACTGGTCGACCTCCCGCCCGAACAGCAGCGCCGGCCTCCGCATACCCGCGAACGTGGCCCGGTTGAGCCAGCGCGGCAGCGTTTGCGGAACATCCTGGCCGGGCCGGAGAACTCGCTCGCCGACACATACATCGGCACCCGGGAGCGCGGGCACGGCGGGAACACTGAGCTTCTCGGCCACGTACTGCCCGACAATCACGTGTCCGATGTGGACGACAACGTCGACATCGGACAGCACCGCCGCCGCCGGCAGCCGCTGCGCCAGCCCTAGCTTCGCCCGCGCCCCATCCGCTCATGTCGCATCGAGTGCGTTGCGCCCCGCTCCTAGTCCGGAAGGAATGATCACGTCACGTCCGCCACTCCGGCTGACAAGGCCAGTCCCTCAGTATTCAGGCGCGGTGACCGAGGCCGGATGGGAGTAACGCGGGCGGCGGTTTTGCTCTGTTCGGCCAAGGCAGCGTTCTCCAGACTCAGCAGGTTGAGCGACGCGGCGTAGATTGCGAGGCGTTCCTCAAGTCCTGCGGTGTAGGTCAGCAGCTCCGCGTGCTTCTTCTTGAGCAACTCGTAGTCGCCGAGTCGCTTCTCGAACGCGGCCGGGGTGTTGTCCGCTGCCTTCACACGAGCTTGGAACAGGTCCTTGAGGTCCAGGTGCTGGTGGGTGAGATACCAGCGTTTGACGCCTGCTTCGAGGGCCAGCTGGGAGATGCTGAGCCTGCCTGTGGATCTCACCGGGGTGTGAGCCGACCGACTTGATGAGGCGAAGGAGCAGGGCTGGTTCGGTGAGGTCGCCGCGATCGAGACCACCCTGGCCGCCGCAACACAGAAGCTCGAGGCTATGCAGGCGTTGGCCACCCAATACACCACAGCCCTGGGTATGCCGAGTTTCCGCCCCGAAGTGGGAAGGTCAAGCTCAGACGGCTGACCCATGCAATCGCTTGCCCGTCCGCTTCTGCCGATGGGCGTGCGTCGGCTGGGCGAATCGATGTCAAGTCCGCTCTGTGATCCACCGGGTCAGGGTTTCGAGGTAGCCGGACGCCAGACCGGTGCCGCCGTCTACCTGAACGCGGTGGTTGGCGTGGGGAAACACCTCAACGGTCAGCGTGGCCCGAGGATGGCGATCGGGATGGCAGCCGGCCGCGGAGAACAGATAGATGCTGTCGGCCACCGGAACCAGTTCATCGGCGCCACCGAAGATCGCCAGGTGCGGACAGTGCAGGCGCAGCGCGTTCGGGATCGGATCGTGGTCTTGCTTGCGCTTGGTGAACTCCCAGAGACTCTCGTCCATCTCGGCCCAGTACTCGCTGAACAGATCATTGACAGCAGCAGAGATCGGCGCGGACCGGACCAGTCTCGTTGCTTCGGCGAAGTCGGCACCGTGCCGACCGGCGCCGACAAGACGGTCGTACGCGGCCAGAGCAGTATCGACGTCGTCGGACGTGACGCCGACTGTCTGCCGGAGGGCGTTAGCCAGTGCGTACCGGTCCTGAGCAGCGGGTGTCATGCCGGGGCAGCCGTTGGTGACCACCCAGGGAACATCCTCTCGGGCCGCGGCGCACAGGACGACCCAGCCGCCTTCGCTGTGCCCGAACAGTCCTGTGGTTTCGGCTTGCACTCCGGGTTGCGCACGGAGGAAGTCCAGGGCGGCGACGGCGTCGACCGCCAAGTCGTCGATGGTCGCTTCGCGCCAGTCACCGGAGGACGCGTCAACACCGCGCTTGTCGTATGACAGCACAGCGATCCCGGCTTCCACGAGGTGTCGGCGGATCGGGGGAAAGTGAGTGTCGTTGTTCCGGTCCGACGGTCCGGACCCACCTACCATGACCACCCCCGGAGCCGGAACACCGCCATCGGGAACAGCCATCGATCCCGCCAACACCACCTCGGCGCTTGAGAAAGCTACATCGCGTACGAGCTCATCGGTAGGGACAGCTGAACCAATTCAGGTCGGTCTCGGACTTTCAGTGGGTGCGCGCGACGCCGGCCAGGCCACGCGACCGGGCGGCGTCCTTGCCGGCGCACGCGATGTCGGGGTGCCATTGAGGTAGCCACACCAGGCCGGGCTCTACCAGCTCCAAGTCTCCGAAGAACTCGGCGATCTGCTCACGCGACCGCATGATCGCCGTGTGGTTGGTCCGGCGCCCGTATTCCTGCGCCACCTTCTTGCCCGCGTTCTGCGTCTCGACGTCCTCGGGCGCGACATGAATATGCGACACCGCCAGGAAACTGCCCGGCGGCAGCATCGCGCGGTGGAACCCGAGCGCGGCGTGCGGATTCTGCTCGTCCGGCATGAAATGCAACAGGGCCACCAGCAGCAGCCCGATCGGCTGCGTCCGGTCGATCAGGCCCGTGTCGAGCACCCGATCCCACAGCAGACGCCGGTCGAAGAAATCGGCGTCCAGCGCGGCATGCCGGTTCGGGTCCGCAGTCTGCTCCAGCAGGATCTGCGCGTGCGCCCGGGCAATCGGCTCGTTGTCGATGTAGACCACCCGGCATTCACCCGGTGCCACCTCATCGGCGACCTCGTGCACATTGCCCTGCGTCGGCAATCCGGAGCCAATGTCCACGAACTGCCGGATGCCCTGCCCGACCATGAAACGGACAGCCCGGCCGAGGAACGCCCGATTCGCACGGGCGAAATCCCGGATCTCCGGCAGCACCGCAAGCTGCTGCTCGGCGAACGCCTGATCGACGGCATAGTTGTGCGTCCCGCCGAGCAGATAGTCATACACCCGCCCCACCGAGACCTTGTCCACCGACGCGGCCACACGGGCATCCTCATCCATGCTCATCGTGTACCCCAAGAGTTTTTCACAGAGGCGCATCAGTACCGGCACACTACCGGGTCCGGAACGGCTCGACGCCCACCGCCGGAGCGTCCACCACGTGCCACAGGTTCTCGTCACCCATCGACATGCCGCAGTTTGAGCAGCGGTTTCTGCACCGCGCCCAGCATCTGCCCGCACCCACGATCACGACGTCGGTTCATGCCCGGCCATCGGCGACGTCTCCCGCTCGCAAGGCATAGCGCCGCTCGGCGTAGGCGAGGTCGTCCCGCCAGAGACGCGCGGACGCACGGCGCATCAGGGGCCGCAGAGCCGGTGCGATCCGGGCGGCCTTGGCGAAACCGGGCCGGTCGGACGTGGCTATCGTCGCCTCGATCACGGCGGTACGCGGTCGTCCGTCGGGGCCGTTCCCGAGCGGCGTGGCATGGGTTTCGACCACGCTGCCCGTGCCTTCGCCGTCGACGATGGTCATCAGCACCGTGCGCGGCTCGGGGCAGGTGAACTCGGCGATCACCGGCACGCCCAGTTTCCCGGCGAGCCGGAAGGTCACTTCGACGACGAACTTGTCCTCGGCGCCGGTGACGTCGTTCCCTTGTGGAGCCGACAGGACCTTCAGCCGGGTGAACGAGTACGGATGGAACCACGCTCCGTGCCAAGGATCGAGCCGGTTCGCGACAACGTCCACCGGTTCGCAGGTCCCGGTCAGCGTCGCGACCGCGTCGATGGTGACGTCGCCTCGCGGACGGACGGGCACGATCGGCCACTCCGTGGGGCTTTCACCACCGAAGCGGTCGAGGCGAACCCAGGCGAGCACTCCGTCGTCATGGGACGGCAGCCGTGACCAGCCCGGCCGCTCGGGCCCGATCCGCAATCCGTGCCACCGGCAGACCAACTCTCCACAATGGACACGAGCCTGGTCGAGCGGAGCACCGAGATGCGGGCAGGCACCCGGGCCGATGACCAGGTCACCATCCGGACCACGCCAGGCCACCAGTTCCCGGCCACCGGCGCGCAGACCCAGTGGCTGATCCGCGCCGATCTCACGACTGGCCGCGACGACGAACCAGTTGCCCGCCGGACGGGCGTCGGCGCGTTTGACCGCGGCGTCGATCAGCGCGGGGCGGCATTCGCGGTAGGTCGGTTCCTGCCGGGCCCAAGCCGGTTCCCGGAACGGCTGGACCGGCCACTTCGCCGGCCAGCGCTCGACCACCTGCCGCCTGAGATCCACCGGAAACCCTCCTGCCGCGCGTCCTCTGCCGGAACGATCCATACCCAGCAATCCTCAGGCACTTGAAGCGATCTCGCAACGGTTCAGGCTTTGAAGCGGGCGGCGGCGACCTCCAGCGCGGTGGTCAGATCGTTGACCCAGGGCGCGCCACGAACGTTGAGGCCCTCCCAGCCGGGACCGGCGACTACGACCTCGGACCCCTGCCGCTGCAGACGCTCACACAGCAGGACGTCGACGGTACTGGCGGACATCGACCACAGGACCACCAGCACCGGATCCATTCTGGACGCCAGACCGGCCAAGGTCTCCGCGGGCACCATTTGACCGAGGTAGACGGCGGGGACACCGATCTCCGCCAGGGACGCCCGGAGAACCTCGACCGGCAGGCTGTGCCGCTCCTCCGGGCAACAGGCGATGAGTACTCCGCGTTCAGACGGCGCGGTGGTGAATCGGGCGACGTAGCGTTGCAGTGCCAGGGAAACCTCGGTGGTGAGCGCCCATTCCGACTCGAAACACACGTCACCCCGGGACCAGCGGCCTCCGAGGCCACGCAGGATCGGCAGCAACACGTCGGCCCACGTCGCCGCCGCGCCGACCGCGTCGAGGGTCTCGTCCAGCAACGCCGCGATGGAAGCGAACTCGAGGTCTTCCGCGGCCTGCTCGAGTTCGTCGACCAGCCTGTCGACGGGTACGACCGGGACCGTCTCACCGATACCGGAGAACGCCGCCGCGGCCGCCTCGCGGGCGGGAATTCCCCGGTCGATCAGCCGCTGCATATGCTGCAACCTGCGAACATCCGCGTCCGAGTAACGGCGATGACGCCCGCCTGCACGAAGGGTGGGGCCGACCCCGTAACGCGAATCCCAGGTCCGGAGCGTGACCGGCGAGACGCCCAGCATCTCGGCGACCTTGCCGGGGGTCCACGAACCGCCGGCTCGGGGGCCGCCAAGGCCGCTCATCTCGTCGACGTCCATCCGTTCCACATTTCCGGTGCCAGTGCCCGCTCACAGGGCTATCACTGCGGGCAGCTTACGAGGTCACCGGACGTGGGCAGGCGCATACCGTCCCCGGAACGAAGAACGCCCGGCGGCGCCACGGAGGGGCCCAAGGGAAGGACCGGTCCACACCAGGCGCCGCCGGGCATCCGGAGCCAGGCGCGAGGGGCGCCGGGCTCCTGAGGGTGGCGGGGACCGGGCCACTCTCGTCCGCGAGACGGTCTTTCTTCGATCCGCGAGCGATCCGGGTTTGAGCCGGGAAATCCCGGGAAACCCACGATTTCCTTGCCCTATCAGCCGACACCGCTCGAGTTGCGGGCGTACCGCCGGATCTAGTAGACAAGGTACACCAGACGTGAAACGGTTATGAAACGAAATCACCGGATCGGCGGAGGGAAGGCGATGGCGTCGACAATGGCGGCGGGAACAGTGCCGTCGAAGGAGGCGCAGGTCGCCTGGCTGGACGCTTTGAGCGGGCGTTGTCTTGCCGAAGCCCACGGTTTCGTCGCAGCACGGGCCGCCGAGCACTTTTCCGGCCGTGGCGAGGGCGAACTCGCGGAAACCGTCCTCCCTCAGTTCCTCGCCGGAGGGAAATTCCTCCGGCCGATGTTCGCCTATGTCGGCTGGCGATGCGGAGGCCCGGAATCGGACGCCGCTCTGCGGGCCGCGTCGAGCTTGGAATTGCTCCATTGTTTCGCGCTGGCGCAGGACGACGTCATGGACGCCTCGGCGCTGCGGCGGGGCCGTCCCGCGCTGCACGTGCGGTTCGCGCGGTGGCATGCCGAACAGGGGTGGAGTGGCTCCGCCGACCGGTTCGGCGAATCCGCGGCGACGCTCGCCGGTGACCTTTTCCTGGTCTGGTCGGAGCAGCTGCTCCGGGAGTCCGGTTTGGACGCGGAAACGCTGTCGCGCGGCTGGCCCAGGTACGACGCGATGCGCGCGGAGCTGGCGGTGGGCCAACTCGCCGATCTGGTGAACGACGCCCGGACGCTTCCCGGCTGGGACGCGCTGCTCGACGTGCTGCGCCGGAAGTCCGGCAACTACACCGTCCGCAGGCCGCTGGAGTTCGGCGCGGCGCTGGCGGGCTGCGGTCCGGACGTCATGGCCGCCCTCGCCGAGTACGGCGGCCTGGTCGGCGAGGCGTTCCAGTTCAAGGACGACCTGCTCGGTGTCTTCGGTGATCCCGCGGTCACCGGCAAACCCGCCGGCCAGGACCTCCGCGATCGCAAGGCGTCCAGCGTCGTGGTGCTCGCCGTGGAGATGGCCGACCGGCGGCAGCGTGACGAACTCGGCGAACTGCTGAACCTGACCACGGTCGACGACGACGCGGTGGCCCGATGGCGCGAACTGATCACGGCGACCGGCGCACGCGAACGCCTCGGCGAACTCATCCGGGAACGTGCCGACAAGGCGCTCGCGGTCATCGACCCAGCCGTCGTCCCCCGACAGTCCGCGGACGCGCTGGCCGTCCTCGCCACCCGGTGCACGGAGCGCGACCAGTGAAAACGGTGCCCGGCCGGACGGACCGGATCGTCGTCGTGGGAGCGGGGTTGTCGGGGCTGGCGGCCGCGTTGCACCTGGCGGGTCGCGGTCGCGAGGTCACCGTCCTCGAACGCGACCCGGGCCCCGGTGGCCGCGCGGGGCGCGTCGAACGCAAGGGCTATCTGCTCGACACCGGCCCGACGGTGCTGACCATGCCGTCGATCCTGCGGGACACCTTCGGCGCCGTGGGCGCCGAACTGGACAAGGAACTGCCGCTCACCCGGCTCGACCCGGCCTACCTGGCACAGTTCGCCGACGGCAGCACCCTGCCCGTGCACACCGACGCCGCGGCGATGACGGACGCGGTACGCGAGTTCGCCGGGCCTGCCGAGGCCGCGGGCTACCTCCGGCTGCGCGACTGGCTGACCCGGCTCTACCGCACCGAGTTCGGCCGGTTCATCGACTCGAACATCGACTCACCGCTGGGCATGCTCAACCCGGATCTGGCCCGTCTGGTGGCGCTGGGCGGATTCCGGCGGCTGGACCCGAAGATCGGGTCTTTCCTGTCCGACGAGCGGCTGAAGCGGGTGTTCACCTTCCAAGCGCTCTACGCGGGCGAGTCGCCCATGCGGGCGCTCGCGCTGTACGCGGTCATCTCCTATATGGACACTGTCGGCGGCGTGTACTTCCCTCCCGGCGGGGTCGCGGCACTGCCCCAGGCGCTCGCCCGGGTCGCCGCCGAGAACGGCGTCACCTTCCACTACGGCGACCCCGTGCGCACGCTCGAACGCGACGGCAGCCGGATCCACGCGGTCCGCACTGCCGCCGGCGAACGCCATCCGTGCGACGCCGTCGTCCTCACGACCGAGCTGCCCGAGAGCTACCGGCTGCTCGGCCGAGCTCCGACGCGGCCTGTTCCGCTGCGGCCCGCGCCGTCGGCGCTGATCCTGCACACCGGCGGCCCCGATACCCGGCCCGATGTCGGGCACCACACCATTTCCTTCGGACACGGGTGGCGCTCGACCTTCGACGAACTCATCACCACCGGCCGCCGCATGAGCGACCCGTCCCTGCTGATCACCCGGCCGACCGCGACCGATCCGGGCCTCGCACCGCCGGGCCGTCAGCTCTACTCGATCCTCGCGCCGGTCCCGAATCTCGACCGGGGCCCCGCGGATTGGGCCGCCGAAGCCGGACCGTACGCGGAGGAGATCCTCGCCGTCGCGCGGCAGCGGCTCCTGCCGGATTTCGAACCCGAGTTCACCGAGGTCATCAGCCCCGCCGACTGGGCCGACCGCGGGCTCGTGGCCGGAACCCCCTTCGGCTACGCCCATTCCTTCGTCCAAACCGGACCGTTCCGGCCCCGAAACCTCCCACGTGGCACCGAAAACGTCGTCCTCGCCGGAGGTGCGACGGTGCCGGGAGTGGGCGTGCCGACCGTGCTGATCTCCGGCAGGCTGGCCGCCGACCGGATCACCGGCGTGCCCGGACGCCGCTCGCGCGTCCTCGACCTGACCACGGAGGCGAGCCGATGACCCGACGCGAACTCGACGCCGCCGAAATCCACGACCCGAGCCTGCGAGCCGCGTACACCTGGTGCCGCGACATCAACGCCCGGCATGGCCGGACGTACTTTCTGGCGACCCGCATGCTGACCCCAGCGCAACGGCCCGCCGTCCACGCGCTCTACGGATTCGCGCGATGGCTGGACGACATCGTCGACGAGCCCGACGCGGACGCCACCCCGGAGTCCCTGGCCACACGACTGTCCGAAGTGGAGGATCGGTTTCTCGCCGAGCTGACCGCGGGGACCAGTGACGATCCCCTGCTGGCGGCGGTGATCGACACGGCGGCCAGGTACGAGCTGGAGGAACCGCTCTTCCGCGACTTCTTCACGTCGATGCGGATGGATCTGAGCGTCACCGACTACGCCACCAGACACGATCTCGACGATTACGTGCGCGGCTCGGCGGAGGTGATCGGCCTGCAGGTGCTCCCGATCCTCGGCGCCGTGGCTCCTCGCGAAGAGGCGGCACCGCGCGCCGCCGCGCTCGGCAAGGCCTTCCAGCTGACCAACTTCCTCCGCGACGTCGCCGAGGACTTCGCGCGCGGCCGGGTCTATCTGCCCGCCGACGAACTCAAGGAACACGACGTCGACCGCGAACGGCTCTCCTGGTGCGCCGAGCACGGCCGAGCCGACGTCCGCGTGCGGGCCGCGATCAAGGAACAGATCGCGGTGACCCGGCGCGTCTACGCCGAAGCGCGGCCGGGAATCGCGATGCTGCATCCGGTCTCACGCCCCTGCGTGGCCACCGCCGCGATCCTGTACGGGGAGATCCTCGACCGGATCGAAGACGCCGGCCACGACGTCTTCGCCGGCCGGGCGACGGTGTCCCGGCGCCGCCGGCTCGGGGTCGCCTGTGGCGCGCTCGCCCGTTCACAGTGGGCTCGGACGCGGCATCCCGCCCCCGCTCCCCCGTCGGCGGTGGGTTGAGTGGGCAAGGTCGAATACCTGGTCGTACTGGCGGCATGCGTCCTGGTGACGCTCCCGTTGGAAATCGCGGGCGCCCGCGTCTACCGGCAGCCGAAACGCCTCGCCCGCGCGCTGCTCCCGGTGGCCGTGGTCTTCCTCGTCTGGGACGCGCTGGCGATCGCCGGTGAGGTCTGGAGTTACGCGCCCGAATTCGTCACCGGCGTCCGCGCCCCGTTCTCCCTTCCGCTGGAAGAGATCCTGTTCTTCGTCGTGATCCCGATCTGCGGGGTGCTGACCTACGAAGCGGTCCAGCTCACCCTCACCGCGGTCCGGCGCCGAGGGAAACAGGTGGTCCGGCGATGATCCCTTGGGGTTACACCGTTCCGGCCGTCGTCTCGGTGATCGTGGTCGTACTGTTCGAGCTCGCCGTGCTGAAGACCGGGCTGTTCCGCAAACCCGCCTACTGGCTCACCATGGCGATCGTCACCGGCTTCCAGATCCCCGTCGACGGCTGGCTGACGAAGCTGTCCTCGCCGATCGTCCTCTACGCGCCCGAACACATCACCGGCTGGCGGTTTCCCTGGGACATCCCGGTCGAAGACTTCCTCTTCGGCTTCGCGATGGTGACCGCCGTACTGCTGCTGTGGGAACGAGCCCGAGCACAAGAGGAGGCGCGATGAACGCCATGGCGCGGGACGGTTTGCCGCGCGATACCGTGCCTTCGGCCTTCGACACCGAAGCCCGGTTCTACGACCGCCTCGTCGGCGCGAATCCCGGCTACCACGAACACTTGCGCCTTTCGGCCCGGCGGCTCGCCCTTCCCGCGGAGGCATCCGGATCGCGGGTGCTGGACGCCGGCTGCGGAACCGGCGCGTCCACGGCGGCCCTCCTGTCGGTGATGCCGAACGCCCGGATCACCGCCTTCGACGCGTCCGGCGAAATGCTGGAGCGAGCCCGGAGCAAGACCTGGCCGGACAGCGTCGAATTCGTGCACACACCGGTCGAGGAGCTGGCCGGGATCCACGGTCCGTTCGACGGCATCCTGGCGGCGTACCTGCTGCGTAATCTCATCGACCCGACCACGCAGCTGCGACGGCTTCGCGGGCTGCTCCGGCCGGGTGGGCGGATCGCGGTGCACGAGTACTCCGTCCGCGATTCCCCGCGCGCCCGCTGGGTCTGGAACGCCGTCTGCGCGGGTGTGATCATCCCGCTCGGGAAGCTCACCACCGGCGACGCCACGCTCTACCGTCATCTCCGCCGCAGTGTCCTCGAGTTCGACGGCGTCACCTCACTCGCCCGGCGCCTCACCGACGCCGGCTTCACCGGCGTCCACACCGCGACCGTCGGCGGCTGGCAGCGGGACATCGTCCACACCGTCGTCGGCACCGCGCCCTCGGAGACGGTGTGACCGGCCCCAGGGACCCCCGCCGCGTCACCCGGCCGGCCCCGCCAGGGCTGGCCGACGCCGGACTGCTCGGACGGCGTCCCACCGCCGCGATCGTGGGCGGCGGCATCGCCGGGCTCACCGCGGCTACCGGACTGGCCGAACGCGGCGTCGCCGTCACCGTCTTCGAACGCGAGGGCCATCTCGGCGGCCGGGTCGGCGGTTGGCGGGAACAGCTGGCGGACGGCACCGCGGTGACCATGAGCCGGGGTTTCCACGCGTTCTTCCGCCAGTACTACAACCTGCGCGCCCTGCTCGCGCGCACCGATCCGCGGCTGGACCGGCTCACCCCGCTGACCGACTACCCGCTGCTGGACGCACACGGCCGCATCGACACCTTCGCCGGGCTTCCGCGCACCCCGCCGTGGAACGCGGTGGCGTTCGCCTGGCGTAGCCCGACCTTCACCCGCAAGGATCTGCTGCATCTCAGCGGCCGCGAGGCGTTGCCGCTGGCGACGGTCAGCGTGCCGGAGATCTACCACCGGCTCGACCGCACCGACGCCTCGACCTTCCTCGAAGCGATCAACTTCCCGCCCGCCGCCAAGCACCTCGCGTTCGAGGTCTTCTCCCGCAGCTTCTTCGCCGACCCGCGCGACCTGTCGGCCGCCGAGCTGGCGACCATGTTCCACCTGTATTTCCTGGGCTCCAGCGAAGGTCTGGTCTTCGACGTACCGACCGAGCCGTTCCCCCAAGCGCTCTGGGACCCGCTCGCGAGCTATCTCACCGGCCGCCGCACCGACATCCGCACCGGCACGACGGTGACCGGCCTCGGCCGGACCCCGGAAGGTTTCGCCATCGAATCAGGCGGCCGGACAGAGAACTTCGACGGCGTGGTCCTCGCCTGCGACGTCTCCGGGCTGCGCGAAATCGTCGCCGCTTCACCGGGTATCGGCACCGAGGCCTGGCGAGCCGACGTCGGCGGTTCGCGTACCGCCCCGCCCTTCCTGGTCCGGCGGCTCTGGCTCGACCGCCCGGTCGAGTCACATCGTTCACCGTTCCTCGGCACCGGAAGCATCCCGCCGCTGGACAACATCAGCCTGCTCGACCGGTACGAGGGAGAAGCTCGGCGCTGGGCCGCCCGCACCGGCGGATCGGTCGTCGAACTGCACGCCTACGCGGCCACCACCGAGGACTCGAGCGGGTTGGAAAAGGCACTGGAAGGCCGCCTCCACGAGATCTACCCGGAGACCCGGGAAGCTCGCGTCGTCGGCGAAATCACGTTGTGGCGCGAAGACTGCCCGCTGTTCGGCGTCGGCGACTTCGCCCGACGGCCCACGGTGGAAACCCCGGACCCGGCCCTCGCGCTCGCGGGCGACGGCATCCGGATCGACCTCCCGGTCGCCCTCATGGAACGCGCGGCCGCCACCGGCTGGACCGCGGCGAACACCCTTCTCGGGCACTGGGGCCTTGCCGGGCACCCGATCCGGTCGGTCCCCAACCACGGCCGGATCCGTCTGCTGAACCGGCTGGCCGCCTCGAAGTCCGACTGAACGCCTATGGCGCGTCTGATAGTCCTCTGCGGTGGCGAGCGGGAATCAGTGTGGTGCCTTCGCGATGCGGAGCGAAGCCCCCGTACTGGACCGTGCTCGGGCCTTGCGACAGCGCCCCGCGGCTCTCCCGGGTGGCAGTGCCGGAGCATGACTTTCGCCGTTGACTTGGCGGAGTGATCTGGCTGCACCGCAGAGGACGCCGTGCCCTGGCTCCCTTGGCCGGGATGGGTGTCGGCGAGGCACTGACATCGGACCCCGGAGCGCCGAGGGCACGAGTTCGTGCCCGTTCTGTCAGCCACACGACTCGAACTGCTCGGCCTCACGCTCGGCGATCGCACCACGCACGGCGGTCGCGGTGAAGGCCAACGCGGCGGCGGCGACAGCGGCCAGAGCGGCCAGGCCCAGTGCGTACGAGCCTAACGCGCCGTACAGGGCGCCCATCACCAGTGGCGGCACGAATCCGCCCAGACCACCTGCTGCGCCGACGATCCCGGTGACCGAACCGACCTTGTTCCCCGGTGCCAGCAGCGCGACGAGCGCGAAGACCGCGCCACTGCCGGCGCCGAGCGCGGCGGCCATGGACAGGAAGGTGATCGTGCCTACCGGCATCAGGGCCGGGGTGAACGCCGTGACCGCGGCCGCGGCGGTGACCACCGCGAAGACTCCGGCCAAGACCCGCACCGGTCCGATACGGTCGGACAGCCACCCGCCCACGGGGCGCATCAGCACGGCCAAGAGCACGAAGCCGGCCATCCGGTTGGCAGCGTCGGCCTGCGTAAGCCCATAGGCAGCCTTCAGATAAGCGGGCAGATAGACGGAAAACGCCACGTAGCCACCGAAGGCGACCGCGTACAGCGCCGATGCCTGCCACGTGATGGGCAGGCGAGCCGTGTCGGCCAAGCGGCGGAGGGCGGACTCGGTCGGCACCGTCCGGCCTGGTGCGTCCCGCAGCAGCAGGAACGCGGTGACGGCGTAGAGGGCCAGTACGACGGCGGTGAGCACGAACGGTGTCGCCGCTCCGCCGGCGTCCACGAGCGGCACGGTGGTCAAGGCACTGATCGCGGTACCGCCCATGCCCGCCCCGAACACGCCGATCGCCAGTCCACGTCGCTGTGGCGGGAACCAGGCGTTGACGAACGGCACCCCCACGGCGAACGCGGTACCGCCGATGCCGAGGAAGAATCCGCCGACCAGCAGGGCCGCCAGCGAGGTATCCCCCACCAGGCCGAGGAAGAGCACCGGCACGATCGTCGCCGCCGAGACCAGCGGGAACATCACGCGTCCGCCGTACCGGTCGGTCAACGCACCAACGGGGATCCGCCCGACCGAGCCGACCACGACCGGGACGGCGACCAGCAGCGCCTGCTGGAACGCGCTCAGCCCGAGGTCCTCTTTGAACAGTGGGCCGAGTGGGCTCAGCAACGCCCACGCCCAGAAGTTCACCGCGAAACCCACGGTCGCGATCGCCAGCATGAGCATCCGCCGGCCGGCCGGTGGTCCGCCGTCGTTCTCGTCCTTGTTGCCCATGGCCGGATCCGTACCCGGCGTTGTCCCGTGCGTCGTCATGTCGCCTCGGACGTTCTCGTCGTAAGTAGTGGACAGCTCAAGGATGCGAACCGAACCGGCGGATCGACAGAGATCGACGGTCCCGTCCTCGCGGGCCGAACGTCCCTTTCGGCGGAATCGCCGTCCGGCTTTCCTCGACGGCGTGGACGAAACACCTCGGACCGACCTCGCGCCACCGACCGCGGCGCGCCCGCGAGGGCCGTTGTTCGTGTGGGCCAACGCGGTGGTGCTGGGCTGGCTGGCCGTCGCCGTCGTGCTGTCGGCCGCGCACCAAGTGCTCGGCTTGCCGGGCTGGGTCGCGCTGCACGCCCTGCTGCTGGGTGCGGTCACCAACGCCATCTTGATCTGGTCCGAACACTTCGTGGTGACGCTGTGCCGCGCACCGGCCTCACCCGTCCGACGGGTGGCGGCCGGACTGATGGCACTGAACCTTTTCGTGGTCACCGTGCTCGCCGGAGTCACCACGGACGTGTCCGTGGTGACCGGTGCCGGTGCCGCGGGCGTCTGCGTGATCGCCGCCGTGCACACCGTTTTCCTGGTGCGTACCTACCGAAAGGCGCTTCAGCGCCGGTTCGGCCACCTCATCGGCTTCTACGCCTCGGCGAGCGTCGCGCTACTGGCCGGCGCCGTCACGGGTGCGGCGCTCGGCACCGGGGCCGCGACCCCGATCTGGTACTCGCGCCTGTGGGGTGCGCACGTCCACCTGACTTTGTTGGGCTGGGTGGGATTCGCGGTGCTGGGCACCCTGTTCACCCTGTGGCCGACCACGCTCGGCACCCGGATCGCCGACGGCACCGCTTCGGCGGCGCGTCGCGCGCTCCCGGTGCTGGCGGTGGGACTGGTCCTCACCGTGGGCGGCATTCTCGCGGCGAGCCAATGGCTGACCCTCGCCGGTCTCGCGTGCTACGCCGCCGGTGTCACTGTTGCGATGATCCCGCTCGTTCGTGCGCTCGGCACCCGCCGTCCGCGAGGTCCGGCGGCTTGGATGCCGGCCGCCGCCATCGGCTGGACGGCCGCGTCCTGGCCGCGAAGCTGATCCTGTTCACCCTGGTCATGGCCGCGGCGACCGTGCACGGCATCGCGCAGGCCAAGCGACGGCCCGCCGCCGCACGAGCCGCGTCCATCACCGCGCTCGTCGGCTCGCTCGGCGTGATCCTGCTCGCCACCGGCCTGGTCGAACAGTAGCCCGCCGGATGGCCCGGCAGGACGGGACCGAAGGTCCCTCCGTGCGGGACGTTCGCCTGGTGATCGGCGGGCCGCTCTCGCCGAACATAGGTGATGCCTTACCGGTCACCCGCCTCGGTCCCGGTGTCCGGATCACTCGAAGGAGCCGCGTCCCCGTGTCTTCCCATCCTGCCCCTGCGAACGACCACGTTCCCGGCCACGGGCCGCTGCTCGGTGCCCGTCGTTTCCTGACCAAGGAGACGGTCGGTGACCACGGCCGGACCCTCCACCAGGTCGATTCCGGTGCCTGGGAGTCGTTCTACCGCGACCGATGGAGCTACGACCGGGTCGTGCGGTCGACCCATGGCGTCAACTGCACCGGTTCGTGCTCGTGGAACGTATTCGTCAAGGACGAGCTGATCACCTGGGAGCACCAGGCGACCGACTACCCGACCACTGGCCCGGACAGCCCGGACTACGAACCCCGGGGTTGTCCGCGCGGGGCGTCTTTTTCCTGGTATGAGTACTCGCCTTCCCGAGTCCGGCACCCCTACGTACGGGGCTCGCTGATCACGATGTTCCGGGCGGGGCTGCGGCGGTTCGGCGATCCGGTCGAAGCCTGGGCCGACATCGTCGAGGACCCGCGCAAGGCAGCCGTCTACAAAGGACAGCGCGGTCGCGGCGGGTTCGTGCGCGCGTCGTGGGACGAGGTGACCACCTTGGTCGCCGCCGCGCATGTGTACACCACCAAGGCCTACGGGCCCGATCGTGTCGTCGGGTTCTCACCGATCCCGGCGATGTCCATGGCGTCCTTCGCGGCGGGCACCCGCTACCACGCGTTGCTGGGCGGCACGCTGCTGTCGTTCTACGACTGGTACGCCGATCTGCCGATCGCCTCGCCCCAGGTGTGGGGCGACCAGACCGACGTCCCCGAGGCCGGCGACTGGTGGAACTCCACCTACCTGGTCATGTGGGGCTCCAACATCCCGGTCACCCGCACCCCGGACGCCCACTTCCTCGCCGAGGCCCGCTACCGCGGCACCAAGGTCGTCGCCGTCAGCCCCGACTACGCCGACAACGTCAAGTTCGCCGACGACTGGCTCGCCCCTCGGCCCGGCACCGACGGTGCGCTGGCGATGGCCATGGGCCACGTGATGCTCACCGAGTTCTTCCGCGACCGCCAGGTCCCCTACTTCACCGACTACGTGCGGTCCTGCACCGACCTGCCCTTCCTGGTGACGCTTCGCGAACGGGAACCGGGCGTCTATGTCGCGGACCGGTTCCTCACCGCCGCGGACCTCGGCGACGATGATCCTGGCGCGCGACACAAGACCGTTCTGCTCGACGACGCGTCCGGTGCCCCGGTGGTGCCGGGTGGGTCGCTGGGATTCCGCTACGGCCCTGAGGGCGAAGGCCGGTGGAACCTCGACCTCGGCGACGTCGTGCCCGCGCTCGGCGTGCTCGATCACGCCACCGGACAGGTTCCCGTGGACCTCGCCCGGTTCGACATCGGCGAGACCGAGGGCGGCGCCACCATGCGCCGCGGTGTTCCGGTCAAGCGCGTGGGCGACCACCTCGTCACCGGCGTCTTCGACCTCATCATGGCCCAGTACGGCGTCCGTCGCGGCGACCTGCCCGGCGAATGGCCGACCGGGTACGACGACGCCGACGCCCCGCACACGCCCGCGTGGCAGGAGCGGCTCACCGGTGTTCCCGCGGCGATGGCGGCCAAGATCGGGCGCGAGTTCGCCCGCAACGCCGAGCGCAGCCGCGGCCGTTCCCTGATCGCGCTCGGCGCGGGCGCGAACCAGTGGTTCCACTCGGACATGACCTATCGCGCCTTCATCGCGCTGGTCACGCTCACCGGCTGCCAGGGCGTCAACGGCGGCGGCTGGGCGCACTACGTCGGCCAAGAGAAGGCGCGGCCGATCACCGGGCAACAGCACATGAGCTTCGCCTTCGACTGGCAGCGACCGATGCGGCACCAGGCGAGCACCCCGTTCTGGTACCTGCACACCGACCAGTGGCGCTACGAGAAGGTGCCCGCCGACGAGCTCGCTTCGCCGCTGGGACAGGGACGGCTGGCGGGTATGGCGTTCGCCGACACCGTCGCGGCAGCTCAGCGCATGGGCTGGTCGCCGGGCCATCCGGCGTTCGACCGCAACCCGCTCGACCTCACCGACGAGGCCGCGGCCGCGGGCGTGAGCACGAGCGAGCACATCGTTTCCGAGCTGCGCGCGGGGCGGCTCAAGGCCGTCGCCGACGACCCGGACGACCCCGCCAACTTCCCCCGCTGCCTGACCTTGTGGCGGGCGAACCTGCTCGGCTCCTCCGGCAAGGGCAACGAGTTCTTCATGAAGCACCTGCTCGGCGTGGATTCGCTGGCGTCGGCCGACGAGTGCGGTCCCGAGGAGCGTCCCCGTGACGTGGTGTGGCGGGACGAAGCGCCCACCGGCAAGCTCGACCTGCTCACCGCGATCGACTTCCGGATGACCAACACCGGCCTGCATTCCGACGTCGTCCTGCCCGCCGCCACCTGGTACGAGAAGCACGACATCTCCACCACCGACATGCACCCGTTCGTGCACGCGTTCTCACCCGCCGTCGCCCCGCCGGGTGAGGTGCACACCGACTACGACGCCTTCCTCTCCATCGCCGACAAGGTCAGCGAGCTGGCGGTCACCCACCTCGGTACCCGCCGCGACGTGCTCGCCGCGCCGCTGCAGCACGACACGCCCGACGAGCTCGCGACGCCGTCCGGCCGGGTCCGGGACTGGAAGCGCGGCGAGTGCGAACCGGTGCCGGGCGTGACGATGCCGAAGCTGGTCGAGATCGAACGTGACTACACGCTCATCGGCGCGAAGATGCGTGCCGTCGGCCCGTTGCTGGACAAGCTCGGCACCACGACCAAGGGCATCACCGTCGACGTCACCACCGAGCTGGAGTACCTGCGCCACCAGAACGGCGTCGTGCCCGACGGCCCGTTCGCCGGCCGTCCGTCACTGTCCACAGCGGACCGGATGTGCGAGGCGATCCTCGCGCTGTCCGGCACGACCAACGGCCGCGTTGCCCACGAAGGCTTCCAGCAACTGGAAAAGCGGACCGGTCACCAGTTCACCGACCTGATCGAGGGCCACGAAACCGATCACGTCACGTACGCGTCCACTCAGGAGGCGCCGCAGCCGGTGTTCACCAGCCCGGAGTGGTCCGGCTCGGAAAAGGGCGGGCGCCGGTACTCGCCGTTCACCATCAATGTCGAACGGCGCAAGCCGTGGCACACTCTCACCGGCAGGCAGCACTTCTTCGTCGAGCACGACTGGGTCGCCGAACTGGGCGAGCATCTGCCCGGCTACCGGCCGCCGTTGAACATGGCCCGGCACTTCGGAAAGCCCGGCGAACTCGCCGACGGCGGCGTGACCGTCCGGTTTCTCACTCCGCACGCGAAGTGGTCGATCCACTCGATGTACCACGACAACGAACTCATGCTCGCGCTCTCCCGCGGTGGTCCGGTGATCTGGATGAGTGTCGAGGACGCCGCCAAGATCGGTGTCGCCGACAACGACTGGGTCGAGGCCGTCAACCGCAACGGCGTGATCGTGGCCCGCGCCGTCGTCAGCCACCGGATGCCCGAGGGCACGGTGTTCCAGTATCACTCCCCCGAACGCACCGTGAACGTCCCGAAGACCGAGAAAAGCGGCAAGGGCAAGGGAAAGCGCGGCGGCTACCACAACTCGATGACCCGGCTGCTCATCAAGCCGACCCATCTCGCGGGCGGCCACGCCCAGCTGACCTACGCCTTCAACTACTACGGCCCCATCGGCAGCCAGCGCGACGAGATCACCGTGATCCGCCGCCGCGGCCAGGAAGTGGAGTACTGACATGCGCATCCGCGCCCAGGTCGCGATGGTGATGAACCTCGACAAGTGCATCGGCTGTCACACCTGCTCGGTGACCTGCAAACAGACTTGGACCAACCGCGAAGGCACCGAGTACGTCTGGTTCAACAACGTCGAGACCAAACCCGGTATCGGTTACCCCAAGCACTACGAGGATCAGGAACGCTGGAAGGGCGGCTGGAAGCTCGACAAGAAGGGACGGCTGGTCCTGCGCTCCGGCGGCCGTGCGAAGCGGCTTTCGCGCATCTTCGCCAACCCCGACCTGCCGACGCTCGAGGACTACTACGAGCCCGCGACCTTCGACAAGGACGTCCTCGTCACCGCGCCCGCCGGGCTCACCGACACCCCGGTCAAGCAACCGAGGTCGGCCCTCACCGGGGAACCGATGAGCCTCGAATGGGGCGCGAACTGGGAAGACAGCCTCGGCGGCGCCCACGAGCGCGCCGGTACCGATCCCAACATCACCGCGATGGACCCCGACGCGGCGGCACGGGTGCGGTTCGAGTTCGAGAAGACCTTCATGTTCCACCTGCCGCGGATCTGCGAGCACTGTCTCAACCCCGCCTGCGTCTCGGCCTGCCCGTCGGGCGCGATGTACAAACGCGAGGAGGACGGCATCGTCCTGGTCGACCAGGACCGCTGCCGCGGTTGGCGCATGTGCGTGAGCGCCTGTCCCTACAAGAAGGTCTACGTCAATCACGCCACCGGCAAGGCCGAGAAGTGCACCTTCTGCTTCCCGCGCATCGAAGCCGGCCAGCCCACCATCTGTTCGGAGACCTGCGTCGGCAGGCTGCGCTATCTGGGCCTGGTCTTCTACGACGAGGACGCGGTGCTCGCCGCCACCTCCGTGGAAGACGAGCGGGAGCTGCTGGCCGCGCAACGAGCGGTGTTTCTCGACCCGCACGATCCCGAGACGGTGCGTATGGCGACCGAGGCGGGCCTGCCCGAGGAGTGGGTGCTCGCCGCACAGGCCTCGCCGGTGTGGAAGCTGATCAGCGAGTACAAGATCGCTTTGCCGCTGCACCCGGAATACCGCACCCTGCCGATGGTCTGGTACGTCCCGCCGCTCTCCCCCGTGCTGGACGCCGTCAACGCCGCAGGGCGCGACGACACCGACGCCGACGACGTCTTCCACACCATCCGTGATCTGCGGATCCCCGTGGAATACCTCGCCGAACTGTTCACCGCGGGCGACGCCGACGCGGTGGCGGGCGTGCTGATGAAGCTCGCCGCGATGCGTTCCTACATGCGCGCCCGCACCCTCGACGGCACCGTCGCCGAGGAACTCTGCGAGGCCGTCGGCATGTCCGGCAAAGAGATCGAGGCGATGTACCGGCTGCTCGCGATCGCCAAGTACGACGAGCGCTACGTCATCCCCGCCGCCTACGCCAAGGACGCCGCCGCGCTCGAAGCACAGGAGGCGTCCACTTCGGACTGTTCGCTGGACTGCACCGGCGGCCCCGGGATGACCGAACCGGCCGCGACCGCCGAGCGGTTCCACCTCGTGACCGAAGACCGGCAGGTCCGCCCGGGCCGCCGGAGCCTGTTCGCGCGCCGCGGCGACGGCAGGCTCGGCCTGACCATCGATCCCGCCGGAGGCCGCTCATGACCGCGCCCGAACAGTCCTTTGTGGATGGTACCGACCGGACCCGGCTGTTCGAACTCGCCTCGGCGCTGCTCACCTACCCCGACGCCGCACTGATCGGGGCCGGGAAGGAACTGTCCGCCGCCGTCGGCGAGATCACCCACGACGAGGTTCGGGAACAACTCACCGCGTTCCTCGACTGGTTCCTGACCACCGACTCCCTCCAGGTCGAGACCCACTACGTCCGCACGTTCGACCTGCGTCGGCGCTCGGGGCTGTACCTGACCTACTACCTGCACGGCGACACCCGTAAGCGCGGCATCGCCCTGCTCACCCTCAAACAGCGCTACCGCGCCCACGGCCTGCGCCTGACCCCTGGCGAGCTGCCCGATCTGCTGCCGGTGGTACTCGAGTTCGCCGCGGTCGCCGGCCCGGGCGACGGCGAGGCGCCGCTGCGCCAGCACCGCCGGGGACTGGAGCTCCTGCGCTCCACTTTGGACGAATGCGGATCGCCCTACCGGCACGTGCTCGAGGCGGTCGTCGCCGCGTTGCCGCCACTGACCGAGGCCGACCGGGACACGATCCGCGCGCTCGCCGAAGACGGCCCTCCCGTGGAATCGGTCGGGCTCGCGCCGTACGGCACCGATGTCGCCACCATCGGCTTCGGTCCCGATCTCAGTACCGAAGCGTGTGCCCACGCGCACCCCTTCAACAACCGTTCGATGGAGAGTGCCCCGTGAGCACGTTCGTCTGGATCGTCGTCCCCTACGCCTGCCTGGCGGTGTTCCTCCTCGGTCACGTGTGGCGGTGGCGCCACGACCAGTTCGGCTGGACCAGCCATACCAGCCAACTGCTGGAGAGCCGCATCCTGCGGCTGGGCTCACCGTTGTTCCACCTCGGAGCGTTCGGTGTCATCGCCGGTCACGCCATGGGCCTGCTGGTGCCCGCTTCGGTGACGGCGAAGATCGGGATCTCCGAGCACTTCTACCACGCCACCGCAGTCTGGGGCGGCACCGTCACCGGTGTCATGCTCGTGGCCGGCCTCGCGTTACTGATCGCCCGCCGCTTCGTCAACCGCCGCGTCCGCCGGGTCACCACGACGATGGACAAGGCGCTCTACGTCGCGCTGGCCGCGATGGTGGTACTCGGGATGACCGCCACGGTCGGGACCAATCTCCTCGGCGAGGGTTACGACTACCGCGAGACGATCGCCGTCTGGTTCCGCGGCGTCTTCTGGTTCTCTCCCGAACCGCACCTGATGACCGGCGCGCCGCTCGTCTATCAGCTGCACGCGATCGGCGGATTCCTTTTCCTCGCGCTGTGGCCCTTCACGCGGCTGGTCCACGTGTGGTCGGCGCCGCTGGCCTACCTGTGGCGCCCCTACGTCGTCTACCGCGGCCGCCGGGGGAAGCCCGTGACTCCTGCCCCGACACCGGCCGACGTGCGGGATCGAGCCCTGCACGACACCCGGCAATGAGGCCTGGACGGGCTCGTGAGTGGCAGCGGACTCGCCAGTGAGCCCCGATTCTCCTTGAGGATCGGTACAGGTGGGAGCGGGACTTGCCGAAGAGACACTTTCCCGACTGTCCATAAGGGACTTTTTTCGAGATATCAGTGCCAGAGTCGAGCGATTTGTGCGGTTGCCGAGGGGGTCGTGAGTGGCAAAGAGGGTTAGAACCCTACTTGCCACTCACGACCCCCTCGCCGAATCGGGCATATGGCCTTGAAACAGGCATTTCGTCGCCGAAAAGCGTCCCTTGTGGACAATGAAGAGCGCGGCTGACTCCTGTCGGCCAGTCCGGAACCACGCCACTCACGACCAACCCGACCCACGACCAGGCCAGCGAAGGGGTCTTTCACCGCAGAGGCTCGGTCACGCCACGTTTGTCTTACCCCTCAAGTAAGGAGGACATACCGTGCCCGCTCCCGCTCAACCCGGGCTGATCGGCAAGACCGTCGGCGACGTGCTGGTGCGGCGACCCAAGACGTCACCAGTGGACATCTCCGTCGATCAGGCCCGGGCCTGCTTCGCCGACGACCACGTCCACATGCTCCTGCTCACGGAGTACGGACGTCTCATCGGCGCCCTCCTCCGCACCGACCTGCCCGCGGATCTGGACGGTGCCGACCTCGCTCTGCCCCACTCGCGGATGTCGGGCCGGACGGTCACCGTGGACGTGCCCGCCGAACAGGCACGCCTGCTCCTCTTGGCACGCGGACAGCGGCGCCTCGCCGTGGTCGATCACGACGGGGCCATCGTTGGCCTGCTCTGTCTCAAACGCCGTCTGGCCGGATTTTGCAGCGACGCCGACGTCTCCGCCCGTGCCTCGGAACGCTCATCTCGGCTGGAGTAGGCCGACGGGTGTCGTGGGGGTGGGCGCGGTCCAGTGTTCCCGAACCGCCACTGTTGCCATGCCGCGAAGCCAGTCCCAGGGACACGCCAGGTTCGCCCTTGTCCTCGACAAGTACATGAAGGCCCTCTTCCTTGCGTCTGGCGCAAGAAAGAGGGCCTTCATGTACCGCACACGGGCGTCAGCCCCGTTCGAGCATTCCGGGGCCGAACACCTCGTAGTGAACGCGCTCGGCGGGCAGGCCGCGCCGGATCAGTCCGGTGCGGATCCCGTGCATGAACGGCAAGGGGCCACACAGGTAGGCGGTGGTGCCCGGATGCAACGGGAGCGCGTCGACGTCCATGAGACCGGGCCGCGAGCTGTCGTCGTGGCCGTTCTCGTACCAGTACAACTCCTCGGCCTCGCCCAACCCCTTCGCGGTCTGGGCACATTCGCGGCGAAGCGCGTGGTGAGCGGGTGAGCGATCGGCGTGGGCGAGGACGATCCGCCGCGTCGGCTGGGTGCGGGCGAGGTGATCCAGCATGGCGGCCATCGGGGTGATCCCGATGCCGGCGCTTACCAGGAGCACCGGTCCGTCACCGGTGTCGAGGGTCGTCTCGCCCGCGGGTGGCCCGAGAAGCAGGGTGTCGTCTTCGGTCACGCGGTCGTGCAGGTGGTTGGACACCGCGCCGTCCGGGGCGCTGTCGCGGCCGCGAACCCGGCGGACGGTGATCCGCAGCGAGCCCCTTCCCGGACCGTGTGACAAGGAGTACTGGCGAGGCTGGCGACGGCCGTCGGGCAGGTCGACGGCGACCGAAACGTATTGGCCGGGCAGGAAGTCCGGGACGGCCGCGCCGTCATCGGGCACCAGGGTGAACGACACCGCGTCGACGGCCTCGTCGAGGCGCTTGGCCACGCGCCAGCGGCGCCAGAGGGCGGCGGGATCGAGGTCACCACGTTCGTAGAGGCGGGCTTCGGCGGCGATCAGCCGACAGGCGAGCAGCCAGTAGACCTCGTGCCACGCCGCGGAGACCTCAGGGGTTACCGCGGCACCGAGGACCGTGCCGACGGCGGTGAGCAGATGATGACCGACGAGCGGGTACTGCTCGGCCCGGATGCCCAGCGACACGTGCTTGTGCGCGATCCGCTCGGCGACTCGCTCGAACGGCGCGGCGTCGTCGCCGTCCTCGGCGAGCAGATACTCGGCGAAGCCGGCGACAGCCGACGCCAGCGCGAGCTTCTGACGGCCGTCGGCCTGGTTGCCCTGGTTGAACAGGTCGAGCAGTTCCGGATGCGCGGCGAACATCGACGAGTAGAACTCACCGGTGATTTCCACGGCGTGCGCGCGCACGACGGGCAAGGTGACACGAACAACCGCGGCGGATGCTGGGGACAGCAAGGAATTCTCCTTCTTCGGGGAATAGGACCAGGCCTCTCGAAGGCGCCGATGCGGCCACGACCGGTCTCTTTCCCCGATCCTGCCGGGAACGGGGTGCGGCACCAAGGGATCTTCGGCGTACTCGGCCGGGGACCTTGGTCCCTACGAAACTCGGCCGATGGCACTGGGACCGGAACCCGGGGAACGGCAGGGTGGATGACGTGATCAGCACCGCCCATGGGGGCGAGACTTACTCTCCCGATTCGAGGACACGATGACCGCACCAGACGTGCGACCGGTAGTGGTGGGTGTGGACGGCTCTTCTTCGGCCCTCCAGGCGGCGCGCTGGGCCGCGGCCGAAGCGGCAAGGCGGAAGGCGCCGTTGTCGATCACGCATGCCTGCATGCTGATCCCGGTACAGATGCCGCCCGGGGTCGAGTTGCCGAGGCCCTACGCCGACGCGCTGATCGAACAAGGACGGGAAGTACTCGCGGCGGCGGCGGAGGCGGCCAGGGATGCGGCCCCCGAGGTCGACGTGACCACCGAGCTGCGCGGCGGAGCCGCGGCGGAGCACCTCATCGGGCGCTCGGCCTCGGCGGAGTTGATCGTGCTGGGCTCTCGTGGCCTGGGTGGGTTCACCGGGCTGCTGGTCGGCTCGATCGCGGTCGCGGTGGCGACCCACGGACACTGCCCGGACATCGTCGTCCGGGGAACGGATCGGCCGCAGGACGCACCGGTCGTCGTCGGTGTGGACGGCTCGCCGACGAGTGACGCGGCTTTGGCTTTCGCCTTCGACGCCGCCGCGGCGCGCGGTACGCGTCTGGTCGCCGTGCGCGCGTGGTCGGACTTCGCCGTGAGCAACGCCTGGGAGTTCGGGTCCGCGCTGGACTGGGAGGTCATCCGGGCGGCGGAGGCGCGGCTGGTGGAACGGCAGCTCGACGCCTACCGGAGCAAGTCCCCCGACGTGCCCGTTCAAGGCATCGTCGTTCGCGACCGGCCGGCGCACACGTTGCTCGAACACTCCGAGAACGCCCAACTCGTCGTTGTCGGTTCCCGAGGCCGAGGTGGTTTCCGCGGGCTGCTCCTGGGCTCCACCAGCCAGGCGCTGATCCACCACGCCGCCTCTCCGGTGGCCGTCGTCCCGCCCGCTCGGCAGTGAAAGCCGCGCCGCTGACCGGACGCGGGACACGCCAGGTGCCGGACGTCTCCGATCCGTGGTGCTTGGAGACCGGAGAGCTGGCGTCTCGCCTCGACGTCGATCCGGGGCGTGGTCTGGACTCCTCGGACGCGAGCGACCGGCTCGAGGTGACCGGGCCCAACCGGCTCGCCGAGGCGCCGAGCAGGCCGTGGTGGCGGGTACTGGTGGCACAGGTGGCCGGCCCGCTGAACCTCGTGCTCGTGGTGGCGGCCGCGTTGGCGGGCGTGGTGGAGCGGTCGTATCGGGAAGCGCTCGTCATCGGACTGGTCCTCGGCCTGAACGGTGTCCTGGGTTTCGTGCAGGAACGAAGGGCGGATCGCGCGGTCGCCGCGCTGAAGAGCCTGCTCAGCCCGTCGGCCCGGGTCCGCCGCGACGGCAGGGTGACCGAGGTGCCCGCGGCCGAGCTCGTGCCGGGTGACGTCGTCCTGGTGGACGCCGGTGACCGGGTGCCGGCGGACGGCCGGGTGCTGTCGACAGTGAACCTGGAAACCGATGAATCCGGTTTGACCGGCGAATCCGCCCCCGTCCCCAAATCCGCGGCGCCGCGGCAGGGCGAGATGGCGCTGCCCGATCGGACGTCCATGGCCCATATGACGAGCATCGTCACGAGGGGCCGTGGCGAGCTGCTGGTCACGGGCACCGGCATGCGCACGGAGATCGGCAAGGTGGCCGGGCTGCTGGAACGCACCGATTCGACACGGACCCCGCTGCAGCGGCAGCTGGACAAGCTCGGTGTCCGCCTGGCCTGCCTCGCCGGGGTGGCGGTCCTCCTCGTGGCGGTCCTGCAATTCGCGGCCGGCGGCGGTATCGGTGAGGTGATCACGCTGGCCGTCGCGCTCGGCGTGGCCGCCATCCCGGAGGGGCTGCCCGCCGTCGTCACGGTGACACTGGCACTGGGAATGCGGCGGATGGCGCGTCAGCGCGCGATCGTCAAACGGCTCCCCGCCGTGGAAACCCTGGGCGCGACGACGGTCATCTGTACCGACAAGACCGGCACACTCACGCTGAACCAGATGACCGCGCGTTCGCTGTGGTATGCCGGACGCCGTTACCTGGTGTCGGGTGAGGGCTACGGCTTCGAAGGCGCGATCACCGCCGAAGACGGCGGTGAAGTCCCCGATCTCGGTGAGCTGCTGACCAGCGCGGTGCTGTGCAACGACGCGGTGGTCCAGGACGCCGCTCTTGTCGGCGATCCGACCGAGGGCGCGCTGGTGACCCTGGCGGGCAAGGCGGGATTGGACGTCATGGCGCTGCGCGGCGCCACTCCCCGCGTCTCCGAGATCCCCTTCGACTCCGCTTTGAAGTACATGGCGACGTTCCATCGTCACGGGCCCGCGATCCGTGCGCACGTGAAGGGCGCCGCGGACGTCCTGCTCCACCTGGCCACCCATGTGCGCCGGGAACACGGTGACGTCCCGCTCGACGACGACGCACGCCGCCGGGTGCTGGCGGAACTCGATCATCTCGCCGGACGAGGTCAGCGCGTCCTGGCTGTCGCCCACGGCGACATGGACGCCGGGGCGCCCGCGCTGCCGCGCCGACTGGTCCTGACCGGGCTGATCGGCCTGCTCGATCCAGCACGACCGGAAGCCCGCACCGCGGTCGCCGAATGCCATGCCGCCGGAATCGACGTCAAGATGATCACCGGTGATCACCTGGCCACCGCTACCTCCATCGCCCGCGCGGTCGGCATCGGGGGCGACGGCATGTCGGGACCGGACATCGACCGGCTCGACGACCATGCCCTCGAACAGGCGGCGACCACTACCGGCGTGTTCGCGCGGGTGGCGCCGGAGCACAAGATCCGCATCGTCGACACGCTCAAGCGGCGAGGTGAGGTCGTCGCCATGACCGGTGACGGCGTGAACGACGCGCCGGCGCTCAAAGCCGCCCACATCGGGGTGGCCATGGGGATCACCGGCTCCGACGTGTCCAAGGAAGCCGCCGCGATGATCCTCACCGACGACAATTTCGCGACCATCGTCCGGGCCGTCCGCGCCGGCCGCACCATCTACGACAACATCGTCAAGTTCGTCCGCTTCCAGGTCGGCACCAATGTCGCCGCGATCCTCACCATGGTGATCGGCTCCCTGTTGTTCAGTACCGGAACCAGCGTTCTGACACCGCTGATGTTGTTGTGGGTCAACGTGATCGCCGACGGTCCCCCCGCATTGGCGCTCGGTCTGGAACCACCGCGGCGATCCGTCATGGAGGAGCCGCCACGACGCCCGGGAGCGCAGATCCTCAGTGCGGGCCGCCTGGCGCGGATCCTGTTGTCCGGACTCGTGATGGTGGCCGGGACCCTCTACGCGTTCGCACACGGCTTGGACCGCGGCATCGAAGTGGCGCACACCCTCGCCTTCGTCACCTTCGTGGTGTTCCAGCTTTTCAACATCCTCAACGTCCGCGACGAACACTCCTCGGCGTTCGGAGGGCTCTTGTTCCGCAACAGGCGGCTCTGGGCCGCGCTGGGTTCGGTGCTCGCCCTGCAGGTCTGCGCCGTGTACCTGCCCGCCGCGCAATCCCTGTTCGGCACGACAGCCTTGACCGCCCTCGACTGGCTCGTCGCCACCGCGATCGCGTCTTCCGTCCTGTGGGCCGAGGAACTGCGCAAAGCGGTGTCACGCCGACGGCCGGCCCGGCGATGATCCGCGCAAGAAACCCCGTCGAGGCAATCGACCTGCCGCCGGGCCGGAAAACCGGCGCCGAATGCCTTCAGCTCTTCGTCAAGCCTCGGAGGGCACGCAAGCGGAACCGACCGGGCGCGATCACTCGCTTTCTCCGGGGTACTTGGCCAGGATCTCACGAAGCGCGGCGACGAACCGCAGGGATTCGTCATGTTCTCGCTGCCAGACGTTGCGGCCGAAGATCAGTCCGGTGGCGCCGGCGTCCATCGACTCGTGCGCCTTCTCCAACATGGCTTCGTCGCCCAGCTTCGCTCCGCCGGAGACCAGCACCAGCGTCCTGTTGGCGGACCGCACGACGGCGTCGATGGCCTGCTGAGTGGTGAACTCCTCGTCATAGGACGACGGCACCGCCGCACGCTTCTCCGGATGCGGAAAGTTCACCTTCACCACGTCCGCGCCGAGCTCGGAAGCCGTCCGAGCCGCGTAGTCGACGGCGTAGAAGGAATCCTTGCCGCCTTTGGCCTCGATGGCGGCACCGCGCGGGTATGCCCAGACGATCAGCGGCATGCCGAGGCGGTGAGCATCCTCCCGGACACGCCGGTACTGCTCGAAATCCGCCTCCTGCGCGGGAGTCCCGACATACAAGGTGTAACCGACGGCGTCCGCGCCGAGCCGCACGGCGTCCTCCACCGTCGCGTTGACCGGGGAGAGCGCCCGCTCGTCGGCCGGGATGTCGGTCTTGCCGTTGAGCTTCAGCACCAGCGGGACCTCACCCGCGTAGTCCCAGTAGAACTTCTCGGCGAGCCCGATCTGCGTGACGATCCCGTTGAACCCGCCTTCGACGGCGAGTTTGACGATGAAGCGAGGGTCGCTCGCCGCCGGGTTCGCGAAGAAGTCACGCGGCCCGTGCTCGAGGCCTTGGTCGTACGGCAGGAAGAACGCGGTCCCGTTGCACAGCCCGTGCCGGAACAGGATACGGCGCAGCCTGGCCTTCTTCCCTGTGTTGAGGCCGAGTTCTCGCAGTACGGGTCGGGTCGGCATGGTGCACCTCCGGTCGGACGGGCGGATTCACCGACCACGCTTCCAGCACACGGGACTGGTCGCGCCCGCCGTTCGTCCCCGCTCACCGGGACCTTCGGCACCAGAGCGACGAATTCAGCGGTCGAGGCGGACCACTGCCAGGCCGATTCCACCGAGGCCGAACAGAGCCGACGTCGGGACCTCCGTCCCTCCCGCCGGGGACGCCGATCGGAGATGCTCGACGGACGGCGAACGACCGACGGGAGCGGATGATGAACCACGACGAGGAAACCGAACACCACAAGCCTCCGTCCGCGGTACTGGGCTTCCTCACCGGGGTGCAGCTGACCCTCGCCGCGGTGGCGTGGACCGATCTGGCGATGCGGCCCGCCATCGAGATCCGGGGTACCAAGAAGGCATGGGCCCTCATCATCGCGATCAACTTCATCGGGCCGATCGCCTACCTCACCTACGGCAGAAGACCACTCGACCCCGGTGCCCGGCCCGCCGAGCGGGTGTGACGATGCTTCAGACGGTCGACGTCGGTGAACTGTCCATATCCGCGTACCGGACCGTGGTGCCCGACCAGATCATGGAACCGCTCGCGGAGGTCACGAACAGGCTCCGCGGCGCGCGGGTGCTGCATTTGAGCGCGACGCCGTACGGCGGTGGTGTTTCCGAGCTGCTGCGCTCGACGATCCCGCTCTACAACGATCTCGGAATCGACGCCACCTGGAAAATCATCAGTGGCAGGCCTCCGTTCTTCACCGTCACCAAGAAGCTGCACAACGCGCTGCAGGGCGCGGATGACGAGCCGATCACCGAAGCCGATCGCGCGCTCTACGAACAGACCGCGGCGGACAACGCCGCGGAGCTCGCCGCCGATCCTCAGTTCCCCGGCTACGACTTCGTTTTCGTGCACGATCCGCAGCCGTCCGCAATTCTGTCCTTTGTGGACCATGGATCGGCGAAGTGGATCTGGCGCTGCCACATCGACACCTCCGCCCCCGACCCGGCCGCGTGGTCCTATCTCCGGCCCTTCCTCACACCGTACGACGCGACCGTGTTCACCATGGCCCAGTTCGCCCCGCCGGACCTCGACCGGACGGGCGTCAACATCATCCCGCCCGCGATAGACCCGCTGAGCCCGAAGAACATGTCGCTCGACGACCGCACGACGCGGGCGGTCCTCAACTGGATCGGGATCGAACCAGACCGCCCGCTCGTCACCCAGGTGTCCCGCTTCGACCCGTGGAAGGACCCCCTCGGCGTGATCGCGGCCTTCAGGACCGTCCGGCGGACGGTGCCGGACGTTCAGCTGGCACTGGTCGGCTCGATGGCACTGGATGATCCGGAGGCCTGGGCGGTCTATCGCGCCATCACAGCCGAGAGCGAGGGAGATCCGGACATTCACGTGTTCACCAACCTCACCGGTGTGGGCAACATCGAGGTCAACGCCTTCCAGCGGATGTCGACCGTCATGGTGCAGAAGTCGATCCGTGAAGGCTTCGGGCTCGTCGTGTCGGAAGCGCTCTGGAAAGGGACACCCATCGTGGCGGGCGCGGCGGGAGGGATCCCGTTGCAGGTCGCCGATGACTCGGGCGGAATACTGGTCGACTCCGTGACCGAATGCGCCGACGCGCTGAGTGCCCTGCTCACCGATCCGGCCAGGGCGGCGGCACTCGGCGCGGCAGGCCACGAAAGGGTCCGGAAACACTTCCTGCTGCCACGTCTGCTCCTCGACGAACTGACCCTCATGGACGACGTGGCCGCCGGGCGCGGCGCCGCCGAGCTGACCACGACAGGAGACCACCGGGACCCGGTGTGCGGGATGGCCACCTATACCGCCGAACCGGGGCTGGAGACCAACCTCGGCGGCCAGACCTTCCGGTTCTGCTCACACCGGTGTCAGGAGATCTTCGCTCGAACCGAAGCAGGGGTCCCGTGATGACGACCCAGCGATGGCATGGTGGAGAACTGCGTCAGCAACGACTCACCGGCGATTGGACGATCCTCGCGCCTGGCCGGGCCGCCCGGCCGCACGGTGACAGGGATGGATGCCCGTTCTGCCCCGGCCCAGGCGAGGACACCCCGCCGGAGCGCTGGCGCCTCCCGGCGGCCGACGGTGTCGGCTGGCGCGTCCGCGCCGTCCCCAACCGCTACGCGCTGTCCGATCGGCATGAGGTGATCATCGAATCCCCTCGTCACGATTGGGATCCTGTGACCGGGAGCGACGCGGAGCTGACCGACGTGCTTTTCACCTGGCAACAACGGCACATCGCCCTTCGCGGTTACGCCGCCCAGGTCGTGATCTTTCGCAATCACGGCAGGGCGGCGGGGACCTCGCTGCCTCATCCGCATTCGCAGCTCGCCGGGCTCCCGGTGCTCGCCCCCGGCACCCGCCGCAGGCTCGAAGCGTTCCGCGAACACCATCGGCGGTTCGGACGGCCCTTCGCCTCGGACGAGCTCGCCGAGGAGTTCGCCGTGGCCGAAAGAATCGTCCACAGCGCGGAGAACACCGTCGTTTTCGCCCCTTTCGCGCCCACCGCGGCCTACGAACTGCGTTTGGTCCCCAGGCAAGCCCGTGCCGACTTCGCCATGGTGCCGAGGTCCGAACTACGGGAAATCGCGCACACGTTGCGTCTCGTTCTCGGCGCCCTTGGCGAGGAAATCGCCGATCTCGCGTACAACGTCGTCGTCGACACGGCACCGACCGGCTGGGAACAGGCACCCTTCCTGACCTGGTCGATCCACGTCCTGCCCAGGCGGACCGTGCCCGCCGGCCTGGAATCCGCCACCGGGATACCGGTGGTGACGACGACACCCGAGCGAGCCGCCGCCTGCCTCAGGGCACGCTTGACGAAGGCTGCCGGGATCGGTTGAGGGCTGGGACCACCGCGACCGGGCACCGAGCCCGATCGAGAATCGCGTGTGTGGTGATCCCCAGTATGGGTCTGCCACGCATTCGCCTCCGGCGCGACCCGACGACGATCAGCCGCGGGCCGGCCGACGCGGACAGTATCCCGTCCGCGCGATGGCGTTCGCGGACCAGCCGCGGCCGGACGATGGCGCCGGACCTTGCCCACCGCAGGTTCTTGACGCTTTCGGCCAGCATCCGGGCGCTGACGGCTTCGTCCTCACGGTCGTACCACACCCGGACCGCGACCAGCGGGCAAGCGCGGACGGCGGCCGCCGCATACGCGAAACGCAGGGCGGCCGCTCCGTCCGGTGAATCGTCCACACCGACGACCACCGGTCCGGTGTCGGGCGGCTGATCCCGCACCACGACCACCGGCGCCTTGCTCCGGGCCACCACTGCGCGGGCGACCCCACCGAGAAAGGGATTCGCGCCACGGCCGAATCCCCAGGCCCCGACCGCGATGACCGCCACCGAACCCGACCGCTCGATGAGCTTCTCCACGGCGTCGCCGGGCTGGAGCACGCGCGCTGATGGCTGCCCGGGCACGGTTTGCCGCGCTATGGCTTCTGCCCGGATCAGGCAGTTCATCCCAGCCTCGCGGGTCGGTCCATCGCCGACGGAGGGGGTGAAGACGTGGAGCAACTCGAGGGGTACGGCCCGATAGGCCGCCTCGCGGGCAGCCCAGCGGGCCGCGGCCTCACCGGCCGGCGAACCGTCGACGCCGACGAGGACCGGCGAATTTCGCGGCTCGCTCATGAATGGCTCCACCGCCGGGACACCGTCTTCCATTCGCGTTCCCACCCATCGGTGCGCGCCCGGTCGAGGAAGAACCGGCTGACTCGGTACCCCAGCCAGCTGAGGATCAGAACCGCCGCCCACAGACCCAAACCGGCTCCGAAGCCGCGGAAGGCCGCGTTCGATCGGGTCAGCGGTGCCTCGACCGGCTCGCCACCCTCGCCGAGCCACACCTGTACCCGGGCGCCCGCCGTCATCCCTCGCGTCGCGGGCACCTTCCCGGCTCGGAAGGAACCATCGGGAAGCATCCAGCGCGCCATCACGGGCGTGGTGTCCGCGGTGCCCCCGGACCGAACCGCTATGACGACCGGCGCCCCGTCCTCGATCAGTACCGCTTCGGCACGGTGCCGGACGGCGGTTTCCGCCGCCGACCTGTCTTTTCCGGCCGCGAACACCGCCGAACCCGCGGCCGCGGCGAAAGGCAGCCCCGCCGTCGCGACGAGCACCGCGAACACCAGGATCAGTCCCTCCAGCCGGTCCACGGGCCTGGCCAACGGCTCGTGACCGGGATGAACGATCCGCCAGACTCGCAGGAAACGTGATGGGATGTTCATCGTCGACCTCCGGGGTCTTCCCTCGAAATGTGCGGTTCTCAGCGTTCTCTCACCGCGTTCGGACCACGAGGGGCGACAGTCCCGGCTCCCTGGGACCTCCAGCCTCATCGACGAGAGCGTCGGTGCCGTCTCGGGCCGTCGGCTTTCGTTTTTAGGTGCAGTACTTCGTCACCTGACGGCGTGGACTCAAGGCGTCCGGAGCCGATCCGAGAAGCCGGCGGTCATCAGTTCGACGACCGCTTCCTTGGTCAGCTCGCGGGTTCGGTGAACCCCCGCCATCCTGCCCAGGTACAGCACCGCGACACGGTCGGCCACTTCGAAGACGTCGTTCAAGTTGTGGGACACCACGACCACGCCCAAGCCCCGCTCGGCCGGCCGCCGGATCAGCCGCAGGACGACCTCGGTCTGCTGGACTCCCCATGCCGCGGTCGGCTCGTCCATGATCACCGGCTTCGAGTGCCACAGCACGGCCTTGGTGATCGCGACCGCCTGACGCTGACCGCCGGACAACGACCCGACCGGCTGACGGACGGAGGTCACGATCGGCTGAGCCGATCGGGGCGCGGGCCATCCATCCGGGCCAACACCGATCACCACACCGACGGGTGCCGCGGCCTTGCTCGATCCGTCAAGAGAGGTCCTTGGGCCGCTCCGCCCGGGACGTTCAGCCCTCCTCGCCCCACCTCGGCCTCGCTGATCATGGATCGGACCCGACGGTGGAGGTGCCATGGCGACCGGCGCACACGTGACGCAGCGTATCGAAGTGCACGGCACCGTCCAAGGCGTCGGCTTCCGCCCGCATGTCCATCGCGTCGCGACGACGCTGGGCATCGGCGGCGAAGTGCGGAATGTCGGCGGCCATGTGGTGATCACCGCGTCCGGGCGACCGGAGGTGCTCGCGGCGTTCCACCGTGACGTGCTCGAAGGTGCGCCGGCTCCTGCGAGGGTCGACCGCGTCACCGTCACCCCGCTGGCCGCCAGACCGTACGAGAACAGCTTCGCGGTCGGAGACAGTGCTGCCGGTGTGGGAACCCGCGCGATCTCTCCGGATCTGGCCACCTGTCCCGCCTGCCTGACGGAACTGTTCGATCCGGCCGATCGGCGCTACCGGTACCCGTTCGTCAACTGTTCGGCATGCGGCCCACGGGCGACGATCGTCGAGGAGCTTCCGTACGACCGGGTCCGGACGACGATGAGCCGGTTCCCGATGTGCGGCGCCTGCACCACGGAGTATCACGACCCCGGCGATCGCCGATTCCACGCCGAACCCATCGCCTGCCCGGACTGCGGGCCGGCCCTGTCCTGGGCGAACACCACCGGGCCCGCGGCGCTCGCAGCGGCGATCGAGACGATCGGGAACGGCGGCGTAGTGGCGATCAAGGGAATCGGCGGCTACCAGCTGGTGTGTGACGCGGGAAACGACCTCTCGGTCGACAGGCTGCGGACCGTCAAGGAACGGCCGGGAAAGCCGTTCGCGGTAATGGTGCGCGATCTTCGCGAAGCGGCCCTGCTGTCCTTTGTGGACAAGGAAGCGGCTCGCCTGCTCGAATCGCCGGCCCGCCCTATCGTGCTCCTCACGGCACGCCCCGACATCGCGGTGTCCGGTGTGGTGGCACCACGCCTTCCCGAGATCGGCCTGTTCCTTCCGAACAGCCCACTGCATCACCTTCTCCTGCGTGACCTCGGCCGCCCATTGGTGATGACCAGCGGGAACCGCGCCGGTGAACCGATCGTGATCTCCGATGAGCAGGTCCGGTCCGGACTCGGATCGTTGGTCGACGGCATCCTCACGCACGACCGGCCGATCCTCTCCCGCTATGACGACTCCGTGGTCCGCGCGGGACGCGTCGTGCGACGCGCCCGCGGATACGCGCCGGAACCCTTGCCCCTACCTGTCGCCTCGCCAGAGACAGTGCTGGCCTTGGGGGCGCAGCTGAAGAACACGGTCACGCTGGCGACCGGTGAGCACGCCGTGCAGGGCCCGCACATAGGTGACCTCTCCACCGTCCCCGCCTTCGAAGTCTTCGAAGACACGGCCCGCGGACTGTGCCGGTGGATGAACGTGATGCCGGAGTTCTGCGCCCACGACAAGCATCCTCGCTACCGGTCGACCGTTCACGCGGGGAACTGGCCCGCCGATCGGCGCATTCCGGTGCAGCACCATCACGCCCACGTCGCCGCGACGGCCGCCGAACACGGAGTTCGAGGGACGTTCATCGGGGTCGCGTACGACGGGCTGGGTTTCGGCGATGACGGGACCTTGTGGGGCGGCGAGATCCTGCTGGCGTCCTACACCGGCTACCGGCGGTTCGCCCGGTTCGGCCACGCCCCGCTGCCCGGTGGCGAGGTGGCCGTGCGACGTCCGGACCGGATGGCGTTGGGCTATCTGGTCGGGGCCGAGGATTTCGGAGACGGCTCCCTCCCGCCCCCACCGGAGAACCGGGAAACCGAACTGGTCCGGCGGATGATCGAGCGTGGCGTGAACTGCCCGGTCACCTCCAGCGCGGGAAGGCTGTTCGACGCTGCGGCGGCACTGCTCGGGCTCTGTGGGGTGAACACCTATGAAGGAGAAGCGGCCGTTCTGCTCGAAGCCGCCGCCGCGGGCGAGCCGGTGCGGAGGCCACTCGCATGGAAGCTGCACCGCCGCGACGGCCTGTGGGTCTACGACCCCGTACCGACACTGCGTGAACTCATCGGCTCGGCTCGGCCGGCGAACGAGCTCTCGGCTCGGTTCCACGCGACGATCACCGAGGTCACCGTCGCACTGGTGACCAAGGCCGCCGCCGTCAGCGGCACGGACACGGTGTGTCTCGGTGGTGGCGTGTTCCAGAACCGCAGGCTCACCGGCGCTGTCACGAACTCCTTGGCCGACTTGGGTTTCCGGGTGTTCACCGGAGACAGGGTCCCGGTCAACGACGGCGGGATCAGCTACGGGCAAGCGGCCATCGCGGCGGCGCTGCTGGCAGGGAGGTAAATCGATGTGTCTCGGTACACCCGGGCGGATCGTGAGCGTGGAGGAGGACTTCCCTCGCGGCGGAATCGTCGACTTCGACGGCCTGCGGAGACCGGTTTGCCTCGCCTGCACACCGGAAGCCGCGGTCGGTGATCACGTGATCGTCCACGTCGGTTTCGCGATCAGTGTCGTGGACGAAGAGGAAGCGGCACGGACGCTGGAAGTGCTGCGCGCGATGCCGGACGCGATCGAGACGGAGCTGGGATCGTGAAGTATCTCGACGAGTACCGGGATCCCGCGCTGGCGCGCAGGCTGCTCGGTGAATTGCGCGCCACCGCCACCAGGCCTTGGACGGTGATGGAGGTCTGCGGCGGCCAGACGCATACGATCGTACGGCAAGGGATCGACGAACTGCTCCCCGCGGGCATGCGAATGATCCATGGTCCCGGCTGCCCGGTCTGCGTGACACCGCTCGAGATCATCGACAAGGCGCTCGCCATCGCCGCCCGGCCGGAAGTGATCTTCACCAGCTACGGCGACATGCTCCGCGTGCCCGGTACCTCCGGAGACCTCGTCGGGCTCAAGGCACGCGGTGCGGACGTCCGGGTCGTCTACTCGCCTTTGGACGCCGTGCGGATCGCGCGGGAGAATCCGGAGCGCGAGGTGGTGTTCCTCGCCGTGGGATTCGAAACGACCGCTCCCGCCAACGCGATGGCGGTGCTGGACGCGGCCAAGACCGGTGTCACCAACTTCAGTGTCCTGGTGAGCCACGTCCTCGTGCCGCCCGCGATCACGACGCTGCTGGAGGCGCCGGACAACCAAGTCCGGGCCTTCCTCGCCGCCGGGCACGTCTGCGCCGTGATGGGCTGGACCGAGTACGAGCCGATCGCCGACCACTACGGTGTCCCGATCGTGGTGACCGGCTTCGAACCGCTCGATCTCCTGGAAGGCATCCTGATGGCGGTGCGGCAGCTCGAAACCGGCCGCGCGGTGGTGGAAAACCAGTACGTACGTGCCGTGCGCCGGACCGGCAACACCGCCGCTCGTGACGCCGTCGCCCAGGTGTTCCGGGTGACCGACCGGAAATGGCGCGGCATCGGCGAGATCCCCGCCGGCGGGCTCGCGCTCGACCCCGCGTTCGCCGACTTCGACGCGGACCGGCGGTTCGCCACCGGGGACATCGTCACCCGTGAATCCCCCGCCTGTATCGCGGGTGAGATCCTGCGCGGCACCCGTCTGCCGACCGACTGCCAGGCCTACGGAACGGCATGTACGCCCCGGACCCCGCTCGGCGCGCCGATGGTGTCGAGCGAAGGAACCTGCGCGGCGTTCCACAACGCCGGACGCGGATTGGAGCTCCGATGACCAGCCCCGCCGGCCTTGCCGGTCCCGTCTGCCCGATGCCGTCCGCCGAAACCGAGCGGGTACTGCTCGGCCACGGCTCGGGCGGGCAGCTCATGACCGAACTGCTCACCGACGTGATCACCGCCGAACTCGGCACGGGCGAGCCGCTCGAGGACGCCGCCGTCGTCGGTGTCGGTGGCGTCGACACCGTGTTCACGACCGACGGATTCGTCGTGACGCCGCGCTTCTTCCCCGGTGGGGACATCGGTTCGCTCGCCGTGCACGGCACGATCAACGATCTCGCGATGCGCGGCGCCATACCGGTCGCGCTGAGCCTCGCCTACATCATCGAAGAAGGTCTTCCCATCGCCGAGCTGAGGCGGATCACCCGTTCGGCGGCGGCCGCCGCGGCCGCCGCCGGAGTCGAGATCGCCACCGGGGACACCAAGGTGGTCGGCCGTGGTGCGGCCGACGGGCTCTACGTCACGACCACCGGAATCGGCCTCCGGCCCGAAGGCGCACGGCCGTCCGCGGCCGGGGGCAGGCCGGGTGACGTGGTGGTCCTCTCCGGCCCGATCGGCCTGCACGGCACCGCGATCCTGAGTGCCCGCGAAGGGCTGGGTTTCGAAGCGGAGATCGCGTCGGACAGCCGTCCACTGCACCGGCTGGTCGCCGCGATGCTGGCGGCGGGCGGCACCGGGGTGCACACCCTCCGGGACCCCACCCGGGGTGGGCTCGCGAGCGCGCTGAACGAACTCGCTTCCGCCTCCGGCGCCGGCATCGAGATCACCGAGGCCGACGTACCGGTACCGCGGCCGGTCGCCGCGGCGTGCGAACTGCTCGGACTCGACCCGATGCACGTCGCGAACGAGGGCTGTCTGGTCGGGCTGGTCGCACCGGAATCCGCGCGGGACGTCCTCCGGGCCATGCGTGCGTTGCCGGAGGGGGTGGACGCGACCGTCATCGGCGAAGTGACGGACGGCCCGGCTGGCCGGGTCAGCGCGCGCACCCTGATCGGCGCGACCCGGATCGTCGATGTCCTGATCGGTGAACAACTTCCGAGGATCTGCTGAGAGGTGAACCCGATGGACGCCGTCCTGGATCTCGCCGGGCTCGACGCGCTGATCGGCGCGCTGATCGCGAGCGGCCGGAAGGTGATCGGCCCGGTGCTCCGCGACGAGGCGATCACACTGGCGGAACTGGACTCCGCGGCCGATCTCCCCTCCGGGTGGGGTGTGGAGACCGGTCCCGGTCATTACCGGGTGCACCGGCGTGCCGACTCGGCGGTGTTCGGCCATTCCGCCGGGCCGCAGTCGTGGAAGCGGTTCCTGCATCCGCCCCACCGTGCCCTGCTCACCAGTGGGCCCGCCGGGTTCCGACCGGTCCGTGAAGAGCCCGTCGAGTACGCCTTTTTCGGCGTCCGGCCCTGCGACCTGGCCGCGATCGGCAAGCTACGCCAGATCGTCGGCGGGCCGATGCCGTTCGTGGTCGCCGCGCAGTGCACCGAACCGGGTGCTGTCTGCTTCTGCGCTTCGATGGGCTGCGGGCCATCGGCCGACGCGGGGTACGACCTCGCGCTCACGGAACGGATCGATCGCGAAGGCCACCGGTTCCTCGCCGTCGCCGGAACCGCGGCGGGTGCCGATGTCCTCACCCGTCTGCCACGACGTCCGGCGCACGAACATGATGTCGCGCTGGCGGACACGGACGTCGCGGAGGCGGCCCGGCGGATGGGCAGGACCATGCCGGAAACCGATCTCCGTGACCTCCTCGCCGGCAGCCGCGAACACCCCCGGTGGGAGGAGGTCGCCGGACGCTGCCTCACCTGCGGCAACTGCACCATGGTGTGCCCGACATGCTTTTGTGTGTCCATAGAGGACACAACTGAACTCGACGGCGGTGCGACACGTGCGCAACGCTGGGCGTCCTGTTTCGAGATCGACTTCTCACAGTTGCACGGAGGGGCGGTGCGAACCTCGGGAGCCGCTCGATACCGGCACTGGATGAGCCACAAACTCGGTACCTGGCATGACCAGTTCGGTACCTCCGGCTGCGTCGGCTGCGGTCGCTGCATCGCCTGGTGCCCGGCGGGAATCGACATCACCGAGGAAGCGGCAGCACTCGCGGAAGGTGCGTCACGATGACCGCCCCGCACTCCGGGACACCTTTGCTCGCCCGCCTGTCCGAAGCACAACGCCGGGCGGTCACCGCCCTCGGCCGGATCGAGGACTACACCCCCGGAACGCGGCTGTCCGACGAGAGCGGCGACGCCGACCGGTGCTGGCTGATCATCTCGGGCCAGGTCGCCGTGGACACCCACGTCCCCCACCGCGGCCCCGTGGCACTGCAAAGCGTGGGTGCGGGAGAACTGCTCGGCTGGTCGTGGCTGATCCCGCCGTATCGCTGGCATTTCGGCGCGGTGACCGTCGCCCCGACCCGCGCGTTGGTACTGGACGCCGGGCAACTGCGCGCACTCATGGAGACCGATCCGGCGCTGGGCTACCGGCTCACCCGGATTCTCCTCGAGACCTTGGTGAACAGGTTGCAGGCCAGCCGGCTCCGCCTCCTCGATCTGTACCGGAACCCGGCGTGAACTCCGACCCGTGGCTCCCCCTGCCCTATCGGGTGGCCGGCCGGACCGCCGAGACCAGCGACTCGGCGACACTGACACTCACCCCGGCCGGCGACCGGCTGCCGGAGTTCCGTCCCGGTCAGTTCGCCATGCTCTACGCCCATGGCATCGGGGAGATACCGATCTCCGTCAGCGCGATTCCCGGCGACGGGACGCTGGTGCACACCATCCGCGCCGTCGGCCCGGTGAGCCGGGCACTGCACGATGCCGAGCCCGGCACGGTCCTGGGTGTGCGCGGCCCGTTCGGCACGGCATGGCGGCTCGACGACGACGAGGACCTTCTCCTCGTAGCAGGCGGGATCGGGCTCGCACCGCTGCGACCCGTGCTCCGGCAGGCCTTGACATGTCGATCTTCCCGCCGCGTCATCCTCATCGCCGGCGCACGGACACCCGCTGACCTTCTGTACCGGGAAGAGCTCCGTCGTCTGTCCGATACGGATGGTCCCGAAGTCGTACTCACCGTCGACCGCGGCGAGGACGGCTGGACCGGGCACGTCGGCTTCGTCACCGAACCGCTCGCCACGCATCCGATCGATCCCGCGCACACCACCGCGCTCCTGTGCGGGCCGGAACCGATGATGCGCTTCTGCGCCAGAGCTCTGCTCGGCCGTGGCGTGCCCGCCGAGCGGATCGAAGTTTCCCTGGAACGGAACATGCAATGCGGCAACGGCCTGTGCGGGCACTGCCAGCTCGGCCCGCTTCTCGTCTGCCGGGACGGGCCCGTCGTCGGCTACCCGGTGGCGGAACCCCTCTTCCCGGTGAAGGAGTTGTGATGCTCTCCATCGCGGTCTGGAAGTTCACCTCGTGTGACGGCTGCCAGCTGACACTGCTCGACTGCGAGGACGAACTGCTGCCCTTGACCGAAAAGGTGAAGTTCGCGCATTTCGCCGAAATGACCAGTGTCTCCGAACCGGGTCCCTACGACATCTCCCTCGTCGAAGGGTCGGTGACCACCGCCGCCGAAGCCGAGAGGATTCAGCGCATCCGCGAACAGTCCGCGGTGCTGGTCGTGATCGGTGCGTGCGCCACCGCCGGCGGGATCCAGGCCTTGCGCAACTTCGCCGACGTCGACGAGTTCCGCTCCGTGGTATACGCGCGTCCGGACTACATCGAGACCCTGGCGACATCGACGGCGATCGCGGAACACGTCAAGGTGGATTACGAACTCCGCGGTTGCCCGATCGACAAAGGTCAACTGCTGGAGCTTCTCACCGCGTTGGCTGCCGGGCGCGCGCCGGATCTGCCGGACACCAGTGTGTGCACCGAATGCAAACGCCGAGGCCTGACCTGCGTGATGGTCGCGCACGGGACTCCCTGTCTCGGACCGGTGACGCACGCGGGTTGCGGCGCCCTGTGCCCGGCGGTGAACCGCGGCTGCTACGGCTGTTTCGGCCCGATGAAACAGCCGAACGTGCCCGCGCTGGTCCCGTTGCTGCGCCGGAGTGGAATGGGCGACGACGAGCTTCACCTGGTGTTCAGTACCTTCAACACGGCGGCGGAGTGGTCATGACCCATCGCGCGAATCGCATCCTGCAGGTAGCGGGACTCGCACGGGTGGAGGGCGAAGGCTCCCTTCACGTGCGGACGAAAGGCGACCAGGTCGAGAGCGTCGAACTCGCCATTTACGAACCGCCGAGATTCTTCGAGGCCTTCCTCCGGGGCCGGGACTTCCGCGAGCCACCGGACATCACCGCCCGGGTGTGCGGAATCTGCCCGGTGGCCTATCAGTTGAGTGCTTGCCGGGCCATCGAAGACGCCTGCGGCGCCGACGTCGGCCACCGACTGCGCGCGCTGCGGCGGTTGCTGTACTGCGGTGAGTGGATCTCCAGCCACACTCTGCACATCTATCTGCTGCACGCGCCGGACTTCCTCGGCTTCCCGGATGGCATCGCGATGGCCGCCGCCCACCGGGAGACAGTGGAACGGGGTCTCGCGCTCAAAAAGGCGGGAAACCTGATCATGGAGACGATCGGGGGACGCGCGATCCATCCGGTCAACGTCCGGGTCGGCGGCTTCTACCGGGTCCCTGAGTTCCCCGAGTTGCGTGCACTGACGGATACGCTGCGACACGCCTTGGACGACGCCCTGGAGACGGTGCGCTGGGTATCCGGATTCGACTTTCCCGACCTCGACGTACCCCATGACCTGCTCGCCTTGCGGGACACCGATGGCTATCCACTCGATCGGGGCGAACCGGTGGTCAGCACGGGCCTCCGATTCACCTCCAGCGAGTTCGGAGAGCATGTGGCGGAACACCAGGTCCCGCATTCGACGGCACTGCACGCCCGGCTGGACGGGCGGATGTTCCTGACCGGGCCGCTCGCGCGGTACACGCTCAACTCCGACCGGCTGTCCCCGCTCGCCGTGAGCGTCGCGGCCGACGCGGGCTTGGAAACCTCATGCCGCAACCCGTTCCGCAGCATCGTGGTCCGCGCCGTCGAGGTCGTCTACGCCGTCGAGGAGGCCTTGCGGATCATCGAAACCTACGAGCGGCCGGATCGGCCGTTCGTCGAAGTGTCCCCTCGTGCGGCGGTCGGCCACGGGATCACCGAAGCTCCACGCGGCCTGCTGTACCACAGCTACGAAATCGACGCGGGCGGGCGGATCCTGAGCGCGGACATCGTGCCACCGACCGCCCAGAACCAGCCCGCCATCGAGCACGACGTGGCGAGGCTGGCCGGTCGCCACGCCGGACTCGACGACCATGCACTGGTCTCGCTTTGTGAACGCGCGATCCGCAACTACGACCCCTGCATCTCCTGCTCGGCGCATTTCCTCGATCTCACCAGGGAACACCGGTGAACTCGGTCGTCATCGGAGTCGGCAACGAATTCCGGCGTGACGACGGCGTAGGTCCGGCTGTGGCTCGCGAAGTCGCCCGGCGCGGTGTTCCCGCGGAGATCAGTGACGGGGACACCGTGCGGCTCATGGAAACCTGGGAGGACGCGAGCCTCGTCATCCTCGTCGACGCGGTCCGATGCTCGCCCGGTGTGGACGGCCGCTGGCACCGGACCACCCTGCCCCTCCACGGCCCCGTCGCGAGTTCACACGGCTTCGGAATCCCCGAGGCCGTCGAACTCGCGGAGGCACTGGGCCGCCTCCCCTGGCATTTGGTGATCTTCGCGGTGGAGGTGACCGACGTGGGTTTCGGCCTCGGCCTGAGCCCGGCCGTCGCGGCGGCCGTCCCGGACGTCGTGAACGCGGTCCTCGCGGAGATCCGGCAGACGTCGTGAGTGGCGATTCGGGTTCGGGGCAAGAGGGTTCCAGGTATCTGCCGCGGGGACCTTCATGTACCTCACTGAACCTCCCGGCCACAGGAAGAACGCGGCAGGTGCCCAAGAGAGGACTCGCCAGAATCCCGATCGCCTGTACCAGCACCGACCGTCTTGGTCGCGGTATCCGGTGGTGAAGGCCTCCTTGCCTACGGGGTCGTGAGTGATGAAGAGGGTTCTGTTGAGGGGTAAGTCAAGGTGGCGTGACCGAGCCTCTGCGGCGAAGGAACCCTTCGCTGGGTCAAGGCAGAGAGGCGGCCTTCGCGGCGTGGTTCCGAATGGGCCGACAGGAGTCAGCCGCGCTCTTCAGCGTCCACAAGGGATGCTTTCCAGCGACGAAATGCCTGCTTCAAGGCCATATGCCCCGGTTCGGCGAGGGGGTCGTGAGTTGCAAGTAGGGTTCTATTGAGGGGAAAGGCAAAGGTGGCGTGATCGAGTCCCCGTCATGCGGGCCGTCTTCGCCTACTTCGCCGACTTCGTGATGAGATCGCCGCCCTGGACAACAGGGTTCCGGACTGACTTGCCGGCCGACTCCGGCGTGACGTGTCCACCCGGGACGCTTCACGCCGATTGCGCGCCCGATTGATGTCATGATGTCCGCTTCCCGCCGGGGTCGTGAGCGGCAAAGACGGTTATTGAGGGGTAAGGCAACTGTGGCGTGTTGCGAAGCTACTTTCGCGCTGTCAGCTGAAGTGATCGACCCAGGTGGCGGTGAAGGCCTCCTTGCCTACCCTGAGGGTAGGGAAGGAGGCCTTCGCTACGTCGTCGACATGGCCCGGGGCGTGTGTCGAAGGCGGCCATGAGCGGACCGCCCACCGCACCCGACACAGTTGTCTCACCCCCCCCCATAACCCTCTTTGCCACTCACGACCCCTCGTCAAACCGCACGAATCGCTTAACTCGGGCACTGGCACCTCGGAAAATGTCTCTTCTGGGACAGGCAGGTAGGTGTCTCTTCGGCGAGTCCCGCTCCTACCGCCAACTCCGGCACGCCACGTTTGCCTTACCTCTCTATAGAACCCGAATCGCCACTCACGACCCCCTCGCTAAACCGCACAAACCGCACAACTCGGACACTGACACCCACAGAAACTGTCCCTTATGGACAGTCGGGAAGGTGTCTCTTCGGCGAGTCCGCTCCTGCCGCCAACTCCGGCACGCCACCTTTGACTTACCCCGCTATAGGGAGACCGGCCACCACCAAAGCTCGCCTGACCGGCCCGCCGCGGATAGGGGACCTCGCCGTCTTTCGCCACCAGACGGGCATCACGATGGCGCTGTTCCCGAGTGATCTCCGAGCGCCACTCAGGCCGATGCCGGCACAGGACGGATAGAGATTTCGTGCTCACCGCCTCGCCTTCCGGCTGACGCGCACGGCGAACGTCAGCGCGAACCTGATCCGCGACCGTTGGGCCTTCTCGATCATCTTCCGCGGCCGGTCATCCGCCTCGCCGTGCCGGGCAGGTGACCGCGGCCGGGAATCAGAGGACCCGATGAGACGGAGGCAGCAGGGGTGCGTACGGCGATCTCGCCGCACAATTCGGCGCCCTCGGCCAGCCTGAGCCTGTCGCCACTCCAGAACCGCCCGGCGTCGTACCAACTCGGCCGGTGCCCGTGAGGCAGCAGGCCCATCGCGTCATAAGTGATCGCGACTATCTCAGCGCAGTAAGCGGTCTCCAGCGCGGCGTCTCCGGTGTCGCGCTTCTTGAACGGAAGCCGGCCGCCCAGCCAGCGGGCGGCGAGGCGGGCCGTCGACGGGAACGGCGTACCGTCCAGCTTGGCGATGGTGCGCAGAGCGGCATCTTCCTCCTTGTCGCCGACAGGAGGATCGAGCTGGCGCAGCCAGACCTGCTGGTGGTACTGCTCGGTCCACACGAGCACGGCTTGGCGGAGGTCGTGCAGTTGGGCGCCGCGCTGGCGAGCCCCCGTCCAGACATCCGGTAACGAACGCCCCAGCTCCGCGTGCCACAACAGCGGCGGAAGGTCTTCGATCACCACCGCCATGCCGACGTGGTTGACCGGGCTGTTCGTCACCATCCGGATGGTGCGATCGGCCGCGGCCCGGCCTCGGAAGAGCCACAGATCGCCCGTGCGTGCGACGGCGACGGCCTCGTCGAGATCGAGCTCTTTTCCCGGCACAGCGGTAGTCTAGGTAGATGCGCTGGTGGAAGGTAGTGGGTCTGGCCGGACTGGCCGGCGTCGCCGCCACCGGAGCGGTGATCGTGCGCGAGGAGCGGCGGCGGCGCGCCTACACCCCGGACGAGGTCCGCGAACGGCTGCACGCGCGTCTCTCGGAGACACCGGACGCCCCTGAAGGCTCGGGCGTCCCAACGGCCCTCGACTCGGGGTCATAGGTCACTGGCTCACCGTGGTCCGGCTACTTCATCGTGGGGGTATGACTGAGATCTGGCATCACGACTTCCGAGACGGCCTCACCATCGAGGTCCGCGTCCATCAGGACGGCAGGCTTCTGCACCGCGAGCTCTGCGAGTCGGACGAGGAGGCGGCGGCCGTGGTCGAGCGGTGGCAGGAGCTCGACGGCGTGACCTGTGAGGTCGACGATCTGACCACCCGCCACCGTGCCGGCGACATCCTCGAACCCGAGCCGAGCGACCTTCTCGACGAAGATTCCGCGCCGGACGTCATCGGATATCGAGAGTAAGGCAAACGTGGCTGGATCGGTGCGGGTGGTCGTGAGTGGCGATTCGGGCTCGAACCCGAATCGGCATTGAATGGACGACACGCGAAGCCGCCACCCGCGCGCCACGGTGGGTACCCAAGACACCCTTGGCGCTAACCCGAACCGCCACTCACGACCATCGCCTGCGAAGACGACACGTTCGAACTCTCCTCAACAAGGGCCGAGTCAGGTTCCTGACCAAAGCAAGTCTTCGAGAGGAAGGACGCTCCGATGTCCGGAATGAACCGCCGCCCGTCCTGGAAATGGACTACGACAGGCTTGTGCCTGCTGATCGTCTTGGGCATGGCGACGGCCGAGGCGAGTGCCGTCACCCTGGGCCACGCGCCCCGCGCGGTCGATCTGGGCACCCTGCCAGGACACGTCTACAGCGAAACGGTGGCTTTGAACGACCGTGGAGAGGTCGCGGGGACTTCCCACAGCGCGGTGTTGGCGACGTCGCGGGCCGTGCGCTGGGATTCCCGCGGCCGGATCAGTGACCTCGGCGTCCTGCCCGGTACCACCCGCAGCGTGGCGAACGCGATCAACGAACGCGGCACGGTCGTCGGTTTCTCCTATACCGCGGACCTCGACGACAGCCACGCCGTGCGCTGGGAACCCGGCGGACGGATGGCCGATCTCGGAACGCTCCCGGGCGGGATCAGCAGCTGGGCGGGCGGGATCAACGACCAGGGCGCCGTCATCGGGGGTGTCCGGCTCGCCGACCGGCGCTACCGCGCGGTGATGTGGGACCGGAGCGGTCGGATCACGGATCTCGGCCCGCTCCCAGGCGACTCTCAGGCCAACTCGGCGGCCGTCAACGACAAAGGTGTCGTGGTCGGCGCCTCCTATACGGACCCGGCGAACACCCGTCCGGTGCGCTGGAGCCGAAACGGCACCATCGCGCTGGCGCTTTCACCCGGAGACACGACCGGAACTCCTTTGTGTGTCAACGAAAACGGGGTCAGTGCCGGGAATGCCTACCACTCGGATTCCGGTCCATACGCTCGCCGGTGGGACAGTCGTGGCCACGTCACCGAGCTGCTTCCTCCGCCGGGTGGCGTGCGCAGCCGGGTGAGCGGCATCAATGACGCGGGCACCGTCGTCGGAAGCGCCGACCGCGCCGATCAACAGACCCGTGCCATCCGATGGGACCGGGCCGGGACCGTCAGGGAACTGACCGCTTTCGGCGGATCGAGCAGCGCCGTGGCGATCAACCGATGGGGCACCGTGGCAGGAAGCGCGCACCTTGCCGACGGCCGCGGCCATGCCGTCAGATGGGACGCCGCCGGCCGGATCACCGACCTCGGCACCCTGCCGGGTAGCAGTCTGCCGAGCGAGGCCATCGCGATCAACGATCGAGGCACCGTGATCGGCAACGGCTACACCGCGAACGGTGAATGGCACGCCGCGATCTGGCGCGCACCCGGGACCATTGAGGGATAAGGCAAAGCTCACCTGCCGTGGGCGGCGCCGAGGCCGAAAAGGCCGGCTGAGAGGGACCTACGACCCTCGTCGCGGGCTCGCTTCTCGGCGACGCTCAACGAAAGTCGAAGCTTGCCCGAGGTGGCTTGGAGCGCTTGCGGGACGACGCGATGAACCCCTCCGGAGGCCGTCATGAAATGGGCACCCATCACGAAAACGACCGCTGCGGCGAACCTCGACGGATACGAGCGCACCTGCGCGGAATTCTCGTGGCAGGACGCCGGAACCCTCCTTTCCGGACTTCCGGACGGGCTGGGGCTGAACATCGCGTACGAAGCGGTCGACCGGCACGCCACCGGGCCGATGGCCGGAAAGACGGCCCTGCGCTGGCTGGATCGAGACGACAGAGTCCACGACCTCACCTACGCCGAACTCGCCGAACGCACGAACCGGTTCGCCAATCTCCTGGCCGGACTCGGTGTGCGCCGGGGCGAACGGGTCTTCACGCTCCTCGGCCGTGTCCCGGACCTCTACGTCGCGACCTTGGGAGCGCTCAAAGCGGGTTGCGTCCTGTCGCCGCTGTTCTCCGCTTTCGGTCCAGAACCCGTCCGGCAGCGGCTGCGACTGGGCGAGGGTGCCGTGCTGGTGACCTCGCCGGCGCTGTACCGCCGGAAGATCCGGCGGTTGCGCGCCGAACTCCCGTCCCTGCGCCACGTGCTGCTCACCGGAAGGGACGCCGAACCGGACACCACCGCACTCGAACCGGCCATGGCGGCGCAGAGTGCCACCTACGAGATCGGCGCCACGGCGCCGGAAGATCCGGCCCTGCTGCATTTCACGAGCGGTACCACCGGTACCCCGAAGGGTGCCTTGCACGTGCACGCGGCCGTCCTCGCTCACCACGTCACCGCGCGATACGCGCTCGATCTTCGCGACGACGACATCTTCTGGTGCACCGCCGACCCGGGATGGGTCACCGGCATGTCCTACGGCGTCATCGCTCCGTTGACCCTCGGTGCCACGATCATCAGCGACGAAGGCGAATTCGACGCACGCCGCTGGTATCACGTTCTCGCCTCGCAGCACGTCACCAACTGGTACACCGCTCCGACCGCGCTGCGGATGCTGATGCGCGAAGGCGGCGCGCTCGCCGACGGCTTCGATCTTTCCGCGTTGCGGTTCATCGCGAGCGTCGGGGAGCCACTCAATCCGGAAGTCGTGGTGTGGGGCCAGGAAGCGCTGAACCTGCCGGTACATGACAACTGGTGGCAGACCGAGACCGGCGCGATCATGATCGCCAATTTCGCGAGCGAGGAGATCCGGCCGGGGTCGATGGGCAGGCCGTTGCCGGGGATCGACGCGGGCCTGCTCGAACGTGGGGACGACGGGCGGGCGGAAGTGACCGGCGGGCACGTCCGCGAGATCACAGAGCCGGGAGTCGACGGGGAGCTCGCTCTCCGCCCTGGGTGGCCGTCGATGTTCCGCTCGTACTGGGGCGATCCCGCCCGTTACGGCAAGGCGTTCGCGGACGGCTGGTATCTCACCGGTGATGTCGCCCGCCGGGACGCGGACGGCTACTACTGGTTCGTGGGCCGGGCCGACGACGTCATCAAATCGGCCGGGCACCTCGTCGGCCCCTTCGAGGTGGAGAGCGCGCTGCTGGCCCACCCCGCGGTGGCCGAAGCCGGGGTGATCGGAACACCCGATCCGGTGGCGGGCGAGCTGGTCAAGGCCTACGTCTCCCTCAAACCGGGCCATGAACCCACCGAGGACCTCCGCCTCGAACTGCTCGCGTTCGGCCACAAGGCACTCGGTGCCGTGGCGCCCAAGGCGATCGTCTTCGACCAGCGACTTCCGCATACCCGGAGCGGCAAGGTCATGCGCCGCCTGATCAAGGCACGCGAACTCGGTCTCCCGGAGGGTGACGTGTCCACTTTGGAAGGTGTGTGATGAACGGGCCGCGGGCGGTACGGACGCCACGGGCGAAACAACGGCACGAGCTGCTCCGTCAGATGATCCGGATCCGGATGTTCGAAGAACGGTGCGTCGAGCTGTACAGCGCGGCCGCGATCCGCGGATTCATGCATCTCTGTATCGGCGAGGAGGCTGTCGCCGCCGGCATCATGCACGCCGCCGGCCCCGATGACCCGGTCGTGTCCACCTACCGGGAACACGGTCACGCACTGGCGAGAGGTATCCCGATGGAGGCGGTGCTGGCCGAGATGTACGGGCGCACCAACGGATGCAGCCGTGGGCGGGGTGGATCGATGCACCTGTTCGACGCCGGGCACCGGTTCTACGGCGGCAACGCGATCGTCGCCGGCGGGTTGCCGGTGGCCGTGGGACTCGCGCTCGCCGACCGGATGCGCGGCAGGCCGCAGGTCACCGTGTGCCTGTTCGGCGACGGCGCCGTGGCGGAAGGCGAGTTCCACGAATGTCTCAACCTGGCCGCACTCTGGCGGCTTCCGGTGCTGTTCTGCTGTGAGAACAACCTGTACGCGATGGGCACGGCGATCGAACGCGCGCAGGCGGAGACCGATCTCGCCACCAGGGCGGCGTCCTACGGCCTGTCCTCCTGGGCGGTCGACGGGATGGACGCGGTCGCGGTCACCGAGGCGGCCGAGCGCGCGCTGCAAAGCATCCGAGCCGGTTCCGGGCCCTGCTTCCTCGAACTGCGCACCTATCGCTTCCGGGCCCATTCGATGTACGACCCGGAACGGTATCGGGACAAATCCGAGGTCCAGGAATGGAAACGACGCGACCCGATCGAGCGGATGAACACGCTCATGCGGGACGAAGGCGAACTTGGCGACCGGGAGATCGCGACGATCGAGTCCGAAGTGGACAAGGAGATCCGGGACGCGATCGCGGCCGCCGAAGCCGGCCCGCTCGAGCCCGTGGAAGACCTGACTCGATTCGTTTACTCGGAGCGATCATGACGAAGACGACGTACCGCGAGGCTCTGCGTCAGGGACTCCGCGAGGCACTCGAAGAAGACGATCGGGTCTTCATGATGGGCGAGGACGTCGGCCGGTACGGCGGTTGCTTCGGGGTGAGCCTCGGGCTGCTGGAGGAATTCGGCCCCGACCGGATCCGTGACACGCCGTTGTCCGAGTCGGCCTTCGTCGGCGCCGGGATCGGGGCGGCGCTCGGCGGCCTGCGGCCGATCGTCGAGATCATGACGGTCAACTTCAGCCTGCTCGCCCTGGACCAGATCATGAACAACGCCGCCACCCTGCTGCACATGTCCGGTGGCGCGCTCAACGTGCCGCTCGTGATCCGGATGACGACCGGCGCCGGGCGGCAGCTCGCGGCCCAGCATTCGCACAGCCTCGAAGGCTGGTACGCGCACATCCCCGGCCTCAAGGTGATCACACCCTCGACACTGGAGGACGCGCGGGGAATGCTGCTCACCGCACTGCGCGACCCAGATCCGGTCCTGCTGTTCGAACACGGCTCTCTGTACAACGTCTCGGAGGAACTGGCCGACGACGCGGGCGCGGTGGACATCGAGCGCGCGGCGATCCGGCGCAGCGGCAAAGACCTGACGATCACCGCGTACGGAGGCACCTTGCGCACCGCGCTGGCCGCCGCGGACGATCTCGCCGCGCAGGGAATCGACGCCGAAGTCATCGACCTTCGCGTCCTCCGCCCGCTCGACGAAGCAGCCATCCTCGCCTCGGTCACTCGGACCCATCGGCTGGTGATCGTCGACGAAGGCTGGCGCAGCGGCAGTCTCTCCGCGGAGATCGCCGCCCGGGTCGCCGAGAAGGCGCTCTACGAGCTGGACGCGCCGATCGAGCGGGTCTGCACGGCCGAAGTACCGATCCCCTATGCCGAACAGCTAGAGGAGGCGGCCCTCCCCCGGCCCGTGGACATCGTGGCGGCGGCGAAGCGAGCGGTGGGCTGAGATGGCCGACTTCCTGATGCCTTCTCTCGGTGCGGACATGGATTCCGGAACCATCCTCGAATGGCTGGTGGCCCCGGGAGCAAAGGTGCACCGTGGCGACATCGTCGCGGTGGTCGACACCGCCAAGGCCGCGATCGAGGTGGAGTGCTTCACCTCCGGCACGGTGGAAGAGATCCTGGTTCCACCCGGTACCTCGGTGGCGGTCGGCACCCCTCTGGCCCGGATCGGCTCCGCCGAAGCCGGGATCGAACCGGAACCGCCGACCGCCCCGGTGCCCGAACGGCCTGTTCCCGCGATACCGGAGCAGCCGCGAAGGTCCACGATCGAGCTGGCGAGCCCACCGGCGCGATCCTTCGCCGCACAGGTCGGTGTCGATCTGGAGACGGTGCGGGGAACCGGCCGTGACGGCCGCATCACGCACGCCGACGTCGAACGTGCCCGCCCGGACCGCCGCGCGATCGAGATCGGCGGCAGGCGGCTCAAGATATCGCCTTACGCCCGGCGGCTCGCCAGGGAACGTGGTGTCGACCTGAGTTCACTCGAACCCGGCTCCGCCGACGGCGTCCTGCGTGCGCGCGACCTTCCCGTCAGCACACCGGCGTCCACGACGCCGTCGGCCGAACCACCGCGGCACACCGCCGATCCGGTGGCACTACGGCAGACGATCGCCGCCCTGATGGCCCGCTCCAAACGCGAGATCCCGCACTACTACCTCTCCGCGACGATCGATCTGAAGGCCGCGACCGACTGGCTGCGTGAATACAACTTCGCAGTACCGGTCACCGAACGGATCGTTCCGGCGGCCCTGCTGCTCAAGGCCACCGCGCTCGCCGCCGTCAAGGTTCCCGAACTCAACGGTCACTGGAAGGACGGCGCTTTCCTTCCGTCGGCCGAAGTGCACCTTGGTGTCGCCGTGGCGCTTCGGGGTGGCGGGCTCATCGCCCCCGCGCTCGCCGACGCCGACCGGCTTTCCCTGCCGGAGACGATGCGACGGCTCCGCGATCTCGTGTCCAGGACCCGGTCCGGCTCCCTGCGCGGCCGGGAGTTGACGACCGCCACCCTCACGGTGACCGATCTCGGCGACAACGGGGTCGAAGCGGTACACGGCGTCATCCACCCTCCGCAGGTGGCGCTCGTCGGCTTCGGCGCGATCACCCCGCGGCCCTGCGCGGTGGGCGACCTCATCGGCATCCGGCCGCTCGTCACCGCGACACTCGCCGGTGACCACCGCGCGACCGACGGCGCCACCGGCGCCCGCTTCCTCAAGACCGTCACAGCCTTGCTGCAGAAACCGGAGGAGCTATGACCCAGCCACTCACCCAAGACCGGGCACACGCGGCGATCCGTTCCGCGCTCCGAGGATTCGCCACCGAGGCCGATCTCGAATCCCTCGACCCCGGCGAAAGCCTTCGTGAAGCACTCGAACTCGACTCGCTCGACTTCCTGACCTTCGTGGAGCGGCTTTCCGGCACTCTCGGCAGGCGGATCGAGGAGAGTGACTACGGCAAGCTGGCCACGATGGACTCCACGACCGAGTTCCTCCTCGCGCGGGCACGCTGAGAGCACCGCGGTCAGGCGACCGGTGACGTGAACCGCGAGTCTTCCGTCAGGACGCCGCGAGGGCGTCCAGAGCCGCCCGGATGCGCTTGCCCGCTTCCTCGGCGACCGGGCGGAGTTCTTCGCGTTCCGGCACTTCGATCATGACGCGCGGGTCGAGTGCCTGGACCAGGCTGCGTTCGTCACCGTCGGCGCGGACCACGACGTTGCAGGGCAGCAACAGCCCGATCATGCGGTCGACCTCCAGCGCACGATGTGCCAGCGGCGGGTTGCAGGCGCCGAGGATCACGTACGGTTCCATGTCGGCGTCAAGCTTGTCGCGCATCGTGGCTTGGACGTCGATCTCGGTCAGTACGCCGAATCCCTGATCTTTCAGCGCCGCTCGCACTTCGGCGACGGCTTTCTCGTAGGGCAGGTCCAGGGTGAGGCTCAGGTCGTATTTCACGGTGATCATTTCCTTTCTCGATGGATGGGCGGTTCAGCCGCCGCGCAGGGCGGCTGGGGCGAACACGGCCGCGGCCGCGACTCCGGCGGCGACCACGAGGATCACGTAGGCGAACGTCCGCCGGACGGTCCGCTCCGGGAGCCGGTCGCCGACCTTCCCGGCCACCAATGACGCCAAGAGGGCCACCGCGGCGAATACCGCGGCGATGTCGTAGGGCAGATCCGGCATCGTGGCGGCGTGGGCGGCCAGCCCGCCCAGTGAGGTGAGCACGATGACGACCAGTGAGGTCGCGACCGCTTCCGGCGCGGTGAGGCCGAGCAGCATGGTCAGGGCGGGGACGATGACGAATCCGCCGCCGACCCCGAACAATCCGGTCAGCACCCCGACGACCGCGCCGACGGCGAGGGCCTTGGGCACGCAACTTCGCCAGTTCACCCCGCCCGCACTGGTCCGGCAGGCGCCGTCGCGCTCTGACGCGGCGGTGAGCATCCGTACCGCTACCACCGCCATGAGCACGGCGAACGCGACCAGCAGCCAGCGGTCGGGCAGCAGTTTCCCCAGCGCGGTGCCGGCGAACGCGGCCGGGACACTGGCAGTGGCGAAGACCAGCGCCACCGGCCAGCGGATCACCTTCGACCGCCACCGCCCCACCAAGCCCCCGGCCGCGGACACCGTGACGACCAGCAACGACGTCGGGATCGCCGCGGACAGCGGGAGGCCGACCCCATAGACCAGTGCGGGGATGGCGAGGATGGAGCCGCCCGCGCCGAGCAGGCCCAGGGCGGCGCCGATGATCAGGCCGAACGCCGCCGCCAGGATCATCATGGTGGCCGCCTCAGCCGGTGGCCATGGCAAGCCCTGCCAGGGCCGCCCGGTCGAACTCGTCATCCACCGCGACGACCCGGCGCCCGGCCGCGGCGAGGACGGAGGCCGCGATCGACGCGCGGTAGCCGGCCTGACAATGCACCCACACCTCTCCGGAAGGCACCTCACCGAGACGACCCAGCAGGTCGTGCAGCGGGATGTGCACGGCACCGTCGATGTGGTTCCGCGCCCATTCCAGGTTGCGCCGGACATCGAGAACGGTCACCGGCCGATGGTGACGGACCATGGCCAGCTCACCGAAATCCGCTCGGTGGAACGACCCGAGCGGCGCGGCGCCCGACCACGCTTCGGGCGTGCCGGTGGCCGCGGCTTCGACACGATCGATTCCGATCCGGACCAGTTCGCGCTGCGCGCCGGCGACCTGCTCCGCGGTGTCGCCGAGCAGGGACAGCGGCGTACCCCAGGGGATCAGCCACCCCAGATAGGTGGCGAAATTGCCGTCGGCACCGAAGTTCAGCGTGCCTGCCACGTGCCCTGCCGCGAACGCGGTCCGCGACCGCAGGTCCACTACCCACTCCCCTGCCTCGATGCGCGAACGCAACTCGGCCGGATCGGCGGTCTTCGGTGCGGCGAGGTCGGGGAGGCCCGGGCCGGCGCTGTTCGCCGGTCCCATATGAGCGTAGTAAGCCGGGTAGGCGTCCAGCCCGGCGAGCAGGCTGTCCACGTAGTCGCGCTCCTGCTGCGTCAGGACCGGGTTGATCCGCTTCTCCCGACCGATCGTCGACCGATCCGCGTCGGACTGCGTGGCCGAGCAGAAACTGCCGAAACCGTGCGTCGGGTAGATCTCGGCGTCATCCGGCAGGATCTCGGCCAGCCGATGAGCCGACGCGTACTGCCGCTTCACCAGCTCATCGGTGTGGGCGGGGCCGAGCAGGTCGGGACGGCCCGTGGAGCCGTACAGCAGCGAACCGCCGGTGAACACCGCCGGGACCCGTCCAGGCGCCTCCAGCACGTAGGACAGGTGCGTGAAGGTGTGCCCTGGTGTCGCCAGCGCCCGTACGCGCATGTGTGGCCCGACTTCCACCACGTCCCCGTCCTCGATCGACGCGCGTTCGAAGGACACCTTGTCCGCGGCGTTCACGTGGTAGGCCGCGCCGGTCACACGGGCCAAAGCGAGCCCGCCGGTCACGTAGTCGTTGTGGATATGGGTCTCGAACACGTCCGTGATCCGCAACCCACGCACTTGCGCCAGGTCCGTCACCCGGTCGATGTCGCGCTGCGGGTCGACCACGAACGCCGTCTCGCCGTCCTCGACGAGGTAACTGCGGTCTCCGAGGCTCGGAGTGTCGATGGCGATGATCTCGATCATAAAGCCTCCTTATACCCCCGGGGGTATCTAACCTCCAGTGTAGCGCATCGGCCGGCACTTCGCCGGACACCTTAAAAGGCACTGCGACAGAAGGTGATTCGCCCCATCGAGACAGCGTCGCAGCACCGAGGACACATCTCCAGAGACCATGGTCCCCACTCCACCGCCGACGGCTCATCCGGACCGCGGCAGGCGTACACAGGTACCCCTGGGGGTATAGTGGCCGCAAAGGCCTTGTCGTGAGCCCCTTGGAGGAACACCGAATGTGCCAGCGAATCGTCTGTCCGAAATGCGGAAAGCCGTCCTATCGGGGCTGCGGCAACCACGTCGAGCAGGTACTGGGCGATGTGCCCGCAGCCCAGCGCTGTTCCTGCGCCACCGAGCAGCCCGCACGGAAGCCGTGGCGACTGTTCCGCCGTCGCTGAAATCCCGGGCGACGACGGCGGTTCGTCCCACTCGGCGCGACGCGGGCGTCTCGGTGTCGCGCCGAGTCCGCCCGCGGCCGGCCCGGACCCTCAGGCCAGGGTCATGAACAGCTTTTCGAGCTCCTCGCGATCGGCGGCCCCTTGCACGGAGTCATCGGCGAGGCACTGCTCCAACCCGCTGGCGATCAACCGGAAACCCGCCCGGTCCAGCGCACGGGAAACCGCGGCGAGCTGGGTGATGACCTCCCGGCAGTCTCGTCCGTCGTCCATCATCTGGATCAGGCCACCGACCTGCCCTTGCGCCCGCCGCAGCCGCTTGCGCACGTCCGCGACGACATCTTGGTTCAGCTCCACACCGACCTCCTCAGGTACCCCCCAGGGTACCTGGAACGCGTGTGCGGTGTTCGGCGGCGCGCGGTCGGGGCCAGCTCTCCTTGCCCGCCGGGAACCGCGGTCTTGAATGATCCGGCTCGGGCTCGGGGAGACAACAGGACGAGGGCCGACGCGACAACTCCGTTCCCCTCACGCCGCGGTCCAGGTTTCCGACACCCGCCGCCATTCCCGCTCCCACGCGGCACCGCGCAGGCGACCCAGCATCGAACGACCGGCGAGAAAGAAGCCCGTAAGCAGCATCACGCACACGATCCAGAAGGCGACGCCGACGCCGACCCCCTGGCCGGCCACGTCAGCGGGCGTCGCGGGCGCCTCGACCGCGTTACCCTTCGCGTCGAGCCAGATCCGTATTTCGTTGCCGGTGGTCAAGCCGGGGTCCACGGTGACCACACCCTCCCGGACAGGCCCGCCGGGGACCGTCCAGCGAGCATGCGCCTTCACCGTCTCTTCGACGGGCACTCCATCGAACCGGACCTGCGCGGGCGGCGCGTCGGCCACCAGCATCGCAGTCGACTCGTGCCGGTTCGCGGCCTGCTCACCCGCTCGCCGCAACCCGGCGTCGTAGGCCTCGGACCCCACTGCCACGGCGAACGGGATCACCAACAGGGCGACCAGGACCACACCGATCACCAGCGCGGCCTCCAGCCGATCCGACGGCCGGGCAAGCGGGTTCCGGCCGACATGAAGCCGCCGCCACACCGCCGTGGCGATTCCCGGCTGTGCTCGCATGATTCTCTCCTCGGTCAGGGGCCGATCCAGGAACGAATGTCGACGCCTGGCTTCCAGCCTCTCTCCCTGAGGGAGCACACGGGAGTGGCTGTGGACCCCTGCGAACCGGGACCTTCGGCATGCCACCGTCCGATCCGGCCCTTAGGCCCATCGACCGCGGACCTAAGCCCCATGGCACTGCCGCGCCGGACGTAGATCCTCTATTGGAGGGAAAGGCGAAGGTGTCATATCGGCCGGGTTCGCCGTGAGTGGCGATCCGGATCGCCGAGGCCTTGGCTGGCTGACTGTGCCGAGCTTGTGTCATCCAACGCAGCGAAATACACACGGTCCTGCCGCGGGGCTGCGGAAACGGGGGCACTCGACGTCACACGCCACCTTTGCCTCAGGTAAGTGGGCTTACGGACGGAAGATCGGAAAGACCGATGGCACAGCAGGAACAACCCGGAGACCTCGACGGAGCCGAGCCAGGCGCCGAGGCCCCGGCGGGCGGCAAGGAGTTCTCGAACCGGTTCGGCTTGCCGGCCGCGACGGCGCTGGTGGTCGGTTCGATCATCGGAACGGGCGTGTTCGCCCTTCCCTCGTCCTTGGCCCCGTACGGCTTGTCGAGTCTCTTGGCCTTCGCCTTGGTCACGATCGGCGCCTTGGCTCTGGGCTCGGTGTTCGGTTGGCTCAACAAACGCGTGCCGGGCTCGGGCGGGCCGTACTTGTACGCACGGGACGCCTTCGGTGACTTCGGCGGCTTCGTCACCGCCTGGTCCTATTGGCTGACCGCCTGGGTGGGCAACGCCGGTATCGCGGTCGCCTGGGTCGGGTACGTGGAAGTGTTCGTCAACAAGGATCACAACCCGTGGTGGTCGATCGCCATCGCGCTGGTCGGTCTGTGGCTGCCCGCCGCGATCAACATCTCCGGCGTCCGGAACCTCGCGTGGTTCCAGATCGTCACCACGATCCTCAAATTCGTGCCGCTGGTGTTCATGGCGACCATCGGTTTGTTCTTCGTCAAGGCCGAAAACCTCGGTTCGTTCAATCCCAGCGGACTGTCGTGGGTGGGCGCCGTCTCCGCGGCGGCCGCGATCGCCCTGTTCAGCTACCTCGGCCTGGAGACCGCCTCGGTGGCCGCCGGACGCGTCCGCGACCCGCGGCGCAACGTGTCCCGGGCGACCGTGCTCGGCACCCTCGTCTGCGCCGTCGTCTACGTCCTGGGGACCGTCACGGTGTTCGGCACGGTCGGACAGCAGGCGCTGGTCGACTCCACTTCACCGTTCTCCGATTCGGCCACCGCCATCTTCGGGGCGAACTGGGCCGGGCAGGCCATGGCCGTGGTGGCGATCGTCTCCGGGCTCGGCTGCCTGAACGGCTGGACGTTGATCTGCGCCGAGATGCCGATGGCCGCCGCCCGTGACGGGCTGTTCCCGACCCAGTTCGCCAAGCTGAGCAAGAAGGAGATCCCGGTCTTCGGCATCGTGGCCGCCACCGTGCTGGCGTCGGTGCTCACGGCTTTCGGCTACTGGAACTTCCAGTCCGTATTCACCAACGTGGTGCTGCTGGGTGTGTTCACCGCGGTGATCCCTTACCTGTACTCCGCCGCCGCGCATCTCTACTGGCTCATCGTCCAGGGTCGCGCGCTGAACTGGCCGCATTTGATCCGCGATCTGGTCGTGACTGCCTTCGCGTTGCTCTTCAGCTTCTGGGCACTGGCAGGCAGCGGTTACCAGGCGGTGTACTACGGAGTGTTCGCCTTCTTCCTCGGTATTCCCGTCTACGTCTGGATGAAATCCCAGCGCAAGGAGTACGGCGAAACCCCCGTCACCCCTATCCGCTACCCCGCGGACAGCCCATATTTCCTCTCCCCGAAAGGGAACAACGGCGCAAGCGCCAAGAACGCTTCCCCACCGCCGTCCGAAACGCAGGAGCAGTCATGACTTTCGCCGTTCATTCGGAGGTCGGCCGGTTGCGGCAGGCCATCGTGCACCGTCCCGGACTCGAGCTCACCCGGTTGACCCCACGCAACATCGGCGATCTGCTCTTCGACGACGTCCTCTGGGCCAAGCAGGCGAAACAGGAGCACGACGCGTTCGCCGAAGCCCTGCGGGACAAGGGCGTCCGCGTGCACTACTACGGTCAGTTGCTGGCGGAAACGCTCGCGCTGCCCGAGGGCCGGACGTTCGTGCTGGATCGGGTGTGCACCCCCGAAATCCTCGGCCCGGCGCTGGTCGCGCCGCTGCGGGCCCTGTTCGACGACCTCGACGGCGAGAACCTGGCCGAGTATCTGGTGGGCGGAGTCCTCAAAGCCGACCTTTCCCCGCTGCGAGCGCGGAGTCTCCGATGGGACACCCTCGCCGCCGACGACTTCGTCCTCCCGCCGTTGCCCAATCACCTGTTCCAGCGTGACGATTCCTGCTGGGTGTACCGCGGTGTCTCGATCAACCCGATGGCGAAACCGGCCCGGCAACGCGAATCCCTGCACACCCGGGCCATCTACCGCCACCATCCGATGTTCGCCGGGGCCGGCTTCCACACCTACTACGGTGACGACGACGTCAGCCACCAGCCGGCCACGATCGAAGGCGGTGACGTGCACGTCCTCGGCGAGGGCGCCGTCCTCATCGGCATGGGAGAGCGCACCACGCCCATGGCCGTGGAGATCCTCGCCAAGGCGCTGTTCTCGTCCGGACAGGCACACACCGTGGTCGCCGTGGAGCTTCCGCACTCGCACGCCACGATGCATCTGGACACGGTGATGAGTATGGTCGACCGCGCCACCTTCGTGGTCTACCCCTACTTCGACCGCGGCGCCCGCAGCTGGACCATCACCGCGGGCGAAGAGCCCTCCACGCTGAGCGTGAACGCCAACGACAGCCTCTGGCACACCCTCGCCGAAGTCCTGAAAGTCCACGAGGTCACCCTGCTCAGCACCGACGAGGACATCCGGGCCGCCGAGCGGGAGCAATGGGACGACGGTACGAACTACCTCGCCGTCGCACCGGGGGTCGTCCTCGGCTACGAACGCAACGTCGCCACCAACACCATGCTGCGCAAACACGGCATCGAAGTCGTCACCATCGCCGGAAGCGAACTGGGACGCGGCCGTGGCGGCCCGCGCTGCATGACCTGCCCGATCGACCGCGACCCGAGCTGAACGGATCCGAAATGGCCTTCAACCTGCGTAACCGCAGCTACCTCACCGAACTCGACTTCACCAAGGAAGAACTCGTCTTCCTGCTCGACCTCGCCGCCCAGCTCAAGTCCGCGGCCTACGCCGGAATCGCGCAGAACCGGCTGGTGGGCAAGCATTTGGCGCTCATCTTCGAGAAGGCCTCCACCCGGACCCGATGCGCGTTCGAGGTCGCCGCCGCCGAGGAAGGAGCGACCACGACCTACCTCGGCCCCCAGGACGCCCACCTGGGACACAAGGAATCCGCCCGTGACACCGCTCGCGTGCTCGGCCGCATGTACGACGGGATCGAGTACCGCGGCCACGAGCAGGCCACCGTCGAAGAACTGGCCCGGCACTCCGGCGTACCCGTCTACAATGGACTCACCGCGACGAGCCACCCCACGCAATCACTGTGCGACGTGTTCACCATGCGCGAGCACAGCACGAAGCCCTTGCCGGAGATCGCTTTCTGCTACCTCGGCGATACCCGGAACAACGTCGCCCGTTCCCTGCTCGCGATGGGTGCCAAACTCGGCATGGACGTCCGGCTGGCCGGACCCCGCGCGCTCTGGCCCGATGAGGAGCACTTGGCGGCCTGTCTGGCCGAAGGCGCGGCCAGCGGGGCCCGGATCACCGTCACCGACGACGTCGAGGAGGCCGTGACGGGCGCGGACTTCGTCTACACAGATGTCTGGGTGTCCATGGGCGAACCCGCCGGCACCTGGCACGCCCGGGTCGAGCTGCTGGCGCCGTATCAGGTCACGGCCAAGACGCTCAGCGCCACCGGCAATCCCGGCGTCCGGTTCCTGCACTGCCTGCCCGCACTGCACGACCGCGAGACCGAGGTGGGAGCCGAAGCGTTCAAGGAATTCGGGCTGGACGGTGTCGAGGTCACCGACGAAGTCTTCGAATCCCCGGCGTCGCTGGTGTTCGAACAGGCGGAGAACCGGATGCACACCATCAAGGCGATCCTGGTCGCCACGCTGGGGAGCTGACCATGCGGATTCTCGTCGCGCTGGGCGGCAATGCCCTGCTGCGCCGCGGTGAACGGCCGGACGCCGACCTCCAGCAGGTCAACGTGCTCGCCGCCGCCGAGGCCCTCGCGGAACTCGCCACCGAGCACGAAGTCGTGCTCACCCACGGCAACGGCCCCCAGGTGGGGATGCTGGCCCTGGAAAGCGCGGCGGACCCCGCCCTGACCCGGCCGTACCCACTCGACGTCCTCGGCGCGCAGACCCAGGGCATGATCGGCTACCTGCTCGGCCAGGCGCTGCGGAACGTCGTGCCCGGTAAGCAGGTCGCCACGCTGATGACGCAGACGCTCGTCTCCGTCGCCGATCCCGCGTTCGGCGATCCCACCAAGTTCGTCGGCCCGGTCTACGCCGAGGAGCAGGCCGCCTCGCTGGCCGCCGAACGTGACTGGACTGTCCGCCAGGACGGCCCGTCCTGGCGCAGGGTCGTTCCTTCGCCAAGACCGCAACGCGTGGTGGAGACCCCGGTGATCCGCGCGCTCGCCGAGGCCGGAACGATCGTGGTCTGCGCCGGCGGGGGCGGTGTTCCCGTGGTACGGGACGAACACACCGGACGGTTGCGGGGTGTCGAAGCCGTCATCGACAAGGACCAGACCGCCGCCCTGCTCGCCGAATCCCTGGACGCCGACGCGCTACTGCTGCTGACCGACGTACCCGCGGTCATCGACGACTACGGCACCCCGCACGCCACTCCGATCCACCACACCACTCCGGCACGGCTGCGGTCCCGCGATTTCCCGGCCGGTTCGATGGGCCCGAAGGTCGACGCCGCCTGCCGTTTCGTCGAACTCACCGGCAACACAGCCGCCATCGGCGCCCTCGACTCACCCGCCGCGATGCTGCGGGGCACCGAAGGCACCGTCATCACACCCGGCGGCAAGGCGTGAGCGGTGGGCCACTCAAGCCTCGACTGACACCTTGCCATCGAGGGGTAGGTCGAAGGTGGCGTGACCGAGCCTCTGCGGTGAAGGCCTTCGCTGGGTCAAGGCAGGGAGGCGGCAGTCAGCTGCACCCTGAGTGTCCACAAGGGACACTTTCGCTGACTCAATGTCTGATTGATGCCCGGATGAGCGATTTCACGAGGGGGTCGTGAGTGGCGTTTCGGGTTAGAACCCGAAACGCCACTCACGACCAACCCGACCCACGACCAGGGGAGCCTTCACCTCACCCGTCAACCTCGCCCAAGATCAACTTAAGCTACGCGACATTGGGGTTCTAACCCTCTTTGCCACTCACGACCCCTCGCCAAACCGCACAAATCGCTCAACTCGGGCACCGACACCTCGGAAAATGCCCCTTATGGACAGTCAGGAGGTATCTCTTCGGCGAGTCCCGCCCCTGCCGCCGACTCCGGCACGCCACGTTTGACTTACCCCCCATAACCCGAATCGCCACTCACGACCCGGCAGGAACCGTGCAGACAGGCATCATCCGGCCGCTCGCCCGCCCGAGTACGTCCCTTGTGGACACTCAGGACACGGCCGGCTTCCGTCGGACAGTTCACAACCACACCGCGGAGACCACCTCTCGGCCATGAAGCCGGTGACGAGGGCTGAGCCGGTGAGCAGCCGGAACGCATGCGCGGCGGCGCACGGAAGCATCCGGGCACGCAGGCCGTTGGTCCCGCCAACGGGGTTCCTCTGCCCCTTCTGCACGGCGGAGCCGACGAGCAAGGTTTCACCATGGACAACGACTTCGAGGAAGAGGATCGACCTACTGTCAACGGAGCAAGGCTGTGGGCGGGCGGGGCCGCGACGGCGGTGACCGCCGGCCTGACCGCGATCGTCGGGATCCTGATCGCGCGCGGCCTGGTCAAAGTCGCCGTGCTGGCACCCAGCCGCGAAGGTGCGTGGGGTGGGGCAAGCACCCTCACCTACTCCCTCGCGTCGGCGGCCATCGCACTCGCGGCGACCGCTCTGCTGCATCTTCTTCTGCTCACGGCACCGAAGCCCCGGAGGTTCTTCGGCTGGATCATGGTGCTTTTCACCGCGATCTCCGTCGTGATCCCGCTCAGCCTGGGTGCCGCACTGGACGCGCGGCTCGCGACGGCGATCATCAACCTGGCCATCGGGCTCGCCATCACGATCACGCTGTCCGGCGTCGCCGGTTCGGCCATCCGCCCCCGGCGGACGACCGGATCGTTCGAACACGAATCACCCTGACCCACGGTCAGCGGCGATCCACCTTTCATCCCGGGACGGGCCGCCGCACAGGAGAAGGAGAAACACCATGACACCGAGCGAACAGGAACAGCGATGAGCGGCCGTCCCGAGGTCGCGGACGTCGGCGTCCTGGCAGCCGAACTGCTCCAGCAAGCCCGCGAACACCACTCACGGCGTGCCGCCAGGACCCTGGTGGCAGGCAACTCCCAACGGGTCACCCTCATCGCGCTGGCCGAGAGCGCCGAACTGGCGGAGCACGACTCGCCCCCGGCCGCCACACTGCACGTCATCACCGGAAGCGTTCGCCTGAGCACCCACGACCACGACTGGCTCCTCGGCCGCGGTCAGCTGACCGCCCTCCCACCCGAGCGGCACAGCCTGGCGGCGTTCCTCGACAGCGCCGTCCTGCTCACCGTCGCGCTCCACTGAGCGTCCGGTCAAGCGGTGGTGGTCACCGGCGTGTGCAGACGTCGTCCGGTCACCTTCTCCACCTCGATCCGGACGAAATGGTCGCGGCGACCGTCGACCCAAGGCGCCAGCCATGTTCCGGACACGTCCACAAGCTCGGTGACTTCCGTGATCAGGTTCGCGTGGCCGACGACGGTCACACTCCATCCGGTCCGCAGCTCGGGATCGAGTTCGTCGGCCTGGAAGGCCACCACGGTGTTGCCGGTCGCGGCGGCCAGTTTCGCCCCGCCGGCCACCCGGATCACGACGTGGTCCCGCTTCAACCGGAAGTTGACCGGCTGCACCGCCGGCACGGCGTCTTCGACGAAGACCAGACGCCCCACCCGCACTGTCCGCAGAAGGGCAAGGCACTGCTCGCGGTCCAGGACCTCGAGCTGTTGTCGATCCGCCACGATGACTCCCTGAAGACGTTGAAGAACAAGCACTTTCGAGCATGACCACCGGTTCGCCCACCGGTCAGGGCCGGACGTCCCGGTCTGCGAGGTCCATCGGCCATGACCGTGCTGTCAGTCGCAGCTCCGAAGCGGGCAGGCGTGATTGAATGGAAAACGCACTCTCTGCGGTGGAGAACAGCCGACCCGCTTCAGTTCCCCGACACCGGCCGGCTGAAACTCGACCAGGCGATCGACGTTCTGCTGGAGCACGCCCGCACCGTCCGTGACACCCAGGAGCGCCTACGGTCCTTGTTGCGGGCCAGTCATGTCGTGGCCTCCCACGTCGACCTGTCGCGGGTGCTGGGTCATGTCGTCGACGCGGCGAAGGATCTGGTCAACGCCCGCTACGCGGCGCTGGGCGTACTCGGACCGGACGGAACGGTGGACGAGTTCGTTTACAGCGGCCTCGACGATCAGCGCGCCGCCCGGATCGGGCAACCGCCCCACGGCCAGGGGATCCTCGGCCTGCTCATCACCGAACCCCGCCCGATCCGCCTCACCGACCTGTCCACTCATCCCGCATCGGCGGGCTTCCCACCCGGCCACCCGCCGATGCGGTCCTTTCTCGGAGTACCTCTGCTCGTCCGCGGCCAGGCGTTCGGAAACCTCTACCTGGCCGACAAGCAGGACGAGGACGAATTCAGCGCCGACGACGAGCAGCTTCTGCTCTCGCTCGCCGGGTTCGCCGCCGTGGCCATCGACAACGCGCATCTCTACGAGGAAGCCCAGCGCCGTGCCGCGTGGCAACGCTCGAGCGCCGAGATCACCGCCGCCCTGCTCGCGGGTACCGAAACCGGAGACGTGTTGCGCCTGATCGCCGCCAAAGCCCACGAGGTCGCCCGCGCCGATCTCGCCGCCGTCATGCTCCCGGCGGACGAAACCAACGTGCTCACGGTGCAGGCGGCCGCCGGCGAGGACGATGTGGAGGGTTTGGTCGGCCGGCGGTTGGACACCGAGAACTCCTTGTGCGAGCTGGCAATGACCGGCTCACAACCGCTCCTCAGTGAGAACTTGGGCAAAGACGAGCGCGGTCCCTTGTCCGACGAGACATGGGCGGGCAAGGCCGGGCCCGGCATGGTCGCCCCGCTGATGGCCCCTGACCGGCCACCGACCGGCGTGCTGGTCGTGGCCAATGCTCCTGGCCGTCGCGGCTTCCACGAACGCGACCTCGAGATGCTCGCGGCCTTCGCGTCCCAGGCCGCGTTGGCCCAGCAACTCGCACAGCACCGTGCGTACTCCGAGGAGCTGCAACTTCTCGAGGAGCGCGATCGCATCGCCCGCGACCTTCACGATCACGTCATCCAAGAGGTCTTCGCCACCGGCCTGTCCCTGAGCAACCTCGCCTCGGCCATCGACTCCGGCCAGAGAGATCGTCTGCTGACGGTCGTGCGCAAACTCGATCGGGTCGTCAGCGAGATCCGCGGCACCATCTTCGATCTGCACGCCCCGATGGGAGCGGGCGGGGAAGCCGAGCACAGCTTGCGCCGGGCGCTCTCCGAGATCGTCCGCACCACCACCGACTCGCTCGGCTTCACCCCCGTTCTGCGGCTTGACGGCCCGCTCGACACTCTCGTGCCGACCCGGCTCGCGGTAGATCTTTCCGCGGTCGTCCGCGAAGCCCTCTCGAACATCGCCCGCCACGCCCATGCGACCACCGCCACCGTGCAGGTCTCCGCGACGCCCACCACGCTCACAGCCCGCGTCGAGGACGACGGACACGGCCTCGGCGAGACCACCCGCCGTAGCGGCCTGGCCAACCTCCGCGCCCGCGCGGAGAAACACGGCGGCACCCTCAGGATCGACAGTGCTCCCGGCCAGGGCACGATCCTGAACTGGACGGTGCCGCTGCCCCACGGTGACCAGACGGGGCCGGGCTCGAACAATTAGCTTCCCGGCCAACGACGGGTTGAGCCCGAGCCGTACCGGGTACCTCACCGATCATGTGGATGGCGCTGCTGACCCCGCTGCTGGTCATGGCGTTCGCCTTGACCATGGAGCGCGTCGAAGCGATCGTCCCGAGCCGGGCCGCGCGCTCGATGGACCAGCCTGGCCGGCCCGGTCACCTCGCTACAACGCAGCTACACAGGCGACGTAGCGAAGGCCTTCACGGGCCGGTGATCACCGGCCACCACCGGCTTCGCCACCCCGGAAGCCGGTACCGAGCAGTTCGTCGATCGAGCGCCGCGGGGAATGCGGGACGGCACTCGAGGGATAGCCGAATCGCATGAGCACCTGGAGGGAACCGGGGAGCTCCAAGTCCTCGGTCAGGGCGGCACGCACCTCGGGCAGGTGCAGTGGCTGTGTCAGGACCGAGCCGACGAGTCCTTCGTGGACCGCGTCGAGCCAGGTCAGCTGCAACGCCCGCCCAGCACGAAGATGATCGTGCCGGGTGTCACCTGGTGTGACGAACGCCAGCAAAGTCTCCTCGGCCAGCCTGCGCTTGAGAACCTCACGATCGGGCAGCGCCGTCGACTCAAGGACCAGCCCCGCCCACGGCAGCGAACCGGCCGATCGCACGCTCGCGGCCAGGCCGGCGCCGTTGCGCTGGTCCTGGTCGCGGACGGTCCACAAGGCCAGCTCCCGCTGGTAGCCGAGGTCGTGCCGGTAGGCCTCGGCGGCGAACTCGAGCCGGTCCGCGACCATGGTCAGCTCGATCTCGTCGAGGATCGGCCTGGTCTGGACACCTTCGGCCGCCGCACTGTCCCGCAGATCCACGATCTGGTGCCTGGTCAGCGACCGCCCCGAAAAACGACGGCGATGACTGTGCCGCCGCTTGATCGCGGAATAGCGGTTCACCTCCGCGACCGAAGGGGGCAGCAGCCCGTTCGGTTCGACGGCGGCCACCACTTCGGGCCGGTCCGGATCGGGGAACTCGGCGGTGTACGTCCGGTGGCCGAGCACCCGGATGGCCAGTTCCAGATTGGCCAGCGCGGCACCACACGACATGAGGCGGTCACGACCGTGCGGGTCGTGCTCGGGGAGCTCCAGATCCCGGCGCTCGACCAGGACGAGCAGGCCTTCCTCGAAGTTCAGCCGCCACGGCTGGATGTTGTGCACCGACGGCGCGCGCAGCACCGCGCCCGCCAATACCTCCAGCTCCGCGGGCGACCAGCGCTCCGCCGGCTTTCGTCCGACCATTTCAGTCCTCTCGTACCCACGTCACTTACCTCTACGATGCGCCGCCGCGGCTGACCGGCAGCAGATTCGGAGGACTCGGGTCACCAGGACCAAGGACCCGCGACGGTGTGACGGCTGCGCCGGGCGGAACGGACGAGTACGGTCGAATTCGCGGCCGGTACCACGCAGTGGGAGGAAGCGGCATGACGACCAAGGTGTTTCTGGTCGACGACCACGAGATCGTCCGGCGAGGGCTCGCCGATCTCCTCGGCAACGAACCGGATATCACGGTGGCCGGTGAAGCGGCCTCGGTTTCCGAAGCCCTCACTCGAATCCCGAAGAGCGACGCGGACATCGCGGTACTAGACGTCCGGCTCCCCGACGGTAACGGCATCGAACTGTGCCGGGAGCTGCTGTCCACTCAGCCGGACCTGCGCTGCCTGATGCTCACGTCCTACGCCGACGACGAAGCACTGTTCACCGCGATCATGGCCGGAGCATCCGGCTTCGTCCTCAAGCAGGTACTCGGCAACGACCTCATCTCCGCCATCCGCACCATCGCCTCCGGCGGCTCACTGCTCGACAGCCGCACCACCGCCGCCCTGATGAACCGCATCCGCCGCGAACGCGACCGCGACGACCCGACCACCGGCATGTCCGAACAGGAACGCGCGGTCTTCGAGCTGATCGGCGAAGGCCTGACCAACCGCGAGATCGGTGAACGCATGTTCCTCGCCGAAAAAACCGTGAAGAACTACGTCTCGCGCATCCTCGCCAAACTCGGCCTCCAACGCCGCACACAAGCCGCGGTCCTGGCCACCGAACTCAAAAAGAACTCCGGCCCGTCGCTGTTCGGCGATCAGTAGGTCTCGTCAGGACAACGGCACGTGCCACAGCACCCGGCTACCGCCACCGGTGACCGGAGTGATCTCCAACGTCCCGCCGCATCGCAGGGCACGCTGGGACAGGTTGTCCAGCCCGCTGCGCCGCCCCGGCCCGGGAATTCCGACACCGTTGTCCGTCACTTCGATGACGAGTTCGTGTCCGGCCTCCATACTGACCGTGATCCGGTCGGCGCCGGAATGCCGGACCGCGTTGCTCAGCGTTTCCCGTAACACCGCCACGGCATGCTCGTGCAACTCCGGACCCACCAGCGTGTCGACCGCGCCGGTGATCCGCACCGACGGCGTCACGGTGACCTCAGTCGTCACGTCCTCGACCACGTCCAACAACTTCCGTCGCAGGCTCATCTCGGCTTCCGCACCCGAGGAATGCAGATCGAAGATCGACGTCCTGATCTCGCGAACGGTCCGGTCCAGCTGCTCGACGGTGTGCGCGACGCGGTTGCGCGCGAAGTCCTCCGCCACACGCGGCACGACACTCTGCAGGCTCATCCCCGTGGCGAACAGCCGCTGGATCACGTGATCATGCAGATCCTGGGCGATCCGGTCCCGATCGGCCAGCACGTCCAGCAACCTCTGGTTCCGCTGCTTCTCCGCGAACTCGAGGGCGACCGCCGCCTGGTCGGCGAAAGACATCAGCATCGGCACCTGCTCCGCCTTGAACTGCCGTGCCCCCTTCTCCCGCCCTGCGATCAGTATCCCGCCGACGACCTCTGCTCTGATCAACGGCACGGCCACCGCGGGCCCGGACAGCGCGGGCTCCTCGTCCGTCGGGAAGGCCGCTCCCAGATCGGCGATGAATCTCGCCTTGCGTTCGGTGACGACCTCGTCGAGCACCGCTCGGCCACCGGAGAGCGAATTCCCCAGCAGTGGATCGATCCGCTCCCCCGAGTTCGCGGTCACGGACAGTGATCCCGCGTCTGTCACCCCGGTATCCGTCAGCAGAATCATCACGCCTTCGGCCTCGGCGAGTTCGCGGACGCGGTCTGTGATCAGGTTCAAGAGCTCGGTCACCGAAGCCCCGCCGAGCAGTTCCCCGTTCACCTCGGCGACCGCGGCCAGCCACCGTTCCCTCGTCCGGGACTGTTCGAACAGCCGCGCGTTGTCCACAGCCACTCCGGCGGCGGCCGCCAAAGCCTGCAAGACGACCTCGTCATCGGCGGTGAACTCGGCGCCACCCCGCTTTTCGGTGAGATACAGGTTGCCGAACACCTTGTCCCGCACGCGGACGGGGACGCCGAGGAAGCTGCTCATCGGCGGGTGGTTCGGGGGAAAGCCGACCGATGCCGGATGCGCGGACAGATCCGGGACCCGAACCGGACGTGGCTCGTCGATCAGCAGGCCCAGCAGGCCACGCCCTTCCGGAAGGTGTCCCATGTTCGCCCTGGTCTCGGCGTCGATTCCGACATGAACGAACTCGGACAGACCTTCTTCGTCATCGAGCACGCCGAGAGCTCCGTACCGCGCGTCCACCAGTTCGACCGCGGCCTGAACGATCCGTTGCAAGGTCGAATCGAGTTCGAGCCCGGCCGCCACCGCCGGCACGGCGTCGAGCAGCCCCTGAAGCCGATCGCGGCCTTTCACGATCTCCCCGAGCCGCTCCTGCACCTCGCGGAGGAGCTCGTCGAGCCGTAGCCCGGTCAGCACGGCTGAAGCGGGCGCCGGTCGTCCCTTGGCGGGTTTCGGTTCGGCGGGCATCCTCGACTCCCTCCCGGCGGAGGTGACGGCATGACGTGGACCGGTTACCCGGAGGGACCGGCTCTACACCACACGGACGCCCGGAACCTTCGCCGCCGGGCTCAAGCGGTCAAGGACCGCCGCAGCCGCAGAGTCGCCGCGCCGAGGAAGAGGGCCGCGAAGGCACCGAGCACCGCCAAGGGCCGCAAGATGTCGACGAGTCCGCCGCCCCGCGACAGGATCGTGGTCCAGGCGTCGACCGCCCAAGCGTGCGGCGTGACGTGTCCTGCCGCACGTACGGCGGGCGGAACGATTTCCAACGGCCAGGTGCAGCCGCCGAGCATGCCCGCCCCGATGCCGACCGCGGGACCGATGGCCGACGCCTGCTCAGGGGTGCGGAACAGCGCGCCGCTCAGCATCCCCGCACCGGCACCGACGAGACCCCACATGAAGGTCAAGGTCACGGCCGCGAGCGGGTCACCCCAGTTCACTCCGAAGAGCAGGCCACCCACCCCGATGATCAGACCGGATTGCAGCAAGGTCAGCGCGAGGTAGCAGAGCGTTTCGCCGAGTATGACCTCACGCGGACGGACCGGTCCGGCGAGGATCCGGGCGTGGATACCCAGCCGTCTGGTCTGGATCAAGGCCGCTCCACCGGCGAGCGCGTTGATGAAGACGAAGAACACGAGCATGGTCGGCGCGCTGTAGCTGAATCCCGGAGGCAGGACGTCACCCGTGCTTCCCACCGTTTCGGCCCGCACGGCGACCTGAGGCACCGTGCGGTCGAGCGAGCGCGCCAGCGGCACCAGCTCGTCGAAGGAAGCAGAGGTCCGGGTCGCGGCGAAGGCTGCGGCCTGGACGGTCGCCGCGTGGTCCGCGACCACCGACGCGACCGCTGACCAGGCCCCCTGCCCGGCGCCCGAAGCGGCGGTGGTGAGCAACGGGAGTTCGACCGGCGCCCCGGCCGTCAGGGTCCGGTCCATCCCGGCGGGGATGAGCAGTACCGCGTCGACTTCGTTGCGCCGCAAGGCGTCCTTCGCCGCCGACTCATCGGTGAACGGACTGGTGACCAGCGTTCCCGCGGCGGCGAGACTCTGGGTCAGCTCGCCGGCGAAACGCCCTTCCGCCGCCACGACAGCGACCCTGAACCCGTTCTGACCGCGCATCACCGCGCCGATCACCAGGATCACGACGACCGGCAGCAGCACGATGAAGAACAACGCGATCCGGTCTCGCGCCAGTCTCCGGAGTGACACCAACGCGATGGTCACCACGTTCACCTGAATCTCCTCCGGTAGATCGGCACCGTGATGGCCGAGATCACCACGCAGAACAACAAGATCGCCAAGGCCGGCTGCACGACGCTGATCCAGCCCGCTCCCCCGGCGAGATCCGTGAAGGCCCGCAACGCCCACCCGTTCGGCGTCAGCAAGGCGAGCTTCCGCATGATCTCCGGCGCACCGCCGAGAAGGATGAAGTTGCCGCCGAGCAGGACCAGCCCGAAGATCACGAGTGAGGCGATGCCATCGGCCTGCCGGTCGTTGCCTGCCACGGCGATCACGAAGGCGGTCAGGCAGACCAGCGTCAGTGCCAGCGCGACGATCACCATGCCCACGGCGAGTGGCGGGCCCCACCCCTGACCGAGGACCAGGGCGGTGATCAGCGCGACCGACGACAGGCTCGCGACGCCGTAGGCGAAGGTGGCCAGCGCCTTCCCGAGGAGCAACGCACCGGCGCCCACCGGGGCGACGGCGATCCGGTCGAGGGTGCCGTTCTCACGCTCCTCGAAGTATCCGCGCGCACCGAAACCGATCGCGAAGAACATGAAGAAGATCCCCATCGCGGGACCGTAGTACCCGGCCGCGGTGAGCTGCTCGGTTCCGGCCGCCTTGGGCACGACCTGTTCGGGGAGCCGCAACCCGGCGGTCGCCGATGGATCCACGGGTCCGGCTCCGGCGGCCAGCGCCGTCGCCATCGAGAGGCGGTCCGCGTTCAGCTGAGCCACGAACGACTCGCCGATGGATCGGGCGACCGTTCCGGCGAGCGGCGAATCGACTCCGGAAAGCACGGTCATCGGCTCAGCTGTCCCATCATGTGCGGCGGCGGTGAAGCCCTCAGGCACCAAGAAGACCGCACCGAGCTCGCCCTCGTCGACCAAGGCGCGGGCTTCGGCTTCACTCGTCACGGGGACCACGTCGAGTACGGAGTCCAGCTGTGGCCCGGCGAGAAACGCCGTGAACGCCGTCGCCAACGCCCCGCCGTCCTCGTCGACAACGGCCACCTTGGTGTGGAAGTGCTCCCCTCCCTGGAAGGCGAAGCTCATCAGCAAGGCCACGGCCACCGGCGCGACGAACCCGAGTACCCACGCCGATCGGTCCCGCAGCCGCTGGCGCAGGTCCTTGGCCGCCACGACGAACGCCGCATGCATCTTGGCTCCTCAGTCTCGGAGTGCGGTGCCGGTGAGGTGAAGGAAGACCGCCTCGAGGTCGGGCTCGGTCACTTCGACCGAACGCACTCCGACTTCGGACCTCTCGGCCGCGTCGAGAACCGCGGGCAGCGCGCGACGGCCCTCGCGCACGATCAGGTGGACTTCGTCGCCCGCGGAATCGACTTTCTCGATGCCCGCGACAGAGCCGATCCGGTCCACCAGCCGGGCCGGATCCCCGTCGGTGGAAAGCGTGATGCGGTCATGCTCGCCGAGCCGGTCGATCAGCTCGCGGCGGGTGCCTTCGGCGATCAGGCGGCCGCGGTCGATGATGCCGACCCGGTCGCACAGGCGTTCGGCCTCTTCCATGTAGTGCGTGGTGTACAGGACGGCCATCCCGCTCGTGCCGAGCGACCGCACGTTCTCCATGATCGCGTGCCTGCTCTGCGGATCGACCCCGACCGTCGGCTCGTCGAGGATCAGCAGCGTCGGCCGGTGCATCAAGCCGGCTCCGATGTTGAGCCGGCGGCGCATCCCGCCAGAGAAGGACTCGACCCGGTCCCCGGCGCGGTCGGTGAGGCCGATCAACTCCAGCACTTCGTCGACCCGCCGGTCCAGCGTTTTCCCGCGTAGCCGGTACAACCGGGCGAAGAACCGCAGGTTTTCCCGTGCAGTGAGATCCGGGTACAGCGCGATGTCCTGCGGAACGTAGCCGATCCGGGCACGGGCCGCCGCGGCCGCGCCGTCGGCGGCTCCCGCGATCGCGATGCTGCCGGCGTCCGCGCGCAGCAGGCCGCACACCAGCCGGATGATGGTCGTCTTCCCGGCGCCGTTCGGGCCCAGCAGGCCATAGGTCTCGCCGGCGCCGATGGAGAACGCGACATCGTCGACGGCGACCCGTTCGCCGAAGCGCTTGGTCAGCCCGGCCACCGCCAGCACTTCGGCCTGCCCGGCGCGCGGTGACTCGGTCATGCGAAGAGTCACCTAGGCCGCCGGGGTGATCAGGCCGTAGTGACCGTCGTAGCGGTGGTACAGCACGCTGCCCCGGCCCCGTTCACCGTCGAGGTAGAACAGGAACGGCAAGCCGGTCAGGCCGAGCCGCTCCACAGCCTCCACTGTGGACAGCACCGGTGCGGGACACCCGCTGATCGTGAGGGGAAGTTCGAAGGGACTGAGGCCGTGCGAGCCCGGCGGAACGGTCTGAGCGAGCCGGTGCATGGTCGGCCCGGCGTGGTAGAGCACGCTGTCCTGCCCGGTACCGGTCTCGGTGAACAGATGGAAGTCATAGTCGAGGAGGTGCATGTCGACGAATGCCTCGTCGACCGTCGACCGGGCCAGCGAGTAGGACTTGTGCCGCACGATCTCTCGTTCCTGCTCCGGCCTCGGGAACCAGGGCTCGCGCGCGGCGGGATCCGACTCGTGGCGCCATTCGCCGGGATCCGGAACAGGACGCCCTCCTCGCCGGGCTTCCCAGTGCAGGGCACTTTTCTCCAGTTGCCTCCGGAGTTTCGCGTCCATCCGATCGATCGCCTCGTCCACCGACGGCGCCGCCGCCTGCGCGCGTACCGGCCTGCCGTTCACGTCCAGGGACGCCTGCGCCGTCACCGACTGCTCCCGTGCGGGGTCTCCGTACTTGGTCAGTCGCACCGACGCCGCCAGTACCGGCCGATGGGCAAGCCTCATCAGGCGCGAGACCTTGGCGGCCGCACGGCTCGCGGAAGCCGGCTCGACATCGCCGCGTACCGCCACCCGTACCTCGGGCATCGTCCTGGTTTCCTTCGTCCGCATCGATCGTCCTTCCCAAGTCGGTGCCCTAATCGGTACGCCGGTCGACCGGCGTGTCACCAGGGACCTAGGACGCCGCGGGAAGGGACCTTGGGGTCTCTGCCGCGGTCGCCCGGCAGCTGATGCTCGTGTCATGACTTACGCAGTGGAACTCACCGAACTCGACTCCATCGACGCCGCACATCTGCGGCGCCACACCACGACGGCCGACATCGGCGAGTGCGTGGGGGTGGGACTCGACGCGTTGTACACCTTCGTCTCCGAAGCAGGTAGCGCTCCGAACGGCCCTCCCCAAGCGGCCTATCCGGGCGATTTCCAACCGGGCGAAGAACTCGATCTCGACCTCTACCTGCCCATCACCGGCGGCCTCCCGTCGCAGGGCGATATCGACATCGTCACCCTCGACGGCGGACCTGCCGCCCGCACCTCGCATCACGGGCCTTACGACAAGATCGGTGCGGCGTATGAAGCCGTGTACGAATGGGTTCGTGAGAACGGCCGCCAACCCGCTGGAGCTCCACGGGAGTTGTACCTGTGTGGTCCGGAAAGCACGCCGGACTCCGCCGACTACGTCACCGACGTAGTCCTGCCGTTACGGAACGAGTGAGCGCGAGCCGACCGGCGCGCAGGCCGGGTCCTCAGTCATCGGGGCGCCCTTCCCGTCTCCCGGACGACCATGACCGGGCACTTCGCGTGATGGATCAGGGCGTGGCTCGTCGACCCGACGGCCAGAGCGGCGAAACCGCCTCGGCCACGAGTGCCCACGACCACCAGTCGAGCTTTCTCGCTCAGCTCGAGCAAGCGGTGCCGCGGCTTGTCCCTGACGACGACTTGGTCGACAGGTACCTGCGGGTATTTCTTGCGCCACCCCGCGAGCCGCTGCCCCAGAACGCGGTTTTCGGTCTCACGTACCGATTCTCCGGGGAAAGGCAGAGCACCTTCACCGGTGAAGAGTCCTGCGACATCGCCGTCGTGCCACGCATGCAAGGTGACCAAGGGAGCCTTCCGGTTGGAAGCTTCCGCGAAGGCCCAGGCGAGTGCTTCCTCACTCAACGGACTGCCGTCCACCCCGACAACGACCGCCCCGGTGTCACCCGGCCCCCGGACGACCACGACCGGGCAGACGGCGCCCGACGACAGGCGGGACGCGGACACTCCGGCGAACAGGCCGGCGATCTCACCGGTGGGAGCGCCGATCGCCAGAAGTCGCGCCGTGGCCGAGATTTCGGTCAACGCGGCGACCGGGCCCGTATCGACTGCCGCGGTGGTCACTTTTACCTCGGGAACCGCCGATTCACAGGCCTCGCGGAACTCGTGCAGCACTTCGCCGGTGATGGCTTCCTTCGCTTTCAACCAGGTGTCAGGCGGAAACGACCGATTCCCGAAGGGACCGCCATCGACGCCGTAGGCCATCAGAAGCAGCAGCTCCGTCTTGCACAGCAACGCTTCTTTTGCCGCCCACAACGCGGCCGCCATGGAGTGAGCCGAACCGTTCACCGCCGCGACGACCGGCCGGGAACCGAATGTCGTCATGGAGCACTCCTTCAGCCGACCGGTTTCGGATACCGACTCCGTCGACGCTAGGCACCCCGTCGCGGTGGTGATGCGGCCGTACGTCGCGGCCCGCAGGGGCTTTGGGCTCTGTGTCGCGCGGCCGCATGGCGACACGCTCGAACCGGCAACCCCTTCCGCGAACAAGGAGAAGGCATGAAGGCACTCGTTTACGACGGACCGGGGCGGCGTGCTTGGACCGACCGCCCTCAGCCGGAGCTCGCCGCGGCGACCGACGCGATCGTCCGCGTCGACGCCGTCACCATCTGCGGGACCGATCTGCACATCCTCAAAGGTGACGTGCCTGCCGTGGCACCTGGCACGATCCTGGGCCACGAAGCCGTCGGCACGATCATGGAGGTCGGCAAGGCGGTGACGACCTTGAAGCCGGGCGATCGGGTGCTGATCTCCTGTATCACCGCGTGCGGACGCTGCGAATACTGCCGGAAAGCCGTCTACGGGCAGTGCCTCGGCGGTGGCGGCTGGATCCTGGGTCACCGGATCGACGGCGTGCAGGCGGAGTTCGTGCGCGTTCCGTTCGCCGAGACCTCGACCTACGTGCTACCGAACGGTGTCGCGAACGAGGCCGCGCTGATGCTGGCCGACATCATGCCGACCTCCTACGAGGTCGGCGCCCGCAACGGACGGGTCCAGCCCGGTGACTGCGTCGCGATCGTCGGGGCGGGGCCGATCGGGCTCGCCGCGATCACCACGGCGCAGCTGTTCGGGCCGAGTTCCATCGTGGTGATCGACAAGGAACCCAGCAGGCTCGCCGCCGCGAAGACCTTCGGCGCGGACGTGCTCCTCCAGCCCGGCGAGAACCCGGCAGCGGTCATCGCCGAGCTCACCGGCGGACTCGGCGCGGACGTCGCGATCGAAGCGGTCGGCGTTCCGGAAACCTTCGAACTGTGCACGAAACTGGTCCGGCCCGGCGGACATGTCGCGAACGTCGGTGTCCACGGCGCGCCCGCCACGTTGCACCTGGAGGATCTCTGGATCCGCGACATCACCATCACCACGGGCCTGGTCGACACGTCGAGCACCTCGATGCTGCTGCGGATGCTCGCCGCGGGCAGGCTCGACACGACCCGGTTCATCACCCACCGGTTCGGGCTCGACGAGATGGACGAGGCCTACGACGTCTTCGCCCGGCCCCAAGAAAGCGACGCTCTCAAAGTCGCCCTCTTCCGCGGCTGAACACGCTGACGGGGGGCCTGCTCGGTGTTGCGAAAGCCACTTTCGCAACACCTCGGTGCGGGCTTGGAGTGGCTGGTCGCGCTAGGGGCGTGAGCGGGAATCCAGAGCCGGGCAGGTCCCCAATGTGGCATTGGAGACGCTCAGTGTCACCAATGCCGCTTTGGGGACGTCGGACCGCAGCGGCGCGATCCGACGTCACATGCACCACGTCGCATTCGCCTCGCCCCTCCATAGACCGGAAACGCCACTAACGGACGGAAGCGGGCCGCGTTCGGTCACGAACGACGCTTCAACGCCTCGATGACACCTGTACCGACCGGTTCCTCGATCGGCAAGCGGCTGTCGTCCATCTCCGCGGTGAGGTGTTCGCGGACGTCCACCACGCCGTCGAGCCGCCTGATCAACGCCACGATCACCGGGATCATGCCCGTACGTTCGACCTGACCGCGCACCGTGACGACACCGTTGTGGACGGAGATCGACAGCGTGTCCGGATCGATCGACATCGCCCGTTCGACGACCTCGGTGCGGACCTCCTCGCGCACTTCCGAGTCGGATCGCAGAAAGCCGCGCAGAAGGTCTGATCTCCCGACGATGCCCACCAGTTTCGCGTCGTCGTCGAGGACCGGCAGACGATGCACCCGATGGTTCTCCATCAGCCGGATCGCTTCGTCCACCCCGGCATCCTGTGCCACGGTGATCGCCGGCCGGGTCATCAACTCGTCGGCTCGGCTTCCCTCCACCTTGCGCCGTAATCGGGGCCGGAACCGCAGCAGCCGGTGCTGGATCTCCCGTTCCAGCAGATCACGCTGGGAGACGACGCCGACCACCCTGCCTTCGTCGTCCACCACGGGCGCACCACTCACTTCCCACGACGCGAGCAGGACGGTGATCGCCTTGAACGGGGTCTCCGGTCGCACGGTGAGCACCTGGCCGCGCATCACCTCGCGCACTCGACGACGTTTGCTCATCTCGCTCTCCTTTCCGAAAGTGTCAAGCCGCGATGTCCCGGCGTCTGAAGCCCGCCACACCGGCCGCGAGCAACGCGCAGGCGACCAAGACGAGCCAGGGAATGGACGCCATGCCCTCCGTCGAACCCGGCAGGTTCGGCAGGTGGGTGAACGGCGAGAGGTTCAGGACCACTTGAGGGACGCCGAAGAGCACGCCGAACTCGCCGACGACGACGATCGCCACGAGCACCACCCAGATCAGGCCGAGCTTGCGCGGAAACAGTCCGAACAAGGCGCAGGCCAGCCCGGCCAGCACCCACACCGCGGGCAGCTGCACCAGCGCGGCCGCTGTCAGCCTGCCGATCTCGGCGCCGGGGTACCCGGTCTGCAGGCCGCTGGCGAGTCCCGCGCCCAGGCCCGCCGCGAGCATCGGGACCACGCTTCCGGCGATCGCGACAACCAGGTAGCCGGTCAGCAACCGGGTCCGCGAGACCGATGCGGTGAGGAGCGGCTCGACCCGGAGTGCCTCTTCCTCGGTGTGCAAGTGGGTGAGCGCGGACATCGCGTACACCGAGACGACGACTCCGGCGATACCCAGTTCCAGAGCGAAGAACGCGTCCGAAAGGGCCTTCTCCCCGCCCAACGCGAGAATGAGCTGCTCGGCCCTGGGATTGTCGACGAACCTGCCGATACCGTTGGCCAGATTGCCGATGACGAGGCCCAGCACCAGGTAGACCGCCGTCCAGGCGAGCAGACCTGCTCGGTTGAGCCGCCAGAGCAGACCACCGATGCTCCGCAGGCCACGACCGGCGTGGGCGGGGCCGACGCGGTCGGCCAGCAGGCCCGCCCCGAGATCACGGTGATCGCTCAGCCTGACCGCGATCAGCACCAGCACGGCGGCGAACGCGAGGGGAAGTGCCATGACCCACCAGCGTTCCCCGGCGAACGGCCGGATCTGCTGCGCCCAGCCGATCGGGGACAGCCAGGACAGCCATTCCGGGCCGGAGTCCCCGATGGCACGCAGAAGATAGGCGAGCCCGAGGATTGAACCGGCGATACCGGTCGCCAGCCGCGCGGACCTGGATAACTGCGCGGTGACCGCCGCGATCGCTCCGAAGGCCCACCCCGTCGTCATCCAGCCGGCGCCCAACGCCACCGAGCCCGCCAAGGGCAGCCCCGCGACGGCCAGTCCACCGGCGGTCAGGATCCCGACGGCCAGTCCGGTGACGGCGGTGACCGCGAGCGCCGCGGCGAGCGCCGCGTGCCTGCCGAGCAGATCGAGCCTGCCGGACTCCTCCTCCGCCCTGGTGTGGCGGACCACCGTGGTGATGAGCAGCAACGCGACCAGTGCGGCACCGAAACCGGTCAGCTTGAGCACCGAGGCGGCACCGAGCGACGTGGGGTCGTAGATGCGGCCGTAGAAGGCGACCAGCGCCGGCACCGCGTTGACCGCCTCGGCCAAGACGGTCAGTTCCCGTTGCGACGGATAGAGGTCCGCGGTGGCGGCGGCCGCTCCGGCGGTGGTCGCCGCGCAGGCGAGTGTCCACAAAGGAACTCGTAGCCGCTCGCGGCGCAGGGCGAGGCGGAACAAGACGCCGGTCCCGGTCATTGTGCTCATCGGGACTCCAGGACCGGCGCGCGATAGTGGCGCAGGAAGAGTTCCTCGAGGGTCGGAGCCTGACTCGTCAGTTCCAGGACTCCGAGGCGGCTGAGCGCGGCTAGGACCACACTGAGTTCGGAGTTGTCGACGGTCATCCGGAAGGTGTCCCGGTCGTGGCCGAAGTCGTGGACGCCCGGCAAGGCCGCGAGCCCGTCCGGCGGCCCGGCCAGCCGCACGGTGAACGACGCGCGTGTCAGGTGCCGGAGCTCGCCGAGGCTCCCGGTGTCGACCACGCGCCCGCCCCGGATGATGCTGACGCGGTCGGACAACGCCTCGGCCTCGGCGAGGATGTGGCTGGACAACAGCACGGTCCGGCCGCGGTCGCGTTCCTCCCGGATGCAGTCGCGGAAAGCGTCCTCCATCAGTGGATCGAGACCGGCCGTCGGTTCGTCGAGAAGGAGCAGTTCGGCGTCTGAGGCCAACGCCGCCACGACGGCCACCTTCTGGCGATTCCCCTTGGAATAGGTGCGCCCCTTGCGGGTCGGATCGAGGTCGAACAGGTCCAGATAGCGATCGCGGAGACGTGGGTCGATTCCGCCGCGGAGCCTGCCGAGCAGGTCGATCACCTCACCGCCGGTGAGGGTCGGCCAGAGGGCCACCTCGCCGGGCACGTAGGCGAGGCGCCGATGGAGCGACACGGCGTCACGCCAGGGATCCGCGCCCAGCACTCGCATCTCCCCGCCGTCGGCACGCAGCGATCCCAAGAGAAGGCGCAGGGTGGTCGTCTTGCCCGCACCGTTAGGACCGAGGAATCCGTGGACTTCGCCGGTCCGGACGGTCAGGTCCAGTCCGTCCAGCGCCTTGGTGCGGCCGAAGCTCTTCCGCAGGCCGCGGATCTCGATCGCGTTCATCGGGCGGCGTCCAGCAGGACCCGGCGTTCCGCGGCCGCGATCGCGCTCCGGGACGCGTCGACCGCGTCGGGGTTGACGGAGATCGACGTGATCCCGAACCGCACGAGATGCTCCGCGAAGCCAGGCTTCGCCGAAGGTGCCTGCCCGCACAGCGAGGATGTGATTCCGGCGTCTCGCGCGGTGCCGACGATACGTCCGATGGTGTCGAGCACGGCGGGGTCGGCTTCGTCGAACAGTTCCGCGCAGACCGCCGAGTCCCGGTCCACCCCGAGAACCAGCTGGGTGAGGTCGTTGCTGCCGATGGACACACCGTCGATGCCCATCCCGGCGTACTCGGGAAGCCAGTGCACCACGGACGGGACCTCCGCCATGATCCAGCGACGCAGGCCTCGTTGCCGTCCGAGCGGGCTCGCGTCGATCAGCTCGAGACAGGCCTCCAGTTCCCATTTCGTGCGGACGAACGGGATCATGAGATGCAGGTTCGGCGTCTGCTCGCGGACCCTGGCGAGCGTGCGGAGTTCGAGGTCGAACAGGTCCTTCTCCCGTACGTAGCGGAAGCAGCCGCGGTAGCCGATCATCGGATTGCTCTCGACGGCTTCGTAGGCCTCGCCCCCGGCGAGACCGCGGAACTCGTTGCTGCGCAAGTCGGTCGTCCGGTAGACGACCGGGCGTGTGCCGAAGGGGCGCGTGATCCGCAGCAGCGACTCGGCCATCGAGTCCACAAAGGACTCCTGTTCGCCCTTGGCGATGAGGTCACGGGGATGACGCCCGCCGAGCGCCTCGGTCAGCAGGAACTCCGCCCGAAGCAGTCCGACCCCGTCGACCTGCCGCGCGGCGACCTCTTCGGCGTGTTCGGGCATGGCGAGGTTGACGTACAGCCTGGTTCCGATCGTCTCCGGCACGGCGGACACCACTACGGGTTCGGTACGCGCCGGCGGCCGGACGTAGCCGGACCGCACCTCGCCGGTGGTGCCGTCGACCGTGACGGGTCCTCGTCCCGCGAGGACCCGTGTCGCGTCGCCGGTGCCGACCACGCAGGGAACCCGTAGCTCCCGCGCGACGACCGCGGCGTGACAGGTCATCCCTCCTCCGTCGGTCACCAGCGCCGAGGCTCGCCGGATGGCGGGTACCCAGTCGGGGTTGGTCATCGGGGCGACCAGCACCTCGCCGTCCCGCAGCTGTCCGCCTTCGGCCGGATCACGCAGCACCCGTACCGCTCCACCGCCGATGCCCGGCGACGCGGCCAGCCCCGTGACGAGAACGTCCGGCGCCGGATCTCGCCTGGACGGAAGAGTCGTCACCGGCCGGGACTGGACGACCCAGATTTCCTTGCCCGTCATGGCGAATTCGATGTCCTGGGGCGTTTCGTAGTGGTCTTCGATCCTGGTCGCGAGCCGCGCCAGTTCGAGGACGGTCGCGTCGTCGAGGACACGGCGGCCCGCCGTATGCGCGGGAAGCTCGACTTTGACGTCTCCCCCGCCCACCTCGGCGATGATCTTGTGGGACTTGCTGCCGACCCGAGCCGAAACCAGCCGAAGATCGTCTTTGGCCACCAGATAGGTATCCGGTTCGACCGCCCCGGAAACGATCGCTTCGCCTTGACCGAAGACCGCTTCGATCACCAGACGGTCCCGATCGCCGGAGCGCGGGTCCGCGGTGAAGATGACCCCGGAGCGATCGGCGGTGATCATTCTCTGCACCACCACGGCGATCGCGGGTTCGCCGGTGAAGCCACGGCCGGCCCGGTATCCGATCACCCTGGGCGAGAACAACGACGCCCAGCAGTCGACGATCCGCTCACGAACGGCGTTGTCGCCCCACACGTTGGTGAAACTGGCGTTCATTCCGGCGAACGAGGCTTCCGCGCCGTCCTCGCCCGTCGCCGAGGACCGGACCGCGATGGGCGTCGACTGCCCGATCCCGTGATAGGCATCGATCACGTCGGTCAGGACACCGGCCGTCATCCCCGCCTGGTGGACCAAAACGCGCAACTGGTCGCACAGGCCTGACAGCTGCTCCGGCGCGTCCGCGGACGCGAGCGCCTTCTCGTGCAGATCCGCGATCTCACCGCGCACACCCGCTTCGTCGAGCGAAGCGAGGTACGCCTCGCGAAGCACGACGAACCCTGGAGGGACGGAGAATCCGGCGGTGATCAGCTCACCGAGATTCGCGCCCTTGCCGCCCGCCGATTCGGCGTCGGCGAGGCTGACCGTCGACAAGTCGCGTACGTAGGTCATCGCTTTCCCTCCGGACGTTGGCCTTCCATGGAATCCATGCTCGCCGGAGGTGCGGTCGCCGCTCTGCTGTCCAAGGTCCCGGCGCGACGGGACTTCGTCCCCACGCCGGGCTTCGGCGGGTCAGCGGCCGAGATGAACGGGTTTGCCGGTGACGCCCTCGATATCCGCCGCGGCCGCGTCGAGCAACCGGTGTGCGAGCTCGCTCAACGCACGGGAGACGGCCAGTTCGTCACCGATCTCGGGCACATTCGCGTCCACCGGATTGAGTCGCGCGGCTCCCACGCCCGTCAAGCCGGTGTCATCCCGGTTGACCAGTCTCGCGGTCGCTCGCGTCTGCGCTTCGTGCTCGTCGATGAAGATCTCCACGGTCCAGCGTTTCCCCTGCATTCGAACCTCCTTGGTTCGTTGTCCGTCCGAGGGATCCACCGTGTTCCGGCGGCGGCACCGGTCGAAAGTGCCGAAGGTCCCGGCTCGGCGGACGGCCCTGTGACCGAGGCTGTTCGGCCCTAGTCGACCGTCCGTGCCCCGAGAACCGTTGGGGGTCCGCTCCGCGAAAACACCGGACAGCGACGCCCGGGAAAGGGGACCCGATGTTCCGCACTGCCATCCCGCTCGGCCGGTGGGCCGGAGTCGTCGTACGAGCCCACTGGTCGGTACTCGTCGTGCTCCTCCTGATCACCGATCTCCTGGCGTCGGCCGTCCTGCCTCAAGCTGCTCCCGGCGCGAACACCACGTGGTACTGGGTGACCGGTGGGCTCACCGCGACGGGCTTCCTCGTTTCGCTTCTTCTCCACGAGCTTTCCCACGCCACGGTCGCGCGGCTCCACGGTGTGACGGTCAGGCGGATCACGCTGTGGATGCTCGGTGGCATGGCCGAGTTCGAGGGTGAACCACCGACGCCGAAAGCCGATTTCCGGATCGCGGTGGCGGGCCCGCTCGCCAGCCTGCTGATCGGAGGCACCGCACTCGGTGGCGCCTTCCTGGCCGCGGGTGCCCTGCCGCCGTTGCCGGTCGGCGGCCTGGCTTGGCTCGGGGTCAGCAACCTCCTGCTCGCGGTGTTCAACCTGCTGCCCGGCGCGCCGCTGGACGGCGGCAGGATCCTGCGAGCGGTCATCTGGTGGCGGCGGGGTGACCGTGCCCGGGCAGACGCCATCGCCGACAGGTCCGGTCAAGTGCTGGGAGCCGTCCTGGCCATGGCGGGTTTCGCGCAACTGGTCTTCCTGGGGCAGTTCACCGGCCTTTGGCTCGTCCTGCTCGGCTGGTTCCTGATCTTCGCGGCACAGGCCGAGTTCGCCGCCGGTCCGTTGCGCGAACGGCTCGGCGGGTTGCTGGTGGGCGACATCATGAACTCCGCACCGGTGATCGCACCCGGCTGGTGGACAGTGGACGCCTTCGCCGAATACGCCGCGGGTGCGAGTCACGAACGTGTTTTTCCGGTCCTGTCGTTCAACGGCGTTCCTCTCGGCGTCGTCAGCCTCGGCGACCTGCTCAAGGTGCCCGCCGACGCCCGGTGCGCGACCAGGATCACCGACGTCGCGGGGAAGGATCGGGCGGTCACGGTCGTCGGCGTCGACGCACCGGTGGCCGCGCTGATGGAGCGTGGCTTTCCCCGATCCGGCCGCGATCTCGTCCTGGTCACCCGGGCCGGCGGTCTGGCCGGTGTGGTCGGAGCCGACGACCTGGCGTGGGCGTTCGAAGTGACCGCGTTGGACCACCGCCCTCGGATCGCCGGTGGTCAGCGTCTCTGAGCACGCGAGTTACGCTTCTGATCACGCGAGTTACGTCTCTGGGCCCGCACTGAACGCAGAGGCGAGAGCCGGCCAAGCGACGACAACCACATGCCGTCCCTCAAAGCGTGAAGTAGGCCTCTTCCTCCTGCGCGAAGTGGAGGGTGAGAATCGCGTCGAGGCCATAGAGCGTCGCCCGGAGGTCATCGACCTGGTCCGATCGGATGCCGTCCGGCGCCTCGTCGAGGTGCCTGCGCAATCGACGGATCAACCGCTCGATCTCGGCGTGCTCCCGGCTCATCGTAACCGTACTGTCCGGGCCTCCCAGCACTTCGGCCAGCGCCGGATACAGCTGTTCCTCCTCGGCCCGTTCATGCGGCAGAAGCCGCTCCGTGAGCAACTTGCCGGCGTGCCGGACCGCGTCGTCGGCGTCCTGCCCCGCGCCCTCGGCCAGTGCGTCGGCGGCCAGGCGTACCGCGGAACGGACCGGCAGCAAGGTTTCGTGCTCACCGGCGAATCGCCCGACCAACCCTTCCGGCGCGCGCGGGCGAGACGCTCGCGGAGCGAGAAGAGCCCGGAGCGAATTCCCGATGACGGCGATGTCGATCCCCTCCTGCACCAACGCCCCCAGCACGGGTGCCAACCATCCGCCCGCCGCCGCGAGCATGGCGAGCACCGACAAGCCGGTGCCGATCCCGGCGCTCTCCACCGCGAGCCGCCTCGCCCGGTGCGCGATGTCCACCGCATCGGCAAGCCGGTCGATGCGGTCGTCCAAGATCACCGCGTCGGCGGCCTGGACCGCGGCCGTCGAACCGCGCGAGCCCAGCGCGATACCGACATCCGCGGCAGCGAGGGCCGGCGCGTCGTTGATCCCGTCCCCGACCATGGCGGTGACCGCGCGCTCGCTTTCCCCGCGCACGAACGAGATCTTGTCCCCCGGGGAGCATTCGGCGTGCAGGTCGTCGAGTCCGAGCAGCGCCGCCACCTCCTCCGCGTTGCCGACGCGATCGCCGGTGAGCAGGACGATCCGCGTCAGTCCCGCCGAACGCAGACGGCGCAGCGTCCGGGCCGCGTCCGGCCTGAGCCCGTCCCGCACCAGCAGCGCGGCGACCGGCTTCTCATCTTGCTCGACCCAGATCACGGAGGCCAGGTCGAGCCTTCCTCGTCGTTCCACGCCAAGCGCCCAGCCGGGAAGAAGGCTTCCGGACCGCCTGCCCACCCGGACCCTCTTCCCGTTCACCGTCCCCTCGACCCCGCGCCCCGGTGTCTCGGACACGACCTCGGCGGGCGGGACCGCGACTCCGGCGGTCCTCGCCGCCCGCACGACACATCCGGCGAGCACATGCGGTGAGAACTCCTCCACCGCCGCGGCGATCCCGAGAACGCGATCGGCCGAGTCGTCCGGTGCGCAGACCACCGCGGTGATCTCCGGACGGCCCGCGGTCACGGTGCCGGTCTTGTCCATCGCGAGGGTGCGGACCCGGCCGAGCAGTTCCAGCGCGGCACCGTCCTTGACGACCACCCCCGACCGCGCCATCCGGGACATTCCGCCGGTCACCGCGACCGGTACGGCGAGCAGCAGCGGGCAGGGCGTGGCGGTGACGAGTACCGCCACCGCGCGTGTCGGATCCGCGGTGAACACCCAGGTGAGGGCGGCGATCACCAGTGCCGTCGGCAGGAACCAGACCGCCACCCGGTCCGCCAGCCGCGCGATCGGCGCGGTGGCCGAGGCGGCCTGCTCCGCGAGCCGGACGACTCCGGCGTAGGTGCTGGCGTCGGCGGTCGCGGAGGCCGACACCTCGACGACGGCGCCGGCGTTGACGACACCACTGCGGACCTCTTCCCCCGAACGATCGGCAGGCTCCGCTTCTCCGGTCAGGGCGGACTCGTCGAAGATCCCCGCACCCCGGACCAGCCCGTCCACCGGAACGACCTCGCCGGGCAGCACGACGACCACGTCGCCCGGTAGCACGGAAGCGGCCGGAACGTCCTCGACGAGGTCGCCTCGGCGCACATGGGCCGTGGCCGGCGCCCGTGCCAGCAGCGCGGAGAGGTCGCGTCCGGCCCGGCGACGCGCGGCCGCTTCGAGCAGCCGGCCGGTCGCGACCATCGCCGCGATGATCGCCCCGGCGAGGTACTCCCCGACCGCGACAGTGCCGCCCAGCGCGAGCACGGCGAGCACGTCGGCTCCCCACCTGCCCGCCCGCAGGTCGGCGAGTACCCAGAGCGTCGCGGGTACGAACATCACCGCGGTGGCGGCCGCCCACAGCACGGAAGCCGCCACCGGGCTCACGACGCGGGCGATCCCACCCGCGGCGAGCATCGTCAGCACCCCGGCCAGGAGAAGCGTTTCACGAGACGGAGGCCACCGGGGCGGCGATGGTGACCACTCAGTCATCCGGCCGGCCTGTTCGCCTCGTCGTCCCACCCGAACCGGACGCGATCGACTACCTCGACGACGCCCGCGATGCGACGCACCAGCGCCGCCAGCAGAACCGCCTGACTCCGTCGCTCGACCTCACCTCGCAGGGTCACGATCCCGCTCTCCACCTCCGCCCGCACCTCACCCCGCGACGGGCGACGGGCCAGTTCCGAGATGTCCCGCAGGACCTCGTCCCGGATCTCCGCGTCCGTCCGGACGAAGGCGTGCACGAGGTCGGCCCGGCTGACGATCCCGGTCAGCTTGCCGTAGCGGTCGACCACCGGCAGCCGCTTGACCCGATTGCCCACCATCAACCGGGCGGCCTCCGTGACCGGAAGGTCGGCTTCGACGGTGATCGCGGGGGTGCTCATCACGTCCGCCGCCGTACGCCCGTCCGCTTTCGAGCGGATACCCGGCACCCGTGGCTGCGGCGTGCCGACCGACTCGACATGTCTGAGCAACAGGTCGGCCTCCGAAACGACACCGACGACATCGCGATCGTCGTCCACGACGGGAACGGCGCTGATTCCCCGGCCCGCGAGGGTTCCGGCGACATCCGCGATCGGGGTACCTTTCCGCACCGAGCAGACCTCCCGGGTCATGACGTCGCGGACGGCCATTCCGGTCATGACGGACGCTCTTCGTCCTCTTCGTCCTCTTCGGACGGTTCCTCGCGCTTCCGAGCGCGATAGGACTCCGCGGCGAAATATCTCCGCATCGCCGCCTCCGCCAGTTCAGCCGAAGAACGGGACGGACCGGATCCGGCGGCGATCGCGTCCCGTGCCTCCTTGGCCGCGCGCGCGTTCTCGACGTCGTTCATGTGCTGCTTCCTTCCTTGGAGTGCGAATTCCGAATCCCGGTGTCCACCCGGACGACGGCGACCGGACACGGTGCCCGGCTTGCCAGGCCTTGGCTCACCGAGCCGAGCAGCATCCCGGCGAATCCGCTCCGGCCACGGGTTCCGACCACGATCAGGCCCGCTCGTTCGCCGTATTCCCGGAGGACCTTGCCCGCTCGTCCTCGGACCACCACGCAACCGAAGGGAACACCCGGGTACTCGTGTGCCACCGAGGACACCTCGGCGGCCAAGGCACGCCGTGCGGAGTCGTGGACGGCTCTCGATCCGCCGAGACGCCGCACGCCCGGCTCGACCGGGCCCAGCTCACTCCACGTTCTGAGTGCGGTCACCGAGGTTCCCAGCTCCGATGCCTCCTGGAAGGCGAATCGCACGGCGGCCGCCGAGTCGGGCCAGCCGTCGACACCGACCAGTACCGGACCTGGACGCGCGTCACCGTCCCGGACGACCACGAGCGGGCACTGTCCGCGGGCCGCCAGCGCGATTCCCGAAGAGCCGAGCAGGAATCTGCCGACGCTTCCGAGCCCGTGCGAACCGAGGACCACGAGGGCAGCCCGTCGCGATTCCTCGACGAGTACCTCCCTCGTGTCTCCCTCCACGACCTCGGTCGTGATGTCCAGGCCGGGCGCGGCGGCCGCGGCGGTCTTCCCGGCGGCACTCAAGCGCACGATCCCGGTCTCCCGCATGGCTTCACGCACCTCCGCCGCGGTGACCTCCAGAGTGGGATAGTCACGTCCGGCCGATTCGTACGCGTGCACGAGCCGCAACGGAAGTCCGCGACGGCGAGCCTCTCCGGCGGCCCAGCGCGCCGCCTCCACGGCCGACCACGAGCCATCGATTCCGGCCACCACCGGCTTCGACCGGCTGTCGTCGAACCCTTCTGCCATCTCTCGACCGCCTTCCACGAAGTGCTACGGCCAAGCCTGCCTTCGTCGTGGTGGGAAGGTCAGTGCCTGGCGCCCCGATACGCCGGGTCGTTGGCCCGCCCGGTGCGGGACGTTCGGCCCTCCCGCCGTGCACGGGTTCGGAGAACCCTTTGTCTTTCCGGAGAGGAGACCCCGCGATGCCCATCAGCGGAACGCGCTCGCCATCGACGGCCACCGCGGAACTACTGGCCGACCGGTTCGCACCGAAACCCGCCTTTTCCGTGCTCCGCCACCGAGTGGTCGACGCCGACACCGTCACGACCTACGCCGCGATACGCGGATTCGATTTCATGGAGGTGAGCGGCCCGCTCGTTCGCGCCGCGGGCTGGGTTCGTGGCCTGCCCGAGCGATTCCGGCGCCGTCGCGGCCCGTCGGTGCCCACCCGGCTCACGTTCGACGACATGACGACGGATTCCGACTGGGTCATCCTCGGTGAACGACCCGGCGCCGAACTGGCCGCGGGCGTCGCGGGCAAGTTCTGGCGACCGGTGATCGAGTGGCGGCGAGTCGAGCCCGGTGAGTTCGCCGGCTTCCTCGAACCGGGTTACGGGAAGATCGTGCTGTCGTTGTCCGTCCGCCGATACGGTGAACGGCACTCCCTGCTGTCCTACGACATCCGGGTCACACTCACGGACTCCGCGAGTCTCTCCCGATTCCGGCTGTACTGGGCCGTGGCCTCGCCGTTCATCAGGGCCATTCACGCCGCGACGTTGCGGACGATCGCTCGAGATGCCGAGAACGCGTGTCCGGAGGCGCGGTGAGTACCGGCCGCCACCCCACGCTGCTCGACGTCTTCGCGCCACATCCGGCCTTCGTTCTCACGGAGACCTCGCGGGTCGACGTTCCAGCCGACGCGCTGTACCGGGCGATCGGCGAGCTCCGGGCCGCGGACGTGCGTTCGCCGTGGGTCCGGACGCTCGTCCACGCGCGAGGCCTCCCCGAAGCGCTCCGCGAGCACGGGCACTTTTCCGATCTCGGCGAGACCATGCTCGGTGAACGATGCGCTTTTCTCGGCGAGCGGCCCGGGCAGGAGATGGTCCTGGGTGCCGCCGGGCGATTTTGGACCGCCGTTCCCGAGTGGTACGAGGTCACGGCGGAGTCCTTTCGCGACTTCACCCATCCCCACAGCGGCACGATCGCCGTGGGGTTCTCCGTGACACCACGGGAGGAAACGGGCTGCCGGTTGACCATCGAGACCAGGATCACCGTCACCGACCCGGCCGCCCGGCACGCGATAGCGCTTTACTGGCACGCGATCCGGCCCGCGGCCCGGCTCACCACCCGCGCGTTGCTCGGCACCATCGCCGAGCGCGCCGCCGCGCTCACCGGTTCGTGAGCGCGGCGGCGTCGGTCACCGCGTCTTCCAGCGCGGCGACCAGCAGTCCGGGGTCGGGCACGAGTGACCGATCAGTCCCGAAACCGAATCGCACGAAACCCGCGTAGCTGAACACACAGACCGTGACGGCCTGCTTCCCGCTGCACGGCGCCCAGCCCACGACGCCTTCGACACGGGCCCCGGCGAGTTCGCCCGGCCGGCGCGGTCCAGGGACATTGGTCAGCACGCCCACCGTCTTGGCCGCGAAGAACCGCGTCAACGGTTCCGAGACCACCTCCGGTGCCCTGCCCGCCAGCCACTGGACACCGAACGTGAGGACCGGCTCCAGCGACTCGCGAATACCGGAGACACGGCGATGCACGCCATCCAACCGCTCCCGGAAGTTCTTTTGCCGCAGAGGAAAACCTGCCAGTATCAGCGCGAAATCGTTGCCGAGTTCCGGAGGAAGTGAAGCATCGAAGTCCGAACGGCTCACCGGGATGAGCCAATTCAGTTCCGCCTCGCCCCGCCCCGGATCGGCTTCTCGGGCGTACCGCTCGAACGCGGCCATGACCAGGGCGACGCACACTTCGTTCACGCTTGTTCCGGTGGCGCGGCCCACATCGGCGAGTAGCTCCAACGGCACGGCGTCTCCCCAGGCCGCGGCCTTCTCCGGTCCCGGGTCTCCCGACCAGGGCGCGGCGGGCGCCAGAAGCCCGACCACACCGTCGACGGTGTTGCGCGCGGTGAATCCCTGCGCCATCAACCATCTCACCACGGTGGCCGGACGTGACGGCAAGGCGGTGGTCACGATCTCGGCGACCGCCCCGGTGAGCCCCGCGGCCGCGGTCAGGCCGAGCAACGGCCAGCCCAGGGTCACGCGCGCGATCGGTCCCTCCAGCCGCTCACCGAACCCGTTGAGTGCCTTCACCACCTTCGCCGCGGCTCTGGAAGGCGCGCGGGAAAAGTCGGTCCCACGCGGCCCCACCCCGCCGATCCTCACCGGCCTGTCGTCCCCGTCCACCGGGTCGAACAATCCGAACAGGACTTGGACCAGGCGGATGCCGTCCGCCATGGCGTGGTGCGAGCACAGGACGACCGCCGACCCCGAGCCGTAGCCACGGTAGAGCTCCATCGTCCACAAAGGATGCTCCGGGTCGAGGAGCCGGCCTCTTCGCGCCGCGACCAGGTCCTGCAGGACCTCTCTGGTCCCGGGCGCGGGCAGCTCGCTCACCGTCAGATGCCTGTCCAGGCTGAACTCCAGGTCGTCCTCCCAATACCAGGCACCACCTTCGCGGACCGGACGCCGGGTGAACACCGGATAGCATCCGACCAGCCGGTCGGCGACCACCCGCTTCAGGCGCTCAGGATCCACTTCGCTCGCCGTCCACAGCACGGCCGTGATGAGCATCGGGTTGGCGGGTTCGTCCAGCTTGAGCCACAACCTGTCCTGCGCGCTGATCGGGCGGCGCGGCCGACGGTCACCGGTCACGACCAGTGCCGCACGGCGATGGCCTCCCTCGCGGCCGCGAGCCGGGCGCGCTCCGCCTCGTCCGCGGCGTTCTGCTCCGCCTCCGTCACGACAACGGCGTCGGGGCCGGGAAAGACCGTCGACACGTGGTCGTCCTGTGGCCAGCGCACGACGTAGGGCGGTGTTCCGTCCGGATTGCGGACCTCGATGATCAGGCCACGCTGGTCCGGTTTCCCGACCACCGGACCTTTGATGACCAGCCAGTCTCCTCGCTGCGCATGCATGGGTTCCCGCCTTCCGCCCCGCCGCCCGGTGTATCCGGTCACGACTCTCTCGGTCACACGCCGTTCACCGTCCTCCTCATGCCGTCGTCGATGGAGGGCCGAAGGTCCTCACGTCTCAGAGCCTGTTGGCGGAGCTGAGCCGCGAGTCGAACGTGTCGTGTGCTGGGCGAGCTCGGTGGTGGGGTGAAGGCCTCCCTTCGCCGCGTCCGATGCGATGAAGAGAGCTACGGCCCTCGCCGGGCGCGGGTCGTGAGTGGCTATTCGGGTTATCGAGGGGTAAGCCGAAGGCGCCCCGAAGTGTGTCGCGACAGGCGCACCGGCGTCGTGAGGGCCTCCTTGCCGACTCTGGTCCCGAGAAAGTCGCATAAACGCCGGCCGGTGCCGCTCTCGGTGATTCGAACGGGGCAGGCGACAGGGTGCCTGAACGGACAGTGTCCACAAAGGACGCCAGCCGACAGCTGGATTTCCGTTTGATGCGCATCTGTACGGTTTTCGAGGGTTCTACTTTGTCATGGTCGCGAGTGGCGTTTCGGGTTCTATAGCGAGGTAAGGCGAACGTGGCGTGCCGCAGTTGGCGACTGGAGCGGGACTCGCCGAAAAGACACCTTCCCGACTGTCCACAAGGGACGCTTCCCGAGGTGCCAGTGCCCGAATTGAGCGATTTGCACGGTTACCGATGGGGGTCGTGAGCGGTAAAGAGGGTTAGAACCCTACTTGCCACTCACGACCCCCTCGCCAAAACGGGCATATGGCTTTGAAGCAGACATTTCGTCACTGGAAAGCATCCCTTGTGGACACACAGAGTGCAGCTGTCTGCCACCTCTCTGCCTTGACCAAGCGGACGGGTCCTTCACCGCAGAGGCTCGGTCACGCGATATTTGTCTTACCCCTCGATAACCCGAAACTCCACTCACGCCACAAGCGGATAGCCGACTTTGCCGAGACCCTGAAGGCGGGGAAGGAGGCCCTCACCACCCGCCGATGTGGTCCCTGGTGACGCCGGAACAACCGTGACGCCAACCCGGGCCGGCCATCGGACACGACACTTCTCACTTTCCGCTCAAGAGAACCCGAAACGCCGATCACGCCACATTTGCCTTACCTGTCAATCGTGCCACGATCCGCCCTCCTCCGAAGAGCACCAGAAATGGGAGCGTGCACAACAACGAACCGAGTACCGCGATCGGCCGTTGCAGCCACCAGATCAGATCAGGGAGCCGGTCGTCGGAGAGGCCGTTCCCGAAGATGAAGTAGACGCAGGCCTTCGCCAGCGCCATCCCGGTGGTGTGGAAGAGGAACAGCGGCAGCGCGTAGTGGTCGAGCAGACCGATGAACCGGCGCCAGCGCCGCCTCGCGAGCCGTCGTTCGAAGAACGGGCGGGTCACCTCGGCGAAGCCGATCTGGAACGTCAGCAGCGCGACGATCACGAACGTCGGCGGCCCCATGTTCGACAACCGGTCCCCGGGGACGCCGACCATCGAACCCGGGTACAGACCGGAGAACACCAAGCCCGCCAGACCGAACAGGCCCGTCCAAAGCAACGCATGCCCCCACCGCCGCGGTGCGTCGACGAGCCGTCGATGGAAGAAACCGGCCTGATGGGCGAGACCCCAGACCGCGATCATGTTCACCCAGCCCGCCTCGTCGACGCCGTAGCGGAATCGCACCACGTCGGCGCCGAGTGCGGCACCACCCAGCCAGACCAGGACCACGACGTCGAACTTCCGGTGCAGCCACAGGCTCACCGGCAGCACGGCCAGAAGAACGACATACACCGCGAGAAACCACAACGGGCTGATGATCAACAGCACCGCTCCGCGAATCCAGCGTAGATTGGACAGGGACGCCGCCGTCACACCGAAAGCCGTCCAGATCAGCACCAGGGCTCCGGCCGGCACGACGAGACGCCTGATCCGGTGCCGGACGTATCGCGAGAGTGACTCCCCGCGTGCCCGCGCCCGTCGCCAGGACACCAGGTGCACGTATCCCCCGACATAGAAGAACATCGGCATCACCTGCAGAAGCCAGGTGAAGATCCACAAACCCGAGAAGAACCCGAGCGGGCTCGTGGGCATCGGCCCGTCCGGTGACCACCGCAGGATGGTGAACGCCCAGTGCCAGAGCACCACGACGATCAAACTGACCGAACGCAACCAATCGATATACGGCTCCCTCGCCGGGTTCTGGCCGTCATCGTCTCGGTGCTGCTGCTCGCCGCCGCCACGGTGCTCGCGAACCGGGTGCTGCCAGGGTGGGCGTATCCCGTGTGCGGTGTCGTGACGGCTGCCGTGCTGATCGCCGTGGCCAGGTTCTCCGGCCTGCGGCTCGCGTCCATGGGTCTCGGCAGGCATACCCTCGGCCGCGCCGCCGTCATCGGCCTCGTGGGCGCCGGGCTGGTCGGCCTCGTTTTCGCGGTGGCGCTGGCCGTTCCCGCCCTCCGGACGTTCTTCGAGGACGGCAGGGTCGGGACGCCGGGGATCGGTCAGCTGTTGTGGCTCGCCCTGCTCCGTATTCCGCTCGGCACTGTCCTTGTCGAGGAAGTGGCCTTCCGCGGCGTTCTCCCCGCGCTGCTCGGTGCCGGCGAGCGCTGGCGCTGGGCGCCGGTCCTCGGCGCCGCCGCCCTGTTCGGTCTGTGGCATCTGCTGCCCTCGCTCGCCTTGGTCCGCAACGCCGCGGTCGGCGCCACCATGGGCGGTCTCCCGCTTCCGCTGATCTCGGTCCTGGCGATGGTCGCGGCGGCCGGCGCCGGGATCTTCCTGTACTGGTGGCGGCACTGGGGAAAGGGCGTACTGGCGCCCGCGCTCCTGCACTGCGCGACCAACTCGGGTGGCCTGCTCGTCGCCTGGTGGGTGCTTTCTCACCCGTGAGGGTCATCCGGCCGCGGTCTCCAGAAGGCGTGCCGCGAGCCGGGCACCCCAGGCTTCGGCTCGTTCCTGCTCGCCATCGCACAGGATCGTGGCGTTCTTGCCGACGTCCACGAAGAAGCTCTCCGGCGGCAGCAACGGAACCCCGTGGCGCTTCAGCAGCAGCTTCCGCGCACCGACCGCGGCGGAACCGGTGAGCCACCGAGCCCGGCGAAGTCTCGTGTCGAAAACCGCGACCGGCACCCGCCGCGACGCCGGCGGCAAGGCACTCAACCACTCCCGTACGCCGGTCGCGGAACGGACTCCGCCCTCGACCTCCTGCCGCGCGCTCTTGCGTGTCCCGGGGCGGGTCATGCCGTGCGCATGGGTGGGGCCTCCGACGACGAGAAGGCCAAGGCCGTCCCACTGGACCGGGGCGTCGTCGACGTTCACGACGTCGACCTCGCAAGAGGCGGCCAGGCCCTTGCCGATCGCCCTGGCGATGATCTCGGTGTTGCCGAACATCGACTCGAACACCACGAGTACCTGCATCACGATTCTCCTTGGCTGATCGGTGAAAGTTCGTTCGAGACACGGGTGACGGCGACCGCGGCCAGCGCCACCCCGGCGGCGAGCAGCAGCGCCCCCGAGAGGAGCAGGACCCAGGACAACCAGCCGAGTATCGGTACGGTCGCGCCCGCCTCCGCGCGCACGTCCACGCCGGCCGAGGCGTCGGCGTTCATCACCACGATGGTCCAGTCACCGGCCTGGTCCGGCCAGGTGATCGTCTGTGTGCCCGGGCCGACCGCCGACACCGTCCAGATCCCCACTTCCCACGGGAGCACCGGCGACTCCGTAGAGCGGTGTACGGCCAGCTCGCCCGAAGCGAGATCGGTGACCGTCGCGTGGTCGGTCCCACTCAGATAGCGTTCCGCCGCCGGAGCCGGCGCGACACCGACGAAAACGTCCTTCGGGCCGAGAGCGGTCACACGTACGCGGATGTCGCCGAGCGCACGCGTGACGGGTACATCGCCGGCCGCGGTGGCGACGAACGTGAACCGTTCACTCGCCAAGGCAGCGGTATCGGTGCTGTAGGCACTCGAGACCGTCAGGTATCCGTCGTTGTCGCGATCGGCCCGATCCAGCCACAGCGAGGCCGCACCTCCGCTGATCAGACCGGTCGCCAGAACGGCGAGCGCCACTCCGATCACGACCGACACGACACGACCGGGCGTCCACCCCGCCGTACCCGGACGGTGCCGTGCCGGTTCGGCGGGGCCGGCGACCGGCGGGTCGGGTTCGGTACCGCCCGAGTCCAACCGGAACGGCGGGTACTCGTCGGTCATGAGAGCGGCGTACGCGCCTACGCGGATCACCCACCGATCCATGCCGAGTACGAAGTCGAAGATCGGCCTGGGGTATTCGCCGCGTACCAGCAAGACGACGCCCGCGATGAGCACCAGGATCCCGATCAATCCGCCCGCTCCCCACTGGAAGCCGTCGTCCGAGGTGTTCCACAGCCACAGCCCGCCCCCGGCGAAGAGAGCGACGACGAGGTAGTGCGGGATGGCGAGCAGCCACCACTTCACCAGCACGAGACCGCGGGAAAGCCGCTCCGGGTAGTCGATCTCGAGCCGGGCGGGGTAGCCGGGATCGTCGGCCAGGGTGAACGGCGGGTAGCGATCCGTGCCCAGCGCGGCGTAGGCGTAGTAGTGCACCCGCCACGCCCAGCGGAGAACCCCGACATTGAACTCGAAGATCGCCCGGGGATACCGCCCGGTGAACAGGATGGCGAAGAACGCCACCGTCGTCAGCGGCACGAACGCGAGCCACAGCACCGCGAGCACGAGATAGTGCGGGATCGCGAGCAACCACTTCACCAGCCACAGCCAGCGGGACAGATCAGGATCGAGCGAAGCCTCGACGCGGACGGGGGAACTCATGGGACGCCTCCTTGCGGGCAGCGGACCCTTCCGACGATCCTGCGCGGCCGCACGGGAGAACAGCAACGAACGGCCCGGCGAACCGGGCCCTCTGGCCCTCCACGACACACAGCGTCCGGAGAACCATGAAACGAGGCCCCTTCCCCCTTGAGCAGAGGCAGGTTTCCGATGGACCACGGCCTTCCCGACGACTACACGGTCGAAACCGCGGTGGCCCTGGCCGGCCGCGCCCCTTCGGTGCACAACTCGCAACCCTGGCAATGGCGCGTCGGAGATCGCACCGTCCACCTCTACGCCGACCGGGTCCGGCAGCTGGCCGGAACCGATCCGGACGGCCGGGACCTGATGCTCAGCTGCGGCACGGCGCTGCACCACCTCCGGGTCGGCTTCGCGGCCTTGGGCTGGCGGGCCGAGGTGCACCGGTTGCCCAATCCGGCGGAGCCGGACCACCTGGCGTCCGTCGAGCTGCACCGGCACGAGCCGACCCAGGAGGACATCACGCTGGCCGCCGCCATTCCCCGGCGCCGCACCGACCGGCGCAGGCACAGCTCCTGGACCGTGCCCACCGGGCACCTCGAAACCCTCGCCCGGCACGCGGCCGACGAAGGCGCCATCCTGCGTCCCGCCCTCGACGCCGCCCGCTACCACCTCGCACGCGCCATCTTCGAAGCCGCCGAGGTCCACGCGGCGGACCCGGCGTACCGCACCGAACTCGCCGCCTGGAGCGGCAGGCACACCGCTCCCGACGGCGTCCCGTCGGCGAACGCACCCGCACAGGACGACACCCCCGGCGCCCTGCCCGCGCGTGCGTTCGCCGACCCCCTGCTCGGCCAGCCCGAAGGCTCGACCGGTGAAGCGGACGAGACCGTGCTCCTCGTGCTGAGCACGGCTTCGGACGACGCCATGTCGCGACTTCGCGCGGGCGAAGCCACCAGCGCGGTGCTGCTCGCCGCAACCAGCCTGGGCTTGGCCACCTCTCCGCTCACCGAACCGCTGGAAGTCGCGGACACCAGGACGAAGGTGCGCGACCTGGTCACCGGCGGCACCTTCCCGCAGATGGTGCTGCGGACCGGCTGGGCCCCGGTCAACGCCGATCCCCTGCCCGCGACCCCGCGCCGGAACCTCGACGAGGTCCTCGCACCGCTCGGGACGCCGGCGACCCGCGAAGTGCGCTACCGGAGCCACTGATCGAAAGGAACAGTCATGCCTTACTGGCACTACTCCAACGGCGGCTGGGTCAGCATGCTGCTCATGCTGATCACCGTGCTCATCCTGGTCGGCGGCCTCATCGCCGTCTCGGTGATCCTGTTACGCCGCACCACCAAGACCTCGACCGGTCACGACGACGCGATCGAGATCCTGAACGAACGGTTCGCGCGTGGGGAGATCGACAAGGACGAGTTCGAGACACGGCGTGCCGTGCTTCGCGGGTGACCGGGCCCGCGCACGAAGGGACAAGCGATGTCACGGACGGCCAAACCCGGCCCGCCCCCCGACCCGATCCCACCCGCGGGCCCGCCTGAATCCTCAGGCCGGCACCGCTGGGCGGTTCCCGCGGCTTTCCTGGTGATGCTGCTCCTGTTCTTCCTCCCTCATCTGCTGACCGCCGAGACTCCCACCTTCGGTTACACGGAACTTCTGTCCAAAGTAGACGCGGGGCAGGTGGAGAAGGTCACGGTCGACGACGAAGGGGCGATCAAGGGCAATCTCCGTGACGGGACCGCGTTCACCACGCAGCTTCCCGTCGCGCTCGAGGACGACCAGTTGCTGCCGAAGCTGAAGGAGAAGGATGTCCAGGTCACCGGCGCGCGAGGGGGCACATCGGGCGTGCTTTCTTGGGTCGGCAGTCTGCTCCCCTTGCTTCTTCTGGTGGGTTTCCTGATCTGGATGGGCAAAGGTGCGCAACGGTCCCTCGCCGGGGCCGGGGGTTTCGGCCGGTCGAAAGCGAAGATCATCGAGGCACAGCGGCCCACCACCCGGTTCGCGGACGTAGCGGGGTACGAAGGGGTCAAGCAGGAGGTCAGTGAGATCGTCGACTTCCTCCGCGACCCGGATCGCTACGCGGCGGCGGGTGCGAAAGGACCGCGCGGCGTCATCATGGTCGGGCCGCCGGGCACCGGGAAGACGCTGCTGGCTCGCGCCGTCGCGGGCGAGGCCAGCGTGCCGTTCCTGTCGGTCACCGGTTCCGAGTTCGTGGAGATGTTCGTCGGCGTCGGTGCCTCGCGGGTCCGCGATCTGTTCACCGAGGCCAGGAACCGGGCGCCGTCCATCATCTTCATCGACGAGATCGACGCCGTCGGAAGCCGCCGGGGCGTCGGCGGTACGGGCGGGCACGACGAACGCGAACAGACCCTGAACCAGCTTCTGGCCGAAATGGACGGTTTCGATCAGGGCAGCGGGATCGTCGTGCTCGCCGCGACCAACCGGCCGGAGTCCCTCGACCACGCGCTCCTGCGTCCCGGCCGGTTCGACCGGCAGGTCACCGTGCCCCTGCCGAACCAGGACGAACGCGCGGCCATCCTCGCCGTTCACGTGCACGGCAAACACCTCGGTCCCGACGTCGACCTGCGGCGCATCGCCCGCGGAACGCCCGGATTCTCCGGCGCGGATCTCGCGAATCTGGTCAACGAGGGAGCGATCAACGCCGTCCGCGCCGGGCGCACGACCATCACGGCGGCCGACCTGGACTCGGCACGAGACCGGATACTGCTCGGACGTCGCGAAACGTCCAACGCCTTACTGCCCGAGGAACGGCACGCCGTGGCCGTGCACGAATCCGGGCACGCGCTGATCGCCGCGTTGTGCGAACACGCCGATCCGGTCGCGAAGGTCACCATCCTCCCGGCGGGAATGGCGCTGGGCGCCACCGAGCAACTCCCCGAAGCCGAACGTCATCTCTACAGCGAGGCTTATCTCACCGATCTGCTGACCGTCCGGCTGGGCGGACGCGCCGCGGAACTGGTGGTGTTCCGCCAGGGTTCCACCGGCGCTGCCGACGATCTCGCCGGTGCCACCGCGCTCGCGGTGAAGATGGTGACGGAGTTCGGCCTGTCCACCGCGCTCGGTCCGGTCGCCTATCCGGCCGCACACGCCCGGTTCCTCGCCGATGCCCCGACCGAGCGGCGGCACGGCGGTTTTTCCGAGAGAACGCAGCAAGTGATCGACCGGGAGGTCGCCCGGCTGCTGCGCGCGGCCGAAGACCGAGCCGTCAGCGCCTTGCGCGGACATCGGAAAGCGCTGGACCTCCTGACCGCCGAATTGATGAGCGAGGAGACCGTCGACGGAAGCGTCGTCCTCGACGCGCTGCGGCAGGAAGCCGAAGCCGGCGATCTCGCGTCCTGAACGAACCGGGAGGCACCGATGGACCATCTGAGCCCGCTCGACGCGGCGTTCCTGGAGCTGGAAGACGGGGATTCCAACGCTTCCCTTTCCATCGCGTCGGTGGCGGTGCTCGAAGGCCCGCCACCGTCACACGCGGACTTCGTCCGGTCGATCACCGCCCGGTTGCCGCTGATCCCGCGCTACCGGCAGAAGATCCATCGTGTGCCGCTCGATCTCGGTCCACCGGTGTGGGTCGACGACGACCGGTTCGACGCGGCCCGGCACTTCCACCGGATCGCCGTTCCGGCACCTGGCGGGGAACGGGAGCTGTGCGAACTCGTCGCCCTGCTGATGGGAGAACGCCTCGACCGGGATCATCCGCTGTGGGAATTCTGGGTCATGGAAGGGCTCTCCGGTGGCCGCTGGGCGGTGCTGTCGAAACTGCATCACTGCGTCGCCGACGGCGTCACCGGCAACGAGCTGCTGAAGGTCCTCTTCACGGACGGGCCCCAGGCCGCCGCGCCCGCCGAACCGGTCCCCGACCCCGGCACCGCGAACCTGCTCAAGGACGCCGCACGCAGGCTCCTGATGACTCCCGTCGAACTGCTCAACCGGGTGGTACGGCCGGTGCTTTCGCCTTCACGGGCGATGCGCGGCATCGCGGATGCCGTCTCGGGCCTGACGGCGTTCGCCTCCGCGCTCATCCCCGCGGCGCGGTCGTCGCTCTCCGGCCCCATCGGCCCGGACCGGCGCTACGAGGTGGCGCATACCGCCCTCGACGACGTGCACGCTGTCTGCCGTGCCTTCGAGGTCACCGTGAACGACGTGGCACTCGCGGCCGTCACGGGCGCGTTCCGGGCCCTTTTGCGCCGAAGAGGCGAGAAGCCGGTGCCGGACGCGATGCGGGCGCTCGTGCCGGTCTCCGTCCGCGGAAAGCACGACAGCGTCGACAACGAAGTCTCGCTGATGCTGCCTTTGCTCCCCGTCGACGTCCCCGATCCCGCGGGACGGCTGGTCGCGGTTCATCGGCGCTCGGCCGCCTTGAAGGCGAGCAAAGAGGCGGAGGCCGGCGCCGCGTTGACCGGTGTCGCGGCCTCCGTCCCGTTCGCACCGGTCGCGTGGGCCGTCCGGCTCGCCGCCGGTCTTCCTCAGCACAACGTGGTCTCGGTGGTCACGAATGTCCCGGGGCCGCGGACACCGCTGCGGTTGCTCGGACGCGAGGTGGCGGACCTCTATCCCTACGTCCCGGTCGCCTTGCGGCTGCGGACCGGCGTGGCCGCTTTCTCCTATCGCGACAAGCTCAATTTCGGGATCACCCTGGACTTCGCGAGTGCGCCGGACGCCGGTTTCCTCGCCAAGGCCATCGAGAACGAGCTCTCGGCCTTGGCGAGGATCGCGCGCCGCTCACGACCGGGCACGAACGGCCTTGTGGATGGTGTCGGCGAGCAGGACGACCGGGACGGTGGCGAAGGCCAGCACCCAGCCGAGCGGGCTCGGCACGGTACCGCCGAGAAGCCCGGGCAGGGGCGGCATCAGGAGGAAAGCCGCCAGCATCGCGAGTTCGAAGGCGATCGCGAACCACAGCAAAGGATTTCCCCGCAGTCCGATCCTGCCGATCCAGCGTGACTCGCTCCGGCAGGCGAAGGCGTTCGCGAGCTGGCCGAGCACGATCGCGGTGAAGGCGGTACCGGACGCGGTCGCGAGGAGCGCGGTGTCCGGGACCTCGCCGAACCACCACCCGCCGCCGAGGAGGACCACCAAGAACGCCGCCATCGACGCGAGCGCCTCGGCCGGGCCGAGCACTCCGAAGGCGCGGCGTGCCAACCTGCCGTCGATCAGGGAACCGCCCTTCGCGGGCCCCTCCATCGTGCGCCGGTTCGGCGGCTCCGCGCCGAGCGCGACCGCGGGAAGGAGATCGGTGCCGATGTCGAGCGCCAGTACCTGCAGGACCGTGATGGCCAGCGGGATCTGCCCTCCCGCGAGCGCCCACACGACGAACGGCGTGAGCTCGGCGACGTTGTCGGTCAGGTGATAGGTGAGAAAGCGCCGGATGTTCACGAACGTCGCGCGCCCGAGTTCCACGGCGGCCACGATGGTGCCGAAATGATCGTCGAGGAGGACCAGGTCTGCCGCTTCCCTGGCGACGTCACTGCCTGACGCCCCCATCGCGACACCGATGTCCGCTGTGCGCAAGGCCGGCCCGTCGTTGACGCCGTCGCCGGTCATCGCCACGACGTGTCCTCGGGCCTGGAGGACCTTCGCGATCCGGAGCTTCTCCTCCGGGGCGACCCTGGCGACCACCACGCCATCGACGTCGAGCAGCCTGCCGAGCGCCTCGTCGTCGGCCGGCAGGTCCTTGCCCTCCAATACGAGCCGGTCCGGCCCGAGCAGCCCGACTTCGGCGGCGATGGCCGCGGCCGTCCCCGGATGGTCGCCCGTCACCATCGCCAGCCGGATCCCGGCACGACGGCAGGACGCGATCGCGGCGCTGACGTCGGGCCGGGGCGGGTCCTCCAGCCCGACGAGGCCGAGCAGTGTCAGCCCTCCCTGCTCTTCTTTCGCTGCCGGTTTGGTGTGGTGCGCCACCGCGAGCACCCGCAGGCCCGCCCTGCTGAACGCGGCGACGGCTTCGTCCGCTCCGGAAACCTCCGCGCACAGTGGCAGGACGGTGTCCGGCGCGCCCGAGACATGGAGGCCGTCGACGTCCGCGACCGATGACCGGCGCCGGCGCGGATCGAACGGCCACCGCCGGACCGGCGGCGGAGCGCCGGTGACTCCGGCACGTGCGGCGAGGACGTGCAGCGCCACCTCCATCGGGTCGCCGACCGGCCGCCACCCGTTCGCCTCTTCGACGGCATGCGCGTCCGGAGAGCATCGCGCCGCGGAATCCGCGAGCGTCGCCGCCGCCCGCACCGCCGCCGGAGAGCCGGTGAGCTCGCCGACCGGCCGGTAACCCGTACCGTCGACCTCGACGATCCCGGACGGCGTCCACACCCGGACGACGGACATTTCGTTGCGGGTCAGCGTGCCGGTCTTGTCGGTGCAGATGAACGTGGTCGCCCCCAGCGTCTCCACGGATTCGAGCCGGCGTACCAGGGCGTTGCGGCCCGCCATCTTCTGCGCCGCCCGCGCCAGCGACAGCGTCACGGTCGGCAGCAGCCCCTCCGGGACGAGCGCGACCGTCACGCCGATCGCGAGCAGGAAGCTTTCCGTTCCCGCGCGGCCGAGACCGAGGGCTGCGGCGAAGAACACGCAGCCGACCGCGACCGCCATCAGGGCCACGAGCCGCACCACGCGGTGCAACTGCGTGGCCAAAGGACTTCTCGGCCGCACGGCGTTCGCGGTCACCGCGGAGATACCGGCGAGGCGGGTGCGGGCGCCGGTGGCCGTCACGATCGCGACGCCGTGCCCTTCGGTGACATACGTACCGGCGAAAACGGATCCGCCCACCTCCGGCCGCACCGGTCTGCTCTCGCCGGTCAGCATGGACTCGTCCACCGAGAGCAGGCCGCATTCGGCGAGTTCCCCGTCGGCGCACACGCGGTCCCCCGCCTCGAGCAGGACCACGTCGCCCACGACCAGGTCCGCCGCGTCCACGACGACCGCACGCCCGTCCCGGCGCACCGTCGCGCGCACCGGCAGCAGATCCCGCAACCGCTCCGCGGCACGGTCCGCGCGGTACTCCTGGGCGAACGAGAACGCACCGTTGAGCACCACGACCACGACGATCGCGATCGACAGCGCCGGCATCCCGGCGAGCAACGCCAGCCCCGCCGCCGCCCACAGCATCAACGCGAAGAAATGGACCATCTGACCCGCCAGCGTCAGCAACGGATTCCGCTGTTTCGCGGCGGGAAGGGTATTCGGTCCGTCCCGGCGAAGCGCGGTCGCCGCTTCGTCTGCCGTGAGACCCGCCGTTTCCCGGACCATGGCCGAGCCGGTCACCGGTCCGCTGCCTCGCGGGCCACGATCACCGGGCACAGCGCGTAGGACATCACCGCTTGGCTGGTCGAACCGAGGAGCATTCCGGCGACGCCGCCGCGGCCGCGACTGCCCACGACCAGCAGTTGCGCCCGGTCGGCGTGCCCGAGCAGTTTGTCGGCGGGACGACCTCGCACCACCTCCCGGTGCACACGCACGTCGGGATACTTCTCCCGCCAGCCCGCCAGCCGTTCGGCGAGGACCTCGTTCGCGCTCTCCTCGATCTCGGACCGCTCCAGGCTCCAGTGCGTTTCCTCGAAGACCGCCGAAAGGAATGCGTCGTCCCAGCAATGCAAGGCGACCAATTCGGTCTGACGCCAGGACGCTTCCTCGAAGGCGAGCGCGAGGGCGGCTTCGCTGGTCCTTGTCCCGTCGACCCCGACGACGACCGGTCCGTCATGCGGTGCGTCGGCTTCCGCGACGTGCGGGCGGATCAGCGCGACGGGGCACGCCGCACGTGCCGCCAGCGCGATGGACACCGATCCGACCAGCACCCGGCCCAGGGGACGTAGCCCCTCGGTCCCCAGCACGAGCAGGTCCGCGTTCTCGGCCGCGTCTTTCAGCGCTTGCACCGGGCGCTCGTGCCGCAACAGGAGTGAGACGTGGAGGTCCGGAGCGATCTCCCTGGCGGCGTCACGGGCTTGCCGCAGGAGGCGATGTCCGCGCATCCTGATCGTTCCCGCGAGATCCTCCCGGGTCGGCATCGGCCTCGGATGGCTCAGCGACTCGTCGTCGATCGCGTGTACCAGCGTGAGTTCCGCGTGGCGGCGGCGCGCCTGATCCGCCGCCCAGCGGACGGCCCTGATCGCGGACTCCGAGCCGTCGACACCGACGACGACCCGGTGCCCCGAATTCTCCGGCATAACGGTTCACCCCATCCTGATTCGGCAACTGCCTTGGACGTTAGGAACTGACGCGTCAGGAAGGCAGCGGCGTTCGTAACCGGGGGACGGGACCTTCGACCTATCAGTCCACTGTGGAAGGACGGGGCGGCAGCCGCACCGCCGCGTCCGCGAGACCGTCCGTGATCACCTGTCGTGCCCCCGCCGAGTCGAGCAGATCGGCGACGGCGCGGTTGTCCGCGAGATAGGTGGCGGTGAACTCGCTGAACCCGTGCCGCGACGCCGCTTCCGCCAGCTTCGTGACCAAAGCCGTCGCCAGCCCTGCCCGGCGCCAGCAAGGCGTCACCGCGACCGCGATCTCCGCGACCCCTGGCTGGAGCGTCGCCTCGTACCGCGCGATCGCCACGCCCTTCCCGGCCTCGTCACGCGCGACAAGCGCGTAACGGCGATCGAAATCGAGCTCGGTCAGGTGTGCCAGCAAGCGCGGTGTCACCTTCGGAGGCGGCCCGCAGAACCGGCGGTACAGCGTCTCCCGATCCGCTTCGACGAGCGCCTCGCCGAGTTCTTCGGCGTCGGCCGGGCTCACACGGGTCACGAAGACGGTCCGGCCATCGCGCAGGCACACCGGTTGTCCGTCCATCGGCTCAGCGTAGGACCGCGGACTTTCGCGGCGCTACGGCCGAAGAGGCTGCGCCACCGGGACCAATGTCCTCGTCTTCCGTCCGGCGTCGACCACGTTCGAACGACGTCGGAATCACTTTCCGAGGGGTCGTGAGCGGTAGGGACGGTTATTGAGCCGAAGGTCAAACGTGTCTTTGTCGGGCGGGGCGTCCTGAAGGCCACCTTTTGAGGGGTAGGGCAAAGGTGGCGTGATCGAGCCTCTGGGCAGGAATGGGGTCGACAAGGGGAGCTGGCGTATTCCTGACCGTCCACAAGGGACATCAAGCAAGCAACGGTGTCCCTTTTGGGTACTTTGGCGGGGGTCGTGAGTGGTAATGAGCGTTCTAACCGTCATTACCACTCACGACCCCGTCGAAAATCGCACATTTAGACACTAAACGGGCATTTCACCGCCCGTAGGGGTCCTTCACCGCAAAGTCTCGGCCACGCCACCGTTGACTTACTCCTCAATAACGACACACAACACTCACGACGACCCCGGCGGCTGTTGACCCGGCGACCCACGCGTAGCCGTCAGATCAGCACCCGCTCCCGATCACGGGGAACGACAGCCTGCCAGTCATGCTCGGTACGAAGCCGTTCGGCGACCGCCGCCGACGCCTCGGGCTCGCCGTGCACGAGATAGGTACTCTTCGGCGGCGCTCCCGCGGTGGCCCACCGCACCAGCTCGTCCGCGTCGGCATGGGCACTGAAGGCGTCGAGCTGGGCCACGTCGGCGCGGACCGTGGTGTAGCGGCCATGGATCTTGATCTGCCTCGCTCCGTTCGCGAGGCTGCGCGCGCGGGTGCCAGGGGCGGCGTAGCCGACTATCAGCACGGTGTGCCGGTGATCAGGCAGCATGTGTTCGAGGTGATGCAGTACCCGGCCTCCGCTCGCCATCCCCGACGCGGAGATGATGATCGAAGGCATCCTCGGAGCATTGACCCGCATGGATTCTTCCACCGTTCGCAGTTCCGTCAGCGAACGCGGAGTCAGCGGATCGTGCCCGGCGAGTTCGGGCCGGATCTCCGGCCAATGGTCACGGAATGCCTCGCGGTACACCCGCAGCGCCGCCAACGCCATCGGGCTGTCCACGTAAACCGGCAGGTCGGGGATCGTGTGCGACCGCATCAACTTCGCGAGCGCGGCCAGTACCACTTCGGTCCTGTCGACGGCGAACGCCGGGACGAGGACACTGCCGCCGCGTCTGGCCGTCCGCCTGATGACTTCGCCGAGCTGGTCCATGGCGTCGGTGTCGTGGTGGACCCGGGAGCCGTAGGTCGATTCGAGTACCAGCGCGTCGCAGGGAGGCCGCGGCGATGGCGGGCGCAGGAGACTGTGTGCCGGACGGCCGAGATCGCCGCTGAACACGACGTCGCGCCCATCGGACCGCAGCTGTGCCCAGGCGGAGCCGAGGATGTGACCGGCTTGCCCGAAACGCAGCGTCATGTCCTTGCCGACCGTCGTCTCGATGCCGTACTCGAGTTCTTCGAGAAGACCGATCGCTTTCCGCGCGTCACCCGCGTCGTAAAGAGGCAAGGCCGGCCGGTGCTTCGACCAGCCGTACTTGTTGGCGTGCGCGGCCTCCTCGGTCATGAGATGGGCACTGTCCTCCAGCACGATCGGAACGAGAGCCGCGGTGCCCGGTGTCGCGTACACCGGTCCGCGCCAGCCCGATCGCACCAGGACCGGCAGGTACCCGCAGTGGTCCAGATGGGCGTGGGTGATCACCACGGCGTCGACGTCGGTCAAGGCACGCGGCAGCGGTGCCCAGTTCCGGCGGCGCAGATCGGCGAGTCCCTGGAAGAGCCCGCAGTCGACCAGGACACGGGAACCGGGCGTTTCCAGCAGGTACTTGCTGCCGGTGACGGTTCCGGCTCCGCCATGGAAGGTCAGCGCGATGGTCACGATGACGCCTTTCTCGGTGAGGAGCTCAGAATCCGTTCCCGAGGATTTCGTCGACGGCACGGCGCGGGCTCGACGGCACGAGCCCGGTGGGATAGCCGAAGCGCATGACGGCCTGCGGAAACCCGGGAAGCTCCAGATCCTCGGTCAACGCGGAACGGACTTCGGGCAGGTGGAACGGCTGGGTCAGCACCGAACCGGCCAGACCGTCGTCGACCGCTTCAAGCCAGGTGTCCTGGAGCGCGTGTCCCGCGTGCAGGTGGTCGTACCGGCCATCATCGACGGTGAGGAAGACGAGCAAGGTCTCACCGGCGAGGCGACGCTGAAGGACTCGGCGATCGGGGAGAGCCGTCCCTGGACGGACCAGTCCCGCCCAGGGAAGCGATCCGGCGGGAAGCGCGCTCGCGGCCAGCCCGACGCCATGGCGGTGAAAGTGCTCGTCGTGGATCGTCCACAGGGCCAGTTCGCGCTGGTACGCCAGATCGTGCTGATACGCCTCGGCGGCGAATTCGAGCAGATCCGCGATCCGGGAGAGTTCCAGCTCGTCGTGGATCAGCCTGGCTTCGACCCCGCTTTCGTTCGCGGCGGCGATCAAGTCACCGATTTTCTCTCGCGAGACTCGTCGGCCGGAGAAGGGGTGCCGGTAGCTTCCTCGCCGGGCGATCGCCGAGTACCGGTGCAGGTCGACATCGGACGGCGCCGAACGCCCCGTGGTCTCGATCGCGGCGACGATGTCCGGCTCGCCGTCCTCCGGGAACATCCGCGTGGTCAGGTCGTAGCCGAGAACCCGGACCGCCAGCTCCACATTGGCGAGGGCGGCACCGCACGAGATGAGCCGGTCACGGCCTCGGGTGTCGTGTTCGGGCAGTGCCAGGTCGCGGCGCTCACGCAGGAGAAGCCGGTGTCCGTCGGGCTCCAGCCGCCACGGCTGGATGTTGTGCACGGAGGGCGCCCGCAGCAACGTCCTCGCCAGTACCTCGGTCTCGGCCCTCGTCCACCCGTTTGCCATGTGTCCCGTCCTCAGTCGTCCTTCGATCGAGTTCAACGGTGCACCTGTCCCACGAGGATGGAGCAGGTACCGAGGGCACCGATCGCCGGGACCAAATACCCGGGTGCGGTCCCGCCAGGGCCCAAGGTCCCGGTTCGTTGGGACGTCTAGGTGGCTGTATCAGCCGAAGTGCACGGGTACCGTCGGTCGAGAAGCAGGGACCCCTCAGGAGGGACGAGATGGCGACCAAGGTGTTCCTCGTGGACGACCACGAGATTGTCCGGCGAGGGCTGGCGGATCTGCTCGGGAACGAACCTGACATCGAAATCGCCGGCGAAGCCGCGTCCGTCTCCGAAGCACTCGCCCGCATCCCGCAAAGCGATGCGGACATCGCCGTGCTCGACGTGCGGCTCCCCGACGGAACCGGCATCGAACTCTGCCGCGATCTGCTGTCCACCGAGCCGGAGCTGCGGTGCCTGATGCTCACCTCGTACGCCGACGACGAGGCGCTCTTCACCGCCATCATGGCCGGCGCGTCGGGATTCGTCCTCAAGCAGGTCCTCGGGAACGATCTCGTCTCGGCGATCCGGACCATCGCGGGCGGCGGCTCGCTTCTCGACAGCCGGACCACCGCCGCGCTGATGAACCGCATCCGGCGCGAGCGCGACCAGAACGATCCGACCTCCACCTTGTCCGAGCAGGAACGAACGGTGTTCGATCTGATCGGCGAAGGCCTGACCAACCGAGAGATCGGTGAGCGGATGTTCCTCGCCGAAAAGACCGTGAAGAACTACGTCTCCCGGATCCTGGCCAAGCTCGGCATTCAGCGCCGGACGCAAGCCGCGGTCCTCGCGACCGAACTCAAACGAACCGCGGCGGCGTCCCCGGTATTCGGTGACCGCTAGGTCAGCGGAACGCGCCAAAGCACCCGAGCGCCGCCACCGTCACGGTCTCCGAACTCGGTTTCGCCGCCACACTTCGTCGCTCGGTCGGCGAGGTTCACCAATCCGCTTCGCCTGCCCGCTTGGGGGATGCCGATGCCGTTGTCGGTGACCTCGATGATCAGCTCACGGTCGGCCTCGACGCTGATCGTGATCTCATCGGCGCCGGAATGACGGACCGCGTTGCTCAGCGCCTCACGGACCACCGCCTCGGCATGTTCGTGCAGCGTCTGCGGCACGAGCGTGTCCACAGCCCCGGCGATCCGGACCGAAGGAGTGAGCGTGCTCTCGGTCGTCAATTCCGTGACGGCGTCGAGCAGCCGGCGGCGCAGGCTCTTCGAGGCGTCCGAGCCCGAGGTGTGCAGATCGAAGATGGACGTCCTGATCTCGCGGACCGTCCGATCCAGTTGTTCCACCGCCTGTGTCACCCTGTCCCGCGCGAACGTGTCGGGTACCCGGGGCACGATGCTCTGCAGGCTCATCCCGGTCGCGAACATCCGCTGGATGACGTGGTCGTGCAGGTCCTGAGCGATCCTGTCCCGATCGGCGAGAACGTCCAAAAGCCGCTGATTACGCTGTTTCTCACCGAACTCCAGCGCGACCGCGGCCTGATCGGCGAACGACGACAGCATGGGAAGCTGATCGGCCTTGTACTGCGAAGCGCCCTTGTCCCTCCCCGCGACGAGCACCCCTCCGACGCCGGAAGTGCTGTTCAACGGAATCACGGCGGCCGGTCCGAGACCGTCGAAAACAGGCTCGGCCGGCCCAGGGGAGACCGTACCCAGGTCAGGGATGAGACTGGGCTGGCCGGATTCGAACACCTCGTCTATCGCGGGGTGCCCTCCCGTCATCGAAGATCCCGCGAGGGCGTTCGCCCGCTCTCCCGCGACGACACTCACGGTCAAGGCCTGCCCGGCACCTCCGGCCAGCAGGATCAACACCTCGTTGGCCCCGGAAAGTTCACGAACCCTGGCGGCGATCAGGTTCAGCGTGTCGGTGACCGACGCACCTCCGAGGAGCTCACCGTTGACCTCCGCGACCGCTTCGAGCCACCGTTCGCGCGTCCGTGACCGTTCGAACAACCGGGCGTTATCGATGGCGACACCGGCGGCCGCGGCCAAGGCCTGCAGAACGACCTCGTCGTCGGCGGTGAACTCGGCGGCTCCCCGCTTCTCGGTCAGATAGAGATTGCCGAAGACCTCGTCCCGGACACGCACCGGTACGCCCAGGAAGCTGTGCATCGGGGGATGGTTCGCAGGGAAGCCCACCGAAGCGTGGTGCGCGGTCAGGTCGGGTACCCGGACGGGGTGCGGCTCGTGGATGAGCAGCCCGAGCAAGCCCCGGCCTTCGGGCAAATGCCCCATATGAGACCTCGTTTCGGCATCGATGCCCACGTAGACGAACTCCGAAAGCCCGTCTTCGTCACCGAGCACGCCGAGCGCGCCGTACCGGGCGTCGACCAGCTCGACCGCCGCCTGCACGATTCTCTGCAGGGTCGAGTCGAGTTCCAGCCCGGTGGCCACGGCCAGGACCGCGTCGAGCAGGCCTTGGAGCCGATCTCGGGTCTTGACGATCTCCGACAGCCGCTCTTGGACCTCGTGCAGCAGTTCGTCGAGCCGTAACCCGGTCAAAACCGCCGCGCTCGGTGGCGCCTCGTCGGCCGAACCTCGCTCCGACGACATTCGGTTGCTCCTCCCGGATCGGCAAAGTGTGACGACTCTCAATCGCCCGAACCGCTCCAGCGTTTCACCAGCCGCCGATCCTGCCAAGACACGCGGCCGTCAGAAAACAGGATGATCGTCCGGATGCCGCACCACCTCACCGAGTCGGCGGCGGGCGGCGTGCCGAACCTGTCCGTCCGGATAGCCGAGCCGCATGATGAGCTGGGGGTGTCCCGGTAGCTTCAGTTCCGCGGTCATCCGCTCGCGGACGGGTGCCTCGTGCAGCGGCTGGGTCAGCACCGACGCGGCCAACCCTCCGTCGACGGCCGCGAGCCACGAGCGCTGCATGGCCACTCCCGTTGTGAGGTGGCCGGCACGATCATCTTCCTTCGCGCAGAAGATCAAGATGCTTTCCGCATCGAGCCTGCGCGCGAGGGACCGGGCGTCCGGGATCAGACTCGTCCGGCGGACCAGTCCCGCCCACGGAAGGCCCGCCTTGTCGTAGCCAGGCCGGATCAAGCCGTCACCGACACTGTCGGACCGCCAGTCCCCTGTCCATTCCTCAAGCTCTCGCTGGAGGTCGTCACGGCTCTGAATCGTTGGGGAAGCCTGTTCGAACAGTACCGCGAGGGTGTCTTTGTCACCAGCGCGCAGAACCCGGCAGCCGACTCCATCCGGCAACTGGCCGATGACCGGCGTGAGCATCGACGACGCGATCGGGATCGCGGCGAACGGGCGGCGATGACTCCGCCTCCGCGAGATGGCGGCATACGCGAGCAGCTCACGGTCGGACGGCGGCTCGCGGCCCGAGGTGGTCACGACGGCGACCAGAGGTCCACGCCCCGCGGCTGTCTCCACCTCGGTGGACCACCCCAGCACCCGGACGGCCAGCACGAGGTTCTCCAAGGCCGCTCCGCAGGAGATGAGCCGGTCGCGACCGGTGGGGTCGTGCTCGGGAAGGGGCAGGTCGGTCCGTTCGCTCAGTTCCGCGCGCATATCGGGCAGGGCCAGCGACCACGGCTGGATGTTGTGCACGGACGGCGCTCGGATGACCGCCCGCGCCAGGACCTCGATCTCGCCGTCGGACCACATGCGCTCATCCGGGTCCGGCATGTTCCTTCCTCCTCCCACGGAACGCGTCGACGACGCTGGGCAGCGTCGGGTACAGGGAGCCTGAACCAATGAGCCGAAGCAGGCCTGCGGCCTCGAGATCTTCGCGCAACTCCTGTTTCACCCTGGCGAGCGCGAACGTGATCCCGCGGCGGCGCAGCTCGTCGCAGATCCCGCGTACGGCGTCGGCCGCCGTGATGTCGAGTTCGACATTGGCTTCGGCGTTGAGGACGAACCACTCGACCTGCTTGCCGCCGTCCAGGGCGGCGAGGGCCCGTCGCCGGAAGTCGTCGGCGTTGGCGAAACACAAGGGCGCGTCGTACCGGTAGATCACCAGACCTGGCTCGGTCGTCGCGTCGGGATAGTCGTCGACATCGTGCATCCCGGGCACGCCCGGAACGAAACCGAGCACCGCGCCGTGCGGCCGCGCCAGCCGGCGCAGAAGATCCAAAATGGACAAGCCGACGGCGGCCAGTACGCCGTACAGGACACCCAGCGCGACGACGGCGAGCAAGGTCGACAAGGTCAGCACGAACTCGCTGCGCCGGAACCGCGAGATGCGACGGAATTCCCGGGGATCGATCAGCTTCAACGCCGCGTAGACGACGATCGCCGCCAACACCGCCTTGGGAAAGCCGGCCAGCAACGGTCCCGCGAAAAGTACCGTCAGCACGACCGTCGCGAGCGCGGTCAGGGAGTACAGCTGGGTCCGGGCACCCATCGCGGAAGCCAGCGCGGTCCGGCTGCCGCTCGAACTGACCGGGAACCCGTGAAGGAGTCCCGACGAGAGATTCGACGCGGCCAGCGCGCGCAGCTCTCGATTGGAATCGACCCGCTCGCCGTGCTTGCCCGCGAAGGCGCGGGCGGTCAGGACGTTGTCGGAGAAGCCGACAAGGGCGATCCCCAGCGCGGGCAGCAGCAGACTCGCCAGGTCTGCACCGTTCACCACGGGGAACTCGGGTACCGGCAGCGAATCCGGAACCGGCCCGATCACTCGGATCCCTTTCTCCGTCAGGGAAAAGCCGGTGACGACGGCGGCGGCCACCAGAATGACGGCCAACGGTCCGGGAAACCGCGGAAACCAGTGCTGCGCTGCCAGCAGGCAAGCCAGAGCGAGACCGCCGAGGACCAAGGTCGGCCAGTGCGGGTGCCCGATGTTCTTGACGAACGAACCCAGTTCCGCGAGCACCCCGTCGCCGGTCACGGTGACGCCGGTCAGCTTGCCCAGCTGGCTCACGATCATCAGCACCGCGATCCCGGCCATGTAGCCGGTCAGTACCGGCTTCGACAGCAGGTCCGCCAGCACGCCGAGCCGGGCCGAGCCTCCCAGCAGGCACAGGCCCCCGACCATGAGCGCCATCATGGCCGCGAGGGCTCCGTAACGGGCGGGATCTCCCGCGGCGAGCGGACCGAGCGCGACGGCCGTCATCAAGGCGGTCGTCGATTCCGGGCCCACCGACAGGAGCTTCGACGAGCCCAGAACGGCGTAGACCGCCAAGGGCCCGATCACCGCCCACAGGCCGGTCTCCGCGGGCAGGCCCGCGACCTCCGCGTACGCCATCACCTGCGGCACCAGGTACGCGGCGACGGTCACCCCGGCCGAGAGATCACCTTGTAGCCAAGAAAGCCGATAGCGTATGAAGGAGAACTTCATCGATGCCTCCGGGTCACCGCTGAGTACAACGAAGGCGGCAGGCGCGCGAATATTCTTCCCTCCTGAGGGAGGGAGCTTTCCTCGTCGAGGAACCGCAATACCGGCTCGGCCGAGGACCGGTCGAACAACGCCGCGAAGACCCGTTCGAGCTGAGCCGGGTCCCGGGCCACGACGTCGAGGAGCGTGGCGTCGAACAGCAAATGCCTCGCTTTGGGTTTCGGCAGTTCGAAAGGATGACCGTGGACCGCCAACGACCTCGCGATCGCCGCGCTGTCGGCTTGGATACGTTGGAAGGCGTAGCCGGTCGACGCCTTGACCAGCCCGGCTTTGGTCCCGATGGCGAGGATCGAGCCGCGTCTGCGGTCGACGGCCGAAGCGGAGAGCGGCAGGGAAGCGGACTCCTCACGGGTGACCGCGTACTCCCGAACGCCGAGAATCGTGGAGAGGTATTCGCGCAAAGCGCTTCGTTGCTCCTTGGGATACGCCATACCCCGTGTGCGAGGCGGCGCGAAGGACGTGTGCTCGACCAGAGCTTCTTGCGGGCCCCGCGGCAAGACGTAGACGAAGCTCGCGGCGCGGCCCTGGGGCGTACGGAAGTCGAAGAAGGTGGGCACGGCCGAATCGAACGCCGGGGCGGCCGTGCGCACGTGCCAGCCGCGGAAGACCAGCCAGCCGTCCACCCGGGCCGGCCCAGGCCCGAGAACGCTGTCGAACACCCAATCCGCACGGAGAGGTTCGCCGTCCACAAGGGCTTCCGCGCCCCGGCCCGCCTGCCGGATCTCAGTGATCCGCCCGCGGTGGAAGACGACACCACCACGTCTCTCCGCGGCCTTGCCGGCCGCCGCCGCCAGATCATCGCCACGGACGAAGCGGTACTTGTACCGGCCGAGGCCGACGATCCGGCTACGCCCGGCCGCGTGCACGTGGAACCGATCGAACGTGCGCGACACCGCCTCGTCGAGGAGTCCCGGCTCAGCGGACCAGGATGCCCAGCCCGCGGTCGCGAGCTGCCGACGGCCGTCGTCCACGACGACGATCGGGCCCAGGGATTCCGATCGCGTCACCAGATGTGCGACAAGGCTGAGACCGCTGAGTCCTCCGCCGGCGATGAGGATCGTCATCGATCGAGTGAACGGCTTCGCGCGCCCGCGCACTAGTGACCAGAGGCGCCCCCGAGGTCCCGGGAATCCGGGACCAACGGCACCGGACCACGCCCGTCCGCCCGCTTAACTTTGGCCGCGTAGGGCCGTAGCGAGGTGAAAGGGCCGATGATGAACCGAACCGTCCGGCTGAGCGGGCCGATCGTGGTCGGCGCCGACGGATCCGCCGGCGCCCGGGCCGCCGCCACCTGGGGCTTGCAGGCCGCCGACCGGCACGAGACCTCCCTCGAACTGTGGCACGCACTGGGGCTACCGGACTACTACCTTGGCAGCGTTCCCCCGTCCGATGAACTCCTGCGCAAGGTCAAGAACCGCGGAGAAACGATCCTTCGCGAAGCAGTGGACAACGTGGAACGCGCATACGGCCCCGTCGTCAGGACCCATATCTCCGACGATTCCGCGATCCCCGCGCTGATCGAGGCTTCCGGCACCGCCCGGCTGATCGTCCTCGGGTCCACCGAACACAGCCGCTTCACCGCCCTGTTCGGCGGATCGGTGACGACCGCGCTCGCCGGGCACGCGCACTGTCCCGTCGTGTCGGTACGGGGCCGCACCTGGGACCTCCCCACGGCATGGAGACAACCCATCGTGGTCGGCGTCGACGGAAGCCCCGCTGCCGAGATCGCGCTGGCCGCCGCGTTCGACGAGGCTTGCGCCCGGGGCGCGAATCTCGTTGCGGTGCACGCCTGGGAGGACGTCTCGGCTTCCCGTTCCTTCGGTGATCCCGCGGGTAACTACGGCTGGAGTGCTTTCACCGAGTCCGCTCAACGGATGCTCACCGAGCAGGTGTCGAAGTTCCGCGACAGCTATCCCGACGTCGAAGTGCACCAGGTGGTCGTGCACGACGAACCACGCCAGGAACTGCTGCGCTGGAGCGTCAAAGCGCAATTGGTCGTGGTCGGCAGCCGGGGCCGCGGCGGGTTCCGCGGTCTCCTGCTCGGCTCGACCGGGCAGAGCCTGGTCCATCACGCCGCCTGTCCGGTGCTGATCTCCCGCACCGCGGATTCCTGAGAACGAAGGAGCGACCCATGTGCACCACTGTTTCCGAGGTCATGACCATCGACCCGATCGCGGTCGCGCCGGACGCCGGCTACAAGCAGATCGCCGCGCTGATGGCGAGGCGGCGGATCAGCGCGGTGCCCGTCGTCGACGACTCCGGAGCACCGATCGGTGTGGTCTCCGAGGCTGATCTCCTGGCCCGGCTTCGCGATCCCCGACCTGCCTTGTTCGCCGGTCACCACGCCAAGGACGAGTCTCGCAAAGCGAAGGCCTTGCTCGCCAGAGACCTGATGACCGCACCCGTGGTGACGATCGAAGCAGGCGCCTCGCTCGCAGCCGCGGCGATCAGGCTGGCCAAGAAGGACGTGCGACGGCTGTTCGTCGTCGAGGACGCGAAGCTGGTCGGTGTCGTGTCGCGCCGGGATCTGCTGTCCACGTTCCGGCGTCCCGATGAGGAGATCCGTGGCGAGATCGAACGCGACATCCTCGCCGGCACCCTGTGGGTGGCACCCGGACAGGCGTCCGTCACGGTCGCCGACGGTGTGGTGACGCTTCTCGGCAGGCTGGACAACCGCGGCGCGGCCGAACGCGCGGGCGCCCTGTCGAGCGAGGTCCCCGGCGTGGTCGACGTCCGGAACCGGCTCGACTTCGTCTGGGACGACGACGTCATCAGGCCCGCTTCCCTTGGTATCTGAGCGGCGGGACGTTCGGCCTGCCCCGAAGGGATCCGGGCGGACCGAAGGACCGCTTCGCCCGGGGCGCCGGCCTCTCCTGTGTCGCCGACGAGCCGACCACGATGGGAGTACAGGTCAACAACCCGCGGATCGGAAGCGAGGACCCTCCCATGTCGGCCACGGACAACCAGCACGAACAGCCCCCCTCGCTCGCTATGCGGACCTGAAGGACCGGCGGCTCGCGATCACCCTGTCGCGGGAAGATTTCGAGGAAGAACACGATCGCGATCCCCTGGAGCGGATCACCTGCCGGACCCATCGCCGCTGGCTGCACCAATGCGTGTCCTCGCCGCTCCACGTCATCATCGTGACCGGCCACCGCTGGTGCCGCTCCTGCTCTCTCGCGCTCTCCGTCGCGGTCGACGAACTGGCCGGGGACGTCACCTTCTCCTGCCCGGGCTGTGGGCGGGCGGCGCCGACGCGAGCGACCCGGTAGCTGATTCGCGCATGCCGCGCGAGTCTCGCCGCGGCGCATGACGATGGCCTCGTGTACCCGGGCCTTTCGGCCCCAGAGCCGCGTGCCGTGCCGTAACACACTCGAATCGATCGTGAATTTGCCAACCAGAGGAGAATTCCATGGCCACCGCCGAAAGCGGACACCGGCGCAGTGTCCCCGGCCAGCATCAGGAAGTCCATTCCGAACGTTCGGCCGGTGCAATAAGCCTCGCCGTGCTCCGTGTCGCCACCGGTCTGCTGTTCCTGTGGGCGTTCGTCGACAAGACCTTCGGTCTCGGTTACGCCACCGCTTCCGGCAACGCCTGGATCAAGGGCGGCTCGCCGACGAAGGGGTTCTTGAGCCGGGTGGACGTCGGCCCGTTCGCCGAAACCCTGCGCTCCTGGGGCGGAACCTGGTGGGCGGACTGGTTGTTCATGGCGGGCCTGCTCGGCATCGGTCTCGCCGTCACCCTGGGGGTAGGGATGCGGATCTCCGCCATCACCGGCACCGTGATGATGCTGCTGATGTGGGTCGCCGAATGGCCGCTCGCCCGGACGAACGGCGCGGGTGAGCCGACCATGTCGACGAACCCGATCATCGAGTACCACGTGATCTACGCCCTCGTGCTCATCGCGCTCGCCACGACCGCCGCCGGAAACACCTGGGGGCTCGGAAAGCGCTGGACTCGGTTGTCCTTCGTGGACCGGAATCCTTGGCTCCGATGACCGTCCGGACACCGAAGTCCCGGCACCGTTTCCCGGTGCCGGGACTTCGTCCTTCTCACAGCCGGCGAAGGTAGTGATCGGCCCATGGCCGCGGCCGGACAAGCACCCGGACGGCGCCCGCGGTGGCCCCTTCCGCCGACACGAAGACCGGGTCGAGGTCGACGTCGACGACCTCCGGCACCAGCTCCATGATCCGGTCCGTTCGCAGGAGCAACTCCACGAGCGCGGATCGGTCCAGAGCGCTGTTCCCGCCGAACAGCGCCTTGCTCGCGCGCAGGCTGTCGATGAGCGCTTCGGCGTCGTCGGTGCTGAGCGGCCCCAGGCCGGTCGATCCGTCGTCGAGCAAGGCTCCATCGATACCGCCGAGCCCCAGGACGACGACCGGACCGAACACGTCGTCGGACTGGCCGCGTACCAGCAGCTCACGATCACCGAATCGACGCCGGGTCACCCGGATCCCGAAACAGCCGAGCAGGTCCTCACCGTCCTTCCGGGACAACCAGCCACCGCTCGGATGCGCGGAGAGGTACGCGCCCACCAACCGGGTCGCCGTCGCGAGATCGATACCGGAGAGATCGGGCAGGCCGCCCACCCCTGCCTCGAGCCAGCGGGTTCGTTCGGACAGCTTCGCCAGGACGGCCGCGGCCTCCTCGACATCGGCGTAGCAAGGAATCCCGCGGTGAGGGGCGACCGACTCCAGCTGGCCGAGCCGCACGGCGAGAACGGTCTTGCTCTCCGGCGCCGCGACCAGCCCGGCCAGCGGATCGCCGACACCGGTGGGCACGCCGGCGGCGATCACCGCGTCCACACCTTCGTCGGCCAGGACCTCGGTGACGCACGACGCGAAGGTGTCGGCCGTGACGGCGGCACTCGTGTCCAGCGGGTTGCCCACGCTCGCGTGCTCGGGCAACAGCCGCCGGAGTGTGTCCTGGGTCTTCCGGCTCAGCTCGGGCAGGACCAGACCGTTGCGGACGCAGGCCTCCGCCCCCAGAACCGCGGCGCCCCCGGCGTTGCTCACGACCACCACCCGTGAGCCCGATGGCAGCGGCTGCCACGAGAGCGCGGCGAGCAGGCCGAGGACCTCGGTCACCGTGTCGACGACGAGGACACCCGCCTGGCCGAACAACGCCAGTTTGGTCGCGGCCGGGACCGCTCGTGCGGCCGTGTGCGCGGCCGCGGCCCGCTGTGCCGCCGGGGCGGAGGCCCCGCGAATGGCCACAACGGGCTTCTCCCTCGCGAGAGCGCGGGCCAGCCTGCTGAACTTTCGCGGGTTGCCGAAGGACTCCAGGTACAGCACGGCGATGTCGGTCTCCCCGTCTCGGCGCCACCACCGCAGGAGATCGTTGCCACTCACGTCGTACTTGTCACCGGTGGACACCAATGTGGACAAACCGAGCCCCAATCCGGCGAGCGCGTCCATCAGCGCGATCCCGAAACCGCCGGACTGCGTCACCACCCCGATCCGGCCTCGCCGGGCGGCGTGGCGGGCGAAGGTCGTGTCGAGACGGGTCGCCGGAGCGCTGTTGACCACGCCGAAGCAGTTGGGGCCGACCAGCCGGATCCCGTACCTGGCGACGAGTTCACGGACACGATGCTCCAGGGGTGTCGCGGTCAGCCCCGCCGTGACGAGCACTATCGAGCGCACTCCTGCCCGTCCGCAGTCTTCGACGACGCCGGGAACGGATTCCGCGGGTACGCAGATCACCGCCAGCTCGACTGAGTCGTCCAAAGAGGACACCGAAGGCGCGCAGGGGACGCCGAGGATCTCCGTGGCGTTCGGGTTCACCGCGTGCGCGACGCCGGTATAGCCGGCGTCGAGAAGGTTCCGCAGGATCGCCCTGCCCACCGAGTCGTCCCGCCTGCCCGTCCCCACGACGGCCACCGAGGCCGGGGCGAGCACCGTGCGGAGACTCGCCACGTCGGCGAGCCGTTCCCGTTCCTCGATTCGCTCGAGGTATCTGTGCGGCTCGCCGAGTTCGATCTCGACGTCGAGCTCCGGCCCTCCCCTTCCGATGACGTACGGGAGGCCGAGGTCGGAGAACACCTTGATCATCCGGCTGTTCTCCGCGAGCACCAGCGCGATGAAACGGTGGATACCCTGCGCCAAGGCCAAGGACACGAGATGTTCGAGCAACAGAGTGCCGACCCCGTGTGCCTGGACCACACGGTCGACGACCAGGGCGACTTCGGCCGCGTCGTCCCCAGACGATGGGCGGTAGTGAGCGATCCCGATGAGGTCGTCCCCTCGGAATGCTCCGATACCCGTGCCTTCGATCGCCAACCGGCTCAGCAGATCCAGCCTCCCCGGATGGGCGGTGAAGAAACGCAGATAGCGGTCACGCTCGTCCAACCGCTGATGCAGGTTCAAGACAGCGTCGAAGTCCTCCGCACGCAACCGGCGGACGGTGACCATGTCGCCGTCCGCCAGCAAGGCGCTCGTCCCGGCCGTCATGTCGCCGCCGGATTCCCGGTGACCAGTACGACGGCGACCACTCCCGGCACCGTCCGGGCGAGCGCGTCGAGCACCCGCCGTTCGGCTTCGTCCCGGAACTCGCCGGCGATGTTCACGTAGCCGCCGTCGACCTCGACAGTCCACTTCGGACGATGTCCGGCGTAGTCACTGATCAGGCCGTGTACCTGTGCGGCGATCACGTCGTCGGGCCGGACGAGTGGGCGGAGCAGATCACGCCTGCTCACCACACCGATCAGGACACCCTCCTCGACGACCGGCAGGCAACGCAGCCGGTCGGCCAGCATCCGCCTGCCGATCTCCGTGACGTCGGTGGATGGCGAGACAACCTCCACCGGCGTGGACATCAACGCGCCGACCGTGATCCCGTCACCGCCCGCACGGATTCCCCGCAGCGCGTCGAATTCGGTGAACGTCCCCAGTACCCGGCCTTCGTGATCGACGACCGGAAGGCCGGCGAATCCCTTCTCGGCCAGCACTGCCACCGCCTCGCGAAGGGGGGTCGCGGGTGTGGTCGCCACCGCCGGGCTGGTCATGATCTCCGAAGCACGCATCGGAGCCTCCTTGTGATCGTTCTCGGTCAAGCACGTGTGCGCAGGAAGCCCCTGCACGCTTCGAAGAGGTCTTCCGGCGGACAAGCCGTGACACGGTGTTCGAAACCCGGTGGGACGACGGGGCCACCCGTGTCCCCTGCCGTGGTCATCACGACCGGAACCCTCTTCCGGAGCGCGCACACCACACCGAATTCGCGTGCGGTCAAACCGGGCTCGGTACCGCGGACGTCGACGGCGAGTTCCGGCCGGTCCTCTTCGTCCAGCGGACAGGTCCCGCCGGGTGCGAGCTCTCGGCACACTCCGGATCGGACATGGCAGGGGCTGACCCGGCAACCCAGGTCCCGCAACGCGACCGCGATCTCACGAGACTCGTCGAAGGTGGCTTCCGTCAGCAGGATTCTCATCTTTCTCCTTCAGGCCGCGGGTCGGTTCTGGGCAATCCGTTGCCATTCGCGCGCCCACTCGGCGGCGCGGCTGCGCCCGAGCGCCGCCCGGCACGCCAGGAAGACCGTCGCGACCAGAGTGAGCCAGCCCAGCCACAGCCCCGTGCCGACACCGATGCCCTGACTCAGGGCATCGGTGTCGGTGACCGGCGCCTCGACGGGATGCCCGAGCGCGTCGAGCCAGATCCGCACCTCGTTCCCGGTCACCATCCCGGCATCGACGGTCACCACGCCTTCACGAATCAGGCCACCTGGCCCTGTCCAACGGGTGGCGACCTCGACCTTCTCGTCAAGCGGCACGCCGTCAAGGCGCACGTGGACGGGTGGGGCGTCGGCGAGTAGCACCGCGGTCGTCTCCTGACGGTTCGCCGCCTGTTCCACCGCGCGCTCCCGCCCTTCGGCGTAGGCCCCGGATCCGGCGGCCGCGGCGAACGGGATCGCCAGCAGTGCCAGCAGGACCGCGCCGATCATCAGCGCGGCTTCGAGCCGGTCGGACCAGCGGATGAGCGGATTTCGCCGCGTGATCACGGTGACGATTTCGGGCCGCGCTTTCATGGCTGTCTCCTGTGTCCTGGTTCGCTCAGAGGATCGGACCGGGCTCGTACGAAACAGAGGTCAGCAGCCGGCCGAGCCTGCCTTCCGGAGCCGAGGCGGGCGGCGGGATCACCACCACCGGACAGGTCGCGTGCCGCAGTGCCGTCTTGCACACCGAGCCGACCAGCAGTTCACGAATCTTGCCCGTGCCGTGGCTGCCCAGCACTAGGAGCGCGGCCCCCTTCGAACGCTCGACCAGCGCTTCGCCAGGGTCACCCTGGGGAACGTCGTAGGTGATGTGGAGCCCTTCGTGGGCGTCGAGGACTTTGGCGGTCGCGGCTTCCAGCGCCTTCAAATGGACGTCTCTCGCCTCCGCCACGGTCCGATTGGCCGACGCGTCGTCCAACATCTCGTCGTGGACCCACACGTTGACCACCTGCAAGGCGGCGCCCTGCCTGACCGCTTCGTCGGCCGCCCAGCGCACCGCCGCGGCAGAACCCGCCGAACCGTCCATGCCGACGACGATCCGGTTCTCCGTCGCACTGTCCGTCATGGTGTTCTTCCCTTCTGTGCCGGTGTTCTCCGAGGTTCTTCGACCACGACGACCGCCTGAGGGAATCCGGGAACACCGTCGATGCCGGCAAGCGCCCCGCGGATGGCGGGGGCGTCGAAAGGCTCGGTGAACGCGGTGGCCTCCAAGCCGTACTCGGTGGACGCGAGCAACAACCGCTGTGCGACCGCACCAGCCCTGACGAGCTGTTGCCGGGTTTCCGTCACGGTGGCGACCAGGAACGCGATCCAGGAGGCTTCCGGAGTCGCCTTCCTGGTGATCTGCCCGCCTATCTTGGGCAGCTCACGGACGTGAGACGGCTTGAGCACCCGCACCCGGATACCCTCGCTCGCGTTCGCTTCGGCGACCTCTCGCCCCCACGTCGCCACCGAGGACGGAGTCGGCTTGGTCCGGCGCCCGGACAGGGCGGCGAACCGCGCGAAATCAGCCGCCGCGGGGCGGAGGCGACGCCGCGAGGCGAGCCTGGCGACCCGATCCGAGGCGACGACGTCACAAGCCAGGTCGATGTGCGGCGCCCAGCCCAGCATCCTGATCGCACAATCGAGATTCGCCACTACCGCCCCGCAGACGATCAGTCGCGCACGCCCACCCCGGTCCCGCACCCAGTGGTTGTTCGCGAGACGTTCGTACAAGTCGAGCGAGTCCTCATGAACCGACAGCGTCCAGACATCGTCGATCCATCGCCTCGGGACCTGTCGTGCGGCCGCCACGAGGATCCGCTTCTCCTCCGTCGACCAGACGTGCGCGGGGATCCCGGTGAACGTCGTCATGGCCGCTCCCCCGCGTTCCTGTCGCGGGCGACCTCTTCGATCGGGCGACGTGGCGTCTTCACGCCCGGATAGCCGAAACCGAGCCTGAAGACGGTCTGGGGATGGAAGGTGCCACCGAGCAGGTCACGCAGTGCCGCGCGTACGGCGCTGATCTCGATCGGCTGCGAATAGAACGAAGCGCTCAGTCCGGCGTCCGTGGCGGTGAGCAGGACCCGCTGCATCGCGCACCCCGCGCGGACCTGAGAGATCGGAGCGTCGTTCGGCATGGTCAGCACCGCTACCAGCGGGTCCTGCTCGAAGACGCGAGGAACACCGCCCTCGTTGACGTACCGTCCCGGGAGCAGCCCGCCCGCTGAACGAGGCCCGCCCGCGTAGGTGGGAACACCGTCGTCCTCGGCGGTTTGCCTGGTCCATTCCCGGAGTTCTCGTTGGAAGGACGCGTCCAGGACTTGAACGTGGTCGGCTCGGCGGATGAGTCCCGCGGTCGCCTCCAGCAGACCGGCTTCGTCGAGCAGGACCAGCCGTGCCCCCTCCTCACGAGCCGCCTCGCACGCGGCGGTCCGCACGTGGAGTGGCACCGGCTCGTCCGTGAAGGGGCGGCGGTTGCTGTACCGCCGGGGAATCGCCGCGGCAAGACGTCGCTCGATCACCGTGGGACGGTGACGGGGGCCGAGTGTCACTCGTGCCAGCAAGGAGGACCTCTCCCGTTCAGGCGCCAGCTCGACTTCACTGACTCGGCCTGCGGCGGCGATGGCGAGCCGCAGGTTCAGCAACGCCGCGCCACAGGCCAGCCGTGCCTCACGCGCTTCCGGATCACAGACGCCGAGAATCCGGCTTTCGTCGAGCACGACGTCGATCGTGTCCGGCGCCAGCTCGAAGATCCACGGCTGGGAGTTGTGCGGTGACGGCGCGCGCACCGCGGCGCGCAGCGCGTCCGCGACGACCGGCGAACGAGTGAGGACCATCCTGCTGCACCTGCCTTTCGATCTCAGCGTCTCGCGTGGCGGACGAGGACGGCAGTGGCCGTGGGCCCGGTGTGCCGGGACCTTCGGCACCGCTAGTGCGACGCGAACTCGCGCCATTCCTCTGTCCCGGCACCGAGGAGGCGGGCGTCGAGAACGGTGAGAGGTGCGGCGACCGGGTACCCCGGCTCGTCGAGCCAGACCGGGACCTTCGCGCCGGCTCGGCTGCCCCGCGTCGCCTGGACCTCGCCGACTCGGCTGTCTCCGTCACGAGTGACCCACGTCGCCTCAACGAGCGAGCTGTCGTCGACGACACCCGACCGGCCCGTGATGCCGAGGGGCGCGCCGTCTTCGAGCAAGGTCGCTTCCACGCGATATCTGGTCGCCTGCTCGGTCTCAGCCTGTTCGGCGCGGGCCGCGAAGACACCGGAAGCCACCGCCGCGGCGACCGGCAGGGCGAGGACCACGAGGGCGATCGCGAGAAGCACCATGAACGCTTCCATGCGATCTTCGCGGCGAGCGAGCGGGTTTCGCCCCGGATGGACCATGTTCCAGGCTCGCGACCAGCGAGACGACGTGTCCCTGACCTGGACCTCCTCCGCTGCTGATCGCCGGGAGTGTGCCGCCACCATCACTCGGCAACACCGCCCGGCAAGAGAGGCGACGGTCCCGCCAGGCCGGGACCTCCAGCCGTATTCCCGGCACACCCGGCGGATCGAGACTGACTTCATGCGAGTACGTGATGTCATGACCACCCCGGTCGTCGCGGTGACGCCCGCCGCCACGATCGGCGAAGCGATCGCAGTGCTGACCGGCAAGGGAATCACCTCGCTTCCGGTCGTCGGCGGCACCGGCGAACTGCTCGGTGTGCTGGTCGAAGAGGACCTGCTCCGGGCGCGTTACCTTCCCGACGGCGACCCGGACAGCGGCGTCATGCTCAGCGGGCACACCAAGGTGAGCACGCTGATGCGGCGCCCGGCGGCCGGTGCCCATCCCGACAGCGACCTGACCGACCTGACCGCGAAGATGCTGGAGCACCGGCTCCGATCCGTCCCGGTCCTCGAACACGGCCGCGTGATCGGCGTCATCACCTGGCAGGACCTCCTCCGTGCCGGGCAATCCGCGCAAAGGAATGAGCCATGAACACCAATCCGGACAACACCCGCCACCTGCTCGTGGGCGCCGACGGCTCGGCCGAGAGCGAGGAAGCGATCCGGTGGGCCATCGCAGAAGCTGCCACCGTCGGTGACAAGGTGGAGGTCCTGATGGTCCTGCCACGGGAAGAGCTCCTTCCCGGCACGTCCTTCGCACTCCAGCCACACGGCAGGGTTCCGGTAAGGAAGAACTACTCGCTCGACGACGCGGTCGCACGGATCCAGCGCGAGCTTCATGCGGACGTCGAAATGAAAACCTCGCTGAGGCAAGGCAATCCGACGTCGGAACTACTCGCGGCGGCGCGCGATGCAGACCTGCTCGTGCTGGGCACGGGCACGAAGAGCGCGGTCGGCAGGCTCGTCTTCGGCAGTGTGTCCGCGGCCTGCGTCAAGCACGCGACGTGCCCCGTCGTGCTGGTGTCGACGCAGGCGGTTCATCGGTTCAGCCCGGCAGCTTCCTGATCTTTGGGTGGTCCGTGAAGGCCTCTCCTTGAGGGACTGTGGGTCCTCAAGGAGGCCTTCACGGACTCGGCACCCCCTATACGTGTTCCACCGAGAGAACCGCCTCGGCATCCCGTGCCAGTTCGACGTCCTCGCCTGTTCCCATGGCGAAGACGGTCACCGGCGCGTCATCCGGGCTGATCACCCGGTCACCGTCCCCGAGGCACCGCGCCGGATCGACAGAGATTCCGAAGACGCCCAGCCTCCCGGCCAGTCGCGCGATCAGCTCCGGCTGATGCTCGGTGACCCCGCCGGTGAACACAACGGCGTCGATCCGGTCGAGGCTCGCCGCCATCGCGCCGATCTCCCGGCGGATCCGGTGCAGGTAAACGGCGACAGCCGACACCGCGTCGGGATCCCCGGCCGCTTCGCGGGCCAGGACGGCGCGAAGGTCCCCGTTCGTCCCGCTCATCCCGGCGAGACCGGAACGGTGATACAGCGCGTCCTCCATCGCTTCGATCGACATCGGCGCCGTTCGCATGACGTGCAGCACCAGCCCCGGATCCACCGAGCCGGACCTCGTCGCCATGGCAGGCCCTTCCAACGGAGTGAAGCCCATACTCGTGTCCATGCTCCGGTCACCGCGGATCGCGGTCACCGAGACGCCGGCACCGAGGTGGCAGCACAGGAGCCGCGGCTCCTCGGCACCGAGGAGTTCCGTCACACGGCGCGCCGCGTGACGGCACGAAAGGCCGTGGAAACCGTAGCGCCGCAAGCGCCCTTGAGTGGTCCATTCCCGTGGTAGCGCGTACCTCGACGCTTCTTCGGGGAGGTGGGAGTGGAAGGCCGTGTCGAACGACGCGATCGCCGGCAGGCCGGGACGCGATCGGAACACCTCCCGTGCGAGGCGGACGGCCTGTGGCTGGTGAAGAGGTGCGAACGGGATGAGCTTTTCGAGCGCGTCCACGACGTCCGGGGTGAGCCGGACCGGACCGGTCCTGGAACCCCCGTGCACGAACCTGATGGCCACGACGTCCACTGTGGACCACCGGTCGAGAGCATGTCGCGCGGCGTCATGGGCGTCGTCGTCCAGGCTCATGGCGGCCCACCCGACCGGCGTGCCGTCGACGACCGAGGACGATTTCAGGCTCGAAGAGCCGGGATTCAAGGTCAGGACACGCATGAAGACTCCTTCGGGTACCAGGTCGCCGGGCGGGCGCGCCCTGGGGTCGCGCGCCCGCCCGGCCGGGATGGTCAGCCCTTGCCGACCTTGATCTTGACCTGTTTCTCGTGCGGCTTGTCCTCGACCGGCATGGAGACTTCGAGGATTCCGTCCTTGTAAGCCGCGGTGATCTTCGCCGTCGTCGCACCGGAGGGCAGGGAGACGGTCCGGCTGAACTTGCCGTAGTAGAACTCACTGCGGCCGTGCTCCGCGGTCCTCGCCTCGCGCTCGGCGCTGATCGTCAACTGCCCCTCGTGCGCGGTGACCGAGATGTTCTTCTCCGGGTCGAATCCGGGAAGCTCGGCTCGGACGAGGTACTTGCCGTCCTCGACGGACTCTTCGATACGCACCGGGTTGTGTTCGGCGAACGGCCACGGATTCTCCAGCCAGGCCGCGATACTGGGCAGGGTCAGCCGGGGATTGGGTACGAGAGTTGTCATATCCGTACTTCCTTTCCTTGTTGGGTATCCAGGGAGATGCGCGGCGGCAGTCAGGACTCCCAGGTCCAGTCACGGACTTCGGGAAGATCTTCACCGTGTTCGACGATCCACCTGTGGTGCCGTTCACGCGCGTCCGTCATCCGCTGCCGGACGGCACCGGCACGGGCGACCAGTCCGGGCACCCGGTCGATCACGTCGGTCACGAGCTGGAAGCGGTCCATGTTGTTGCGCACCAGCATGTCGAACGGGGTGGTCGTGGTTCCATGCTCGATGTACCCGCGCACGTGCATGTCGTCGTGGTTTGCGCGCCGGTAGGCCAGCCGGTGGATCAACCAGGGGTAGCCGTGATAGGCGAAGATCACCGGGCGGTCGGTGGTGAACAGCGCGTCGAACTCGCGGTCGGCCATGCCGTGCGGGTGCTCCGCGGCGGGCTGGAGGCGCATGAGGTCGACCACGTTCACCACCCGGACCGCGAGTTCGGGCAGGTACTCCCGCAGCAGCTTGGCCGCCGCGAGCACCTCGACCGTCGGCGCGTCACCGGCGCAGGCGAGCACCACGTCGGGTTCGGAATCCGGATGGGTGCTCGCCCACTCCCAGATCCCGGCGCCGCGCGCGCAGTGCACTGCGGCCTCTTCGCCGTCGAGCCAGACGGGGCTGTCGTTCTTCCCCGCGACGATCACGTTGACGTAGTCCCTGCTGCGCAGGCAGTGGTCCGCGACCCACAGCAGGGTGTTCGCGTCCGGCGGCAGGTAGACGCGGACGACTTCAGGGCTCTTGTTGGCGACGTGGTCGACGAAACCCGGATCCTGGTGGGAGAACCCGTTGTGGTCCTGCCGCCAGACGTGCGAGGTCAACAGATACGTCAGCGAAGCGACAGGCCGCCGCCACGGGATCTCCCGATGCACCTTGAGCCACTTGACGTGCTGGTTGAGCATCGAGTCGACGATGTGCACGAACGCCTCGTAGCAGGAGAAAAGCCCGTGCCTGCCCGAGAGCAGGTAGCCTTCGAGCCAGCCCTGACAGAGGTGCTCCGAGAGCACCTCCATGACCCGGCCGTCGGCGGCGAGATGCTCGTCGACGGGTTCGATCTCACACAGCCAGGTCTTGGCCGTCACGTCGAACACCGCGTCGAGCCGGTTGGAAGCGGTCTCGTCCGGGCCGAACAGCCGGAAGTTCGCCGCCTTCCGGTTCAGCGCGAACACGTCCCGCAGCCAGCGCCCGAGCACGCGCGTCGGTTCGGCGACAGCGCCTCCCGGCCGGACGAGAGGGATCGTGTGCGGTGGCACCGCCGGAAGCTCCAAGGGCCGCAGCACGAGACCGCCGTTGGAGTGCGGTGACGAACCCATCCGGAGATCGCCGTGTGGGATCAGCCCGGTGACCTCGGACGTCGGCCTGCCGTCCTCGTCGAAGAGCAGCTCCGGCCGATAGGAACGCAGCCATTCCTCCAGCTGCCGCAAATGCTCGGGGTTCCCGCGCGCGTTCGGGACGGGGACCTGATGCGAGCGCCAGGTGCCTTCGACCTGTTTACCATCCACAAGGGCTGGTCCTGTCCAGCCCTTGGGGCTGCGCAGCACGATCATCGGCCAGCGCGCCGGCCCCGTCGACACGCCGGCGGAGCGGGCGCGCACCTGGATTCCGTCGATCTCGTCGAGCGCGCCGTCCAGCGCCGCGGCCATCGTCTGGTGCATGACAGCCGGATCATCGCCCTCGACGTAGTGCGGGGCATACCCGTACCCGCGCAGCAGCTCATCGAGCTCAGTGGCACTGATCCGCGAGAGCACGGTGGGATTGGCGATCTTGTACCCGTTCAGGTGCAGGATCGGCAGCACCGCACCGTCGCGGGCGGGATTGAGGAACTTGCCCGAATGCCAGCTGGTGGCCAGTGGCCCGGTTTCCGCCTCGCCGTCGCCGACGACGCAGCCGACGACGAGGTGCGGATTGTCGAACGCGGCGCCGTAGGCGTGTGCGAGGGAGTAGCCGAGCTCACCGCCCTCGTGAATCGACCCCGGCACCTGCGGCGCGACATGACTGGGCACACCACCGGGGAAGGAGAACTGCCGGAACAGCGTACGCAGACCGCTCTTGTCGTAGGGGACCTCCGGCCACGCCTCCGAGTAGCTGCCTTCGAGCCAGGTGTTCGCGTACAGAGCCGGGCCACCGTGACCGGGGCCGGTCACGAACATGACGTTCAGCTTCCGCCGCACGATGGCCCGGTTCAGGTGGGCGTAGACGAAATTCAGTCCGGGAGACGTACCCCAGTGCCCGAGCAGACGCGGTTTCACGTGCTCGGGCTTCAGCGGCGATTCCAGCAGCGGATTGTCCATCAGGTAGATCTGGCAGGCGGCGAGATAGTTCGCCGCCCGCCACTGGGCGTCCACTTGGGACAACTCGGCAGGAGCCAGCACCGCGGGCGCGGCGGGGGCACCGAGAACGGTCATCGCGACTTCTCCGGCCGGACCACCATCACCGGGCACTCCGCGTGGTGCGCGAGCGCTTGGCTGGTCGAGCCCAGCAACTGACCGGTGAATCCACCCCGGCCCCGGCTGCCCACGACCACCAGCTGTGCCTTGGCACTCCACTCCAGCAGGGCGTGCCGCGGCCGGTCCTGGACGAGCACCCGCTCGACCTTGACGTCCGGATACTTCTCCTGCCAGCCCGCGAGCCGCTGCGCCAGCAGCCGGCGTTCCTCGTCCTCGATCGACTCCCACTGCACGACAAGCCGTGCCATCCCGTAGGCGTCGTCGTAGGTGACGTCCCGCCATGCGTGGACCACGACCAGGTCGGCCTTCCGCCACGCGGCCTCTTCGAAGGCGATCTCCAGTGCGCGCTCGCTCAGCGGGCTGCCGTCGATACCGACCACGATCGGCCCCTCGGCCGGATACGCGGTGGTGTTCTTCCTGCCCCGCATGACCACCACGGGACAGTGGGCGTGGGCGACGACCGCCGACGCCGTCGAACCGATCGTCATCTCGCCGAAGAAGCCCTTCCCGGTGCCGCCGACGACCACCATCGCCGCCGACTCCGACGCGTCGATCAAGGTGGGCACCGGAGAGTCCGCCGGCATCCGCGTGTCCACGTCCACACCGGGTGCCACCGAACGCGCTTGTCCGGCAGCCTCCTCCAGAACGCGCTGACCTTCTTCGGCGAGCACGTCATACCAGGGCGCGGGGCCCGCCAATCCGGCGCCGTAGGCCAGCTTGTCGACGCGCAGAGCGTGCACGATGAGCAACTTCAGCAGTCGTTCTTCGGCGACGGCCGCGGCCCACCGTACGGCCGCCCTTCCCGGCTCTGTCCCGTCCACTCCGACGACGATCTTCCGGTCCGCCGCGTTCATCGTTCGTCCTCCTGATAGGCCACTTTCGCTTCCACCACACCGGGAACCGCCTCGGCCAGCAATTTGGCCACGTGGCGGTCGGTGCCGCTGTCGTAGGCATCACCCACCCGCACGACGCCGTCTCGTACTTCGACCGTCCACCGGCCAGGTCCGCCGTAGATCGCCAGGTGATGGCGGACGTCCGCCGCGATCGCCTCGTCGGAACGGGCGAAGGCACGCACGAAGTCGCCTCGCGTGAGGATTCCGACCACCTTCGAACCGTCCACGATGGGCATCGCGCGGATCCGTCCGTCGAGCAGGGCCTTGCCGACGTCGGCGGCGTCCGCGCCGGTGCCCATCCCTGTGGCCGGTGTCGTCATCACCTGAGCGACGGTCAGCCCCGGCCTCGGCCGTGCCTCGTGGTCCGGGCCCGAGCGGACGTCGTGCGGGAACCGGTTCCTGATCAGATCGGCCTCGGTCACGATGCCGATCAGCCGGTCGTCCTCGTCGATCACCGGCAACGCGGTGAATCCCTTTTCCGCCAACAGCTCGGCAGCGTGTTTCGCGGTGGTCCCGGGCGTCACCGTGACGACCGGAGCGGACATCAAGTCCCGTGCTCGCATGCTGAGCTCCTCACTCGGTTTCCTGTCCGGTCAAAGCCGGACGAACGACCGCCACAGGGCATTCCGAGTGCGCGACGAGTGCCTGGCTCGTGGAGCCGAGCAACATCCCCCGGAACCCGCCGCGGCCTCGCGACCCGACGACGAGCAACTGGGCGTGTTCGCCGAATCCGAGCAGCGCGCGGACCGGACGGCCGCGGGCGACCACCGTCTCCACGCGCAGGTCCGGGAACTTGGCCCGCCAAGGCGCGAGTTGTTCGTCCAACGCTTGTCGCTCCGCCGACTCGATCGCGTCCGGGTCCACCGTCAAGGCGTGCACCCTGGCCGATTCGTGGTCGGTGAACTCGTTCCACACCCTGACCACGATCAGATCCGTGCCGCGGAGCGAAGCTTCGTCGAAAGCGAAGGCCAAGGCCGCTTCGCTTGACTCGGAACCGTCCGTGCCCGCGACGACCGGGCCGGTCTCCGGTGGAACGTCTTCCGGGTGCTTTCCCCTCGCGACGACGATCGGGCAATGCCCGTGCTGCGCCAACGCCACCGCCGTCGAACCGACCAGCAGACCGGTGAAGCCACCGAGACCGCGGGAACCCAGCACGATCAGGATCGCCGTCCGCGATTCCTGGACCAGTGCGGCCACCGGCGCCCATTCCCGCGCGGCGGACTCGACGATCAGATCCGGGTAGCGCTCGGCCACCGCGCCACAGGCTTCGGCGAGCCACCTCGCCCCTTGAGCCTCGAACGCCGACCGGACCGCCTCGACCGACGGCAGCACGCCGGGCATCCTCACCGGAGGAACCGTGTACACGTGGACCAGCCGGAGCCGCTTCCCCCTTTTGACGGCCTCTGCCGCCGCCCACACCGCGGCCCGCCGGGCGGATCCCGAACCGTCGATCCCCACTACGACCGCGCCTTCAGCCACGCTCGGCATATCCACTCACCTCTTTTGTCCGAGCAGGCTTCACCGCGGCGGCGATTTCGCCCGCCCAAGCCCGCACCGCCGGCCAATCCCGGTAGTCACCGTCCTTGACCCGGAGTGCCGTCACGACCGCTCGTTCGGCGAACCGCAGCAGGTTCCGGTCGATCCGGCCCGGGAACACCACGTGCCCGCGTGCCCCGGACTCCACCATCAGCCGAGCCACGTCCACCGGATCCGGTTCCGCCGCGGGCTTCAACGGCGCTCCCACCGGGCCGCTGGAGAACAACCACACGTTCTTGGTCCTGAGGACTTCGGCGTGCTCGCCGACGACGTTTCTCGCCTGCTCGAGCCATTGCCCCAGATACACACCGCTGCCCACCAGAACGACGTCGAACTCATCCACCGACGTGACGTCCTCGGCCCTCGACACCCGCACCGTCGCCTGACCCCGCAGCTCCGACGCGAGGGCTCGGCCGATTTCCCTCGCGATCTCCCAGGTCCCGCCGTGGCGGCTGGCCGCCGCTACGAGGATCTTCATTTCGCTCTCCCGTCTGGTCACTTCCCAGCTTCGACCAGTGATGAGTTCAGGAGGAGAGACCGAAGTCCCGGTGAGACGGGCCCACAGTCCCGGCTTGATCGCCTCGGTGGCACAGCTCCGCCGGCGAGGAGCTTAAATCGGGAGGAGCACCAGTGGGGTCGCCTTGAGCGCGGCGGCGACCCCGACCAGGACACCCCTGGGCGGTCTTGGATGTCGGTGCAGGCAGTCGTTAGCGACCAGTCACAACAGGAGGATGTTGATCTGGCCCCAGAACAACGTTCGAATGACGGGTTCGAGCCGAACGGCGCACAAGGTGACGATAGCGGCGATCAGGTACCGATAGGGCATGCCCTGTCGCAGCCGGTCGAGCACCAGCAGCATGAGGTGGAACAACAGGCCGATACCGCCGGTGGTCAGCAGCAGGACACCTACTGGGTACACAGCGAGAATCGCACCCAGCGGCACCACCGAGAACGGCGGGTAAGGGTAACGTGCGGGGTTCCCGCCGCCATGGAAGTTTTGAGGGGTAAGGCAAACGTGGCGTGGTCGGCGCGGGGTGGTCGTGAGTGGCGTTTCGGGTTCTCACCCGAAACGCCACCCCCGACCCCCCTCCAACCCTCTTCTTCCCCCCTTCACCAGGAGAGTGGTCCCAGCGAAG
>NZ_JBWKEA010000018.1:179714-191044 GCF_056435685.1 Amycolatopsis sp. NPDC043885
AAGAAAAGTGGGGTGGGTTGGGGGGGGGTGGTTGGGGGGGGTTTTTGGGTTCCAACCCAAAACCCCCCCCCACGACCCTCTTCAAACCTTCTTCTTCACCATTCCACCAGGCGAGCGCTCCCGGCGAGGCGCCAGAATCTCGACGCTCCCCGCAGCGACCTGGTACGCGTCCAGCGTGTCGACGAATTTGCCACCACACGGCCACCGACAAGAGCAAATTCAACTACGCCGAAGGCGGGTGAACCTTCCACCACGATGGGTTAGCGATCAAAGCGCCCCTGAATACTCTCCAATCCTCCAATGCGCAGGCTGATCGACCTCCCACGGTCATTCCGGAGCATCGAGCAATGCCGACGCGCTGAGTTCACCTTCGATCACGGAACCGGCGACCGCGCTCAACTTCAGATTGCGCTGACTCGCATAGCCGCGGAGCGCGGAGAGCGCGGCCGCCATGTCGACGGCTAGATGTTCGGCGACGACTCCCTTCGCCTGCTCGACCACGATGAGACTCTCCAGCGTCGCCTGAAGCTGCTCGGTCACGAACTCGTAGTGGCGAACAGGGTGATGCTGGAACAGACCGATCGTCCCGACGTCCGCCAATGCCTGAGCGGTCCGGAGGTCCCTCACATCGAACTCGCCGCGGTTCCGCCGGAGAATGTTGAGCACCCCGACGGCCTCGCCTCGCAGACGCATGGGAATCGCGGCTACGGCGGCGAAACCGGCATCGGTGGACGCGATCGCGAACCTCGGCCACCGAGCCGGTGCGACGTGCAGATCCGGCTCCTCGACCCGCACACCGGATTGGAAGGCATCCAGTGACGGGCCTTCCTCTGTCTGAAGGTGGAACAACTCCGTCAGCCGTATCCACTCCTCGGACGTGGCGACCAGTTGCAGCGGACCGTGCTGGGTGGTCAGCAGCACGCCTGCCGCGTCCGCGTCCAAGAGCTGTGTACAACGTTCCACCAGCAGGTGGAAGAACTCTATGACATCGAAGTCGGCCAGCAACGTGTCAGCCAGCTCCGCCAGCGCATCAACGATACGGTCTTCGATCATCGGAGCGTCCTTGTCCTCTGATCCGCAAGAGGTCCTTGAGGAACGGGCGAGAGGGTCATGGCGGCTCCTTGAAGGGAGCGAAGCGAACTTCGCGAGCCACGACCGCGGCAGCCAGATCGCTGAGCGTTCTCTGTTCCGCGAAGGCGCGTGCTCGCAGACTGGCCAGCGCGTCGCGCGCACTGACCCCCAGTTGAGCGGAGACCATTCCGGTCGCCTGGTGCACCTGCGCGCTGTGCAACGGCAAAGCTTCGATCCGGGGAGCGGGACTCAGCGCAACGGCGTCAACCCGGTGCAGTGAGAAAGCGCCGAGCACGATCGAGCCGACCCGTAAAGGCAAGGCGAACACCGCCACCGCCAGGGGTGTGAACAAGGGCCAACGACTTTGAAGTTCCGGAGTGTCGAGATCGGCGGCCAGAACGGCGATACCCTCCCGACACGCGTCCACCGACGGCCCCTCCTCGACTGTGTCGTGCAACTCGGCCAACTGCTCCGCGAGTGGACTCGTCGCGCAGCGGGTGTCGGACACACCTCGCGGCGTGTCGATCGTCAAAGCCACGCCGTCCACCTCGAGCCGCCCGACAGCCGCCTCGCACAGCGTAGTCGTGGAAAGTGAGCGCCCCAGTGAGGCGGCATGTTCAACAGCCCAAAGCAGCACTTGAGGCAGCGGGCCGCCGTTGTCGCCGGTCATCGTCACCGCCTCGTTCCACTGTCGAGTAAACCGCTCTCCACGTCAGACCGGTTATTGAAGCAGACCCCGAAGGGGTTAGCGGGCACTGCGGGCACGGGGCAAATCACAACAGATCCGACGCGGTCATTCGCCTGTTCGAGGGAGGACCTTCGTCTCTACGGCGTCCCTCGCTGCCGAGCAGATCATCGGTGGACCGAAGGACGACAAGGGAGACGATCATGACGGTACGGCTCGGGATCAACGGCTTCGGCAGGATCGGGCGGGACATCCTCCGCTGCGTTCTGGAGTCGCCGGAAAGCCCGATCGAAGTGGTGGCGGTCAACGACATCACCTCGCCCGAGATGCTGGCGCACCTCCTGGTCCACGATTCCACCTACGGCAAACTCCGCACACCTGTCGAGATCGTCGACGGCGAGGCTCTCCGCGTCGGCGACCAGCTCGTCCAGGTCACCGCGGAGGCCGATCCGGCCCGGCTGCCGTGGGGCGAGTACGGCGTCGATGTCGTCATCGAGTCCAGCGGCAAGTTCCGGACTCGTGAAGCCGCGGGCGCGCACCTGGCCGCCGGCGCCAGGAAGGTCGTGATCTCCGCGCCGGGCAAAGACGTCGACGCGACGATCGTGCTGGGCGTCAACGAAAACGACTACGACGCCACCAACCATCACATCGTTTCCAACGCGTCGTGCACCACCAACTGTGTCGCGCCGATGGTCAAGGTTCTGCACTCGGCGTTCGGTATCCGGCGCGGCCTGCTCACCACCATCCACAGCTACACCGGCGATCAAGCCCTGCTGGACCGTCCGCACAAGGACCCGCGCCGGGCTCGGTCGGCGGCGGTCAACGTGGTGCCCACCAGCACCGGCGCCGCCAAGGCGATCGGACTGGTCCTACCAGAACTGGCGGGCAAACTCGACGGGGTCGCGGTGCGCGTGCCGGTCGAGGACGGCTCGCTGACCGACCTCACCGTCGAACTCGAGCGCCCGGTGACCGCCGAGCAGGTCAACCATGTGTTCGCCGAGGCCTCGGACGGTGCCCTCAAGGGGATTCTGCGCTATACGGAAGCGCCCGTCGTGTCGCGCGACATCATCGGCGACCCGGCCTCGTGCGTGTTCGACGCCCCGCTGACCAAGGCCGACTCGCATCTGGCGAAGGTCTTCGGTTGGTATGACAACGAATGGGGTTACGCGACTCGCACAGTGGAACTGGTCGAGCTGATCGCGCGAAGCTTGCCGCCGCGATGAAGCGGCTGGGTGTCGCCGGTGCCCTGGTGGGCGGGAACTATCGCGCCGGTGACGTGGAGATCGACGAGGACTCCGGCCGGGTCGCCGCCGTAGGGCTCTCCAGCCCCGGTCGTGGCCTGGCCATCCCCGGATTGATCGATCTCCAGATCAATGGCTTCGCCGGAGTGGACTTCCTGACCGCGGACACCGACGACCACGTGCGCGCCGGGATCGCGCTGGCCCGGACCGGCGTCGTGGCCTACCAGCCGACACTGATCACCGACCGGCCCGACCGGACCCTCGGAGCGATCGCCACCGCCGGCAAAGCTCAGGGTGTGCCCGGCGGGGCCCGTGTCCTCGGGGTCCATCTGGAAGGTCCGTTCCTGTCCTCGGAACGGCCTGGCACCCATCCCGTCGAGTACCTGCGCGCTCCGGATCTCACGCTCGCACAGCGGCTGCTGGACGCCGGCCCGGTCACACAGTTGACCCTCGCTCCAGAACTCCCGGGCGCTGTGGAGCTGGTCGACCTGTGTGTGCGGTCCGGGGTACTCGTCTCCTGTGGACACAGCGACGCCACCGCCGCCGCGACACACGCCGCGATCGATCACGGCGCCCGGCTGATCACGCATCTTTTCGACGCGATGCGTCCGTTCACCCATCGCGACCCCGGTATCGTCGGTGCCGCTCTCACCCGCCGTGAAGTGTCCATCGGCCTGATCGCCGACCCCAGCCACCTGGCTCCCGAGGCGATTCACCTGGCCTTCCAAGCGGCTGCGGACCGGATCATCCTGGTCACCGACGATCTCGCCGCCGGCGGTTGTCCGGACGGCCACTACCGCCTTGGAAGCGTCGACTTCGCAGTGTCCGACGGCGTCGCCCGCCGCGCCGACGGCACTCTGGTCGGTACGACCATCACTCTGCTCGATGCCGTCCGCCACGCCTGCGACATCGGCATCGCCACCGAGGCGGCCGTCAACGCGGCGACCCGCACTCCGGCCAGGTTGTATCCAGGGGCCGACATCGGCCTGTTGCGGCCCGGCGACCGCGCTGATGTGCTGGTTCTCGATGAAGCCATGCGTCTCCTGAGCATCTTCCACCGGGGAATACCGGTCGATCATCAGGCGCCGGCGTCGAGCCGGACGAAGGAAACGGGCCGACCCTCGTGAAGAAGTCCTGGTGGATCGCGTCGACGGCGGGGGCCGTGGTGCTCGTCGTCGCAGTGGTCCTCCTCGTGCGGGAACTGTCCGGCCCGACGAGCGGGACCGACTCGGCCCCCGCTGCGTCGTCCAGCGAAGCCGCCGCGTCTGATCGCCGGGCGGTACTGGCCGTCAAGATCGACAACGTGGCGGCCGCCCGGCCGCAGACCGGGCTGGGTGCCGCGGACCTCGTGTACGTGGAACCTGTCGAGGGCGGACTGACCCGGCTGCTCGCGCTCTACCGGGGCCGCCCGCCGGCCGTGATCGGCCCGGTGCGCAGCGCACGGGCCACCGACCTCAGCCTGCTGGCCCAATTCGGACGACCCGCTCTCGCCTTTTCCGGCGCCGCACCGGAGCTGCTGCCGTCTCTGCGTTCGGCTTCACTGACGAGCGCTTCGCCCACGGAAATCCCGAACGCGTACTTCCGCGACGACTCCCGGCCGTCACCGCACAATCTCTACCTTCGCCCACGTCAGGTCCCCGACAGCGAGGTCGCGCCGGAAGGCACGTTTCCCGAGGCGGGCGCCGCACCGGAATCCGGCACGGCAACCGCCACCTCGGCGATCCGCTACCCGGCGGCCGCCTTCACGTTCACCTGGTCCCAGGACATCGGCAGGTACCTGATCGGTCTGGACGGCTCGCCACTGACCTCGGTGGACGGCGGCCAGGTCGGCGCGGCGACGATCGTCGAACAGCGGGTCGCCGTCCGGCTCGGCGAACGCGGGGAGACCGGCACGGTCCCCAACTTCCCCATCGCCCAGACGGTCGGCACCGGGCAGGCGACGATGTGGCGAGGCGGGCAGCGGTTCGTGGCTACCTGGGACCGTGTGACGGCAACGGCGCCGACCAGGTTCACGACCGCGTCCGGGCAGCCGCTTCCGGTGTCCGACGGTCCTTTGTGGATCCTGCTCGTTCCCGCGTGAACGACGCGGCGGTCAGCCCACCCGCAACACGGCCGCGCCGTTGACCCGGTCCGCCGCCAGATCCGTGAGCGCCCGATCCGCCCCGTCCAGTGGGTACGGCACCGTGCTCACCTCGAGGTGGTGTGTCCCCGCCAACGCCAGGAACTCTCGCGCCTCGGCGCGCGTGTTCGCCGTGACGCTGCGCACCTGACGTTCCTGGAAGAGGTGCCGCTGATAGTTCAGTGACGGGATGTCGGAGAGATGGATCCCGGCGAGTGCCAGTGTCCCGCCTCGATCGAGAGCCTCGAGGGCGGGTGGAACCAGTTCTCCGGCGGGCGCGAACAGGATCGCCGAGTCCAGAGGCTCAGGCGGCGGCTCGGTAGCTGCGACGGCCGAGACCGCTCCGAGAGCCAAAGCAAGCTTCCTGGCTTCCTCGCTGCGGGTCATCACGTGCACGGTGGCGCCACGGGCGATCGCCACCTGGGCGGTCAGGTGGGCACTTCCGCCGAACCCGTAGATCCCCAGCCGACCGCCCTCGGGTACTTGCGCCCGCTCCAGCGCGTGGTAGCCGATCAGACCGGCGCACAACAAGGGCGCGAGCTCGTCGTCGGTGTACCCCTCGGGTAGCGGAAGAGCGTAAGCGGCCGGTACGACCGCGAATTCGGCGTACCCCCCGTCTTCGTCCCAACCGGTGTAGCGCGACTCCGGACACAAGTTCTCCCGGCCGCGAAGGCAGTACCGGCACCGGCCACAAGTTTCACGTAACCAAGCGATTCCAACCCGGTCGCCCGTACTGAAGCCGGAGACCTCGTTCCCCACGGCGACCACCTCGCCGACGACCTCGTGTCCCGGAATCACCCCCACCCGACGTACCGGCAGGTCACCCTCGGCGACGTGCAGATCGGTGCGGCAGACCCCGCACACCAGCACCCTGACCAGCACCTCGTCGGCGGCAGGTCGCGAGACCGGCACCTCCGCCCACTCAAGTGGGCTCGAAGCCATCGGCCCGGGCCGGGTGACCCGCCATGCGCGCATCTTCACGAACGGCCTCCTCCGTCGGAAAGTCCTCCGTTCAGGATCGTGCGCCTTTCGGCCGCGGGGAAGGACCGAAGGTCACTGCCACCCGGCGAGCCGAGGCCTCACCGTGGAAGCGGAAGGGAGAGGAAACCATGACTGTGCAGAAAGAAGATCAGCAAGTGACCGAATCCTCGGCGCCGAAGGAGCCACGCGAAGTGTTCACCGAGAAGGTGCGACGGCTCGTCCGTGAGGGCAACGTCCGGCGCATCGTCGTCAAGGACACCCAGGAGCGGGTGATCCTCGATGTACCCGTGAACGCCGGTATCGTCGCCGCGGTCCTCGCACCGGTCGTGACCGCGGTCGGCGCGATCACCGCGCTCGCGGGCCCCTGGTCCATCGCGGTCGAACGCCGCGGCGACCCGGCGTCGGGAGAGAAGCCGTCGTGAAACCCGTTCGATTCTGGGTCGGGCTGGTCTTGGTGGCCCTGGGCGTGCTGGGGATCCTCGACGCGACCGGCGTCCTCGAAACCGGTGGCTTGCTCGGCGCCTGGTGGCCGGCTTCCTTGGTCGGCCTCGGCATCGTCGCGATGCTGTCCCAGCGACGGATGTCGATCGGACCGGCCGCCGTGACGGTGATCGGGCTCATCCTGCTCGCGGGCACCCTGGACCTGGCGGAAGGCGGCCTCTGGTGGCCGACCCTGCTGGCGGTGGCGGGATTCGCCGTGCTCGCCGGACTGCGCCGGGAGCACGGCACCAGGACACCGCTCGTGATGTTCGGTGGAGCGACCACCAGGGAACAGTCCCGCCACCTGCGGCACACCGACGTCTCGGCGATCTTCGGCGGTTCGACGCTCGACCTTCGTCAAGCCCGCATCGACGAGGGAGCGACGGTGGACGCTTTCGCCTTGTTCGGCGGCGTCAAGGTGCTGGTACCGCGGGGCTGGCGGGTCTCGCTCGGCGGTCTGCCGTTCATGGGCGGCCTGGAGGACAAAACCGACGGTACCGGTGATCTCCCGGCGGACGCTCCTGTGCTCGCCGTGAACGCGACCGCGATCTTCGGAGGCGTCGAGGTCACGAACACACCTGAGAAATGACGAAGTGACTGCGCGGTGCAGTCGCGGCCCAGAGGTCGCGCCGGTACCGCGGCAGCCGAGCCTTCACGTGGTCGCGATCGGCTCGCGGCTCCGGCGGAACAGGGCCGGCGGTCGCGCCACCGGCGGCTTGGACCGCGGTCACGAACCGCCCCCGAGAAGGTCCTGGAAGGCACGCAGTGCCGGGCTTGGCGTCGATCGGCAACGCCTCGGCGCCTGGCCCCCAGCGCGTACCGCAGCCGCTTGGCCGCTTCCCGCACACCGCGAACAGTGCGGTCATGGTCCGGGTGAGTGCGCACATGCGAGCGGAGCGTACGGCACGACTACACCGATGCCGCCCCTATACAGCCATCCACGAACAGCGGCGAGCGACAGCGCGTCGACCATGACAGCGTCCGACCCTCAGATCGAGATCGCGCACCGTCTCTCGCCACGCGCCCCATCGGGTCCTTTGCCTCGCGCGAGATGAAGCTGCGGAACGGAACCTCGAGGTTTTGAAGTCCTGGGAGCGACCTTCCACAGAGACATCCCGTTCCACGGGTAACGAAGAATGGCGAGCCCTACCACCCGCTGACGCCTCCGACAACGACAATGATCCAGACCAGCCAGGCCGAGTTCCGCCTGTTCACGGGCGACAAGGTCGCAAGACCCGCAGGTTCCCGGCCCATGCGACGGCGAAATCGACCGCTTGCCAGGGCAACGCGGCTCGGATGTCATAGCCATTCGGCGGGCGGATCGGATCACCGCGCAGCGCCGCGGTAGGTCGAACGGCACCGCCGGATAGGCCGTACGGACGCATCGACCGGCAGTTTCCACGCTTTCAGTCGCGTTGGCGACTGGGGTCACATAGTTTGCAACCGGCGCACTTGTCCGTCGACTAGTAACCGGGGAGAGCAGCTGGTCACCCCGGCGAATCATGCTCGGCATCGCAGCGGCCGGGCTTGCCGCCTCGGCCGCGGGCGGCCAGGTGCTCCTCCTGACCGACACCACTCTCCTTGCCCAGTAAGGGATTCAGCATGCGCAAGTGGACGACCAGATTACTCGTGGCGGGCGTGCTCGCGACGACCGCCGCGACCGCCGTCATGGCGGTCAACACGGCCAGCGCGGCCGACGGTGTCTCAACCGCGGCTGCCGAGTCGACGTTCCCACTCGCCGACCCGGACACCGTCCAGGCGAAGGACGGCACATACGTCACTTACGGCACCACGGTCGGCGCCGGTGTCGGCGCCCGGTGCGGCGTGACCGGCAAACTGTTCGTGCCGGTGCTCGTACACGGCTCCGGCAACACCGTCGGTGTGGGCACCTGCGCGTCGGCCGACGCACTGCCCAACGGGCCGGGTAGCTGGGCGGAGGGCAACATCTGGGCGCCCGGCGTCGTCCGCTTCGGCGACACCTACTTCATGTACTACACCGCGTCCAAGCGGGGCACCGGCCAGAAATGCCTCGGCCGCGCCGTCTCGGGCAGTGCACGCGGGCCGTTCACCAACCCCGTCGAGTGGGCGTGCCCGGGCAACGGCCGCTGGGCCATCGACGCGAACCCGTTCGTCTCGGGCAGCGCCATGTATGTCGCCTACCGGGACGACGCCATCACCTCGTACCCGGAGACCGGCATCTCGATCGTGCGCACCCAGTCCAACGGCATGGCGGATTGGGCTACCCGCCGGGACGCGTTGAAGAGCACCGACATCGGCTGGGAGACCATCCGGATGAGCGGCGGCACACACGTGATCGAGAACCCGTCGATGTTCAAGTCCGCCGACGGTTACTGGTACCTGGCCTACTCCGGCAACAACTGGGACAGCGCACGGTACGCGACCGGCATCGCCAGGTGCGGCACCGGCCCGATCCCGTCGACGCGCTGCACACCACGGCAGAACGGGGCCGAGCGGCCGTACTTCGGGTACACCGGCGCCGGGGGCCTCAACCCCTACCGCGGCCTGCCCGGCAACCACCCCGGCCCAGGCGGGATGGACTTCTTCCAGGCGGCCAACGGCCAGTACCACGCGGTCTACCACTGGTGGAACGGCACCCGCCGGTTCCCGATCGTGGCGACTGTCCTCCGCAACGACGGCGGCTTCTACCTCAGTTAAGGCCCCTGATCCGGACGTCTCACCCGGGCGTGTGCTGAAAGGGCTTTCACGCACCCGGCTTGTCATGAACGGCGGCCAAGGGCCGCTCCCGGGCAGGGGGTCGGGCAAAGTCGATCGCCTGCCCGGGAGCGGTTTCCTGTCGTGCGTTTGCGAGGTTTCCTTTGACCGATCCGGCGCGACCAGGCAGACCGTTCTCACCGTGGAACGCACCGACTGGGATTCACTTCCGGCCGGAGCCATCGCAGTCGCGGACTCGGTCTCGATGCCGGCGCCACAAGAGACTCATCCCGCCCCGTCGGCATCGAAGCCCTTGTCGAGCATCTGCCGTGATCGCGGCGTCCACTGGACGAGCCGCCGCCACGTTCGGGCAGTCCACGCACTCACCGACGGAAGCGTGCTCGCCGCGCTCGAGGGAGTCGCGCTCGAATGCCGGCCCCCCGATTCCACCGAAGCCGCGTGGTCCCTGCCCACTGAGGGCCTCGGCTGTCAATCAAAGTCGCTCCTGACGAGCGCACCACACTGATCAACGTCGAGCCGCTGATCCAGCCACTTCACGAGGCGCTTGACCATCAGGACTTTCCTCCGGTGGACGAGGCTGCCCGTCGCCAGGCCGGCTTGCGCAGCAGCCGCAGTCCGTTGAGGCCGACGATGACTGTGGACCCTTCATGCCCGGCCACGCCGAGCGGCAAGGGCAGATGGCCCACCAGATCCCACACCACCAGAACACCGATGAAGGCCGAAGCTATGACCAGGTTCGCGACGACGAGACGCCGGGCACGGCGAGCAAGGCTGATCACGGCGGGGATGGTGGCGAGTTCGTCCCGGGTGACGACCGCGTCGGCGGTGTCCAGCGCGAGGTCGGATCCTCCCCGGCCCATCGCGACGCCGGTGTGGGCCGCGGCCAGCGCGGGAGCGTCGTTGACGCCGTCACCGACCACCATCACCTTGGCGCCCCGCGCTTCCAGTTCGCGCACCGCGGCCACCTTGTCCTGGGGCAGCAGGCCCGCCCGGACGTCGGTGATGCCGACCTCGCCCGCGAGGCGGGCGGCCGCGCGCCGGTTGTCACCCGTGAGCAGCACCGGCTCGGAACCGGTCAGCGCCGTCAGCCGGGTCATCGTCGCGGCCGCCGCGGGCCGCACCCGATCGGCCAGTCCCAGTACACCCGCCGGGAGGCCGTCGACGAGGACCACGACGGCCGTGTTCCCGGCTTCCTCCAGCTCGGCCACGATGACGCGAGCCTGGTCGTGATCGTCGTCGAGCAGCCGCAGCGGACTGCCGACCTCGATCCCGCGGCCATCCACGCGAGCCGACACGCCACGTCCCGGCGCCGAGGTGAAGTCCCCGGCCGGACGCAGCGCGATCCCGGCGTCGCGAGCCGCCGCCACGACAGCCCGGCCCAACGGGTGTTCGGAGGAATGTTCCGCGGCCGCGGCCAATGCGAGGTGCCGGCGAACACCTCGTCCCCGACCCTCTTGTCGACCGGCAGCGACTCACCGGTGATGCTCGCCTGATCGACGTCACCGGCGCCCTCGACGACCTCCCCGTCACCACCGATCCGCTCACCCGGCCGCACGACGATCAGATCGCCCACCCGCAGCACCGCGGTGTCCACGATCTCCTCGCCCACGCCGGTGAGCCGGGCCGCCCGCTCGGGGGCGAGGTCGAGCAGCCCACGAACCGAGTCCTCGGTGCGTTTGGTGACGATCGCCTCCAACGCCCCGGAGATGGCGAAGATGACGATCAACAGCCCACCATCGAAAACCTGACCGATCGCCGCGGCACCGATCGCCGCGAGGACCATCAACAGGTCCACGTCGAGCTTGCGCTCCCACAACGCCCGCAAGCCCGCCCAGCCCGGCTCCCAGCCACCGGTGACATAGCAGGCCAGATACAAGCCCCACCACAGCCAAGACGGCCCGTCGGCGACCTGGACCAGCGATCCCACCAGGAACAGAACCGTCGCGGCGGACGCCCACCGCACTTCCGGCAGCACCCACATCCCTGCCCACCGCCGCCGGGGCACGGGCTGATCGGCAAGGCTCGCGCGCTCACGCACATCCGCAGTCACACAGATAGC
>NZ_JBWKEA010000019.1:0-59989 GCF_056435685.1 Amycolatopsis sp. NPDC043885
GAAGCGGAGGGTGTGGTAGGAGAGAGATTGGGGGGGATTGCGGTAGGAAGAGGGAGGGAAAGAAAAGGGGTTGGTGTTGTGGTGGGGGGGGGGTGGGGGGGGGGGGGGGGTGGGGGGAAAACCCAAACCCCCCACCCACGACCACCTGGACCCACCGATCTGCGAGGTGGACGGTGATCTTCTAGCGTGACCCTTCATGCGGCGAACTCTGGACGTGGACGCGGTCCTGAAACGGCAGGACTCGGGTGAGCTGAAACGCCGGCTGCACGGGCGCGATCTCATCGGGTTCGGGGTCGGCATCATCATCGGCACCGGGATCTTCACCCTCGCCGGGGTCGAGGCGAAGTCCCACGCGGGCCCGTCGGTTACGTTGTCGTTCGTGCTCGGTGCCGTCGTGGCCGGGATGGCCGCGCTCTGTTACGCCGAGCTCGCGTCCAGCGTGCCGACGGCGGGAAGCGCCTACACCTACGCCTTCGCGACCCTCGGCGAGACCTTCGCCTGGATCATCGGCTGGGATCTTCTGCTCGAATTCGCCCTCGGCGCGGCCGTCGTGTCGCGTGGCTGGTCCGGCTATCTCGCGAATCTGATGGGGCTCTCCCCCGAGTGGTTCGGCGAAGACGCGAAGGTGAACATAGGCGCGGTCGCGATCATCGCCGTGCTGACCGTGATCGCCGTCCTCGGGATCAAGGAGTCGGCGCGGGTGACGAATCTGCTCGTGCTGGTCAAGGTCGCGGTCTGCGTGCTGATCCTCGCGGTCGGCGTGTTCTACGTCCGCGGCGAGAACCTCACCCCGTTCATCCCGCCCGCCCAGGCGCCGACGGAGATGGCCGGGCCCCTGCATCAGCCGATCGTGCAAGCCGTGCTCGGGCTCGAACAGTCCGTCTACGGGGTCGCCGGGATGGTGACGGCCGCCGCCGTCGTCTTCTTCGCCTACACCGGTTTCGAGGCACTCGCCAACCTCGGCGAGGAGACTGTGAACCCGAAACGCGATCTGCGCGTCGGCATCCTCGGCGCGCTCGGCGTCTGCGCGCTGCTCTACATCGGGGTCTCGCTGGTGCTGACCGGGATGGTGCCCTTCACCGAGATCGACGCGGGCGCCCCGCTCGCCGACGCCTTCGACCGCGTCGGGCAGCACTGGGTGGGCGCGCTGATCTCGCTCGGCGCGGTCACCGGGCTGACGTCGGTGATGATGGTGGAACTGGTGACGATCGGCCGAATCGGGTTCGCGATGGGCCGCGACGGCCTGCTGCCGAAAAAGTTCGGCACGGTGCATCCGCGCTGGGGCACCCCGCACCGGATGACCATCGCCGGCGCGGTGCTGATCGCGGCGCTGGCCGCGTTCGTGCCGATCTCCGAACTCGCCGATATGGTCAGCATCGGCGCGTTGTCGGCGATGATCATCGTCGCGGTGGCCGTCCCGGTGCTGCGGAAACGCCGTCCGGACCTGGAACGCCCGTTCACCGTGCCGTTTTCGCCCTACCTGCCCATCGTGGCGGCGCTGGCGTGTTTCTACCTGATGCTGAACCTGGACGTGATGACCTGGCTGCGGTTCGCCGCGTGGCTGCTGCTCGGCCTGCTGATCTACGTTTTCTACGGACGCACGCATTCCCGGTTCGCGAAGGACGAGATCAGCTCCACAGACCGGCCGTCGTGATCGCGGCGACGGCGGCCTCGGCGTCGCCGTCGTCCACCACGACCAGCATCCGTTTCAGCGCCGCGGCCACCCATTCCACCGGCTGGTCGTGCAATCCGTTGTCCCCCAAGGACGGATAACCGTCCATAATGGACACCAGGGTTCCTTCGGCACCGATCCGCATGCCGGTCGCCAGCACGTGGTGAGCGGCGGACGGGCGCCAGCGGGACGACCACAGCGGCGGGATCCCCGTGTCGAGGTAGTCGAGCAGCGCTCGCGCCGGGGTGTCGTGCGCGCCGAATTCGGCCGGGTCGACCTCCGCGATCAACGCGACGCGCGGCAGATGCCACAGCGCGGCCAGGAGCATGAACAACGACTGCGGTGCCCAGTTCCCGCTGGCGGACACGGCGGCGAGCCGTCCGCCCGACAGCGCCCCGATCGCCCGGGACAGGCCTTCGGTCGTGGTGCCGGACAGCGCCGCGACCTCGTCCTGTCCCGCGACGTCGAACCCCGCAGCGCGCAGGGCGGCCAGCGCCGTGAACGGCCCGGCGAGCCCGTCCTTCTGCGGCAGTTCGGCCCGCGCGACGGCGACGAGGTGCTCGCCGCCGGGCAGCCAGCGCCGCCCGGACAGCCCCGTCCGGTCGCCGTCGATTCCGGAGGACATCAGTCTTCGAACGTCCACGACCGCATGACGAACGGCCCGTCGTTCGACGCCCCGGCCGAAGCGTAGGTCGCCAGCGCGGCCTTGTTGTCCGTTTCGACCCCGACCCACATCCCCCGGCAACCACGCTCCCGCGCGATCCCGGCCAGCGCGTCGACGAGGTCGCGGCCGATGCCGCGCCGTTGGTAGTCCGGGCTGACGTCGAGTTCGTTGAGGAACATCTCGGTGCCCTTGTCCGGATGCGTCACCTCGGTGCCGGTGATCATCCCCGCGGGTTCGCCGTCTTCGTAGGCGATCAGGAGATGGTTCTCCGCCCCCGCCAGGAACTTCTCGGACGCGTCCCGTTGCGCGGGCCCGTCGAACAGATGCTGAGCGGCGACGACCTCCTCGACGGTGACTGCCCGCCGGATCTCGGCCACGTGTCCTCCCGGTGTTCGCAACGCCACAGGCTGGTCAGTATCCCGCTCAGGGAGGCGCCGGGCCATCACGTTTGCCCGGCGACCGCAGCGCGACCCCGGCGACGACGGCCAGGGTGCCGATCGCCTCGGGCAGGGTCGGGACCTGCCGGAGCCACAGAAAGCCGACCAGTCCCGCCGTGACCGGCAGCAACGCGAGCAGCAGCGCGAACCGCGCCCGCCCGGCCTTGCGCAGGACCACTTGGTCGAGCGCGTACGGCACGACGGTCGAAAGCACCCCGACCCCGATGCCGAGCAGCAGCAAACGTGGCGAACCCCATACCGCGCCGGTGCCGAGCGCCAGCGGCGACAGCACCACGGTGCCCACGGCGAACCCGACGGCCAGCCCGTCGATCCCGTTCCCGCCGACCGCGACCCGCTTCCCGAGCAGGATGTACCCGGCCCAGGCGGCCGCAGCGCCGAGCGCGAACAGCACGCCGAGCAGGCTGCCTTCGAGCCGGACGTCCGCGATGGCGACCACCCCGGCCGCCACCAGCAGCAGCGCGAAGACGTCACGGCGCGTGCGCGAACCGAACGCCGCCACCACCACGGGCCCGGCGAACTCGAGGGCGACCGCGGTGCCGAGGGGCAGCCGCGCGATCGCCTCGTAGAAGAGCACGTTCATCCCGGCGGTGACGATGCCGAAGGCGCCCGCGAGCAGGAACGCGCGCCCGGTCCACGCCGAGCGGGGTGGCCTGCGCCACGCCAGGAGGACCACCGCCGCCCCGAGACAGCGGAGCCAGGCCACCCCCGCGGGGGAGGCGACCGAAAAGAGACCTACGGCGATGGCCGCACCGGCGTACATGGAAATTCCGCTGAGAACGAACAAGACCGGCGACGGCACGCTCGGAAGACGGTTCCGGACGACTGCGATACCCACCCTCGCATGGTGCCTGACGTGGGAAAAGACGGTTCCACGGGGAGTCGTCTCCCACGTTGCGTGATTACGCTACGGCATCCGAGGTAATTACCAGTGACAAATGAGACACCCGCACGGGAACACTTGCGGGTCGCCAAACGTCTGGAAGAGTGGAAGCACGAACACGGCGGGGCCGGGAACGAACGTTGCCGGCATCAGTGCCGAAGTGGTCGTAGCTGGATCGATGGCACCGGGCCACCGGTGCCGGGACGGAGGGAGACTCCAATGACTTCACCGACGCTCACCCGCCCCGAACTGACCGCTGCCGACCGATGCGACCGGTGTGGAGCTGCAGCCCAGGTTCGAGCCATTCTCAGCACCGGTGGCGAGTTGCTCTTCTGTGGTCACCACGCCCGCGCACACGAAACGAAGCTCAAGGAAATGTCCGCGGACATTCAGCGGTAGCCCACCAGTCCACGACCACCGGCGGCCGGCTACTCCCCAGGGAGAGAGCCGGCCGCCCTTTTTTACGCTTCAAAAACATACAGACAGAACGTATGTTTATTGCCATGACGACCAGCGACCTTCTCGGCGAGGTGCACGAGGCAGACCTCGGCGGCGCCCGCATCCGCTACCGCGACCGCGGCGAAGGCCCTCCCGTGGTCTTCGTGCACGGACTGCTGACCAACGGCCTGCTCTGGCGCAAGGTGGCCCCGGCGGTCGCCGACGCCGGCTTCCGCTGCCTCACGCCGGACTGGCCGCTGGGGTCGCACGAGATCCCGGTCCCGAACGCCGATCTGAGCCCGCCCGGGGTCGCCGCGCTCATCGCGCGGTTCCTCGAAGTGCTCGACCTGGCCGACGTCACCGTGGTCGCGAACGACACCGGCGGCGCGCTCACGCAACTGCTCATGACCACGGACCCGGAACGGGTGGGCCGGGTCGTGCTGACCCCGTCGGACTCCTACGAGCGCTTCCTGCCGCCGCTGTTCGCGGGGCTGAGCCCGCTGGCCCGGATTCCCGGCGGCGTCGGGCTGATGATCCTGGCGCTGCGCTCGCGGTGGCTGCTGAAGACGACGGACTTCCTCTGGCTGGCCAAACACCCGGTCCCGGACCATATCCTCGACGCGTACCTCCTGCCCAGCCGCCGGAGCGCGGAGATCCGCGACGATCTGCGCCGGTTCACCGCGAGCATCGACAACCGGTACACGCTGACCGCCGCCGAGCGGCTGCCCGCGTTCACCAAGCCGGTGCTGCTGGCCTGGGCGCCCGAAGACCGGCATTTCCCGCTGTGGCTGGGCCGCAAACTCGCCGGGGTCCTGCCGAACGCCGAACTGAAGACGATCGAGGACTCCTACGCCTTCGTGCCGGAGGACCAGCCGGAGCGGCTGAGCGGCATGATGGTGGAATTCCTGCGTGCCCACGCCACGACGTAGCCAGACCGAACGATCGCACTCGACGCGGGCCGCGTTGATCGCGGCGGCGCGGACGCTGTTCGCCGAACAGGGTTACGCCGCCGTGCCCGCCGACGAGATCGTCCAGGCGGCGGGCGTCACCCGCGGCGCGCTGTACCACCACTTCGGGGACAAACAGGGCCTGTTCCGTGCCGTGATCGAGCAGATCGAAACGGAGATCACCGAGGAACTGAAGACCGTCCTGCGCGCCACGGACGACCCGTGGGCGGGGGCGCTCGGCGTGCTGAGCCGGTTCCTGGACCTGTGCCTGCGGCCCGAAGTGGTGCGGATCGCGCTCACGGACGCCGTCTCCGTCCTCGGCTGGCAGGAATGGCGGGAGCTGGAGAGCCGGTACGGGCTGGGCCTGATCACGGAGATCCTGGAGGCCGCCGCGGCAGACGGGCTGCTGATCGACGCGCCGATCCCGGAACTGGCGCAGCTGGCGCTGAGCGCCTGCGCGGAGGCGGCGCTGATGATCGCGCACGCTGAAGACCCCGCCGCCGCCAAGGAGAAGTCCCTCGCTGCCCTGGTGGCCCTGCTGTCCGGCCTCGCGCAAGAACGCATTTAGTCCTCTGGATGCGGTCCTTGCGTGTGCAACTACCGCATCCAGAGGACTAAATGCGAGCTAGACGGTGTCCAGGATCATCTCGAAGGCGGCTTCGGCGGCACCCAGCAGCTTCACGTCCGCCCCGAGCGCGGAGCTCACGATCTGCGTCCCGCCCACGGCCCGGCTGACCAGGCTCCGCCGCCGGACCTCGGCCGCCACCGACTTCACGACCGAGTCGGGCAGCACGGTGAGCAGGTCGCCGAGCACGACCAACTGCGGGCCGAGCAGGTTGACCACGTTCACCAGGCCCAGCGTCAGCCATTCCGCGAACTCCGACAGCCGCTCCTCGGCCGCGTGCGGATCCCGGCCCAGTTCGCGCAGTTCGAACAGGATCGCCCCGCGCGGGGTGTCCTCCGGCAGGTCGAGCGCGCGGCACAACGCCGCCTCGCCGACCTCGGTCTCCCAGCAGCCGCTGGATCCGCAGTAGCAGGGACGGCCGCCCGGCCGGATCGCCATGTGCCCGATCTCGCCGACGTAGCCCGCGCCGCCGCGCAGCGACGAACCGTCCGCGATGATCCCTCCCCCGACACCGACGTCGGCGGAGACGTACACGGCGTCGGAAGAGCCCCGCGCGGCGCCGCGCAGGTGTTCGGCGATGGCGCCGAGTTCGGCGTCATTGCCGACCAGGACGGGGATGCGCAGCACACCGCCGAGCCGTTCCCCCAGCGCCACATCCGTCCAGCGCAGGTTGGGCGCTTCGTGGACGTGCCCGTCGGCCCGGCGGACGACGCCGGGCACGGACACCCCCGCGGCGATCGGCTGCACACCGAGGTCGCCCGCCAGCACGGTGGTCGACTCGATCACGTGCGTGATCACCTCGTCGGCTTCCCGCGTCCGGCCGTGGAGGTTCCAGCTGTTGCGCCCGAGGATCTGGCCGCCGAACCCGACCAGCGCGATCGCCACGTGTTCGACCTGGAGGTCGACCGCGAGCACCACCGCCGCGTGCGGCTGCGGCAGGACCAGGAGCGAGGGGCGGCCCGCCCCTCGACCCGGCCTCGGGACCCGCTCCTCGACGACACCCGCTTCCGCGAGGCCGTCGACGAGGGTCTTGATGGTGCTGCGGTTGAGCCCCAGCTCGGTGGCGAGGGTCGCCCTGGTGCTCGGGCCGCTGACGTGCAGCAACCGGAGCAAGGTCGTGCGGTTGTGCCTGCGCACCTCGTCTGGTCGTGCAACGGGTGTGCTGGTCACGGGCTTCATCATTCCATGCGGACTCAGCGCGGCGACGCAGCCGCGCGGCGCCGGGACAGCGCGTCGACCGTGGCCGCGAGAAGCAGCACCAGACCGGTGACGATGTTGACCACCGCCGCCGACTGCTTCAGCAGGCCGAGCGCGTTCTCCACGACCGCCAGCACGAGGCCACCGATCACCGCGTCGACGACCCGGCCCTTGCCGCCGAACAGCGACGTGCCACCGATGACGGCGGCGCCGACCGCGAACAGCAGCGTGTTGAGGCCACCGGCCTGCGGGTCGACCGAACCGACCTTCGACGAGTAGACGATCGCGCCGACCGCCGCCACCGCCGAGCAGATGACGAACACCGAAGCGCGGATCTTCTCGACGTTGATACCGGCGCGGCGGGCCGCCTCGCGGTTGCCGCCGACGGCGTAGATGTGACGGCCGTACTGGGTGCGGTTGAGCACGTACGTGCCGAGCACCAGCAGGCCGAGCACGATCGGCACGACGTACGGGACACCGGAGATGACGATGTTCGGGTTCGGCGCGCGGTTCAGCGTCAGCAGATAGGTCGCGATCGCGGCGACCACGGCGATAGCGCCGACCTTGAACAGCACCATCGGCGTCGGCTGCGTGACCAGGCCGCGTTTGAGCCGCGAGAAGTGCTGTCCCAGTGTCACCGCGGCGAACCCGCCCGCGGCGATCAGGAAGAGGACCCAGCTGCCCACAGTGGACAGATTGCCGTTGGCGACCTTGAACAGCACGTCCGAGGTGCTGATGCCGAGCGTGCCGCCCTCACCGATGAACTGGAGGATGACCCCTTGCCAGGCCAGGAAGAGCGCCAGCGTCACCACGAACGAGGGCATCCCGATCTTGGAGACGAGGAAACCGGTGAGGACACCGATCGCGCCACCGACGCTGATCGCGAGCAGCATCTCGATCCACGGGTTCGCCGCGGTTCCCGAGAGCACGAGCGCGATGGCGAGCACGGCGAATCCGACACCCGCCCAGATCCGCAGGACCACACCGAGCAACGCGGCGATCGCGAGTACCACGAGGAACGCGATGAACACGCCGTTCCCCATGCCGCCCAACAGGTTTCCGTTGCGCACGTAGTGCATCGCCAGCACCGCGGCGGTGACCCCGGACGCGGTGCCCGCGGAAAGGTCGATCTCGCCGAGCAGCAGCACGAACACGATGCCCATCGCGATGATCGCCTTGCCTGCGCCTTGGGCCATCAGGTTCGCGATGTTGTTCATCGTCAGGAAGGTGTCCGACAGCGAGGCGAACACGATCACCAGCACGAGCAGGCCGAGCAGCGCCGGGAGCGACCCCAGCTGTCCCGCCTTGAGCCGGGAGAGGTAGTCGCCGACGGCCTCGCGTGTCGACATCGATGTCGTGTCGATGCCGAAGTCCGTGATGGCCGCCGACGGGTTGAGCGCGGCGGCCGCCGGCTTGCCCCCCTCCGGCGAGGCGGGCTTTGCAGGTGTCTCAGTCATTTCCGGTTCTTTCTCGCCTCGGATCAGAGGACGGCGGCTTCGGGGCGGGCAAGGCCGAGGTCGCCGGAGCGACCGGCGGTGATCAGTTCCACGACCTGGCCGTGGGTGACGTCCTTGGTGTGCACCTCGGCGACGAGACGGCCGAGGTAGAGCACCGCGATACGGTCGGCGACCTCGAAGACGTCGGCCATGTTGTGGCTGATCAGCACGACGCCGAGACCTTGTTCGGCGAGGCGGCGGACGAGGTCGAGCACCTGGCGGGTCTGCGCGACACCGAGCGCGGCGGTCGGCTCGTCGAGGAGGACGACCTTCGAGTCCCACAGGACGGATTTGGCGATCGCGACGGTCTGCCGCTGCCCGCCGGAGAGGGCCGAAACGGGCGTACGGACCGATTTCACGGTGCGGACCGACAGCGACGCGAGCGTCTCGCGGGCGGCCTTCTCCATGCTGGCCTCGTCGAGCAGCCATTTGCTGCCGCGTTCGCGGCCGAGGAACATGTTCTGCACGATGTCGAGGTTCTCGGCCAGCGCGAGGTCCTGGTAGACGACCTCGATCCCCAGATCCGCGGCGTCACGCGGGCCGTGGATGTTCACCTGCTTGCCCTGGAACGTCACCGTTCCCGAGTCGTAGCCGTGGATCCCGGCGATCGACTTGACCAAAGTGGACTTGCCGGCACCGTTGTCGCCGACCAGCGCGGTGACCTCGCCGGCGCGCACGTTGAAGTCCACGTCGTGGAGGACGTGGACCGGCCCGAAGCTCTTGTTCAGCTGCTTCAGTTCGAGGATGGGTTCACTCATGGGGGTTCTCCCGGCTGGGTACCGGGCCGGTGCGCGCTGTCGGGAGAACGCACCGGCCCGGTCGTCTGGATTGAACGGGTCAGGAGATACCGAGCTGCGTGCACGCCGCGGCCAGGTCGCCGCCGCAGATCTCGGCCGCCTTGACGTAGCCCTGCGTCACGACCTCCTTGACACCGTCCTTGGTGGTCATCTTCGGCTCGAGGAGCACGGACTTGACCTCGCGGTTGCCCTTCGGGTCCTTCGCCTTGCCGGTGGCCAGCGCGTCGGCACCCGCCTTGTCGCCCTTGGCCAGCAGCACGGCGAGCTTCGCCGCGGCTTCGGCCTCTTCCTTGATCGGCTTGAAGACGGTCATGTACTGGTCACCGCGCAGGATCGCCATGAGGCCGTCCGCGGTGGCGTCCTGGCCGGTGACCGGGACCTTGCCGTTGAGGCCGTTCTTCTTCAGCACGGTGATGACCGCGCCGGCGAGACCGTCGTTCGCGGCGACGACGCCGTCGACCCTGCCCTTGTTGTCGGTCAGGATCTGCTCGAAGGTCTGGCCGCCCTTCTGGTTGTCCCAGTTGTCGATGGCCTGTTCCCGCACGAGCTTCAGGTCGCCGCTGGCGAACTTCGGCTGCAGCACGGACTTCTGGCCGTTGGCGAACAGCGTCGCGTTGTTGTCGGTCGGGGCACCCTCGATCATGACGACCTCGGCGCCCTTCTTGTCCTTCAACGCGTCGGCGAGGCCCTGGCCCTGCAGCTGGCCGACCTTCTCGTTGTCGAACGAGACGTAGTAGTCGGAGCTGCCGCCGAGGTTGAGGCGGTCGTAGTCGATCGTCGGGATGCCCGCGGCCTGCGCCTTGCGGGCGACCGCCGCGCCGACCTCGCCGTTGATGGCGGCGATGATCAGGACCTTGACGTTCTGCGCGATCATGCCGTCGGCCAGCGTGGTGAACTTCTGGACGTCGCCCTGGGCGTTCTGGACGTCGGCGTCGAAGCCCGCGTCCTTGAGCGCCTTGGTCAGGAACGGCTTGTCGAAGGACTCCCAGCGCGCCGAAGTGGCGGTCTCCGGCAGGATGACGCCGACCTTGCCGCCGGCGGCGGCGCCGCCCGGGGCGGGGGCGGACTGCGAGGAGTTGCCGCTGCCCGAGTCTGCGGTGTTGGCACCACAGGCGGAGAGCACCAGGCCGGCGCCCACCGTCGCGGCGAGGAGGGTAAGGGTTCTGCTGCGCATCCTCGTTCCTTCCGGATCTTGCTCGCGGGCGGCGATCCCGAGGGACCGGTCGCACCATCGCGCATATGTTGTGGGCGACAACATATGCCGCCGAACGGGTTTCGCGGAAGACGGCTGAATCGATTAAGCCTCATCAAATGGACACGGTTTGGCAACGTGGCCGTAGCAAGACGTATGAAGTCTAGGTGCGCTGACGGTGTGACCGCCACCACTCACCCAGCGTGATCGGAGCGGCTCGGGTTCTCTGCCCCGAACGCTATGAAAGGTCCTTTCCTTGCAAATTTTGCAAGGAAAGGACCTTTCATAGCGCTTGCTACGGGACTACTACCAGGAACGCAGCGTGACGATCCGCTCTTCGAGTTGCTCCACCGAGGCCATCGCGGTCGGCGGCCCGCCGCAGACCCGGCGCAGTTCGTTGTGGATCGCGCCGTGCGGCTTCTTCGTCCGGTGGTGGTGCACGCCCACCAGGGCGTTCAGCTCCTTGCGCAGGCTGCCGAGCCGCTCGCTGACCGACTGCGGCCGCGCGATCGGCGCGGCTTCCTCGGCCTTGGGCTTGCGCCGCTTCTCGTCGGAGAGCTGCTCCTCCTGCCGCTTCCGCAGCAGGGCGCGGACCTGGTCCGGTTCGAGCAGCCCCGGCAGGCCGAGGTACTCCTGCTCCTCGTCGGAACCGGAGAACACCGCGGTGCCGAAGGAGTTGCCGTCGTAGATGACCTGGTCGAGCTCGGCGGAGGCGCCCAGCGAGGTGAACGCCTTCTCCTCCTCGCCCGGCTCGTCCTCGGTGCGGTTGGCCTGGGCCAGGAGCTCGTCGTCCCAGCCCTCCTTCTCACGGTGCGGCTTGCCGAGGACGTGGTCGCGCTGCGCCTCCAGCTCACTGGCCAGTTCCAGCAGCACCGGCACACTCGGCAGGAACACCGAAGCCGTCTCGCCGGGCTTGCGCGAACGCACGTACCGGCCGATGGCCTGCGCGAAGAACAGCGGGGTCGACGCGCTCGTGGCGTAGACGCCGACCGCCAGCCGCGGCACGTCGACGCCTTCGGACACCATCCGGACCGCGACCAGCCAGCGGTCGGTCGAATCGGAGAACTCCTTGATCCGGCCGGACGCCTTGGGGTCGTCGGAGAGGACGACCGTCGGGTTCTGGCCGGAGATGCGCTGCAGGATCTTGGCGTAGGCGCGCGCGGAGTCCTGGTCGGTGGCGATCACCAGACCGCCCGCGTCCGGGATGCCGTTGGCGCGAAGCTGCGTGAGGCGTGTGTCGGCGGCCTGCAGCACCGACGGGATCCACTCGCCCGCCGGGTCGAGCGCCGTGCGCCAGGCCCGCGCGTTCTGTTCCGCGGTCAGCGGCTCGCCGAGCCGCGCGGTGAACTCCTCCCCCGCGCTCGTGCGCCAGGAGGCCTCGCCGGAGTAGGCGAGGAAGACGACCGGCCGCACCACGCCGTCGGCGAGCGCGTCGGCGTAACCGTAGGAGTGGTCGGCCTTGCTGCGCTGGAAACCCGAGCCGTCGGGTTCGTAGGTGACGAACGGGATCGGCGAGTCGTCGCTGCGGAACGGCGTCCCGGTCAGCGCGAGACGGCGGACGGCGGGCGTGAACGCCTCCCGGACCGCGTCACCCCAGGACTTCGCGTCACCACCGTGGTGGATCTCGTCCAGGATGACCAGGGTCTTGCGGTTCTCGGTGCGCACACGGTGCAGCGTCGGATGCGCGGCGACCTGCGCGTAGGTCACCGCTACACCTTGGTAGTCACGCGAGGTGACGCCGGTGCCGTTGCGGAAGTTCGAGTCGATCGCGATACCGGCGGCCGCGGCCGAGGCGGCCCACTGGTGCTTCAGGTGTTCCGTCGGCGCGACGATGGTGATCCGCTCGACGGTCCGGTCGCTCAGCAGCTCGGCGGCGATCCGGAGACCGAACACCGTCTTGCCCGCGCCCGGCGTCGCGACGGCCAGGAAGTCCTGCGGTTTCTTCGTGAGGTACTTCGTCAGCGCACGCCGCTGCCAGGCACGCAGCGGCCGGGCGGTGCTGTCCTTCGCCGCGGGAGGCGCGCCCAGCTCGCCCCGATCGCGTTCAACCGTTTCCGACATGCAGGTTCCCCTCCTCCCTCACCCGAAACGCCTGGTCATCCACCCTGACACAAGCGAAAACCCCCACTTGGGTATCCGGCCGCGACGCCGGCGCCTGAGGTGAGGGCACTCGGGGGAGCCTACCTCGCGGGCCACTGGAACGCCGGAAGCGCCACCCCCGTTGTCGGGTTACTCACCCGAAAACCCAGGGGTGGCGAGCCGAATGGCGCGGCATGGACCATGCTGGACACCGTCAAGGGCGCTCGGCGCCGTCGGAGGAGCTGCATGAGCGAGGAGAACGGCCGTCCGGACACGGCCGCCGAGGTCGCGAAGGGCCGCAGGGGTCCGTTGCGCCTGCTCAGCCGCACGCTCAGCAAGGCGTGGGACGGCAACATCTTCTCCGAGGCCGCCGAAGCCGCGTTCTGGCAGACGCTCTCCCTGCCGCCACTGCTGCTGGGACTCCTCGGTTGCCTCGGCTTCGTCGGCGACTGGTTCGGCCAGGAGGTCGTGACCGCGGTCCACGATCGGATCATCACCTTCAGCAAGACGATCTTCAGCGACAACGCCGTCCACGACATCATCGAGCCGACGGTCAACAGCATCCTGTTCGTCGGCAAGGGCGAAATCGTCTCCGTCGGCTTCCTGATCTCCCTGTGGGCGGGTTCGTCGGCGATGTCGTCGTTCGTCGACGCCATCACCGTGGCACACGACCAGTACGGCGTCCGCAACGACGTGTGGCAGCGGATCTTCGCGCTGCTGCTGTACCTGGCCGGGCTGGTCATCCTGGTGGTCGGGCTGCCGCTGCTGGCGATCGGGCCGGACCTGCTCCCCCAGTTCTTCCCCACCGACTGGCGCGACACGGTGTCGTACTGGGTCGGCACGCTGTACTACCCGGTGCTGGCCGTGATGATCGTGCTCGCGCTGACGACGCTGTACAAGCTCGCCCTGCCGCGCAGGCTGCCGTGGCACCGGGGGCTGCCGGGCGCGATGCTCGCCATGGTCGTGTTCCTGCTCTCCAGTATCGGGCTGCGGATCTACCTGAACTGGATCACCAAGACCGGCTACACCTACGGCGCGCTCGCCGCGCCGATCGCGTTCCTGTTGCTGATGTTCTTCATCGGGCTCGCGGTGGTCGGCGGCGCGTACTTCAACAGCGCGATCCAGGAACTGTGGCCCGCCAAGGCGACGAAACGGCAGCGCCGGAAATGGCGGCGGCTGGAAATGGAACGCGCGAACGAACGGATCCGCGCCGAAGAGGGCCGCAAACTGTGGGAACGGACGACGGTCCCGCTCCGCCGTCCCCGCCAGAACGGCGATTCCCCGGACAGTGACGCCGAACACGTGCGGGAACAATCGGTGAACGAAGAAACGCAGAGCGAAGCCGATCAGGTGACGGAACGGCGAAATTGAGCGGGACCTCATCCCGAAGTCGTACTCCGATTCCACCCGTGGTGTGAATCCACTCCACCCCCCGCCATGAAAGGCTCGCGGTAACCCGCCCGTCCCGAGCCATTTCCTGGGGGATACCGCCATGTCCACGCTGGCCAGACTCAGCCTGCGCAACCGAAGTCTCATCGGGCTGCTCGCCCTGGTGGTGATCGGCTTCGGCGCCTTCGCCCTGCCACAGCTGAAGCAGCAGCTGTTCCCGTCACTGCAGTTCCCGCAGGCGCAGATCATCACGCCGTACGCGGGCGCGTCACCGGACGCGGTGGACCGTCAGGTCACCGAGCCGCTCGAAGGCGGGCTGCAGGGGTTGAAGGGGCTCGAGGAGCTGAGCTCGACGTCGTCGGAGGGGCTGTCGCGGATCACCGCGCAGTTCGAGTTCGGCACGGACATCGACGCGGCGGTCGGGCAGATCCAGCGCGTCGTCGACGGGCTGAAGGCACGGCTGCCGCAGAACAGCGAGCCATCGGTGTCGGCGGGATCCACCGACGATCTCCCGGTCGTGCTGCTCGCCGCCGGGACCACCGGTGACCCGCAGGCGCTCGCGCCCGCGCTGACCGGGGAGGTCGCGCCGGAACTGCGGAAGATCGACGGTGTCCGCGAGGTCGAGGTGACCGGTGCGCGGCAGCCGCGGGTCACCATCGCGCTGGACTACGCGAAACTGGCCGCCGCGGGGGTGGACCCGTCGTCGATCGCCACCACGCTGCAGACCGCCGGTGCGGCCGTCCCGGCCGGGACGCTGACCGAAGGCGACAAGACGCTCACCGTCCAGGTCGGCGGCGGACCGACCACAGTGGACACGATCAAGAACCTTTACCTGACGCCGTCGCAGCCGTCGCGTCCCGGGGCGCCGGCGGGCAAGCCGGTGAAGCTCGGTGATGTCGCGGACGTCCAGGCCGGCTTCGCGCCGCCGACCTCGATCACGCGCACCAACGGCAAGCCGAGCCTCGGGCTCTCGATCACGATGGTGGAGAACGGGAACGCGGTCGCGATCTCGGAATCGGTGCGGGACAGGCTGCCCGAGCTGTCGAAGAAGATCGGCGCCGAGATGAGCGTCGTGTTCGACCAGGGCACCCCGGTCAAGGACGCGATCAGCGGCCTGACCACCGAAGGGCTGCTCGGGCTGGCGTTCGCGGTCGTGGTCATCCTGCTGTTCCTGATGTCGGTGCGCTCCACCTTGGTGACGGCGGTGTCGATCCCGCTTTCGGTGGTCGTGGCGCTGCTGGCGTTGTGGACCGGCGATCTCTCGCTGAACCTGCTCACCCTCGGCGCGCTCACCATCGCCATCGGACGGGTGGTCGACGACTCGATCGTGGTGCTGGAGAACATCAAACGACATCTGGCGTACGGCGAGGAGAAGCAGCGCGCGGTCCTCGACGGCGTGCGCGAGGTCGCGGGCGCGGTGACGTCGTCCACCCTCACCACGGTCGCGGTGTTCCTGCCGATCGCCTTCGTGGGCGGGTTCGTCGGCGAGCTGTTCTCGCCGTTCGCGATCACGGTCACCGTGGCGCTGCTGGCGTCCCTCCTGGTGTCGCTGACGATCGTGCCGGTGCTCGCGTACTGGTTCCTCAAGCCGCCCAAGGCGCCGGCGGACGAACGCGAGGCCGAGCTCACGCGCCAGGCCGCCGAGGACAAGGAACGCCGCGGGCTGCTGCAGCGCGGGTACGTTCCGGTGATCCGGTTCGCCACCAGGCGCCGCGTCACCGTGGTCCTGCTGGCACTGATCATCTTCGGGGGCACGGTCGGGCTGGCCTCGCAGCTGAACACCAACTTCCTCGACCAGTCCGGTTCGACGACGCTGAGCCTTTCGCAGAAGCTCCCGCCCGGCACCAGTTCCGAGGCCAAGGAGAAGGCCGCCGGCGCGGTGGAGCAGGCGCTCGCCGCCGAACCCGCCGTCGAGACCTACCAGGTGAGCATCGGCGGAGGCGGCTTCTTCGGTGGCGGCGGGACGGCGACCGGCATCCAGGTCACCGTCGCCAAGGACACCGACCTCGACGCGCTCTCCGTGCGGTTGCGAGGCAAGCTCGACAAGCCGGAGCTCGGCGAGGTCAAGATCGGTGCGGAGGCGAGCGGGTTCAACTCGGACCAGGTCTCGATCACCGTCACCGCTCCCGACGAGGCCGCCTTGAAACCGGCCGCCGAGCAGGTCCGCCAGGCGCTGTCCGGCGTTCCGGACCTGACCGAGGTGACCAGTGACCTCGCGCAGGGTTCGCCGCGCGTGCAGGTCGAGGTCGACGCCGCCAAGGCCGCCGCGAGCGGGCTTTCGGCGACCACGATCGGCCAGATCGCGAACCAGGCCATCGCCGGCCGCACGGTGACCCAGCTGCCGGTCGACGGTCAGCGCACGGACATCGTGCTGCGCGCGGGCACGGCCCCGGTGTCGGTCGACGCGGTCAAGGCGCTGCCCATCCCGAGCGCGACCGGCGTGGTGCGGCTGGACTCCGTCGCCACCGTGTCCACAGTGGACGGGCCGGCCGCGGTGCACCGCACCTCGGGCGAGCTGAGCACCACGGTCACCGCCAAGAACACCGGCGCGGACCTGGCCGCCACCACGCGGGCCATCCAGTCCAAATTGGACGGACTGACCTTCACCGGCGGCGCGGCGTACAAGCTCGGCGGGGTCAGCGAAGACCAGCAGGAGGCCTTCGGGAACCTGTTCCTCGCGCTGCTGGCCGCGGTCGCGATCGTCTATCTGATCATGGTGGCGACGTTCCGCAGCCTGATCCAGCCGCTGATCCTGCTGGTGTCGATCCCGTTCGCGGCGACCGGCGCGATCGGGCTGCTGCTGGCCACCGGGACCGCGCTGGGGCTGCCCGCGCTGATCGGGATGCTGATGCTCGTCGGCATCGTGGTGACCAACGCGATCGTGCTGATCGACCTGATCAACCAGTACCGGGCTTCGGGGATGAGCGTCGCCGACGCCGTCGTCGAAGGCGGCAGGCGACGGCTGCGGCCGATCCTGATGACCGCGGCGGCGACCATCTTCGCGCTGGTCCCGATGGCGCTCGGGCTGACCGGACAGGGCGGGTTCATCGGGCAGCCGCTGGCGATCGTGGTCATCGGCGGGCTGGTCAGCTCGACCCTGCTGACGCTGATCCTGGTGCCGACGCTGTACACGATGGTCGAGACGCGGAAAGAGAAGCGCCGCGCGAAGAAGGACGCCCGGCGGTCCTCGGCCCCGGCCACCGAGACGCTGACCCCGGAGCCGGCTTCGTAGACCTGGGGGGGTGGGGGGAGGAAGGCACGCCGGGGCCTGGGTGGGCGCCCGGCGTGCCTTTCGCCGCTTCGCACTTAGCCGGCTAAATGCCACCGGTCACGTGCTTGGAGCCGGAACTCGCGTGCTTGGGGACGTGACTCGCGTGCTTGGAGCCGGTACGCGTCCAAGCACGCGAGTTCCGCCTTCAAGCACGCGAGTTCCGGCTCCGAGCACGGGTGTCACGCCTTCCGGAACCGCCACGTCTTGCTGTCGAAGGCCACGCACCACGAGGGCGAAAGCATGACGACCCGCAGGGTGCCGTCGGCGGCGACGTCGATGCCCTCGGTCTCGAAGTTCCCGCTGCACATGCTCTTCAGCGGGAGCTGCCCCAGCGACGTGACCCGCCCGGTCACATCCGAACCTGACAGCGCGCCGGAAAGGTCGACCTGCAGCAGCGGCTTCGTGGTCCCGAACAGTGCGCCCTCGGGGTCGTCGGACGCACACAGCAGCCGGGTCGCGGTGACGAAGTCGCAGCCCTGGATGTCCCGCACCGGCTTGTCGAGCCGGATCGCGGACGCGTACGGCAGGTTCGCCGACGGGTTCGTATGCGCGACGCCGGGCATCGGGTGCACGAGGAGCCGGTCCATCGTGCCCCACTCACCGGCCACCATCCAGCGGGCGTCAGGGGTCACGGCGGCGAACGAGTTGTTGTTCGCCTCCCACGACTCCAGCGTGTGCGTGTAGTTCGCCCAGGTCCCGTCGGGCGACTCGACGCGGAAGAGTTTCGCTCCCCTGTCGTCGCGCTGGTACGGCTCGACGTACCAGCCCCGCGCGGAGCCAGGGTCTCCGACGTGGTTCCAGCCCTGGGACGACAGGTTCACGGGAACGGTCGCGATCCCGGTGTAGCGGTAGATCGTCCCGGACGGCCGTTCGATGGTGGCCAGGCCCTGGCCCTCGTCGAGCGGGCGGGCGTTGTCCGAGCCGACAGTGGTCCAGCCTGTGACGGCTTGGGCGGCGGCGGGTGAGAACACCGCGACCAACGCGGCGATGGCGAGCACGATCCCGGTTCTACGCATGAAGGCTCCGTCCCGGCGGGTTTTCGCTGGCGCGTACTGATTACCAGCGAAGACCGGGACGGGCAGCCACCATGTGAAGGATTTTCAGATTTTGTCCGGTTTCGGACACCGGACGGACACTCAGTCGCCCGGCTTGAGACCGTCGTAGATCTTCTTGCAGTCCGGGCAGACCGGCGAACCGGGCTTCGCCGACTTCGTCACCGGGAAGACCTCACCGCACAGCGCCACCACGTGCGTGCCCATGACCGCGCTTTCGGCGATCTTGTTCTTGCGCACGTAGTGGAACATCTTCGGCGAATCGTCGTCGGTGCCGTCGGTGCCCTCGGGACGGGTATCCGGCTTCGGAAGGGTCTGTGTACTCACCCCTCCATAATGCCCCAAATCCTCCTGCGCACACCGACGACCTGGCAGGATCTCGCCCATGTTCCAGAAGGTGCTCGCGACGTTCGGCTCGGGCGGGGCGAAGATCGACGCCCGGCTGCTCGACCGCACGGTCTCCCCCGGCCGCCCGTTGCGCGGCGAGGTCCTGCTGCTCGGCGGCGAAGTCGATCAAGAGATCAACGGCCTCTCGGTGAAGCTGCTCGCCAGGGTCACCCTCCCGGACGAACGCCGCCCTGGCGTCGAGGACCTCGAGTTCGGCACTCAGCAGCTGGCGGGCAACGAGCGGATCGGGCCTGGGCAGCAGGTCCGCATCCCGTTCGAGGTGGCCCTGCCCTGGGAGACACCGATCTCCAGCGTCTTCGGCAAGCCACTGAACGGGATGGCCGTCGGCCTCCAGACCTGCCTCGACATCGCCAACTCCGTGACCGACCCGGTCGACGTCGACGGCGCCGCGATCGAGCCGCTGCCCGCGCAGAAACGGATCTTGGACGCCTTCAGCCGGATCGGCTTCGTCTTCCGCGAGGCCGTGCTGGAACGCGGCCGGATCAACGGCGCCGTCCAGCAGCTCCCGTTCTTCCAGGAGATCCGCTTCACCCCTTCGCCGCGGTTCGCGCCCGTCTTCACCTCGGTGGCGGTGACCTTCCTGTCCTCGCCGTCGGAGACGCAGGTCGTGCTGGAGGTGACCAAACGGGTCCGGGTGTCCAAGAGCGGCGGGTTCGGCGGACGCGGCCAGGAGTTCCTCGGCCTGTTCAAGGTCGACCACGCGGCGCTCGACCGGGTCAACTGGGAGCCACAGCTCGAAGGATGGCTGCACGAGGTGGCCAAGGCGCGCGGGATCTTCGACTGATGGACTGGCCCACCGCGATCACGAGGCTCGGCGGCGATCACCGGATCGCCGCCGTCGCGTGGAACGACCTCGAAACCCGCTACGCCGAACCACATCGCCGATACCACGATCTCCGGCACGTCACGGCCGTCGCCCACGACAGCGGCGACCTCGCCGTCGCCTTCGGCCTGGGCGCCCGCGAACGCGCCCTCGTCGCCATCGCCGCCTGGACGCACGATGTCGTGTACGACGCCCGTCCCGGCGAGGACGAACGGGCGAGCGCGGCCTGGACGCGGGACGAACTCACCAACGCCGGCGTCCCCGAAGCGGATGTCGAGCGCGCCGGAGAGCTGGTCCTGAGCACGATCCATCACGCCGCCCCGGACGACGACCTCCTCGCCACGGCGCTGCTCGACGCCGACCTCGCGATCCTCGGCGCCACACCGGAGCGTTACGAGGAGTACGCGAGCGGTGTCCGAGAGGAGTACTCGATCTACTCCGACGAGGACTGGCGGGCGGGACGCGCGACGGTGCTGGAGAACCTGCTGGCCAGGCCGCGGCTGTATCGCAGCGACATCGCGCGGGCACGCTGGGAGAGCAAGGCGCGCGAGAACCTCGCGAACGAACTGACCCGATGGCGTGACGCGGACCCACATCACCGATGATGTTCGTTCGTGACTCCGCAACTGTCCCTTCACGAAGAGGTCGCCTCCGCCCTCGCCGCCGGTGACCCCGTCGTCGCGCTGGAGAGCACCATCCTCTCCCACGGTCTCCCGCCCGGCCGCAACCTCGACGTCGCCCGGCGGCTGGAGAACATCGTGCGCGACGGCGGCGCCGTCCCCGCGACCATCGCCGTCCTCGACGGCGTCCCGCTGATCGGCCTCACCGGCGAGCAGCTTGAACGCGTCTGCGCGCCCGGCGCGGACCTGGACAAGCTCTCCCTGCGCGACATCGGCCCGGCCGTCGGCCTCGGGCGCTCCGGGGCCACGACGGTCGCGAGCACCGCGGCGCTGGCCGCCGCGGCCGGAATCGGCATGTTCGCCACCGGCGGGCTGGGCGGCGTGCACCAGGGCGCGGCGCGGAGCTGGGACGTCTCGGCGGATCTCGGCGTCCTCGCGAAGGTGCCGACCACGGTCGTCTGCTCCGGGGTGAAGTCGGTGCTCGACATCGCCGCGACACTCGAAGTGCTGGAGACCAACTCCGTACCGGTGCTGGGCTACCGCACCGGCGAGTTCCCCGCGTTCTACCTCCGCTCGTCCGGCTTCGAGGTGCCGTGGCGGGTCGACGACACCGCGCAGGCCGCCTCGGTCATCGCCGCCCACCGGGCGCACGCGGATTCCGGTGTCCTGCTCGCGAACCCGATCCCGGAAGCGTCCGAAATGGACAAGGAACTGCACGACCGGCTGCTCGCCGAAGGGCTGGAACTGCTGAAATCGCGAGGGGTGCACGGCAAGGACGTCACCCCGGTGCTGCTGGAGCACTTCCACACCGCCAGCGAAGGCGTGAGCCTCGACGCGAACGAGGCGCTGGTGCTGTCCAACGCGGAACTGGCCACCGAAGTGGCCGTCGCGCTCGCCGGGAACGGCGCGTGAGCGGCATCGTCGTCGTCGGCGACGTCGGCCTCGACGTGGTCGCGCGGCACGAAGGCCCCATCCCGCACGGCGGCGACATCCGTGCGAAGGTCCACTTCACCAGTGGCGGCGCGGGCGCGAACACCGCGCTGTGGCTGCGGGCCGAGGGCACGGAGACCACGCTGGTCGCGCGGATCGGGGACGATTCCGGCGGCCGCATGGTGAAGAGCGAACTGGAAGCGGCGGGCGTCCGCTGCGAGTTCGCGGTGGACCCCGAGGAACCGACGTTCTGCGTCGTGGTGCTCGTCGACGGCGCCGGTGAGCGGAGCATGCTCGCCGACCGCGCCGCCAACGCGAAGTTCAGTCCCTCAGACATCACCGAGGCGGCCCTGAGCGGGGCGAGCCACCTGCACCTCTCGGGTTACGTCCTGCTGTACCCGTCGTCACGGCCGGCCGCGCTCGCCTCCCTGGCGGCGGCGAAGAAGGCCGGGCTGACGACGTCGGTCGACCCGCAGGCGGCGACGCTGATCACCGATCCCGCGGCCTTCCTCGACGACGTGCGCGGCGTCGACCTGCTGATGCCGAACACCAGCGAACTGGTCGCGCTGACCGGGTCGAGCGATCCCGAGGCGGCGAAGGAACTGCTGGACTACGTCGGCGAGGTCGTGGTCACCGCCGGTCTCGACGGCGCCAGCTGGGTGGACGCGAGCGGCACCATCACCTCGGTGCCGTCCCAGCCCGCGGAGTGCGTCGACTCCACCGGCGCCGGCGACGCGTTCGACGCCGGTGTGCTCGCGGCGTGGCTGCGCGGCGAGTCCACCGTGGAGGTGCTCCGGGCGGGTACCCGGCTGGGTGCACGCGCGGTTTCGAAGGTCGGGCCGCAGCCGTAGCCCCTCACCGAACGCTATGAAAGGTCCTTTCCTTGCGAAATTTGCAAGGAAAGGACCTTTCATAGCACGCGCGAAACGGGTCAGCCGCCGTCGATGACGCGATGGCCGCCGCTTTCGATGCGGGTCGGTTCGGCCTGGTAGCGGTTGACCTTCTCGCTCTTGCGCGGCGGCCGGTCGTTGGCGATCAGGACGGCGACCCAGGGCAGCGGGATCGAGATCGCGATCAGTGCCAGCGCGAGCCACCAGGTCTGGTAGAAGATCCCGGCCAGGATCAGGCACGGGATGCGGAACGACATCATGATGATGTACTTCCGCTTCCGCTTGGCCAGCTGGTCTTCGTAGGACGGGGCGGCTTCGGTGATCAGCACCGGAGCGGGTTCCCTCGGCTCGGGACCGTGGGCGGGCGCGTTCACAGCACCACCTCCGGCTTCCATGCTCCCACTCGCCCGGCTCATCCGACAGCCGGGTGGGTGAGCCGGTGCAGAGCCGCGACCACGAGCGTCTCGACGCCGGCCGAAAGCGTCGGATGCGGGATCGGCGCGAAGAGCGGCGAATGGTTCGACGGGATGTCCTGTTCGAAGCGACCGGCGGTCATCGCGGCGATCACCTTGCCCTCGTCCAGACCGCCGACCAGCCAGAACACCGACGGGACGCCGGCCGCGCGGCCGAACTCGCTGAAGTCCTCACTGCCGGTGACCAGCGGCGCGGGCATCACCCGGCTTTCGCCGAAGTGGTCACGGAAGGCGGCGGTGAGCCCCTCGGTGGCTGCGTCGTCGTTCTCGGTGACCGGGAACGCGCCGATCCGCTCGATCTCCGGCGGTTTCGGCGCACCCGCGGTGGCCGCCTCGCCCTGGACGATCCGCTCGACCGCCGCGACGACCTTCTCCCGCACGGCCTGGTCGAACGACCGGATGTTGACCTCGAGGACGGCGTGGTCGGCGATGATGTTGTGCGCCGTGCCGACGTGCAGCGACCCGACGGTCACCACCGCCGACTCGGTCGCCGAGATCTCCCGCGACACGATGGTCTGGAGCTTGAGCACCACGGACGCGGCGAGCACCGCGGGGTCCACCGTGGTCTCGGGGCGCGAGCCGTGCCCGCCGCGGCCGTGCAGGGTGATCCGGAGCGCGTCGGTGGCCGCCATGATCACGCCCGGCCTGGTCAGCACCCAGCCCGCCGGACCGGGCACGACGTGCTGGCCGAGCACGACGTCGGGTTTGCCGGCGGGCCCGAAGACCCCGTCGCGGACCATGCCGACGGCGCCATCCCCGGCCTCCTCCCCCGGCTGGAACACGACCATCAACGTGCCGGACCAGTGCTCGCGTCCGGCCGCGAGCAGCGAAGCGGCACCGGAGAGCCAGGTGGCGTGCATGTCGTGGCCGCAGGCGTGCATCACCGGGACTTCGCGGCCGTCGGCGTCGACACCGCGCGCGGTGCTCGCGTACGCAAGGCCGGTCTTCTCCTCGACCGGCAGCGCGTCGATGTCGGCGCGCAACATCACCTTCGGGCCGGGGCCGTTGCGCAGCACGCCCAGGACACCGGTGCGTCCGATCCCGGTGTGCACCTCGTAACCGTCGGCCTCCAGGCGCTTCGCCAGTTCGGCCGCGGTGCGGGTTTCGGCGAACGACAGCTCCGGATGCCGGTGGAGGTCGGTGTACAGGTCTTCCAATCCGGGCAGCGCCGCCTGCAGCGGTGCCAGGACACGTTCGAGGCTCACCACGCCATCCTGGCAGTATTACCGAACGTGAGCACACGAGCGGCCCTCCCCGACCTGTCCGACGACGCCTGCGCGAGGCTGCGGGACGCCTTCCGCCGGACGGGGTACGACACCGACGGCGTGGTCGGCGCCCTCGGCTCCGCGCACGCCGCCCTCGGCCGCGGCGAACCGGAACTCGCCTACCGCGCGACCCGCGACGTGGGTGAGCTCGGCACGCTGATCCGCCTTTTCCTGCTGGGGTCGACCGAACCGGCGAAGGACGTCGAGGCCGCTTTCGCGCCACTGTCTCTCGATGACGCGGTCGCCGCCACGCTGCTCGTGCCCGCCGCCGACGGCTACCGGGCCGGACTCGACGTCCGCCCGCACGGCGACGACGAGGGCTCGTGGTGGGTCGTCTCCGACCTCGACGCCGACGTCCTGGGCACGACCGTGCCCGAAGACCACGTGCTCGGCGTCGGACACGCCTCGCTCAGCCTGATCCGGGCCACCAGCCGCCGCGAGGTCGGCAGCCTGCTCGACGTCGGCACCGGCAACGGTGTCCAGGCGCTGCACGCCACCCGGCACGCGAAGAAGGTCACCGCGACCGACGTCTCGGCCCGCGCGCTGGCACTGGCGGCGGCGACGTTCCGGCTCAACGAACTGGACGTCGAACTCGTCCGTGGCGAATGGTTCGCGCCGGTCGCGCGGCGCCGGTTCGACCAGATCGTGTGCAATCCGCCGTTCGTGGTCGGCCCGCCGCGGGTCGACTACACCTACCGCGACTCCGGGCTCGCGGGTGACGACGCCAGCGCGCTCGTGGTGCGCCAGCTGCCCGGGTTCCTCAACGACGGCGGCACGGGTCAGCTCCTGGCGTCCTGGCTGCACGTGAAGGGTGAGGACTGGGGCGATCGGGTGACCCGCTGGCTGCCCGCCGAGACCGACGCGTGGTTCGTCCAGCGGGACATCGCGGACCCGGGCCTGTACGTCGGCACGTGGCTGCGGGACGCGGGCATCGATCCCCGTTCCCCCGAAGGCCGCGCGAAATCCGGAGCGTGGCTCGACTGGTTCGACGAAAACGACGTCCAGGGGATCGGGTTCGGCTTCGTCACCCTCCGGCGGGCGGACGGCGCGACTCCGACGATCGTGTGCGAAGACCTGCGCCAGGCTTACGACGATCCGCTGGGCGCCGAGGCCGCGAACTGGCTGGATCGGGTGGAATGGCTTCGCGCCAATGGTGATTCGCTCCTCGATGTCCGGTTCCGGGTGCCGGAAACGGTGCTTCTGGAGAGCGTCGCCGAGCCGGGCGAGGAGGGCTGGGCCACGACCGTCCAGCGGCTGCACCGCACCGACGGGCCCGGGTGGTCGCACGAAGTGGACGAACTCGCGACACGGCTGCTCGCGGGCTGCCAGGGCGCGCTTCCCCTGGAGGACCTGATCGTGCTCCTGGCGGCCGCTCAGGGTCTCGAACCGGAGGAGCTGGCCGAAGCCGCGCTGCCCGTCGTCCGGGAACTGGTCCGGCACGGCATGCTCCTCCCCGCCGTCTGATGCGGGCGGTGGTGGCGAGGGTCACGGAAGCGAGCGTGACCGTCGGCGACGAGGTGACCGGCGCCATCGACGAGCCGGGTTTGCTGGTGCTGCTGGGAATCCACGTCGACGACGACGTGTCCAAGGTGGCGACGATGGCCCGCAAACTGCACGAAGCTCGCATACTTCGCGACGAGGAATCCTGCGCCACCACCGGCGCTCCCCTGCTCGTCGTAAGCCAGTTCACTCTTTACGGCGACACCCGCAAAGGCCGCCGTCCGTCCTGGACGGCGGCCGCCCGGCCCGAGGTCGCCGAGCCCCTCGTGACAGCCGTCGTCGACGCGCTGCGCGAACGCGGCGCGTGGGTCGAAACCGGCCGCTTCGGGGCCATGATGGCGGTCCGGAGCGTGAACGACGGTCCGTTCACCGTCCTCCTAGAGGTCTAGACCACGATTCTTTCTCCTCGGCACGAGCATTCTCAGGAAAAGCTCAGGGTTGGTGGAGCAACGCCCCAGGTCAGCCGCCCGTCTCCTCTGTAGCCGCCGGGAACGTTTTCGGACCTCCCGGCGTTGAGCCAAGTGTCCAGCCAAGCTGGGCCGACGAGGAGTAGCCGGTTTTCCACAGGGCCTGCTACGCCGAGACGGACCCGGCGGACAACCGCAGCACGTTCAGCCCGTGACCGGGGAGGCAGAATGTCAGTCCAGACTCTCGAACGCGAAGCGCGCGGGATTCGCGAGCGCCGTATCCCGGCGCAATCCACCCAGGAGCCGGTGAGCACGGGGGCGCTCACCGACGCCGACCTCGACGCCCAGAGCCCGGCCGCGGACCTCGTTCGCGTGTACCTCAACGGAATCGGCAAGACGGCACTGCTGTCCGCCGCCGACGAGGTCGAGCTGGCCAAGCGCATCGAAGCGGGCGTGTTCGCCCAGCACATGCTCGACACGGCCGAGGGGCTCACGCCGAAGCGGCGTTCGGAGATGTCCGCTCTCGTGCGTGACGGCCACGTCGCGAAGAACCACCTGCTGGAGGCCAACCTCCGCCTCGTGGTCTCGCTCGCGAAGCGTTACACCGGCCGGGGGATGCCGCTGCTCGACCTGATCCAGGAGGGGAACCTGGGTCTGATCCGCGCGGTGGAGAAGTTCGACTACTCCAAGGGGTTCAAGTTCTCGACCTACGCCACCTGGTGGATCCGCCAGGCCATCACCAGGGGGATGGCCGACCAGGGACGCACCATCCGGCTGCCGGTCCACCTGGTGGAACAGGTGAACAAGCTGGCGCGCATCAAGCGTGACCTGCACCAGCAGCTCGGCCGGGACGCCACCCACGAGGAGCTGGCCGCCGAGTCGGGTATCCCGGCGCACAAGATCTCCGACCTGCTCGACCACTCGCGTGACCCGGTGAGCCTCGACATGCCGGTCGGCACCGAGGAGGACGCCCCGCTCGGTGACTTCATCGAGGACTCGGAGGCGACCGACGCCGAGAGCGCCGTGATCTCCGGTCTGCTCCAGGACGACCTGCGCCGCGTGCTCGCGACGCTGGACGACCGCGAGTCCCAGGTGATCCGCCTGCGCTACGGCCTCGACGACGGCCAGCCGCGCACGCTCGACCAGATCGGCAAGCACTTCGGGCTCTCCCGTGAGCGCGTTCGGCAGATCGAGCGAGAGGTCATGTCGAAGCTGCGTCAGGGTGAGCGGGCGGACCGCCTGCGCGCCTACGCTTCGTAATGCCACGACACCTTTCGGCGCGGAAAAAGCAACACCCGTTCGGCAGCGTTGACTTATGACCTGCGTCACGAGACCGTCGAGCAGGCAATAAGTCTTCGCGGTCGGGCGTGCGCGCCCGGATCGCTTTCCCCGGGAGGTCGGGTCCGTCGGGGTGGGCCCGGCCTCCCGAACTAATTTGTGGGGCCCGGCGACAAAATGCGGAGTGCGAATTGCAGCCGGCCCGGTGGGTCGTGAGTGGGATTTCGTGTTCTCACCGTCCTTGCCACTCACGAGGTCCAGCACCGGCGATGTCACGTGACCGACCGGACGACACGCGTGACTGGATGGACGACACGACCGCGGCCGGGTTCCGCCGAGAGTCGTCCGCCCGAACACGCGTGTCGTCCCTCTAAACACGCGTGTCGTCCGTCCAGTCACGCGAAACCGCCACCCACGCACCGGCAGTACGTACCTAAGACACCCTCGGCCCGCCGGCGTCGGCGCCCACCGGCAGTGGCCTCGGTTACGTCAGCCGTGGCCTCGCGGACGCCTTGGCCGGGCTTGGGTACCGTGAGCGGGTTCCCGATGCCGGCAAAGGAGCCCGCGCAGTGGCGCCCACCACGTTCCAGTACACCGAAGTCCTTCCGCTCGCCAAGGACACCCACACCGAGTACCGGCTGATCGGCACCGAAGGTGTCGAGGTCGTCGAAGCCGCGGGCCGGAAGTTCCTCAAGGTCGAGCCCGAGGCGCTGACCAAACTCGCCAAGACCGCGATCACCGACATCCAGCATCTGTTGCGCTCGTCACACCTGGCGCAGCTGCGCGCGATCGTCGACGACCCCGAGGCCAGCGGCAACGACCGCTTCGTCGCGATGGACCTGCTGCGCAACGCGGCGATCTCCGCCGGCGGCGTCCTCCCGATGTGCCAGGACACCGGCACCGCGATCGTGATCGGCAAACGCGGCGAGGGCGTGCTCACCGGCGCCGACGACGAGCGTGCGCTGTCGCGCGGTATTTTCGACGCCTATCAGGAGTTGAATCTGCGCTATTCACAGATGGCGCCGGTGAATTTCTGGGATGAGCGCAATACGGGCACCAACTTGCCCGCACAGATCGAGCTCTATCACAAAGATGGCCAAGGCGACCCGAGCTATGAATTCCTGTTCATGGCCAAGGGCGGCGGCAGCGCGAACAAGACGTTCCTCTATCAGGAAACGAAAGCCGTCCTGAACCCGAAGCGGCTCGCGAAGTTCCTCGACGAGAAGCTGCGCAGCCTCGGCACCGCGGCCTGCCCGCCGTACCACCTCGCGATCGTCGTCGGCGGCACGTCGGCGGAGTTCAACCTGAAGGTCGCGAAGCTCGCTTCCGCCCGCTATCTCGACGACCTGCCCACTGAGGGTTCCGAGCTGGGCCACGGTTTCCGCGACGTCGACCTCGAACAGCAGGTGCTGGAGATGACGCGCCAGTTCGGGATCGGCGCGCAGTTCGGCGGAAAGTACTTCTGCCACGACGTCCGGGTGATCCGCCTGCCGCGTCACGGCGCGTCCTGCCCGGTCGGTGTCGCTGTCTCGTGCTCGGCCGACCGCCAGGCGAAGGCGAAGATCACCGCCGACGGCGTGTTCCTGGAGCAGCTGGAGCGCGACCCGGCGCAGTTCCTGCCGGACGTCACCGAGGACGATCTGTCCGACGAGGTGGTGACCGTCGACCTGAACCGGCCGATGGCCGAGATCCGCGCGCAGCTCTCGCAGCTGCCGGTGAAGACCCGCCTGTCGCTGACCGGTCCGCTCGTCGTCGCCCGCGACATCGCGCACGCGAAGATCGCCGAGCGGCTCGACGCGGGTGAAGAGATGCCTCAGTACCTTCGCGACCACCCCGTGTACTACGCGGGCCCGGCGAAGACGCCCGAGGGTTACGCGTCGGGCTCGTTCGGGCCGACCACCGCAGGCCGCATGGACTCCTACGTCGAGCAGTTCCAGGCCGCCGGCGGCTCGCTGGTGATGCTGGCGAAGGGCAACCGGTCCAAGAAGGTGACCGCCGCGTGCAACGAGCACGGCGGGTTCTACCTCGGCTCGATCGGCGGCCCGGCCGCGCGGCTCGCGCAGGACTGCATCAAGAAGGTCGACGTCCTCGAGTACGCCGAGCTGGGGATGGAAGCGGTCTGGAAGATCGAGGTCGAGGACTTCCCCGCGTTCATCGTCATCGACGACAAGGGCAACGACTTCTTCGAGGCCACCTCGGAACCGGTGCTGCAGATCAGCTTCCGCTGACGTCCGTGAAGGCCTCCTTCCCTACCCTGAAGGTAGGGAAGGAGGCCTTCACGGACCTCATGGCACGTCCTGGCGTTATCGCATCTGCTTCAGGACCACGGTCCGCTCCCCCAGCGGCGCCGACAGCGCCACCGAGATCACCGGATGCCGGATGTCCATCGTGCACATCTGGCCGGTCTGGCCCTTCAGTTCGGTCAGGTTGACGGTGACCCTGGTCCCGTCCTGCTGCGCGGCCTCCGCCGTCGCGTGCCCGCAGCCGCCTTCCTGGCCGCGGATGTTCAGGATCGTCCCGCCGTTGCTGGTGTACACCTCGCGCGGGTAGTCCGCGGGCAGCGCCGACGCGTCGAGCTGCTTGTCCGGCAGCTTGGTGCTGCCTTCCGGAACCTCCTGGCGAGGCGCGCCCGGCACACCCGGCTGGCTCCCCGGCGCGGGCGTCGGGGACGAGGACGGCGGCGCGGTCGACGGTGCGGTCGGCGACGGCGGCACGGTACTCAGGGTTCCGCTCCCGGGTCCGGCCGCGGGTTCCGCTGCCTGGTTCTGCGCCCCGCAAGCGGATACCGCAACGACGATCAGGCCAAGGCCGATGACATTCGTTAAGTACCTCATGTGGCTAGGACGGAACGAGGCCGCGGTGGGGTTGCACATGATCTCAACCCGCTTACAAGACGACGGTCCGGGCCCCGACCGGCTCGGCGAGTTTCACCGGCAGGACGGCGTAGCGGATCACCTGCGGGCACATCTGCCCCGGCTTCCCGTGGTCGATGGTCACGTGGACCACGACCCGCTGCGCGTTCTCTTCGGCGAGGTTCGCCCTCGCCTGGTCGCAGCCACTCAGTTCGAGGTGCACGTTCAGGCCGCCGTTCTCGGCGCTGACCTGCGCGGGCAGTTCGGTGTCGACCTGGGACGGCGGCAGCATCTTGTCCGAGGGAGGCGGGCCGACGGTCGGCCGTGACATCGGCGGTTTCGCCGCCGGCGGGCTCGCCGGGAGCGAGGTGGGCAGATCCGAAGATGTGGTGACGACCGGAGGGGTGCTCGTGTTCGCCGGCGCTCCGGGGCCGCCCGCGCCGCAGGCCGCCGTCGTCGCGGCGAGCACGAGCCCCGCGCCCAGCGTCTTCGCTGCGTTCATCATGGTGTCAAGACGGAACGAACCTCGCGAACGGTTGCATCACCGCTGGGCCGCGCGGCCCCGGGCCAGCCCGAGCAGCACCACCCCGGCGAGCGTGACGGCCAGCAGCAGCACGGTGCTCGCCGACGCGAGGAACACCTGGCCCCGGTCGGTGAGCGCGAAGATGCTCGCGGGCAGCGTGCGCCAGTCCGGCGGGTACAGCATCATCGTCGCGCCCAGTTCGCCCATCGACATCGCCAGCGCGAGGCTCGCGGACGCCGAGATCGACGGCAGCAGCACCGGCAGCCGCACCCGCAGCAGCACCCGGACCGGCGAGGCGCCGAGGCTCGCGGCGGCCTGTGCCAGCAGCGGATCCATCCGCGCGATCGCGGCGGAGACCGTGCTGTAGGAGAACGGCAGCAGGATCATCACGTGCCCCAGCAGCACGATCCAGCGCGTGCCGTTGAAGGCGAGCGGCGGACGGCTGAACGCGACGAGCAGCGCCAGCCCCAGCACCACCGACGGCACCGCGATCGGCAGGTGGAACAGGGTGTCGACGGCCTTCCGCAGCTTCGGCGGCACCGACTGCGACGCGAGCGCGGCCCACGTGCCGAGCAGTACCGACACCAGCGACGCGATGACACCGGTCTGGATGCTCACGGAGAGGCTCGCGAACGTCTCCCCGGACAGCGCCTGCGCGAAATGCGAGCCGGTGAGCGCCCCCGGCAGCAGTCCTGTCCAGTTCCCGGCGACCGACGCCAGCGCGATCATCAACAGCGGCGCCAGCACGATCGCGGTGAACAACACCGCGAACACCGCCCACAGCAGGACACGGCTACGCCTGGTCCACAGCAGCACGACGGCCTCCCTTCGTCAGTCGCCGGTAGGTTCCGTACAGGGCGAGGGAGAAGACCACGTTGACCACCGCGATGACACAGGCCTGCGGGAAGTCGAAGGTGACGATCCCCTTGCCGTAGACCAGCATCGGCAGCGTCGTGACGTCCTTCGCGCCGAGGAAGAGCACGATGCCGAACTCGTTCATCGCCAGCAACATGGTCAGGCAGGCGCCGGATGCCAGTGACGGCAAGGCTTCCGGGAGAATGACCTGGCGCAGCACGCGGCCGGGTTTGGCGCCGAGGCTGGCCGCGACCTCCATCTGCGCCGACGAGACCTGGCCGAACGCGGCGAGCGCCGGCCGCATCACGAACGGCGTGTAGAAGGTGATCTCCGCCAGCAGGATCCCGAACGGCGAGTACAGGAACCCGCCCGCGCCCAGGATGCCCGCGCTGCCGTAGATGAAGGTGAACGCGAGCGCGATGAGAAACGACGGGAACGCGAGCACGGTGTCCACCAGCCGCGAAAGCGTTCGCGCGCCGGGGAACGGCACGAAAGCGATCACCAGCGCGAGGAACGTCCCCAGCACCACACACCCCGCGGTGGCGCCGAGCGCGAGCGCGACGGTCTTCCAGGCGGCGTCCCGGAATTCCGCCGAGCCCAGCACGTCCAGCCAGACCGACAGCCCGACCTCGCCGGTCTTCGACTCCAGTGATTGGAGAACGACCAGTACGAGCGGATAGCCGAAGAACCCGAGCAGGACGAGCACCGGCGGCAGCAGGAGCCAGCCGCGTCCGGGCTGTTTCTCCCGCCGCCGCGCCGGTGCGGCCGTCGCGGCCAGTGCGAGGCCGGTCATCCGACGCCCACCAGCGGGCAACCGTCCGGAATGGACACTCCGACCCGCTCCCCCACACTCGGAAGTCCGTCGATGTCCGGCACTTCGGCGCGGACCTCGTCCCCGTTGTGCGCGAGCTCGAGGTCGAGCCGGAAGCCCGTGCCGCGCCATTGGACACCGCGCAGCACCGCGGGCAGCGCGCCGGGGGCGTCCACCGCGGTGATCCCGATCCGGTGCGGCCGCACGCCGAGCGCGACGGACTGCCCCGTCCGGATCGTGCCTGCCGGATCCGCGGCCAGCTCGCGGTCGCCGAGCCGGACCCTGGTGCCGTCGGGGTGGATCAGCTCGACCGGGATGAGATTGGAAGCGCCGAGGAAGCTCGCGGTGAATTCCGTCGAGGGACGCTGGTAGAGCTCGCGGCTCCGGCCGAGTTCGACCAGCTTCGAGTCGCGCATGACGGCGATCCGGTCGGCCAGCGCCAGTGCCTCGCCCTGGTCATGGGTGACGTAGATCAGCGTGGTGTCGGGGAGCTCGGCCCGCAGCCGCAGGAGTTCCGCGACCATGTCCTCGCGCAGGGCGGCGTCCAAAGCGGACAGTGGTTCGTCGAGCAGCAGCACACGGGGCCGGATCGCCAGCGCCCGCGCGAGCGCGACCCGCTGCTGCTGCCCGCCCGAAAGCTCACGCGGGTAGCGACGGGCGTACTCGCCCATCCCGACCAGCTCCAGCGCTTCGGCGACCCGGCTCGCCGTCTCGGCGCGAGGCGTTTTCCGCGCCTTGAGGCCGAAAGCGACGTTGGCCTCGACCCGCATGTGCGGGAACAGCGCGTAACTCTGGACGACGACGCCGAGGCCGCGCCGGTGCGGCGGCAGATCGGTGACGTCCTCGCCATCGAGCAGGACCCGGCCGGTGCTCGGCACGACGAAACCCGCGAGTGCCTTCAGGGCCGTCGACTTGCCGGAGCCCGACGGGCCGAGCATCGCCAGCGTCTCCCCTCTCGCCACGGTGAGATCCAGTGGTGAGAGGGCCGTCGTCTGGCCGAAGCGGACGGAAACGCCGCGGAATTCGACCGCCGGGGTCATCGGCCCACGGCCTTCTTGTACGCGGCCAGGTCGGCGTCGAGCTTCGCGAGGACGGCGTCCCAATCCGGCTGCCAGATCTCGACGCCGTCGAGAGCGGCCTTCACCTTGTCCGCCCGCGGGCCGGACGGCGTGACGTCGGTCCGCGACGGGGCACCGAAGGCGTCGACGACCTTGCCCTGCACCTCGGCTGAGAGCAGGAAGTCCAGGAACTTCTTGGCGTTTTCGGCGTGCGGCGCGTTGTTGACCAGGCCCGCGTAGTACGGGAGGGCGAAGGTGGAGCGCTTGCCTCGCGCGTCGGCCGGGAAGAAGACCTCGAAGCCGCCGCTCTTCTCGATCGCGGCCAGGTTCATTTGGACGTCGCCGTTGGCCACCAGGATCTCGGCCTTCGCCACCTTTGGCTGCAGCTTGCCGGTGGAGGACGACGGGCCGACGTTGTTGGCTTCGAGCTTCGCGAGGTAGTCGAGTGCGCCCTGGTCACCGAGTACGTGCTGGAGTTGCAGCAGGACCGCGGTGCCGTCGCCCGCCTCGCCGGGGGTCGAGTACTGGAGCTTGCCCTTGAGCGACGGGGACAGGAGGTCGTCCCAGGTCTTGGGCGAGACCTGCGGGTTGCGGATGAAGCTGAGGTAGTTGTTCATGATCGCGAAGTAGCGGCCCTGGCCGTCCTTCTGCCCGGCGGCGACCTGGTCGATACCGGCGGGGGCCGTGGTGGCGAGCAAGCCCTGCGACGCGGCCCGCTGGATGAACGGCGGGAGCGTGACCAGGATGTCGGCCTGGGTGTTGGCCTTCTCCTTCTCCACCCGCGAGGCGACCTCGCCCGATCCGGCGGTCACCGCCTGGACGGTGATCCCGGTCTTGGCCTTGAACTCCTCGAAGCGCTGGGCGTACCAGTCTTCCAGACCGTCCACTGTGTACAGCGTGACGGTCTGGTCGCCGGAAGCGCCACCGGCGGTTCCGCCACAGGCGCCCAGGGTGAGGGCGAGCAGCCCGGCGAGGGCGGTGGCCGCGAGTTTCTTCATGTCGTCAAAGCTCCTTTTAGGACAGCAGGGCGGGGAGGTCGCGGACGGATTCGAGGACGTGGGTAGCGCCGGCGGCTTCGAGCTCCGGCTTCTTCGCCGATCCGGTGAGCACGCCGGCGACGATCGAGGCGCCGGACCGCAGCCCGGTCTGGACGTCCGAAGCGGTGTCACCGGCGACGGCGATCCTGCGGACGTCGGTGATTTCGAGCCGCAACGCGGCCGCGAGGACCAGGTCGGGGTACGGGCGGCCTCGGACACCCTCGCCCGGGGCCAGCACGGCGTCGGCGAGGCCGCGCCAGCCCAGCGCGTCCAGGATCGCGTTCTGCGTGGCCGGTGCGAAGCCGGTGGTGAGCGCGACCTTCACCCCTTGGGCGCGCAGTTCCTGGATCGTCTGCTCGGCGCCGGGAATCGGCTCGCAGTGGCCGTCGGCGACGAGTTTCTCGTAGGCGTCCTGGAAGGCGATGTTCGCGCGCCGGGCGAGTTCTTCGTCTCCGTCGAGCAGTGCGCGGAAGACGACGATCTTGGACTGCCCCATCGTTTCGACGACGTAGTCGAGCATTCCGGGAAAGCGACTGTCCTCTTCGGACACTCCGGCGGCGGCGATCGCCGCGGTGAAGGCGCGGATCACGAGGCCGTCGTCGGCGACGGTGGTCCCGGCCATGTCCAGGACGACGAGTTCGGTGTTCACCAGGACAGCTCCTCTGCGGTGTCCTCGGCGATGGCGGGGGAACAGGTCATCCCCCGGCCGCCCGGTCCGGTGACGAGCCACGCGTTGTCCGCGACGCGGGCGCGATGCACGATCCGGGTGGTGTCGGCGGTCTGGGCGTAGACGCCGGCCCAACGGCGGGCGATGCGCGGGAGCGGCCGTCCGAGCAGCTCGCCGGCGACCTCGGCCAGGTGGTCGTACGGGTCTTCGGTGGTGTCGAACGAGAACGGCTCGTCGTATTCGTGGGTGTCGCCGATGGTCAGCGACCCGTCGAGGCGCTGGACCATGAGCAGCTGCATGGCGTTGGCCGCGGCGATCTCTCCCTGGGGCTGGCTCGCGTTGAGACCGTCGAGCGCCTCGCCGCGATACGCCGGGTAGTACCGGAAGCTGTCCGCGTCGGCGACCGTGGTGGTGAGGGTTTCCCCGAGCGGCTCGGTCTGCGCCATCTGCAACCGCACCCGGCGGACCGGGGGCTGCCCGGCGAGTTCCTTGACCAGGCCACCGGTCCAGGCACCGGTGCACAGCACCACGACGTCGCCTTCGTGGGTTTCGCCCGCGTCGTCGACGACGCCGCGATCGGCCAGGTCGCGGATCTCACGGCCGGGCATCCAGGTGTATCGGCCGGATTTCGCCAGCTCGGCGCGCAGGGCGGGCTGGGCGACGCGCGGTTCGACGGCGGCGTCGCGGTCACACCAGAGCGCGCCGAGGAAGTCACCGCGCAGGGCCGGGTTCAGCTCCCTGGTCTCGGCTGCGTCGAGCAGCTTGAAGCCGCGGTCCTCCGTGCTCGCGGCCGAGGCCTCGGCGACGGCGAGTTCGGCCTCCGTGCGGACGACGGTGAGTGAGCCGTTCGGCCGGAAGCCGATCCCTTCGACCCGTTCCCCGATGCGCTCCCACAGCACTCGCGCCCGCGCGGCCGTCTCCAGTTCGGGGCCACTGGCGCGGCCGCCGACCCAGACCAGGCCGAAGTTGCGCACGGACGCGCCCCTGGCCTCGGGTTCCCGTTCGATCTGGACGACGTCGTGGCCGCGTTCGACGGCCTGCCAGGCGTGCTGGGTGCCGAGCACTCCGCCGCCGATGATGAGGATTCGCACACCGCAGACGCTCGCCTGCGCGCACCAACGCTCCGTGACACCCGCCCTAACCGCAGGTGAAGTGCCTCCGAAATGTGGACCAGACCTGTTATCTTCGCGTTACATTACCTCGCGTTTCGTCCTCTCGATGCGGTCGTTGAATCCGCAAATACCGCGTTCAGAGGACCAAATGCGGCAGGTGGCTACTCCACGCGGCCCAGTCGGGTCTCGAAGGAGAGCCGGTCGCCGCGGAACAGCGACCGGACGCGCTCGAACGGGATCCCGTCGGGCCCCCACGACGTCCGGTGCATCAGCAGCATCGGCAGCGCCGGGTTCGTCCCGATCAGCAGGGCCTCCCGGGGTGTGGCGAGCACGGTCTCGACCCGCTCCTCGGCGCCGTCGAAGACGACCCCGAGCCGCTCCCGCAAACAGGCGTAGAGCGACTGTGTGGGATCGAACACATCCATCAGCGTCGGGAATCGCGCGGCGGTGAGATAGGTCGATTCCAGCCCGACCCGCTCGTCGTCGGCGAGCAGCACCCGTTCGATGTGGATGACGTCGTCTTCGGGATCGATTTCCAGTTCCGAAGCCAGCGACGGGCCCGCTTCCCGGCGTTCCAAAGAGATCAGATTCCGCCCTGGTTGAATGCCCTGCCTCCTGAGTCCTTCGGTGTAACTCACCAAGGCGAGCGGCTGGACGAGCTTGGGGCCCGCGACGTACGTGCCGCTCCCCTGCCGCCTGCTCAGCCGCCCTTCGAGCACGAGTTCACCGACGGCCTGGCGGACCGTCGCGCGGGAAACCTCGAATCGTTCGGACAGTTCCCTTTCGGTGGGAAGTACCGCTCCTTGCCCTAATTCGGAGATCACGTCGAGCAGATCGACTTTGACCGCGTAATAGCGGGGAATGCGGCCGTGCTCGGGAATTCCGTCCCGAACCGGGCCGTCGGCGGGTGGATGAAGTCTTGGCGAACGCGCTTTCACGATCCAGATCCTAGGCCCGTTTCCCCATGCCTGTACTGACCCGAACGAAGTGTTCATGCCACGCTCACACTCGTGGACGAAACGGGCACCTCGTTCGGCGGATCGGGCAGGTGTGACGGAGCGTTCAGCCTTCCGGCGGTTCCGGCGCTCGCCGGTCCAGGAGTAGAGGCGTTGGGCGCTCCGGACCACGCCATTCGTCGGCAGTCAGGCCCGGACGTCCGTTAATCACCACCATCGGCCGAAAGATCCGAAGAAAGTTGGTTGTCCCGGCGTATGCCCACCTGCTGTAGTCAGTTGGCCGCAGTCAGTCTCCCTGCCTCCACTGTGGACAGCCGGAAGGAATGAACCCTTGAACATCAAGCGTCGGTTCAGCCTGCTCAAAAAGACCCTGATCGCCGTCGCGGCGGCCGGAACCCTGGCGGGTCTCGCCACGGCTCCGCAAGCCGCGGCCGCGCAGCCGCCGTCCACCGACGTGGTCGGTGGCACCCGCGCCGCTCAGGGCGAATTTCCTTGGATGGTAAGGCTTTCCATGGGCTGCGGTGGTGCGCTCTACACCCCGCAGATCGTGCTGACGGCCGCGCACTGCGTGTCGCGGACCGGGGCCAACACGGGGATCACCGCCACCCTCGGCGTCGTGGACCTGCAGAGCACGGCGGCCAAGAAGGTCAAGTCGACCTACGTGTACCGGTCGCCGACCTATCCCACCTCCACCGGCGGTGACTGGGCGCTGATCAAGCTCGCCAGCCCGGTCAGCGGCATCCCGACGCTGCCGATCGCCACCACGACCGCCAACAACAGCGGCACGTTCACCGTCGCCGGCTGGGGCGCCGCGACCGAGGGCGGGGCGCAGCAGCGTTACCTCCTCAAGGCCAACGTTCCGTTCGTCTCCGACTCGACCTGCAAGGCGCAGGGCGGCAGCTACGCCGACCTGATCGACAGCGCCGAGATCTGCGCGGGCAACGTCAACTCCGGCGGCGTCGACACCTGCCAGGGTGACTCGGGCGGCCCGATGTTCCGTCGCGACAGCGCCGGTGCCTGGATCCAGGTCGGCATCACCAGCTGGGGCGAGGGTTGCGCGCGGGCGCACGCTCCCGGCGTCTACACCGAGGTGAGCACCTTCGCGACCGCGATCAAGAACGCGGCCGCCGGTCTCTAGTCTCTCGCACGGCATGCCCTGAAGGTCCCCTTCACCACAGCGACGAGGTGAAGGGGACCTTCTCGTTTCAAGGGGCTGCCGTGTCGCGGCGAGGGCAGTTCTCGGCCGCCCTGCCACCGTGTCGCGAAAGCCACTGTGACCCAGCCTCACCTCACCGGCGAAGTCCGTGAAGGCCTCCTTCCCTACCCTGAAGGTAGGCAAGGAGGCCTTCACGGACTTCGCGGCAACCTCAGCGGGTCTTGTCCAAACGCGACAGTGTCTCTTCGTACCCCGACACCAGCTCCGAGATCACGTCGGCGACCGGGCGCACCCGGTCCATCCGCCCGACGATCTGCCCCACCGGCATCGAGACCACGCTCGGATCGGCCGCGTGGTGGATCCGGTTGTGCGCGTGGGAAACGAGCAGGTTCTGCAGCGGCATCGGCAGCGGTTCGGGCGCGTCCGGCGCGGCCCACGCCTCGGTCCACCGCGTCTTGAGCAGCCGCGCCGGTTTACCGGTGTAGATCCGCGTCCGGACGGTGTCGGACGAACCCGCCGCGACCAGCGCGCGCTGCATCGCCTCGGACTCCCCCATGGTCTGGAGGTATTCCTCGGTGGCGAGCCAGAAGGAACCCATCCACACCCCGGACGCGCCCAGCGCGAGCGCCGCCGCGACCTGCCTGCCCGAGCCGATCCCGCCGGCGGCGAGCACCGGGACGCGGTCGCCGACGGCGTCCACCACCTCGGGCAGCAGGACCATCGACGCGATCTCGCCGGTGTGCCCGCCCGCCTCATAGCCTTGCGCCACAACGATGTCGACGCCGTTGTCGACGTGCCGCACGGCATGTTCGGCCTTGCCCGCCAAGGCCGCGACCGGCACGCCCTTCGCGTGACACTGCTCGATGACGTCCACCGGCGGCGACCCCAGCGCGTTGGCGATCAGCCGGATGGGGTGTTTCAGCGCGACCTCGACATGGGACCGGGCGACCGAATGCAGCCAGCCCAGCACTCCCGCGCGTTCGTCGGTGTCGTCGGGCAGCGGCGGCACCGCGAGATCGCGCAGCGTCCGCTCCACGAAGTCGCGATGCCCCTGCGGGATGTGTTTCGCGAGATCGATCGACGTCCCTTCGGCCGGGATCTTCGCGGGCATCACGATGTCGACGCCGTAGGGCTTTCCGCCGGTGTTCTCGTCCATCCAGGACAGGACGGCGTCGAGCTCGGCGGCGTCGTTGAACCGCACGCAGCCCAGCACGCCGAGACCGCCCGCCCGGCTGATCGCCGCGGCGACGTGCTCGGACGGGGTGAACCCGACGATCGGCAGTTCGATCCCGAGCCGGTCGCACAGAGACGTCCGCATGAAACTCCTTACGCCGGTTGAATGGTGATGGGCTCGTGCTCGGCGGCGTAGCGCTGCGCCCAGGGATAGTCCGGTTTCCCGCTGGGTGACCGCCCGATCTCCTCGGCGAGCCAGAGACTGCGCGGCACCTTGTAGCCGGCGATCTCGGTCCGTACGTGCGCTTCGAGCGCGGCGACGTCGAGATCCTTGCCGGAGCGCGGCTGGATGACCGCGGCCACCCGCTGGCCGAGCCGGTCGTCGGGGATGCCGATGACGAGCGCGTCGAAGACGTCCGGATGCGACTTGAGCGCGCCCTCCACTTCCTCCGGGTACACCTTCTCGCCGCCGGTGTTCACGCACTGCGACCCCCGTCCGAGCAGGGTCACCGTGAGGTCTTCCTCGTAACGCGCGTAGTCACCCGGGACGACGTACCGCTTGCCGTCGACCTCGACGAAGATCTTCTCGGTCTTCGCGGGGTCCTTGTAGTATCCGAGCGGGACGTGCCCGCGCCGGGCGATCAGGCCGATCGCGCCCGGTTTCGGTTCGACGAGCGCGCCGTCGTCGTCCACCAGGATCGCGTCCTTGCCGAAGTTGACCCGAGGACCGGCGGAATGATCGCTGTCCTTGCTGACCATGCCGATGCCGGTGAACCCGCTTTCGGACGAACCGATCGCGTCGGTGATCACCACATGCGGGAGCAGTGACAGGAATTCCTGCTTCACCGACTGGGAGAACAAGGCGGCGTGACTCGACACCGCCACGATCGACGACGCGTCGTAGTCGCCCTCGCGATAGGCGTCGATCAGCGGCCGAGCCATCGCGTCACCGACGATGGTGAGCACCTGGACCTTGTTGTCCTGCACGGCTTTCCAGACCTCGTGCGCGTCGAACCGCGGGACGAACACGACCGGGCTGCCGGTGAACAGCGCGCCGAACGCGGCCCACTGCGCGGCGCCGTGGATCAGCGGCGCGGCCGGGAGCCGGACCAGGCTGCCCGACTTGCCCTGCTCAGCGAGCGTCCACTCGTCCGGGACGTACTCGCCGGTGACAAAGTTGATGCCGCCACCGAGCGCCCGCCAGATGTCCTCGTGGCGCCACAGGACGCCCTTGGGATAGCCGGTGGTGCCGCCGGTGTAGAGGATGTAGATGTCGTCGGCGCTGCGCTCGGCGAAGTCCCGCTCGGGGGAGCCTTCGGCGAGCGCGGCTTCGTAATCCACGCCTCCATAGGACGAGTAGTCGCCGTCGCTTCCGTCGTCGACAACGACAACGTGTTTCAGTTTCGGCGTCTCCGGCAGGACGGCCGCCACCTTGTCCGAATACTGGCGCTCGTGGACCAGCGCCACGAGGTCGGCGTTGTCGAACAGGTACCGCAGTTCGCCGTGGACGTAGCGGTAGTTGACGTTGACCGCGATCGCGCGCAGCTTGTACGCGGCGATCATCGATTCCAGGGCCTCGATCGAGTTCCGGGAATAGACACCGATGTGGGATCCGGGTCCCACGCCGTGTGCGGCGAGATGGTGCGCCAGCCGGTTGGCGCGCTCTTCCAATTCGGCGAAGGTGACCCGCCGATCGCCGCAGACGACCGCGATGCGCTCCGGCACGGCGTCGACGGCGTGCTCGAGTAGATCCGCGATGTTGAGTGCCACTCCCTCAAAGTAGAACATGTTATCGTTCTGGGCAATGGCCGCTCTTTCAGTGAAGTCAGTGGAGGTCCCGGTGGGCGAACCGCACGCGCTGGTGGAAAAGATCGAACACACCCTCGTGGTCACGATGAACCGGCCGGAGGCCCGCAACGCGCTCAGCGGCGAGATGCTCGGGATCATGGTCGAGGCGTGGAACAGGGTCGACGAGGACGACGACATCCGGTGCTGCGTGCTCACCGGCGCGGGTGGCGCGTTCTGCGCGGGCGCGGATCTGAAGTCGATGTCGAAGAACTCGCCGTCGGACTCGTTCGAGAAGGGCACGTTCGATCCCAGCCGGATCGAGGGCCTGCTCAAGGGCCGCCGGCTGACGAAGCCGTTGATCGCCGCCGTCGAAGGCGCCGCGATCGCCGGCGGCACGGAGATCCTGCAAGGTACGGACATCCGCGTCGCGGGTGAGAGCGCGAAGTTCGGTGTGTCCGAGGCGCGGTGGAGCCTGTTCCCGATGGGCGGTTCGGCCGTGCGGCTCCCCCGCCAGATCCCGTACACCGTCGCCGCCGACCTCCTGCTGACCGGACGGCATATCACCGCGGCCGAGGCGCTGGGGATCGGCCTGATCGGCCACGTCGTCCCGGACGGGAAGGCGTTGGACAAGGCACTCGAACTCGCGGGCCTCATCTCCGCGAACGGTCCCTTGGCGGTCCGCGCGATCCTCAAGACCATGCGGGACACCGAAGGCACGCACGAGGAAGAGGCCTTCAAGCTCGACGCCCAGTACGGCATCGAGGTCTTCGCGAGCGAAGACGCGAAGGAAGGCCCCCGCGCCTTCGCCGAGAAGCGCAAGCCCGTCTTTCGGGGCCGCTGACCCCTGCGTTTAGTCCTCTGAATGCGGTAGTTCGTCGGCGAACTATCGCATTCAGAGGACGAAATGCGTCAGGGGACGCGGTGACCGGCCCAGTAGGGGTCGCGGAGCTTGCGCTTGTAGAGCTTTCCGTTCGGGTCGCGCGGGAGTTCGGGCAAGTAGTCGACGGAACGCGGGAGTTTGAACTTCGCGAGACGCGACGCCGCGTACTCGAGGATCTCCGCGGTCAACTCCTCGGAGGGCTCGACACCGTCCGCGGGCTGGACGACGGCCTTGATCGCCTCGCCCCAGTCCTCGTGCGGGACGCCGAACACCGCGACGTCGGCGATCTTCGGGTGCATCACCAGTTCGCCCTCGATCTCCGCCGGGTAGATGTTGACCCCGCCCGAGATGATCAGGTCCGCCTTGCGGTCGTGCAGGAAGAGGTAGCCGTCCTCGTCGAGATGCCCGACGTCGCCGAGGGTGAACAGGTCCCCGACCCGCGCCTTGTCCGTCTTGGCCCGGTCCTTGTGGTACTCGAACTTCGAGTCGCCCATCTTCATGTACACCGTGCCGGTCTCGCCGGCGGGCAGTTCCGTGCCCTCGTCGTCGAGGATCTTGATCGTCGAACCCGGCCACGACAGCCCGACCGAACCCGGCTTCTTGAGCCATTCCTCCCCCGAGATCGCCGTCCCGCCGCCTTCGGTGGCCGCGTAGTACTCGGTGACGACCGGGCCCCACCAGTCGAGCATCCGGCGTTTGACCTCAAGCGGACAGGGCGCGGCGCCGTGGATCATCACGCGCAGCGAACCCAGGTCGTAGGCCGCGCGGACGTCGTCCGGCAGCGCGAGCAGACGGCGGAACTGCGTCGGGACCATGTGGCTGTGCGTGACGCGATGCCGCTCGATCAGCCGCAGCATGTCCTCGGCGTCCCAGCGGTCCATCAGCACCGCGGTATGCCCCAGCTGCAGGGAAATCGCGACGAAGTTCAGTACCGCCGTGTGATAGAGCGGCGACCCGCACAGGTGCACGTGGTCGTCGTGCGGCGCGAGCCCGAAGATACCGAAGAACCACGTCGACGCGCCCGGGACGGAGTCGGGGTCGGCGCCGGTCAGTGGCCGCCGGACACCCTTGGGCCGCCCCGTGGTTCCCGACGTGTAGAGCATCGGCGAGCCCGCCGTGCGCCGCTCCGGACGTCCGTCGCCCTCGCCGGAGCCGAGTTCCTCGATCCGGCGGAAGCCCTCGACGTCGCCGACGGCGAACCGCCCGCGCTCCGGGATGCCCGCCTCGTCCGCGGCCGCGATCGCGACGTCGGCGAAGCGTTCGTGCGCGAAGAAAGCCTTGGCACCGCTGTCAGAGAGGATGTAGGCGACCTCCGGCCCGACAAGATGCCAGTTGACCACCACGATGTACAGGCCGGACTGGATGGCGGCGAAATAGGCCGCGACGAGTTCGTCGCCGTTGGGCTGCAGGACGACGACCACGTCACCGGCTTCGAGCCCGAGGGCTTGCAGGCCCCGCGCGTAAGCGTTCGCTTTCGCGGCGAGCTCTCCGTATCCGATCGAGCGGCCGTCCGGATCGACGAGTGCGACCCGCTCCGGCTCCTGCGCGGCGATGTTCCAGACCCCTAGTGTCCCGGTGGCAGTCGACATACCCGCAAATCTAGAACGCGTTCCACTCAAGAGCAACCGTCAGCGAGGCCAAGATGAGCCGTCTTGCCGGAAAATCGAGAACGTGTTTCACTCAGAATGTGAGCGCACCTGAACTCCCGCTGTCGGCCCCGCTCAACGTGGGCTTCGACTACACGCGTTCGGTCGGCCCGGTGCTCGGCCGGTTCGTCAACGCCCTGCGCGAGCGCCGAGTCGAAGGCGTCCGGGGCAGCGACGGCCGCGTCCACGTGCCGCCGCTGGAATACGATCCCGTGACCGCCGAGGCGCTGTCCGAATTCGTGCCGGTGGCTTCCGAGGGCGTGATCGTCTCCTGGTCCTGGATCGCCGAACCCGTCGACGGCCAGCCGTTGTCGCGGCCGTTCGCGTGGGCGCTGATCCGGCTCGACGGCGCCGACACCTCGATCCTGCACGCGGTCGACGCCGGCTCCCCCGCGAGCGTCCACACCGGACAACGGGTCCGGATCCGCTGGGCGGACGAGACCGTCGGCCACATCCGCGACATCGCCTACTTCGTCCCCGCCGACGGCCCCGGCACAGAAGCCACCGAGGCGCCTCCGCCGGTCGCGAAACGCGAAGAGGGCGCGCCGGTCAGCGTGGTGATCACACCGATCCACCTGCGCTACGAACATTCCGCGTCACCGGAGGAAAGCCGGTACCTGCGCGGGCTCGCCGAGGGAAAACTGATCGGCCAGCGCTGCCCGTCCTGCGAGAAGGTCTACATCCCGCCGCGTGGCGCCTGCCCGACCGACGGCATCCCGACCACCGATGAGGTCGAACTGCCCGACACCGGCATCGTCACGACGTTCTGCATCGTGAACGTGCCGTTCCTCGGCCAGAAGATCAAACCGCCCTACGTGGCCGCGTACATCCTGCTCGACGGCGCGGACATCGCGTTCCTGCATCTGGTCCTCGGCTGCGACGCCGCCGACGTCCGGATGGGCATGCGGGTCCGGGCCGCCTGGAAACCGCGGGACGAATGGTGGACGTCGCTGGAGAACATCGGCCATTTCGAGCCGACCGGCGAGCCCGACGCACCGTACGAATCCTTCGCCCACCATCTGTGAGGACCACAGTGCCAGATGTAGCAGTCGTGGGCTTCGCGCAGGCCCCCAACGTCCGCAGCACCCCGGGCACCACCAACGGCGTGGAAATGCTGGTGCCGATCTTCGCCGAGGTCTTCGAGCGGACCGGTCTGTCCAAAGAGGACATCGGGTTCTGGTGCTCGGGTTCGTCGGACTACCTCGCCGGCCGCGCGTTCTCGTTCATCGCCGCGGTCGACGCCATCGGCGCCTTCCCGCCGATCCACGAATCGCACGTCGAGATGGACGCCGCCTGGGCGTTGTACGAGGCTTGGCTGAAGATCCGGATGGGCGAGGTCGACACGGCGCTCGTCTACGGCTTCGGCAAGTCTTCCGCCGGGCAACTGCGCCGGGTGCTGGCCTTGCAAATGGACCCGTACGTCGTCGCGCCGCTCTGGCCGGACTCGGTGAGCGTCGCCGGGATCCAGGCGAGGCTGGGGCTCGAATCCGGCCTTTGGTCCGAAAAGGATCTCGCCGAGGTCGCCGCGCGCAGCCGCGCGGACGCCGCCGGGAACCCGGCCGCGCAGCTCTCCGGAACGGTCGAGGTCGCCGAGCTCCTGGACGCCCCTTACTTCGCGGATCCCTTACGGGCCCACGACATCGCTCCCATCACCGACGGCGCCGCCGTGCTCGTGCTCGCGTCGGCCGAGCGGGCCGCGGACCTCGTCGACAGCCCGGCGGTGATCTCCGGGATCGAACACCGCGTCGACTCCCCCGCGCTCGGCGTCCGAGACCTCACCAAGTCGCCTTCGACGGCGGCCGCCGGGCGGGCGCTCGACCTCGACGGCGTCGAAGTCGCGGAACTGCACGCGCCGTTCACGCATCAGGAACTGATCCTGCGCGACGCGCTGGGCCTCGGCGACCAGGTGCGGATCAACCCCTCCGGCGGCGTCCTGACCGGCAATCCGATGTTCTCGGCGGGGCTGGCGCGGATCGGCGAGGCGGCGAACCGCATCCTCGACGGCAGCGCGCGCAAGACCCTCGCCCACGCGACCAGCGGCCCCGTCCTCCAGCAGAACCTGGTCGCGACCTTGGAGGTCCTTTCGTGAAGCACCTCGCCGCCGTACTGGGAACCGGCCAGACCCACCACAAGGCCAAACGCACCGACGTGTCCATGCCCGGTCTGCTCCGGGAGGCCATCGACCGGGCGATGCACGACGCCCGGACCGGCTGGGACGACATCGACGCCGTCGTCCTCGGCAAGGCGCCGGATCTGTTCGAGGGCGTGATGATGCCCGAACTGTTCCTCGCCGACGCGCTCGGCGCGACCGGGAAACCGTTGCTGCGCGTGCACACCGCCGGTTCGGTCGGCGGCTCGACCGCGCTCGTCGCGGCGTCGCTCGTGCAGGCAGGCGTGCACAAGCGGGTGCTGACCGTGGCCTTCGAGAAGCAGTCCGAATCGAACGCCATGTGGGGCCTGTCGATCCTGCCGCCGTTCCAGATGCCGGTGGGCGCCGGGGCGGGCGGCTACTTCGCACCCCACGTGCGCTCGTACATCCGGCGGTCCGGCGCGCCCGACCACGTCGGCGCGATCGTCGCGGCCAAGGATCGCCGCAACGGCGCCCTCAATCCGTACGCCCATCTGCGGCAGTCCGACATCACGGTGGAGTCGGTGCAGGCGTCGCAGATGCTGTGGGACCCGATCCGCTACGACGAGACCTGCCCGTCTTCGGACGGCGCCTGCGCGATGGTGATCGGAGACGAAGCCTCGGGCGACGCAGTTCCCGGTGGCGCGGCGTGGATCCACGCGACCGCGATGCGCACCGAGCCGACCACGTTCGCCGGACGCGACCAGGTGAACCCTCAGGCCGGACGGGACGCCGCGGCCGCGTTGTGGCGGGACGCGGGCATCACCGACCCACTGTCCGAAGTGGACGCCGCGGAGATCTATGTGCCGTTCTCGTGGTTCGAGCCGATGTGGCTGGAGAACCTGGGGTTCACCGACGAGGGCCAGGGCTGGAAGCTCACCGAAGCCGGCGAAACCGCGCTCGGCGGACGCCTGCCGGTCAACCCTTCGGGCGGCGTGCTCTCGTCGAACCCGATCGGGGCTTCCGGGATGCTCCGGTTCTCCGAAGCGGCCAAGCAGGTGATGGGCCGGGCCGGGGACTACCAGGTCGACGGCGCGCGGATCGCGCTCGGGCACGCGTACGGCGGCGGTTCGCAGTTCTTCTCGATGTGGGTGGTGGGATCGGCCAAACCGAGCTGACCGCGATTCAGCCGCGTTTGGCTTCCTCGACCTTCCCTCGCCGGGTGTACAGGCGGATTCTGTTCGGCCGGTAGTCCAGTGTCACGGCTCCGTGTCCTTCCAGGTCGACGACCTGAACCTCGAAGCCGTCGGCCTCACATCGCGAGCGCGCCTCGTCCGCCCGGGAACCCACGAGTTCGGTCAGCGTGAACGACGGTGCTCGATCACCGGACATCGCCTTCTCCTTTGGTCAGGGGCGCCGGCGCGGCCGGAGGCGTTGCGCGGCCAGGGTCGCGACCACCCCGGTCACCGCGCCCACCAGCATCGGCTTGAGACCATGCCGATCGGGCTGGGCCACCACCGGCCGGACCACCACGGGAGGTGGCGGCCGGACCGGGTCCGGCGGCGCGTCCCGCGCGGTCGCCGTCCAGGCCGTGACGAACACCAGCATACGAGCCACCAGCGAGATGAAGAAGATCAGACCGATGATGGAGCCGAACGCGACCCCGGTCGGCGAGTTCCCGATCAAGCGCAGGTAGATCCCACCGGCCTGCTTCAGCAGTTCGAAACCCAGTGCCAGCGCGACGGCACCGCGCATCGCGCTACGGACCCCGACCGGTTTCCGCGGCAGCCGGGTGAGCACCCAGAGGAAGACGAGCCAGTTGGCCAGCAGCGCCAACGGAATCGAGATCGCCGACAGCACGTTGTGCCCCCAGGCGGTGTCGTCCACCCCAGCCAGCCCCAGCAGATACCGGCCGAGCGCCGACCCGGAAATGGTGATGGCGAACGAGACCAGCAGCGCGCTGGCGAGGCCGAGCAGCGCGAGCAGGTCCGCGGCGATCGTGCGCAGCAGCGGGAGGTCCGACCGGTTCTGACCCCACATCGCGGTCAGCGCGTCGCGTAGCGAGTTCATCCAGTTCCAGCCGGAGTACAACCCGATGATCAGACCGATGACCCCGACGCTGGTGCGCTGCTCCACGAACCCGGTGAGCAGCTCCCCGGCCTTGTCACCGAGTCCCCCGGGCAGGGTGCCGGTGATCGCGCCCAGCATCGACTCGAGCAGCTGCGGCTGGCTCGCCAGCACGAAACCGGCCACCGACACCGCGACCATGAGGATGGGCACCAGCGAGAACAGGCTGAAGTAGGTGATCGACGCGACGTAGTGGTAACCGGCGTACTCGATGTAGCGGTTCACCGCCCGGGCCACGTGGTCCAGCCAGCGGTAGCGGGCACGCAGCCGCTGCCATTTCGTCGGTGCTTGCTTCTCCCTCACACGCCCATGTCTACCTCAGAGCCTGTTGGCGGAGCTGAAGGCTCACCTCAAAAGCGGCCGAACGCGTGAACCCGCCCCGGCCGAAGGCCCCGCTATCGCGGTGGCAGGGCACCCGTTCACCCATCGTGACGTGACCACCCAGCCGTGCCCTGCCGACGTCGATCGCGGACGCGGGTTCACCACCAGACACTCAGCGAGGTCACGGCTCGTGGTCAACACGCGATCAAGCGAGCGCGATCAGCTCCGAGCCGTCGTCCTCCGGCAGCGACGGGCCCGCGGTCGCCAGCACGGTGTTGCCGAGAAAGTCCAGCTCACAGCCGAGGGTGGAGAGGAACGCGGTGTCGGCGGCGTCCCGCCCGGTCGCGATCCGGCACAGGCTCTGCCTCGGCGCGAGGCCGGTGGCGTCGAACACGTACCAGCGGCCGTCGATCGCGGCCTCGAACACGGCGTGGAAGTCCATTGGGGACAGTCCGGGCGCGTAGACCGCCGCGAACCGGGCGGGGATGTCGAGCACGCGGCACAGCGAGATGCAGACGTGCGCGTAGTCGCGGCAAACCCCTTCCCCGGCGAGGTAGGTGTCGACGGCGTCATCGGTCGGCGAGCCAGAACCGACCACATAGGACAGGTGCTCGCGCACATGCCGGACGATCGCCTCCACCTTGGCGCGCGCGCCGGGCAAACCACCGAAGCGGGACAACGCGAGCCCGCCCATCCGGTCCGAGGGGCAGTACCGGCTGGGCCTGGTGTAGCGGATCAGATCGTCTTGGCCGACCGGCTCGGCGTCGGCCGGATCGAGTGCGCGTTCGGCCCGGTATCGCACGACGTGCTCCCCGGACGGCAGGTCGACGACCTGAGCACGGGTCCGGTGTTCGAACGCCACCTGGCGCGGCGGCGCGGGGTAGGCGAACTCCTCCTGAGCGGCCCCGCCCGCGAGCGCGACCACGAACGCGGCGGGGCCGGATTTCGTGACCCGGAAGGACATTTCGACATCGACCTGAACGTGGGGACCCATGGCCCCATGGTGCCCCACGGGGTCGCGTCCGGCCGATCAGGTCAGGCGTAGCGGACCTGGTAGTGCTTGATCCCGTTGAGCCAGCTCGACCGGAGCCGGTCCGGCGGGGAGACTTCGGCGATATCCGGCATGACATCGGCGATGGCGTTGAAGATCAGGTCGATCTCCAGCCGCGCGAGGTTGGCGCCGATGCAGTAGTGCGAACCCGTGCCGCCGAAGCCGACGTGCGGGTTGTCCTCGCGGAGGATGTCGAACTTCTCCGGCTCGTCGAAATGGTCCGGGTCGAAGTTCGCGGAACTGTAGAACATCCCGACCCGGTCGCCCTTGCGGATGTGCTGCCCGCCGAGTTCGGTGTCCCGGGTCGCGGTGCGCTGGAAGGCGACCACCGGGGTGGCCCAGCGGACGATCTCGTCCGGGGCGGTCTTCGGCCGCTCCTTCTTGTACAGCTCCCATTGATCGGGGTGATCGAGGAACGCCTTCATCCCGTGGGTGATCGCGTTGCGCGTGGTCTCGTTGCCCGCGACGGCGAGCAGGATGACGAAGAACCCGAACTCGTCAGAGGCCAGCGACTCGCCGTCGACGTCGGCCTGTACCAGCTTCGTGACGATGTCGTCCATCGGGCACTTGCGCCGTTCTTCGGCCATGTTCCAGGCGTAACCGACGATCTCCGCGGACGCGGCCAGCGGTTCGACTTCGTACTCGGGGTCGTCGTAGGCGACCATCTGGTTGGACCAGTCGAAGACCTTGAGCCGGTCTTCCTGCGGGATGCCGATCAGTTCGGCGATGGCCTGCAAGGGAAGTTCGCACGCGACGTCGACGACGAAATCGCCGGAGCCCTTCTTCTTTGCCTCGCTGACGATGCGCTCCGCGCGATCACGCAGGGTGTCCTCGAGCTTCGCGATCGACCTCGGCGTGAAGCCCTTCGACACGATCCGCCGCAGCTTCGTGTGCTGCGGGGCGTCCATGTTGAGCAGGACCAGACGGTTGGCTTCGAGACTATCGTCGGTCATGTTCTCGTCGAACCGGATGATCGCGGTCTTCTCCCGGGAGGAGAACAGCTCGCTGTCCCTCGACACCGCCTTGACGTCTTCGAGCCGGCTGACCACCCAATAGCCGTCGTCGCGGAAGCCCGCGGTGTTGTGCGGCTGCGGGTTCCACCAGACCGGTGCCGTGCGGCGGAGTTCGGCGAACTCCTCCAGAGGCAGTCTGGTGGCGTAAAGATCCGGATCGGTGAAATCGAAACCGGCGGGGATCAGGGGAGCGGCCACGGGCTACCTCCTACGCGGTTCGCCAATGAAACACGTTCTAGAGCCGATTGAAGCATACGGCGTTTACCAAGTGAAGAGTTTCAGTGAAACCTGTTAACTCGGCTGCCGCGGATCGCGCGACCGCAGCATGGAGCAGGAACGGCGACCAGTGATCAAAATCGAGACGATCCTGCGGCGACTTGCCCAAATCAAGAACGTGTTCTACTTTTTGAGGTAGTGAACGGTGTTTCCCAGGAGGCGAACGTGGGTAGTCCGGTGATCGTCGAGGCGGTCCGCACCCCTATCGGCAAGCGCAGGGGTCACCTCGCGGGGCTGCACGCCGCCGAGATCCTCGGCGCGGCACAGCGCGCCCTGCTCGAACGCGCGGGACTGGATCCCGCGCTGGTCGAGCAGGCGATCGGCGGCGCCGTGACCCAGGCCGGCGAGCAGGCGGGCAACGTCACGCGCACCGCGTGGCTGCACGCCGGGCTTCCCGAGACCACGGGCGCGACCACCATCGACGCCCAGTGCGGCTCGGCGCAGCAGGCGACGCACCTGATCGCCGGGCTCATCGCGGCCGGTGCCATCGACGCCGGCGTCTCCTGCGGAGTCGAGGCGATGAGCCGCGTCCCGCTGGGCGCGAACCGCGGTGAGGGCATCGGTACGCCCCGTCCGGAATCGTGGTCGATCGACATGCCCAACCAGTACGGCGCGGCCGAGCGGATCGCGGAACGCCGCGGGATCACCCGCCACGACGTCGACCGGTTCGGCACCGAGTCCCAGGCCAAGGCCGCCGCCGCGTGGGCCGCGGGCCATTTCGACCGCGAGGTCGTCGCGGTGAAGGCCCCCGTGCTCGGCGAAGACGGCGCGCCGACCGGCGAGACACGGCTGGTGTCCCGCGACCAAGGACTCCGTGAGACGACCGTCGAAGGCCTCGCCAGGCTCAAGCCCGTCCTCGAAGGCGGCGTGCACACGGCCGGGACTTCGTCGCAGATCTCCGACGGCGCGGCCGCGCTCCTCCTGATGGACTCGGACCGGGCCAAGGCACTGGGCCTCAAGCCGCGAGCGCGGATCGTCTCGCAGGCGTTGGTCGGCGCGGAACCGTACTACCACCTCGACGGCCCTGTGCAGGCGACCGAACGTGTCCTGGCCAAGGCGGGGATGTCGATCGGCGACCTCGACCTCTTCGAAGTCAACGAGGCGTTCGCTTCGGTTGTGTTGTCGTGGCAGCGGGTGCACCGGCCCGACGAGGACAAGGTCAACGTGAACGGTGGCGCGATCGCGCTCGGGCATCCCGTCGGCAGCACTGGCGCCCGCCTGCTGACCACGGCGTTGCACGAACTGGAACGCCGGGACGCGAGCACCGCGCTGGTGACGATGTGCGCCGGCGGCGCGCTTTCCGCCGGCACGATCATCGAACGGATCTAGCCCAAGCCGACCTCGACCACCGGACCGTTGTCCGGCCTCGCGAGCCGTTTGCTCCCCTGACCCTCCTTCCAGAAGTCGAAATAGACGGTGTCGCCCTCGACCCAGGTCAGCACCGCCTCGGTGAGGTCGAGCCGGAAGACGTGCGCCTCCCCGTCATCGCCCTGCAGGCGGGCGACCTCCGCCGGATCGGTGATCTCGACGGCCTTTCCCGACACCTTCGCGTCCGCGCCGCCCTCGTCGATCGCCGAGGCGGCGTGGATCGCGAACCTGCCGTCGCGCTGCAGGTCTTTCGCCTTCATCGCGCCGATCAACGAACCGATCAGCAGGTCCCGCTCACGGAAATCGACCTCACTGCCGCTGACCCGGGGCGAGCCGTCCCGCCGGACCGTCGCCAGCACATGCGACTTCGCCGCGGTGAACCGCTCTTTGATCTTCCCCGCCAGCGCGGGTGCCTCTTCACTGAACTGCTGCCACGTCGCCATGCGGAACAGCGTCCCACCGGGGTCCGACACTTTCGAGCGATCAGGGCCGCGGCGCCCCCATCGGGTTCGGCAGCGGAATCGCCCCGGCGTCGAAGATGCGGCGGCTCAGCGGGACGGCGATCCGCACGGTTTCGGCGACCCCGTCCTCGCCGAGTGCTTCGAGCGGGCCGGCGGCGAGACGGTCGGTCTCGTCCTCGATCCGTTGGCGCAGCGCGATTCCCAGGCCGGTGAGCCTCAGATCGCTGTCGAGGATGCCCCGTTCGGACAACCGCGCGACGCTCTCGTCCCACTCGTCGTCGGACCAGCCGCGGTTGATCTGGACGACCTCGCGGGTCACCGCTCCGCTGCCGATATGGGTCAGCGTGGTGTCGAGCCCGCGCAGCCCGGCGGCGACGGCGGAGAGCACATGACCGTCCCCGCGATGCTCGCGCAACACCGTCGCCGCGAGCCACACCCGGCCGGCCGCCGTGGCGGGCCTGGTGACCGAGGACCAGGCGGCGGCGAGCGGCCTGGCCGCGTAGTCGGCACCGGCGACGGCCTTTTCCAGGAGGTCGGCGAGCTCAGCGAAAGGCGCGTCGGCGGGCAAGATCCGGTTCAGGGCTTCCTCGACGGCGTCCATCCGGCTCCGGAGCACGGCCGCGGGCTCCGCGTATTTCCACGCGTCGGGCAAGGACCGCGCGACCATTCTCGGGGCGAACCCGAAGAGCATCGCGGTCGCGGGCGGTTCCGGCAGCGGCCCGAGCGGCGCGACCCGGCCGGCGAAGTAGCCCATCCACCAGCTCGGCAGGCCCACCGCTTTGGCCGCGGCCGCCGTTTCCGGGGCGAAGTAGACGACGGCGTGCAGCGGCTCGACCGCTTCCCAGAGACGGCGCTGAAGTGACTTCACGGCTCCATCTTGCCGTGGCGAAAACCGGATGCGGCCGAGCGCGGCGTGGTGTGTGATCACGGCATGGCGATCACCGCGGAGAAGCCGGGACCCGACGGACTGCCCGAGGCCGTGGACGCGCTGCGGGAGTGGCAAGCCGAGGGCGTGGCCTGGCAGCTGCATCCCGGTGACCTCGGCTGGTTCTGGCGCTCGGGGGCGGAGGCGACGGCCGCGGCGGTCCGGATCTGGCGCCGGGACGGGCGGATTCTCGCCGTCGGGCTCCTGGACGGGGCCGATCTGCTGCGCCTGACGACCGCACCCGGCGTCCGCCGGGACGAAGACCTGGCGCGGCGGATGACCGAAGACATCGTCGCGCCGGAACGCGGTGTGCTGCCGGTGGGGAAGGTGGCCGTCGAGGCCCCGATGGACGCGCTGCTCCAGGACGTCCTGCCCGAGCACGGCTGGCGCGCCGACGAACCGTGGACCCCGCTGCGCCGCGATCTCACCGAACCGGTGAAGGCCCCGGACCTGCGGATCGAGACCATCGGGCCGGACGAGTGCCACGTATGGGCCGACGTGATGCGAGGGGCGTTCGACGGTTCGAAGTTCACCCCCGAGAAGTGGCGCACGATGGCGGCGAGTGCGCCGTACGCCGACGGCCGGTGCCTGGTCGGGTACGACGAGCGGGGCGACGCCGTCGCGGCGGTCGCGGTGTGGTCGGCAGGTCCGGGTAAGCCCGGGATACTCGAGCCGATGGGCGTGCACCGGGACCATCGCGGGCATGGTCATGGCAGGGCGATCACCGTCGCCGCGGCGGCCGCGCTCCGGGAGCTCGGCTCGTCGAGCGCGGGCGTGAACACGCCGAGTTCCAACGTCGCCGCCGTCGCGACGTACGAATCGGGTGGGTTCCAGCGGCTTCCCGAGGTCCGGGACCTGGCACGGGACGCCTCGTGAGTGGCAAGGACGGTTGAGACTGTCCGTGAAGGCCTCCTTGCCTACCCTCAGGGTTGGTAAGGAGGCCTTCACTAACTGCCGACCGGGTCTTAGGCACCAGCGGCGGTTAGAACGGTCTTTACCACTCACGAGACAGGACCGAAACCCTAAGCCCCGTAAACGGGTTCAGGCACCGGAGCCTCCGCCAGCAGCTCCGCCACCACCGGGCCGAGTTCACCCGGCGACCACCGGGAACCCTTGTCCCGTACCGCGCCGTGCCGCCAGCCCTGCGCGATCGAGACGCGTCCGCCGTCGACCTCGAACACCCGGCCGGTGACCCCGGACGATTCCTCGCTGCCGAGCCACACCACCAGCGGCGACACGTTTTCCGGTGCCATGGCGTCGAAACCGTCCTCCGGCGCGGCCATGTCGTCGGCGAAGGCGACTTCGGTCATCCGGGTGCGGGCGGCCGGGGCGATCGCGTTCACGGTGACGCCGTAGCGCGCGAATTCGGTGGCGGCGACCAGCGTGAGCCCCAGGATCCCGGACTTCGCGGCCGCGTAATTCCCCTGCCCGACGCTGCCGAGCAGACCCGCGCCCGAACTGGTGTTGATCACCCGTGCGGCCCGCGTCCGGCCTGCCTTCGCCTCGGCTCGCCAGTACTCGGCGGCGTGCCGCGTCGGCGCGAAATGCCCTTTCAGGTGGACGCGGATGACCGCGTCCCATTCGTCCTCGCCGAGGTTCACCAGCATCCGGTCGCGCAGGAAACCCGCGTTGTTGACCAGGACGTCCAGCCCGCCGAAGGTTTCGACGGCCGTCCGCACCAGCGCCGCGGCGCCGTCCCACGAGGCGATGTCGTCGGTGTTCGCGACCGCTTTGCCGCCGAGCGCCTCGATCTCGTCGACGACGTCCTGCGCCGGCCCGGCCGATCCTCCGCTTCCGTCGATCCCGGCGCCGAGGTCGTTCACCACCACCCGCGCGCCCTCGGCGGCGAACGCGAGCGCGTGCGCCCGCCCGATGCCACGACCGGCTCCGGTCACCACCACGATCCGGCCGTCGGCGATCCCGCTCACACCGGCTCCTTTCGTTCTTTCACCAGGGAATTGGAAGCGGCGAGGAAGGCAGGCACCTCTCCCCCGCCGTGTACGGTCAGGCAGGCGCCGCTGACGTAGGAAGCCAGCGAAGAAGCAAGGAACACCGCGCAGGAACCGATCTCGTCCGGGTCGGCCAACCGTCCTAACGGGACAGTCGCGCCCACCGCGGCGAGACCCGCCTCGTCGCCGTAGTGCAGATACGAGTGCTCCGTCCGCACCATGCCGACGTCGAGCCCGTTGACCCGCACCTTCGGCGCCCACTCGACGGCGAGCGACGCGGTCAGGTTGTCGAGTCCCGCTTTCGCCGCGCCGTAGGACGCCGTGCCCGGCGACGGTCTCGTCGCGCTGACGCTGCTGATGTTCACGATGACGCCGCCGCTTTCCTGCTGCTGCATGATCGCGTTCGCCGCACGGGCGACATTCAACGGTGCCAGCAGGTTCAGCGCGACGATCTTTTCGTGGAACCGCGGCGACGCGTTCGCCGCCTCGGCGTACGGCGCGCCGCCCGCGTTGTTGACCACGACGTCGAGCCCGCCGTGCCGCCGGACGACCTCTTCGACGAGCGCGTCGACCTCTTTCGGGTCGCGGACGTCGCAGGAGATGAACGTCGACGCCCTGTCCCCGGCGCGGACGGGCCGCTCGGGTTCGGTGCGCGCACAGGTGACCACTTCGGCTCCGGCGCGCAGAAAAGTCCTGGTGACACCGGCGCCGACGCCGCGTACCCCGCCGGTCACCAGCACCACGGCGCCGTCGAGCCGGAGTTCGAGTGCCATGCCGGGCCTCCTTCACGTCGCTGTACCCAGGCCGGACGTCCTGCTAACGTACCAAGCAAGTGCTAGGTTTGGTAGCGGCGAAGGGTGCACGATGGCCATTTCCACCCACTCACCGGAGCCCGGCATCGCCGTGGTCACGGTCGACGCGCCCCCGGTGAACGCGCTGAGAGTGAAGGGATGGTTCGCCCTCGCCTCCGCCGTCACCGACGCCGGACGCGATCCGGCGACCCACGTGGTGGTGCTGCGCGCGGAGGGCCGCGGGTTCAACGCCGGGGTCGACATCAAGGAGATCCAGCGCGACCCGGGGTACGGCGCGCTGATCGGCGCGAACGAGGGCTGCGCGGCGGCGTTCTCCGCCGTGTACGACTGCGCCGTCCCGGTGATCGCCGCGGTGCAGGGCTTCTGCCTCGGCGGCGGGGTCGGCCTGGTCGGCAACGCGGACGTGGTGATCGCCAGTGAGGACGCGACCTTCGGGCTCCCGGAGGTCGATCGCGGCGCGCTGGGCGCGGCGACCCATCTCGCGCGTCTGGTCCCCCAGCATCTGATGCGGGCCTTGTACTACACGGCTTCGACGATCACCGCGGCTCAGTTGCACCACCACGGTTCGGTCTACGCCGTCGTCCCGCGAGAGGAACTCGACGAAACCGCGCTCGGCGTCGCGCGGCAGATCGCGGCGAAGGACACCCGCGTGATCCGCGCCGCGAAACAGGCCATCAACGGAATCGACGTCCAGCCCGTGCACCGAAGCTACCGCTTCGAGCAGGGATTCACCTTCGAACTCAACCTGGCGGGCGTCTCGGACGGCGCGCGCCAGGAGTTCTTGGACGGTAAGGGGAAGTGATGGCCGACAAGCGGATGACGCCGGACGAGATCGCCGCCGAACTGAAGGACGGCATGACGATCGGGATCGGCGGCTGGGGTTCGCGGCGCAAGCCCATGGCGCTGGTGCGCGCGATCCTGCGTTCTCCGGTCAAGGATCTCACCGTGGTCTCCTACGGCGGCCCGGACGTCGGCCTGCTGGCGTCGGCGGGCAAGATCAAGCATCTCGTCTTCGGCTTCGTCACGCTGGACTCGATCCCCTACGACCCGTGGTTCTCCCGGGCGCGGGAATCCGGGTCGATCACCGTCACGGAATACGACGAAGGCGTTTTCGGCACCGGGCTTTCCGCTGCCGCGCAACGGCTTCCATTCCTTCCGACGCGGGCGGGCCTCGGCTCCGGCGTGATGGATCTGAACCCGTCGTTGCGCACCGTCCGCTCGCCGTACGACGATGCCGAAGAGCTGCTGGCCGTGCCCGCGTTGAGGCTCGATGCGGCCTTTGTCCACCTCAACCGCGCCGACGCCCGGGGCAACGCGCAGTACCTCGGGCCCGATCCCTACTTCGACGAGCTGTTCGCCCTCGCCGCCGAAAAATGTTACGTGTCCACGGAAAAGATCGTGGAGACGGCCGAACTCACCGAAGCGGGGCCGGTGCAGAGCCTGCTGCTGAGCCGGATGCTCGTCACCGGGGTGGCCGAGACGCCGAACGGCGCGCATTTCACCACCGCCGTCCCGGACTACGGGCGCGACGAACGTTTCCAGCGTCACTACGCCGAAGCGGCCAAGGATCTCGACGCGTGGCCCGAATTCGTCGACAGGTTCCTGTCCGGCGACGAGGCGCACTACCAGAAGGCCGTCGCCGAATTCGGGGAGTCCGCATGAGTGACATCAGTCGTGCCGAAGTGGCCGTCGTGGCCTGTGCCGAACTGTTCCGCGGCGACGGCGAAATCGTGGTGAGCCCCATGGGTTTCATCCCGTCGCTGGGCGCCCGGCTCGCCAGGCTGACGTTCGAGCCGGACATCCTGCTGTCCGACGGCGAGGCGTACCTGATGACCCCGGACGCCGTCGTCGAAGGCTGGCAACCGTTCCGCAAGGTCCTCGACACCGTGGTACCGCGCGGAAAACGGCATGTGGTGATGGGTGCCAACCAGATCGACGGCGAGGGCAACCAGAACATCTCGGCGATCGGCGACCATTCCCAGCCCAAGAAACAACTTCTCGGCGTGCGCGGCGGACCGGGAAACACGGCCAACCACCGGACGAGTTACTGGGTCCCGCGGCACAGCAAGCGGGTCTTCGTCGATCAGGTCGACGTCGTGTCCGGCGTCGGCTACGCCAGGGCACGCGAGGCAGGGCTGCGGCACCACGACGTCCACCGCGTCGTCACCAACCTCGGCGTCCTCGATTTCGGCGGCGAAGACCACGCGCCAAGGCTGCTTTCCGTGCATCCGGGCGTTTCGGTGGACGAGGTCGTCGAGGCGACGTCGTTCCCGCTGATCACCGACGGAGTCACCGAGTCCCGGCTGCCGACCGAGACCGAACTGCTCCTGATCCGCACCAGCCTGGATCCGAAGTCTCTGCGGGACAAGGAAGTTCCGTCATGAAGACGGCACTGACCGAACTAGCCGGGATCCGGCACCCGATCGTGCAGACCGGGATGGGCTGGGTCGCCGGGCCGCGGCTGGTGTCCGCGACGGCGGAAGCGGGCGGCCTCGGCATCCTCGCGTCCGCGACGATGACCTACGACGAACTGGCGGCGGCGATCAAGGAGGTCAAGAGCCGCACGTCCGAACCGTTCGGGGTCAACCTCCGCGCGGACGCCGACGATGCCGCGCGCCGGGTCGAACTGCTCATCAGCGAAGAGGTTCGCGTCGCGTCCTTCGCGCTCGCGCCGAAGAAGGACATGATCGCGCGGCTCAAGGACAACGGCGTCCTCGTCGTGCCTTCGGTCGGCGCGGCCAGGCACGCGGAGAAGGTCGCGGGCTGGGGTGCCGACGCCGTCATCGTGCAGGGTGGTGAGGGCGGCGGGCACACCGGCGGGGTCGCGACGACGCTGCTGCTGCCGTCGGTGCTGGACGCGGTCGATATCCCCGTGGTCGCGGCCGGCGGCTTCTTCGACGGCCGGGGGCTGGCCGCCGCGCTCGCCTACGGGGCGGCCGGGGTCGCCATGGGCACCCGGTTCCTCCTGACGAGGGAAAGCACCGTCCCGGAGGAGATCAAGCAGGCGTACCTCGCCCATGATCTCAACGGCACAGTCGTCACCCGGAAGGTGGACGGGATGCCGCATCGCGTGCTCCGGACGGAACTGGTCGACGCGCTCGAGTCCGCCGGTCCGGTGAGCGGCCTCGCCCGCGCCGCCCGCAACGCCGCGAAGTTCCGGAAACTGACCGGGCTGTCGTGGCGCTCGCTGGCCACCGAGGGGCTGCGGATGAAACGCGGCGGCGACCGGACCTGGTCGCAGGTCCTGATGGCCGCCAACACGCCGATGCTGTTGCGAGCCGGGCTCGTCGAGGGCGATCGGAGCGCCGGGGTACTGGCGTCCGGGCAGGTCGTCGGCCTGCTCGGCGACCTGCCCGCGGTCGGCGACCTGATCGAGACGATCGTCGCCGACGCAACCGGCATCCTGCGGCGGCTGGCCTCGGAGTGAAGGTCCGGGCACGCTGTGCTTGACTTCGGCCATGATCTCGGAGAGTCGTTGTCCGGTCGAGGACGGTGAGCTGTACGTCCGCAGCACCGGCGAAGGGCCGCTTCTGCTCCTGATCGCGGGCGGGCTGGGCTCGGCGGACACCTTCCGGGCGATGACGAAGCTGCTCGCGGACGACTACACCGTCGTCACCTACGACCGGCGCGGTCACTTCCGCAGCACGGACACCAGCACCGGCCCGGTCAGCGTGCCGAAGCAGGCCGACGACGCCCACGCGGTGCTCCAGCACGTCGGGGGTGCCCCCGCGAGCGTGTTCGGCACCAGCGCGGGCGCCATGATCGGTCTCGACCTCGTGGCCCGTTACCCGGACGCGGCGACCGTGCTGGTCGCGCACGAACCGCCGGCCATCCAGCTGCTGCCCGACGCGCTCGGCTGGCTCGACGAAGCCAACGCGCAGGTCCGGCTCGCGCAAGCGGGCGACCTGATGGGGGCGTTCAAGCGGTTCACCGACGGTATCGCCGGCGCCGCGCTGCCCGAACTGCGCGCGATCCGGCTGCCGAACGAGGAGGACTGGAAGCGGCTGTTCGGCCGCGAACTGGCCGAAATCCTCGACTACCTTCCCGATCTGCGGGCACTGCGGCGGAGCAGGACCGAGATCGTCCCCGTCGCCGGTGTCGGCAGCCGAGGGCACTACCACTACCAGCCCGCGAAGATCCTCGCGCTCGAACTGGGATTGCCGTTCACGGAGATGCCCGGCGCGCATCTGGCGCCCCAGCGGAATCCCGCCCAGTTCACCGAAGCGCTGCGCGATCTGCTCGAGGCCTGAAGCGGCGGTGTCGAGGTGGTCGTGGGGGGGGGGTTTGGGTTTCACCCCAAACGACCCCCCCACCCAACCTTCCCCAAAAGGGAACAAGGGCCGGAAGCAGAGG
>NZ_JBWKEA010000019.1:59999-68889 GCF_056435685.1 Amycolatopsis sp. NPDC043885
CGGGGACTTCGGGGGGGAATGGGCACTGGTACCGAGTGGGTCACCGGGGTCGTGAGTGGCGATTCGGGTTCTAACCCGAATCGCCACTCACGACCACCTGTACCGAAGGGCCACCCGGTCACGGCATCAGCGGCAGTTTCCCGACCAGCTTGTCGATCCGGTTGCGCGGGCCGACGATGCCGATGGCGCAGAAGTCCATCTCCTCGGTCGGGATCTCCTTCATCGTCGCGAGGAAATCGGTGTAGACGCGGATCTGCTGGGCGACGGCGGGCATGTCGGCGACGTGGCAGCCCGGCGAGGCCGCGGCCTTGGTCCGGATGGCCCGGAGTTGCGCGGCGTCGGCCGCCAGCACCGAGCAGCCGGTCCACGGCAGGCCCGAGTAGTGCTCGCCGTTCGCGTCGACCGCTTCGTCCCCCAGCAGCCCGGTCACCGACTTCGCCGTGGCGACGGCGGTGCAGACGGCCGCGTTCGCCGCCCGGCCCGGCGGCAGCTCGCTGTTGACCACGATGACCCACTTCAACCGGGCCGACCGGGTGGACGCGGTCAGGTCGATTTCGTCGGGGGTGAATCCGATGGCCGTACCGTGCTCGGACATTCAGCTGATCTCCTGCTCACTTAAACGGATGAACAAGGTCAAGCTAAGAGGACGTACGAGTACAGTCCACCATGTTCGTACTTAATACGGCGAGAGGCGCGAGATGGCGCGATTGGACGAACTTGATAAGGCGATCCTGGCGCAATTGCAGTCGGACGCACGGAAGACCAACCGTGAAGTGGCCGCCGCGGTGGGCGTTTCGCCGACCACCGCGCTGGATCGCACCCGCGGGCTGCGGGAACGCGGCGTGATCCGCGGCGCGCTGCTGGACGTGGATCTGCCGTCGATCGGCCGCGGGGTGCAGGCGCTCATCGCGGTGCGCGTGCGCCCGCCCTCGCGGCGCAACATCGAAGGCTTCCGGAACTGGGTCAACGCGCTGCCCGACCTCGTCGGGCTCTACGTGACCACCGGGACCGAGGACTTCATCCTGCATGTCGCGGTGCCCGACAACGACAGCCTCTACGCCTTCGTGATCGACAAGCTGACCGAACGCCCCGAGGTGGCCGACGTGCGCACCTCCATGGTGTTCGAGCACAGCCGCCGCACCAGGATCACGCCGGTGGACCGGTGAGCTTCAGAGTTCGCGGATGACGCGGGCCGGGTTGCCCGCCGCGAACACCTTCGACGGCAGGTCACGCGTGACGACACTGCCCGCGCCCACCACCACGTCATCCCCGATGGTCACTCCGGCACAGACGATGACGCCACCGCCGAACCAGACGTTGTCCCCGATGGTGATCGGCGCGGCCGACTCCCAGCGCTGCCGCCGCAGTTCGTGGTCCTCCATGGGATGCAGCGCGGTCAAAAGCTGGCAGCGCGGGCCGATCGAGCAGTCAGAACCGATCTTGATCGGCGCGCAGTCGAGCAGGATGGCGTCGTAGTTGAGGAAACTGTTGGCGCCGATCTCGATCAGGTAGCCGTAGTCGCACTGGAACCGCGGCATGATCCAGGAGCCCTCGCCGAGCTTTCCCAGCAGTTCGCGCAGAATCGTGTCCCGCTCACCGGTCTCCTCGGCGCCCGTGCCGTTGAACCGGTCGACGAGTGCTTGCGCGCGCCTGCGGTCCGCGACCAGTTCGGGGTCGTTGTCCCGGTACAGCTCGCCGCGCAGCATGCGGTCCTTTTGCTCACCCATGCCGCCAACCTACCGAAAAGCGTCCTGCCGGCGAGCCTCCCAAGGAAAGCCACCGACAGGACGGGTGAATGCTTGCGGAGCGTTCTTCAGTTGTGTCGATCGGTTTCCGGGTAGGGCCGGCCCGGCGGATGGGTGAGGTGTAGGGGGGACCCGCCGGGCCGGAGTATCTTCCTTTCTCTTCGCAGGTTCCTGCTTCCGCTTCAGGGCGTCATTCGCGGCACTGACGGCCTTCGTTGACGCAATCGACGAGGCGATCCATGATCCGGTCGGACATCACGTTCGCGAAATCGTCGTGGTCGGAGAAGGGGTTGTGGTCCTCTTCGGGGAACGAGTCCACTTTGTACTGTCCGGCGAGCTGAATCCCTCGCGGGATCTGGTAGGTCAGCGAGATGGTGAGCTCCGGGACGGCGGTGAGACCGTTCGCGCATTCGCCGTTCTCGTCGGGGTACTTGATGTGATCCCGGTGATTTTCACTGTCGATGTTGTCGCCGTCGAGACAGCTCGGGAAGGTGTGCACCCGCTTGACGTCACTGCCCTCGGGGCAGATCGGGTACTGCTTGATGAGCCTGTTCTCGAAGCCCGTGCAGGTCCAGCTCTCCCGCGCGTTGGCGGGACCGTTCGTGGAGACCTTCGCGTCGCCGTAAAGGATCCGGAGGAACTTCGGCATCTCCTTCACCTTCTCCCTGGCGTTGCCCTTGAAGGTGATGTCGACGACCGCGGGGCGCTGGATCTCGCCGTCGTTGCCGGCGAGTTCGTTGTCCGCGTTCGGCTCGTCCAACTGCACCTGTTCCCGCTGGTCGTTCCGGTCCCGGCGATTCCGTTCGCCGTCGCGGCCCTGCTGTCGTCCGGCTTCTTCCTCGGTATCGATCCGCACCACCGGCCAGAAGTACGTCGACTCGTCGCCGTTGCGACAGGTGGTGCCGGCGCCCAGCAGGCTGTCGTTGTCCGAATCCGCGTTCGTGGAAAGGTTTCCGACGTAATCGTGCAGATGCTGGGCACCATTGCGGACACCCGGCTGCGCGATGAAGTTGTCGGGATTGAAATGCCCGTTCTCGTTCCGGCCGCAGTCGACGGTGAACGAGCCGGTGGAGGCGTTCCGGCCCGGCTCCGGCTTGTCGACGTTCGGCCTGACCTCGATGATGTCCACGAACTGCGACTTGTCCACCTCGTCCGCGGCGGCGCGTTCGGGGTCGCCGGTCGTGGTGGACACCACCAGACCACCGACCGCGATCGACAAGCCCAGCAACGCGGTCGCGATCTTGGTCCTGCGGGCGATCCGATGGCGCCCTTGATTTCGTGCCATTAGCTGCTCACCTCATTCTTTTCCGGGCGCGCCGATCACTCGAACCCGGGCATGAGCCACGCATTTGTCGAATACGCCGATTACCGCATTCGTGGCGAACCCTTCTGTTCGCCCGCCGATTCAGATCCGGCTACTGGGGAATACGGCGCCCGCCGAGGATCGGTTCAAAACGCGATCCGGCCGTTATCTTTCCGTTATAAGACTACCGGCGCACGATGGCGAGCACGGTGCCGTCCCACTTGTGGACCTCGAAGCGTTCGATGTCGGCCTTCCGCAGCGCCGTCGAACCGCTGATGACGAGGGGAGCAGGGGAACCGGGGACGCCGTACCCCTTGGCCGGCACGCTCCAGTTGTTGACGGCGTAGGCCTCTCCGCCGTGGGAGTAGGCGACAAGCTGGCAGGTCATCGGGCCGACGAGGCCGCGCAGTTCGAGTTCGACGGCGCTGCCCCACTCCTTCTCCTGCACCGTGACCTCGGCGGCGACCGCGTTGCCCGCCTCGGACCAGCCGAACGGGGCGGCGCCGCCGTCCGGACCCGTCTCACGTTCCCGCGACGACGACGGAGGCGGTGGCACCACCGACGTGACGACGGTGGGCGCGGCCTGTGTCACGACCGGTTCACGGCCGGTGAGCGAAAGGACGGCGAGTGGTCCGCCGACGACGAGCACGAGTACGGCGGCGGCCGTGGCGAGCCGGATGACCTTACGGCGACGGCCCGCCTTGGCCGCGTCCGCGAGCAGCATTCGCAGCACCCGCGGGCCCGGACCCTTCACGGGCGGATCCGGCCAGCTCTTCTTGACCATGTCGAGAATGTCGGGCAGGTGGTACATCTCCACCAGCTCGACCTGACACTCGGGGCACTCCAGCAGATGCGCTTCGAACCTGACGTGGTCCTCCTCGCCCAGGACGCCGAGCACGTAGGCGGCGATGTCCGTGTGGACAGCTCCGGACACCTCGCTCACCCCCGCTCCTGCAGCGCCCTGCGCAACGCGCGCACAGCATGGTGGATCCGCGATTTCACCGTACCCGGCGGAACCCCGAGCGTCGCCGCGACCTCGTTCACGGTGCGGTCACGAAGATAGGTCTGCTGAACGGCCTCGCGTTGTTCCGGGGAAAGATTGCGCAGGGCCTCGTAAACGATCATGGCCGCGAGCGTCTTCTCCGATTCGTCCGGCACTCCGATCGAATCCGACTCCAGTTCCTCCACCTCTTGAGGGCGGGCGCTCCGGCTCCGCCAGCCGTCGATGACGATGCGCCTGGCCACGGTGAACAGCCAGGCGCGCAGCATTTCCGGCTGCCGGTCGAGTTTGCCGGCGTTGCGCCACGCCTTGATGAGCGTCTCCTGGACCACGTCCTCGGCCCACTGGCGATCGTGGCCGGTCAGCTTCAGCACGAACGCCATCAGGCTGGATCCGAACTCCTGGTACAACGCCCTGATGAGGTCGTCATGCCCGTTCGACGCGGGTTCATGATCGACGATTGGCTGCAGTATCCGAGAGTGGCGTCCCACGCGGCACATCCTTGTGGGCTCAGGGGCGATAAGTCCAGTACCAAAACCGTTCCGGCCAGGTTCTCCGAGCGTGGGAAAGTTTTTTGAACCGTTTCCCGCTCGTGACCGTATCCCCTACCGAAGACCCCGACCCGGCGCTGTCCCCCGCACCGCCGAATCCACTGTGGATCATGACTGTCCACAGTGGAATTGAACCTGCCTGCACACCATCTCCCCGCGGTGATGGCGTTCTCCTCTGCCCCGACAGGAGGATTTCCGTGAACCCCGTGTCACGCTCGGTCATACCTCTGACTCTCACCTTGGCCGCGGTCGCGCTGGCCTCGGCCTGTACCACCGGTACCGCGGGACCGAACGGCTCTCCCGGCGCGGCCTCGACCGCCGGTACCGGGCAGATCCCGGGAATGCCCGACCCCGCGGCCGAACCCGCCCCCGGTGTCACGGCGGCGATCCTGTTCGACCTCGGGCCGATCGTCACCGACACCAACGGTTTCACGCTTTACCGCTACGACAAGGACACGGTGAATCCGCCGAAGTCGAATTGCACCGAAACCTGCGCGCGGACCTGGATTCCTGCCAAGGCGAGCGGTGAACTCGTGGTCACCGGCATCGACCGCGCGCTCGTCGGCACCGTGACCAGGGACGACGGCACCGAACAGATCACGCTCGCCGGCTGGCCGCTCTACCGCAACGCCGACGACGCGATGCCCGGCAACACCGGCGGGCAAGGCGTCGACGCCGCGTGGTTCCCCGCCAAGCCGGACGGCACGAAAGTGCTGGTCACCGCCGACACCTGGCAGGCCGATGACCTCGGCATCTGACCTCCCCAGACCCGTCCGCCCGCTGCTCGTCCTGCTGATCGCGGCCGTGGTGAGCCTGCTCGGCCCGGTCGACGAAGCGCACGCTCAAGAGCTTTCCGCGGCGGACAAGAACCTGATCGTCAACGTCAAACTGGCCGGGCTGTGGGAAATGCCCGCCGGGATGTGGGCGCAGGAACGCGGGAAGAGCAAGCGGACCCGCGAAGTCGGCCGGACGTTGATGATCGACCATGGCAGGCTCGACACCGCGACGCACGCCATCGCCGACCGGTTCGGCATCGCCCTGCCGTCCGAGCCGTCGGATCAGCAGTCCGCGTGGCTCGGCGAGATGAAGGCCGCCCGCGACGACAGCGAGTTCGACCGCATCTTCGCCAACCGGCTCCGGTACGCGCACGGTGTGCTGTTCCCCGTCATCGCGCAGGTCAGGGCCGGTACCCGCAACGACGTCGTCCGTGACTACGCCACCACGGCCAACCAGGCGGTGCTGCGGCATATGACCCTGCTGGAGAGCACCGGCGTCGTCGACCAGTCGCTGATGCCGGAAGCCCCGGTGCCGCAGTCGAATTCGGCCAACGCCGCGATGGACGTCGGCTTCGGCGACCTCGCGCTCGGCCTGCTGCTCGCGGTGGTGCTCGGCGGCGGACTGTTCTTCGCCGTCCGGACCCTGCGCAGCAAGAACACCCGGACCCGCGACCGCGCGGCCACCACCGAACCTGATCCGGTTCCCAGTGCCCCAGGAGAGAACAATGTATGACCAGTGGTCCGAGGTGGTGATCGTGCTGACCCAGAAAACGGACACCGACCCCGGCATCAAGGGCATGGCGCAGACCTCCGCCCGGATCTCGTACGGCTTCATGTGCCTCACCCTGTGCTGGGGCGTGCTCACCGCGACCGGCTGGATCAAGTCGCTGACCGGGCGGAAGGCACTGCGCAACTCGCATATGGTGCTCGGCATCCTGACGTTGTCGTTCGGCGTCGTGCACGCGATGTCGTTCCTGTTCCTGCCCGACGGATTCACCCTGGCGCAAGTCACGATCCCGCTCCTGCCGGGCACCCTCGCGCGGCACGAACTCGGCGTCATCGGGCTCGAGGTCATGCTCGCCGTCGCGCTCACCGGCGGCATCAGCCGCTTCAGTTCCTACCGGCGCTTTCTGTGGATCCACCGGCTCGCCTATCCGGCGGTCGCGATCACCGCGTTGCACGCGTTCTTCGGGGCCATGGCCAACGGGCATCTGGGCCTGCTGTGGTTCGGCGGGATCACGCTGCTGGTCCCCGCGGTGCTGCTGACCGCGCTGCGGTTCACGCCGACCCGGTACCTGGAACGGCTGGGCCTGGTCGAAGAACTGGTCTGACGACTTGGAGAACGAACAATGATCTTCGGAAGCATCCGGCGCGGCACTCGCGTCAGCGTCGACAACGAGCGGTGCGAGATCTTCGGCTTCTGCGAGATGGAGGCGCCGTCCACGTTCAAGATCGGACCGGACGGCAAGCTCCGCATCCGCCGGATGGTCGACCGGGACGGGCTGGACCAGGCCATCTCCGCCGCCCGGCTCTGCCCGAAACAAGCCATCAGAGTCAAGGGAGAAGGAGCGTACGACGATGAGTGACGGAGATCGGATCGTCATCGTCGGGGCGGGCGTCGCCGGCCTCCGCTCGGCGGAACGGTTGCGGGAACTCGGTTTCGACGGCGAGATCGTGCTGGTCGGCGACGAGCCGCGGAAGCCGTACCACCGGCCGATGGTGTCGAAGGAGCTCATCACCGGCGGAGTGAAACCGGTGGCCGCGAGCCTGGAGCCCTACGTCGACCTGGACGTCCACTGGCGGCTCGGCACCCGCGCGACCTGGCTCGACAGCAAGGAGCGCACCGTCCATCTGCCGGGTGGTGAATCCCTGTGGTACGACGGGTTGATCATCGCGACCGGCGTCTACCCCCGGCATCTTCCCGGCTCGCCGCGCCACGACCCCCGGGTCCGTGTCCTGCGGACCGTGGAGGATTCACTGGCCGTCCGGCGGGCCTTGGGGAACAGCAACAAGTCCGTCGTGGTGATCGGCAGCGGCCTGATCGGGAACGAGTTCGCCGCGTCGATGCGGTACATGGGCCGGGACGTCACACTCATCGGCCACGCGAAGGCGCCTTTGCACCGCTTCGGGGAGCGGATCGCGTCGGCGCTCACCAAGGAACACCAGCACCATCGCGCCAAGCTGGCGATGAACACCGAGGTGCGGAACTGGATCAGCACCAAGGAGACGGTAGGGCTGCACCTGACCAACAACCAGTTCCTGGTGGCCAGCTGCGTGGTGCTCTCGATCGGCAGCGTGCCCGCCGTGGACTGGCTGCGCGGCTCGGAGCTGACCATCGACGACGGTGTGCTGTGCGAATCGACCCTCTTCGCCGTCGGGGCGGAAGACGTCGTGGTCGCCGGCGACGTCGCGAAATGGCCGAACCTGCGGATCGACGAGACCCCGCGACGGGTCGAGCACTGGATGAACGGCGTCGAATCCGGGCGCGCGGCGGCGGAAAGCCTGATGCTGGGCCGGGACAACGCGCGGCCGTACACGCCACTCCCCCGCGCCTGGTCGTCCCTGTACGACGCGCGGTTGCAGACCGCCGGGATGCCGTCGCTGGGCAAGGACACGATCGAACTCTCCGACGGGGTCACCGGTTTCGTCCGCGACGGCAGGCTGATCGGCGCGGCGGGCTGGGACCGGCCGAAGGCGATGATCCACTGGACCGCCGAACTCGACCGGCGGCTGCCGGTGCCCGAGCCGGTGTTCCCCGCCCCCGCCGCTCCTTCGTTCGCGGCGACGCCGATCGGGGAGGACATCCTGGCCCCGTTCGAGCGGGACTTCCTGTCCGAGACGCCGACCGAGGCCGTTCCCGCGCCGGAAAGGATGCCCTGGGCTCGCGTTCCCGCCGGGTGACCCGGGATCGCGAACGGACCGGGGCCGCGCGCGGCGGCCGCGGTCCCTCAGGTGGCGGTGGGCAGCTACGCCTCCGCACCCACCGCCACCCCCTGGGGACGCCAGGAGGTAACCGGGACCGACGGTGATTCGGGCTCCGCCGGGTACCGCACTCCGGGCTCCCCGCTTCCGGTCGGGGCCCTTCCAGGCTTGACTCACTTGGAAGGGCCCCGATCCATGGCGGCTGAAGGGGACTTTCCCCTCGTTACACGCGGCGAAGGGCGCTTTCACCGCATCGCATGCGGGGCCCCGGCAAAGTCGCATTACCGCTGATCAGTTGGGGCGCGAGTGGCGATTCGGGTTCTCTTGAGAGGTAAGGCGAACACGACGTGATGGAGCTGGCGGCGCGCTCGCCGAAGAAGCCTGGCTCGTTCATGACTGTCCACAGAGGACACGAAGAGAGAGCAAGGTGCCCGATTTGGGTGCTTTGCGCGGCTTCGTGACCGGGTCGTGGGGGGGAACGAGGGGTGGAAACCCCCCTGGCACTCCCAAACCCCCTGCCAAAACGACCAAGAGGGAGGAGCCCTTTGGGGGTCCCTGGGCGCCCCACGGGGGGGAGCCTCTCCACCCCCAAA
>NZ_JBWKEA010000019.1:68899-104621 GCF_056435685.1 Amycolatopsis sp. NPDC043885
CGGTTTGGGGTGTTTGGGGGGGTTTGGGGACGGGGTGGGGGGGGGAAGGGGGGGTGAAACCCCTCATTGCCACCCACGACCCTCCTGCCAAACTGACCAGCGGGAATCGACTTGCCGGGGCCCTGGCATCGCATGCGGGGGAAGCGTCCTTCAGCTCACGGCACCTTCACCACCACGGTGTCCTCCGGCCCGACGACACGCCCATCCACGGCCCGGATCTCCAGCTCCCGCAACGGAAGCCCGCCGTCGCGGTCCACCAGTTCCGAACGCGGCTCCCCCTTGCCGAAGAAGTGCGCCTCCCCCCATTGCCGCAGAGCGACGATCACCGGGAACAGGTCCCGCCCCTTCGGTGTCAGGACGTACTCGCTGTACGTGCTCCCGTCCGAAGCCGGGACCAGGTCGAGCACGCCGTGTCCCACGAGCGCCCGCAGCCGCGCGGACAGGATGTTCTTCGCGACGCCGAGGCCGCGCTGGAACTCCCCGAAGCGGCGGACGCCGTCGAAGGCGTCGCGCACGATCAGGAGCGACCACCAGTCGCCGATCGTGTCGACCGAGCGGGCCACCGGGCACGGGGCTTCGTCGAACGTCGTCCGCTTCACCATGGTTGCATCTTACAACCGTAGTGCTCTACCGTCCCAGTGGTAGCAACTTGAAACCATCTAGAGGGTTCGTGCACCGCGGTGTCGTCCTGTTGTTCGCCGTGGCCGCCGGGACGGCCGTCGCCACGATCTACTTCGCGCAGCCATTGCTCGTCACGATGGGCGCCGACCTCGGTATCGCCGCGTCGACCGTCGGCGGCATCGTCACGCTCACCCAGCTCGGTTACGGACTCGGCCTGTTCCTGCTGGTCCCGCTCGGCGACCTGCTCGACCGGCGGCGGCTCGTCACCGGCCAGCTGGCCCTGCTCGCGATCGCCGAACTCGTCGCCGCGACCGCCGCGAACGGTGTGGTGCTGTTCGCCGGCATGGCGGCGATCGGTGTGCTCGCGGTCGTCACGCAACTCCTGGTCGCGTTCGCCGCGTCGCTGGCGGAGCCTGCCGAACGCGGGCGTGTGGTCGGCCTCGTGACGACCGGCGTCGTCCTCGGGATCCTGCTCGCGCGCACGGTGTCCGGCACGCTGGCCGACCTCGCCGGCTGGCGCGCGGTGTACGTCGTGTCCGCGGCCGTGACCGTGCTGATCGCGATCGTGTTGTATCGCGTCCTTCCCGCCACACCTGGGGGGGAAGGCCATGAACTACGGGCGGCTGCTGCGTTCGACGTGGTCGCTTTTCGTCGAGGAGCCCGTCTTCCGGACGCGCGGCACGCTCGCACTGCTGATCTTCGCCGCCTTCGGCACCTTGTGGAGTTCGGTCGCCCTGCCGCTCAGTGAAGACGGCTTGTCGCATACCGCTATCGGCGCGTTCGGGCTGGCCGGGGCCGCGGGCGCGCTGGCGGCGGCTCCCGCGGGGCGGCTCGCCGATCGCGGCCGCGCGCGCTTGACGACCGGCCTGGCGCTGGGCCTGCTCGTCCTTTCCTGGATACCGCTGGGTTTCACCCGCTCCTCGTTGTGGGCGCTGGCGGCGGGCGCGATCTTGCTCGACCTCGCTGTCCAGGCCGTGCACGTCACGAGCCAGACCCTGATCTACCCGCTCCGTCCGGACGCCGGGAGCAGGCTGATCGGCGGGTACATGATCTTCTACTCGGTCGGCAGCGGCCTGGGCGCCATCGGCTCGACCGCCGTCTACGCCGTCGCGGACTGGACCGGCGTCTGCCTGCTGGGCGCGGTGTTCAGCGCATCGGCGCTCGGCGTGTGGAGTGTCAAAGCCGCTCGATGATCGTGACGTTCGCCGTTCCGCCACCCTCGCACATCGTCTGCAATCCGAAGCGCCCACCTCGCCGCTCGAGTTCGTGCAGCAGCGTCGCGAACAGCTTCGTGCCGGTCGCCCCGATGGGGTGGCCGAGCGCGATCCCGCCGCCGTTCACGTTGACGCGGTCCGGATCTGCGCCCGTCTCCTCGATCCACGCCAGGACGACACTCGCGAACGCTTCGTTGACCTCGAACAGGTCGATGTCGTCGATGCTCAGCCCGGTCTTCCGCAGCGCGTGCGCGGTCGCCGGGATGGGCCCGGTCAGCATCCACACCGGATCGGCCGCCCGCACGGAAAGGTGATGGATCCTGGCGCGCGGGGTGAGACCGTGTTCCTCGACGAACTTCTCCGACGCGATGAGCGTCGCGCTGGCACCGTCCGAGATCTGGCTGGCCACGGCCGCGGTGATCCGAGAACCCTCGCTCAGCGGTTTCAGCCCCGCCATCCGCGCCAAGCTGGTGTCGCGCCTGGGCCCCTCGTCCAGGGCGGCACCGGCGAACGGTGCGGTCTCGGCGGCGAACCGGCCTTCGTCGATGGCCGCGATCGCCCGCTGATGACTGCGGAAGGCGAACTCCTCCATCGCCTCACGGGTCAGGTCCCAGTGTTCGGCGATCATGTCGGCACTGCGGAACTGCGAGACCTCGACGCTGCCGTACCGCTCCTGCCAGCCCTTCGAGCCGGAGAACGGGTCTTCGAAGCCGTACTCGCGTCCGGCCAGCATCGCCGCGCTGATCGGGATGGCGCTCATGTTCTGCACGCCGCCGGCGAGGACGAGATCCATCGTCCCGGACAGCACCGCCTGCGCGGCGAAGTGCACGGCCTGCTGGCTCGAACCGCACTGCCGGTCGATCGTCACACCCGGCACGTGGTGCCCGAAACCCGCCGCGAGCCACGCCGTGCGCGCGATGTTCCCGGACTGCGGCCCGAGCGTGTCGCAACAGCCGAAAATGACGTCGTCGACCAGGTCGGCCTCGACGCCCGCGCGTTCGACGACGGCCTGGATGACGTGGGCGCCGAGGTCGGCGGAGTGGACACCGCTGAGCGCTCCCCCGCGTTTGCCGACGGGGGTCCGGACCGCGTCCAGGACATAAGCTTCAGCCACGCCGCCTCCTCTTGGTCGCGATTCCGTCCAGCAGGATCCCGAGGTATTGCTGCGCGACGTCGTCCGCGCTCAGCGTGCCGCCGGGGTTGTACCAGCGCACCGCCACCCAGACGGTGTCGCGGATGAACCGGTAGGTCAGTTCGACGTCGAGGTCCTCGCGGAACACGCCCGCCGCGATGCCGTCGGTGAGGATCCCGTTCCACAGCTTGCGGAATTCGGTGTTGCGGTCGTTGAGGTAGCCGAACCGCGGCAACTGCATCAGATGCTTCGCCTCGGACTGGTAGATCGCCACCTCGGCGGGCCGCCGGTGAATGGATTCGAACGACGCCACGACGACGGCTTCGAGTGTTTCCCTCGGCCCCTTCCCTTCCGCGACGATCTCGGCGTAGGCGCCGAAGAGTTCGTCGAGGAATCCGGTCAGGATCTCGTCGGCCATCGACTCCTTCGAGTCGAAATGGTGGTACAGGCTGCCGGACAGGATGCCCGCCGCGTCCGCGATATCCCGCACGGTGGTGGAGACGTAACCGCGCTCGGCGAACAGCTTCGCCGCCAGGGCGAGCAGTTCGGCGCGGCGGGACCCTGGACTGGCTTTCATCGGTACCTCATCGTGTGGTGGTGAACCCGCGACCGCGATCGACGTCGGCAGGGCGCTAGATGGTAAGTCATGTCACGTCGAGCCGAGAAGGCGCCCTGCCACCGAGATCGCGAGGCCTTCGGCCGGGCAGGTTCACACATAGGATCACTTTCCCGAGTTTCACCTCTGCTCCGCCAACAGGTCTCACGCATGCTGGGAACTCACGGACACGACCTCGCCGGTGAGGTACGACGAGTACTCACTGGCGAGGAACACCATCACATTCGCCACTTCCCAGGGTTCCGCCGCCCTCCCCGAGACCTCGCGCGCGGTGAGTTCGGTGAGCAGTTCCTCGCTGGTCACCTTGGCCAGGAACGGATGCATCGCCAGGCTCGGCGCGACGGCGTTGACCCGGATGCCGTGTTCGGCGACGTCGACGGCCGAACACCGGGTGAGCGCCATGACCCCCGCCTTCGCGGCCGCGTAGTGGGCCTGCCCGGCCTGCGCGCGCCACCCGATCACCGACGCGTTGTTGACGATCGCCCCGCCGCCGCCTTGGGCGACGAACCGGTTCACCGCCGCCCTCGTCGCGCGGAACGTGCCGTTGAGAGTCACGTCGATGACCCGTGCCCATTCCTCGTCGGTCATGTCCACAATGGACCTTGTGCCGCCGAGCCCGGCGTTGTTGACGAGCACGTCGATCCGGCCGTAGTGCGCGGCGGCTCCGTCGATGAGCGTTTGCACTTGATCCTCTTGTGTGACGTCACAGGGGATCGCGTGGACGTCACCCAGCTCGGCCGCCTTTTCGCCGAGGCGCCGCTCGTGCCAGTCACTGATCACGACGCGGGCGCCTTCCTCCAGCGCGCGTTTCGCCACCGCGGAACCGATCCCGGTGCCGGCCGCCGCCGTCACCACGACCACCTTGCCCCGCAGGAGGTTCGCCCCCTCGGGGTACTTCGGCACCGGGATCACGGTCGCACCTCCCTTGGCAGGCCGAGCACTCGCTCGGCGATGACGTTGCGCTGGATTTCGTTGGAACCGCCGTAGATCGTGTCGGCGCGGGTGAAGAGGAAGAGCCGTTGCCATGCGTCGAGACCGTCTTCCGCGAGCACACCCCGCGCGCCGCGGACGAGCATCGCCAGCTCCCCCAGATCGCGATGCCAGTTCGCCCAGACCAGTTTGGACACTTCGGCCACGCCGGGCGACGAGTCGCCGAGGGTGCGGATCGCCTGCGCCCGCATGACCTCCAAGCCGACCCAGGCGCGGTCGATCCGTTCGGCGATCACCGGGTCGTCCGGCGCGATCCTGGTGAGTTCTTCGAGTTCCCGGCGGAAGCCGACCTGTTGCCCGAGCGTCGCGACGCCGCGCTCGAACGCGAGCGTGCCCATGGCCACCCGCCAGCCGTCGCCGGGTTCGCCGACGACGAGATCCTTCGCCGTGCGGGCACCGTCGAAGAAGACTTCGTTGAACTCCGAGGTCCCGGTGAGCTGCCGGATCGGCCGGACCTCGACTCCGGGCTGCCGCATCGGGACGAGCAAATAGGACAGTCCTTTGTGGCGTTTCGAACCGGGTTCGGTGCGGGCCAGCACGAAACACCAGTCGGCCACCTGCGCGAGCGACGTCCACACCTTCTGGCCGTTCAGCACCCACTCGTCGCCTTCGAGGGTCGCCGTGGCCGACACGGCGGCGAGGTCGGATCCGGCGCCGGGTTCGGAATAGCCCTGGCACCACAGTTCTTCGACGGCCACGATCGGCGGCAGGAACCGCTTCCGCTGCTCCGGCGTGCCGAACGCGATCAGGGTCGGGCCGAGGAGTTCCTGCGCCAGGTGACTGACTCGCGCCGGCGCACCCGCTCGCGCGTACTCCTCGTGGAAGACGACCTGCTGTTCGAGGGTCGCGCCCTGACCGCCGTGTTCGACCGGCCAGCCGACGCAGGTCCAGCCCGCCGCGGCGAGCCGCCGCTCCCATTCCACGCGTTCGTCGAAGGCCTCGTGCTCCCGGCCGGGACCGCCCGAACCGCGCAGTTCCGTCGGCAGGTTGTCCGCCAGCCAGGTGCGCACACGGTCACGGAAACCGTTTTGGACCACGCCTGCCTCCTCTAGCCAAACCAGAGCCTGCTGCGTAGGCTACCCTACCAAGCACTTGCTAGGGAGACTTCGATGACTGAAGGAACCATCCCGGCGGCGCTCGACAGGGCCGCGAAACGCTTCACCGCGCGAGAAGCGCTGGTCGACGGCGAAGTCCGGCTCACCTATGCCGAGCTCGCCCGGCGGGTGCGCCAGGCGGCGCGGTTCTTCGAGGGCCACGAACGGGTTGCCATCTGCTCCCCCAACACCTGGCACTGGGTCGTCGCGGGGCTCGGCGCGCTGTACGCCGGAGCGACACTGATCCCGGTCAACACCCGCTTCACCGCGCGCGAGACCATCGACGTCCTCGAGCGCGCGAAGGTGTCCGCACTGGCGATCACCGGCACGTTCCTCGGCACGGACCGGCTGGCGGATCTCGGTTCCGCTCGCCCGGGCACCGTGGTGCGCATCCCTGTCGAAGGCGCGGAGAAACCGGTCGACGGCGTGACGGAATGGGACACCCTCGCCGGTCTCGACAGCGATTTCGCCAGTCCTGCGAAACCGGACGACGTCAGCGACATCCTGTTCACCTCCGGGACCACCGGGCGCAGCAAGGGCGCGATGAGCAGCCACCAGCAGGCACTGAGCGTCGCCGAAGCCTGGGGCGATTGCGGTGGCCTGACCGAGGAAGACCGCTACCTCGTCATCAACCCGTTCTTTCACAGCTTCGGTTACAAGGCAGGGATCCTCGCGGCCGTCCTGCGTGGCGCGACCCTGCTGCCGCAGCGCACCTTCGACGTCCGGGAAACCCTGCGCCTCATCGAAAGCGAGCGGATCACCGTGCTCCCCGGCGCGCCGACGGTCTACCAAGTGCTGCTGGACGCGCCGGAACGCGCGAACCACGATCTCTCCAGTCTCCGGCTCGCCGTCACCGGCGCCGCCACCGTGCCGGTCACGCTCGTCGAGCGGATGCGGACGGATCTGGACTTCGACACCGTGCTCACCGCGTACGGCCTCACCGAAGCCGTGGTGGCCACGATGTCCCGCCCCGAGGACGACGCCGAACTGGTCGCGAACTTCTCGGGCCGTGCGACGGCGGGCTTCGAGGTGAAACTCGGCGAACACGACGAAGTCCTGCTCCGCGGCCCCAACGTCATGCTCGGCTATCTCGACGATCCGGACGCCACCGCGAAGGCCGTCGACGCCGACGGCTGGTTGCACACCGGCGATGTCGGGGTGCTGAACGAACGCGGCTACCTGAAGATCGTCGACCGGATCAAGGACATGTACGTCTGCGGCGGGTTCAACGTCTACCCGGCGGAGGTCGAGCAGGTGCTGAGCCGTCTGGACGGCGTCGCGGAAGCCGCCGTCGTCGGCGTGCCGGACGGGCGGCTCGGCGAGGTCGGCAAGGCCTTCGTCCGGCTCGGCCCGGGGGCCGAACTGACCACAGAGGACGTTCTGGCGTACTGCGAAGGACAGTTGGCCAACTACAAGACCCCTCGATTTGTCGACTTCGTGGTGGAGCTTCCGCGGAATCTGTCGGGGAAGGTGCTGAAACGCGTGTTGCGGGAGGAGAACGGATGACCGTCGAGTACGAGCGACGCGGGCCGGTGGCCGTCGTCACGATGAACCGGCCGGAGTACCGGAACGCGCAGAACTCGGCGATGACCTACGCGCTCGACGCGGCGTTCGCCCGCGCCGTCGACGATCCCGAGGTCAAGGTGATCGTGCTGGCCGGCGCCGGGAAGCACTTCTCCGCCGGGCACGACATCGGGACGCCGGAGCGCGACGTGGACGTCTCGTTCGAGCGCAAGGCGGTCCTGTGGTGGGACCATGTCGGCGCCGAGGGCGGCGATCAGCGGTTCGCCCGCGAGTCCGAGGTCTACCTCGGCATGTGCCGAAGGTGGCGCGAGATCCCGAAGCCGACCATCGCGAGCGTGCAGGGCGCGTGCATCGCGGGGGCACTGATGCTGGCATGGGTCTGCGACATGATCGTTGCCTCCGACGACGCGTTCTTCGCCGATCCCGTGGTGCGCATGGGGATTCCCGGTGTCGAGTACTTCGCGCACCCCTGGGTCCTCGGTCCGCGCGCGGCCAAGGAAGTGTTGTTCACCGGTGAGCGCTTCACGGCGCGGCAGGCCAAGGAATGGGGCATGCTGAACCGCGTCGTCCCGCGCGCCGACCTCGAAACCGAGACGATGGCGCTGGCGGAGAAGGTCGCGGTGATGCCGCGGATGGGGCTCGCGCTCGCCAAGAAGGCCGTGAACCAGGCCGAAGACCTGATGGGTCTCCGGTCCGGAATGGACTCCGTGTTCGGGCTGCACCACTTCGCGCACGCGCACAACGCCGAGGTTTCCGGTGGTGACTCGCTGGGCGGGCAGGACGCGCGCTCGATGCGAGACGCGAACAGGACCTCGTGATGGATCTCGATCTCGACGAGCGCACGCTCGCCTTCCGTGACGAAGCCCGCGCCTGGCTCGCCGCGAACGTTCCCGCCGAGCCGCTGAAGTCGTTCGACACCGCCGAAGGATTCGCGCAGCACCGCGAGTGGGAAGCGAAGCTGGCCAACTCCCGGTGGTCCGTCGTCTCGTGGCCGCGCGAGTTCGGCGGGCGGGACGCGAGCCTGCTGGAGTGGGTGCTGTTCGAGGAGGAGTACTACGCGGCGGGAGCACCGTCGCGGGTCAACCAGAACGGCATCTTCATGCTGGCGCCGACGCTGTTCTCCCATGGCACGGAAGAGCAGCAGCGCCGCATCCTGCCGAAGATGGCGCACTCCGAGGAGGTCTGGGCGCAGGCGTGGTCGGAACCCGAGGCGGGCAGTGACATCGCGGCTCTGCGGAGCACCGCGACTCGCTGCGACGGCGGCTGGCGGGTCAGCGGGCAGAAGACGTGGAGCTCGCGAGCGACGTTCGCCGACCGCGCGTTCGGTCTGTTCCGCAGCGACCCGGACTCGGTGCGGCACAAGGGACTCACCTATCTGATGGTGGACCTGCGAGCCGAGGGCGTCACCGTCCGGCCGATCCCCCAGCTGGACGGCGAACCGGGGTTCGCCGAGATCTTCTTCGACAGCGTCTTCGTCCCCGACGAGGACGTGATCGGCGCGCCGGGTGAGGGCTGGCGGGTCGCGATGACGACGGCGAACAACGAACGCGGCCTGTCCTTGCGCAGCCCCGGCCGGTTCCTCGCCGCTGCCGACCGGCTGGTCTCGCTCTGGCACGACGCCGGACGTCCGGCGCACACCGCGGACCGGGTCGCCGACGCGTGGATCGGCGCGCGGGCCTATCAGCTGTACACCTTGGGCACGGTCACCCGGCTGTCGGACGGTGCCGAGCTCGGCCCGGAATCGAGTGTCAACAAGCTGTTCTGGTCGCACCTCGACGTCGCCCTGCACGAAACCGCGCTCGACATCCTCGGCCCGGACGCCGAACTGCGGGGCGGCTGGAGCGACGGCTGGCTGTTCTCCCTGGCGGGGCCGATCTACGGCGGGACCGACCAGATCCAGCGGTCCATCGTCGCCGAACGGCTGCTCGGCCTGCCGAAGGGGGCTCGATGAGGTTCGCACTCTCCGGCGAGCAGGAGCAGTTCTCCCGCAGCCTGCACGATCTTCTGTCCGGTGTGGACACGGATTCGGCGAACCGGTCCTGGGCGGCTGGTGATCACGGCCCCGGTCTCAAGATCTGGCGGCGGCTGGCGGAACTCGGCGTGACCGCGCTGGCGGTCCCCGAGAAGTACGACGGTTTCGGCGCCACGCCGGTGGATCTGGCCGTCGGCTTCGAACGGCTCAGCTATCACTGCGTTCCCGGGCCGTGGACCGACACCGTGGCCGTCCTGCCGTCCTTGCTGGACGACGAACTGCTGACGTCGGTCGCGTCCGGCGAGACGCTGGCGTCGGTGGCTTACCCTCCGCATGTGCCGTATGCCTTGGATTCCGACGTCGCGGACGCGCGGCTCGCCGTCGAGAACGGCAGGCTGCGCGCGTTCACTCCCGGCTCCCTTTTGTCCTCTGTGGACAGTTCACGACGGTTGTTCCCGCCGGTGACGGGCGACGATCTCGGCACTGCGCTCGACGCTGCCCGCGCGTTCGAACTGGGTGTGCTCGCCACCGCGGCGCAACTCCTCGGCGCGGGACGGTGGCTGCTCGACACGTCCGTCGCGTATGCCGCACAACGCAAGCAGTACGGCCGTGAGATCGGCGGCTACCAGGCGGTCAAGCACCTGCTCGCGGATGTCGCGACCGGGCTCGCGCTGGCCGAACCGCTGCTGTTCGGCGCGGCCGTAACGCTGGACCGGCGCGACGTCTCCGCGGCCAAGGTGGCGTGCGGCGACGCCGCGCACCTCGCCGCCCGGACCGGGCTGCAGGTGCACGGTGCGATCGGCTACACCGCGGAACACGCGCTCGGCCTGCGGCTGACCAGGGTCCGCGCGCTGGTCGGTGCCTGGGGCACGCCGCGGTTCCACCGGGAGCGGGTGCTGTCATGACGTTCACCGCCGAGCAGGACGCGCTGCGCGACAGCGTGCGGAAACTGCTGGACCGGGAAGCGGATCCCTGGCCCGAGCTGTGCGAGCAGATCGGTGTGGCGGCGTTGGCCGTTCCCGAGCGGTTCGGCGGGCTCGGCGCCGGGACGGCGGAACTGCAGGTGGTCGCCGAAGAACTGGGCAGGGTCCTCGCCGACGTCCCGTTCCTCGGCTCGGCCGTGCTCGCCGTGCACGCCGTCCTGGCCACGGGCGACGACGAGGCTTGCGAACGTCTGCTCCCCCGCCTCGCCGAAGGTGTCGTCGGCGCGGTGGCCTGGACCGATGCCGAAGGTCGCTGGGATGCTCCTGCCTGCCGCGTCGCCGACTCCGCGGTGGAGGGTGAGGCGCACTACGTCCTCCACGGAGACGAGGCCGAGATCCTCCTGGTCGTGGCTGACGGCTCGCTGTACGAAGTCACCGATGCGCGGCGAGAGCGGACTGCGGCGATGGACGAAACCCGGCGGTTGGCCAGGGTTCGTTTCGACAGTGTCCCCGCCCGGCTGATCGGCCCCGTCGACCTCGGCGCGCTGCGGGACGTCGCCTGCGCCGTCCTGGCCGCCGAACAGGCCGGTGCCGCGGCACGGGCCCTCGAACTGACGGTGGAGTACAGCAAGCAGCGGCACCAGTTCGGCAGGCCGATCGGCGGATTCCAGGCGTTGAAGCATCGGATGGCGGATCTCCACGTCCTGGTGGAGACCGCGCGCTCGGCGGCCTACGCGGCTCCGGAGTCGAGCAGGCTGGCCGCGGCGGCGAAGGTGCATTGCTCGGAGTCGCTGGCGACGGTGGCGGGTGAAATGATCCAGCTGCACGGCGGGATCGCGATCACCTGGGAGCATCCGGCGCATCGGTATTTCAAGCGGGCACATGGCGCGGCGCACCTGTTCGGCTCGCCTGCGGACCACCTCGCGCGGGTGCGGCCGCCGTTATCGTGAGCCGGTGGAGTGCGCGATCTGTGCCAAGCACCGTGGCGAAGGCCCGCTGGTGGGGCCGGTGGTCTGGGCCGGGGACGCGGTCGTCGTGTCGCACCGGCCCGGCGGCTTCCCCGGGTATCTGTTCGTCGAAACCCGGCGGCACGTGGCGGCGCTGGACGAGCTGACCTCGGACGAGGTCTCGGCGGTTTCGCGAGCGGCCTGGTGCGCGGCCAGGGGCCTGCGCGCGGAACTGGCTCCGGAGCACGTGTTCTCCGCCATCGCCGGGCGGAGTGTCGCACATTTCCACCAGCACGTTTTCGTACGGCATCAGGGAACGCCCGAGGAGATCGGGTGGATGGACGGCCCTTCGTGGACGGGCGCGCCGGTCATCGACATCGCCAGGCTCTGCCGCCGCCTGGCGGGCTACTTCTGATCCAGGAACCGGGTGATGGCGCGGACGCGATCACCGTCGAGGGTGAGGACCATCAGTCCGGCCGGTGTCTCACCGTGACGACAGACGAAGGCGGGCTGGTTGTTGGCCCGTGCCGGGGTCATGGTGAAACCCTCCACGGGAATGGCCATGGTGACGCGGAGGAAGCCCGCGATCGCTTCGAGACCGTGGTACTCGTGCGGTGCCGGCGGCATGGCGAGCCAGGCGTCGTCGGTGAGCAGGCTCAGGATGCCGTCGAGGTCGCCCGCGGTGAACGCATCGGCGAATCGCCTGGTCAGCGCGCGTTCGTCGGGTGACGGCCGGTGCCCGGCGCTCTCGCGATGCTTGTCGAGGGAGGCACGGGCGCGCTGAAGGATGCCTTTGACCGCCGTCTCGGTGGTGCCGAGCATGCTCGCGACCTCACCGGCGGGGAAGCACAGGACGTCACGCAAGACGAGCGCGGCTGCTTGTCTCGGCGGGAGGAGCTGGAGTCCGGTGATGAAGGCGAGCTCTATCGCCTCCTTGGTGCTGTAGCGCGCTTCGGGGCCGGGCTCACTGTCGGCGAGTTCGTCCGGATACGGCTGTAACCAGGTCACCTCGCCGCGGCGGCTCGGCTCCGGCGGGTCGAACGGCGGCACCGGCTCGGGCGGGCGACGGCGGCCCGCGTCCCTCAGAGCGTTGAGGCAGCGGTTGGTGGCGATGCGGTACAGCCACGTGCGAAGCGATGAGCGCCCCTCGAAGCCGTCGATGCCCTTCCAAGCGGCGAGGAGCGTCTCCTGGACGGCGTCCTCGGCGTCGGTGAGGGAGCCGAGGATCCGGTAACAGTGCAGGTGGAGCTCGTGCCGATAGGTGTCGGTGAGCTCGCGAAAGTCCTGGTCTCCCATCGCCCTCATGAGCCGATCGTGTCACTTTCGCGGTGCACCGTTCCGTTCGGGGCGGGGGTGGTGTCTGACGGGGTGAAGACCGACGAAAGGAACCATCATGACCAGTCCCGCCTTGGATGTCGCGCTCTCCTACCACCGCGCGTGGACGGGCAAGGACTTCGAGAAGGCGATGACCTACGTCGCCGACGACATCGCCTGCCACACGCCCGGCGGACCCCTTTCCGGCGCGGAGGCGTTTCGCGGGTTCATGGGCCCGTTCACCGAGATCCTGACCGGCTCGACCCTGCTTTCGGCGTTCGGGGACGAGACGACCGCGTTGCTGATGTACGACACGGCGACCCTGCCGGTGGCGAGCGCGCCCGGGGCCGAGCTGCTGACGGTGCGGGAGGGGAAGATCGTGGAGCTGCGGATCGTGTTCGACCGGGCTCCGTTCGATGCGGCGCGGGAGGCTGCCGCGGGGTCGTAGGGCCACATCGTCGCCGCGGTGGCGCGTGAACGACTCCTTCCCCCGGCTCAGCGAAGGGAAGGGGGCCTTCACGGGCACGGTTTCCGGGCGCGCCGGTTTCTGGCGCGCCGGTCCGAGGGCGCGTTGGTGCCCTACCCGTCGCGCGTCCGGGTAGCCGCGAGCAGGCCCGCGCCGATCAAAAGGGTGGGGTGTCGTCCTCCGGTTGGGGGCGTGGGTCGTGGAGTGGTTCGGGTGTTGCGGTGTAGGTGCGGCCGGTGGGGGTGGTGATGGTCATGCCGCCGTTGCCGGTGGGTTCCGCGGCCCAGCCGGGTTCTTCTTTGAGGAGGTTGTGGATCTTGCAGGCGGCGTGGCAGTTGTGGTGATCGGTGGTGCCGTGGCGGGCCCAGGTGGTGATGTGGTCGATCTCGGAGAACTCCGCCGGGCGGTGGCAGCCAGGGTGGGTACATTCCCGATCCCGGGCTCTGATCAGGCGGGCCAGCGAGGCCGGGGACCGGTAGGTGCCGGGACTGGCTTCGAGAAGTTGCCCGGTGACGGGATCGGTGATCAGCCGGGACCACGTCGAGCCAGGGTCGGCGGCGATCTCTCGCACGAGCCAGCCAGGAATGGGTCCGTAGCCGGCGAGGGTGGCGGGATCTTCCCGGGCGCCGGTCAGGGTCAGCAAGTCGACATAGACATGGACATGCGCCCGCGGTGTCCCGTGCCCGTCCTCGGCCAGCAGTCGTTCGGCGAAGATGTCCGCCCGGTGCTGGTCGAGGGTGCGGGATGTGTCGGCCTTGCGGCGTTTCTTGGCCGCGTGGCTCAGGGACGCGTAGATCGAACTGGCGACCTCGGCGGGGAGCCAGCCCGACAGCTTCGACATGGTCTCGTCCTCGTGTTCCAGCGACACATGCCGTAACGCGCGTTTGGCCGCGGCGCGTTCCCGGTAACCGCCGGGATCGAACTTCTGCACCGCGTGATCCACCGATTTCCGGATCGCCCCGGGATCACGGCCGGCGAGACGCTTCGCCATCCAGGCGTCCACCCGCGCGGCGACCTCATCGGACACCTCGCGGGTCAGCTGGGACACTTCGACGCCTTGTGCAGATCGATATCGCCGTTCTCCAGCGCCGCCAACGTGTTCGGCAACCGGGCCACCAGGGCGGACGAGGTTTCGACCAGCAGATACGCCTGATTACGGGAGACCGAGAACGCCAACGCGACCTCCTCGGTCACCGATCTTCGCGACCCACCCACCCCGGCGAACCCCGCTATCGAACGCACCTGCCGCCCCTGCGCCCGACGAAGCACAACCTCCTCGTCGTAAGCGGCATCCAGAAAACGAGCGGCTTTCGGATTAAAAGCAAGAGATGTGGTCATGGCCAAGATCATACTCGAACACAAGTTCGACGGCCACGAATAGAGGAGCGGCCGGGCAAAAACATCCGAAAATGTCTATCACCGCTGAGCGAAGGCCCTCCGAATCCGGGCGCTCACTGCCCGCCGAGCGCTTGTCGCCACGCCTGCTCAAACTCGTCGCCGGTGATCCTGGACGCCACGAATTCCTCCTGCGAGTTGATCTCGGCAAAAGGCGGGACGGGGACCACACCCGAGCCGGTGCCGCCCACCTCGTCCTTTTCGTCGGCCCAACCGAGCCTGCCGTCCCGGAACCGCTCCACCTTCCGGCGCTCATGGCCACCGGGACCGACCTCGCTGAGGATCTCCACGGGTTCCTCGGCGAATTCGTGCCGCCACACGACCCGCAGATACCACGTCCGCGCCCTGAACATCACGGCCCCAAGGTAGGGCCAACCCCCGCACCAACCCACCGGCGCACCGCATTCACTCCACCCCCACCCCCGACGAGACTCACAACGGTGACCGCAAACCTCCGCACAGGCAGCGATTTCGCCCGTCTGTCCCGCCGCGTCAGCGAAGCGGGCCTTCTCGACCGCCGTCCCGGCTACTACGCCTTCCGCATCGGCCTGGTCGCCACCCTCTTCGTCTCCGGCTGGATCGCCTTCTTCGCGATCGGGGATTCCTGGTGGCAGCTGGGGATCGCCGTCTTCCAGGCGGTGATGTTCGGCCAGATCGCGTTGCTGTCGCACGATCTCGCGCACCGGCAGGTGTTCCGCACCCGTCGTCCGAGCGAGATCGCCGGCCGGATCGCGGGGAACCTCGGCGTCGGCATGAGTTACGGCTGGTGGATGGACAAGCACACCCGTCACCACGCGAACCCGAACCACGAGGACCTCGACCCCGACGTCGATCCGGACATCCTCGTGTGGTCGAAGGACCAGGCGCGGGCCAGCAAGGGCCTCCCCCGGTTCATCGGCCGTTACCAGGCGTTCCTGTTCTTCCCGTTGCTCACCCTCGAAGGCCTGAACCTGCACTTCTCCGGTATCCGCTCGGTCGCGAAGCCGGGTCTCCGGCGGCGCGGGCTCGAAGCGGCCTTGCTGCTGGCACATTTCGCGCTTTACTTCAGCGCGCTGCTCGTGGTCCTCTCCCCCGGCAAGGCGCTCGTCTTCTTCATCGTCCACAAAGCACTGTGGGGCGTCTACATGGGATCGATCTTCGCACCCAACCACAAGGGGATGCCGATCCTGTCCGGCGACACCGAACTCGACTTCCTCCGCAAGCAGGTGCTCACGTCGCGCAACGTCCGCGGCGGCAGGATCGTCGACGTCGCGCTCGGCGGGCTCAACTACCAGATCGAGCACCACTTGTTCCCGAGCATGCCATCGCCGCATCTTCGCCGCGCCCGGCCCATCGTTCAAGGATACTGCGCGGAGATCGGCGTCCCGTACCACGAGACCGGGCTCATCGAGTCGTACTCGCTCGCGTTGCGCAGTCTGCACGAAGCCGGTGAGCCGATCAGAGCCAATCGTCAGGACGCGGCCAGGGCATGAGCGCGGCGAGCGCGTCCGTCACCGGCTCGGTCACCGTGTACCGCCCGCGATGGAACAGCAGCGGCCGGGCGTCGGACGGTTCCCCGAGCGCGGTGACCCTGCCGACGACGACGTAATGGTCACCCGCCTCGTGCACCGCTTCGAGCGTGCAGTCGATCCACGTCAGAGCCCCTGCCAGCAAAGGGGATCCGGACGGGGCGGGGGTCCAGTCGACCGACGCGAACTTGTCCGCGCCCCGCGCGCCGAACACCGCGCTGACCTCTTGCTGGTTCTCGGCGAGCACGTTGACGGCGAACCGGCCGGACTCGGCGAGCACCGCCCAGGTCCGGGAAGTCTTGGCAGGGCAGAAAAGCACCAGCGGCGGATCGAGGGAAAGCGCCGCGAACGACTGGCACGCGAAGCCCACCGGCGCCGTGCCGTCGTGTCCGGTCACCACCGCGACGCCGGTGCAGAAGTGCCCGAGCACCGTGCGGAACCGCGCCGGATCGATCTCCGCGCCGAGGTCCGTCACCGGGGTCACGACTGCCCTGATACTCGACGTGCGCCGACTGAAAAGTCGTGTCCCCACAAGGAAACCGCCGTACTCTCTCGGGCGATCCAGCTCTCGTCGTCCACTTGACGCCCCTCGCAGCCGTATTCGACGTCGAAGCCGCCGGGGGTCTTCATGTAGAACGAGAGCATCAGATCGTTGACGTGCCGCCCCAGGGTGGCCGACATCGGCACCTTCCGGCGGATGGCCCGGTCGAGGCAGAGGCCGACGTCGTCGGTGTTCTCCACTTCGACCATGAGGTGCACGATGCCGCTGGGTGTCGGCATCGGGAGGAACGCGAGACTGTGGTGACGCGGGTTGCAGCCGAAGAACCGCAGCCACGCCGGAGCGCCGTCGGCGGGCCTGCCGACCATCTGCGGCGGCAGTTTCATCGAGTCCCGCAGCCGGAACCCGAGTACGTCACGGTAGAACCGCAGAGAAGCGTCATCGTCGTGTGTGGACAGTACGACGTGTCCGAGTCCTTGCTCACCGGTCACGAACTTGTGCCCATAAGGACTGACGACGCGCCGGTGCTGCAGCGCGACGCCGTGGAACACCTCGAGCGTGTTACCCGACGGGTCCTCAAAGGACACTAAGCCGTCGACCCGGCGATCGGCCAGCTGATCCGGCGTGCCTTCCTTGTACGGCACCGAGTGCGCGTCGAGCGAAGCCCGGATCTCGTCGAGTTCGCCGGCGTTGGCGACCTCCCAGCCGGCCACGGCGAGCCGGTCGTGCTCACCGGGGAAGATCACGAGCCGCGCCGGGAAATCGTCCATGCGCAGGTAGAGCGCTTCCGGATTGGTGCCGGAGCCCTCGACCATGCCGAGGACCTTCAGCCCGTATTCACGCCACGCGGCCATGTCGGTGGCTTCGATGCGGAGGTAGGCGAGCGAACGGATACCCATCAGGAGGCTCCCAGGAAGTCGAGTGCCAGCCGGTTGAACTCGTCGAACTTCTCCAGCTGCGCCCAGTGGCCGCAGCCGCCGAACACGTGCAGCTGGGCACGCGGGATCGTCTTGAGCGCGAGCAGGGCGCCGTCGAGCGGGTTGACGCGGTCTTCCCTGCCCCAGATGAGCAGCACACGCTGACGCAGTCGATGCGCCTCACGCCACAGCATGCCCTCTTCGTAGGTGTCGGGCTGGGCGAACGACTTGCCCATCGCCTTCATCGCCGCCAGGGACTCCGGCGCGCTCGCCGCGGCGAATCGCTCGTCGATCAGCTCGTCGGTGATCAGCGACTGGTCGTGCACCATGATCCGCAGGAAGGCTTCGAGTTTCTCGCGGCTCGGGCCCGGCGGGGCGCTGAACCGGCCGAGGTTCTTGATGCCCTCGGTGGGATCGGGCGCGAACAGGTTCACGCTCAGGCCGCCCGGTCCCATCAGGACGAGACGGCCGGCGCGTTTCGGATGGTTGAGCGCGAGCCGTACGGAAGTCCCGCCGCCGAGCGAGTTCCCGACGAAATGCGCCCGCTCGATGCCGAGTTCGTCCATGAGCGCGACCACGGCGTCCGCGCTGTGGCGGAAGTACTGCGGATGCTCGGTCGGCTTGTCCGACCGGCCGAACCCGGGCTGGTCGATCGCCAGCGTCCGGTAGTTCTTGCCGAACACCGGCAGGTTACGGCCGAAGTTGCTCCACGCCGACGCGCCGGGGCCGCCGCCGTGCAGCAGGATCGCCGTCTCCTGGTGCTCCGCGCCCGCCTCGTGGTAGTGCAGCTTGAGTCCACCTTGGACGGTGACGTACTTGCCTTCGGTCATCAGACCATCGCATTCTCGACGGGCAGCCCGAAGGCGCCGGTTCCGAACATGACGTAGGCGCGCTCGGCGTCGTTCGCCGCGTGCACCCGGCCGGCGTGGGCATCGCGCCAGAACCGCTGGATCGGGGTTCCGGCCCGCAAGGCGCGGCCACCGGAGTTCTCGAAAAGCCTGTCGATCGCGAAGATCGCGCGCTCGGTACCGCGGACCTGATCGCGGCGGACCCGCAACCGCGTGGGGAACGGCAGCTTCTCCCCCTTGCACGCCAGCTGGTACAGCTCGTCGATGTTGTGCGTCAGCTGGAGCCAGGCCGCGTCGATCTCGCTCGCCGCCTCGGCGATCCGCACCTTGGCGAACGGGTCCTCTTTGGACTGTTCTCCCGCGTACGCCGCGCGGACCCGCTTGCCCTGGTACTCGACGTGCGCATCGTACGCGCCTTGCGCCATCCCGATGATCGGCGCGGTGATCGTGCTCGGATGCACCGAACCATAAGGAAGTTTGTACAGGGGCCCGGGGTTGATCTCCTGCCCGGGCGTCTTGCACTTCGACGTCGCGATGAAGCTCAGCGCGCGATGCTTCGGCACGAAGACATCGTTCACGACGATGTCGTTGGACCCGGTGCCGCGCAGGCCCACGGTATCCCAGACGTCTTCGATCGTGTAGTCGGAGATCGGCACCAGGTAGGTGCAGAAGTCGACCGGTTTGCCGTCCTTGAACACCGGGCCGCCCAGCAGCACCCAGGTCGCGTGGTCGCAGCCGGAGGAGAAGCTCCAGCGCCCGCTGAGCCGGTACCCGCCGTCGACGACGTCCGCCTTGCCCATCGGCGCGTACGACGAAGAGATCCGGACGTCGCTGTCGTCACCCCAGACGTCCTGCTGCGCCTGCGCCTCGAACAGGCCGAGGTGCCACGGGTGGACGCCGAGGATGGAGGCGACCCAGCCGGTGGAGCCGCACGCGCTCGCGACGAGTTTGACGGCGGTGTAGAAGCTCACCGGGTCGGCCTCGAGGCCACCGAACGTCTTCGGCTGCAGCAGTTTGAAGAACCCGGTCTCCTGCAGGGCTTTGACGGACTCCTCGGGAACGCGCCTGGCGTCCTCCGCCTCCTGCGCCCGCTCCCGCAGGACCGGCAGCAGCTCCCGGATCCCCGCGATCACGTCCTGCGCGGCGTGCTCGCTCATATGCGTTCCCTCTCTCGCCGTACTCGGTGAACCGGGTCCAAGACTAGAACACGTTCTCGTTTTTGTCGACCGATCCCCGGTCGAGCGCACTGTGCAGTCCGGCACGCCGCCCGGAAAACACGCAGTCGGCCAGCGACAGACCACTCACGTAGGACTTAGAACAGATTCCCACCGCGGTGCGGCCGGCCGCGTACAGCCCGCGAATCGGGGCGCCGGCGGCGGAGCGCACCGCCCCGGTCTCCTCGTCGACGACCAGGCCACCCAGCGTCAGCATCGGGCACGGATAGCCCAGGTTCGGCTTGATCGACACATCGATCAGCGAGTACGGCCCCTGATCCAGCGGCCGCGCGAACTCCGCGGGTTTACCCGTCGGATCCGCGCCGGACCTCGCCGCCTCGACACTGGCGGCCAGCCCGCCGGGATCGACGCCGGCCTTGCGCGCGACCTCGTCGAGCGAACCGGCGACGACGCGCCGGCGCAGCAGGTACCGCACCTGAAGTCCTTGGAACCATTGACTTTGCCCGCGCGCGTCCCGCCGGACCTCCCGGATGATGGCGTCGTCGACCAGGAGCCAGCCACGCCCTTCGTGTCCGGCGATCATGCGTTCGCCGACGGCCGCGCCGTACCGGGACTCGTCGATGATCCGGCCGCCCGTCTCGTCCACGAGCAGGCCGCCGAGGAACGCCGACGGCGGGGTGATGAACCGCCAGGCGGAGATCCGCCCGAGCTCCGCGGTGGCCCCGCCCGCCTCGACCCCCATCCGGATGCCGGATCCGTCGTCGGCCGACGTCCCGAGTGCCAGTCCACCGCGATACGCGGGCGCGTGCTCGCGCACCATCTCGCGGTTCGCGATGAACCCGCCCGCCGCGAGAACGACCCCACGCGAGGCGGAAATCCTCAGCTCACGGCCGTAGCGACGCTCGATGCGCTCCGCTCGCCGGTGCAGCGACTTCCGCAGCGAGGGCACGTAGATCCCCGGTTTGGCGGCATACGCCGACAGCCTCCGGTGCGCGGCCCGCACGCGAGCGGGAGCGTCCCGCAAAGACGAGACGACGACACCGGTCACGGTCCCGTCCTCGTCGATGATGAGGTTCCGCGCGGCGGTCTGCGGCAGCACCTGGATCCCGCGGCTCCGGACCGCCTCCATGAGCCGTTTCATCAGCAGTTTTCCCGAAGTGCCCGGCCCCTTGACGCGATGTCCGCGCGGCGCGGGCTTGGCGGCGTCACGGAAACCGCCCGCCGCCTCGCTGCCCGAGTAGTACAGATAGTGCTCGTCGCTCGGGTACGACGTCTTGTACGGGCACAGACTGCCCTCGAAAGGCACGCCGTTGCCTTCCAGCCAGGAGATCATCTCCGTGCTGCCCGCACAGAAACGCCGCAGGGTCTCCTCCGAGACGACGTCGCCGGCCTCGAGCCGCAGGTAGTCGTACATCGCGTCGACGCTGTCGTCGACGCCCGCGTCCCGCTGCTGCGCCGTCCCGCCCCCGGCGTAGACGACACCACCACTGACCGCGCTCGCGCCACCGCCGGAGAACCGGTCCAGCACGAGCACCCGGGCACCGGCGTCGGCGGCCTCGATCGCCGCACAGGCGCCGGCCGCACCGAAACCCACGATCACCACATCCGCGACGAGGGAGTCCATGCCCCCACCCTAGAACTAGAACACGTTCTCGTCTATGGTGACTGGAGCAGCGCGGATGCTGCTACATGCTTCCTACAACGTGTTTCAGGTGAGGGGCGTATGGAGTACGACGTGATCGTGGTCGGCAGTGGTGCCGCCGGGATGACCGCCGCACTGTCCGCAGCCCACCGGGGACTCGAGGTCCTGGTCGTGGAGAAGGCCGCCCACTTCGGCGGTTCGACGGCGCGCTCCGGCGGCGGCGTCTGGATTCCCGGCAACCACGCGCTGCGGGCGGCCGGGATCGAGGAGCCCCCGGAACGGGCGCGCGAATACCTCGAAGCGATCGTCGGTGACGTGGTCCCCGCCGAACTCCGGTCGGCCTTCCTCGACCGCGGCCCCGAGGTCCTGTCCTTCGTCTGCGACAAGACACCGTTGCGCTTCCGCTGGGTCCGCGGCTACTCGGACTACCACCCGGAAGCCCCCGGCGGGCGGGCCGGCGGACGGTCGGTCGAACCGGCCGCGCTCGACGGCAACCTGCTCGGACCGGAGCTGGCGAACCTGGAGCCGCCGTACAGCGCGCCCCCGCTCGGCGCCCCGATCACCCAGGCGGACTACCGGTGGCTGAGCCTGCTCGCCCGGCATCCGCGCGGCATCCTCCGCGTGCTGAGTCTCGGCGGCCGCTGGCTGACCGGCCGGATCCGGCGGCAGCGGCTTCTTTCCATGGGGCAAGCGCTTGCGGCCGGTCTGCGTGAAGGTCTGCGCCGGGCGGATGTCCCCGTCTGGCTGAACACGCCTCTGGTGGATCTGGAGAGCGAAGGCGACCGGGTGACCGGCGTCGTCGTGCGCCATGAGGGCGAGGACAAGCCGATCCGCGCGCGGCTCGGCGTCGTCCTCGGCGCCGGCGGGTTCGAGCGCAACGAAGAGATGCGGGTCAAATACCAGCGGGCGCCCATCGGTACGGAGTGGACCGTCGGCGCCGAGGCCAACACCGGCGACGCCATCGACGCCGGGCTCAAACTCGGCGCGGCCGTCGACCTGATGGACGACGCGTGGTGGGGCCCGTCCATCCCGCTGACCGGTGGCCCGTGGTTCGCGCTCGCCGAACGGTCGCGGCCGGGCTGCCTCATGGTCAACGCGCGAGGCGAACGCTTCGTCAACGAGTCGGCGCCGTACGTCGAGGCCGTGCACGCGATGTACGGCGAGGGTGACGGGCCCGGCGCGAACATCCCGACCTGGCTGGTGTTCGACCAGCGCAACCGCAACCGGTACATGTTCACCGGCCTCGGCCCTCGCCAGCCCCTGCCCGGCCGCTGGTTCAAAGCGGGCATCGCGGTCAAAGCGAGCACGATCGCGAAACTCGCCGAGCGGATCGAGGTCCCGGCCGACGCGCTGGAGGCCACCGTGCGGCGGTTCAACGGCTTCGCCGGAAGCGGCGTGGACGAGGACTTCCACCGCGGGCGCAGCGCGTACGACCACTACTACGGCGACCCGCGGAACAAACCCAACCCGAGTCTGGGCCCGCTGGACGTCGCGCCGTACTACGCGGTGAAGATCGTGCCCGGCGACCTGGGTACCAAGGGCGGCTTGAGGATCGACCCGCACGCGCGTGTCCTGCGCGAAGACGGGTCGGTGATCGACGGACTTTACGCGGCGGGCAACACGAGCGCGGCGGTGATGGGCCGCACCTACGCCGGTCCAGGCGCGACGATCGGCCCGGCGATGGTGTTCGGCTACCTTGCGGCCGAGCATCTCGCGCAGCAAGATCACACCAAAGCGGGAGGCAGCCGATGACGACGGAATCCGTACGGCAGATCGACGCGGGCGCGCCCCCTTCGCGGTTCGCGCGCGGCTGGCACTGTCTCGGCCTGGCCGAGCCGTTCCGCGACGGGAAGCCGCACGCCATCACGGCGTTCGGGACGAAACTGGTGGTCTTCGCCGATTCGTCCGGCAAGCTGAACGTGCTCGACGGGTACTGCCGCCATATGGGCGGCGACCTCACCCAGGGCGAGGTCAAGGGTGACGAGATCGCCTGCCCGTTCCACGACTGGCGCTGGAACGGCAACGGCAAATGCGTCTCGATCCCCTACGCCAAACGGGTTCCGCTGCGGGCACGGACGAAGTCGTGGATCGTGCTGGAGGAGAACAAGCAGCTGTTCGTCTGGCACGACCCGGAGGGCAATCCGCCGCCGGAAGACGTCGTCATCCCGCGGATCGAGGGCGTCTTCACCGGCGAGTGGAGCAACTGGACCTGGGACTCGGTGCTCATCGAGGGCTCCAACTGCCGCGAGATCATCGACAACATGGTCGACATGGCGCACTTCTTCTACATCCACTACGCCTTCCCGACCTACTTCAAGAACGTGTTCGAGGGCCACATCGCCACGCAGTACCTGAACACGAAGGGCCGCCCGGACAAGGGAATGGCGTCGAACTACGGCGGCGAAGAGAACCTGCTGCGGTCGGAGGCGTCGTATTTCGGGCCGTCGTACATGATCAACAAGCTGCTCAACACGTACCAGGGCTTCGAGATCGAGAACGTCCTGATCAACTGCCACTACCCGGTCACCGAGAACTCGTTCGTGCTGCAGTGGGGCGTGAGCGTGAAGAAGTTCGAGGGCGTCTCGGACGAGCACGCGGACAAGATCGCCGGGAAGTTCGCCAAGGGCATCGGCGTCGGCTTCCTGCAGGACGTGGAGATCTGGCGCAACAAGACCCGCATCGACAACCCGTTGCTGTGCGAGGAGGACGGGCCGGTCTACCAGCTGCGCCGCTGGTACGACCAGTTCTATGTGGACGCGGCCGACGTCACCGAGGACATGACGCGCCGGTTCGAGTTCGAAGTGGACACCAGCCGCGCCAACGAGGTCTGGGCGGCGGAGGTGGCCGAGAACCTGGCGCGGCAGCAGGCGGAAGAGGCCGGGGTGTGAAGCCCGAGACCGTCGAGTTCCTCACCGCCGGGCTTCAGCCGCTGAGCTGCCGCGCGTGCGGGACCTGCGTGCTGGTCAAGAAGAACAGCGTGCAGCACACCAGCATCCAGTGGACGACCGACGCGTCCCGCAGCTGCCCGGTGTTCGCCGAGCAGAAGGCTTCCGGGGCGCAGACGGCGTTGCTCGACACCTGCGGCAATCTCAGCGAGAGCATCGAAGCCGCGTTGAAGGACGGCCTGCTGGAGGTGCCCGAATGAGCGGTCCCGTCACCGTGACCGTGGCCGAGGTGATCACCGAGACGGCCGACGCGCGGTCGATCGTGTTCGAGATCCCGGCCGAGCACGCTTCGGCTTTCGCATACGCCCCAGGGCAGTTCCTCACTCTGCGCGTGCCGAGCGACCGGACCGGGTCGGTGGCCCGCTGCTACTCGCTCTCCAGCGCGCCGCATGAGAACCGGGTGCAGGTCACCGTCAAGCGCACCGCCGACGGCTATGGGTCGAACTGGCTTTGCGACAACCTCCAGGCCGGGCAGGAGGTGCAGGTCCTGCCGCCGGCCGGAGTGTTCAGCCCCGCGTCGCTCGATGAGGACTTCCTGCTGCTCGCGGGCGGCAGCGGTATCACGCCGGTGATGTCGATCCTCAAGTCCGCGCTGGAGCACGGCACCGGCAAGGTGGTGCTGCTGTACGCCAATCGCGACGAGCGTTCGGTGATCTTCGCGCGGGAACTGGCGGACCTCGCCGCCCGGTACCAGGACCGGCTGGTCGTCGTGCACTGGCTGGAGAGCCTGCAAGGACTTCCGACCGAGGCACACCTGCGCGCCTTGGTGGCGCCGTACACCGCGCACGAGGCGTTCATCTGCGGGCCTGGCCCGTTCATGGACGCCGCGCGCACGGTGCTCAAGGACCTCGGGTTGCCGCGCAAGCGTATCCACCTGGAGCGGTTCCTTTCCCTGGGCGGGAATCCGTTCGAAGTGGCCGAGCCGGTCGCCGTCGAAGAGGCCGAGACCCCGGCGTCGGTCGAGGTCACCCTCGACGGGGAAACGAAGAAGCTCACCTGGCCCCGCCGGACGAAACTGCTGGACCTGTTGCTGGAAAAGGGCTTCGACGCGCCGTACTCGTGCCGCGAGGGCCAGTGCAGCGCGTGCGCCTGCCGAGTCACCTCCGGTGAGGTGAAGATGCTGAACAACGAGGTCCTCGACGGTGACGACATCGCCGAAGGCATCGTTCTGGCGTGCCAGTCCCTGCCGCTGACCGACGAGGTCACCGTCACCTACGAGTAGGAGTTCCGAACATGCGTGCTTGGAGCCGGATCACGCAGTTCCGCCTCCAAGCACGCGAGTTCCGCCCCCAAGCACGCGTGTTCGGTCTCCAAGCACGCACAAACCACAGCATCTGAGGAGTCTCCGTGCCCATCGATCCCTCGGTCGCGATCGGCGCCGACCTCGGCGAGGTGAGCTTCGCCTGGACCCCGTCGGACGTGCAGCTCTACCACCTGGCGCTCGGTGCGGGCGCGGATCCGGCGAGCCCGCGCGAACTGCGCTACACCTACGAGGACGGCCTCCAGGTGCTGCCGACGTTCGCCACCGTGGCGGCGAACCTGCGCGTGTTCGAGCCGCCCGCGGTCTCGTTCCCCGGTGTCGAGGTCGACCTCGGGAAAGTGTTGCACGGCAAGCAGGAGGTGATCGCGCACCGGCCGATCCCGGTCTCGGGGAAGGCCGTGGCGCGCACGCGGATCGTCGACGTCTTCGACAAGGGCAAGGCGGCCGTGATCGTGAACGAGACGGTCGCCACCGACTCGGACGGCACTCCACTGTGGACTTTGCGGTCGAGCATCTTCGCCCGTGGCGAAGGGGGTTTCGGCGGCGAGCGCGGCCCGTCCGACCGCGTCGAGCTGCCGTCGCGGGATCCGGACGCGGTCATCGACACGCCGACGTTGCCGCAGCAGGCGCTGCTCTACCGGCTCTGCGGGGACCGCAACCCCCTGCACGCCGATCCCGCGTTCGCCGCGGCGGCCGGGTTCGACAAGCCGATCCTGCACGGCCTGTGCACCTACGGCGTCATCGCGAAGGCCGTCACCGACGAATTCCTCGACGGCGACACCGCCCGCGTCGCGTCGTTCTCGGCCAAGTTCGCCGGCGTCGTCTTCCCGGGCGAACCGCTGCGGACCCGGGTCTGGCGCGAGCCCGCCGGGCTGCTGATCACCACCACGGCACCGGACCGGGACGAGGCTCCCGTCCTTTCCGACACTTTCTTGACCACGACAGACTGAATCATCGTTCCCGCAGGTAGCGGCTCTGGCTAGACTCGGGCAGGTGCGCCCCTTGATCTCGGACCCGTATGCCGAACTCGGCCGGGACTACGCGCGATCGAGACGCCCGGATCCCCGCATCGCCGCCGCCGTCACCGCCGCTCTCGGCGACGCGCGCTCGGTGGTCAACGTCGGGGCCGGAGCCGGTTCCTACGAGCCGGAAGACCGCGACGTGGTGGCCGTCGAGCCGTCGCGGCGGATGATCGCGCAGCGTGCGTCCACCGCGGCCCCGGCCGTGCAGGCGTGCGCGGAAGGGCTGCCTTTCCCCGACGGTGCCTTCGATGCCGCCCTGGCGGTGCTGACCGTGCACCACTGGACGGACGTGACCGCCGGGCTGGCCGAGCTGCGACGCGTGTCCCGCCGCCAGGTGATCGTGACCTGGGATCAGGCGGTGTTCGCGCGGTTCTGGCTGGTGCGGGACTACCTGCCGGAGATCGCCGAACACGAAAGCAGGCTGGCCTGTCTCGACAGGGTCGTCGAGGAACTGACCGCGGCAGGGCAGACTCCCACGGTGGTTCCGCTGCCGGTGCCGTCGGACTGCGTCGACGGGTTCCTCGGCGCGTATTGGCGCAGGCCCGAGGCCTACCTGTCCGAGCGCGTGCGTGCGGGGATGTCCGGGGTGGCGCTGCTGGACCAGAACGTCGTCGCGACGGCGGTCGAGCGGCTGCGCGCCGATCTCGCGGACGGGCATTGGCACCGGCATCACGTCGGCCTCCTCGGCCGGACGGAACTCGACCTCGGGTACCGGCTCGTCACCACGTGATTCAGCCAGGTGGCGGAGCTGAGATGCCCCAGGCAAAGGGCTATACGCATGAACCCGCTCCGGCCGAAGGCCCCGCGATCGCGGTGGTAGAGCGCGGACGCGGGTTCCTCCAGATGATTCAGTACACAGTGGACGCCTCTCGCGACGTGAACGGCGGTCGACCGCGGCTGCGAGGCATGATATTCATGGCTTTCGTGACGGCAGGGGACGGGAGTGGCATGACGGCGGAGTACTTCGTGGTCCGTGGCCAGGTGGAGAAGGGCGATCAGCGGGGCAGGGAGCTGGGCTTCCCGACCGCCAACATCGCGCTGCGCGACCAAGACGGCCAAGTCGGCGACGGAGTGTGGGCGGGCTGGGCCGAACGCGCCGACGGCACCCGGATCGCGGCGGCGGTCTCGGTCGGCAGGCGGCCGACCTACTACGGCGCGGACGGCTACCGGCTCGTCGAGGCGCATCTGCTCGACTTCAGCGGCGACCTCTACGGTGAGGTGCTGACCGTCTGGCTGGGCCACCACCTGCGCGAGCAGGAGGCGTACCCGTCGTCGGAAGCGCTGATCGTCGCGCTGAACAAGGACATCGCCAACGCCGCGAAGTGGGCCGCGGACAACCCGGCAGAGGGCCTGCCGGACGTGGGCACCGCCGAGGCGGGCGTCGTGCGCCGCGTCCCGGTCTCGTAAGTGGCCTTCGCGACACACCCCAGAGGTCAGACGGCGGCGCCCAGCAGCATGTAGCCCATCCCCAGCCCCATGATCACCCGGCACACCCGCCGCGACATCTGACCGGATTCTTCCGCGCCCCGCGCCGCGAGTACCCCCGCGCGCACGGCGTCCGCCGCGAAATACGCGGCCACGGCACCGAAGATCAGCGAAAGCCACAGTGCCGAAGTGCCACCGGGGCCGGACATCACCAGCCACGGCCCGTGGGTGACCTCGCTGTGCGGCATGAACGTCACCATGAACAGCATCGCGGTGGCGGAGACGGCGTGGTGCCCGCACGAGGCGTGCCCGGACCGCCGCCCCTTCCACCACGAGACGGCGAACCAGCCCGCGGTCAGCGCCAGCACCGCCTGCCAGCCCGCCGCCGGGATCGGGCCACCGACCGGGGACAGCATCGCGACCATGGCGACGACGAGCAGCAGTTCGGCCAGGTCGCCGTTGCGGACCGCCGCGCCCTGCCTGCCGTAGTCCAACCGGACGAGTCTCAGCACGCAGGGCAGGACGAGCGCGGCGAACACCGCGGTCAGGGTCCACGCGACGACGATTGGTCCGGACATGGCACCTCCCGGCCGGTAACCCTTTCACCGTGGCAGGTACCGCTCTAGTACACCATCGGGCATTGAGGTGATGTCAGCCCGCGGTCAGGATCAGTCCGCTCGTGGGGACGCCGGTACCGGCGGTCACCAGCACCCGTGACGCCCCGTCGACCTGGTTGACGGCGCCGCCCCGGAGCTGCCGGACGCCCTCGGCGATCCCGTTCATCCCATGGATGTAGGCCTCCCCCAGCTGCCCGCCGTGCGGGTTGAGCGGGAGTTTCCCGTCGAGTTCCAGGGTTCCGCCGCCGATGAAGTCCTTGGCCTCGCCCTTCCCGCAGAAACCGAGTTCTTCCAGCTGCATCAGGACATAAGGGGTGAAATGGTCGTACAGCACGGCCAGGTCCATGTCGCCGGGCCCCAGCCCGGACTGCTCCCACAGCTGCCGTCCCACGACACCCATTTCGGGCAGCGCCGGGAGATCGTCACGGTAGTAGCTGGTCATCACGTACTGGTCCGGCCCGCTCCCCTGCGCGGCCGCCGCGATCACGGCAGGCCGGTGCGGCAGGTCACGCGCCCGCTCGGCGCTGACGATCACCAGGGCGACCCCGCCGTCGCTCTCCTGGCAGCAGTCCAGCAGGTGCAACGGCTCGGCGACCCAGCGGGAGGCCTGATGATCTTCGAGCGTGATCGGTTTGCCGTAGAACCACGCCTTGGGGTTGGTCGCTGCGCGGGCACGGTCGACGACGGCCACCTTGCCGAAATCCTCGCTGGTCGCGCCGTACTCGTGCATGTACCGCCGGGCGAGCATGGCGACGGTCGCGGCCGGGGTCGCGATCCCCATCGGGTAGTGGAACGCGTTGTCGACGCCGGAGGAGTTCACCTGCCCCGCCGCGGCCGAGGACACCTGCCCGAACCGCATGCCGGACCGTTCGTTGAACGCCCGGTACGCGACGACGACGTCCGCGACCCCGGTCGCGACGGCCATCGCGGCCTGCTGCACGGTCGCGGCCGCGGCCCCGCCGCCGTAATGGATCCGGCTGAAGAACTTGAGTTCGGGGATGCCCAGTTCCCGCGCGACGGCGATCTCGCTGTTGCCGTCCATGGTGAACGACACCAGACCGTCCACATCGGACGGAGTGAGCCCCGCGTCCTTCACCGCGCTCGATACCGCTTCCGCCGCCAGCCGCAGCTCACTGCGCCCGGAATCCTTCGAGAACTCCGTGGCACCGATACCGGCGATGGCCGCCCGACCGGACAGGGTCATCACTCGCCTCCCAGCGTCAGCGCCACGGTGCCCACCACGTGCTCACCGAGACTGTCCACACCGGACACCGAGACCACCACGTCGTCGCCGTCCCGCTCCGTCACCCGTCCGGTGAAGGTCAGCGTGTCGTAGGCGTAACAGGGCACGCCGAGCCGGATCTTGATCGACCGCACGAACGCCTCCGGCCCCGCCCAGTCGGTGACGAACCGCTGCACCAGGCCGGTGTCGGTGAGGATGTTGAGGAAGATGTCCTTGGACCCGCGTTGCACGGCGGCGTCGCGATCGTGGTGGACGTCCTGGAAGTCCCGGGTCGCCAGCGCGGTGCTCACCACGAACGTCGGGGTGGCTTCGATCGTCAGCGGCGGCAGCTCGGTGCCGACCGAACAGTCCTTCATCGCGCGACCCTCCAAGCCGGCAGCGTCAGTTCCTCATCGATCTTCACGAAAGCCGCCTCTACCGGGAGTCCGATGTGGACGGTTTCGGGATCGGCGTCGAGCAGCTCGCCCATCACCCGGACGCCTTCCTCCAGCTCGACGAGCACGACCACGAACGGCAGATCCTTGCCGGGGACCTTCGGATGGTGGTGCACCACGTAGCTGTAGACCGTGCCCCGGCCGGACGCGACGACGTAATCCGGCTTCGCGCCGAGGTCGCCGTCCGGCGGCATCGGACCGGGCGGATGACGCAGGGTCTCGCCCCATCGCTGGATCCGCAGTTCCCCGTCACGCAGTCCTGCCCAGAAGAACTCGGTGTCCTTGCTGATCACCGGTCGCAGTACCGGGGCGGCCGCCTTGGCGGGCTCGGCTCCCGGCGGGCGGAACTTCAGCACCCGGAACACCATGTCCGCGACGGCCTCGTCGCCGACGTACCAGGTGGTCTTCGTCGTCACGAACCAGCCTTCGCCCAGCGCGGTGCGTTTCGGCCCGACGACACTCTCGAGTTTCGCGGTCGCTTCGACCCGTTCGCCGTGCCGGAGGTAGCGGAAGTAGTTCTGCTCGGAGTTCGTCGCGACGACCGAGGTGAACCCGGCTTCGTCGAGCACCTCCATCATCGCGCCGAGCGGATCGTCCGACGCCCTCGTCCAGTGCAGCCCGCCCATCGTCCACACCTGCGCCATCGCGGGCGGCGCGACGAGTCCCTTGTGGACACTCTTGGTGGCGAACTCTTCGTCCACGTACACCGGATTGCGGTCGCCGATGGCTTCGACCCAGTTGTTCACCATCGCCTGGTTGACCGCGTCGCGCGCGGCCCTCGGCGCGGATTCCCCGCGTGTGGCGATGCGGGCGGCCGCTTCCTGGATGCTCATCGCGGCACCCTCGGCAAGCCGAGCCCGGCGGTGGCGATCAGCTCGCGCTGGATCTCGTTGACGCCGCCGCCGAAGGTCAGCACCAGATTGCGTTTGGCCACCACGTCCAGCCACAGCGCCAGTTCCGCGGTTTCGGCGTCGGCCTGGTCGCCGTGTCGCGCCACGATCTCCTCCAGTCTCCTGGCCAGCCGCTGGATGCGTTCGGAACCGAAGATCTTGGTGGCCGACGCGTCGGCCACCGCCACCGGCCCGGTCGCCGACGACGCCGCGACCTGCCAGTTCAGCAGTTCGTTGACCCGGGCGGTCGCCAGGGTTTCCGCGAGCACGGCCCGGACGTCGGGCAGCTGGAGCAACGGCGTGCCGTCCGGCGCCTTCCTGGACGCCGCCCACTCGCGGACGCGGTCGTGGAGACCGCCGATCCGCCCGGCGGGGCCGAGCATGACGCGTTCGTGGTTCAGCTGGGTGGTGATCAGCCGCCAGCCTTCGTTCTCCTTGCCCACCAGCATGTTCGCGGGCACCCGGACGTCCGAGTAGTAGGTGGCGTTCACGTGGTGCGCGCCGTCGCAGGTGATGATCGGCGTCCACGAATAGCCCGGATCGCGGGTGTCCATGATGAGGATCGAGATCCCCTTGTGTTTCGGCGCGTCCGGCGCGGTCCGCACGGCGAGCCAGATGTAGTCGGCGTCGTGCCCGCCGGTGGTGAAGATCTTCTGGCCGTTGACGACGTACTCGTCCCCCTCGCGCACCGCTGTCGTGCGCAGCGCGGCGAGGTCCGTTCCCGCGTCGGGCTCGGTGTAACCGATGGCGAAATGCACCTCGCCGGCGAGAATCTTGGGCAGGAACAGGGATTTCTGCTCCTCGGTGCCGAACGCCTGCAGCGTGGGCCCGACGGTCTGCAAGGTCACCGACGGCAGCTGGACGTCGGCGCGGGCCGCCTCGTCGACGAAGATGTGCTGCTCGATCTCGCCGAAACCCCGGCCGCCGTACTGTTCGGGCCAGCCGACGCCGAGCCAGCCGTCGCGGCCCATCCGCCGCACGATCTCGCGGTACACCGGGCCGTGCCGCTCCCGCAGCATCGCGCGCCGCTCGTCGGCGCTCACGAGCCCGGCGAAGTACTTCCGCAGTTCGGAGCGCAACTCGTGTTGCGCCGCGGTCAGTTCGATCAGCATCGGTTCACCCCGCCACCAGTTCGCCCAGACCGGCCAGCCGATACGAGGCGCCGCCGAGCGTTCGTCCCAGATCCTTGACCGCCGACGAGAACCGGTGCAGCGGATACGTTTCGTCCACGCCGATCCCGCCGTGCAGGTGATGGCAGACGGCCAGCGCCGCGGGCGCCTCGCCCGCCAGCCAGTACGCCGCGATGTCGAGCTCCGCCTCGGCGTCGAGCCCCGCCGCGAGCCGCCAGACCGCCGACCGCGCGGCAAGCTGGACCGTCCGCGAGGCGACGTAGACGTCCGCGATCTGTTGCGCCACAGCCTGGAACGCCGCCAGCGGACGCCCGAACTGCTCCCGTTCGCCGACGTGTTTCGTGGTCAGCGCGAGCGCGCCGGCGAGCAGCCCGTCGCCGAACGCCACGGCGCCCGCGAGCGCGAACCGGTGCAGCGTCGCGATCGACTCGCCGGGGCCGTGCCCGTTGAGGAGATCGGCGTCGGTGACGGTCACCGAATCGAGCGTCATCGTGTAATCCGGTGTGCCGGAAGAGGTTCTCGTCGGGGTCAGCGTCACGCCGTCCGCGCGGGGATCGACCAGGAAGACGCCGGTGCCGCCGGGCAACGAGGCGGGCGTCAGGATCCGGGTCGCCTCCGCCGCGAAGGGCACGCCGATCTTGACGCCGCTCAGGCCCCAGTCGCCTGCCGACTCCGCGACGGTCGCGGGCCGGGTGGTGAACGGCGCGGAAGGCTCGTGCAGGGCGGCGGTGAGCACGGCTTCGCCCGCGGCGACCGGCGGGAGCAGCGCCGAGCGCTGGTCCGGGCCACCGAGCGCGGCGACCGGCAGGACTCCGAACGCCAGCGACGCCAGCGCGGGCGTCGGCGAGGCGACGCGCCCGAGTTCGGTCAGCACCAAGGCGACCTCGGCGACGCCGAGGCCGTCACCGCCGAGTTCGGCGGGCAGCGCCAGCGCGAGCAGACCGGCGTCGGCGAGCGCGCGCCACGTGTCCGCGGGCTCGCGCTCCTTGCCGAGGACACGCGCGGCCAGCGCGGTGACCTCGGTCTGTGTCTCGTCGAACTGGAAGTCCACACTGGCTCCTCACCGGGGCGAACGGGCACAATATTGAAACCTGTTCTAGTCTTAACCGGAAGGAGCCGTGACGGCAAGGGGTGAGGATCTAGGAGGTGGCTTTGAGCAGTTCCGCGAGCGCGTCGGGGAAGTGGTCGGCGAGCGGCCACAGATCACCGGTGAGTTCGCGGGCGCCGAGCAGGCCGACATCGACCCTGCCCGCGTTGGACAGCACGGTGACGTTGAGCCCGGCGCCGTGGAACACCGGGCCGAGCGGGTAGAGCCCGGTGATCCGGCACCCCAGCAGGTACAGCGGCATCGGCGGCCCCGGCACGTTGGAGACCACCAGGTTGTGCACCACCGGATGCCGTTCGGCCAGGCGCAGCGCGGAATACGCGCGCACCGCGAGGCCGAACATGGTCGCCGCCGAGAACTGCGCCCAGTCCTGGAGCATGTCCGCGTCGATGTCGTGGTGGTGGTCCTTGGACAGCCGGTTGGATTCCGCGAGCATGAACAGCCGCGCGGCGGGGTCGTCGAGATGGGTCGGCAGCGACGCGAAGAACGCCGAGACCTTGTTGCTGCCGTGCTCGCGTTCGGTCCGGCCGTGCACCGACACCGGCACGGTCGCCACCAGCGGATCCTCCGGCAGCTCGCCCCGATCTCGCAGGAACTGCCGCAGCGCGCCGGCGACCACGGCGAGGACGACGTCGTTGACGGTCACCCCGAAGGCGTTCTTGATTCGTTTGACGTCGTCGAGATCGAGAGAGGAATAGGCGACACTGCGATGCGCGGTGATCGTCCCGTTGAACGACGTGCGCGGCGCCGTGAACGGGACCGGCATTCCCTTGCCCTGCAACGCTTTACCCAGCCATCTCGGCACGAGTTCGAGCAGGTCGGGGAGCAGTTTCACCAGCTCGGCCGGGCGTTTCGCGAACGACGTCAGCCCCGCGCCGAACAGCGCGCGTCTGCCGGGAACGCCCCCGTTGCGGCGTTCGTCCCGTGCGATCTCCGGCGGCGGGGCGTCCGGGTCGAGCCCGGCGAGAGAGGTGATCAGGCTGGCGCCGCCGACCCCGTCGACACTGGCGTGATGCATCTTCAACAGGACCGCGATCCCGCCGTCAGCCAGGCCTTCGATGACGTACAACTGCCAGAGCGGCTGTGCGCGGTCCAGTCGTTGTCCCGCGATGTGGGCGCAGAGTCCGGCCAGTTCCCGCCGGTCACCGGGCGCGGGTACGCCGATCCGGTGAACGTGGGCTTCGAGGTCGAAGTCCTCGTCCTCGACCCAGACCGGATGCGTCAGATTCCAGAGTGGATTGTGCAGCTTGCGCCGGAACGCCGGGATCAGCTCGACCCGTTCGGCCAGTTTCTCCTTGAAGCGCTCGAAATCGTAGCCGCCGGGCATGGTCGAACCGTCCAAGGTGAGCAGCCCGCACACGTGCAGTACCTGGGCCGGTGTCTCCAGGTAGAGAAAACTCGCGTCCAGACCACTCAATCTCTGCATAAGAATCACCTTAAGTGAACTTTGCAACAGGTTCTAGGCGGCCACCCGGCGGTAGGATGGGTGCCCATGCAGCCGAGTTTCGTCGTCCGTCAGGCACTCCAGCTCGCGCTCACCGCGAACGCGCTGAAGCCGCCGAGAGGTGCCCGGACGGCGATTCCGGCGTTCTTCGCGGGCTGGCTCACCGGGGAACTCGCTCCGCATCTGCTCGCGCTCACCGCCGCCGACGCGGCGGCGCATGTCGCCCGGCACCGGGGCGGGTCGAGCAAGACCGGGCTCGCCCTCGCGGCGGCGTCGGCGGCCGGGCTCGGCACGCTGATCGCGCAGTCCCAGCGGGCCCGCGGCGAGATCGAGACCGCGCTGACCGAAGGCATCGGCGAGGCCTACGCCGACGAACTCGAGCACCCGCCGAGCCCGACCGACCTCGCGACGCCGTGGGGCCAGCTGGCCATGCCGTTCCGCATGCGAGACCCCGACGTCCGGCGGACCCGCAACGTCGCCTACGCGCCCGGCGGGAAACGGTTCCTGCTCGACGTCTACGCCCCGCGCGAACCGGTCACCGGCGCGCCGATCCTGCTGCAGGTGCACGGGGGCGCCTGGGTGATCGGCAACAAGGACCAGCAGGGTCTGCCGCTGATGCTGCACATGGCCAAACGCGGCTGGATCTGCATCGCGATCAACTACCCGCTCTCCCCCGCCGCCCGCTGGCCCGCGCATATCGTCGCGGCGAAACGCGCGCTGGCCTGGATCCGCGACAACGCCGAGTCCTACGGCGGCGACCCGTCGTTCGTCGCCGTCACCGGCGGTTCCGCGGGCGGGCATCTCGCCGCGCTACTGGCCCTGACCGCGAACGACCCGGCGTTGCAGCCCGGCTTCACCGAAGCCGACACGAGCATCCAGGCGTGCGCCCCGCACTACGGCGTGTACGACTTCGCCGCGACCAGCGGACGACGCTCCAGCCAGGCCCGGCTGAAGACGCTGATCGCCCGGCACGTCTTCGAGGCGGACCGGGATCCGGTGAACTTCCTCGACGACTACATCGCGGCGTCACCGCTGGACCGGATCACCGAGGACGCGCCGCCGTTCTTCGTCATCCACGGCGTCCACGACTCGTTGGTGCCGGTGGGCGAGGCCCGCGAATTCGTGCGGCGCCTGCGGGACAAGTCCCAGCGTGAGGTCGCGTACGCGGAGATCTCCGGCGCGCAGCACGCCTTCGACGTCTTCCCCTCGATCCGCAGCGCCCACGTCGTCCGCGGGGTGGAACGGTTCCTGGAGTGGAGCTATCGCACGTGGCGGCACCGGTCCAGCGGGTCGTGGGGGGGGGTTTTGGGTTTTACCCCAAACCCCACCCCCCCCCCCCCCCCCCCCCCCCCTCCCCCCGACCCTTTCAAGGGGGGTGGAGCAAGTCAGTCGGCCGGGAAAAGCCGGGA
>NZ_JBWKEA010000019.1:104631-178282 GCF_056435685.1 Amycolatopsis sp. NPDC043885
GTGTTTTTGGGGGGGGGGAGGGGTTTTGGGGGGGGGGGGGTAAGGGGGTGAGGGATGGGCCGGGGGGGTGGGGGGTGGTTTTTGGGGTTCGAACCCGAAACGCCACTCACGACCACCGCGCCCAACGCTCTCCGCCGGCTATTCGCAGGGCGGGTAGATCACGTCGGTCGGCCGGGCGGAAGACGGGCCGTCGACCCGCCAGCCTTCGCCGTCGCGCACAAACCGGTACCACCGTTCGTCACGGCCGTAGCGCAGTTGCAGATCGCCCTGGGTGATCCGGTTCCGCCAGGTCTTGGGCTCTCCCGGCAATCCCGACTCGGCGAGGTCCGCCCTGGCCTGGGCGAGCGGCGCCTGCCCCGGCCGCCACGCCTCCCGGACCACCGCCATCCCGCCCCGGCCCGCCTCACGCCAGGCCTGCGCCCACAGGGCCAGATCCCGCACCGCCACCCCGGCCGCTTCGGCGAGTTCGGCGATCACATGCGGGTCACTCGCCGCCGCGCGGCGCGCGAGGTCTTCCTCGAACGACAGCTCCACTTCACGCTCGGGCCCCATGACCAGCAGCTCCCAGGCCCTCGCGGCGGCGTCGGCCGCCAGTTCGACGAACATTTCGCCGCTCCAGCCGGTGCGGTGCGGCGGGTCGACGTCGAGGACCGCGGGCGGTCCGACCGTGCCCGGGACGGCCGGCCGCGGCGGGAGCGCGGCGATCCGCCGGGTGTACGCGCGTTTCGGGTCCACTCCGGGCGCGGCGGGGGCGCGCACCCGCTTGCCCGGCTCGCTCGCGGGCGCGCGGCGGGACCTCAGTTCCGCGAGCACGGCCTCCCTCGGCCTGCCGCGCAACAGGAACAGCACGAACGGATCGGCGTCGACCTCGTCCGCGACCAGGTAGTACACCGCGGCGACGTGCTTGCACGGGTTCGCGCTGTCGGGACAGGAGCACTTCGGGCGCAGATCTCCGGGACCCGGCAGCAGATCCGCGCCGGCGGCTCGAGCGTCCTCGGCCAGCTCACCGGGCAGCTCGCCGTCGAGAAGGGCGGCGACGTGCCCGAGCCGGGAGCCGACCATCCCGAGCAGGCTCTCCCACTGCTGTCCGGTGAACGCCCGCATGTGGATGGTCACCCGGTACGGCACCGTCCGGCTGCCCTGCACCCAGGCCGTCACCTCGCCCTCGCCGACCGCGAGCTTGCTGACCGTGCCCTTGCGCGCGTACGTCCGCCCGCGCGGCAAGCGGTTCGGATCGAGTTTGGCGCGTTCCTCCAGGGCCTCGACCCACGCCTTACCCCACCACGTGTTGCCGAAGGTGCGCCGTTTCCGGCCGGTCATGCCGGGCATCACGTCTCCCCGAGCCGGACCAGGTCGGCCAGTTCGTCGTCGGAAAGCTCGGTGATCCAGTCCTCGCCCGCGCCGATGACCGCGTCCGCCAGCCCGCGTTTCGTCTCCAGCACCTTGGCGATACGCTCCTCGAGCGTGCCCTCGGCGATCAGCCGGTGCACCTGGACCGGCCGGTCCTGCCCGATCCGGTACGCGCGGTCGGTGGCCTGGTCCTCGACCGCCGGGTTCCACCAGCGGTCGTAGTGGATCACGTGGGTGGCCTTGGTCAGGTTGAGCCCGACCCCGCCCGCCTTGAGCGAGAGCAGGAACACCGGCACCTCGCCGGCCTGGAACCGGGCGACCATGTCCTCCCGGACCTTGGGCGTGCTCGACCCGGACAGCAGCATCGTCGGCAGCCCGCGTTCGGCCAGGCGTTTCTCCAGCAGGCGGCACAGCTGGACGTACTGGCTGAACACGAGCACGCTGTCACCCTCGTCGAGGATGACGTCGAGCAGCTCTTCGAACGCGGCGAGCTTGCCGGACCGGCCGTGCAGCACCCCGGGTTCCTTGAGGTACTGCGCCGGATGGTTGCAGATCTGCTTGAGCTCGGTGAGCAGTTTGAGCACCTGCCCACGCCGGGCCACGCCGTCCAGCTCGCGGATCATCGCGAGGTTCTCCCGGACCACGGCCTCGTACAGCGTCGTCTGCTCGGCGGTGAGCGGGACGAACCGGTCGGTCTCGGTCTTGCGCGGCAGCTCGGGGGCGATGTCCGGATCGGTCTTCTTGCGGCGCAACAGGAACGGCCGGACCGTCGTGGCCAGCCGTTCGGTGGCGGCGACGTCACGGTCGCGTTCGATCGGGCGGGCCACCTTGCGGCGGAACCCGTCGAGCGAACCGAGCAGGCCCGGCGTCGTCCAGTCGATGATGGACCACAGTTCGGTGAGCCGGTTCTCCATCGGCGTCCCGGTCAGCGCGACCTTCGCGGCGGCCGGGATCTTCCGCAATTCCTTGGCGGTGGCCGAAAGCGGGTTCTTGACGTGCTGCGCCTCGTCGGCGGCGATCATCCCCCAGTCCACTTCGGACAGTGCTTCGCGATCGCGGCGGAGGACGCCGTACGTGGCGAGCACGACTTCGTCCGGCGCGACCTCGTCGAGATGCCGCCCGCCACCGTGGAACCGGCGTACCGGGATGTCCGGCGCGAACCGGGCGAACTCACGTTCCCAGTTGCCCAGCAACGACGTCGGGCACAGGACGAGGGTGGGGCCTTCGCCGAGGGGACGGCGGTGCAGGTGCAGGGAGATGAGCTGGATCGTCTTGCCGAGCCCCATGTCGTCGGCGAGGCAGGCGCCGAGACCGAGGCCGGTCATCGTCGCCAGCCAAGCCAGCCCCGCCTTCTGGTAGGGCCGCAGGGTGGCCTTCAGGTCCCCGGGTTGCTCGATCGGTTCCGCGGCGCTTTCCCGGATTCGCTGGAGCAGCCCCGTCAGCGCCGATGGCGCGGTGAACTCGACCTTTTCGCCGTCCAGCTCCAATTCGCCGGTGAGCGCCGCGGCCAGCGCCTCGGCCCCGGACAGCTTCTTCGCGCGGTGAGCACGCACCTTGGCGAGCAGGCGCGCGTCGACCTTGACCCATTTGCCCCGCAGCCGTACCAGCGGCCGCTTCGCCTCCGCGAGCGCCGTGACCTCGGCGTCGGTGAGGTCCTCGTCGCCGAGGCTCAGCCGCCAGCGGAACTGAAGCAGGCTCTTGAGCGTGAACTCGGGCCCGGTGACACTGCCAGGGGCCTGCGTCGCGCTCGCCTTCGCCTTGAGCTCGCCCGCGAAGAGGTCCTTCGGCCACTGCACTTCGATGCCGGCGCCGCCCAGCGCCGCGTCCCCGTGGGTCAGCAGGTCGACGACCTCGTCGTACTCGAGTGTCAGCCCGGTCGGCGCGGCGGACCGGAGCATGCGGCCGAGGGGCGCCCATGCCCTGGCGCCCCGGCGGAGGCCGAGCAGCAACTGCGTCTCGACCTGCTCGCCCATCCGTTCCAGCACCGCTTCGGGCGCGTCCCACAGCGTCGCCGCCTCGACGATCAGGCTCGGATCCGCGGCACTCCGCACCGCGAGGACCGCGGCGAACTTGGGTTCTTCTTCGGGGTTCTCGGGCTCGTGCACCTCCATGCGCAGGACGAGATGCGCGCCCTGCGCCTGCCGGGCGCTCAGTTCCGCCAGCCACGCGGCACCGTCCGGCCCGACCAGCGTCGGCTCGGTCGCGGCGAACGCCGGACCGCCCGCCGCGACGCTCGCGGCGGGCGTGCGGACCAGCACGTCCGCCGTCGCGTCCCAGAGCGCGCGGATCAACGACTCCGGCGAATGCAGGCGGATCCGCTTCAGCCCGGACAACGGCAGCGCGTGCGCCTCGGGAGGCAGCGCGGCGGCGAGCCCGCGCAGCATCTCCTCGTCGGCGACGTCGAGCGGCCCGACCCGCCACGAATCCACCCCGCCGGGTGAGGCCGCGGGCAGCAGCCTGCCGCGGGCGATGAGGTTCACCCCGGCTTCGGTGACGGCCGACCACGCGGCGATGGCCGGGCTCAAGTCGCCGTCCGCGGTGAGCAGCCGCGGAATCGCGCGCGACAACGGGACGAGTGCCGCGTCGACCTTCGTGCGCCGGAAGACCTTCCCCACCGGCAGCACGAGTTCGATCGCGGTGTCACCCGCTACGCCGTCTCCCCAGAGCGCCAGCACGCCGTCCCGCGGGGGATCCGAGGGGACGAAGGTGGCCTGGGTTCCTGTGCCGAACTCCACGCCCAGCACGCTAGAGCACCGGACCGACAGGCCGCGGGCGGCGGTGCTATGAAAGGTCCTTTCCTTGCAAATTTTGCCAGGAAAGGACCTTTCATAGCACGCGGAAGGGGCGTGACCGGGACTTTCACGACCCGGCTTTCAGGACCGGGGCAGCCCCAGCAACCGCTCGGCCGTCAGCGACAGCAGCACCTGAGTCGTCCCGCCCGCGATACTGAGGCACCGGGTCAGCAGGAACTCGTGCTGCGCGGGGTCGCCGGCGACGAGCGCGTTCTCCCCCAAAGCCTCCAGCGCGAACTCCGCCACAGCCTGCCGATGCCGCACACCCAGCAGCTTGCGCACACTCGACTCGGCACCCGGATCCTGGCCGTCGAGCCGCCGCAGCGTCGCCCGCAGGTCCAGGACCGAACACGCGCTGCCGTCGGCGATCAGCGCGCCGAGCCGCTCCCGATCGGCGTCGTCGCCCAGGGTGGCGAGCAGATTCTCGACCCCCTCCCCCACCGCCGATCCGCTCCCGAGGGCGACGCGCTCGTTCGCCAGCGTCGTCCGCGCGAGCCGCCAGCCGCCGTCGACCTCCCCGACCACCATCTCGTCCGGGACGAACACGTTGTCGAGGAACACCTCGTTGAAGACGGCGTCGCCGGTGATCTCGCGCAGCGGGCGCGTGCTGATCCCGTCCGCGGTCATGTCGACGAGGAAATAGGTGATCCCCTTGTGCTTCGGCGCGTCCAGATCGGTGCGCGCCAGGCAGATCGCCCAATCGGCTTCGCGCGCGAGCGAGGTCCACACCTTCTGGCCGTTCAGCAGCCATCCGCCGTCGACGCGGCGGGCCGTCGTGCGGAGCGACGCGAGGTCGGAGCCCGCCTCGGGCTCGCTGAACAACTGGCACCAGGTGATCTCGCCGCGCAACGTGGGCGCGGCGAACCGTTCGCGCTGTTCCACCGAGCCGTGTTCCAGCAGGGTCGGGATCGCCCAGGCGCCGATCACCAGGTCGGGACGGCGGATGTCCGCGGCGGCGAGGGCGGCGTCGATCCGCAGTTGCTCGGCCGCGGCGGCGCCTCTGCCGTACGGCGCGGGCCAATGCGGGGCCAGCAGTCCCGAATCCGCCAATGCGACCCGGCGTTCCGGCTCGGGTAAGGCGGAGATTTCGCCTACCAGGTCACGGAGTCCGGTGTCCTCACCGACGTCGACGCTCAACGTCCGGCGGTCGCCGCGCAGCGCGAGTTCGGCCGCGCGACGACGCCAGCGGGCGGAACCACCCAGCCATTGCCGCAGCGCCACCGCGCGCCGCAGATAGAAATGCGCGTCATGCTCCCAGGTGAATCCGATACCGCCGAGGACCTGAATGCAGTCCTTCGCGTTGGCCACGGCCGCGTCGAGCGCGTAGGCCGCCGCGGTCGCCGCCGCGAGGGCGTGCTGCGCCGGGTCTTCGGCCGCTCTCGCCGCGTCCCACGCGAGCGCGTCGGTGGCTTCGGCCCGGCACAGCATTTCCGCGCACAGATGCTTGATCGCCTGGAATGACCCGATCGGACGGCCGAACTGTTCCCGCACTTTCGCGTACTCGACGGCGATCCGAAGACACCATCGTGCGATCCCCGCGGCTTCCGCGGCGCCGAGTGTGGCGGCGTGGGAATCCACTGGCAGCGCCTCGAAAACCGCTTCGGGCCGCACCTTCGCGCACCGAACCCGGCCGACCGGCCGGGAGACGTCGAACGGCTCGCACCGCTCGATGTCCACTCCGGACGCTCCGGGTGGGATGAGCGCGGAGACGTCGCCGTCGGAGACCAGCGTCCACGCCGACGGGTGAACGTCGAGAGCCGGGCCCGACTGGCCGTCGACCACCGAATCCGCGATACGAAACCCGCCGCCCAGCACCACCGCCATCCTTTCGGTCCCGTCCGCGAGACTGGGCAGGATCTCCTTGACGGCCTGGGGAACCGTCGCGAGCAACGCGCCGCCCAACGCGGTCCCGAGGACTGGACCGGGCACGAGTGCTTCGGCCGCTTCGGCGAGCCCGGCGGCCAGATCGGCCAGCGTGCCGCCTGCGCCGCCGACGTCTTCGGGAATCGCCACGCCGAACAGGCCGAGTTCCGCCAGCCCTGGTGGCGGCTCGGTGATCCGGCCACTTCGGACGGCGTCGACGGGACGGGCGGAAGCCGCCCAAGCGCGGATCGACGCGGCCAGGGCCGCCTGTTCCTCGGTGAGCGCGATCGACACGGGTGAGACCTCCTCGCCGGACCTACCCGCGAGTGTAGAACGTGTTACAGTTTCTTGCCCAGTGGGTCACGTCTTGAACAGTTCGTCCGCTTAGGTACGCTACGCGGGGAAAGTGGAACAAGTTCCGAAGATCGGTTCGACGAAGGGGGACGTGGCGATGCCAGGGAAGGCCAAGGCACCCACGAGCGCGAAGGCGCGAAGCGGCAATGGTCTCTCCGCGCTGGGCGGCGAGGAACTCGGCTCCGCGGCACAACGCGACCGGCGGCGCCGCATCATCGACGCGACCCTCACCCTCGCCGCGAAAGGCGGGTACGACGCGGTCCAGATGCGCGCGGTCGCCGAGAAGGCGGACGTCGCGCTCGGCACGCTGTACCGCTACTTCCCCTCGAAGATCCACCTGCTGGTTTCCGGGCTCGCCAGGGAATTCGAACGCGCGCAGGAGAAACTCGACCGCGCGGCGATCCCCGGCGACACCCCGAGCGAACGGCTGATGTTCGTCCTCGGCCGCAACACCCGGCTGATGCAGCGGGACCCGCACCTGACCGAAGCCATGGTCCGCGCGTTCATGTTCGCCGACACGACCGCCGCCGCCGAGGTCGAGCAGGTCGGGCGGCTGATGGAGAACATGTTCGCCAAGGCCATGGGCATCGAGGACCCGACCGAGGCCGATCGCGACATCTTCCACGTCATCGCCGACGTCTGGATGGCGAATCTGGTCGCCTGGGTGACGCGGCGCGCGTCGGCGGCCGACGTCGCGAACCGGCTCGAACTGTCGGTGCACCTGCTGCTGGACAAGAACGTCTGAACGCTATGAAAGGTCCTTTCCTCGCAAATTTTGCGAGGAAAGGACCTTTCATAGCGCGCGAGGGCGGGTCAGGCGGTCAGCTTCGGCAGCACGTCCCGTCCGAAGGTCTCGATGAACGCGTCCTGGTTCCGGCCCACGTTGTGGATGTAGATCCTGTTGAACCCGGCGTCGACGTACTTCTGCAGCGCCGCGCGGTGCACGTCCGGATCGGACGAGACGACCATGCGGCCCTCGAAGTCCTCACGCCGCACCAGTTTCGCCACCTGCGCGAAGTCGAACGGCGAGCGGATGTCGGCCTTCGGGAACTTCATGCCGCCGTTGGGCCACTGGTCGAGCGCGTTGGCCCACGCCGTCTCGTCGTCCTCGGCCCACGACAGGTGCACCTGCAGCAGCTTCGGCATCGAGTCCGGGTCCTTGCCGGCCTTCCGCGCGCCGGTGCCGAAGTTGTCGAGGATCCCCGCCAGCTTCTCGATCGACGCGCCCGGCGTGATCAGCCCGTCCGCGAGCTCACCGGTCTTGCGCGAGGTGTACGGACCGGCCGACGCGATGTAGATCGGTGGCGGCTCGTCCGGCAGTGTCCAGAGCCGGGCGGTGTGCAGTTTGAAGAACTCGCCGCTGTGCTTGACGTCTTTGCCGGTGAACAGCTTCCGGATGATCTCGAGCGCCTCGAACATCCGCCGTACGCGCTCGGGTGCTTCGGGCCAGTAACCGCCGATGATGTGCTCGTTGAGCGCTTCGCCGGAGCCGATGCCGAGCCAGGTCCGGCCGGGGTACGTCGCCTCCAGCGTCGCCGCGGCCTGCGCGACCATCGACGGGTGGAGCCGGAACGATGGGCAGGTCACGCCCGGCCCGAGGTCGCCGGTGGTGTTCTCCGCCAGCGACGCGAGCACGCTCCACACGAACGAGGCTTCACCCTGCTGAGGGACCCACGGCTGGAAGTGGTCGGCGGCCATCTGGCCGGAGAATCCGTGCTGTTCGGCCAGCGTCGCCAGCCGGATCGACTCGCGCGGCGAGAACTGCTCCAGTGCCGCGGCCAAGCCGATTTGAACCTCAGTCACGCCTGCTGCCCCTTTCGAAAGCTCTCGGCGACCTTCGCGAACTGGTCGAGTCGTTCCAGTGTCGCCGCTTCGGGCTCGGTCGGCAGGAAGAGCGTCGCCTAGTCGACGCCGCCCTCGGCCAGCCTGCCCAGCGCGTCCTCTTCCGGGGTGGCACCGAAGGCCGAGAACTTGAGGTCACTACGGCCCTTGTCCGCCAGCCACTGACGAGCCCGGCGAAGCTCCTCCGGCGGGGTGTGGGCGTGCGGCAGCCAGCCGTCCCCGTACTTGGCGATCCGCTCCATCGCCTTCTGCCCCGCGCCACCGATGTAGATCGGCGGATGTGGCTTCTGCACCGGCTTCGGCCACGCGAAGATCGGATCGTAGTCGATGTGCTCGCCGTGGAATTCGGCCTCGTCCTTCGTCCAGATCTCCTTCAGCGCCGCGAGTTGCTCGTCGACGAGCGCGCCGCGGGTGCGTGGATCGGTGCCGTGATTGCGCATTTCCTCCCGGTTCCATCCGACGCCGACGCCGAAGACGAACCGGCCTCGCGAGACCAGGTCCAGCGAAGCGACCTCTTTCGCCGTGTGGATGACGTCGCGTTGCTGCAGCAACGCGACGAACGGGTCCAAGGTCCGGTAGTACACGCGCGGCAGTTCGCCACCGCCCGGGTAGGGCGTTTCCCGGCTGACCGGGATATGCGAATGCTCCGCGATGTGGAGCGAGCTGGACCCGCGCTCTTCGGCGGCCGCGGCGAGGACGTCCGGTCTGATGCCTTCATCGGTGATGAAGGTGGCGACTCCGATCTCCATGTCCAGCAACTACCCGGACACGCGCCGCGATATTCCCAGGCCGCTACACGTTTCGCCGGTACTGCCCGCCCACCTCGAAGAAGGCCTCGGTGATCTGGCCGAGCGAGCACACCCGCGCCGCGTCCATCAGGACACCGAACAGGTTGCCGCCCCGGGTCGCGGCCTCGCGCAGTGTCTTGAGCGCGACCTGCGCCTCGGCCTGGTGCCGGTGCTGGAAGTCCTCGAGCCGCTCCAGCTGCGAACGCTTCTCGTCCTCGGTCGCCCGCGCGAGTTCGACCTCGACGTCGTTTTCGCCGCCGTTCGGGTTGCGGAAGGTGTTGACGCCGATGATCGGCAGTGTGCCGTCGTGCTTCTGGCGTTCGTACAGAATCGACTCGTCCTGGATCTTGCCGCGCTGGTAGCCGGTCTCCATCGCGCCCAGCACGCCGCCGCGTTCGGAGATCCGGTCGAACTCCAGCAGCACGGCCTCTTCCACCAGATCGGTCAGCTCGTCGATGATGAACGAGCCCTGCAACGGGTTCTCGTTCTTCGACAGGCCCCATTCCTTGTTGATGATCATCTGGATGGCCATCGCGCGCCGCACCGAGCTCTCCGACGGCGTGGTGATCGCCTCGTCGAAAGCGTTGGTGTGCAAGGAGTTCGCGTTGTCGTAGAGGGCGCAGAGCGCCTGCAGCGTGGTCCGGATGTCGTTGAAGCTCATCTCCTGCGCGTGCAGCGACCGGCCGGAGGTCTGCACGTGGTACTTGAGCTTCTGCGAGCGCTCGTTGGCGCCGTAGCGCTCCCGCATCGCGACCGCCCAGATCCGGCGCGCGACCCGGCCCAGCACCGAGTACTCGGCGTCCATGCCGTTGGAGAAGAAGAAGGACAGGTTGGGCGCGAAGTCGTCGATGTCCATCCCGCGCGCGAGGTAGCTCTCGACGTAGGCGAAACCGTTCGACAGAGTGAACGCCAGCTGCGAGATCGGGTTCGCGCCGGCCTCGGCGATGTGATAGCCGGAGATCGACACCGAGTAGAAGTTCCGGACGCCGTGCTCGATGAACCATTCCTGGATGTCGGCCATCATGCGCAGGCTGAACTCGGTGGAGAAGATGCAGGTGTTCTGCCCCTGGTCCTCCTTGAGGATGTCCGCCTGCACGGTGCCGCGGACGTTGCGGAGCGCCCACTCGCGCAGTTCGGCGGCCTCGGCGTCGGACGGCTCGCGGCCGTGCTCGGCCTTGAACGCCGCCATCCGCTGGTCGATCGCGGTGTTGAGGAAGAACGCGAGGATCGTCGGCGCCGGGCCGTTGATCGTCATCGACACCGACGTGCTCGGCGAGGTCAGGTCGAAACCGTCGTAGAGCACCTTCATGTCTTCGAGCGTCGCGATGGAGACGCCGGAGGTGCCGACCTTGCCGTAGATGTCGGGCCGGGTGTGCGGGTCGTGCCCGTACAGCGTCACCGAGTCGAAGGCGGTCGAAAGGCGCTTCGCCTCGGAGTCGGCCGAAAGGAGCTTGAACCGCTTGTTGGTGCGGAACGGGTCGCCCTCGCCCGCGAACATCCGCGCCGGGTCTTCACCCTCGCGCTTGAACGGGAAAACGCCCGCGGTGTAAGGGAAGTAACCGGGAAGGTGCTCGCGGCGCAGGAACGACAGCAGCTCGCCGGACTCGGTGTAGCGCGGCAGCGCCACGCGCGGGATCCGGTTGCCGGACAGCGTGTCGCGCCAGAGCTGGGTGCGCAGTTCCTTGTCGCGGATCTTCACGACCAGCTCGTCGGCGCGGTAGGACTCGGCGAGTTCCCGGAACCGGGCCAGCAGCTTCGTCGTTTCACCGTCCACATCGGACTCGGCGGCGGCGAGCAGGCCGTCGAGCGCGTCGGTGCTCGCGTCGGCGGCGGCCAGCGCCTCCTTGGCGGCGGCGAGGTGCTCGCGTTTGCGCAGGGCGGCGACCTGCTGCTCGGTCTTGGCGTGGTAACCCCGGACGGTCTCGGAGATCTCCGCGAGATAGCGCGTCCGGTTGGCCGGGATGATCGTACTGGCGTCGGTGGACACCTTGCCCTCGACCTTCGGGAGCACGCCTGCCGAGACGGTCAGGCCACGCTCGGCGAGGGTGTCGCGCAGGTGCTGGTAGAGCGCGGTGACGCCGTCGTCGTTGAACTTCGCGGCGCTGGTGCCGTAGACCGGCATGTCCTCGGGCGAGGAGCTGAACGCCTCGCGGTTGCGCACGAGCTGGCGCGCGACGTCGCGGCGGGCGTCTTCGGCGCCGCGGCGCTCGAACTTGTTGATCGCCACCGCGTCGGCGAAGTCGAGCATGTCGATCTTCTCCAGCTGCGACGCCGCGCCGAACTCCGGCGTCATGACATACAGCGACTGGTCCACGTAGTCGACGATGCCGGCGTCGCCCTGGCCGATACCGGGCGTCTCGACGATCACCAGGTCGAATCCGGCGGCCTTGCACGCGAGGATGGACTCGGAGAGCCCGGTGGGGATCTCGCCGCTGGTGGTCCGCGTGGCGAGCGAACGGAAGTAGACCGGGCTGCCGTCGAGGCAGTTCATCCGGATGCGGTCGCCGAGCAGCGCTCCTCCGCCCTTGCGGCGCGACGGGTCGACGGCGAGCACGGCGATGCGGAGCTTGTCCTCCTGGTCCAGCCGGAACCGGCGGATCAGTTCGTCGGTGAGCGAGGACTTACCGGAACCACCCGTCCCGGTGATGCCGAGGACCGGCACCGTCCGCGACTTGGCGGCCTCGGTGATCTTGTCGAGCGCGTCCTGCGGCAGCGCCTCGCGCTGAAGCTGCGTGATGACCCGGGACAGCGCCGGGATGTCCCCCGAAAGCAGCTTGTCCAGCGAGCCGGGCGACTGCGCGGACAGGTCCGTGTCGCAGGCCTTGATCATCAGGTTGATCATGCCCGGGAGGCCCATCTCGTAGCCGTCCTCCGGCGAGAAGATCCGCGCCACGCCCCGGGAGTGCAGCAGGTCGATCTCCTCGCGGACGATGACCCCGCCGCCACCGCCGAACACCTTGATATGCCCCGCGCCGCGCTCGTTGAGCAGCTCGACCAGGTAGCTGAAGTACTCGACGTGCCCGCCCTGGTAGGCGCTGATGGCCACACCCTGGACGTCCTCGGCGATGGCCGCGGTGGCGACCTCGTCGACCGACCGGTTGTGCCCGAGGTGCACGACCTCCGCGCCCTGCGACTGCAGGATGCGCCGCATGATGTTGATGGACGCGTCGTGCCCGTCGAAGAGGCTCGACGCCGTCACGAAACGAACGGGGTTCACGGGCCGGTGCAGGTCGCTGCTCATCCCTCCAAAATACTTGGACTTCCTACTGTTTTAAACCCATCCACTCGCGTGATGACGCTCTCACTCGTCCTTGACAGATCGACTCGCACCAGTATATTCAACCTAAGGGTTAAACAACCGATTGATTGAGCAGCGATGACCACTGATCAGCTCAGCGCCACGTTCGCCGCACTGGCGGACCCCACCCGGCGGGCGATCCTCGCCCGGCTGGCCACCGGCGAGGCCGGCGTCAACGAGCTGGCCGAACCCTTTCCGGTCAGCCTCCAAGCCATCTCCAAGCATCTCAAGGTCCTCGAGCGCGCGGGCTTGATCAGCCGGAGCCGGACCGCGCAATGGCGGCCCTGCCGGCTGGAGGCCGCCCCGCTCGGCGACGTCTCCGAGTGGGTCGAGCGCTACCGGCGCTTCTGGGAAGGCGGTTTCGACCGCATGGAAGAGCACCTCGCGGAACTGAGGAAAGGCGAACACAATGACTGAGACCGTCACCCTGCCGGAAGTCGTCTCGGCGGGCGAATGGCAGATCGCCCGAGACGCGTTGCTGGCCAAGGAAAAGGAGCTCACCCGCGCGGCGGACGCGATCGCCGCCGAACGGCGACGGCTGCCGATGGTCCGCTTCGACAGCACCTACGAATTCGACGGGCCCGAGGGCCGGGTCACCCTCCTCGACCTGTTCGAGGGGCGGCGGCAGCTGATCATCTACCACTTCATGCTCGCCCCCGGGCAGAAGGCGGGCTGCCCCGGCTGCTCGATGGTCGTGGACAACATCGGTCACCTCGCCCACCTGCACGCCCGCGACACCACGCTGTACGTCGTCGCGCCGGCGACACTGCCCGAGATCGAGCGGTACAAGGAGCGGATGGGCTGGACCGTCCCGTGGGTCTCGACCGCCGACGGCTTCAACCCGGACTGCGGCATCGACGGCGGGTTCGGCATCAGCGTCTTCCTGCGCGACGGCGACGAGGTGTACCGGACGTACTTCACCACCGGTCGCGGCGGGGACCAGCTGGTGGGAACGCTGCGATACCTGGACCTGACCCCGTTCGGGCGGCAGGAGGCCTGGGAGGAGTCCGGCCGCGGGACAGACGGCCCCGGGCACTGGTGGAAGCGGCACGACGAGTACTGAGCCCTGCCGCATTTAGTCCTCTGAATGCGCCCCGAGCGCATCCAGAGGACCCCTAAATGCGGGAGGCATGTCGAGAACCCCGCGCCCGCTCCGACCCCTCGGTGTCCGGCGCCCGGAAGGCGGGCGCCACACCGGAGGGATCAAGCCATGCGCAAGCTCGTCTACGCCGTCCACACCTCGCTCGACGGCCGCATCGAAGGCCCGGAGGGCGAGTTCGACTGGACCACGATGGGCCCGGAGCTTTCCGCCCACTCCCAGGAACTGGTCGACCGCGCCGACACCTTCGTCTACGGACGACGGGTCTGGGACATGATGGCGTCGTACTGGCCGCAGGCCGAATCGATCTCCGACGACCCGCACGATCTGCGGTTCGCCCCGATCTGGCGGAAGACGCCGAAGATCGTCTTCTCCAGGACGCTGGAGAACGCGGACTGGGGCACCGAAGTCGTGGCGGGTGACCTCGCCGAACGCGCGGCCGAACTCAAGGGCAGGCCCGGTAAGGATCTGCTGCTGATGGGCGGGGCCGAGCTGGCCACCGCGCTCGCCGACCACGGCCTGATCGACGAGTTCCACGTCGTCGTGCACCCGGTGGTACTCGGCGGCGGCAAGCAGGTGTTCGCGGGCGGAGCGCGCACGGACCTGCGGCTGACCGGCACCCGGACGATGGACGGGCGCGCGGTACTGCTGACCTACGAAGCGAAGTGAGGTGAGGTGAACCCCCTGGGCGGCAGCCCCTACGCTGCCGCCGTCAGGTTCACCTCGCGTTGCTCGCGCGCAAGGCGATCCACTGCCGCATCGCGTACTCGACCAGCGTGATCAGTGTCTGCTTCGTCGACTCCCGTTCCCGGGCGTCGCAGCGGACGATCGGGATGTTGGGGTCGATCGACAGCGCTTCACGCACGTCGTTGATGTCGTGCTCGAGGATGCCGTCGAAGGTGTTCACCCCGACGATATAAGGCAGGCCCCGGTCCTCGAAGAAGTCGATCGGCGCGAACGAGTCGGCCAGCCGTCGCGTGTCGGCCAGCACCACGGCGCCGATCGCGCCGCGGACGAGGTCGTCCCACATGAACCAGAACCGCTGCTGCCCGGGCGTGCCGAACAGGTAGAGGATCAGGTCCGCGTCCAGGGAGACCCGGCCGAAGTCCATCGCGACCGTGGTGGTCGATTTGTTGGGCGTCTGGTCGAGGTTGTCGATCCCCCGACTGGCGTCCGTCATCATCGCCTCGGTGGTGAGCGGGACGATCTCCGACACCGAACCGACGAAGGTCGTCTTACCCGCACCGAAGCCACCCGCCACGACGATCTTCGCGGATGTCATGGTCGGGGGCGCGGTTTCCCGCGGTGCCTTAAAGCCGACGGAGTCCACTCAAAACCCTTTCCATCAACACCAGATGTGCCTCGGCGCCGTCATTGCCCGAAATCGTCTTGTGCACGCTGACCAGTCCCGCGTCCGCCGCGTCGCTGATCAGCACGCGCGCCACACCCAGCGGCACGCGCAGGGTCGCCGCGATCTCGGCGACCGAACGCGGGGTGCGGCACTCCTCGATGATCGAAACGCACTCGATCTGGTCCGCGGCGGCCGCGGGGAGGCTACCCGCGGCGACGTGGTCCTTGGTGGAGATGAGGGTCTCCAGCTCGAGAGCGTAGTTCGCCTTGGTCCGGCCCCCGGTGAGGGCATAGGGACGGACGATCGCCGTCTCTTCGAGCGGCGACGGCGCCTGCTCGAAGACGGCGGGCATGATGAACTCGCCGCTGGGCGGGCCCGGGTCGAAAAGACCACCTGGTCTCGGCCCGACGGCGCCTGCGCCGCTGTCGGGTGGAGAAGCAAGTGAGGTCACGCGGTCTCCTTGATCGGTCGGCTGCGGGACTGCCGATTCCCCGGTGGCGGGTGTTCCGCCCGCCCGGGAATCCTGAGGGTGCTTGTTCTTCTTGCGCTTCCGACGACCACGTCCCGAATCCAGGGTGAAGCCGTTCAGGACGTCGGCGAAGGTGCCGTCGTCCCGTGAACCGGCAGCATGGGCAGCCCCCGCGTACGGAGGCTGGTGTTCACCCGTCCCCGGCGGTTCGCCGAAGGATCCGGACCCGGTGCTCATCGGGACATCATCCCACCGGTTCGCCGATCAGCGACCCACCGGCGCCCTGCAATTGTGCGCGAAGTTCCGGGGTGAGGATCTGGCCGACGCGATCGACGAGCATCGTCATCTCGTAGGCGACCTGTCCGATGTCGCAGTTCGGGGCGGCGAGGATGGCCAGGCAGGAACCGTCACTGATGGACATCAGCACCATGATGCCGAGTTCCATCTCGACGACGGTCTCGTTGACCGCGCCCGCCTCGAAACATCGCGCGGCGCCCTGGGTCAGGCTGACCAGGCCGGACGCGACGGCGGCCAGCTGGTCGGCCCGGTCCAGCGGGAGCCTGCTGGACGCGGTGAGCAGGAGGCCGTCCGCCGACACCACCACGGCGTGCGCCACTCCGGGTACCCGCTCGGCGAAGTCGTTGACCAGCCACCCGAACTGGTTCTGCTGGGGCTGGGCCGGGTTCGGCGAGGTCATTCACCCTCCAGGGTTTCGTGGTTGGCTTCGGTCGCCTGGGCCGTGCGGTGCCGTCCGCGCTGGATGCCCTGCTGGAAACTGCTCAGGCGACCGCGCACGTCGTGCGCGTCTCGCTGTGGTCGGGGGGTGACCGCCCCGGCGGGCGGTCCCGCGCTGCCCGGGAGCAGTTGCTCCCCGCGACGGCGCCTGGGTAATCCTGCCGAAGTCATCAGCGAGGGCACGGACTGGGACACCGCTTGGGCCGCTTTCCAGCCTTCGTCGGAGCCGAAGTTCCAGGCGTCCGTCCGCTCGGCGGCGGCGACCGGTTCCGGTTCCGGGCTCGCTGCCTGCGGTTTCCTGCTCGGCAGCGCGGCGGGCGGGACCGCCGGACGCGCGGCCGTCTCCGGCGCCTTCGACGGCTCGGGCGCCGCTGCCTGCTCAACCTTCGCGTCCGGCTGGGCGGTGGCAGGCTTCGTGGCGACGGGCTCGGTGGTGGCCGGCGTGGCCTTGTCCGCCGCTTCCTTGCGTCCCCTCTTGACACCCTGCTGGAAGCTGCTCAGCCTGCCGCGCACGTTCGCCGGGTCGCGGACCGGCAGCTCCGCCTTGGCCGCGGGTTCGGCGGCCGGGATCGACGACGCCGCGCTACCCGGCAGAAGCTGCTCGCCCTTGCGGCGACGCGGCAACCCGGCCTGGGTGAACGTCGACGGGGCATTCTGGGAGACCTCCTGCACCGTGCGGAAGGCCTTATCGCTGGCGAAGTCCCAGGTGCGGGCCTCCTGCTCGGCGGTCGGAGCGGGCTCGGCCGTCTTCTTCTCTTCGGGTGCCTTCGTCCCCGGCTTCGCCTTCTTGCCCGCGGGCTTTTCCGGAGCGGGCGCGGGCGAACGGAACCACGCCGAGAGCATCTCGTCGAAGATCGGCGTCGTCTCCGACGCGGTGGGCGGCGGCGGGGTCGCCGGGGCCGGCGGCGTGGTCGCCTGGTTCCACCATTCGCTCAGCGTGGTGTTGTTCTTGGCCTCGAACAGTTCCTTGCCGCTGGGCAGATCGCCTTCCGCGGGGGCGGGCTTCTCCGCTTCCTTGGCGACCGGCTCGGGCTCGGCGGCGGGTTCCGGTTCGGGGCGGCGGGGTTCCGGCGCGGGCGGCGGTGTCGTCGTCTCGTCCCGGGGAATCGGGCTGAACAGCGCCGTTCCCGAAATCTCCAGATCGGACGGCGGCCGCGACTCCTTGGGACCGTGCCCGTTGACCGCGGGCTTGGTGTGGCCCGCCAGATCGTTCGCCGACGGCCACCGCTCCCCACCTTGCGAGGGCACGCCCGGCATCGCGGGGCGCGAACCGTTCGTGGGCCGCTGGCGGCGGGGCAGGCCGCCCGGCTGCTGCGGCGGCAGCGGCGCGAGGCGCTGGGTGATCGGGCCGGTGGCGGGGCCGGGGTCTCCCCCGGGCGGGGCCATCACCAGGTCCGCCGGGACCGAGACGGTGGCGCGCACGCCGACGATGTCCTTGCCGCCGTGCAGCGAGACACCGATGCGGTGCCTGCTGGCCAGCCGCCCGACCACGAACAGGCCCATCCGGCGCGAAGTGGTGAGGTCGACGTTGGGCGCCTCGGTGAGCCGGGCGTTGGCCTCGGCGACCTCGGCCTCGTTCATGCCGATGCCCTTGTCGAGGATGTCGATGCCGAACGAGCCGTCTTCGACGAGCCTGGTCGCGACCGTCACCTGGGTTTCCGGGGCGGAGAAGGCCGTGGCGTTGTCCAGCAGTTCGGCGATCAGGCGCATCAGGTCGTTGGCCGCGTACCCGACCAGCCGCACCGGCGGCGGATTCTGCACGGTGACCCGCTGGTACTGCTCGATCTCGGACACCGCCGCGCGCACCACGTCGGTGGCGGAGACCGGCTGCCCGGAGCGCCTGCCCGGCTCGGCGCCGGAGAGGACCATCAGGTTCTCGTTGTTGCGGCGCATGCGGGTGGCGAGGTGGTCCAGCTGGAACAGTGTGGCGAGCTGGTCTGCGTCCTCTTCGTCGCGCTCCAGCCGCTCGATCAGCTGCAGCTGCCGCTGCACGAGGCTCTGGCTGCGGCGGGAGAGGTTGACGAACACGTTGCTGTAGCCGGTCCGCATCGAGGCCTGCTCGGTGGCCAGGCGCAGTGCCTGGTGGTGCACCTTGTCGAAGGCCCTGGCGACTTCGCCGATCTCGTCGTCGCCGCCGACCGGGACCGGCCGCACGTCGGTGCCCTGCGAGCGCCCCTCCTGGATGTTGCGGACCGCGTCGGGCAGCTGCTTTTCGGCGACGTCGAGCGCGCTGGCGCGCAACACCTTCAGCGAGCGCAGCAGCTGGCGGGTGATGAGGAAGACGACGGCGACGGCGAGCACCATCGCGCCGAACAGCAGGACCGCGAGCAGGCCCGCGCCGCTGCTGGCGTCGTCGACCAGTTCGGCCGACACCGCGCTCGTCTCGGCACCGAATTTGTTCGCGACCTCGCCGACCTTGCCGATCACCGCGGCCGAGGCGTCGGTCCAGCCCTGCGCGGACAGCGAGCGGAAGGCTTGCGGGGACGGGGTTCCCTGTTCACCGAGGGCGGTTTTCGCGAGCCTGTCACGGTTTTCCATCGCTTGGCCGGTGACGGCGGCGCTGAACTCCTGGCGCTGCTGTTCCGAAGCGGCGGCACGGAAGTCCGTGAGGCGGTCGGCCAGCCGGAGTTCGGCGGTGCGCACCTGGTCGAGCTCGCTCGGCGCGAGACTCGACCGGGCGATGCCGAAGGAGACCAGAGCCTGGCTCAGCGAGAGCTGTTCCTTCATCATGGCGAGGTCGTGCAAGGCCGTGGGGGTGCCACCGAGGACGTCCTGGCCGGCACCGGCCGCCAGCGCGGTGTCGAGAGCGAGCAGCGCGGTGGTGACGTCGGTGTACTCACCGATCGCCTGGACGGGGTCGAGCTGTCCGGACGAGGCCCGCTGCCGGATGTCGGGCAGCCTGTCGAGCTGAGCGGCGGCCGCTTCCCGCGCCTGACGGAGCGACGGCTCGTTCTCCACCGCCCGGGTCGCGGCGGCGCCGTAGAGAGGGATGGCGGTGTCGACGTCGGCGCGGGCCGAGGCGAGCTCGAGGGTCCCGCCGACGGTGCCGGCGGTCAGCCCCGCGGCGGACTGGGTGCGTTCGCGGCCGAGGCCGTCGGCGAGGGTGCGGATATGCCCGCTCAGCGCGACGAGCCGGTCCAGCCGCTGGTAGCCGTCGGACCGGCCGACCTGGCCGGCGATGGTGGCGATGCCCAGTGCGAGCGCGATGAGGATCGGCACCAGCGTCACGGCCGACAGCTTCACCGGCAGGCTCCAGTCCCGCCAGCGCACGAGCGTGCGCCAGCCGGTGGCCCACCGAGATGGCCGGGGAGTGCGTCCCAGCAGCTCCCCGACAGGCACTTGGCCTTCTCCTGCAACGGTCACGTAGGTGACTCCCTGTCCGGCGTCCTGGCACGGTCTGAGGCGCCCGTTCCCGTGAGGTACCTGCCTGCGGGGAACTCGGCCCCGGTCTGACCGCGTGATCGATCGCGACCTGAGGGACCCCGTCCGGGGATCCGGGTGTCCCCAGGAACCCCGGTCCACCTCAGGAGTTCTTGCACCTGCACGTGCAGGTCGCAACCTGCGAAGTGCATGGTCGTCGAGATCAACTTTTCTTTGCCAATCGATCACTGCGGGTCAGCCGGGCCAAAGAATCGTACACCAATCCCGGTGCCGTCAATTCTGTTCAGTACACGGCTGCTGACCAGCGAAAAGCGTGCGTCCGAACGATCTACCGGGCCGGAAAACCGCTCGCGCGTCACAAACGAGGGAATTCCGGTTACGGGTTGCGTGGATGCACAGGGTGCCCTAATCACCCGATCAGCCTACGTACGGTAGCCGCGTCGCCCGGTCGAACTACTTTCCGTGCCCCCAAAGGGTGGGTCAAGCCCAAATATGTGCCCGATGTTGTGGCCTTGCCGCCCAAGCCGGTTCGATATCGCCCCGACATGGTGATTTCTTTCGATACACCCGATGCGGCAGGGGATCTTCCCCGGTCCGGGATGGCGGGCACGGTATCGGAACCCGCCCTGCCCTGGTAGCGAAACTACGATCTGTCACCAAAACGAGGGACAGAGCGTGGTCATCATCCGTCGTTTGCCGCAGTGGGCCGTTCGGGCGACGACCGCGCGTGACAACCCGGCTCACTATGACGAGTGATAAACCCGGTTTCATTCCGGCCGAAACGATTTCCCGAAACACTAATGGAAGGTAAAACCGAATACCGGCTCACGCCTTCGCGGAACCGGGGTCGCCTATTCAGAGCAGGTGAAGCCGTAGATAGTATGTGCGCTCCCCGTACCGCGCCACGGATGCAAGCCCCGGAGGAACCCATGCCCGACGTCGCGCGTCCTTACGCGGCGAGCAACGCCCTGGAGGACACCGGGCAGATGCCCGCGCTGTTCGTCCGCGAGCGCCAGCCCACTCCCCCGCCACCGCGCGCCACCGGCCCGGACTACGACCGGATCCAGCACGGCAAGGAGTTCGTCGCGCTGCGCAAGACCTTCCGCCGGTTCGTGTTCCCGATGAGCCTGCTCTTCTTCACCTGGTACATGACGTTCGTGCTGCTGGCGGCCTACGCGCACGACTTCATGAGCCGGAAGGTATGGGGCGAGGTCAACGTCGGCATGCTGCTCGGGCTCGGCCAGTTCGCCAGCACGATCCTGATCACGATCGCCTACCTGAAGTTCACGAACAAGCGGCTCGACCCCAAGGTCGAGGCGCTGCGGGCCTCCGTCGGGGCGGGTGAGCGATGAGCATCCCCGACAACAACCCGGTGCTGAACATCGCGGTGTTCGCGCTCTTCGTCGCGATCACCCTGTACGTCGTGTACCGCGTCAGCACGCGTAACTCGTCCACTTCGGACTACTACGCGGCAGGCAGCGCCTTCACCGGGCGACAGAACGGCATCGCACTTTCGGGTGACTTCCTCTCGGCGGCGTCGTTCCTTGGTATCGCCGGGGCGATCGCGATCCACGGCTACGACGGCTTCCTGTACTCGATCGGGTTCCTCGTCGCGTGGATGGTCGACCTGCTGCTGATCGCGGAGCTGCTGCGCAACACCGGCCGCTTCACCATGGGCGACGTGCTGAGCTTCCGGATGAAGCAGCGCCCGGTCCGCGCCGCGGCCGCGACGTCGACCCTGGTGATCTCCTTCTTCTACATGCTCGCGCAGATGGCGGGCGCCGGCGGCCTGGTGGCGCTGCTGCTGGACATCCACGGTGGTATCGGCCAGGCGCTGGTGATCGGCGTCGTCGGTGTCGTCATGGTGCTGTACGTGCTGGTCGGCGGAATGAAGGGCACCACGTGGGTGCAGATCATCAAGGCCACGATCCTGTTGCTGACCGGTGCGCTGATCACCGTGTTCCTGTTCGGCAAGTTCGGCTTCAGCTTCTCGAATCTGCTCGCGGCCGCCGCCGACAACAGCCCGCTCGGTGACGAACTGCTGGAGCCGGGCGGCTCGTACGGCAAGAGCGAGGTCACGAAGCTCGACTTCGTCTCGCTGGCACTGGCCCTGGTCCTCGGCGCCGCCGCGCTCCCGCACGTGCTGATGCGCTTCTACACGGTGCCGAACTCGCGCGAGGCGCGACGCTCGGTGGTGTGGGCGACCGCGTGCATGACGATCTTCTATCTCTGCACCCTGGTCATCGGTTTCGGCGCGGCCGCGCTGGTCGGCCCGGAGGCGATCAAGAACGCGCCCGGCGGGGAGAACTCGGCGGCGCCGCTGCTCGCGCTGAACATCGGCGGCACCCTCCTGCTCGGCATCGTCTCGGCGGTGGCCTTCGCGACCATCCTCGCCGTCGTCGCCGGGCTGACGATCACCGCTTCGGCGTCCTTCGCGCACGACGTGTACGCGAACATCTTCAAGCGCGGCAAGGCCGAGCCGGCCGCGGAGGTCCGGGTCGCCCGGCTGACCGCGGTCGCCGTCGGGGCGCTCGCGATCGTGGGCGGCATCCTGGCGAACGGGCAGAACATCGCGTTCCTGGTGGCGCTGGCGTTCGCCGTCGCGGCGTCGGCGAACCTCTCGACGCTGCTGTACTCGCTGTTCTGGAAACGCTTCAACACCACCGGCACGCTGTGGGGCATCTACGGCGGGCTGATCGCGAGCCTGGTGCTCGTGTTCTTCTCGCCGGTGATGTCCGGGGCCGCGGACTCGATCATCAAGAGCGTCGACTTCCACTGGTTCCCGCTGAAGAACCCGGGCCTGGTGTCGATCCCGTTCTCGTTCCTGTGCGGGTTCGTGGGCACGTTCGTCGGCCGGTCGAAGGCCGATCCGGTCAAGCACGCGGAGATGGAGGTGCGGTCCCTCACCGGGATCGGCTCCTGACCCGCGCGCCATGAAAGGTCCTTTCCTTGCGAAATTTGCAAGGAAAGGACCTTTCATGGCATCCGGAGACCGTCCAGCACGATCGCGAGAAGCCGCTTCGTGTCCTCCTCCGAAGCCTTGCTCGCGGCCGAGCCCAGCCCATGGCCGAGCCGCAAGATGTCGACGCCCGCGACGTCGGGCCGGAGCACACCCTCGTCCTGAGCCGCTTTCACGATCGTGTCAGCAGCGGCCCGCAGGCGTGACTGGCACCAGCCGAAGACTTCGGAGCCCGCGTCGACGGACGCCTTCAGCGTCATCGCGAGCCCATGTTTCTCGACAACGTAGATGACGTGCGTGGCCAGCCAAGTCTCGAGTGCCTTGCCCGGCGGCAATTCGTCGAGCAGGTCGTACGCCTGCTGCGCCAGCCCGTCGATCTCGTCGCGGTAGACGGCCTCGATCAACTTGTCGCGCGTCGGGAAGTGCCGGTACAACGTGCCCGCGCCGACACCGGCGCGTTTGGCGATGTCGTCGGCGGGCACGTCCACGCCGTCGGCGGTGAACGCCTCCTTCGCCACGGCCACGATGCGCTCGTAGTTGCGCCGCGCGTCCGCGCGCATGGGGCGGGCCGGATCGGCCGTGACCATCTGCACCTCCTCGGCGACGAAAACGGAGACGTTCTCCGAATTCACTTGCGTAAGCGGAGACGGTCTCCATATCATCGCTCACGACCTCAAGTGGAGAGTCTCTCCGCTTCATCTCGTTACGTCTTCGGAGTATTCCTTGACCGAGCGAACCCTGCGTGCCGAGCCCCGGCCCGAACCGGCCGGGGCCCCGCCACCTCCGCACCGGCTGGTCCTCCCGATCATCCTGACCTGCCAGCTCATGCTCATCCTCGACGCGACGGTGATGAACGTCGCGCTCCCGCGCATCCAGTCCGAACTCGGCTTCACCGATACTGGCCTGTCCTGGGTGATGACGGCGTACAGCCTGGTCTTCGGCGGCTTGCTGCTCCTCGGCGGCCGGGCGGGCGACTTGTTCGGCCGCCGCCGGACGTTCGTCGTCGGCGCGGCCGTGTTCACCGCCGCCTCCCTGCTCGGCGGCCTCGCCGGTTCGGCGGAACTGCTGATCGCCGCCCGGGTCTCGCAGGGCTTCGGCGCCGCGCTCGCTGGGCCGAGCACACTGGCGCTGATCACCAGCACGTTCACCGAAGCCAAGGCACGAGTGCGCGCGCTGGCGTTGTTCTCGGCGATGTCCAGCAGCGGTTTCGCGATCGGCCTGCTGCTCGGCGGGCTGCTGACCGAATGGATCTCGTGGCGTGCGGCGCTGTACATCAACGTCCCGTTCGGGCTCGCGATCGTGCTGCTCACTTCCCGGTACGTCGCCGATCCTCCACGACGGCGCGCCCGGCTGGATCTTCCCGGCGCGTTCACCGGCACCCTCGGCGTCGGCTCGCTCGTGTTCGCCTTCACCCACGCCGCTTCGCACGGCTGGGGCGACATGATCACCCTCGGCAGCCTCGCCGCCGGGGTGACGCTGCTGGCCGCGTTCCTCACCATCGAGACGAGGGTGCGCGAACCGCTGATCCCCCTGCGCCTGTTCGCCGAACGCGACCGCGCCGCGGCCTACGTCAACTTCTTCCTCGGGCCGATGGCGATGATGTCGATGTTCTTCTTCCTGACCCAGTTCCTGCAGGACATCGCGGGTTTCGCCGCACTGGAGACCGGCTTCGCGTTCCTGCCGATGGCGGTCTGCATGTTCCTCCTGAGCAGGCTGATCCCGAAGCTGCTCCCCCGGTTCGGGCCGAAGCCGCTCGCGCTGACCGGGACCGCGCTGATGACCGGCGGGGTCGTCTGGCTGACCACCCTGACCACGGACAGCGGCTACTTCTCGCATCTGCTCGGGCCGATGCTGCTGATGGGCGTGGGCGCCGGGCTGGCGTTCTCCCCGCTCAGCGTGATCATCATGGCGACGGTGCCCACCGACGACGCGGGTGCCGCCGGCGGCGCGCTGCAGACGTCGCAGCAGGTCGGGGCGACATTGGGGCTGGCGATCCTGATCACCGTGTTCGGCGCGGCGACCCGCACGCCGTCCGGGAGCCCGGCGGAGACTGCCGTCGCCGGGATGACCGCGGCGTTCACCGCCGCGGCCGTCGTGACGGCGGTGTCGTTCCTGGTGGCGCTGACCTTCCGGCGCCGGCTTAGAGCTTGACGCCCGCCTGGACCTTGTGCGTGACCTTGCGCTCCATCACGAACGAGAAGAACGGGATGCAGCCGGCAATCAGCACGAGGAGCGTGCCCTTCATCGACCAGCGGGCCTTGATCGCGAGGTCGACCGCGAGCAGCAGGTAGATCAGGTAGAGCCCACCGTGGACCATGGGGATCATCTTCACGAACTGGGGAAGTTCCACGCGGAAGACGTACTGCAGCAGCATTTCGACGACCAGCCCGAGCAGGGCCACACCGGTGGCGTACGCCGCGACGCGGAACCGGATCAGCGGTCCGCCCAACGAGACCGGGCGGGCCGGGGCGGCGTCGTCAGTTCGGGTGGTCATAGGGTCTCGAACCTCTCTGGGGACTACTTGTCGCGGGCGTTGAGTTCGCGCAGGTACCTGTTGTACGCGGCGAGCTCGTCGTCCTCGGGGGGCGGCGGCGCCGGAGCCCGTCGCTGCCGGGGAGCGGGCACTTCGGGGACGGCGGTCTCGGCCACCGTCTCCTGGGCGTCGGCCTCGGCGGCGCGACGGCGGAGCTTGCGGATCCGCCAGAACATGAAGGCGGGGAACAGTCCGAACAGCGGCCACTGCAGAACGTAGCCGAGGTTCTGGAACGTCCCGCTGGCCGAGGAGAACCGCTCCCACTGCCACCACGCGAGCCCGCAGCACAGCGCCAGGCTCACCAGGCAGACGCCGGCGATGCCGAGACGGCGCAGGGTGACGGACGAAGCGGGCACATATCGACGCTAGCACTGGGCGCGCCGCGAAACATCGCCGACCTGGGCGCCCGGGACCTTGGTCCCGAGCCGCGACCTCGCGCGTGAGGCGAAGGTGTCGTGAGTGAGTTGGGGGCGTGCCGCCGGTGCACAGATGGCGGTTTCGCGTGACCGGATGGACGACACGCGTGATTGAACGGACGCGCACACCGGTCCGTGAAGGCCTCCTTGCCTACCCTGAAGGTAGTGAAGGAGGCCCTCACTACCCACCAATGTGACGCCTTGTGACGCTGGGACAGCCGTGACGCCTGGAAGCCTTCACAGAACGATCCGACCGGGCCGAATCGCTCACGAACGCGAGGCGACGGCCTTCGCGTAGTCGTCCGCCAGCCCGAAGACCTTCTGCGCGTACTCGGTCGAGTTGTTGTACGACAGGATTCCCTGCCACCACCCCGATGCGGCCGACATGTCCCGGTTGTTCACGCACAGGTACCGCGCCGCCGCCAGCGTCGCGTCGTCGATCTGCTGCGGGTCGCCGAGGCCGTCGCGGTTGCCGTCGGCGGCGTACCGGCGCCAGGTGCTGGGGATGAACTGCATCGGGCCGACCGCGCGGTCGACGGCCGCGTCGCCGTCGAATTGGCCGCCGTCGGTGTCGCCGATCGCCTTCACGCCGGGCGATCCGTCGAGCGGGACGCCGATGATCGGCTTCGACGGCCGTCCGTCCTGGCCGAGGACGGCGCCGCCGTACTGACCGTGGTTCGACTCGATCCGGCCGATACCCGCCAGGGTCGCCCACGAGATCTTGCAGTTCGGCTGCATCTGGCGCATCGCCAGCTCGGCGTTGCCGTAGGCGAGCAGCGCCCTCGCCGGGATGCCGGTGGCCTGCGCCGCCCGCTCGGTCCAGGCGGTCAGCGGGTCCTTGCCCGGCTTCGGTTGCGCCTGCTGCGGCGCGGTCTGCTGGGCGGCGCCGCCCGCGAGGGTGGCGTTGACCGGGGCGACCGAACCGGGTTTGACGTCCGCCGCCTTGACCTGCAGCGCGGGGATCTCCATCGTCGTGGGGCTCGCGACCGGGGCGGACGCCTTGGTCACCAGCCAGATCCCGCCGCCGGCGAGGCCGAGCACGGCCAGCACGATCACCAGCCTGCCGAATACGGCGGCGCCCACCCCGCGGCGTGGCGGAGCGGGCGTGGCCGGGTCGGCGACGAGCTCGTCGTTTTCCGGGGTGGTGCGCACGAAGCGGGTCCTCCAGCGTGGGCGGCGATCACGACCGATGCTCGAACAACGAGCCCGCGCAGGTTAGCGTTACGCGGTCGCCGGAATCGCCCTTGCCACGCCGGTTCACCCGCGCGTGCGAGAAGTTCTCATCAGGCGGACTTCTGCTGCCTCGCCAGCCGCGCCACGCACCAGGCCGGGGCGCTGCCGCGACGGAGGTGCTGCAAAACGGTCATCGGGCCGAGACGGCGGCTCAGGTCGGACGGGGCGAGCCCGGCCGCGCGGTAGTCGAGCGCACGCTGGTCGAGCGGGCTGATGCCGGCGTCCCACCAGGCTTCGGCCTCGGCGACGCCGCCGACCATCTGCCACCAGCCGGCGGCCGCGACGAGCAGCTCCTGTGGGACCTCCGGGAGACGACGGCGCATGGCGTCGAGGTAGCCGGGATCGGCGGCCTCGACCGGCGCCCAGCGCCCCTGGCCGGACTGCTGACGCTGGCCGGGGATTCCGGGAGCCTGCCTCGGCACATCGGCCAGCCACGCCGACGCGATGCGATCGGCTTCCTGCTCCTCGGGGGTCTGCTCACGCTCGGCCGCCCACTGCCGGATCAACGCATCGACTCCGGGATCTCCGGTCATCCCTGCCTCCTCATGATTCCCCGACTGACAAGCCCTGACTTACTTGCCCGGCTGAAAGTTCCGCTGCCGTGAGGCTTGCACCTGCGGAAACTCCTCGCCCAGGAGGCCGGCTCCGGCGCCTGGAGGACCAACCGATCACGCAATGTGAGCACCGTAGGGGCGCGGAGGTCTTTTCCGCCAGAGCTTCCAGGGCACGAATTCGTCGACCAGCGGGTTTTCGGGGGCAATCCACCCGGATGGTCGAGTCATCCGACCGAAATCCGAGACGGGTGACGCTGAGTGATAACCGCTGGTGGCCGCGCACAGCGATCACCGGCATCACCAGGGACGCCGGTGATCGCCGCGATGGGTCAGGAGAAGAGGCTCCGGACGAACGTCACGATGGCTTCGGCACCGGACCGGAGCCAGCCGAGCGCGGTGTGGACGGCGTCGGCGGATTGCGTCGGCCTGCTGATCAGAAAGAAGAGCACGAGCGCGACGACGGCGATCACAACGAATTTCTTCAAGCCGGGCGACATGGCTCCATCCCATCACACCGTAGTGTCCAGACGATGACTCCGCGCGCACTGCGGACTTTGTCACCACTTTAAGGAGAATCGGGCCCTGTTGCCCACCCGGTTTCCCCGAGGGAGCGATCGATGAGCGAAAACGTTCTTGTCCACCGGGAGGGGCCGGTGACGACGATCACGCTGAACCGCCCCGAGTCGCGCAACGCCGTGGACGGTCCGACGGCGAACGCTCTGGCGGACGCGTTCCGCGCGTTCGACTCCGACGAACAGGCCGCGGTCGCCGTCCTCACCGGTTCGGGTGACGCCTTCTGCGCCGGAGCCGATCTGAAGGCCGTCGGCACCGGCCGCACCAACTCGCTCAGCCCGGCGGGTGACGGGCCGATGGGCCCGACGCGCATGGCGCTGTCGAAGCCGGTGATCGCCGCGGTCCGCGGGCACGCCGTCGCGGGCGGCCTGGAACTGGCGCTGTGGTGCGATCTCCGGGTCGCCGACAGCACTGCCGTGTTCGGCGTGTTCTGCCGCCGCTGGGGGGTGCCGCTGATCGACGGCGGCACGGTGCGCCTCCCCCGGCTGATCGGGCATTCGCGGGCGATGGACCTGATCCTCACCGGCAGGCCGGTGGACGCCGACGAGGCGCTCGCGATCGGGCTTGCGAACCGGGTCGTGCCGGATGGCGAGGCCCTGGCGGCCGCGCAAGCGCTGGCACGCGAACTGGCCGCGTTCCCCCAGGCGTGTCTGCGCGCGGATCGCAAATCCGCGTACGGCCAGTTCGGACTGACCGAGGACGAGGCGATGCGCGCCGAGTTCTCGAACGCGCTGATCGGCGGAGGGCTCGCCGAGGAGGCCGTCGCGGGCGCGAGCCGGTTCAGTGACGGCGCGGGGCGTCACGGCAGTTTCGACGGCCCACGGCTCTAGGGTCTGTCGGATGACAGAAACCGGAGTCGCGCTCAGACCGGTCTACGAAGACGACCTGCCGATGCTGGAAGCGCTGACGAACGATCCGCGGGCCGCGGGCACGTTCGAATGGCACGGCTGGCACGACCCGCACTTCCTGCGCCGCCGCTGGGCCGAGACCGGCATGCTCGCGGCGGACAACGGGATGCTGATGATCGAGCTCGACGGGCAGCGGCTCGGTTTCGTCTCCTGGCACAAGACGAGGACGGGCTCGACGTCGTACTGCTGGAACGCCGGGCTCGTGCTCATCCCCGAGGCACGCGGCCACGGCTACGGAACCGAGGCGCAGCGGTTGCTGGTCCGCTACCTCTTCGCGCACACGCAGATGAACCGGGTCGAGGCGTCGACGGAGGCGGGCAACCTCGCCGAGCAGCGCTCCCTGACGAAGGCGGGCTTCACCCGGGAGGGTGTGCTGCGCGGCTACGGGTTCCGGGACGGCGCCTGGCGCGACCACATCCTCTATTCGGTGGTGCGATCGGACCTGGGCCCCGCGAATGGGAAGGCCGGTTAGAGCCGATCGTGTCTTGGCTACCTACCGCCGACGCGCGTGGCAGGATGGACGACTCGCGGCGGGGCCCGGCCACGGTCGTGTCGTCCCACCAATCACGCGTGTCGTCCGCCGGATCACGCGTGTCGTCCGGTAGGTCACGTGACATCGTCGGTGCGGTCTCGTGAGTGGTAAGGACGGTTAGAACCGTCCTTACCACTCACGAGGCCGATCACTAAGCGATCGTCCCGGCGGCCCTGAGCCGTTCGATCCCCTCGGCGTCCACGCCGAGTTCGGCGAGGACCTCGGCGGTGTCGCCACCCTTGGGCCGAGGCGGTTCCGGCGTCTCGGCCGGCGTGCGGTCGAACCTCGGCGCCGGCGCGGGCTGCAGCATGCCGCCGACGTCGACGAACGTCTTGCGCGCGACGTTGTGCGGATGCGACGGCGCCTCCTTCGGGGAGAGCACCGCCGTCAGGCACGCGTCGGTGCCCTCGGCCTTCGCGACCAGCTCGTCGCGGGTGTGCTTCGCGACGGCTTCGGCGACGATCTTGCGCAGCTTCGGCCACTCGTTCTTGTCGACGTGGACCGGGGTCTCCTCGGGGTCGAGGCCGAGCACCTTCACCAGGTCGCCCCAGAACCGCATCTCGATCGCGCCGATGGCGACGTATTTGCCGTCGGCGGTCTCGTAGGTGTCGTAGAACGGCGCGCCGCCGTCGAGCATGTTCTCGCCGCGCCCACCGGACCACAACCCGGAATCCAGCAGCCCGTGCAGGCTGGTGGTCAGCAGCGCCGCACCGTCCACCATGGACGCGTCGACCACCTGTCCCTTGCCGGACGTCTGGCGTTCGAACAGCGCCGCCAGCACACCCATGGCGAGCAGGAGGCCACCGCCGCCGAAGTCACCGACGAGGTTGAGCGGCACCACCGGCCGCTGCCCGGCGTGCCCGATGGGTTCGAGCGCGCCGGAGATGCCGATGTAGTTGATGTCGTGCCCGGCGACGGTCGCCAGCGGGCCGTCCTGGCCGTAGCCGGTCATCCGGCCGTAGACCAGCCGCGGATTGCGGGCGTGGACCTGTTCCGGCCCGATGCCCATCCGCTCGGCGACGCCGGGGCGGAAACCCTCGATGAGCACGTCGGCGTCGTCGGCGAGTTTCAGCACCAGTTCGACGCCCTCGGGGGTCTTGGTGTTGATCCCGATCGACCGCCTGCCGCGCGCGAGCGGATCGTTCGGGAACCCGATGACGTCGTTGCCCGGTGTCGCCCGGTCGATCCGGACGACCTCCGCGCCGAGATCGGCGAGGATCGTGCAGGCGAACGGCGCCGGGGCGAGCCCGGCCAGTTCGACGACCTTGAGCCCGCTGAGCGGGCCGGCCTTTTTCGCCACGTTCTTCCTTCCTACGCCAACGGTTTCTCAGAGCGTGCGAGAGATGATTTCCTTCATGATCTCGCTGGTGCCACCGAAGATGCGGGAGATCCGGATGTCGGCCCACGCGCGCGCGATCGGGTACTCGGTCATGTAGCCGTAGCCGCCGAAGAGCTGCAGGCAGTCGTCGACGACCTTGTTGACCCGTTCGGTGGTCCACAGCTTCGCCATCGCCGCGCCCTGCACGTCGAGTTCCTTGCGCAGGTGCCGTTCGATGCACTGGTCGAGGAACGCGCGGGACACCGCGGCCTCGGTCGCGGCCTCGGCGAGCTTGAACTTCGTGTTCTGGAAGTTGTAGACCGGGCGGCCGAACGCCTGGCGGTCCTTGGTGTAGGCGATGGTCTGGTCGATCGCGGCCTCCATCCCGGCGACCGCGGTGACGGCGATGATCAGCCGTTCCTGCGGCAGCTGCTGCATGAGCTGGATGAAGCCGAGACCTTCCTGTGCGCCGAGGAGGTTGGCGGCGGGCACGCGGACGTCGTCGAAGTTCAGCTCCGCCGTGTCCTGCCCCTTGAGGCCGATCTTGTCGAGGACGCGGCCGCGGCTGAAGCCGGGCGTGTCGGTCTCGACGGCGATCAGCGAGACACCCTGCGCGCCCGCCTCCGGGTCGGTCTTCACCGCGACCACGACGAGGTCGGTGTGGAAACCGTTGGTGATGAACGTCTTCGCGCCGTTGATCACGTAGTGGTCGCCGTCGCGTACCGCGCGGGTCTTGATGTTCTGCAGGTCCGAACCGGTGCCTGGCTCGGTCATCGCGACCGCGCCGACCATCTCGCCGGAGGCGAACTTCGGCAGCCACGCCTTCTTCTGCTCTTCATTCGCGTACTCGAGGATGTAGTGCGCGACGATTCCATTGTGGACGGTGACGCCCCAAGCGCTGTCACCGGACCGGGCCTGCTCTTCGTAGAGCACGGCTTCGTGGGCGAACGTGCCGCCGCCACCGCCGTACTCCTCCGGGATGGACAGGGCCAGCAGGCCGACCTCGCCCGCCTTCGTCCACAGCTCGCGGTCGACCTTCTTCTCGGCCGCCCAGCGCTCCTGGTTCGGCACGAGTTCCTTCTGGCAGAAGGTCCGGGCGAGGTCCCGGAGGTCTTCGAGCTCCGTCGTGCTCCACGAACTCTTCTGGATCTGCAAGGGCACGGCCAACGCCTCCTGATCGGACCTGGAAAACATGACGCTTAGGATGTAAGTTCCATTCGGAATGTACATCCGTACCGAGCTGCACGTAAAGGGGGCCGGAGCCGGTGAGCGTGCTCGGCAGGACCCACCGCACCCAGGCCGAGCGGCGCGAGCAGACCCGCACCGCGCTGCTCGACGCGACCATCGACTGCCTGGTCGACCTCGGCTACGCGCGCACGTCGGTCCAGGAGATCTGCGCCCGCGCCGGCGTCTCGAAGGGCGCCGTGCAACATCACTTCTCCGCGAAGGCCGAACTCATGGCGGCCGCCGTCGAGCATCTGACCGAAAAGCTGCGCGGGCGGCTCGCGGCGTCGATCACGGCGCTTCCCGGCGGCGCCTCGGGGGTCGCGGCGGCGATCGACCTGCTGTGGGAGGGCTACTCGGGCACGCTGTCCACGGCCGCCACGGAACTGTGGGTCGCGGCGCGCACCGACCCCGAACTCCGCGAGGCGATCCGCCCGGTCGACAGGGCGCTGGGCCGCTCGACGCTGGAGCACGTCACCGCGGTCGCCGGGGATCTGCCGAAGGAACGCGCGGAGATCCTCTTCTGGCTGACCGTGAACCTCACCCGGGGACTGGCGCTGGACGCCGAACTCGGCGGCGATCCGAAGCGACGGCGGCAACTGCTCGACGAATGGAAGCGCGTCGCGGTGATGTTGTACGAGGACACCACCGCTTAGCACGCACGAAAGCACCTTGACCAGAGCACAGCTGACACTTATCCCGTCGGCCGATCCGTGGTGGAATTCCTTGCTGGACAACCGAACCGGCGGAGGAGTCGACCATGAACGCGCCGCAGCAGCAGCCGTACCAACCGACTGGCCCGTTCGGCGCAGTACCGCCCGCCACCGCGTCGCGCCCGCCGTCCGACGTGCGGCTCCCCCGCCTCTTCGCCGCGATGATGGGGGTTTTCGCCGGCCTGCTGGTCCTTCTCGCGACTTTTCTCCCGCAGTCGACGTACGAGCAGGTGTCCGACGGCAAGGCGGTGTCGAAATTCGCCGAGACCGGCTGGACGCGGATCTTCGACATCGAACCGTCGGCGGAGGAGAAGGAGTTCTACGACAAGACGCATGTCGCCCGCTACGGCATCCCGCTGTCCGCCGCCGCGCTGACTCTGTTCGCCGGGGCCGCGGTGGGTTTCGCCGCGTACCAGCGCAATTCGGGTTCGCCCGCCGCGACGACGTCGAGGACGCTCCTCATCGCGGGCGGGGCGGGGGCCGCGGTCGGCGTCTGGATGCTCGGCATGGACATCTCGGCGAGCCTGAGCTTCGGACAGGACACCGGCCGGTTCGTCTCGCGTTATGGGACCGGGAGCGGATTCTGGATCCTGCTCGCCGGCGGGCTCGTGGCGTTGCTCACGGTCGGGCTGGCGGTCGTGGCCAACCGTCGTGAACCGGCGCCGCCCCCACAGGCCCCTTACCCGGTCACCTACACCCCTTATGCTCCCGGTGTCCCTCAGCAGCAGTATCCGCAGGCCTACGAGCCGCCGTCGCCCCCGACGCCGCCCGCGGGATCCGCGTTGCAGCAGCAGGACATCCTGCGCCCGTCCCCGGACAATCCGCCACGGCCCGACAATACGTGAAACTGATTCATATCAGCACTGGACAGTCTCCATACCGGCGGTATGCTGTACTCGTCGGTAACACCTGGGCTCTGCGTGGCGCCTTTCCGGCTCCGCGCGGCATGGAACGGAGACGGCATGACGAGCACGACACCGGCGAGTGCGGGCCAGCACACCGAAGGACCGTCCACCATCGGCGGCGTTCCCGGCGCCCCCGCCATGACGAGGGCGGAACGGCTCGTGCGCCGGGTCGTGGGCGGTGCGGACTCGGCGCCCGTCCAGATGCGCGCGCCCTTCACCGGACAGCCGATCGCGACCCTTCCCCAAGCCACCGACGCCGACGTCCGCGCCGTGTTCGACCAGGCGCGGGAAGCTCAGCGCGCATGGGCCGAGCGACCGGTCGAAGACCGCCAGCGCATCCTGATCCGCCTGCACGATCTGGTGCTGAAGCGGCAGGAAGAGGCGCTCGACCTCGTGCAGATCGAGGCGGGCAAAGCACGGATGGACGCCTTCGACGAAGTCAGCGCCACCGCGCTCGTGGCCGCCTACTACGGCAAGCACAGCGCGAAGTTCCTGTCGCCGCGCCGCGCCGCCGGGCTGATCCCGGTGTTGACGAAGGTCGGCGAGATCCGGCACCCCAAGGGTGTCGTCGGGATCATCTCGCCGTGGAACTACCCCCTCGCCCTGACCGCGATGGACGTCCTGCCCGCGCTCGCGGCGGGTAACGCCGTCGTACAGAAGCCGGACAACCAGACCGCGCTCTCGGCGCTGTGGCTGCAGGAGGTCGCCGAGGAGGCCGGTCTGCCCGCCGGTGTCTGGCAGATCGTGCTCGGCCGGGGCTCGCAGATCGGCGACGCCCTGGTCGAGGAATCGGACTACCTGTGCTTCACCGGATCCACGCCCACGGGTAAGGGGCTCGCCGCGAAGGTGGCGGAGCGGCTGACGAGCTACTCGCTGGAACTCGGCGGCAAGAACCCGATGATCGTGCTGCCCGACGCGGACATCGCCAAGACCGCCACGGGCGCGGTGACCGCGTGCTTCTCCTCCGCGGGGCAGCTGTGCGTCTCGGTCGAGCGCATCTACGTGCACGAGTCGATCCGCGAGGAGTTCACTCGCGCGTTCGTCGCCAAGACCGCCGCGCTGCGGCTGGGCGGCGCCCTGGACTACCAGGCGCAGATGGGATCCCTGACCTCCGAGGCCCAGCTGGAGACGGTGTCGGCGCACGTCGAGGACGCCCGCTCCAAGGGCGCGAAGGTGCTCACCGGTGGCAAGGCGCGGCCCGACCTCGGCCCGCTGTTCTACGAGCCGACCGTGCTCACCGACGTCACCGAAGACGTCAAGCTGTTCGCCGAGGAGACCTTCGGGCCGGTCGTGTCGATCTACGGCTACACCGACGTCACCGACGCGATCGAGCGGGCCAACGACACGAAGTTCGGGCTGAACGCGAGCGTGTGGTCGCGCAACGGCCGGGCGGGCTGGGAGGTCGCGGCGCGGCTGAAGGCCGGGACCGTCAACGTCAACGAAGGCTTCGCGGCGACTTTCGGGACCGTGGGCCTGCCGATGGGCGGGATGAAGGAGTCCGGCGTCGGGCGGCGCAACGGTGCCGAAGGCCTGCTCAAGTACACCGAGGCCCAGGCGATCGCTTTGCAGCGCGGGATGCCGCTGCGCCCCGGCCGCGGAATCCCGCCGAAGCTCTGGGTGCGGGCACTGAGCACGAGTCTGAAAGCCCTGCGCCGCCTCCCGCGCCGCTGATCCCCCTCCCGCATTTCGTCCTCTGAACGCGGTACTTGCACACGCAAGGATCGCATTCAGAGGACGAAACGCGGCTAGGAGGAAGAGGTCGGAGCGGCCAGCAGGCCCCGGTCGTAGGCGATCGCGACCGCCTCGGCCCGGCGGCTCGCGCCGAGTTTCGCCATCACGCGCGAAAGGTGGACGCTCACCGTCTTCTCGCTGATGTACAGCTCTTCACCGACCTGCCGGTTGGTCCGGCCGAGCGCGACGCGCTCCAGCACGTCGCGCTCCCGATCGGTGAGCGGATCGACGACGTCACGACGCGGCGCCGCGGCCTCCCCGGGAAGCTCGACGCGCGCCCTGTGGCTGAGCTCCCGGACGGCTTCGCGCAGCGGGCAGGCGCCCAGCCGATCGGCCACCGCGTGCACGGCCAGCAGCTCCGACGCGGCGAGCGCGGTGTCGCCGTCCGAAGCCAGCAGGGATTTCGCGTGCTGCAGACGGCACATGGCCTGCTCGTACACCGCGCCGTACCCGAACGCCTCGACCGCCTTCGCCCACAGCGCCGGATCCCCCGCGCCGCGCAGGCTGCCGCCGAGCGCCTCCAGCCGGGCTAGCCACGCCAGCGCTTCCGGGCCCAGCGACACCGAACGCGGGATGCCGTGTTCGGCGCAATGGCGGCCGTGGGCGAGGAACTTCTCGCCCGATTCCACCGCGGCCTCGACTGCCGCCTGATCACCACGTACCCGTGCCTCGGCGGCCTGGGCGACGGCCGCCGTGAGACCGTGCACGCTGATCCGGATGCCGCCCAGCACGGCGGGTTCGACCTCTTCGAGCCAGTCGATCAGCTCATGCGCATGACGCACCGCACCCGCGTGATCTCCTCGCCACGACGCGAGCTGGATCGCGGCGTCGCCCGCCGCGAGCGCGATCGAGTAGTCCGCGCTCCAGTGCTGACGGAGGCTGGGCAGGATCTTGTCCGCGTCCGCGAACCGGCCCCTGCCGACGACGAACTGTGCCCAGATCCCCAGGAAGCGCCCGGCGACGACACTCGAAACACCGCGGCCCGCGCGGCCGGCGTCGTCGTCTTCCGGCCAATCCCCGCTGACGTACCGCAGCGTGAGGTGTTTGGTCCGCAGCTCGATGCCGAACGAGCTCCAGGTCAGCCCGGTCTCCTTGGCCCGCTTGATGCCCTTGGCGTAGTACTTCAAGGCGGAATGGATCTCTGCCCTGTCGTCGTAGCTCAGCCCGAGGAAGTGCAGGGCCCGTAGCTCGCCGTTGAGCGCGCCGGAATCCCTGGCCTTCCGCTCGGCCTCGCGCAGCCTCTCCCGCGCCTCCTCGACGTCGCCCGCCGAATCGGCCAGCGTCCCGAGCGAGACCAGCGCCGCCGCCTCCGCCCCGCCCGCGCCGACGGCCCTGGCGTCGGCGACCGCGGCCAGCGCGCACTGCAGCGCCTCGTCGTGCCTGTCGATCAGCCGCAGGATCCCGGCGCGGGTGGCGAGCACCCAGGCCCGCGCGGCACTCGCCTCGGTGTGTTCGACCAGCTCCCAGGCCTTGTCGATCGCCTCGACGACCTCGTCCAGCGTGCCGTCGACCGAAAGCAGCGCCTCGGCGTGCCGTCGCCAGACCTTGGCGGCCCGCTCGTTGCCGGTGTCCGGGCCCAAGGCCTCGGTCGCGGACCGCGAATAGGCGACCGCGCGCTCCGGCTCCCCCGACGTGCTCGCGAAATACGACGCCTCGTGCAGAAGGCGGAGCTCGTCGACGTCCGACGGCCGGTCCGCCGCGGGCACGGCGTCCCAAATGGACAGTGCCTGCTCGACGTGCCTCAGCGCGGAGCCGGGCGCGCCCAGCTTCTCCGCTTCGTCCATCGCGCGCAGCAACGCGGCCAGTGCGGTGACGAAGTCCTTGCTCTCCATGCTGTGGTGCGCGAGCCGCGCGTCCTGGCCCCGGCCTTGTGTGCGGTTACGGATGCGTGCCGCGTACGCCGCGTGCATGCGCACCCGCTCCCCCGGCAACAGGTCGCCGTACACGGCTTCCTGCAGCAGCGCGTGACGAAAGGTGTAGAAACCGTTCTCGATCACCAACACGTGATGCTGCACGGCCTCGCGCAGCGCCTCGTCGAGTTCGAGTTCGTCCAGGCCGGAGATCTCGGCGAGCGCGGCGTGCGCCACCGCGTCCTTCGCGACCGAGACCACGCGCAGCACCCGGCGCGTGATCTGCGAAAGCTGCTCCACCCTGGCGAGGAGCACTTCGGCCAGCCCGGCGGGGAGCTCGCGGCAGTCCTTCGCGGACGCGAGCAGCTCCTCGACGAAGAACGGATTGCCCTCGGACCGGGTGACGATGTCGGCGATCAGGTCCTGGCCGATCGGCTCGTCGGCCAGCGCCTCGACGAACGCGCGCGCGTCCTCGGCGCCGAACGGCTTGACCTCGACACGTTCGACCGCGCCCAGCCGCACCACCTCGGACAGCACCGCCCGGAGCGGATGCCGCCGGTGGACGTCCTCCTCGCGATAGCTCGCCACCACCAGCAGCCGCTGGGTGCGCAGCCTCGTCAGCAGGAAGGACAGCAGGTTCCGGGTGGAACCGTCGGCCCAGTGCAGATCCTCCAGCAGGATCACCACGGGCCGGCGCTGCGCGATGACGGTCAGCACCCCCAGTACCGCGTCGAACAGCTGGAGCTGGCCGAGGTCCCGTTCGGGCCCGAGGCGCTGCGTCGACACCCGTTCGCTCGCGGTGAGCTGACCGTCTTCGATGGCGGGGTAGTCCTCCGCCTGCTGCATCTGCGGGAGCAGCCTGCCCAGCGCCGGCCGGGCCCGGAGCGCGGCGGTGACCGCGGGATCGGACGTCGTCGCCAGCGGCGCCAGCGCCTCGGCGAACGGAAGATAGGGAAGACCGCCCTCATGGACGTCGATACAGCGCCCGGTGAGCACCAGGGCGCCCGCGCCCGCGGTGTACTCGCCGAGCGCGGTCAGGAGGCGGGTCTTGCCGACGCCGGCGTCACCGGAGAGCAGCACCGCGCCGGCCTCGCCCCGTTCTGCACGGGCGAAGGCGGCGCGGAGCTGCCGCATCTCCTGTGTGCGGGCGACGATCGGGATTCCGGAGCCAAGACGGGGCACGAGGTGCATTCTTGCCTACCGGGCCGACAACTTCGCCTGTGTTTTCGCCGAGAGCTTCATCGCACTCGACCTCTACCGGGTGATGTCGCCGCTGCGGGCGGGCGCCTGCCGGACCTCTCGGCGCTCCTGGGCGGGCACCTGGACTTCGGCGCGCTGCGCGCGGATCCGCTTACTCGCCCGGCGGGCCCGCTCGACCCATATGCTGCGGCCCGCTCGCTGCAGCTCTTCCCGGCGATACTCGACCTCGGCCAGTACGCCGGTGAGCAAAGCGTCGTTCGTGTTCATCACTGTCTCCCCTTAGGAACTTCACTGCCTTGTTGGTAGTGAAGAGATTCGTCCTGAGGGGTGCCCTGAGGCATCGGGTGATCACCTACACCCGGACGTGATTCGACCCCTTACGCCGGCCCATCCCCTGCTCGGGGGGCGTAAGGGGTCGAGTTCGGGGATCTTCAGTCGTGAGCGGGGCCACTCGTGCGCACCGCGCCGAGCAGCCCACGCCAAGCCTGCGGCGAGAGGCGGAAGGCACCTCCCTCAGGGTCCTTGGAGTCCCTCAGCGCGGCACCGGAACCGGTGAAGGCGACCTCGACGCAGTCGTTGCCGCCACCGCTGTGGCTGCTCTTGAACCACCGGGCCTGGGAAAGATCATCGTTGGGCGTCATGCTCCCCGCTCCTTACTTGTTTCCAGGGACTTCTCCGGAAGGGCCGCCTGTTCGGCGAACCTTCCGGCGGCCTCGGCGATCACCTCGACCGAGTCGTCCGGCTTCAACGCGGCGGCACGCAGATGGTCGAACATCAACGCGTATCGCCGGACGTCCGGGGGTTCCTCCAGGTACAGCCCGCTGGAGGTGCTGTCGACGTAGACCACGTCGGTGTCGGCCAGTTCGGGGAAGCCCATGATGAGGAACGGACCCTCCATCCCGGGATGGGCACCCGCGCCGAACGGCACGATCTGGACGGTCACGTTCGGCTGCGCCGCCATCGTGACCATCCGGTACAGCTGCTCCGCCATGACCTCGGGGCCGTCGACCACGCGGTGCAGGACCGCTTCGTCGATGACGGCCCAGTACTCCGGGGGCGAGGGATCGGTCAGCAGTTCCTGCCGCGCCATCCTCGCCGCCACCCGGCGCCTGATCTCGGCGTCCTCGGCGTCGGGCCGCATCGCCCTGATCACGGCCTTGGCGTACCGCTCGGTCTGCAACAGGCCCGGGACCAGCAGCGCCTGGAACGCCCGCAGCGAACTCGCGTCCGCCTCCAACCCGACGAAGGTGCCGGTGAACACCTCGTTATACGCGTGCCACCAGCCGCGTTTGCGGGCTTCCCTGGCCAGCTGGACGAGCGCTTCCTGCTCGTCGCCCGCGATGCCGTACAGCTCGAGCATGTCGCGCGCGTCGCGCGGGGTGACACCGACATGCCCCGTCTCGATGCGGCTGACCTTCGACGCCGAGCATTCGAGCTTCTCGCTCACCTCGTCGATCGTGAGGTCGGCCGCCTCGCGCAACCGCCTCAACTCGCTCGCCAGCCGCCGGCGGCGCACGGTGGGTCCCTGACCCCTCGTCATCACGGCACCCTCCACAAGCTGTCCGAGCAACACCGATCGCGACACGGCGAGGAGAACAGTGTTCAGTAACCTCGCACGAAGCACATCTAACCAGCCCGAGACACATTCGGTGAGATGGTCACACGACCATTTTCACCCACGCCTCGATTTTCATCCTGCAATTTGCAGATTGCCGTTGTAGGTTGAGCATTGTGCAACGCGGTACGCCCGCCCTCACCGGCGGCAGCGGATCCGCTCGCGGCACAGGCGCGGGGCCGCGAGCTGCACCGATGGGCTTTCGGAAGGATACCCGTCGAAGCCGGATTCACCCCCGGTGCGGGGCCGGAGCCGTCCCCCGATCGGTTCCGGCCCTCCCTTTATGCCCGCATCCATTCCGTAATGCTCTGGCTCCAGATGTTAATGCGTTTCGCCATTCCCTCTAAAGGGTGGACAAGACGACATCTCCGATGCGGAACGTCACCGTTCACACGACCCGCAGAAGACCTTCCTGCACCACGGTGGCGATATGCGTTCCGTCCGCGGCGAAGAACCGGCCGGTCGCCAGCCCGCGGGCACCCGACGCGGTCGGCGATGCGCTGTCGTAGAGGAACCACTCGTCGGCCCGGAACGGACGGTGGAACCAGAGCGCGTGGTCGAGGCTCGCGCCCAGCACCTTGTCGAGATCCCAGTAGACGCCGTGGCGCGCGAGGACCGAGTCCAGAAGCGTCATGTCGGAGGCGTAGGTCAGCACGCAGACGTGCAGCAGCTGCTGGTCCGGGAGCTTGCCGTCGGCCCGCATCCAGACCTGGTTCCTGGCGGGCCGGTCGCCCGATTTCCTGGTCACCCACGGCGGATCGTTGACGTAACGCAGGTCGATCGGGCGCGGCCGGTCGAGATGACCCATGAAGTACCCCTCGGCCCGCTCCTGCAGCGTCGGGAGCGACTCGGGGTCGGGGACGTCCGGCATGGTCTCGGAGTGTTCGATACCGCCTTCGTCCTTCTGGAACGAGGCGGACAGGGAGAAGATCGCCTTGCCGTGCTGGATGCCCACGACGCGGCGAGTGGTGAACGAGCGGCCGTCGCGGATGCGGTCGACCTCGTAGACGATCGGGACACTCGGGTCGCCGCCGCGGATGAAGTACGCGTGCAGCGAGTGGACCTTCCGCTCCTCGGGGACCGTGCGGCCGGCGGCGACCAGCGCCTGCCCCGCGACCTGCCCGCCGAACACCCGCACCGGCGAATGGGCGGGCGAGACACCTCGGAAGATGTTCTCCTCGATCTTCTCCAAGTCCAGCAGCGCGACCAGCCGGTCGAGCACGGGCTGTCCGCCCACCCCACCGGCGTTGTCGAAACCGGCCGCGGCTTCCCTGGCCATCTCAGTCATGTCCTGAACTTTAGGCCGTGCGGGTGCCGTGGGCCCGGGTGAGGCGGGACGTTTGTCGCGAAGGCCACCTTCGGGACACCTTGGACTCTCGGGGCGGCTGGCGGCCGACATCTCCGGCGAGGGGGCGGTACGGGCGGTCGGGCCAAGACGTAGTGAAGGCCTCCTTCCCTACTCTGACGGTGGGGAAGGAGGCCTTCACGGCACAGTCGCGGCCTCGTGAGCCGGCGTCAAGCGTGGTCGTCCTCGCCGAGGCGGTGCACCCGGATGAGGTTGGTCGAGCCGACGGTCCCGGGCGGGGAACCGGCCACGATGACCACCAGATCACCCTTGGCGTACTTGCCCATTTCGAGCATCGCGTGGTCGACCTGCTGGATCATCTGGTCGGTGGAGCCCACCTTCGGCACGATCCGCGTCGTGGTGCCCCAGGTCATCGCGAGCTGGCTGCGGACGCTCTCCTCCGGCGTGAACGCCAGCAGCGGCAGCCGCGTGTGCAGCCGCGCGAGCCGCCGGACGGTGTCACCGGACTGGGTGAAGGCGACCAGCGCCTTGGCGTTGAGCCGCTCGCCGATGTCCCGCGCCGCGTAGGAGATGACGCCTCGCTTGGTGCGCGGGACGTGCGACAGCGGCGGCACGACCGGCGAGTCGGTCTCGACGGCTTCGATGATCCGGCCCATGGTCTTGACCACGTCGATGGCGTAGCGGCCGACGCTGGTCTCACCCGAGAGCATGAGCGCGTCCGCGCCGTCGAGCACCGCGTTGGCGACGTCCGAGGCCTCGGCGCGCGTCGGACGGGAGCTGTTGATCATCGACTCGAGCATCTGCGTCGCGACGATGACCGGCTTCGCGTTCTCGCGGGCGATCTGGATGGTGCGCTTCTGCACCAGCGGGACCTGCTCCAGCGGGAGTTCCACGCCGAGATCACCGCGGGCGATCATCACCGCGTCGAAGGCCAGCACGATGGCTTCGAGGTTGTAGACCGCTTCGGGCTTCTCGATCTTCGCGACGACCGGGAGGCGTCCCTTGCCGACGCGGTCCATCACCTGGTGGACCAGGTCGATGTCGGCGGGTGAGCGGACGAACGAGAGCGCGATGAAGTCCACGCCGAGTTCGAGCGCGAACTCGAGGTCTTCGATGTCCTTTTCGGACAGCGCCGGCACGGAGACGTCCATGCCCGGCAAGGAGACGCCCTTGTTGTTGCTGACGGGGCCGCCTTCAGTGACCTCGCAGACGACGTCCGGGCCGTCGACCTTCTTGACCACGAGGCCGACCTTGCCGTCGTCCACGAGGAGACGGTCGCCGGGCTTCGCGTCGTCGGCGAGTCCCTTGTAGGTGGTCGAGACGCGGTCGTGGGTTCCCGCGACGTCCTCGACGGTGATGCGCACGATGTCGCCGTTGTGCCACTCGACCGGGCCACCCGCGAAGGTGCCGAGACGGATCTTCGGCCCCTGGAGGTCTGCGAGGATGCCCACCGCGCGACCCGATTCGGCGGCGGCGGTGCGGATGAGGTCGTAGACCTGCTTGTGGTCGCTGTGCGTCCCGTGACTGAAGTTCATCCTCGCGACGTCCATCCCGGCGTCGACGAGTTGCCGCATCTTCTCCGGCGTAGCGGTCGCGGGGCCCAGGGTACAAACGATCTTCGCGCGTCGGCTCACGTTCGCACAGCGTAGTCCCTCATCGCGGATACGTCTGTACCGATACCGAAAGTTCAAGAAAAGTGTCAGTCGACCTGGCGATGAGGGCAACCGTCGACCAGGGTTCGGTGGTTATCGTCGCGGCTTCTCGCTCGGCCCGACGCGGTCACGCGCCCACTCGTTGAACGCGCGGACCTGCCGCCATGCTTTCCGCACCCGGTCGAGCGTGCCCCGTTCGTGCAGGACGTCGTCCGGCTCCCAGCCGCGGACGGCGTACACGGAGCGGTACTTCAGCAGGTCGATGCGGGGATGGTCCTCGGTGAAGCCGCGCGGCTTCGACTTGAGCCTGTCCCCCTTGATCTCCCAGCCCGCCTTCTCCAGCTTCGCGAGGATCTTGGCCAGCTCGGCGCCTCGCAGTTCGGTGTCGACGGCCTTGCGGAAGCGGGCGAGCTGATCGGACTCGAAGTGGAAGCAGCCGCCGCCGACACGCAGCCCGGCCGGGCCGACCTCGACGTAGTACGCGCCGCCGCCGCGGCCCTGTTCGATCACCGCGCCACAGTGGGTCTTGTACGGCGTCTTGTCCTTGGCGAACCGGACGTCGCGGTACGGACGGAAGACCTTGCCCTCGCCGAAGCCGTCGCCGAACTCCGGGACCAGCTCGGCGAGCAGCGCCTCCATCGGCGCGCGGACGTCGGCCTTGTAGGTGGCGAGATTCGCGTCCCAATAGGACTTGGAGTTGTCCGCCTCGAGACCGTCGTAGAAGTCGATGGCGTACTCGCCGAAACCCTCGAAAGCCATACGCAGACCGTAATCCTCACCTCCGACAGAAGCGCGTGAAGGCCCCCTTCCCCTCGGCTGAGCCAAGGGGAAGGGGGCCTTCACGCGCGCCCGAGGGAGGCTTACTTGGCCAGCGCGGTGATCAGCTCGCCGTCGGTGGTGTCACCGGACAGCTCCCAGAAGAAGGCGCCGCCGAGCCCCTGGTTCTTGGCGTAGGTGACCTTGCCGCCGATGGTCGCGGGGGTGTCGTAACTCCACCAGTCGCTGCCGCATTTGGCATAGGCGGTGCCCGCGACGGTGCCGGTGGCCGGGCAGGTGTTCTTCAGGACCTTGTAGTCCTGGATGCCCGGCTCGGTGCCCGCCGCCGGACCGGTAGCGGTGCCACCCGGGGCCTCCTGGGTGACGCCGGTCCAGCCGCGACCGTAGAACCCGATGCCCAGCAACAGTTTGTTCGCCGGGACGCCCTTGCTCTTCAGCTTCTGGATCGCGGCGTCGGAGTGGAAGCCGGCGGTCGGGATGCCCTCGTAGCCGGTCAGCGGCGAATGCGGGGCGGTCGGGCCCTGCGCGGCCCAGGCGCCGAAGTAGTCGTAGGTCATGACGTTGTACCAGTCGAAGTACTGCGAGGCGCCGCCGTAGTCCGCCGCGTCGATCTTGCCGCCGTCGGTGCCGTCCGCGGTGATCGCGGCGGTGACCAGCTTCGAGCCGAATTTCTCCCGCAGGGCCTGCGCGAGGTTCTTGATCGCGGCCGGTCCACTGGTGTCACACGAGAGTCCGCAGGCGTTCGGGTACTCCCAGTCGATGTCGATGCCGTCGAAGACACCGGCCCAGCGCGGGTCGTTGACCAGGTTGTAGCAGGACTCCGCGAACTTGGCGGGGTTCTTCGCCGCCTCGCCGAAGCCGCCGGACCAGGTCCAGCCGCCGAAGGACCACAGCACCTTGAGGTTCGGGTACTTGGCCTTGAGCTTCTTCAGCTGATTGAAGTTCCCGCGCAGCGCGCCGGTGTCCCAACTGTCGGCGACACCGTCCACACTGCCCGCGGCGTCGTAGAACTTGCTGGTCGCCGCCTCCGCGTCGCCGATCGCGCAACCACCGTTCGTCACGTTGCCGAACGAGTAGTTGATATGCGTCAGCTTGCTCGCCGAACCCGACGTGTCGATGTTCTTCACATGGTAGTTCCGCTGGTAGACGCCCCATTCGGCGAAGTACCCGAGCACCTTGCCGACCGAGGCCTCCGGTGCTTCCGGTGCGGCTGCCGCCTGCTGCGCCGGTGCGGCGACGGCCAGCGCGCCCAGCGCGACGGCCGCGGCACCCGCGAGCGCGGTGAACCTGGTCAAACGGGACATGCGTTCTCCCTTCACGGTCACCAGCGGTGACGAGAGGACTGCGGCGGGACACGCACAAGTTAAGTGGACTAGACCACTTCGTCAATGGTGCAGACCACGACTTTCGGATGGACATTTTCGAACATTCCCCGATGGGAATATGCCGAACGCCTCGCCGAGCCGGTCAAGGCTCTCCAGCGGAGCCACTCGGCCATAGCGGAACGGCAACAGTCAGTGAATGGGTAACGGCTCGAAAGCGATACCGCGGTCCGCAGCGCGCCGAGTCCCCCAGTCGTAGAGCGCTTCGAGTGCGGGGCGTAACCGTTCCCCTTCCTCGGTGAGCCGGTACTCGACGTGCGGCACCCGCCCCTCCCGGCTCTCCCTGAGCACGAGGCCGTCCGCCTCCAGTTCGCGCAGGTGCTGGGTCAGCATCTTCTCGCTGACGCCCGGCATCCGGCGCCGGAGCTCGCCGTACCGGTGCACCCCTTCCTTCAGATGCGACAGGATCACCGGCTTCCACTTGCCGCCGATGACGTCGACCGCGAGCTCGACCGCGCAGCGGTACCGCTTCATCGTCACTCCCGTTGGCACGCACCGAAAAGTAAGCGGTTGTCCCGAGCGATCCGGGGTGGTTGCCTTGCCGGACCGCAAGATCAGCGCCGCTGGGAGGACCCTACGTGACCGAGACGCCGACGTTGTACGAATGGGCGGGCGGACTGGCCGCCCTGCGACGGCTGACCACCGTCTTCTACGGCCGCGTGCTGAAGGACCCGTTGCTGGAACCGGTCTTCCGCGACATGGACCCCGGCCACCCCGAGCACGTCGCGGTCTGGCTCGCCGAGGTGTTCGGCGGCCCGGAGACCTACAGTCACGACCACGGCGGCCACCGGCACATGGTCGGGCGCCATCTCGGCCGCGCCATCACCGAAGAGCAGCGCCGCCGCTGGGTGAATCTGCTCTTCGACGCCGCCGACGAGGCCGGGCTGCCCGCCGATCCGGAGTTCCGTTCCGCGTTCGCCGCGTATGTCGAATGGGGCAGCAGGCTCGCGGTGATGTTCTCGCAACCAGGCCGAGAGGTGACCGTTCCCGAGCCCATGCCGAAATGGGACTGGGGCAACCGGCCGCCCTGGCAGCCGCCGTCGGACTGAAGGCGTTCATAGTGGGGCGGTCACGAAAGGAGGCCGCCGTGATCCGGGTGGACGGCCGGACCCTGCGCTGCGCGGACGTCGTGACCGCCGCGAGCACCGAGGGTCCGCTGGGCATCGACGTCTCGATCGCCGCGCTGCGCGGCGCGGAAAGCGCGTGGAAACTCGCCGAAGAGCTGAGCACGCGCCGCATCGTCTACGGCCGCACCACCGGCGTCGGCGCCAACAAGGAGGACCCGGTCGGCGAGGGCGAATCGCCGGATCACGGGCTGCGGCTGCTGCGCAGTCACGCGGGTGGCAGCGGCGACGTCATGTCCCCCGGCCAAACCAGGGCGATGATGCTCATCCGGCTCAACCAGCTGCTGGCCGGACGCTCGGGGCTCAGTCCCGAGCTGATCGGGGCGCTGGCCGCCGCCGTGCGGACCGGGGCGCTGCCGCTGGTGCACCGGCTGGGCGCGATCGGCACCGGCGACCTCGCGCCGCTCGCGGAGACCGCGCTCGCCCTCACCGGCGAACGGCCGTGGCTGGCAGGCGGTGTGCCTCCCGTGCCCGTGCGGGCAGGTGACGCGCTCGCGTTCATGAGCAGCAACGCCGCGACGCTGGCCGAAGCGACCCTCGCGGCGATGCGGCTCGACACCCTGACGCGGGCGAGCCATGTCGTCGCGGCGCTGACCTACATCGCGCTCGACGGGAACCCGGAGGCCTACGCGACTCCCGTCCACGAGGCGCGGCCGCACGCCGGGCAGGTCGCGTGCGCGGCGGAGATGCGGCGGCTGCTCGGGATGGAGGGCACGCCCAAGCCCGGCAGGCGTATCCAGGACCCGTTCGGCCTCCGCGCTTTCCCGCAGGTGCAGGGACCCGCGCTGGACGCGATCCACTACCTGCGCGACGTGCTCGCGGTGGAGATCAACGCCAGCACCGAGAACCCGATGATCTCGACGGTGCACCAGGACGCCTACCACCACGCGCACTTCCACACCGCGTACGTCTCGACCGCGCTCGACCAGGTGCGCGCGACCGTCCATCAGGTCGCCGAGCTGTCGGTGGCCCGGCTGGGCGATCTGGTGGAACCGGAGTTCACCGGGCTGCGGCCGTTCCTCGCGGCCGGGCCGTCGGGCAGTTCGGGCGTGATGATCCTGGAGTACGTCGCGCATGACGCGCTCACCGAACTGCGGCAGGCCGCGCTCCCGGCGACGCTCGGCACCGCCGTCGTCTCACGCGGGATCGAGGACCACGCGAGCTTCTCCACCCAGGCCGCCCGGGCGGCGACCGCGGCGGGCTCGGCGTACCAGCAGGTGCTGGCGTGCGAACTGGTCGCGGCCGTGCGGGCGCTGCGGATGCGCAAGGCCGATCTCGTGTCCCTGCCCGCGCGGGACGCCTACGAGGCAGCCGCGGCGGTGCTCGACCCCAGCGTCGACGATCGGCCGCTCACCGAGGACATCGCCCGCGCCGTGTCGCTTTTGGACACCCTCGCGCTCGTCTGACTCCTGCATTTCGTCCTCTGAACGCGGTGGTTCGCGTCGCCAACTACCGCGTTCAGAGGACGAAATGCGGGAGGTCAGCAGCAGCAACCCCGCAGGGCGAGGGAGTGGAGGCGGGCGCTCGTGGCCGGCGCCGGCCGGTTCGCGGCCGCCTCGACGGCGTCGAGCATCCGCAGGCGCTCCGCCTTGTCGAGGACCCGGCCGCGGGTGATCACCGTGTCGATCTTCGCGACGTTGCGGATGTCGGTGGCCGGGTTCGCGTCCAGGAGCACGAGATCCGCCTCCTTCCCCACCGTCACCGTGCCCGACGTCGCTTCCCTGCCGAGGAACTTCGCCGCGTCACCCGTGACGGTCTTCAGCGCCTGCACCGGCGAAAGCCCGGCCTCGACCAGGAAGGCGAGTTCCTCGTGCAGCCCGCTGCCGGGGAAGGTGTACGGGTTGAGGCAGTCGGTGCCGCCGATGAGCCCGACGCCCGCTTCGTGCGCGACGCCGACCAGCCGCAGCGTCTCCTGGTAATAGCGCTCCTGCAGGGCGATATCCGCAGGAGTCTTGGGCGTCACCCGTTCGATGCCCTTGGCCCAGCTCTCGCGGACGCCGGCAGGCACGTATTTCAGCCGCGGGTCGTGCTGGTGGGTTTCGGCGGGCTGCGTGACCACCCGGTTGATCGTCAGCGTCGGCGAATGCCAGGTGCCGTTGCGCCGCAGCCTGCCGAAGTAGGCCTGCGCCCGGCCGCGGTCGTACGTGGTGACCGATTCGAACTCCAGCCGCCGCGCCAGGTCGAAGAAGGCACGCGGCTCCGCGGGGTCGTAGGGCGTCGCCGACAACCTGTCGAGGATCTCGTCGCACCGGGACGAGCAGTGGACGGACACCCCGAAGAAGTGCTCGAGGCTGTGCTGGCCGAGGTCGCTCACCTCGAGGTGGGACAGTTTGTACGGCCAGTGCCCCGAGAACCGGAGGCCCTGCGCGCGGGATTCGTCCGCGACGGCGCGCAGGGCGTCGCGTCCGAGGTAGGAGTAGGTCTTGACGAATTCGGCACCCGCGGCCTTCTCCGCACGGACGACGGCGCGTGCTTCGGCCTCCGTCGACACATGGAGCACCGGTGGCGCCAGAAGCGTGACCGGCCCGTCGACGATCCCGCTCGCCAGCACCATCCGCGGGCCGAGCAGCTCACCGCGTTCGATCTTGGCCTTCGTCTCGCGGTTCTCCGCGTACCCCCACATCTCGCGGACCCCCGTGACACCGTGGATCAGGTGCAGGGGCGGGACGACTTCTTCGAGGTCCGCGCCGTGGGTGTGCATATCCCAGAGCCCCGGAAGGAGGTACTTGCCTCGGCCGTCGATCACCCGCGCGCCACCGGTTTCCGGAAGCTCGGCGGAGCCGCCCACCCAGACGATCCGGTCACCGGCCAGCACGACCGAAACGCCGGGCCGTGGAGCCGAACCCGTGCCGTCGATCAGCGTGACCTCGGCGATGACGACGATCTCGCCCTGGTCGGCGCCTGCCGTGCCGGGCAGCAGCGCGGCGAAGGCCACTCCGGTCCCGCCGACGGCCAGCCACCTCAGGAATTCGCGCCTACTGGATCCCGCACCCGCCATGAGAACCGCCGTCCCTTTCACCCGGATCCCCAGAGGGCGATTCAACTTGTCGCGGAGGCGGGGCCGCAAGAAAACGAAGGCCCCTTACCCGAACACAGCACAAAGTAAGGGGCCTACTCCTGAAACAGGGCTCAGCCGAAGAAGACCTCGGCCTCTTCGTACCGCTCGACCGGGACGGTCTTCAGCTCGGCGGTCGCCTCGGAGAGCTTGACGCGGACGATGTCCGTGCCGCGCAGCGCCACCATCACGCCGAAGTCACCGTCGGCCACGGCGTCGACCGCGTTGAGCCCGAACCGGGTGGCGAGCACGCGGTCGTACGCCGTCGGGGTGCCACCGCGCTGGACGTGCCCGAGCACGACCGCGCGGGACTCCTTGCCGGTACGGGCGGCGATCTCGTCGGCCAGCCAGGTGCCGATACCGCCGAGCCGGACATGCCCGAAGGCGTCCTTCTCCCCGGTCAGCAGCTTCTCCTCGCCGCCTTCGGGCAGCGCGCCCTCGGCGACCACGATGATCGGCGCGTACTCCTTCTCGAACCGGCGCTCGACCCAGGACACGACCTGGTCGACGCTGAAGTGCCGCTCCGGCACCAGGATCACGCTCGCGCCGCCGGCGAGACCGGAGTGCAGCGCGATCCAGCCCGCGTGCCGTCCCATGACCTCGACGACCAGGGCCCGGTGGTGCGACTCGGCCGTGGTGTGCAGCCGGTCGATGGCCTCGGTGGCGATCGAGACGGCCGTGTCGAAGCCGAAGGTGTAGTCGGTGGCGCCGAGGTCGTTGTCGATCGTCTTGGGCACCCCGACGACGCCGACACCGTCGTCCGTGAGCCGCTTCGCGACGCCGAGAGTGTCCTCGCCGCCGATCGCGATCAGCGCGTCGACCTGCTGCTCGGCGAGCACGGCCTTGATCTTGCCGACGCCGCCGTCGACCTTGTACGGGTTGGTCCGCGACGACCGCAGGATCGTGCCGCCTCGGGTCAGGATGTCCTCGACGTCGTTCAGGCCGAGCGGGCGGCTGTCCCCGGTGAGGGGACCGTTCCAGCCGTTGCGGAACCCGACGATGTCCCAGCCGTGTACCTCGATGCCCTTGCGCACCACAGCGCGGATCACCGCGTTGAGCCCCGGGCAGTCGCCACCGCCGGTCAGCACACCGACACGCATGAGAAGCCTCCGTCTTGTGTTCCGTAGAGATGACAGTCACATGTCCCGCCACCAGCGTAGCGGGAGTTCTCTGGATCGGTGCAGGGCGGACCACCTCGGGAATCGGTCCACGTCCGGGATGTGCTAGCTTGGCGCCATGCAGCGCTATTTCTGGTTTACGAAGCCGGCCCCGGGTGGGCACGGCCGCGTGAACCTGCGCTGACCTCCACCCCGAGCCGGAATCACACCGGCTCGGCGAGTTCCCGCGGGTCGGTATCCCTTTCGAAAGGAACCAGACCCGCGATGTCTCCCTCCGCTGACACCCTGATCGCCCTCGACGGGCACCGCACGGCGGCCATCAACCCGCTGCTGTCGCCCGCGATGCTGCGGCACGAACATCCGATGACGGCGGAAATCGCCGATACCGTCCTAGCGGGGCGGGCCTCGGCCGTCGACATCCTCGACGGCCGGGACGACCGGCTCCTCGTCGTCGTCGGGCCCTGCTCGGTGCACGACGCGGACGCCGCGCTCGACTACGCCCGCCGCCTCGCCGCCAAGGCCGAAGAACACCGCCGCGACCTGCACATCGTCATGCGTGTCTACTTCGAGAAGCCGCGGACCACACTCGGCTGGAAGGGCCTGATCAACGACCCCGGGCTCGACGGCACGTACGAGGTCAACCACGGCCTGCGGATGGCGCGGAAACTGCTGCTCGACATCTCCGCGCTCGGCCTGCCGGTGGGCTGCGAGTTCCTCGACCCGATCACCCCGCAGTTCATCTCCGACACCGTGACCTGGGGTTCCATCGGCGCGCGGACCGCGGCGAGCCAGGTGCACCGGCAGCTGTGCAGCGCGCTGTCGATGCCGGTCGGGATCAAGAACTCCACCGAGGGCGACGTCCAGGTCGCCGTCGACGCCACCCGTGCGGCCGGCGCCAGCCATGTCTTCGCGGGCATCAACCCCGACGGGCTCGCCGCGCTGATCACCACGGCGGGCAACGAGGACTGCCACGTGATCCTGCGCGGCAGCTCCGCCGGCCCGAACTACGACCCCGCGACGGTGGCCGACACGCTGGCCCGGCTGGCGAAGTCGGGGCTGCCGGAGCGCGTGATCATCGACGCGAGCCACGGCAACAGCGCGAAGGACCACGTGCGGCAGGCCACGGTCGTCCGTGAACTCGCGGAGCGGATCGGCGCCGGTGAGCGGGGCATCGCCGGGCTGATGCTGGAGAGCTTCCTGGTGGAGGGGCGGCAGGACCTGACGCTGGGCTCGGCCGCTTCGCTCACCTACGGGCAGTCGATCACGGACGCGTGCCTCGGGTGGGACACGACGGCGGAGCTGCTGGACACCCTCGCCGAGGCCGTCGACTCGCGGCGCTGAGGGCCCCTCGGGAACGCTGGGAACGGTCCTTTCCTGGCAAATTTCGCAAGTAAAGGACCGTTCACTGCACGGCACGCGGGGCTGCGAGGGGTGGAGGGCTCGCGTCTTATGCCGCGAAGGGAGCTTTCGCCGCATGGCACGCGGGGCCGGCGCCCGTCACCTCAGGACCGTCAGGCCGATGCCGTAGTGAAGGCCTCCTTCCCTACCTTGAGAGTAGGGAAGGAGGCCTTCACGGACGGAACCGTCAACTCCAGCCCCAGCAGTCCCATCAGCCACGACGACCGCGCGTGAAGGCCCTCCCTCGGCTCAGCCGTGGAAACACGGCCTTCACACCAGTCCGAGCACTCAAGGGCCTACCGATGCCAGTAGGACTCGATGATCTGCCAGCGCTGGTAGTTGTGCCGCGCGTCCGCCAGCGCGTCGTGCTGGTCGTCCGGCGCCGCGGGGAGCTTCGGCTTGCCCGCGTCCTCCCAACGTTGCCGCAGGTCACGCGTGAACCGCGGCAGCTGACGCGGCAGCGCTGGCATCGGCCCCCACAGCTGCGCCAGCGCGACGTGGTCGTAAGCGGCGAACCAGGCCCAAAGTTCGATCCCGCCGGGCGGCTTGCCGAAGAACTCGAGCAGGTCCGTGCGGATCTTCTCGCGGCTGCGCCACGCCGGGTCGGCGGGCGACGGGAGTTTCGGGAGCACGTTGTCGCGGACCCAGGGGCCGGCCTTGCCGGGATCGAAATCGGTCGAGACCGCGTAGAACTCGCGTCCTCTTTCGTCCACGACACCGATCGACACCAGATCGATGGTCACGCCGTCCTCAATGAATTCGGTGTCGTAGAAAAAGCGCACCGGAGAACCCTAGTGGGGCCTCAGCCGACCTTGGTGTCCGGGATACGGGCGACGTCCTTGGCGGACGGCTGCGCGGGCACCTTGGGGCGGAGCCCCGCCTCTTCGGCGGCGATCAGTTCCTTCGCCTTGGCGGCGTAGATGTCGACGTACTCCTGACCGGACAGCTCCATGAGCGCGTACATGATCTCGTCGGTGATGGACCGCTCTATGAAGCGGTCGCCGGCGAGGCCTTCGTAGCGCGAGAAGTCGAGCGGCTTGCCGAAGCGGATCTCGAGGCGGCGCGGCCACCACATCTTCGAGCCGATCGGGTTGACCTTGTCGGTGCCGATCATGGCGACCGGGACCACGACGCCGCCGGACTCGAGCGCGATCCGCGCGACGCCGGTCTTGCCCTTGTACAGGCGGCCGTCCGGGGAGCGGGTGCCTTCGGGGTAGATACCGAGGAGGTGTCCCTCGCGGACCAGCCGGGTCGCGGTGTCGAGCGCGGCCTGCGCGGCGTTGCCGCCGGAGCGGTCGATCGGGAACTGGCCGACGCCGGTGAAGAACCACTTCTTCAACAGGCCCTTGAAGCCCTTTTCGGTGAAGTACTCCGATTTGGCCGGGAAGGTCACCTTGCGCTTGACGCGCAGCGGCATGAAGAAGGAGTCGGCGACCGCGAGGTGGTTACCCGCGAGGATCGCGCCGCCTTCGGCGGGGATGTTCTCCGCGCCGACGACTTTGGTGGGCCACAGCGCCTTGAGCAGTGGCCCGATAAACACGTGTTTCATGAGCCAGTACAGCACTGCGAAAACTCCTCCTAGCAGCTCAACCCCCGCGCCCGATGGTCAAGACTACGAATCGCGCACCCCAGGCACAACGAAGTCCACCCGGTTACCCGCGCCCAGCGACGGATCTCACATCCGATCCGGCCCGATTCCGCCGGTGACCGGGGGCCCACAAGCCGCTCCGGTCGTGCGACCATAGGAGACCCACCCAGCTCTCACGGAAGGCGATCGCATGGCCGTCCTTGCCGGCGCGGAACCGTTCGCTCACACCGGTTCGACCGAAGCAGGGTTCCTGCTGTGCCACGGCTTCACCGGCACTCCCGCGAGCATGCGGCCCTGGGGAGACCATCTGGCCGAAGCCGGTTACACGGTGCGCTGCCCGCTCCTTCCCGGGCACGGCACGCGGTGGCAGGACATGAACCGGACAGGCTGGGAGGACTGGTACGGCGCGGTCCGTGAAGAGCTGCTGGCCCTCTTCGCGACCTGCGAGACGGTGTTCGTCGCCGGGATGTCGATGGGCGGGACACTGACGCTGCGGCTCGCCGAGGAGTTCGGCGACCGGATCGCCGGCATCGTGCTGGTGAACCCGTCGGTCCTGACGCTGCGCTGGGACGCCAAGCTGCTGCCCGTCCTGTCGAGGATCCTGCCCTCGGTGCCGGGCGTGGCGAACGACATCGCGAAGCCCGGCGAGACGGAGCTGGCCTATTCGCGGACGCCCGTGCGCGCCGCGGCGAGCTTGGCGAAGCTGTGGAAGGTCACCCGCGCGGATCTGGGCAAGGTGACCCAGCCGGTGCTCCTGCTCCACTCGGCCGTCGACCACATCGTGGAGCCGGTCAACTCCCAGGTGATCCTGGCTGGGATCGGCAGCGAGGACGTGACCGAGGTGGTGCTGGAGAACAGCTTCCACGTCGCCACGCAAGACCACGACGCAGGCCTGATCTTCACGCGTACGGTGGACTTCGCCCGGTCCGTGCGCCGGGCGGGACAGGTGGACGCCGGATGAGCAGAGGCAAGGACGGGCCGGAGGACGTCGACGCGACCTTCGCCGAGATCGTGGCCGACCTCCGTGCGGAGGGCGTCGGCCTGTTCCCGGACGAGGAACTGGAGAAACCGGCGGAAAAGCCCGCCGAGAAGACACCCCGGCCCGAGCCGTCGGACGCCGAACCCGAACCGGGCTGGCGTGGGGGCGGCACCAGCTGGGACAAGACCCTCTTCGAGGACGACCCCGCCGGGCCGAGCGACGACGAGGGCCATTTCGTGCCGCCCGAGCCGCCTCCCCTGCCGCGTCCGCGCAAGGGCGCGTTCATCGTCCTGCTGTTCTTCCTGCTCGGCCTGCTGCTCCTGATCGCGCCCAACCTGATCGGCATGGGCACGCGGCTCGGCACCCCGCTCGGCATCCTCGCCCTCGCGACCGCGATCGCCCTGCTCCTGCTGCGGGTGCGTCAGGGGCCGCCGCCCGGCGCGGATCCGAACAACGGCGCCCAGGTCTGATCTGCCGGACAATTCGGAAGATGAAGATCGACTTCACCCCCTCGCGCCAGTCGACGGTCGGCGCGGAATGGGAACTCGCCCTCGTCGACCGGCGGACCGGTGAGCTCTCGTCGGTCGCGGAACAGGTGCTCGACGCCGTCCGTCCCGGCGGCGAGGAGGAGCATCCGAAGATCAAGCAGGAGCTGCTGCTCAACACCATCGAGGTGATCAGCGGGATCTGCGACACGATCGCCGAGGTCAAGGCCGATCTGAACGACTCGCTGGACGTCGTGCACTCGGTGCTCGACCCGCTGGGCGTCGAACTGTTCTCGGCGGGGTCGCATCCGTTCTCGACGTGGTACCAGCAGAAGGTCACCGACAAGGAGCGCTACGCCAAGCTCATCGACCGGACCCAGTGGTGGGGACGGCAGATGCTGATCTACGGCGTCCACGTGCACGTCGGCGTCGACCACCGCGACAAGGCCCTGCCGATCCTGGACGCGCTGCTCAAGTACGCGCCGCATCTGCAAGCGCTTTCGGCGTCTTCGCCGTACTGGGGCGCCGAGGACACCGGGTACGCGTCGAACCGCGCGCTGATGTTCCAGCAGCTGCCGACGGCCGGGCTGCCGTTCCAGTTCCGGAAGTGGACCGAGCTGGAGAGCTACGTCGACGACATGTTCACCACGGGCGTGATCGACCACTTCTCCGAGATCCGCTGGGACATCCGGCCCGCGCCGCATTTCGGGACGATCGAGATGCGGGTGTGCGACGGGCTGCCGACGCTGGAGGAGGTCGGCGCGATCTCGGCGCTGACCCAATGCCTGGTCGACGACTTCAGCGCGCGCCTCGACGACGGCGAGATCCTGCCGACACTGCCGCCGTGGCACGTCCAGGAGAACAAGTGGCGCGCGGCGCGCTACGGCGTCGACGCGATCGTCATCCTCGACGCGGCGGGCAATGAGCGGCTGGTCACCGACGACACCTACGACCTGCTGAACCGGCTGGAACCGGTCGCCCGGCGCCTGGACTGCGCCGACGAACTGCGGTCGGTGGAGACGATCCTGACCTGCGGGCCGAGCTACCTGCGTCAGCGCGCGGTGGCGAAGCAGTACAACGGCAGCCTCCGCGCCGTCGTCGCTTCGCTCATCGCGGAGATGCGGGACGGGAAGATCGCGCGCCCCTGACCCTCCGCATTCAGTCCTCTGAATGCGGTCCTTGCGCGTGCAACTACCGCATTCAGAGGACTAAATGCGGGAGTCGAGGTGGCCCAGGAGGGCGCCGGGGCCGAAGGTCGAAGCGCCCAGGGCCTCGACACGGGACCGCAGCTCACGGTCGGCGGTCACCACGACGACGTGGTCGTCCGGACCGGCCGCCCGGGCCTCCCGCGCGACGGCCACGATTTGGGAGTCCCCGTCGGACTCTGCGTCGACGACCTCGACACCGGGCACCGGCGCGACTCCCCGCGCCTTGCCCTCGACGACCAGCACGACCTTCGGCCACCACGACCATTCGCCACCACCGGGGAGCGCCGGATCGGCGAGCCCGGTCCCGGCCAGGGTCGCGAGCTTGTCCCGCAACCGTTCCGCGGCGCCACGCCGGTCGCGCCACCAGCCGTCCGGGCGCGACCCGACGACGTTCGCGCCGTCGACCACCAGTACCAGCCCGCGATCCAAGTGTTCCCTCAATCCCGGCCACGCCGCCGCGAAGTCGCGATGCAGCCGGAAGCCCGCGACCTCGGCCGCCCGGACCCACCGCAGTTCCGCGCTCTCCGCACTGGTCACCCTGACCGAAAGCGGGCCGATCGGCGCGGCCAGGACCGTGGTGTAGCGCCAGTTCCCGTGGTCGACCTGCGACGCCGCCAGCGCGCGGACCCGGCCGGGCGGGATGTCGGCCTCCTCGTGCGCCTCGCGGGCGGCGGCCTCACGCGGGCTCTCCCCCGCCTCGACCGCGCCCCCTGGCAGCGCCCAGGTGCGTCCGTGATGGACCCACCAGGCCCGCCGCTGCAGCAGCACCCCGCGCGCGGGATCGGACAGCAGCAGCCCGGCGGCGCCGTTCAAACCCCAGTGAAGATGCCCGAAAGCGCACTTCACGAAGCCGTTGCCGTCTTGCCGGGTCACGGCTTCAGCCTGTCACACCGACCTCGGCGCCGGGAGCCTTCGCCGCGTCGACGGCGAGCGCGGCGGCACCGACGATCGCCGAATCGTCGCCGTGGTGCGCGGCCCGGATCCGTGCCAGCGGGCGGTGCCCGGCGCCGGTGATCTTGTCCGCGTAGCGTTCGCGCGCCTCGTCGAGGAACAGCGGCGCCGACTCGGACACCCCGCCGCCGATCACGATGATCTCGGGATCGAAGACGTCGGCGACCAGGGCCAGGCCCTCGGCCAGCCACTTCGCCAGTTCGGTCATCGCGCGCTGGGCGATCGGGTCGCCGTCGCGGGCGGCACCGGCGACCCGGCGGCCGGTGACCGAGCCGGGGTCTCCCCTGGTCTCGCGCGCGAGCACGGTCGAGCGCCCGGGATGCCGTGCGAGCAGTTCCACCGCCGCCGCGGCCAGCGCCGTCCCGCTGCAGTAGCGCTCCCAGCAGCCGTACTTCCCGCACGGGCAGGGCCTGCCGCCGGGGACGACGGTCAGGTGCCCGAGTTCGGGCGCGACACCGTACGCGCCCCGGTAGATCTTGCCGTCGAGCAGCAGTCCCGCGCCGATCCCGGTGCCCAGTGCGATCAGCGCGGCGACATGAGCGCCACGGGCGGCCCCGAAGCGGTACTCGCCGACGGCGGCGGCGTTCACGTCGTGTTCCAGTGTCACCGGCAGGCCGACCCGCTTTTCGATGCGCTCGGCGACCGGCGCGGCACGCCAGGACAGATGCGGCGCGAACATCACCGTCCGCCGGTCCTTCGCGACGAACCCGGCGACCGCGAGGCCCACGCCGGAGACGTCGTGCCGGTTGCGGAGGTCCTCGACGACCCCGGCGATGGCGTCCTCGAGCGCGTCCTCGCCGCTGGGGGTCCCGACCCTGGCCGTGTCCATCAGCGAGCCGTGCTCGTCCACCACGCCGGCGCGCACACTCGTGCCCCCGACGTCCACCCCTACCGTCAGCAACTCAGTTCTCCCGGTCCGGCTGCCAAGCGTCGCGCCTGGTCACCGTGATGTGCTGGACCCGCGAAGCTCCCACCGGGACATCTTCGGCCGTGGGCTCCTTCCGCGCAGGCTGGAACCCCGGCATGTGCACGCCCGCCTCGGGTTCCCATCGATCGGCGAGCACCGCCCGCAGCAGCGCGACAAGCTGCGCGGCCTGCTCCATCAGGCGTGCCACGAACTCGGGCCGCTCCCCGCGGAAGATCCCGACGATCGCGCAGAGCGGGCACCACCCGCCGGAATCGTGGTCGGTGCAGCCGTGCCCGGCGGAGATCAATCCCTCCAGCCACGGCGCGGCGTGCTCGACGACCAGCTCGACCAGCAGGCGGATCTCTTCGGCCAGGTCGAGCGGGCCCGATCCGGTGTTCTCGTTGTTCTCGCTCACCCGGGTCCCCGGTTCCCGGCCAGGCTCACGACCAGGCCGTGCGCGTCGGATTCCGCACCGGTGATCCGGCACGGGCGCAACATCTCCGGCAGCGCGATCAGCCGCCGGAAACCGTCCACGGTGACGGCGAGATCATCGTCCACTCTGGCCAGGTCCACTTCGGAGTCGCGGTGCAGTGGCACCGCGATCCGCAGCTCGTAGCCGCTGTCCGATTCGGACACCCGCAACAGCGGGGTCACACCTTTTTCGTTGTCCGCCAAGGGATCCAGGCCTTGGTAGAGCTCGAACGCGATTTCCTGCAGCGCCTCGAGCCCCACCGGCTCGACCGCACGGTACTCGACGGGCTTCACCTGCCCTGGCTCGAAGCCCGCGTCGGCGAGTTCGGCGAGGACGGTGTTCTGCTGCGCGCGCCGGGTCCGCATCCACGAGGCCGCCGCGCCGCGCCAGAACCCGGGCGCGGGCATCAGCCGGTTGACGATCAGCCCGTCGACCAGGATTCCGCGCAGGGCAAGGGAACTGAGGGTGCGGCGGGCTTCCGCGACGACGACGCGTTCCGGGGTCAGCACGAGCCGCACGGTCGTGGTGGCCGGATCGGTCAGCAGGGTGCGCAGCGACTCCAGATGGGCGCCGAGCCGCCGCACCGCGGCCGCCGTCCGCCGCGCGCCCGGTTTGAACATTCTCGACAGATAGCCGGAAACGGCTTCGGGCAAAGCCAGCAGACGCAGCGTTTCCGCGGTCGGTCCACAGTCGACGACGACCGTCTCCCAGGGACCGTGCTCGGCGAGGCGCTGGACCTCGGTGAGCGCGAGGAGCTCGTCCACTCCGGGCACCACGGTGAGTTCTTCGGCGTCGAGCGAGTCGAGGCCCGCTCCCGCGAGCGCGGCCTGAAGTTCCAGCCGGAGTTCGCGCCAGGTGCTGTCGACGAGGCCGCGGGTGTCGATCTGGGCGGCGTGCAAGAGGATGTCCACTTCGGACGGTTCGCCGCCGAGCGCGCGGCCGAAGGCGTCACCGAGGGAATGCGCCGGATCGGTCGAGACCACGAGCGTCTTCCTGCCCCGGCCCGCCAGTGCCGCCGCCGTCGCCGCGGCCAGCGTGGTCTTGCCGACACCCCCCTTGCCGGTGAACAGCAGGATCCGCATGCCTACCCTTCGACTCAGGATGCTTCAGCGCGCTTCTTGAGCTCCTTGAGCGCGGTGTCCATGACCATCTTCTCGGCCTTGCGGCGCAGCAGCCCGATCATCGGCAGCGCCAGCTCGACGGACAGCGTATACGTGACCTTGGTGCGGCCGGCGCCCAGCGCTTCGAGGGCGTAGCGGCCGTTCTGGGCCTTCTGCATCTGCCCCTTGACCAGGTGCCAGCTGACTCCGTGGCCGTCGGCGTCCCAGTCGTACTCGAGGGTGTAGACGTCTTTGATGGGCCCGGCGTCGAGGGTGAGTTTCACCTGCTTGGCGCGACCGTTGTCGTCCTCGGCGAGGACCTCGGTCTCCCGGACGGCCTTGGCCCATTCCGGGTACGCGGGGAAGTCGGCGATGACGGCCATGACCCGCGCGGGCTCGGCGTCGACCTCGATGGACTGCGTGGACTGCTCGGCCATGCCCCGAACTCTAGCCGGGACCGACCGTCACCAGCGAAGCACGTAGGGCTGAGAGGTCTCTTTGAAGTGACCGACGTTACGGCATTCGGTCCTGCCGACCCTCGTCCGCGGGGTCAGCGGCTGGTGGACGTGCCCGAAGACCGACCAGCGCGGCCGCTGCTCGCGGATGAGATCCACCAGCGCCGCCGACCCGATCTCGGATCGCCGCGCGATCACGTCGTAGGTCAGTTCCGGGATGGCGGGCGGGATGTGGGTGCACAGGACGTCCACGTCCGCCAGCCCGGCGACCGCGGCGTCGTACTCCTCCCGAGTGCGCAGGTACGGCCGCCAGAAGCCGTTGCGGCGCGGGACCACGTTCGGCGGGAGGAGCGCGCCGCCGATGAACCCGAAGCGCAGCCCGCCGAACTCGGCGACGTCGCCGTCGAGGACGGTGATGCCGTCGCCGGCGAACTCGGGCCACAGCGACGGGTCGTCGACGTTGCCGGGGGTCGCGAACGTCGGCGCGGTCAGCGCCCCGAACAGGACGGCGTACTGGTCTTGGATCGCCTCGCCGACCGCGCCGGCGGGATCGGCCAAAGTGGCCCACAACGATCGCGAGAAGGCAACGGTCTCATCACGAGTGCCCTCACGCCGCAGCCGCGCGAATTCGCCGACCTTCTCGGCGCCGAACAGCGCGCCCATGATGCCCTTGTCGTGCTCGCGGTAGTCGACGAAGTCCAGCAGGTCGCCCAGCACGATCAGCGCGTCGGCGCCGTCGCCCGCGCGTTTGAGCGCGTCGGCGTTGCCGTGCACATCCGACACCACGTGAACCCGCATGCTCTCCCCTACTCGGCCCGGGGACCGACCCCGGGCTCGCGCCCGTCCTCGAGGACCTCTTTGAGCCCGAGCGCGATGGCCTTGGCGGCACGGGCCCTGCGGTCGAACTCCCGCCGCAGGTCACGGGGCTGGAGCACGCGCGGCGCCCCGTCCGGACCGGCGGGAGTGGCGCGCAGGAAGTAGTGCAGCAAAGTGCCGTCGAGCACCGGCTCGAGCCAGACCTCCATGGTACCGATCAAGGCACCGCGCACCGTCCAGCGCAATCCTTCGTCGCCGCGGTCGGTGTAGACCTCGAGAACGAGGTCCGGCCAGTAACGTGACCAAGATCGCGGATCGGCGAAAGCGGCGGCCACGGTGGAGGGCGGGACCACGAGGAAGGTCTCGTCAACGATGTCGAGAGCTGGCGGCGCCTGGTTCACAGCGGCAGAATGTCATGTCCTGGGTATGGCCGATTCGTCAGCATGGTCTTAAGGTGCACGGCACGCTAAGTTGACTTGCGGGTAACACCGGTCACACCACTTGCACGCGAACACGGAGGTTCCTCGTGCGCGAATACAGCGCCCCCGCCGCCAATCCGGTGACCGACGACGAGAATCTCGCCGACGTCGTCTGGGCGAACGCGGAGCGGTTCTCCGATGTCGTGAGTTTCCGCCGCCAGGTCGACGGTACCTGGTTGGACGTCACCGCCAAAGACTTCGCCGCCCAGGTTCTGGCCGTGGCCAAGGGAATGGCCGCGGCGGGCATCGCTCCGGGCGACCGGGTCGGGCTCATGTCCAAGACCCGCTACGAATGGACCCTGATCGACTTCGCGATCTGGGCCGCCGGCGCGGTCACCGTCCCGATCTACGACACGTCCTCGGCCGAGCAGGTCCACTGGATCCTCTCGGACTCGGCCGCGAAGGCCGTGTTCGTCGAGACCGACGACCACGTCGCGACGCTCGAATCCGTCAAGGGCCGCCTCGACGCGCTGGAGCACACCTGGCAGATCGAGGCAGGCGCCGTCGACCAGCTCACCAAGCAGGGCGCCGAGCTGAGCGACGACGACCTGCACGAGCGGCGCCGCACGGTGAAGGCCGGCGACCTGGCCACGATCGTGTACACCTCGGGCACGACCGGCCGCCCCAAGGGTGTCGAGCTGACCCATCGGAACCTCCTCGCCGAGATCCGCGCCGACATCGCCGCGTTCCCGCAGCTGATGGAGCAGGGCAACTCGCTGCTGGTGTTCCTGCCGCTCGCGCACGTCCTCGCGCGCGCCATCGCGGTGACCGCGCTCAGCGCGCGGGTGACCCTCGGGCACACCTCGGACGTCAAGAACCTCGTCGCCGACCTCGGCACCTTCCGCCCGACGTTCGTCGTCGCCGTGCCGCGGGTGTTCGAGAAGGTCTACAACGGCGCGAAGCAGAAGGCGCACGGTGACGGCAAGGGCAAGATCTTCGACGCCGCCGAAGCCACTGCCGTCGCGTACAGCCAGGCCCAGGACACCGGCGGCGCCGGGCTCGGCCTCAAGATCAAGCACGCGCTGTTCGACAAGCTGGTGTTCAGCAAGCTGCGCGCGGCCCTCGGCGGCCGGTGCGTGGCCGCGGTGTCCGGCGGTGCGCCGCTCGGCGTGCGGCTCGCGCACTTCTTCCGCGGCATCGGTGTCCCGGTGTTCGAGGGCTACGGCCTGACCGAGACGTCCGCCGCGGCCTGCGTCGGCACCCAGGACGGGTTCCGCGTCGGCACCGTGGGGCGTCCGGTCGCCGGCACCTCGGTGCGGATCGCCGACGACGGCGAGATCCTGCTGAAGGGCGACGTCGTCTTCGGCGGCTACTTCAACAACGCCGAAGCGACCGCGGAAGCGCTCGAGGACGGCTGGTTCCACACCGGCGACCTCGGCGAGCTGGACAGCGACGGGTTCCTCAAGATCACCGGGCGCAAGAAGGAGATCATCGTGACCGCGGGCGGCAAGAACGTCGCCCCGTCCGGGCTCGAAGACACCATCAAGGCCAGCCCGCTGGTCAGCCAGGCGATGGTCGTCGGCGACCAGCGGCCGTTCATCGGCGCGCTGATCACCATCGACGAGGAGTACTTCCCGTCGTGGAAGTCGCAGCACGGCAAGCCCGCCGACGCCACGGTGTCCGACCTGGCCGGCGACGCCGAGCTGCGCGCCGAGATCCAGCAGGCCGTGGATCAGGCCAACAGCGCGGTGTCGCAGGCCGAGGCGATCAAGAAGTTCACGATCCTCTCGAAGGACTTCACCGAGGCCGGCGGGGAGATCACGCCGAGCCTGAAGCTGAAGCGCAACATCGTGAACAAGAACTACGCGACCGACATCGAAGCCCTGTACAAGAAGTAGCTTTTCGTCCGTGAAGGCCTCCTTCCCTACCCTGAAGGTAGGGAAGGAGGCCTTCACGGAATTCGGACCTGCACCCGGCACGCCAAGGGGGCTGAAGGACGCTTTCGCCGCGTGACATGTGGTGAAAGCGTCCTTCAGCCGATCTTCGCGTCCCAGTCGATGTGGTGCCGGTACAGCCAGTTCCGGTCCCGGTCGGACGTCGTCCCCGACGACACCGCCGCGCTGCCGGCCACCAGCTCCTCCACCCGCGCCCGCCGCAGCCGCTCGTAGGCCGCGAAAGCCGTTGGGGCGTCGGGAAGATCCCGCAGACACTGGGCGAGGACGACGCTGTCCTCCAGCGCCATCGACGCGCCCTGACCCGCGGCGGGCGAGGCCGCGTGCGCCGCGTCGCCCACGAGGACCATCGAGGCGTTGAACCACACCGGCGTCGAGGGGACATCGTACGAATGCCCGCCGAAGACGTCGTCTCCCGTGGACTCGATGATTTCCGCGGCAGGCAACGGTTCCCCGTCGAAAGCGGCGAAAGCGGCCGAGCGCCATTCGGCGGGCGACAGGCCGGAGCGCACGCCTTCGGCCGTGGGAAGGCGCGCGAACCAGTACGTCGCGCCGTCGGGCGTGCTCGTGTAGCCGAAGAAGGCGTGCAGGCTCTGAATCATCCGATAGAGGGACGGCGCCTGCGGGATGCCCGGGTCGGTCGTGTAGCCGTAGACGACGTCGAGGCCCGTCGAGCGCGGAGGCGGGCAGTCCGGGTCGATGATGGTCCGGACGACCGACCGCAGCCCGTCGGCGCCGATCAGGATGTCGCCTTCGGCCACGGAACCGTCCTCGAAGCGAGCGACCCCCGGCGTGGCGGAAACCAGCCGTTTCCCGCGTTCGAAGGTGATCCCGCGCGAGATCGTCTCCTCTTGCAGCGCACGGTAAAGCGACGCTCGCGTCATCGTGCGTGGCCCGGCGAGACCGTCGATGTCGAAGGAACGCCGTTCGACGGTCCGCCCGTCCGGCGTCACGAGTTCCAGGCCCACCGCGCCGAAGGAGTTGTCGATCACCGGTGCCTCGGCGCCGATCGCGCGCAGGGCGTCCATGCCGTTGTGCATGATCGTCAGGAACGCGCCCGCGTCCTCGCCGCCGGACGGGTACGCCTCGTGGACGCTCGCTTCGATCCCGGCCCGCCGCAACGCCATCGCGGTCACCGTGCCCGAGATCCCGCCGCCGATGATCACAGCCTTCACCGCTGACCCCCTGTCGTGTCGCCGTCACCCGACGGTACCGGGAAACGGCGACCCGACAGAGGCGTTCACGCGCCGCCGCTGGCGACGATGTCCCCGTTGACCCCCTTGGGGAAGAACCCGCCCTCCTGCACCGGACCGGGGTTCAGGTAGACGACGTTCAGCACCCGGTCGGCGCCGCGGCCGAAACAGATGCCGTTGTTGTCGGTCGGCACGATGTTGGCCTGGTTGCCGAGCAGGATGCCCTGGTCGTCGTCACCGGGGCCGTCGAGGGCGTCGCGGGCGTTGGAGATCTTGGCCGCCGCGTCACCGAGGCCGCGGTCGAACAGCGAGGTCCGGATGGTGGCCGCGTGATAGGCCTCGGCGGCCAGGATGCCCGCGGCCGCGTCCAGGAACGTCTTGTTGGTGATCAGCGGCGCGGCGCCCTTGTAGGCCGTCACGCCGACATCCTCGAACAGGAACGCCGCCAGCAGGAAGTTCTTCTCGTTGGCGAACGGGTCGAACTGCTGGTACTCGCTGATCAGCCCGGCCGCGCGAGCGGCGGCGGTGAAGCTGTCCTTGAGGTCGATCTCTGGCCGCGACACCGCCGCCTCACCCAAAGCACCACGCAGGAACTTGACGTGCGCGACCTCGTCGCCCGCGATCTCCTTCGCGAACTGGTGCAGCGTCTTGTCGTGGAACATCACCTTCTTGCCGCCGACGACGCCGCCCTGGGCGCCGACGCCGCCGGTGAGGTCGTCCGGCAAACCGCGGCCGTGGACGGCGAAGGAGTAGAACTCGGCTTCGAGGTACTCCAGGTTGAGCGCGAAGTTGAGCACGGCCGCGTCGCTGGGGGCAGCAGCAGCGGCCTCACCTGTCGCCGAAGCGGACGAAGTGGCCTGCACCCCGAGGTAGGTGGCGCCGACGACACCCAGCCCGGCCGCGCCGGCGGCCTTCAGGAACCGGCGGCGATCCGTGCGGTTCTCGGCGCTGCGCGAGATCAGGGTACGAACGAAGGGCTTTCCGAACACGAGTGGTTCCTCTCGTCTTTGCGGTGCACACCCACCCACTCGGACGTTCGGAACCACCCGTGACCCGGATTGGAAAAGATCTCGAACTTATTTCTTCGTCGCCGCGGCAAGGCGGACGCAGACGGCGAGGCCGCGGATGGCCTCTTCGACTTCGGCCAGCTCAGGGTACGTCGGCGCGATGCGGATGACGGCGTCGTCGGGGTCGTCGCCGTACGGGTGGGTCGCGCCGGCCGGGGTCAGGGCGATGCCCGCCTCCTTGGCCAGCCGCACGACCTCCTTGGCGGTCCCGGACGGCACGGTCAGCGAGATGAAGTACCCGCCGGTCGGCTTGGTCCAGGACGCGAGGCCCGATTCGGCCAGTTCCTTGGTCAGGATCTCGTCGACGGCCGCGAACTTCGGCCCGATGAGCTCGGCGTGCTTGCGCATGTGCTCGCGGACGCCGTCCTCGTCGCGCAGGAACAGCGCGTGGCGGAGCTGGTTGACCTTGTCCGGGCCGATGGTCCGCTTGCCGATGAGGCCGGTCCACCAGGCCAGGTTCGCCTCGGAGGCGCCGAAGAAGCCGACGCCACCGCCCGCGTAGGTGACCTTCGAGGTGGAGCCGAAGACGAACACGCGGTCGGCGTTGCCCGCCTCGGTGGCCAGCGCGAGCAGGTCCGCCAGCCGCGCCTCGTCCTCGGTGAGGTGGTGCACGGCGTAGGCGTTGTCCCAGAAGATCCGGAAGTCCGGGGCGGCGGTGGTCATCGTCGCCAGGCGGCGCACGGTGTCGTCGCTGTAGGTGACGCCGGTCGGGTTGCTGTACTTCGGCACGCACCAGATGCCCTTGACCGCGGCGTCCTCTGCGACGAGGCGCTCGACGACGTCCATGTCCGGGCCGGTCTCGGTGAGCGGCACCTGGATCAGCTCGATCCCGAAACGCTCGGCCAGCGCGAAGTGGCGGTCGTAGCCCGGCACGGGGCACAGGAACTTGACGCTCGGCTCGTCGGCCCAGCGGCGCTCGGCGCCCGGGAGCTTGCTGAGGTAGGCCTGCACGATCGAGTCGTGCATCAGCTCCAGGCTGGAGTTGCCCGCGGCCAGCAGCTGCTCGGCCGGGACCTGCAGCGGCCCGGCGAAGATGCGGCGGAGCTCGGGCAGGCCCTTGAGGCCGCCGTAGTTGCGAACGTCCGTGCCGTCCTCAGCCTTGCGCACGTCTCCGGGGAGAGCGAGCAGCCCATCGGCGAGGTCCAGCTGACGAGGGGACGGCTTGCCGCGGGTGATGTCCAGGGAGAGGCCACGGTCGACGAGGGCCGCGTAGTCGCGGCGGGCGCTCTCGACATCGACAGGTGCAGTGGTCATGCCTAACGCTAAACCCGGGGGCGGTCCGACGTGAGACGAGGGTGGCCCTAGGCCCGCGCGCACAAGATCCGATAACGGTTCCGGCGTGTTTTTCAGCATTCGTAACGAGGCCAAATCCCCTATTGGGACGACCACCGTTCCCGCATTCTCGATAGCACGAGGAAAAGGGGAGAAAAATGGGAGCGAAGAACCGGGTCGCGGTGACACTGATGGCGGCGGGCGCGCTGGCCGCGTGCGCGGTACCCACGCAGGGAACGGCGGCACCGGCCGTCACGGTGGCACCGCCGCCGAACACGATCGTGATCCAGCCACCGGCGGTCGCGGCTCCGCCCCAGACGGTTTATGTCGCACCGCCGACGACACAGACGGTCTATCCCGCACCGGCGGTTCCGGTGGCACAAACGGTGATCGCGTACTACGACGCGCTCAACCGGCGTGATTTCCTCACCGCGTGGAATCTCGGCGGGCAACGGCTGGCGAAAGGCGGCACTTATGCCTCCTACGTCAAGGGATTCGCGACGACTTCCTGGGCCGACCTCACCGTGACGGGCGTGAGCGGGAACACCGTGCACGTCCATCTTTCGGCTCGCCAGACCGATGGTTCGCTGCGTACTTTTTCCGGTTCTTACACCGTTTCCGGCGGCGCGATCGCCGGCGCGAACATGAAACGTGTCTCCTGATCACAGCGGGGTGAGCCGCGAGATCTTCCACCGGCCGTCGATCCGGACCGCCGCGACCGAAAGCTGCGACACCGAAGACTGCGGGGCGCCGCCGCCCGCGGTGAGCGTCTGCTGGTCGAGGAACAGCAGCACTTCCGCCTCGTCTCCGCGCAGGGACCGGACGCCGAGCGACCGGACCGTCGTCGTCCGCACGAGCTTCTGTTCCTCGGCCCGTTCGCGCGCCGAGGCGAACTGGTCCCGGTACTGGCCGGTCGCCTCGCCGGTCAGCACGTCGGCGGCGGCCCGCTCGGTTCGCGCGAGGTTGCTGTAGTCGTAGGAAAACACGGCCTTCACCCCGGCGCCGACCTGATCCGCGACCTCGGCCGTGGCGGCTTGGTCCACCAGCGCCGCGTTGCCGTCCGAGCCCAGCGAAGACGCCTCGATGCCGAACCACACCGCGCAGCCGGTCGCCAGCGCGATGATCGCGATCAGAATCCGCGGGACGCGCCCGGTCATGATCCCGCCGCCTGGACCGCGCTGACCTTCCAGCCGCCCTCGACGCGCTGGTAGTCCACGGTCAGCCTGCTCACCTTGGGCACGGCCGAGCCGCCGCCGGTGCTGACCCGCACGTCCAGCACGGCCATCAGCCGCGCCGTCCCGGCGGCGGCGTCGAGTTCGGTGACCGCGGCCTGCTTGAGCTCGGCGGTGGCGACGGTCTTGCTCGCGGTCGCCCGGTCGATCTGGATCTGCCGGTCGCCGGTGAGGTCCTTGCCGAGCCGTCCCGTGGTGACGCCGAGCCAGCGGTCGACGTCCTGGGCGCCGCTGCGGTGGTCGATCGTGTTGAGCACTTCGAGCTGACCGGACGCTGCGGCCAGGACGGCTTCGCGTTCCCGGCCCCTGGCCAGACCGTCGTCCCGGGCGGCGCTCCACCACGACCAGCCGAACCAGGCGGCCGCGAGGACCGCCAGCGCGGCGACGACGGTGAGGGCACGGGTGAGCACTACTTGCCGCCCAGCAACGCGCCCAGTCCGCCCGGCGCGGACCCGGTCAGCAGGCTCAGCACACCCGGCAGCTGAGCGGATTCCGCCGCCTGCGGGGTCTGCTTCGGCCGCTCCGGGACCGCGGGCGGCTTTCCCGCGTACGGGGCGTTCTGCGAGCCTCGTACGCCGGTGGGGCTTCCTGGTGGCTCGGCGCAGTACGCCTGGGTGTTCACCGGCGCCTCGGTGGTGTCGTTGGCGGGACGCTGTTTCGTGCCCTCGTAACCCTTCGTGCACGAGACCGGGTCGAAGAAGTTGAACACCACGCCCAGGTGACCGGTGCCGTCCGGCGATGTCGAGCGCGAGAACGCCGAGATGATCGGGTACGCGACGAGCAGTTCCTCGATCGCGTCGGTGCGGGCGGACGTGATCTGGGCCGTCGTGAGCGTGTTCGCGAACAGCACGCCGAGGTCGGTCCCGGAGACCGCGAGCACGTCGCTGATCTGGCGGCTCAGCTTGGGTGCCTCGTCGATCACGCGCCGCAGATCCGGGTCGGACGTCTTCAGCTGCGCGGCGATCGTCTTGAGCCCGCTGGAGAACTGGGTGATGTTGTCCGCTTGCCGACGCTGGGTGTCCAGCACCGTCCGCGAGTTGGCGAGCAGGCCTTGGGTGTCGGGCAGGTACTGGGTCGCGGTCGCGGTGAGGGAACCGGTGCTGTTCAGCAGCTGCCGCAGGTCCGGGCCCGCGTTCGCGAAGGCCTCGTAGGTCTCGTCGACGACGGTCTTCAACGATTCCGGCTTCACACTCGACACCAGCTTGTCCAAATTGGACAGGACGGTGTCCGGCGCGAGCGGGATCGAGGTCTTGTCCCGCTTGATGACCGATCCCTCGGTGAGGTACGGCCCGTTTTCGTGCATGGGCAGCAGATCGACGTACTGCTCCCCCACCGCCGACCGGTTCGCGACCGCGGCCTTGGTGTCCGCGGGGATCTTCGGCGCGCCGGAGTCGATGTCGAGGCCCAGGTCGATGCCGTGCTCGGTGAGTGTCATCGACGCGACCTTGCCGACCGCGACACCGCGGTAGGAGACCTCGGCGTTGACGAAGATCCCGCCCGAGTCCACGAGCTGCGCGGTGACGAGGTAGCCGCGAGTGCCGAAGAGCCGGTCCAGCCCGGCGTACTTGCCGCCCGCGTAGACGACCGAAACCACCGCGATGACGACGAACGCCGCCAGCTGGAACCTGGTCTTGCGCGTGATCACCGGCCACCTCCGAGCAGCGGTCCGAGGATCCCGCCGAGCACGCCGCCCAGTACATCCCCTTGGGGCGTTCGGGGAACCTGAGGGAGATCACCGGCGGGCAGCGGCAGCACCGGCGGCGCGGCACCGTTGTTGAACGGGATCGCGCCGGGGGTGCCGGTGCCCTGGGTACCGGGCAGCTGGATGATCGGCTGCGACGAGTTGTTCATGTTCTCCAGGAACGTGTCCAGGTTCAGGTCGATCTTGGCTTCCACGTTCGCGTAGTCGCCCTTGATCACGTTGCCCGCGTAGTCCGGGAACGGGTACGTGAGCAGGATCCGCAGCGCCGTCGGCAGATCCTGGCCCGCCTCGGTCAGCTTCCGCAGCGTCGGCTGCAACGCGCGGAGGTTCGCGACCAGCGTGTCCTTGCTCGCCTTGATCGTCTCGGTGGCGACCCCGGAAAGGGTGTTGAGCGACTGCAGCATGCCGACCAGCTGATCCCGTTGCTCGGTCACGACCTTGAGCCCCGGCGAGAGATTGTCGAGCGCGTTCGTGAGGTTCTGCGTCTGGCCGACCAGGGTTTTGGACAGCTTGTCGAGGCCGTCGATGGCGCGCAGGATCTCACCCTTGTGCCCGTCGAGTTCGGTGGCCAGTTTGTCCACTTGGGACAGCAGGGAGCGGACCTCGGCCTCGTTGCCGGTGAGCGCTTCGTTGAGTTCATGGCTGATCTTCTGGATCTGCTCGACGCCGCCGCCGTTGAGCAGCAGGGAAAGCGCGCCGAGGACCTCTTCGACCTCGGGGTTGCGGTTCGTGCGGTCCAGCGGGATCTTCGCGCCCTCGGCGAGCGTTCCCTCGGGCTTCTCGGGGGCGTGCAGGTCGACGAACTTCTCGCCGAGCAGGCTGGACTGCCGCAGCTCGGCGCGCGCGTTCGCGGGCAGCGGGATGTCGCCGTTGACGACCATGCTCACCCACGCCGAACGCGTGTCCGGCGCGAGATCGATCTTCTCGACGCGGCCGACCGGGACGTCGTTGACCTTCACACTCGCCTGCGGCACCAGGTCGAGGACGTCGGAGAACTGCGCGGAGAGCCGGTACGGGTGGTCGCCGAGATCCGCTCCACCCGGCAAGGGCGTGTTGTACAGCCCCGAAAAACCGCCGTCACCGCAGCCGGCCAGCACGAGGACGCCCGCCATCACTCCCGCGATCTTCTGCCGTTGCCGCCTCATTTCGGGAGCCCCTTCGTCATGACGTCGACGAGCGGGAGCGGCAGCGGTGGAAGTTCGCCGCTCTGCAGTGAGGCCAGCACCTGCGGGACCGACGGGAGTTTCAGCGTGCCGTCGAGGACCGGCGCGAGCTGTTTGCAGATGTTGCCCAGCGCGTCCGGAATCGGTTTCGGCGTGCTCGCGCTGATCAGGCGGCACACGGTCAGGATCGGCGGATGCGTCAGCTCGTTCAGGTTGTCCCGCACCGCGATGGTGCCGGACGCGGCGTCGTAGGAGTTGATGAAGTTGGTCGCCCCGGTCGGCGCGATGTCGATCACCTCGGCGAGCGACGCCCGCTGGTCCACGAGCACCTTCGTCAGCCCGGCCAGTTTGTCCACATTGGACGAGAGAAGATCCTTGTTCTCCGCGACGAACTTCTCGACGTCGCCCATCGCCGTCGCCAGGGAGTTCAGCGCGGCACCCACGTCGGCGGAATCCGCGGCGAGGAAACCGCTGACGTCCGCGGCCCGGCGGTAGAACTCGTTGAGCTGCTTGTCGCTTTCGGCCAGCGCGCCGGTGAAGGAGTTCAGGTTCTGCACGGTGGTGAACAGGTCGCCTTTGGAGCTGTCCAAGGTCTTCGCCAGTTCGGACAGCCGTGTCACCGTGGTGTTGAGGTTCTTCCCGTTGCCGTCGAGGTTCGCCGCCGCGGTGTCCAGCAGATCCGACAACGCGCCGTTCTTGTTGGCACCGTTGGGTCCCAGACTGGTCGAGAGCTTGTCGAGACTCGTGTAGAGGTCGTCCAGTTCGGCCGGCGTCGCCGTCTTCTCCTTGGCGATCACCGTGTCCGAAGCCATTTCGGGGCCGCTCTCGTACGCCGGGGTCAGCTGCACGTACCGATCGCTGACCAGGCTCGGCGCGACGACGACGGCGCCCGCGTCGGCCGGGATCGGGGTGTCGCCGTCGATCCGCATGTCGACCCGGACCGCCTCGCCCTGCGGCGTCACGCCGGTGATCTCCCCGACCTTCACCCCGAGCACCCGCACCGACGAACCCGCGTAGAGCCCGACGGCCTTCCCGAAGTAGGCGCTGATCCGTGTCCCGCCCGGTTCCTTGAACACCAGCCACAGTCCGGCGGTCAGGAGCAGCACCAGGACGCAGGCGAACGCGACCCACGTGTAGACCGTGCGCCCGGCGCGCGTGTGGATGGTCATCGTCCGCCCACCCCCTGGTTCGGCGCCGCGATCGGCGGGGTGCAGCCCTCCGGGTTCACCTGGAACGCGCCCGCGATGATCGTCGGCGGCAGCAGCCCGCACAGGTATCCCTCGAACCAGCGCCCGTTGCCGGTCGCGTTGGCGCCGACGCGGGCGAACGGCGCCATCAGTGCGAGGCTGCGGCTGAGGTTGTCCTGGTTGCGCTGCAGGATGTCGGTGACCTTGCCGAGTTTCTCCAGCGTCGGCTTCAGCTGGTGCCGGTTGTCGGCGACGAGACCGGACAGCTGCGCGGAAACCTGTTGCGTGCCCTTGAGCAAGGTGCTGATCGCGTCCTTCCGGTTCTGCAGTTCGGCGAGCAGGAGATTGCCGTCGTCGAGGATCCGTTTCAGCTGGGCGTTGCGGTCGGACAGCGTCTTGGACACCTTGCTCGTGTTGGCCAGCAACGTCTTCAGGTCACCGTCGCGTGAGGACACCGTCTTGGACAAGGAGGAAAGGCCGCTCAGCGCGTCCTTGAGGTACTGCGGGCTGTCCTTGAGCGCGTCGGAAAGGACGGTGAAACTCGACGCCAGCTGCGCGGTGTCGATCTCGCCGACCGTGCCCGACAGCTCCTGGAACGCGTCCTGCAGTTCGAACGGCGTCCGCGTGCGGTCGAGCCCGATGGTGGTGTTCGGGTCCTGGTTTCCCTTGCCCTTCGGCGTGAGCGCGAGGAACTTCTCGCCAAGCAGCGTCTTGATCTCGATCGACGCGGCGGTCGCGTCGCCGACCCGGACATCCTTGACCCGGAACTTCACCAGCACCTTCTTGCCCGCCAGCTCCACCGAGCTGACCTGGCCGACCTTGACGCCGGCGACCTGCACCTCGTTGTCCGGCGCCAGCCCGGCGGACTCGCCGAAATACGCGGAGTACGTCGTCCCGCTGCCGAACAACGGGATCCGGTCGGAGAAGTACGTCGTCGCCGTGATCAGCACGATCAGGATGAGCGTCACGCCGCCGACCACGGCCTGGTTGCGTTCCTTGAGCGGCTTCACGGCCCGCACCTCTCCGGTCGCTGCGTGCCGGGCAGCGGCGTGATCGGCAGTTCGATGTCGAGCGACTTGATGCCGATGCTGCCGGAGATCCCGCACAGGTAGTAGTTGAACCAGCTGCCGTAACTCAGCGTCCTGGTGAACTTCTGCAGGTTGCCCGGCAGCACCTGCAGGAGATGGTCGAGCAGCTGTTCCGAATCGCCGAGGTTCCGCGACAGCGCGCCGAGCTGGACGACGTCGTCCTTGAGCGCGGGCCGCGCGTCGGCGAGCAGCCCGGTCGTGGCGACGGTGAGGTCGCCCAGCGCCTTGACCGCCTCCCCGATCGGCTGCCGCTGCTCGGCCAGCCCGGTGACCAGCCGTTGGGTCTGATCGATCAGCTCGCCCAGTTCCGGCGAGCGTTTCTCGACCGTGCCGAGCACGGCGTTGAGGTTCGCGATGACGTCACCGATGATCTTGTCCTTGCCCGCGATGGCCGACGTGACCGACGCGGTGTGCGCGAGCAGGCTGGTGATCGTGCCGCCCTCGCCCTGGAAGACCTGGATGATCTCGTAGGACAGTTTGTTGACGTCCTCGGGGTTCAGCGCGCGGAAGAGCGGTTTGAACCCGTTGAACAGCACGGTCAGGTTCAACGCCGGTTTGGTGCGCTCGGGTGGGATGACCCCGCCGCGCGGCAACGACTTCTCGTCCCCGATGTCCGTGCCGAGCGACAGATACCGCTGGCCGACCAGGTTGCGGTACTTGATCGTCGCGGTCACCGACGCCGGCAACCGGTGCGAGGTCTGGACGTCGAAATGGACCTGGGCGAGGTTTTTCTCGCCCTCCTCGACCTCGATCTTGCCGACCTGGCCGACCTTCACCCCGACGATGCGGACGTCGTCGCCCTCCTTGAGCCCGGACGCGTCGGTGAACTTGGCCGTGTAGCCGGAAGTGTCGCCGAAGTTGGTGTTCGCGATGGTGGCGCCGAGGACCGCGGTGAGCAACACGGTCACCACCGCGAAGACGAGGATCTTGACCAGATCCGGGACGAAGGACCTCATCGGACCGCCCTCCCACCCGCGGGGGAAGGTGGCGGTGAGGCGTCGGTGCCGGTGGTCGTGA
>NZ_JBWKEA010000020.1:0-146410 GCF_056435685.1 Amycolatopsis sp. NPDC043885
GGTTGTGGGAGAGTAGGACACCGCCGGACTAACCTTGATAAAGGGTCCAGGCCCCGGTCGAGAACCACGAGTTCTCCCGGGGCCTGGACCCTTTTCATGTCCGCCCTCGCCAAGTGGTAGCAAAGGTCCCTTGCTCCCCGCGGCGTCGTCAGCAGCTGGGCCGACCAACCGCGCGCCGGCGCACAGGCGACGAGAAGACCAGCGAAGTCGTCGTCTCCCCATAGCGCTGCATCCGCTCTACGAGTGCCTCCAACTCCGCAGTGTTCCGGCAGGCGACTCGCACCAGCCAACACTCGTCACCCGTGACGTGATCGGCGTCGAGGATCTGGGGAAGCGGGAGGATGGTTTCGCGGAAGCGCGCCGTGTCCAAACTCCGCACCTTCGCCCGGACCATCGCCTCGATCGGTAACCCGAGCTTCGCCACGTCGACGTTGGCCGAGTATCCGGTGATGATCCCCTTCTCCTCGAGCCGACGAACCCGCTCGGTCACTGCGGGCGCGGACAGCGACACTCGCCGACCGAGTTCCGAGAAGGTCAACCGGCCGTCGGACTGGAGCAGTTCGAGTAGCTGCCAGTCTAGATCGTCGAGGTTCACAGAACTCCAGGTTGATCGTCGTGCCCACCAGGAAACTCCAGGCTAGCCGTCGGCAACACCTGGATCTTCCGATGTCGTGGATGATCACTGGTCAGCAGGATTGAGACATGACGACCGAACCCCGCGTACTCATGTTTCCGGCCTTGGCCAGCGCGTCCGCGGCCGCGCTCCTGCGTGCCGAGCTCGCTCTCGAAGTCGACCCGGATGATCTGGCCCGAGACCTCACCTCTGGTGCTCGGCAGGGGTACGTGGTCGTCGAGACCCGAGCCCCTGAAGCCTTCGCGTCGGCTCGCATCCCAGGCGCGATCAACCTCCCGTACCGGAAGATGACGCCCGAGTCGGTCCGCGGGCTGGACCGTGAACTCGTCTACGTCTGCTACTGCGAAAGCATCCACTGCAACGCCGCGACCAAGGGAGCACTGAGGCTCGCGGAACTCGGCTTCAAGGTCAAGCGCCTGTCCGGCGGCATCACCGCCTGGCAAGCGTCCGGCTATCCCGTCGACCGGGACGCCTCGATACCCGCTATCACCTTGACGCCCACTCCCCGCTGCGCCTGCTGACCAAATAAGCGGGGGACCTTTGCTGCCGCCGCCTCGAGTGGTAGCAAAGGTCCCCTGCTCTCCCGGCGGTCGTAGGCTGGAGACGTGACCGTTCCCAAGTTGCTCGTCATCCAGCCGGATGTATCAGACCCGATCGGCCCCCTCGGTGACTGGCTCACCGAGGCGGGAGCCGAACTCGACATCCGGTTGCTGCCCGATCAGGCGATCCCCTCCGATCTTGCTGGGTATGCGGGCGTCGTATGCCTCGGCGGTGGGATGGGCGCCAACGATGATGGCGATCATCCGTGGCTGGCGGACGTGCGGAAGCTTCTTTCGAAGGCCGCGGGTGCGCGCATCCCGACGCTCGCGATTTGCCTCGGTGGTCAGCTCCTGGCGGTGGCGTTGGGCGGCAGCGTCGCCTCAGGTGATCAAGGGCCTGAGGTCGGCCCCGGCCTTGTGTCCAAGAAGGACGCTGCCTGGACCGACCCTCTCTTCGCGGACTTACCGCTCATGCAGGACGTCCTGCAGTTTCACAACGACGTGATCACCCGGCTGCCCGCAGGCGCCGAGCTCCTCGCCTCTTCGCCGCGGTACGCCTACCAGGCCTTCCGATTCGACCGTTGTGCCTACGGTGTCCAGTTCCATATCGAGACGACGCCGGATGTGGTCCTCGACTGGGCGCGGCAGTCGCCGGAAATGGCAGAACTCACCCGGCCGGACGCACTGACCCCGGAAAACCTCGCTCGGGTGCATGCCGACATCACCGAAACCTGGCAGCCGTTCGCCCATCGCTTCGTCCGTCTGGTGTCCGGCGACCTCGTCCCGGCTGCGGACCGTCAACGTACATTGCCGATGGCTTAACGACTTATGTCTCAAATACGTATGGGTTATTAACACTCGGGTCTTGCCGTCAGGTACCTTGCGAAGGGAATTTCGAAGGGTTCGGAGGTCGGGGTGGAGCCCTCAGTCTTGGTCGTGCTCGTCGTCGTCACGGCCCTAATTTTCGATTTCACGAACGGGTTCCACGACACGGCCAACTCGATGGCGACGTCGATCGCCACCGGGGCGTTGCGTCCCAAGGTCGCGGTGACGATCTCCGCGGTCCTGAACCTGGTCGGAGCGTTCCTGTCGGTCGAGGTAGCCAAGACCATCTCCAATGGACTCGTCGACGACTCCAAGATCGGACCGGCGATCGTGTTCGGCGGCCTGGTCGGGGCGATCGTGTGGAACCTGATCACGTGGTTCGTCGGACTGCCGTCCAGCTCGTCCCACGCGCTCTTCGGCGGGCTGATCGGCGCCACGTGGGTATCGGCCGGGACGGACTCAGTCCATTTCGGAAAGATCATCGAGAAGGTGCTGGTCCCAGCGGCACTCTCGCCGGTTTTGGCCGGCCTCGTCGCGATGATCGTGACGTACTTCGTCTACCGGATCTTCGTTCGCCGGGGCCGTACGGCTGGCTTCCGGGTCGGCCAGATCATTTCGGCCTCGCTGGTCTCGCTCGCCCACGGCACGAACGACGCGCAGAAGACGATGGGCGTCATCACGCTGACGATGATCACCGCCGGAACCCTCCCCGCCGGGGCCGGGCCGCCGCTTTGGGTGATCGTCAGCGCGGCGCTGGCGCTCGCGCTCGGCACGTACCTGGGTGGCTGGCGAATCACCTTCACGCTGGGTAAAGGCCTGACGGACATCGATGGCCCGCAGGGCTTCGCCGCGCAGACCAGCTCGGCGGCGGTCATTCTCGCCTCGACGAATTTCGGCTTTCCGCTTTCGACGACCCACGTCTGCTCCGGCGGCATCGTCGGTTCCGGGGTGGGCAGGAACGAATCACCGGTTCGCTGGCGCACAGCCGGCCGCATGGTGACCGCCTGGCTGTTCACACTTCCCGCCGCTGCCATCGTCGGTGCCGCGGCCGGCCTCGTGACGTCGACGGGCACGGTGGGCACGATCGCCGTTGGTGTCGCGGGCCTGGCGATCGGTATCGGGATCTATCTCCTTTCACGGCGGAGCCCCGTCAACGCGGGCAGCTTCGCCACCCCCGCCCCGACCGTTCCTGAACAGGAAGTCGGCAGGATCGCCGCCTAGGAGAGCAAGGGACCTTTGCTACCGCCTCGACGCGGCAGCAAAGGTCCCTTGCTCCCTTGCGCGTCCGTCTGGTCTCGGGCGGCAGGGCGACTACGGTGGAAGCCGATGGTTGAGCGCGCCAGGCCGACCGCTTCCGTGGCGAGATACGGCTTCACCGACCCCCGTGCCGACGGGCAGCTGCGTGCTGCCGGTTGGTGGACCGAGTCCGGCCCGGACGGCTCCGCCGCCGCCGTGATGTCGGCACTTTCCCGTGCAGCGGATCCCGATCTCGCGCTGAGCGGGCTGGACCGGATCAGGGAAGCCGACCCCGGTACCTGGCATGAGCTCGACCAAGCGCTCCGCACAAACCGAACCTTCCGCGGCCGGTTGCTCGGTGTTCTGGGCACTTCGAGCGCGCTCGCGGACTTCCTGGTCGCGAACACCGACTGCTGGAAAACCCTCCAGGGTGAGAAGAACATTGCCCCGGATCAGTACGTGAGCAGTCTTCTCGACCACTTGCGACCAGACGGAGAGCTGCTAACAAGGCTCGAGTCGGAGCAGGCTCTTCGCATCGGCTACCGCGAACTGCTGCTCGGAATAGCTGCGGCCGACCTCGGGCATCTCGTCGAACCCGGCCTCCGCCCGCCACCCTATGCCGAGATCGGGGCCCAGCTCACGACGCTGGCCGAAGCCGCGCTGATCGTCGGGCTGCTGGTCGCGGAGGCCGAGGTGAGTGCCGCTGCCGAAGGCCACCTGGCCGTGATCGCGATGGGCAAATGCGGCGGTCGAGAGCTGAACTATGTAAGCGACGTGGATGTCATCTTCGTCGGAGATGGAGATCTTTCGGTATCTACGCGGCTGGCCAGCACGATGATGCGTGTGGTCGGCAAGGCATGTTTCGAGGTCGATGCGGCGTTGCGACCGGAGGGCAAGGCGGGCGCCTTGGTCCGAACCCTCGACGGCCATGCCGCCTACTATCAGAAGTGGGCCAAGACCTGGGAGTTTCAGGCCTTGCTCAAAGCGCGGCCGGTCGCAGGCGATGCCGAGCTCGGGCGTCGGTACGCGGAGATGGTCGCACCGAAGGTGTGGGCAGCGGCCGATCGGGAGAATTTCGTTCCCGAGGTGCAGAAGATGCGGCGCCGCGTCGAAGGCCATGTGCCGTCCGCGCACGCTGAACGGGAGCTCAAGCTGGGGCGCGGTGGCCTTCGCGACGTCGAGTTCGCCGTGCAGTTGCTGCAACTGGTCCACGGCCGGATCGACGCTGAGCTGCGTTCCCCGTCCACGATGGACGCACTCGCTGCCTTGGGGGACGGCGGATACGTTGGCCGGAAGGACGCCGCGGAGCTCGCTTCGTCCTACGAGTTCCTCCGGACCATCGAGCACCGGCTCCAGCTTCGCCGACTACGGCGTACGCACTTGTTCCCTGCCACTTCGGACGTCAGCGAGCTGCGAACGATCGCGAGAGCGAGCGGTGTGCGCCCGGCCCGGGGTAGAGGTGAAGGGGACGTGTTGGTGGCGGAGTTCCGCCGCCACCTGCAGAGCATCCGGCGTCTTCACGAGAAACTCTTCTATCGGCCCCTGTTGCAATCGGTCGCGAACGTGCCGACCGAAGCACTGCGGCTGACCACAAAACAGGCGGAGAGCCGCCTTGCCGCCCTCGGCTACGCCGCGCCGGATGGGGCCCTGCAGCACATCAAGGCACTGACTGCGGGAATGTCCCGCCGGGCGGCCATCCAGCAAGCTCTGCTGCCGGTCTTGTTGGACCTTCTCGCCGACACTCCAGACCCTGACCGTGGCCTCCTGTCCTATCGGAAGGTCTCGGAAGCACTCGAAGAAACGCCCTGGTATCTCAGGGTTCTTCGGGACGAGGGTGCCGTCGTCGAGCGGCTCGCATTCCTGCTCGGTACATCACGTCTAGTGCCCGACCTGCTGTCCAGAGCGCCGGAAGTACTGCAGTTGCTCGGCGATCCAGCGCGGCTGGCCGGCCGTACTCCGGCGGAGGTAGCCACTTCACTGCGAGCTGCCGTGCGGCGTCAGCCGGGCTTGAATGCCGCTGTCGCGGCCGCGAGATCGTTGCGTCGGCACGAGATGCTCCGGATCGCGTCGGCGGATTTGTTGGGGCTGCTCGATGTCCCAGCCGTCTGCGAGGCGCTGTCCAGTGTGTGGGTCGCCGTGCTTCAAGGTGCCCTGGCTGCTGCTTTTCGCCAGCGCCAGGCCGAGCTCGGCCAGACCCCCGCGAAGATCGCCGTCATCGGAATGGGGCGGTTGGGCGGGGCCGAACTCGGCTACGGATCCGACGCGGACGTTCTCTTCATGTGCGAGCCCGCAGAGGGCGTGTCGGACTCCGAAGCAGCGAAGTTCGCTTCCTCCGTCGCCGAGACGGTCCGCAAGATCCTCGGTGCCCCCAGCGCCGACCCGGCACTGATCGTCGACGCCGATCTCCGTCCGGAGGGGCGGAGCGGCCCGTTGGTGCGAACCCTCGAGTCCTACCGCAGCTACTACGGGCGGTGGGCCGAGGTCTGGGAATCGCAGGCGCTGCTCCGGGCTCGGTTCATCGCCGGTGACGACGACCTCGGCGCGCGGTTCATCGAGATGATCGACCCCATCCGCTACCCGCCGGCAGGCCTCGACTCGGTCCGCGTGCGGGAGATCAGGCGGATCAAGGCGCGCGTGGAAACGGAACGGATGCCCAGGGGCGCCGACCCGACCCGGCACACGAAACTCGGCCGTGGAGGGCTCGCTGACGTGGAATGGACGGTGCAGCTCATGCAGCTGCGTCATGGACACGAAGTCGAAGGGCTTCGGACCACGTCGACGATCAAGGCCCTGAAGGCCGCGGCAGAGGCGGGGCTCGCCGAGCCCGCCGAGATCGAGTCCCTGACCGAGGCCTGGTTGCTGGCGACGCGTGTCCGTAGCGCCGGGATGCTGGTCCGCGGTAAGGCGGTCGACGAAATCCCCAGCTCCGGTCGCGATCTCGCCGCGGTCGCACGAGTGCTCGGCTACTCGGCCGATGACGATCCAGGCGAGTTCCTCGATGCCTACCGGCGGACGACGCGACGTGCCCATGCGGTCGTGGAGACCCTTTTCTACCAAGGCTGACCGCTCTGACCTGTGGTTAGGGAGCAAGGGACCTTTGCTGTCGCTTGCCTGGGTTGGGGGACGGCAGCAAAGGTCCCTTGCTCACACTCGGCGTCGCGGACGATGGGTGGCCTTACAGTGGACTGGTGACTGTGCGCGAGCCCTTTCGCACCCGGATCAAGGTGCGTCATTACGAGCTGGACACCCTCGGCCATCTCAACCATGCCGTGTACCACTCGTACGGCGAGGTCTCCAGACTTGAGCTGATGGAACTCGCAGGCGGCCTCAACGCGGGTATGCGTGAGGCGAATCTTGCTTTCGTGCTGCTCGAATCCCACATCGTCTTCCGACGCGAGCTTCGGGCAGGCGATGTCGTCGACGTGACCTGCGATGCCAAGTTCGGCACCGGCAAGACCTTCCACATGGACTCGAACATCTACAAGGTCGACGGCACCCTCTCGGCGGAGATCACGTGCACGCTGGGGTTGATGGATCTCGAGCGACGCAAACTGGTGGACGACCCGCGTGGCCGCATCGAGCGAGCGGGCGTCGACCTGAAGGTTCTCTCCACTTCGGAGTAGCCGTACTACCTGGTCCATAAGAAACGCCGGTGGTGAGGGCGCTTCCGCACCTCACCACCGGCGTGCTCTTGGTGTTCCTACCGCACGATCACACGTCGTAGTACAGCGAGAACTCGTACGGGTGCGGACGCAGCCGCAGCGGGTCGATCTCGTTCTCACGCTTGTAGGAGATCCACGTTTCGATCACATCGGGAGTGAACACGCCGCCCTCGAGCAGGTAGTCGTGGTCGGCTTCCAGCGTGTCGAGAACCGCGCCAAGGTCGCCCGGGACGAGTTTGACGTTCTGGGCCTCCTCCGGCGGAAGCTCGTAGAGGTCCTTGTCGATGGGCTCCGGCGGTTCGATCTTGTTCTTGATGCCGTCGAGACCGGCCATCATCATCGCCGAGAAAGCGAGGTACGGGTTGCCGGACGAGTCCGGGCACCGGAACTCGGCGCGCTTGGCCTTCGGGTTGTTGCCCGTGATGGGGATACGGACACAAGCCGACCGGTTCCGCTGCGAGTACACCAGGCTGACGGGGGCCTCGAAGCCCGGCACGAGCCGGTGGTACGAGTTGACGGTCGGGTTGGTGAAGGCCAGCAGGCTCGGCGCGTGCTTGAGCAGACCACCGATGTAGTGGCGGGCGGTGTCGGACAGACCCGCGTATCCCGACTCGTCGTGGAACAGCGGCGTGCCGTCCTTCCACAGCGACTGGTGGCAGTGCATGCCTGAGCCGTTGTCGCCGGCGAGCGGCTTCGGCATGAAGGTCGCGGTCTTGCCGGCGGCGAACACGGTGTTCTTCACGATGTACTTGAACAGCTGCAGGTCGTCCGCAGCGTGCAGCAGCGTGTTGAACTTGTAGTTGATCTCGGTCTGGCCGGCGGTGCCCACCTCGTGGTGCGCGCGCTCGATCTCGAAACCGGAGCCCTGCAGGTTACGGACGATCTCGTCGCGCAGGTCGGCGAAGTGGTCGACCGGCGGGACGGGGAAGTAGCCGCCCTTGAACTTCGTCTTGTAACCCTGGTTGCCGCCCGGCACGTCGGCACCGGTGTTCCACCAGCCCTCGACGGAGTCGATCTCGTGGAAAGAGGCGTGCTCGGCCGAGTCGAACCGGATCGAGTCGAAGATGTAGAACTCGGCCTCGGGGCCGAAGAACACGTTGTCCGCTACGCCGTACTCGGAGATGTACTGCTCGGCCTTGCGCGCGATGTTGCGCGGGTCGCGGCTGTACGCCTCGCGGGTGAACGGGTCGTGCACGAAGAAGTTCAGCGAGAGCGTCTTCGCCTTGCGGAACGGGTCGATACGAGCCGTCTCGGGGTCCGGGAGGAGCAGCATGTCGGATTCGTGGATCGACTGGAAACCACGCACCGAGGAGCCGTCGAAGGCCAGGCCTTCTTCGTAGGCTTCCTCGTTGAACGCCTTCGCCGGAACGGTGAAGTGCTGCATAACGCCGGGCAGGTCGCAGAACCTGACGTCGACGACCTCTACGTTCTCGTCGGCGATTAGGCGCTGAATGTCGTCTGGAGTAGTGGGCACCCTCGGTGACTCCTTCTCGTTCGTTGCCGGCGGCAGTACTCTCTTCGGCTCACGCTAAGAGCGCGGTGTTGCCCGACCGTCACCCGTATGTTTCGCCGGTGTTAACGGGGCGGCGATATCGGGTAGTCGACCAGGGCGAATGTGGTCGGCGCCACCGGCATACCCTGGATGGGTGGCGAGATGGACCGGAGAATGGCTGCCCGGAGCCGGCGATGAGACGACGGCCGGTGGCGAGGGTACGCAGCGTTGGCGTGGTGAGCGACTCGGCTTGCCCCAGTCGGGTGTCGGTTCGGTAGCGGGCGGCGGTGCACGCCTGCTCGGGCTGCTCATCGACCTTGTTCTCGCCTCGCTGGTCACCGCCCTCTTCGTGACTCCCAGCCTTCAGGATCCGGCCGTCATGCAGACCTTCAACCTCTGGTCGGTCGGAGTCTGGGCAGCGATCACGGTCATTCCCGCCGCCTTCTTCGGGTTCACCCCCGGTATGGCAGTGGTCGGAATCCGCGTCGCCAGGCTCGACGGCGCGCAAATGGTCGGTGTGTGGCGTGCAGCAGTGCGAGGGGCGCTGACCTTTGTGATCATTCCAGCCGCAATCCGCAACATCGACGGGCGAAGCTGGCTCGACCGGCTGACCGGAACCGTCGTAATCCGCATGCGATGACCACAGGTGGAGAGCAAGGGACCTTTGCTCTCGCCGGAGGAAGCGGCAGCGGTCAGGCGGCCGGTGCCGCAGGCACGCTCCCGAGATCTGGAGGCGGTCGTTGTCGGGCGCGGCGATGGGCTGCTCGCAGGTCTTGGATCACCACCAGCGGCTCGTCACGTAGCTGTGCCGGGCTCGCCTGGACGACGATGAGGCCTGGAGCGACCAGGGCCGGCATCTCGGACCTCTTGTCCGGTTCGAGAGAGACTTCGTCGTAGCGGACTTGCAGCGCGACGCCGACCTGCGGCCACCAGGCATCGGCGATCCCGACAACCACTCCGTCCGGAGTCCGTAGCTCTGCCTTCCGCATGGGTTTGGGCAGGTCGCTGCGCTCGACCACAGACTCCAGCCACTGCTCGACGGCGGAGTCGACACCGTCCTGGAGGGCGTTGACGACTATTCGAGGGAGCGCCGAGCCGATCGTGCTGGCCCGAGCCAGCTCGTCTCGAAGTTCCTCTGAAGTGCAGAGGCCGCGGTGGACCGCGTCGTGGATCATCGCCCGCACCGACCTGAGCTCGTCCATACGTCGAGCGGCGTCGATGAGCGCCCGGGCTAGAGGAGCGACAGGCAGTCCGTCGATCTCCACTGGTTCCGGCAGGTGGACCGTTCGTTCTACGACGGCGAATCCCCAGGTGGCGACCTTGCTCCGGTGGGGGATCAGGGTGTGCGCCCGTCTTTCTGGCGGGAGTCTTCGGACCCCGTACAATCTGGCGACCTGCACTCCGGTGAGCATCGCCTCCGGGCCCGCGTGAGTCAGTGCGACCCTCAAGAGCTGGTGCTTGGTCGGCGTGGCACTGGTCAGAAGGATGACGCCGGGTATCGGACGGCGCCACGGGCCGCCTTCGCGGCAACGGCGCGAGATCGAGGAATGGGAGTGCCCGAGGGCGACAAGTTTCGCCCGGGCGGCCACGCCGTCCGGGAACATCGCTGCCAGCGCCCTCTGCCGGGCGCTCGAGGTTCCGTCCACACAGTGATCATGCGACCACCCACCGACAGTTTTTGCCCGGAAACGAATCAGGGGTCCTTTGCTACCGCACGCGGCGGTAGCAAAGGACCCCTGATCCTCGTTTCGTCAGCGGCGACGGATGGTGCGCTGGACGTTGCGCATCTTCGCGCCGGCGGGCATCGGGCCCTTGGGCATGGCGGCACCGCGGCTGCCAAGTGCGGCCAGCTTCGCTTCCAGCGCGTCGACCTGGGCGGGCTTGAGGTTGCGCGGCAGCTTCATCAGGTGGCTCTGCAGCTTCTTCAGCGGCACCTGCTGGTCTTCGTTGCCGATGATCACGTTGTAGATCGGTGTCTCGCCGATCAGGCGGGACACACGCTTCTTCTCCTGCGCGAGCAGGGACTTCACGCGGTGCGGCGCACCCTCGGCGACGAGCACGACACCCGGCCCACCGAGAACTCGGTGCACGGCGTCGAGCTGGGTGGTGGCCGCCACGGTCGGCGTCACCTTCCAGCGGCCGCGCATGTTCTCGAGCGCCCACGCCGCGGCGCCCGGCTGCCCGTCGGCCTTCGAGTACACGGTCTTTTGGACCCGCCTGCCGAAAATGATCACAGCGGCGAGCGCGCCGAGCAGGATGCCCAGCGGCAGCACGACCCAGTGGACGTCGAAGATGAACCCGATGCCGAACACGACACCGGTGATGACCAGGAGCGATCCGACCATCCAGGGGATGAGCGCCTTGTCTTCCTTACGCTGCATCTTGAAGGCCTCGAAGATCTGCCCGCGGCGAGCCTTGCTCGCGGCACGCTTCTCCTTCTTGGCCAGCTTCGCTGCTTCCTTGTCCTGCTTTCCCGCCATGTGACCAGGATACGGCCGCGTGCCCTGCGCCGATCCCGTCGGGCCCTCTGCGAGGATCGGGACGTGGTTAGCGCATCGTCCCCGAAGAGTCGTCCAGGCCTGCTCGATGGGCTCGATCCCGAGCAACGCGCCGCCGCCTGCGCGCCGAGGGGGCCGGTCTGTGTCCTCGCGGGGGCAGGGACCGGCAAGACCCGGACGATCACACACCGCATCGCCCACCTGGTCCGTTCCGGCCACGTCGCCGCTGGTCAGGTCCTCGCTGTCACCTTCACGACCCGCGCCGCAGGTGAGATGCGCACGCGTCTTCGGGGGCTGGGTGTGGACGCCGCCCAGGCGCTCACGTTCCACGCCGCCGCCCGTCGCCAGTTGCGGTATTTCTGGCCTCAGGTTGTCGGGGACCGGCCCTGGGAGCTGCTCGAGAACAAGTTCCGCTACATCAGCCAAGCCGCCAACAAGGCTGGCCTCGGCACCGAGACGGAACTACTGCGTGACCTCGCCAGTGAGATCGAGTGGAGCAAGGCCTCTTTGGTATCGCCGGACGACTATCCGGCGGTAGCCGCACGGACGCAGCGGGACACACCGGCGCCCGCATCGCAGGTCGCGGAGGTCTACCGCAACTACGAGAAGGTCAAGAACGCCGCCCAGGTGCTCGACTTCGACGACCTGCTCCTGCACACCACGGCCGTCCTCGAGGAGCACACGGTGGTAGCCCAGGAGTTCCGCGAGCGCTATCGCTGCTTCGTCGTCGACGAGTATCAGGACGTCACCCCGCTGCAGCAGCGGCTGCTCGACGCCTGGCTCGGCGGCCGTGACGACTTGACCGTCGTCGGCGACGCCAACCAGACCATCTATTCGTTCGGTGGTGCTTCTCCCCGGCCGCTCCTGGAGTTCACGCGGAGGTTCCCCGAGGCGACAGTCGTGAGGCTCGAGCGGGACTACCGGTCGACTCCGGAGGTCGTGGCTCTCGCCAATCAAGTGATCGGTGCCGCGCGCGGCCGCCCTGCGGGGTCGAGGTTGAAGCTGATCGGCCAGCGCCCTTCCGGGCCGGTCCCGCGGTTCGCCGAATACGACGACGAGACCGCTGAGGCCGCGGCTGTCGCGCGCAGGATCCGTGATCTGCTCGACAGCGGAGTGGCGGCCAGCGAGATCGCGGTGCTTTACCGCGTCAACGCCCAATCAGAAGCCTACGAGCAGGCTCTGGCGGAGATGGGCATCCCGTACCTGGTCCGCGGCGGCGAGCGGTTCTTCGCCAGGGCCGAGGTCCGGCAGGCCATGTCCGCGCTGCGGATGGCGTCGACCGACACCTACACCGGCGAGCTGGTGACCCACGTGCGCTCGGTTCTCGCGAAGGTGGGGCTCACCGACCAGCCTCCTGCCGGAGGCGCGGCGAAAGAGCGGTGGGACGCGCTTCTTTCGATCGTCGAGTTGGCCGAGGAGCTGGCTTCCACCGTCGAAGATGCGGATCTCCCTCGCTTCGTGGCGGAGCTCGAACAGCGGGCGACAGCGCAGCATCCGCCGACGGTGGAGGGCATCACCCTGGCCTCGCTTCACGCGGCGAAAGGTCTCGAATGGGACGCCGTGTTCCTCGTGGGGCTCGCCGAGGGAACCATGCCGATTCTCCACGCCGACGGCGACGACGCGGCCATCGAGGAAGAGCGCCGCCTCTTCTATGTCGGCGTCACAAGAGCCCGAGAGCATCTTTCGTTGTCGTGGGCCTTGGCCAGGACGCCGGGAAATCGCCGTAATCGGCGACGCAGCAGATTCCTCTACGGCCTCATCCCCGAAGACCACCCGGCGGCGCGGGTCGCCCGATCGCAGCAGCCGAAGCAGTCCGGTAGCAAGGCCCGGTGCCGCGTGTGCGGCGGGCCGCTGCTGGAGACACTCGACATCAAGCTCGGCCGGTGCTCCCGTTGCCCGTCCAACGTGGACGAGCAGCTGCTCGAGAAGCTGAAGTCCTGGCGAGGGGAGCGCTCGCGGGAGCTCAAGGTGCCGGCCTTCGTCGTTTTCACGGACGCGACGCTCGTCGCCATCGCCGAGCAGCGGCCTACCGATGACACGGCGTTGTGTGCCATCTCCGGGATCGGTGCGACGAAGCTCGAGCGCTTCGGTGCGGAGGTTCTCGACGTCGTGCGGGCCTCGGTGGAGACTTGACCGCGTTCCAGGCTTGATCCACGCGGCGAACCTGCTGCTCAGAGCCGATCTTCGCAACTTCGACGGATTTTCTGGAAAATAAGTTGCCCTGGTGTGGCCGGGGGCAATAACCTGCAGGTACCGGGCGGGAAGCGCCCGGTCTGGGGAAGAAAATCTACAACACAGCGTAGACCGCAGGTCGGTTCGCGCGCGACAGAGAAAGGTGGTGCCGGTGAAATGACGATCAACATGATGCTCGCGAACCCTGGCGCCCGTCTGTCCCGCGTCGCGGAAGTCCCGCAGGCTCAGCGCCAGGGCACCTTTGTGCCCGCGAGCATCCTCGCCGCCCGTGGCACCCAGCGTTTCGACCTGAGCTGGATCGCCGCTGACAAAACCTTCACGCACGCTGCCGCCCTCGGTGGGGCGTACGTGAACGGTGGCGTCGATCTGCCGGTCATCAAGCAGTTCCGTGTTCCGTTGTCCGAACGGGAGCGAAGTTCCTGACCTAGTCAGGACCAGAGGCTCACGAAGGCCGCGGAACCGGTTACCGGATCCGCGGCCTTCGTGTTTTTTGCTGCACAGACAAGTTGGCTGCACAACCTAATTGGGGTTCAGCGTTGTCCAGTTCCACCGTGAGTACGAAATCCGTTACGGCACAGAGGAGTGCACTTATGTCATCGGCCATAGCTTTCGCGCCGGGGGAGGCCCTGCCCTTCGCCGACGCCGGCGTCGTCGACCTGCTCGACGCCATCGACTCGCCCGAGTCGATGCTTCCCTGCCGTTCGGGCGACGCGGACCTGTGGTTCGCCGAATCGCCGGCAGAGCTCGAGCGGGCGAAGGCGTTCTGCGTGGACTGCCCGGTCCGTTCCGCCTGCCTCGCGGGCGCCCTTTCGCGGCGTGAGCCGTGGGGTGTCTGGGGTGGCGAAATCTTCGAGCGCGGCGTTGTCGTCGCGCGGAAGCGGCCCCGTGGCCGCCCCCGGAAGAACGCGGTCGTCGAGCCCGCCGCCGAGGCTCGCCCCGTCGCGCGCAAGGTCGAGCGGAGCGCAGCGGCATGACCGTCGAACTCATCACCACCAGGGATTACGAGGCGCGGACGGGAACTCACGCGCCGACCGAATTGAACGAGATCAAGGTCGAGGAGACCAGCGAAATGTTGCTTTATGAAGAACTGTCCAGGGCCCGAATACGAGACCTCGAGGAGGGAGTCCGCGCGCAGCGGGCTCGGAGCGGCCCACGCGCCGCGCGCAGGTGGACCAAGGTCGCCCGCTGGGCGACCCGGCGAGCTGAGCGCTTTCAGGCCTGACCACTCAGGGGGAGCGGGGGACCTTTGCTATCGCGGCGCGATAGCAAAGGTCCCCCGCTCCCTTTTGGGACGTGGTGCGGCTCGGCGTGGTGTTCACTGGGGGAATGGCCGTACACACACATGACGACATCGACTGGTCTGATCGGCTTCGCTCGCTTCGCATGGCGGAGGCACTCGATGCCGAGCCGATGCGAGCGGCGGCTCGACGGCTGCTGGAGGGCATGCCGGACGGGCCGACCATCCTCGATGTCGGCTGCGGCGCGGGCGGGATGAGCGTGCTTTTCGCCGAGGAGCTCGCCGCTGCCGGCGCCAAGATCGTGCTGGTCGATGCGACCGAGCATCTGCTCGCCGAAGCGCACCGAGTCGTCAGCGCGGCTGCGGGGGAGAGGGCCGTCGTCGAGACGATCCACGCCGACGTGGCCGACGAAGGATTGCCCGCCAAGCTCCCTGCCGCCGATCTCGTCTGGGCTTCCCGAGTGGTCCACCACCTGCCCGACCAGCAGGCGGCCATCGACACCCTCGCCCGGCTCGCCCGACCCGGCGGGCTGGTCGCCATCTCCGAGGGCGGCCTGGACTTCAACTGCCTCCCCTGGGATCTCGGCATCGGCCGCCCGGGGCTCGAGGAGAGGCTCCTAGCCGCACGCGGCGAGTGGTTCGCCGAGATGCGGGCAGGAATTCCCGGCTCCGTTTCCATGCCCTACGGCTGGAACATCGCGCTGCAGCGAGCCGGACTCGTCGACGTCGATTCCTTCGGGGTGCTCATTCACCACCCGGCGCCCGGCCCGGAATTGCTGCGCGAGTTCGTCATCGAGCGGGTGACCTGGCTGAACGAGGTCGCGGGCGATCGCCTCGGCGATGACGACCACGAGACCGCGGCCGCGCTGGTGGATCCGGAGAACCCGGCCTTCCTGGGCGCTCGCCCGGACCTGTTCCTTCAGGGGGCGAAGACCATCCATTGTGGACGGCGATCGTGAGCGAACAGTCCACTTGCTCGTTGTGCGGCCGGATCCGCGGTGGCGACGAGGAGCCCGCACAGACACTCGCCTGGGTTTCCACCCGCGAGAAGAACGTCGTGCGTTGGATGTGCCCCGCCTGCGCTCGCCGTCACACCCGCGACATCGAAGGAAAGCTGCCGGACGAGTATTGGTGAGCCTTAGGCGGCGTCGATCCGGCCGATCGTACGGACCTTCGGCCTCGGCGTCCGCGTCGCTTCGGCGAACGCCCTGACGAGCTCCGACGCGACTTCCAGCGGAACCTTCTTCAGCTGGTCGATCGTGCAGCGGACCAATACGGTCCCGGTCGCGGTCAGCGCCAGAGGGTGGAAATTCGCGGCGTCTTGTTTCGGGGTCCGGAATTGCCACGCCATGCCGATGTCGTCCCACCAGGCGTCGGCGGTGCCGATAGGGCGTCCCCGCCTGTCGCAGAGTGTCGTGTTCCACGAAGGCGAGGGCAGCGGGCAGCCGCTGAGGACCTTCTTCGCCAGCCCGTGCGCGTACGTCTCTTCGGGATCGACGCGTCGCAGAGCAGCGCGGACCGCGGCCGAGCCTCGCCGGTTACCGGAATCGAGCTCCTCGCTGAGTTCGTCGAGCGTGCACAGCCCCCAATACAGCGGCAGCGAGATCAGCTCGTCGATTCGCGTGGGATCGAGCTCCAGCCGGGCGAGATCGAGCGCCGCCCGGGCAGGTGGGGCGAACGGGACGCCGTCGATCATGGTCGGCGGCGGCATCCGGGTGGTTCTTCGCGGCAGCATGCCGGGCTCCGCTGGCATGCGCCGATAGTCGGGGACAAGGAGATGGACCTCCCGTGTCAGCGGGCAGCCGACACCTCGTGCGCGTAGCGCGTCGGCACCTGTCACCACAACCTCCGGCCCGAACCGCGCGACAGCGGCTTGCAGCAGCTGAAGCCGGGTGGGCGCGGAGTCGCGCAACAGGATCACGCCCGGCATCAGCCTTCGCCACGGGCCGCCCGGGCCGCAGAGCTTCGCGGCGTAGCGCGCGGTGACGCCCGCCTTACGCAGCTCGCGGCTGGTGACGATGCCGGATTCGCTGGTGTTACTGAGCGCCATGAGTCGGGCGCTTCGTGTAGTGGTCATGAATCGAGGATGGCCGCTGGGCCGACCGGGTGGAACCACTTCCGCGAACTTGTGGACAACTCGCCCGAGCAACCCCGTTTTCGGCTCAGTCGCAAAGTTCCCTGTGGATAACTTCTCAGGCCGCGAAGCCCGGCTGCCACCGTTCGACGATCGCGCGGGCGGGGATCTCGGCGTCGAGCTGACAGAGGATGCCGGTCGATCCGGCGGTCACCCGGTGGATCATCAGGTACTCGGGCGGCAGGTTGAGGGAGCGGCCGATCCGGAAATCCCGGCCGCGGGTGTCGCCGACCCTGCCCGCCTGCCGCTGCATCCAACGGCGGGTGAAGTGGAACGTGTCGCCCGCCAGCGGCTCGGTGAACGGCGCCAGGTAGGCGAGCACATCGTCGGCCCGGAGATCCGCGTCGCCCCGGATGAAGCCGGATTCCCTGAGTAGCTGCATGAGCTTCGCGGACTCACCGTCGAGCGCCAGCCTGGTCATCTCGCCGAGGTGCTGCGGGATCCCTTCGGGTAGTCGGGACACCCCGCCGAAGTCGATGACGCACAGCCTGCCGTCGGCGGTCAGCATGAAGTTGCCGGGATGCGGGTCCGAATGCAGGAGCCGGGCCCGTTCCGGCGACGAATAGTGGAACTCGGTGAGCAGGCGGCCGGCGCGGTCTCGTGTCTCCTTGTCGCCGCCGGCGATGATCTTCGACAGCGGGGTGCCGGTGGCCCACTCGGTGACGACGACCTTCGGCGCACTGGCGACCACGCGGGGGATCAGGAACCCGGGGACGCCTTCGAACGCTTTGACGAAAGCACGCTGGTTCTGTGCTTCGGCCTGGTAGTCGAGCTCTTCGTTCATCCGCTCGGCGAGTTCCGCCAGGAGCGGCTTCACTTCGGTCCCCGGCACGAACGCCTGGAACAACCTGCTGAAACGCTGGAGCTGCCGGAGGTCGCTCCGCAAGGCGTCGTCAGCTCCGGGATATTGCACTTTGACGGCGACTTCGCGGCCGTCGTGCCAGGTCGCGCGGTGGACCTGGCCGATGCTCGCGGAAGCGGCAGGCTCGTCGTCGAAGGCCGCGAACCGCTGCTGCCAGGTGCGTCCCAGCTGCTCGGCGAGGACCCGATGGGTCTGCCGGTTGGGCATGGGCGGTGCGGCGGCCTGAAGCTTCGTGAGGGCCTCGCGATAGGGCTTCGCCATCTCGTCCGGCACCGCGGCCTCGAAGACGCTCAGCGCCTGGCCGAACTTCATCGCGCCGCCCTTGAGCGTGCCGAGGACCTCGAAGAGCTGCTCCGCCGCCTTGGCGGACAGAGTCGCGTTGACCTCTTCGGCGTTTTGCCCGGTCAGCCGCCTGCCCCAGCCGCCTACCGCCCGCCCCGCTATGCCGAGCGGGATACTGGCCAGCTTCGCCGTTCGCGCGGCCCCGTTGCGGGGGATGGCGGCTTCACGGTCCTCGGCGTTGCGGGAGTCGGTCACCTTCGCGATTCTGCCTTGATTCACTGCACCCGCGCAGCCTGTTGAGGGAGTGCGTGTGGGCTACGTCGCTTGCCGTATCAACGAGCGCCGCATCCGCACGCGGTGTGCGGCGGCCAGTCGCGATGCCGGATCTTGCCGTCGAAGAAGTCGATCTCCAGCGTGGCGTTCCAAGCGGGCGGCGCCTGATCGCTCGGGGACAGAAGCCTGAGCGCCTGTGCGGCGGCGAGCGCGGCGCAGGCCTGAACGGAGCCGAGATCCGCTCGCTGCACACGGCCGACGAGCTGGCTCGCCACCCTCGGCCAGGAATCGTCGCGGCCGGCCCGGTGCAGGTCGGCGCAGCGCAGGCAGCTGCTGCGGCCGGGCACCACCAAAGGTCCCACGATGCCGACCCCGTCCCGGACGCGCACCGGTAGGTGGTTGACCCCGTCGCGGACGAGTTCGTCGACCACTTCGGGGGCAGGTACCACGGCGTCGGTGAGCAGGACGAGTTCCGGCCGTCGGTCCGAGTAGAGCCGCGTTGTCACGGTGCTCGCCCTGGTGCGGTGCACGACCTGAGCCATCGCGTCCCGGCGTGGCATCCCGATTTCGGCTTCGGTGTAGCCCGAGCCCAGGTCACCTTCGAGAACCTTGCCCGAAGCTCGGACGTCGATATGCCCGACTCCGCCGTTGGCGAGCAGGACGGCGATGGCCACCGCGAGCCTGCCGTCGCCGTGGATCGCCACCGCGGTGCGCTTGCGGCGGGCCGTCATGGCCGCCTGATGGTGGCGAGCGCGAAGCGACCAGAGCCCGGTCTCCGGTCTCGGTCTCGGATGCCGTTCGGACTGGCCCGCCTCGGTCACGAGACCTCGGGCCGTGAGGTCCGTCATCAGGTCCCGCAGCTGTTCGTCGTGTTCGCTCTGCGCGAGCACGATGTCGTCCGCGGCCTGTTTCCCGTCCAGCCCGCGGAGGGCTTCGGCCACCTCGGTGGCGACGCCGGCGATCACCACGGCGTGTGCGGGGTCGAGACCGATCTGGATCTCGCCGTTTCCCCGGTCCAGCACATCCAGCCCCGGAAGCAGGGTGGGGAAGGCGGGCAGGATGATCGATCGCAGGTCCGGTTCGCGAAGGTTCATGATCGCAGGATCGCACCCATTCGCGGTCCGTCCGCTCGGAAGAACGCGAGTTATCCACAGGTTGACCCCGTTGTGGACAACTGGAGGCTGTGACCTTTCGGCTCTCGGAGTTGTCGGTGACTGGCCTTACCGTGGTCGAGTGGTCGAAGCACGGACGCCCTCATTGAGGGGCCGGGACACGACGAATCCGTCGGACACTCCCGAACACAAGGTCGAGGTACGGCGTAGCCAACGCCGCCACCGGACCGTCACCGCGTACTGGGACGAGGACACCCTCGTCGTGCTGATCCCTGCCCGGATGACCCGGGCGGAGGAGAAGCACTGGGTTGCCGAGATGCAGCGCAAGCTGCTGCGCAAAGGCCCGCGGCAGGCCGCGCCGCCGAAGGCGTCGGACGAGGCGCTGCTGGCACGCTGCGCCGTGCTCTCGGTGAAATATCTGGACGGGAAGGCGATACCCGCGAGCGTTCGCTGGGTCCCGCCGATGAGGACGAGGTGGGCGTCCTGCACACCGGTCGACGCGACGATCAGGGTCAGTGATCGTCTGCGCCGGGTGCCGGGATGGGTGCTGGACTACGTCCTCGTGCACGAACTCGCGCACTTGAAGGAACCAGGGCACAACGCGGCGTTCTGGGAGCTCGTTCGCCGTTATCCCAAGACCGAACGCGCCATCGGCTACCTGGAGGGCCTGTCCTCCGCCGCCGGATGGGGCATCGCGGCGGAGGACTGACGTGCCTCAGTTCTCTTCTTCGTCGCCCTTGGGCTTGTTCTTCTCGCGCTCGGTCCGTTCGATCTCGGCGATCGGGTCGATGCCTTCGAGCGTCGACTCGCCATCGCCGAGGCGTTCGGAGAAGTCGAGCGGCTCGTCGAGGTCGTCGGCGGTCGGCATCAGGTCGGGGTGGGACCAGAGGCCGTCCCGCTTCTCGATGCCGTGCTGGTCGCCGACGAGCTTCCACAGCGAGGAGGCCGCCCGCATCCGCCTTGGCCGGAGCTCAAGCCCGACCAAGGTGGCGAAGGTCTGCTCGGCCGGGCCACCCGTGGCCCGGCGGCGGCGCAGCGTCTCCCGGAGCGCGTCCGCGCCCGGAAGCCGGTCGCCGATGGCCTCGGCGACCACGACGTCGACCCAGCCTTCGACCAGCGCGAGCAGGGTTTCCAGGCGGTTCAGCGCCGCCTTCTGCTCGGGCGAGGTCTGCGGCTCGAGCAGGCCGGAGGACATGGCCTCTTCGATGCTGGCCGGGTTCGACGGGTCGATCTGGCCGGCGAGCTGCTCCAGCGCCGACGTGTCGACGGAGATACCGCTCGCGAACTCCTCGACGGTGGCCAGAAGTCGCTGCCGCAGCCAAGGGACGTGGGCGAACAGCCGCTGGTGGGCGGCCTCGCGTGCGGCGATGAAGACCAGCACCTCACTGGTCGGCAGCTCCAGGCCCTCGGTGAACTTCTCGATGTTCGCCGGCAGCAGCGCGGAGGTGGCCGCGGGGCCGAGCGGGAGACCGACCTCGGTGGAGGTGAGCACTTCGGAAGCCAACTGAGCCAGAGCGTTGCCGAGCTGGGAGCCGAAGGCCATTCCACCCATCTGCCCCATCATCGAGAGGAGTGGACCGGCGGCCTGCTTGGCCTCCTCGGGCAGGGCCTGGACCCACGCGCCCGAGACCTGCTGGGCGACGGGGTCGCAGAGGCGCTGCCACGTGGGCAGGGTCTTCTCGACCCAGGTACGCGCGGACCAAGCGACGGTGGTCGTGGCTCCGGCGGGCAGGATCGTCGCGGCGTCGAGCCACAGCTCCGCCAGGTGGGCGGCGTCGCGGACGGCCGTACTCGAGTCGCCACCGCTGGATGACGAAAAGCCGAGTTGGACGTCGGCGCTTCCGCTGCTGCTGAGGTTCTGCAACGCGATCTGTTTCGCCAGGTCATAGTTGACCGGCCCGGTCGAGCTGCCGGCCTGGCTGAGCATCTGGCCCAGCTGGCTGAGCATCTGACCGAGCTGATTGAAGGCCTCGGCGCCGGAGGGCTGGCCGCCGGAATCCGACGGCTCGTTCTCGCCTCGTTTGTCGGGATCGGGCGGTCCGAAGCCGAACGGGGGTTTGCTCATGGCACCACCGTACGCGGGTCCCGGGATTCACAGCTCGTCAAGTGGAGTGATGAGCGTGGCCTTCACCGAGAAGCGAACACCGTCACCGTACGCTGTCACGCGTGACAGAGCCCTCGGAGGAGACCACAGGAGCGCGGAGCCGTGCGGGCTCCGCGGGTGACCAGGACCGCTCCGAACGGCGGCTGACCCGGCGCGGCTGGACGCTGCTGGTCAGCGGTGCGCTGTTCGTCGCCTTCGCGCTGGTCGGGTTCTTCATCCCGGTGCCGTATGTGGCGATCAGCCCCGGGCCGACCTACGACACCCTCGGCAAGGACGCGGCCGGCCAGTCCGTGATCCAGGTCAACGGGCACGAGGTCTTCCAGACTTCCGGTGAGCTGCGGATGACGACGGTCTCCCTGCGTGATGGCGGCATCACGCTGTTCAACGCGCTCGGGCTCTGGGCCAGCGGCCGGTACGCGCTGGCGCCGCGCGAGGAATATTTCAAGCCGGGCGAAACCAACGAGCAGGTCCGGCAGGAGAACATCCAGCAGCTGCAGGACTCGCAGACCGCTGCCCAGGTCGCCGCGCTGCGCCGCAAGTTCCCGGTGAAGGTGCTCGCGAAGACGATCGTCTCCGGCAGTCCCGCGGACAAGGTGCTCGCCCCCGGCGACCGGCTTCTGGTGGTCAACGGGAAGACGGTCACGGAGGCGACCGAGGTGCGGGCCGCCCTGAATGGGACGAAGCCCGGGCAGACCGTCCAGATCACCTTCAAATCCGACGGCCAGGCCGAACGCACCGTGCCGCTCACGCTCGCGCAGCGGCCCGATGGGCCGGAAGGCTTCATGGGCCTGACCGCGGTGGACCGTGCCGACGTTCCCTTCGACGTGAAGATCTCGCTGCAGGATGTCGGCGGCCCGTCGGCGGGCCTGATGTTCGCGCTCGCGATCGTCGACAAGATGGAGCCCGGCGACCTCGCCGGTGGCAGGCATATCGCCGGGACGGGCGAGATCTCCGAGAAGGGCGTCGTCGGCGCGATCGGCGGCATCTCGTTCAAGGTGGTCGGCGCTCGCGAGGCCGGCGCCACCGATTTCCTCGTGCCCGCGCACAACTGCGCCGAGGCGAAGACCGCCGCGCCCGAGGGCCTGAACCTGATCAAGGTGTCCACGCTGGACGAGGCGATCGCGCAGCTCGAGAACCTCAAGGCGGGTAGGCCGACCGCCTCCTGCTGACCGCCGGGGGAGCAAGGGACCTTTGCTACCACCTCGCGGTTCTGCCTGAAGAGGGCAAGGGACCTTCGCTATCGGCCGCGACCCGCGGCAGGTGGTAGCAAAGGTCCCTTGCTCTCTTTTCTCAGGTCAGGGCAGCAGGGTGGCTTTCAGTGCTTCGAGCAGGTTGGGCGCCAGCTCCGGGTTTTCGATGATCTCGTCGACAGGGACGTCACCGGGTTCGAAGGGCTGCCCGGCACCGCGAAGCCGCATGACGCACGCTCCGGCACCATCCCGCAGCACAGCCGCGACGAGGCGGGCTTCGGTCCGGCGGGGGTGGTCGGCGGCCGCTTGACGCAGGCGTTCGGCATCGGTCTCGGGCACGACGGGAAGCTCGGCTTCGGCGTCCGGCGGCAGCACGATGATCTCCTGCGCGAGCGCGCAGCCCAGCACCAGATCGGGCCACGCGATCTGCGCCAGCGCTTCACCCAGGTCACCGTCGGGCAGAGCCTCCTGCGCGACGGGCGTCAGCGGGGCCGACGGGTCGAGCTGCCCGGCCAGTTCGGGTTGTTCGTCCAGCAGCGCCGCGGTCGGGACCAGCGCGAACAACTGCGGGGGCTGGTCCCATCCTCCCGAAGCGACGAACTCCTCGACTTCGCGGGCCAGGCCGGCCACGCCCTGCTGCTCACTCGGTGCCATTGGCACATCGTTCCAGGCGACCGGGACGGTGGCCTTCCGAGTCCGGTTTGGGCGGGTTCCGGGAACTTCCGACGGCATCCGTAGAGTTAGAGCATCAGGGGCCGCACGCGGTACGCGCGTCCCCGCGAAAAGTTCACCAAACCAGGAGCGTGTGCAGTGGCCACTCGGCCCCCCGTGAGCCTGCCGAAGCTGTCCCGGCGCAGCCGGATCCTGCTCATCATTGCCGCCGTCGTCATTCTGGCGCTGCTGCTGGGCGCGAGACTGCTGGACACCTACGTCGACTGGTTGTGGTTCGGCGAGGTTGGTGCCCGCACGGTGTTCAGCACAGTGTTGATCACCCGTGTGGTCTTGTTCTTCGCCGTAGGGCTCCTGGTGGGAGGCTCGCTGGCGATCAGTTTGATGATCGCGTACCGGTCGAGGCCCGTCTTCGTGCCGATTTCCGGCAACGACGATCCGCTCGCGCGCTATCGATCGGCGATCGTCGGCCGGATCCGCCTGTTCGGCATCGGCATCCCGGTGCTCACCGGGCTCATCGCCGGCGCGTCCGCGCAGAGCGACTGGCAGGTCGTGCAGCTGTTCCTGAACGGCACGCCATTCGGTCAGACCGATCCCGAATTCGGCAATGACGTCGGCTTCTACGCCTTCGACCTGCCGTTCTACAACTGGCTCCTGGGCTGGCTGTTCATCTCGGTCGTCATCGCGTTCTTCGGGGCGCTGATCTCGCACTACATCTTCGGCGGCATCCGGCTCGCGGGTAAGGGCGGCCAGCTCGCCGGCCCGACCCGTGCCCAGCTCGCCATCACCATCGGCATCTTCGTGCTGCTGAAGGCGGTCGAATACTTCTTCGATCGCTACAACCTGCTGCTCTCCGACAGGGGGGCGCCGCTCTTCATCGGCGCGACCTACACCGACCTGAACGCGGTTCTGCCCGCGAAGCTGATCCTTCTGTGCATCTCGGTGATCTGTGCCGTCGCGTTCTTCGCCGGCGCGTTCCTGCGCAACCTGCAGCTGCCCGCGATCGCGCTGGTGCTGCTGATCCTGTCGAACGTGCTCGTCGGCGTCGCGTGGCCCGCCGTGCTCGACCAGTTCTCGGTGCGTCCCAACGCGAACGAGAAGGAGGCCGCGTCGATCCAGCGCAACATGGACGCGACCCGCCAGGCGTTCGGGCTGACCAACGTCGAGTACAAGGACTACACCGGCAAGTCCGAGGCGACCTCCGCGGAGATCAAGGCGGACAAGGGGACCGTCCCGAACATCCGGCTCCTCGACCCGAACGTCCTCAGCGACACGTTCACCCAGCGCGTCGGTCGTGAGAACTTCTACGGCTTCCCGTCCAAGCTGGACATCGACCGTTACACCCTCAATGGGGTCACGCAGGACTACATCGTCGCGGCCAAGGAGATCAAGACCGAAGGTCTGACCGGCAACCAGACGAACTGGATCAACAAGCACCTCGTCTACACACACGGAAACGGTTTCGTCGCGGCGCCGGCCAACACGATCGACCGTGCGCTGAAGGACGCCAACTCCGACGGTGGTTACCCGATCGCCACCACCAGCGACACCCAGAACCCGGCGGGCGCCGGGGCGACCGACCCGAGCAAGCCGGGCATCAAGGTGGACGAGCCCCGTATCTACTACGGCGAGCTCGCGACCGATGCCGCGTACGCGATCGTTGGCGGCAAGGCGGGGCAGGCGCCGGGCGAGTACGACACCGCCGTCGACCGTGCCTACATCTACAAGGGTTCCGGCGGCGTGCCGATCGACAACTGGTTCAACCGCCTCGTTTTCGCCGCCGAGTACGGAGAGCGCAACATTCTCTTCTCCGATGCCATCGGTGACGGATCCAAGATCATGTTCAACCGCGAACCGCGGGATCGGGTCGCCAAGATCGCGCCGTGGCTGACCCTCGACGGTGACCCGTATCCGGCGGTCGTCGACGGCAAGATCAAGTGGATCGTCGACGGCTACACGACGATGAACAACTTCCCGTACGCCCAGCAGACCCAGCTCGGCCAGGCGACCAACGACTCGCTCAGCGGCACCACCCGCCAGGCGAACTCCTCGATCAACTACATCCGCAACTCGGTCAAGGCCACCGTCGACGCGTTCGACGGCACCGTGACCCTGTACGGGGTCGAGGACAACGAGCCGGTGCTCAACGCCTGGAAGCAGGTCTTCCCGGGCCTGGTCAAGCCGAGCAGTGAGATCTCGCCGGACTTGCGGTCGCACTTCCGCTACCCCGAAGACCTCTTCAAGGTGCAGCGGGAGCTCCTGTCGAAGTACCACGTGAACAACCCCGCGGAGTTCTACGCTCAGCAGGCCTTCTGGAGCGTTCCGCAGGACCCGACGCAGGAAGGCGGCGTGAACGCGTCCGCCTCCGGGATCGCCAACCAGCCCGGCTACTACGTCCTGGCCACCGCGCCGGGCGACACCAAGTCTCGGTTCCAGCTCACCAGTTCGCTGACCGGTCTCCAACGGCAGTACCTCGCGGCCTGGATGTCGGTGTCCTCGGATCCCGAGGACTACGGGAAGATGCGCGTCCTGAGACTGCCGACAGGCGCCAGCGGATCGACACAGGTGGACGGTCCCGTCCAGGTCCAGAACAGATTCCAAAGTGACCCACGGGTCGCACAGGACCGGACGCTGTTCAACAACCCGAACGTCACTGTCACCTACGGAAACCTGATCACGCTGCCCGTCGCCAACGGCTTCCTCTACGTGGAACCGGTCTACATCCGGCAACGGAATCAGCTGAGCTATCCGCAGCTGGCCCGTGTCCTGGTCTCCTACGGCACCAAGATCGGTTTCGCGCCGACGCTCAACGAGGCCCTGGACCAGGTCTTCGGCGCGGGCACGGGTTCCGGGGTCACACCGCCGCAGACCGGTGGCACCCCTGGACCCACGACTCCTCCGCCGCCGGGGACGACGACGCCGCAGCCGCCCGCCGGCGGTAACCCGGCGCTGGACAAGGCCTCCGGCGACATGCACGACGCCTGGGTCAAGTTCCGCGCCGCCCAGCAATCCGGGAACTACGCAGACCAGGGTGCCGCCCTGGCCGCGCTCGAAGCGGCCTCCAAGGCCTACGAGTCGGCCAAGGCGAACCCGCCGGCGTCCGGTGCGCCCCCGACCTCCGGTCAGCCTGGAGGGTGACGTCGCTTACCTAAAGGGCACCTGCTTTGCGCCTGCTCGAAACGCAGGCGTAAGGTAGGTGTCACGACGCGGGGTGGAGCAGCTCGGTAGCTCGCTGGGCTCATAACCCAGAGGTCGCAGGTTCAAATCCTGTCCCCGCTACAGAGGTTGGAGGCCCGTGTCTGCGGATTGCGCAGACCGGGCCTCCTTCGCATTTGTCCCGGGGGTCGAACCCCCGGACCCCCGCCAGGAGGGCTCCGCCCCCTGGACCCCCGGGTGTCGGTCGAGTGGGTGCCCTAGGTACCGCGGGGAGAGCAAGGGACCTTTGCTACCGCGTAGGGGCGACCCAGCAGGCGTAGCCATCGGGCCGGTACAGGACGGCTTCCACGGACGGCCACGGCAGCGCTGTGACCAGCTGGGTGGTCAGACGTGGCGACTGGGCGTGGGCCCGGGCGGCATCGACGTGGGCCTGAGTGGTCGTCAGGAGCACGAAGCCGCCGTCGCGGAAGAGCGTGCTGGGACGCAGCGGGCCGGCCTCCGTGGCGACGTCCTGGTCGGTGAGCCGCGAGCCGAGCGCGGGATGCGACGTCCCGTGCGTCGTGTAGCGGATCCCGAGGCCGGAAACCATGCCCGACAGATACCGGCTCACCTCGGGCAGCGAGGTCAGGTCGGCGAAAAGGTCGCGAAGGGCGCGCGACTCGTGAGATCGCGGAGTCAGCCCCAGCTGAGCGGCGACGTTGTGCAGCACTTGCGCGCCGACAGGGTGCCGCTCGGCCTCGTAGGTGTCGAGCAGGTCGTCACCGGCCCATCCGCGTACTGTCGCGGCGAGCTTCCAGCCCAGGTTCATGGCGTCCTGCACGCCCAGGTTCAGCCCCTGGCCCCCTGCCGGGAAATGGATGTGCGCGGCATCGCCCGCCAGCAGTACCCGCCCGACGCGGTAGTGCTCCGCCTGCCGTGCCGCGTCGGAGAACTGTGACGCCCAGCGGATTTCCGACACCGTCGCCGTCTCACCGTACGAGTCGAGCAAGGCCTGCCGGACCTCGTCGTGGGAGATGGCGGACCGGATGTCCTTGGGTCGCGAGGCCCTGTCGCCGTACACGAAGCGGTAGAGGCCCGGTTCTCCCAGCGGAATCAGGCCTTTGAACGTGGTCGCACCGGTCGGCTCGCCGACGTTCCGCATCGTTCGCCACTGTTTTTGCGCACCGGCGGGGATTTTGTCGAACAGGACGTCCGCGACCACCCCGAAACCTTCACCGTCCACACCGGGAAAGTCCACGTCGAGTCCTTTGCGTACAACGCTTCGAGCGCCGTCGCAGCCGACGAGGAACTTCGCGTGCAGCCGGTTCTCGCCAGTGTCTGTTCGGTACCGAACAGAGACAAAGTCCTTGTCCTGCACGAAATCGATTACTTCGGCGCCCCTGCTCACCTTCGTTCCTTGTGCGGCAAGCCGTTCCTCCAGGTACGCCTCGACCTGTGCCTGCGGAATCCCCAGCTGGAAAGGGAATCGAGTGCCCCAGCCGTCGTAGCCGATGGGGATCATCGCGAAATGCCCGTCCTGCACCGTCGCGAACGAACGCTCCTCGGCGCCATTCAGAAGTCCGCGCAGCTCCAGCATTTCCGCGGTCCTCGGCTGCAGGTTCAGTGCCTTCGACAGTCCTGTGCGTACGTGATGCCGTTCCAGGACCACGACATCGACGCCGGCGAGCGCGAGTTCGTGGGCCAGCATCAGCCCGGCCGGCCCCGCTCCGGCCACGATCACGTCCGTCCCCAGGTTGTTCATGCCACTCCTTAACGACGTTAAATTGACCTGTGGTCAGCGTGCCCTTAACATCGTTAAATTGTCAAGGCGCTTCCGCTGGAATGAGGGATGAAAGTGGGTCTGACCAGGCAGGACATCGTCCGTGCCGGGCTTCGGCTGCTCAATGACGTCGGGCTCAACGGGCTGACGCTCCGCCTGATCGCGCAGGAACTCGGCGTCAAGGCGCCCGCGCTGTACTGGCATGTGAAGAACAAGCAGGAGCTGCTCGACGAGATGGCGACGCGGATGTACGCGGACGCGATGCCGGGCCGCGTTCCCGAAGGGACAGGGGAGCGCGAGACTCTCGAGCTGGCGTCACGGGCTTTGCGCCGGATGATGCTCGCTTACCGTGACGGGGCGAAGGTGTTCGCAGGGACTTTCATGACCGACGACAGCCTTCTCGGTGACAATCCGTTTCAAGGGCGTGTCGACGCGGGGCTCGAACCGTACCTGGCCGGACGAGCGTTGTTCACCGTCTACAGCTACGTAGTCGGTTTCACCATCGAAGAGCAGGCCGTTTACCCGGTTCCGGGCGAACGGGACCCGCGCTATGACGCCACGCCCACGGCCTGGGTGTTCGATGAGGACGTCGAGGGCAGGTTCGCCGACGGGCTGACCATGGTGCTCAACGGCGTCTTCGGCTGGCTGGATGACAAAGTCTTGCCATAACGGCTGGTCAAAGGCGCTTCGGGAAGTTAGGGGTACCCGCCTGAAAGTCGGTTTCGCCCCCATGTAATCTATTGACACAACGACGCGGGGTGGAGCAGCTCGGTAGCTCGCTGGGCTCATAACCCAGAGGTCGCAGGTTCAAATCCTGTCCCCGCTACAGATGAAGAAGAGGCGCGGGTCTGCGGAAATCGCAGACCCGCGCCTCCTTTTTTCCTGTTTCGTATCGAGCGCGCCCTCCGGGGCGATCACTTCCGTCGTTGGTCCGTGGGGCGGGTACCGCTGTCCGTGGCGGAGGCCGGTTGCGTAGCGTGTTCGGTCCATTGTGGACAGGCGTAGTGCGTTGGGCCGAATGAGCGCATATCACTAGCCACAATGGACAGATGTGTTGACCACAGTGGACACAGGTTCCGAAAAGTGGGACCGTAGAGGACGTGTCCGAATTGAATGCAACAGCCGCCGCACTGCTCGGTCTTCTCCACGACGGTCCCGCCACGGGCGGGCAACTGGTCGCGGGGGCGGGTGAGCGTTTCGGCGCCTTCTTCAGCGTGACCCGCAGCCAGGTGTACCGGGAGCTCCCCGCCTTGTCGAAGGAGGGCCTCGTCCGCCTCGGCAAGCAGGGCCCGCGGTCGAGCCAGCAGTACCTCATCACCGCGGCGGGCAAGAAGGCGTTCAAGACGTGGCTGACCTCCGAAGCCGGTCCTGACCACCTCCGCAGCCCGCTGATCCTGCGTCTCGTGCACGCCGGTTCGCTGACGGTCAAGCAGCGCTCGGCCCTGCTCGAGTCGGCCCGCGCGAGCTACACCCAGCAGCTCGACGAGGCCAAGGTCGCCACCAAGGCCGCCGACGGCCCGTACGCCAAAGCCGTCGCCGAGTTCGCGCAGGCGCAGGCGAAAGCCGCGCTGAAACTGCTGGATTCCATCCCCCAGTCCTGACCCGGACAGGTGCCCACGGCCGGTTCCCCGCAACCGGTCGTGGGTTTTGCCGTAACCTTGGCCGACGTGAGTGATGAGTTCGATGCGGCACTGAAGGACCTGGCCGGCAAGCTGACGCAGATCGAGTCGGTGATGGACCTGGATGCGCTGCGTGCCCAGGTGGCCGAGCTGGAGGAACAGGCATCCAGCCCGAACCTCTGGGACGACCCCGAAGCGGCGCAGAAGGTCACCAGCCAGTTGTCCCACCGGCAGAGTGAGCTGCGACGCATTTCCGAGCTGCGGCAGCGGCTCGACGACCTGGGCGTCCTCTATGAACTGGCCGAGGCCGAGGGCGACTCCGCCAGCGTGGCCGAGTCCGAGTCCGAGCTCACGGCGCTCACCAAGGACATCGACGGGCTCGAGGTCCGCACCCTGCTGTCGGGTGAATACGACCCGCGCAACGCCGTGGTCACCATCCGGTCCGAAGCGGGCGGCGTCGACGCGGCAGACTGGGCCGAGATGCTGCTCCGGATGTACCTGCGGTGGGCCGAGCGCCACAACTACCCGACGGACGTCTACGACATCTCCTACGCCGAGGAAGCGGGCATCAAGTCCGCCACCTTCAAGGTGACCGCGCCCTACGTCTACGGCACGCTCTCGGTCGAGCAGGGCACGCACCGGCTGGTGCGCATCTCGCCGTTCGACAACCAGAGCCGCCGCCAGACCTCCTTCGCGCACGTCGAGGTGATGCCCGAGGTCGAGGAGGTCGACCACGTCGACATCCCCGAGAAGGACATCCGCGTCGACGTGTACCGCTCGTCCGGTCCCGGTGGGCAGAGCGTGAACACGACGGACTCGGCGGTGCGGATCACACACATCCCGACCGGCGTGGTCGTTTCGTGCCAGAACGAAAAGTCGCAGCTGCAGAACAAGGCGGCCGCGATGAAGGTCCTCCAGGCGCGGCTGCTGCAGCGGAAGAAGGAGGAGGAGCGCGCCGAGATGGACGCGCTCAAGGACGGCGGCTCCAGCTGGGGCAACCAGATGCGCTCCTACGTGCTGCACCCGTACCAGATGGTCAAGGACCTGCGGACCGAGTTCGAGGTCGGCAACCCGTCGTCCGTGCTCGACGGCGAGATCGACGGCTTCCTGGAGGCCGGCATCCGCTGGCGCAAGCAGTCCGGAGCCGCGTAACAACCCTGCGTGAGAGAGCAAGGGACCTTTGCTGTCACTTTCCGGAAGAGAGTGAGAGCAAAGGTCCCTTGCTCGCTTGGCCGCCGGGACCGGGCTACCCGGGCTTAACGATGGGCATGGGTAGTATGCCGAACCGTGATCCGGCTCGAAGAGGTTTCCAAGGTCTACAAGACCTCGACCCGTCCCGCCCTCGAAAGGGTGTCGGTCGAGATCGACAAAGGCGAGTTCGTCTTCCTGATCGGTCCCTCGGGATCCGGGAAGTCGACCTTCCTGCGTCTCCTGCTGCGCGAAGAGGTGCCGAGCAAGGGTCGCGTCATGGTCTCCAACTTCGACGTCGCCAAGCTCGCCCGTCGCCGGGTGCCGCGGCTGCGGCAGACCATCGGCTGCGTCTTCCAGGACTTCCGTCTGCTGTCGAACAAGACCGTCGCCGAGAACGTCGCCTTCGCGCTCGAAGTCATCGGCAAGCCGCGGCCCACGATCCGCAAGGTCGTGCCCGAGGTGCTCGAACTCGTCGGCCTCGACGGCAAGGCCGACCGTCTCCCCAACGAACTCTCCGGTGGTGAGCAGCAGCGCGTCGCGATCGCCCGCGCCTTCGTGAACCGCCCGCTCGTGCTGCTCGCCGACGAGCCGACCGGGAACCTGGACCCCGACACCAGCCAGGACATCATGTTGCTGCTGGAGCGGATCAACCGCACCGGCACGACGGTGCTGATGGCCACCCACGACCATTCGATCGTGGACTCGATGCGGCGAAGGGTCGTCGAGCTCCAGCTCGGCAAGGTCATCCGTGACGACGCCCGAGGCGTCTACGGCATCGGCCGCTGACCGGCCCCGCCCTCCTCCGTAACCCACGACTTCCAAGGGACATCAACCCCGATGCGCGCCAGTTTCGTCTTCAGCGAGGTAGTCACCGGCTTGCGCCGGAACGTCACGATGACCATCGCGATGATCCTCACCACCGCGGTCTCCCTCGCCATGCTCGGCTTCGGTCTGCTGGCCGTCGGCACGATCGACAAGATGAAGGCCAACTTCCTCGCCGACGTCGAGGTTTCGGTCTATCTGGTCAACGACATCAGCGCGGGTGACCCGAACTGCTCGCAGTCCGCCTGCCAGTCGCTGCGGCAGGAGCTTCAGGGCAACGAAGGCGTCGAGTCGGTCGTCTTCGAGAACCGCGAGCAGTCCTACGAGCGGTTCAAGAAGATGTTCGAGAGCCAGCCGGAACTGCTCGCGCTGACCGGGCCGGAGGCGCTGCCCGCGTCGCTCCACGTCAAGCTGAAGAACCCCGAGCGCAGCCAGGCGATCATCCAGGAGTACACCGGCAAACCGGGCGTCAGCAAGGTCGACGACCAGCAGAAGGCACTGGACCGCGTGTTCAACGCGCTCAACGGTGTGCGGAACCTGGCCTTCGGCGCCGCGCTGATCATGGCCATCGCCGCGCTGCTGCTGATCGCCAACACGATCCAGGTGTCGGCGTTCACCCGGCGCACCGAGGTCGGCATCATGCGGCTGGTCGGCGCGACCCGCTGGTACACGCAGCTGCCGTTCCTCCTGGAGGCGGTGGTCGCCGGCCTGGTCGGTGCGATCATCGGCATCGTCTTCCTCGTGCTCACCAAGGTGCTGTTGCTCGACTTGGTGCTCACGGGAGACGTGTTCCCCGCGGTCGGCATGCTCGAGTTGCTGTTCCCGGTGGCGCCGATCCTGCTCGCCGTCTCGATCGTCATTTCGGCGATCACCGGCTACGTGACGCTGCGCCTGTACGTGCGCCACTAGCCGCCCGATAACCACCTGCCCGAACACAGAAACTCACGTAGAGTCGCCGCTATGCCCAAGGAACGTGGACACAAGGTGATCGTGTCGAACCGCAAGGCTCGCCACGATTACTCCATCCTCGACACCTACGAAGCCGGTCTCGTGCTCGTCGGTACCGAGGTGAAGAGCCTGCGTGAAGGACGGGCATCACTGGCCGACGCGTTCGCCACGGTGGACGACGGCGAGGTCTGGCTCCGCAACGTGCACATCCCGGAGTACGTGCAGGGCACGTGGACGAACCACACGCCGCGGCGCACCCGGAAACTGCTGCTGCACCGCCAGGAGATCGAGAAGCTCATCGGCAAGACCAAGGAGAGCGGCCTTTCGCTCGTCCCGCTGTCGATGTACTTCAAGGACGGCAAGGTCAAGGTCGAGATCGCGCTGGCGAAGGGCAAGAAGTCCTACGACAAGCGGCAGGACATCGCCAAGCGCGACGCGCAGCGCACCATCAGCCGGGCCATGGGCCGGGCGCTCAAGGGCCGGTACAACGATTGATCCACGGGCCCGCTTCGGACGCCGAGATCCCCGGCTGGATCTCGGCGCTCGGCATCGACGGGCTCGTGGATCTGCACCTGCACTTCCTGCCGAAGCAGGTCATGGACAAGGTGTGGGCCTACTTCGACCAGTCCGAAGAGCACTACGGCATGGCCTGGCCCGTGCACTACCGCACGCCGGAAGAAGCACGGATCGAAACCCTGCGCTCGTTCGGTGTGCGCAGGTTCGCGCCGCTGGTCTATCCGCACAAGCCGGGAATGGCCGAATGGCTGACGTCGTGGGCGTTGGAGTTCGCGGAACGCGTCCCCGAGGCGGTGCCGACCGGCACCTTCTACCCGGAGCCGTCCGCGCTGTCCGTTGTGGACGGTGCGTTGCGCGCGGGCGCCCGCTGTTTCAAGGCGCACGTCCAGGTCGGCGCCTACGATCCGCGTGACGAGCTGCTGGACGGCGTCTGGGGCGCGCTGGCGGACGCGGGTGTCCCGGTGGTCGTCCACTGTGGACACGGTCCGTTGAAGGGCGCCTACACCGGGCTACGGCTGTTCGAGGAGATCCTGGTCCGGCATCCCGGTCTGACACTGGTGCTCGCGCACGCCGGCATGCCGGAGATCGACTTCGCGTTCGAGCTGGCCAGGAGATATCCGCGCGTGTACCTCGACACCACGATGGTCGGGGTGGAGTTCACCTCGCGCGGCAACCCGCTCCCGCCGGACTGGACGGACCTGCTGGCCGAATTCCCCGACCGCGTCGTGCTCGGCACCGACTTCCCCAACATCCCGTACTCGTACGCCACACAGCTGCAGGCGATCGCCGGCTGGGCCGCCGACGATCGCCTGGGTGAGCCGTTCCTGCGGGCGGTGCTGCACGACACCCCCGCGAAACTGCTCAGCGTTTGAGCTGGGCCACCTCGGTGACCGAAACGGCGCGGCCGAGCAACCGCGTCCCCAGCTCCGAAACCTGGATCTGCTTGCCCGCCAGGAGGAATCCGCCCGTCGCCAGCGCCACCCACGGCGCCGGACCCTGGGCGAGACCGTCGCTCAGCGGGGCGAAACCGTGCGCGGCGAGGCCGAGCAGGCCGCCCGCGATCGCCAGTCCGGCCACCACGAGCTGAGGCGTGTGGGCGGTCGACGCGGGGCCGGAACCCTGCGTTTCGAAGCGGGCGAACATCCGCAGCAGACCGAGGAGCACCAGCCCGCAGGCGCCGAGCCACGCGGGGAGCATCGTCAGCCACAGGACGGAACCCGGTTCGGGGGTTTCGTAACCGAGATCGTAGACCGCGACACCGGAGACGACGATCAGCGCCGGCATGTGCCACAGGTAGACGCTCATGAACCGCGGGCCGATCCACTTCAGCGCGGCGTCGAGACCCGGCCGGGTGGCCATGGCGTTCAGCTGCGGTTTGAAGGCCAGCAGGAGCCCGATCTGGCCGATCGCGAGGAAGGCCAGCAGCACGGTCGGCGGGCTCATGTTCGACACCGGGGCGCCCGGCATGCCGATCATGCTCGCGGGATACGGGCCGAAGGCGACCATCAGCGCGGTGATACCGAAGCCGGTGCCCGCCATGCCCAGCGCGGCGTTGCGGCTCAGCGAACCGAGACGGCCTTGCGTGTAGTGAAAACCGAGCTGGTGCACGGCCATCCAGACGAAGATCGCGTTCGCGAAACCGATCAGGCCGAGGTCGTTGAAGCGGGCGACGTCGACGAGGACGGCGGCGGCGAGCATCACGAGCGGGACCTTGAGGCCCCAGCGCCGGTGCGCGGCGGCCAGCAGCGGGGTGAGCAGCACGGTGAGCACGTACACGGCCAGGAACCACAGCAGCTGCGCGGCGATCGCTCCGCCGACCTGCAGCGGCTGCTCCGGTATGCCCATCCCGCGCAGAATGTCCGGGACGAACAGCCAGACGGCCACCAGCGGCAGTACCGGGATCATCAGGCGCTTGAGGCGGGCCGCGAGCCAGGAACGGGAACTTTCCGCGCGGTTCAACGAGATCAGGTTCGCCGCGCCGCCGGCGAAGAAGACGAGCGGCATGACCTGGCTGAGCCAGGTGATGACCCACCAGCCGGGCGTCGCGAGGGCGTTCCCGGTGGAGAGGTGGCCGTCGGCGTACGAGAGCACCGGCATACCCCAGTGCTGGACGACGACCGCGAGGATCGCGACCGCTCGGACGATGTCCAGGAACCTGTCCCGGCCCTGCTTCTGGCTCGTGTGCATGGAAAAGAGCCTGGTGCTTCGGGGTCGCGAAAACAGCGGTGCGGGCCGCCGTATCGCTCTTCTTGTTTTCGCCCTCGGGAGGTGGAGTTTTCCCTACCCCACGCCGTCGGTCTCGGGCTCCGGGAGCGGGGCGGAGCACAGCCGGAATTCCCAGCAGTCGTCCTCGGCGAGGCCGAGTTCGTAGCGGGTCTCGATCTTCGGCCCGTCGTGCAGATGGACGTGTTTGAGGACGGTGCCCGCGACCGGCTCGGTGTCACCGAGTTCCTGGACGCGGCCGTCGAGAGGGCCGCCGAAGAAACGGGCGCTGTGGGAGGGCCTGTCGGTCATGGGTCCTCCTCGGTTCGGCGCGTCACCCACCTACAGTCTGCTCATGTTAGGTGAGTGACGGCTTCGCCACCAAGAGCTACTTCAGCGTCCTAAGTAGGTGAGCACCGCGCGGACCCGGCGGTGTTCCACCGAACTCGCTTCGAGGCCGAGCTTCGCGAAAATGTTGCCGATGTGCTTCTCGACCGCGCCGTGCGAAACGACGAGAGAGTTCGCGATCGCGGTGTTCGACAGGCCCTGCGCCATCAGCCCCAGCACCTCGGACTCGCGGGCGGTGAGCGCGTCGAGTGGGTTCTTGCGGCCCCGGGCCATCAGCTGCGCGATGACATCCGGGTCGATGGCCGTGCCGCCGCCGGCGACCCGCTTGACCGCGTCGAGGAAATCCCCGACGTCGGCGACGCGTTCCTTGAGCAGGTAGCCGACTCCGCCCGCGCCGCCGGACAGGAGCTCGACGGCGTAGCTCTCCTCGACGTACTGGGAGAGCACGAGAACGGGCAGGCCCGGGATGACCTCGCGGGCCCCCAGGGCGGCGCGCAGGCCCTCGTCGGTGAAGGTGGGCGGCATCCGCACGTCGACGATCGCGAGGTCCGGCCGGTGCTCCTTGACCGCGACCAGCAGATCGTCGCCGTTGTCCACGGCGGCGACGGTTTCGATGTCCTCGTCGGCGAGCAGGCGGATCACCCCCGCGCGCAACAGAACCGCGTCTTCGGCGATGACAACCCGCATGCTGCCCCCAGCGTCGTGAGTGAATGGCAGAGCCTATTCACTCACGAGCGGGTCACCATTGGCACGGCAGGTCCGCGCGAATCACCGTCGGGCCACCGGGCGGGCTGACGACGGTGATCACGCCGTCGATCGTGGCCGCCCGGTCGGCGAGCCCGGCGAGGCCGCCACCTGGCCGGACTTCGGCGCCACCGTGCCCGTTGTCGGTGATCTCGACGATGACCATCGACTCGGTGCGCCACACCTTCACGCCCGCTTCGGTCGCTCCCGAGTGCTTCGCGATGTTCGTCAGCGTCTCGCCGACGATGAAGTAGGCCGTCGTCTCGACCGCGGCGGGCGGCCGCGGTTCGACGTCCACTTCGACGTCGACGTGGATGGGCGATTTCGCGGCCTGCGCGGACAAGGCGGCGTCGAGACCGCGGTCGCCGAGCACGGCCGGGTAGATCCCGCGGGCGAGATCACGCAGTTCCGACACCGCGAGCTTGGCGTCGAGGTGTGCTTCGTCGATCAGTTCGCGCACCGCGTCCGGGTCCTGGTCGAACTTCGACTTCGCGCGGCCGAGGCTCATCGCGACGGCGACCAGGCGCTGCTGGGCACCGTCGTGCAGGTCCCGCTCGATGCGGCGGCGTTCGGCCTCGGCGGCGTCGACACCGCGAGCCCGCGACGCCTGCAGTCGCTCGGCCTTCTGCTCCAGCTTCGCGGCGCGGTTCGGTCCGAGCAGCGAGTACGCCAGGTTGCCGTGCAGCCACCCGACCCACGGGGTCACCCAGATCGCCATCGGCAGCAACACGATCGACGCGATCGCGATCGGCAGTTCCAGACATGCCAGCGGGAACGCCGCCATCAGGTAGGCGAGGTCGCGCCACGTCGTCGCGTCGGTCAAGCGGGTCAGCCAGCGCTTGACCAGCGAAAGCCCCTCGACCGGCAGGCGCTCGACCGGCTCCAGCGGAGTCTCGAGCATCGTGCGCGCCCAGCCCCGCTCGCGGTCGGCGGACCAGCGGATGAAGCTGGTCGTGGCCATGAGGATCGGGAAGCCGATCCACACCACCGCCGTCGCGATGCCGACCGCCAGGCCGACGACGATGAGAACGAACTGGAGGAGCCGGAACACGAAGCTGACGATCATGTAGACGATCGACCGCAACGGCCGAGGTCGCGGAATCCCCACCTGCTGAACTTGCTGGTCGATCGTCATCCGTGAACCTCGCCCCATGAATCCTCCAGACGGCGGCGCTGGGCGTGGGTCGGCCCGAGCAGCGCCGTCGCCAGCCGGGCGTGCATCCCGGCCAGCGCCTTCGTCAACGCTACCGACAGCGCGATGCAGAGCACTCCGAGCGCCGCCCAAGGCAGTGCCGAGACCGTCGAATCGACGGTGAACCACGCGTTTTCCCAGGTCGGGAAGCGGTACTCGCCGCCGGGAAGGAAGCGGTAGTGGATCGGCAGGCCTGCCAGGCCGAGGCTGGTCGACCAGAACACGGTGACCAGGATGAACTCGACGATCCCGAGCGGGAAGAGCAAGAAGAAGTAGGCGAGGTCGCGCCAGGTCGAGCCGTCCTTCAGCCGGGCCTTCCAGCGCACGGACTGACCGGCGATGGGCAGCGGGAGATACGGCAGGTCGATGTAGCGGTCGAGCAGCGCGTACACCCTGGCGCGTTCCATCCGGGCCGCGCCGCGGACCGACAGGATCACCAGCGCGAGGATAGGCAGCCCGATCCAGACGACCGCCGTGCCGATGCCCGCCGAGATGAAGGACATCAGGAGCGCGAAGGCGAGGACACCCATCGGCAGGTTCATCAGCAGGTAGACCAGCGAGCCGCCGAACGACGGATCGGACCTGCTCAGCTCCCGCTCGGCCGCTAGCGAGCTCATGGTCGTGCTCCTCTCTGGTGCGAGGAGACCAGCATCGCGCTCGCGCGCGCTCGCCGACATGGTGCTCACGGGCATCTCCCAGGTGGGGCTAGCCCCACCTGCGGGAATAACCCGGTTGCCGATCGAGTTATGATGTACAGGTTGTGTCCCACCAAGGGGGTGAACGGTTTCGACTTTGGACGTTGAATCAGGAGAAGCGTGCCGGTGCAGGCGAGAGACCACCGTAAGCGTCATCGCAAACCAATAAGCGCCGAGCCTAAGAGCCAGCGCGAGTTCGCTCTTGCTGCCTAAGCAGTAGAGCAACTCTGTCGGTCCGGGGTCGCCTCCGACCCGGTCACCGGCATCAGCTAGGAGGCTTACCGCTACACCCGGCTACGGGGTGTGGTCGGGAAACAAACAGTGGCTGGGCCCGTCACTTCAGCTTGTTCGCGTGACTGAAGGGGCCAAGTAGAGACATAGCGGACTGCGCACGGAGAAGCCCTGGTGATGCGCCAGAGGACCCGGGTTCAATTCCCGGCACCTCCACCGTTTCGCCGAAGCGGCCCTGCCCCTGAGGGGTGGGGCCGCTTCTTTGCGTGTCGGTCGGCTCGGCAGTGCGGGTCGCGTCCGCCGACGCCAAGTGATCCTCGCGGAGTGTGCCCGATGGGGCGGGCTCTACTCCTGAGAACCCCATAGGCTCGGGAAATGCGGCTTCATGTCCATCGGTGGGGATCCGGTCCGCGAGTCGTTCTCGTGCACGGCGTGTTGCTCGGGGGCCGGGAGGCGTGGCGGGCTCAGCGCCCGTTGACCGAGCGGTGGACGTTGCTCGCGCCGGACCGTCCGGGCCACGGCGAATCGCCGGACGGCGTACAGGATTTCGCAGTCGACGCCGAGTTGATCGCGGAGCAGGTGCTCGACGAGCCCGCGCATCTGGTCGGGCTGTCGTATGGCGCGGTCGTCGCGATGCTCGCCGCCGCGCGGCGGCCGGAGATGGTCCGGACCCTCACCGTTGTCGATCCGCCCGCGGCTGGGGTCGTTCGTGGTCACGAGGTCGTCGACGCGTGGGACGCCGAACTGCGGAGATTTCTCGAAGGGCCGCTCGACGATCCTCGCGAAGTGTTCAAGGCTTTCTTTCCGCTAGCCGGTGTGCCGTTGCCGATTCCCGATCCGGTGCCGGAGACCCTGCGGCGTGGCGCTCGCGCGCTGGTCGGGATGCGGCCGCCGGGAGATGCGGAGCTGCCGCTCGACGCGCTGGCCTCCGCGGATTTCCCGATGCTCGCGATCACCGGCGACCACCGGCCGGAGTACGAGATCATCGCCGACGCGATCGCGGACGGGACCGGTGCGCGCCGCGAGATCGTGCGGGGGATGGGGCATTTGGTGCCGGACACGGGTGCGCCGTTCAATACCCGGCTCGAGTCTTTTCTGAATCACGCAGAGTAGCGAAATCTAGATCTTTTTTGTCTCAATTCACCCGCGCCGGGAACTGTCGCGGAGTGGGATGTCATGCTGAGTGTCCGACCATGGCCCTCTTTCGAAACGACCCCGTGTCGCCGGAGGGCCGGAAGAAGGTGGCAGATGACCTGGGCTAGGCATTCCAGTCGTCCCGACCCCGCTGAAGACCAGAGCCGGATGGCCGGTGTGCGAGCGGAGGAAGAAGTCCGCCTCACGCTGCAGAACGGCAGAGCCGCACGAACCGTCGCAGGGCACGCTTCGGATGCCCTCGACTGTGCTGAACTGCTGGCGATGCTCGGGCTCGAGGGAGTCCAGAAGAAGCACGCTCAGCGCATCTGACCCCCGATCCGGGTGGTCAGTTCGGCCGCGGTCAGCCGGACCTCTTCGGCGAGGTCCGGCCAAGTCTCCTCGCACCCCTCGGCTCCCGGGCAGAGGTGGCGGAGGGTCACGCTGATCGCGGCCATCGGCCGGCCGCCGTGGTCGAAGACCGGGCAGGCCACCGAGGCGAATCCTTCGGTGACGTGCCCGTCTTCGACCGCCCAGCCGAGCCTGCCCTCCGCGTTCAGCGTCCGGCGCAGTTCGGCGAGGGTGCGCGGGCCGCGACCGGTGCGCAGCACGAACGCCGCCGCGTTCGGGAAGAGCGCGCGGACGTGCGGTGACGGCAGATGCCGCAGCATCGCCCTGCCCGAAGCCGTGAGCTGGCCAGGCAGCCGGACGCCGACTTCCGTCACCAGGGTTTCCGGGCGGGTGGGACGCTCTTTGACCAGGTAGAGCGACTCGTTGCCGTGAAGCACGCCCAGATGCGCGGTGTGGCCGACGCGGTCGGCGAGTTTGCGCAGGAGCGGGAGCGCGAGCCGCTCCAGCGGGTCGTGCCGCAGGTAGGCCGAGCCGAGCTCGAACGCGGCGATGCCGAGGCCGTACCGGCGCTCGGCCGGCAAGTGCGTCACGAAACCGGCGGCCTCCAGTTCGGCGAGCAGGTGATACGTCGTCGAACGCGGGAGGCCGAGTTCGCGCGCGATCGCGGCCGCCGACACCGGACCCGGCCGCGCGGCGAGGGCGCGAAGGATGCCGAGGCCGCGTCGCAGAGCCGGGACCTCGCTGCTCTCACCCATGCCGACCTCCTGTTTCGCTTCGGCGGGGGAGCAAGGGACCTTTGCTCCCGCTTCTCTCAATGTTGAGACAAGCGGGAGCAAAGGTCCCTTGCTCTCTTTTCGCAGGTGACCGTGTGGGTTTTGGGACATCTGACGTCCCGAAACCCACACGGTCGGTACGCATCGCTACGCGGAGTACGGGGTGTGTGGAAATAGGGACACTCAACGTCTCTATTTCCACACACCCTCCGCTGCCGCGGTAGCAAAGGTCCCTTGCTCCCACCGTGAGTGTCTTGGATACCAGACACAACCACCGGTTGGCGCCGCCCACCAGCGGGCATGGCGTTGTCCAATGGGGCTATGCCGGAAACCGTACTTCTGGGCTCCGAACCGCTTCGGCCCGAACAGGTCGTCGCGGTCGCCCGTGACCACTCGCCCGTCGCGGTCAGCGAAGCGGCCGAGAAGAACCTCGCCACGACGCGTCAGCACATCGACAACCTCGCTCACGCCGAGACGCCGACGTACGGCGTTTCGACGGGCTTCGGGGCGCTCGCCACTAGGCATATCCCGCTCGAGAGCCGCACCGCGCTCCAGCGGTCGCTGATTCGGTCGCATGCGGCGGGCGCGGGCCCGGTCGTGGAGACCGAGGTCGTGCGCGCGCTGATGCTGCTGCGCCTCCGCACTCTCGCCAGCGGGTACACCGGCATCCGGCCGCAGACCGCGCAAGCGCTTGCGGCCCTGCTCAACGCCGGGATCACCCCGCTCGTTCACGAGTACGGCTCCCTCGGCTGCTCCGGTGACCTCGCGCCTCTCGCCGCTGTCGCGCTCGCGCTGATGGGAGAGGGCGAAGTCGAGTACAACGGCGAAGTCGTTCAGGCGGGCGTAGCGCTGAAGCACGCTGGCATCGAGCCCGTCGTTCTCGCGGAGAAGGAGGGCCTCGCCCTCACGAACGGGACCGACGGCATGCTCGGCATGCTCCTGCTGGCCGCGGCCGACCTTCGCAAGCTGCTCGACACCGCCGACATCACCGCGGCGATGAGCGTCGAAGCGCTCCTCGGCACCGATCGCGCCTTCGCGGCCGACCTCCAGGCGCTGCGCCCGCATCCGGGCCAGGCGCTGAGTGCCCAGCGGATGTGGACGGCGCTTCAGGACTCGAAGATCGTCGAGAGCCACCGCGGCCCCGATTGCAACCGCGTCCAGGACGCGTACTCCCTCCGCTGCGCGCCCCAGGTGCACGGCGGAGCCCGCGACAGCCTCACGCACGCCGAACTCGTCGCCGAGCGTGAGCTTCACTCCGCGGTCGACAACCCGGTCGTGCTGTCCGACGGCCGCGTCGAGTCGAACGGCAACTTCCACGGCGCCCCGGTCGCGTACGTGCTCGACTTCCTCGCGATTCCGCTCGCGGACGTCGCCAGCATCGCCGAGCGCCGCACTGACCGCATGCTCGACAAGGCCCGCTCGCACGGCTTGCCGCCGTTCCTCGCGTTCGACCCCGGCGTCGATTCCGGCCACATGATCGCCCAGTACACGCAGGCGGCCGTGGTCAGCGAGCTCAAGCGGCTCGCGGTGCCGGCGTCGGTCGATTCGATCCCGAGCAGCGCCATGCAGGAGGACCACGTCTCCATGGGCTGGTCCGCCGCGCGCAAGCTGCGCAAGGCGGTCGAAGGCCTCAACACCGTCCTTGCCATCGAATTGCTCACCGCCGCGCGCGCACTCGACATGCGCGCGCCCCTGGTCCCGTCGCCGGTCACCGGCCGGGTCCGGGATCTCGTCCGCACCAAGGTCGAGGGCCCCGGCCCCGACCGTCATCTGGCGCCGGAGATCGCCGCCGCCGAAGAACTCGTCGCGTCGGGTGCCGTCCTCGCCGCGGCCCAACTGGAGGTCTGAGCCCATGACTCGCACGGTCCGTGCCGCCCGAGGCACCACGCTCACCGCCAAGAACTGGCAGACCGAAGCCGCGCTGCGGATGTTCCACAACAACCTCGACCCCGAGGTCGCCGAGCGCCCGGAGGACCTGGTCGTCTACGGCGGCACCGGCAAGGCCGCCCGCAACTGGGCCAGTTTCGACGCGATCACCCGCGAACTGACCGGTTTGGAGCAGGACGAGACGCTGCTCGTCCAGTCCGGCAAGCCGGTCGGCGTGTTCCGCACGCACGAATGGGCGCCGCGCGTGCTCATCGCGAACTCCAACCTCGTCGGCGACTGGGCGACGTGGCCCGAGTTCCGCCGCCTGGAGGCGCAGGGCCTGACCATGTACGGCCAGATGACCGCGGGCTCCTGGATCTACATCGGCACGCAGGGAATCCTGCAGGGCACGTACGAGACTTTCGCCGCCGTCGCGAAGAAGCGCTTCGGCGGCAGCCTCAAGGGCACGCTCACCGTCACCGCCGGTCTCGGCGGCATGGGTGGCGCGCAGCCGCTGGCCGTCACGATGAACGACGGTGTCGCGCTCGTCATCGAATGCGACCCGCAGCGCGCCCACCGCCGTGTCGAGACCCGCTACCTCGACGAGGTCGCCGACGACCTCGACGACGCGATCCGCCGGGTGGAGGCCGCGAAGAAGGAGAAGCGCGCGCTGTCCGTCGGCGTGGTCGGCAACGCCGCCGAGGTGCTGCCCGAACTGCTTCGCCGCGGCGTAGAGGTCGACATCGTCACCGACCAGACCTCCGCGCACGACCCGCTTTCCTATCTGCCCAAGGGCGTCGGCGTCGACGAGTGGCAGGACTACGCGGACAAGAAGCCCGACGAGTTCACCGAGCGCGCCCGTGAATCGATGGCAGAGCACGTCGAGGCGATGCTCGGCTTCCTCGACAAGGGCGCCGAGGTCTTCGACTACGGCAACTCCCTGCGCGGCGAGGCGAAACTCGGCGGCTGCGAACGGGCCTTCGACTTCCCGGGGTTCGTGCCCGCCTACATCCGCCCGCTCTTCTGCGAGGGCAACGGCCCGTTCCGCTGGGCGGCGCTGTCCGGTGACCCCGAGGACATCGCGGCGACCGACCGCGCGATGCTGGAACTGTTCCCGGAGAACGAATCCCTCGCGCGCTGGATCCGGCTGGCCGGTGAACGCGTCGCGTTCCAGGGCCTTCCGTCGCGGATCTGCTGGCTCGGCTACGGCGAGCGGCACCTCGCGGGCCTGCGGTTCAACGAGATGGTCGCCAGCGGTGAGCTGAAGGCGCCGGTCGTCATCGGCCGCGATCACCTCGACTCGGGCAGCGTCGCCTCGCCGTACCGCGAGACCGAGGGCATGGCCGACGGTTCCGACGCGATCGCCGACTGGCCGCTGCTGAACGCACTGGTCAACACCTCGTCGGGCGCCAGCTGGGTGTCGATCCACCACGGCGGCGGCGTCGGTATGGGCCGGTCCATCCACGCGGGCCAGGTCAGCGTGGCCGACGGAACCCAGCTGGCCGCGCGGAAACTCGAACGTGTGCTCACCAACGACCCGAGCATGGGCGTCATCCGGCACGTCGACGCCGGGTACGACCGCGCCGCCGAAGTCGCCGACGAGCGCGGCGTGCGCGTGCCGATGCGGGACGCCGAGTGACCGCGTCCTCGCTGCTGGAGGAGATTTCGGACGTCGGCCGCGACCCGAAGCGGGGCGGCTACTCCCGCCACGCCTTCGACGCGGCCGAAACCGAGCTGCGCGCGTGGTTCGTCGAGCGCGCCGGGCGGCTGGGCCTGGGTGTCGAGACCGACCGCAACGGCAACATCTGGGCCTGGTGGGGCACACCCGGCCCGGACGCGGTCGTCACCGGGAGCCATCTCGACTCGGTGCCCGGCGGCGGCGCCTTCGACGGCCCGCTCGGTGTCGCGAGTGCGCTCGACGCGGTGGAGATCTTGCAGGCCCAAGGATTTCGTCCGGCGAAGCCGTTCGCCGTCGTGGTCTTCGCCGAGGAGGAAGGCGGTCGTTTCGGCGTGCCGTGCCTCGGCTCGCGTCTGCTGACCGGGACCATCGACGCGGACAAGGCGCGGAGCCTGCGCGACCCGGACGGTGTCACGTTCGCCGAAGCGGTGGCGAAATCCGGCCTCGATCCCGAGCGGGTCGGCCGGGACCCCGAGCGGCTCGGGCTGATCGGGCGGTTCCTGGAACTGCACGTGGAGCAGGGGCGCGGGCTGATCGACCTCGGCTCGCCGGTCGCCGTCGGCAACACGGTGATCGCGCACGGGCGGTGGCGCTTCTCCTTCCAGGGGCAGGGAAATCACGCCGGCGCGACATTGATCGGCGATCGTCGCGACCCGATGATCCCGGCGGCCGAGACCGTGCTCGCCGTGCGGAAACTGGCGAAGACCACCGCCGACGCGAGGGCGACCGTCGGCAGGCTCGTGCCCACTCCCGGCGGGACCAACGTCATCGCGTCCACTGTGGACTTGTGGCTGGACGCGCGGGTGCCGGGTGCGGATACGCCCGAGCTGGTCGCCGAGATCGCGAAGCTGGCCGAAGACGCGGCAGAGCAGGAAGGCTGCCGCGTCGAGGTCAGCAGGGAGTCGTACTCGGACGACGTGATCTTCGACGACGCGTTGCGCCGTGACCTGGGCACCTGGCTGGGCGGGCCGCCGGAACTGCCGACCGGCGCCGGGCATGACGCCGCGATCCTCGCCGGGTTCGTCCCGTCCGGGATGCTCTACGTGCGCAACCCCACCGGCATCAGCCATTCGCCGGAGGAGTTCTCCGAGGCGGAGGACGTCGACCACGGGGCTCGCGCGCTCGCGGACGTCCTGGAGAAACTGTCGACATGACGACATATTGGTGTGAACGTGCCTGGCTGCCGGACGGGATCGCCGATGCCGTCCGGATCGAGATCGACGGCGGCGAGATCACTTCGGTGACGGCGAAAGCGCCTCGCGAAGGAACTGTCCTCAATGGACTCGCTTTGCCGGGGTTCGCCAACGGGCATTCGCACGCGTTCCACCGTGCGCTGCGCGGCCGGACGCACCACGATCGCGGAACCTTCTGGACGTGGCGCGAGCGGATGTACTCGCTCGCGTCACGGCTCGATCCGGATTCGTACTACCGCCTGGCGCGCGGCGTTTACGCGGAGATGGTGCTGGCCGGGTACACAAGCGTCGGCGAGTTCCACTACCTGCACCACGCGCCGGGCGGAAAGCCTTACTTAGAGCCGAACGCGATGGGTGAGGCGCTGCGGCAGGCCGCCAGGGACGCCGGAATCCGGCTGACGTTGCTCGACACGTGCTACCTCGCGGGCGGTATCGGGGTGGAATCCGACGAGGTGCAGCAGCGGTTCTCCGACGGGACGGCCTCGAAGTGGGCGCAACGAGCCGGCGAATTGCGGGAGGATGAGACGTTCCGGGTTGGAGGCGCGATCCATTCCGTGCGAGCCGTTCCCGAAGATCAACTGTCCGAAGTGGACAATGGAACACCGGCGGATCGCCCGCTGCACATCCATCTTTCGGAGCAGCGAGCCGAGAACGAGCAGTGCATGGCGGCCTATCACTGGACTCCGACGGGGCTGCTCTGGGACAACGGCGTGCTCAGCGAGCGGCTCACGGCGGTGCACGCGACGCACCTGACGCCGGGCGATATCCAGTGGCTCGGCGAGGCCGGTAGCCGTGCCTGCTTCTGCCCGACGACCGAACGGGATCTCGGTGACGGCATCGGCCCCGCGCGGACGCTGCTGGACGCGGGGGTGCGGCTGTCCCTCGGCAGCGACAGCAACGCGGTCGTCGACGCGTTCGAGGAGACCAGGGCGCTGGAACTGAACGAGCGGCTCGCCAGCGAGAAACGCGGCCGGTTCACCGCGGAGGAACTACTCGCGGCGGCGACGGATCACGGCGCGGTCGGCTGGGACGAGGTCGGCGAGCTGGCTCCGGGCGCGGGCGCGGACCTGGTGACGGTCGGCCTCGGTTCGGTGCGGACCGCGGGGATCGAGCCGTCCGGGGTGGTCTTCGCCGCCGCCGGCGCGGACGTCCGGGACGTCGTCGTCGCGGGGCGCGAGATCGTCCGCGACGGCGCGCATCAGCTGATCGACCGGCCGGAAACGGTCTTGGCCAAGGAGATCGAGGCATTGTGGCAGTCCTGATCACGGGAATCGGCGAACTCACCACGAACGACGCCGAACTGGGCAAGCTCCGCGACGCGGCCGTCGTCGTCGACGGCGAAACGATCGCCTGGGTCGGCGCGGCCGCGGACGCGCCCGACGCGGACGAGCGGGTCGACGTCGAAGGTCGCGCGGTGCTGCCCGGCTGGGTGGACAGTCACACGCACCTGGTCTTCGCCGGGGACCGGACCGCCGAGTTCGAGGCGCGGATGGCCGGGAAGGCGTACAGCGCCGGAGGGATCGCGGTCACCGTCGACGCGACGCGGTCTGCGTCCGACGAGCAGCTGGCGGCGAATCTGCGGCGACACGTCGACGAAGCGGCGAGGCAGGGCACGACCTGTCTGGAAACGAAGACCGGATACGGGCTCAACGTCGAAGACGAGGCGCGTTCGGCGCGGATCGCCGCCGAGGTGGCCGACGAGGTCACGTTCCTCGGCGCGCATCTGGTGCCGCCGGGCGCGGACGCGGAGTCCTATGTGGACTTGGTATGCGGCGACATGCTCGACGCCGTCGCGCCGCTCGTGCGGTGGGCGGACGTGTTCTGCGAGACCGGCGCGTTCGACGAGGCGCAGTCCGGGCGGGTGCTGAAGGCGGCGCGGGAACGCGGGCTCGGGCTCCGGCTGCACGGGAACCAGCTGGGGGAGGGCCCGGGTGTGCGGCTCGCCGTCGAGCTAGGGGCAGCGAGCGTCGACCACTGCACGTACCTGAGCGAAGCGGACGTCGAGGCTCTCGCTGCTTCGGACACCGTGGCGACCTTGCTGCCGGCGTGCGACCTGTCGACCCGGCAGCCGCTGGCGCCGGCGCGGCGGCTCCTGGACGCGGGGGCGACGGTCGCGCTGGCCAGCAACGCGAACCCGGGCAGCTCGTACACGACGTCGATGGCGTTCTGCGTCACGACCGCGGTGCTGCAGATGCGGATGACGATCGACGAGGCGGTGTGGTCGGCGACGGCGGGTGGCGCTCGCGCGTTGCGGCGTGACGACGTGGGTTTCGTGCGGCCGGGGGCGCGTGCCGATCTTCACGTGCTGGAGGCGCCTTCGACGACGCACCTCGCCTACCGGCCGGGAGTTCCGCTCACGTCGTCGGTGTGGCGTCGGGGGATCCGGTTGTGAGCGCATGTTCGAACTTGCGGTTCGGCCCCAGAATCCAGACCTTCTTGGGATCGAGGTAGGTGATCAGGTCGATCAGGGCATTGTGGACGGTGGTGAGCCGCGCGGCGCCTTCCTCGGGGTACTTCAGGATTTTGGTGGTTTCTTCGAGCAACGGGGTGAACCATTCGGCGAATTCGGCGTCGTCCCGGTACTTGCGCCGGAACTGGACGTAGCCGAGACACCGGGGGCGTTCCGGGCTGTCCGGGTCGATCATCAGTTCGCCGATGGCCTGTTGCTCACCGCCCAGGAGCAGGAACACGCGGGCGTCGCTCGGCTCGGTGTGCCCGGACAGTGCCGCCTTGACCGCGCCGAGATGACGCATCAGCCGCCGGTTCCTGCTCCGGCTGCCCATGTCCAGGAAATGGGCCTCCTGCTGCAGGATCTGCACCCAGCCGAGGTAGGCGGAAAGCCGGTAGAGGCTCTCGTAGCGGTTGTACTCGTCCTGGCGATCGGTCCCCGGCGCTGCTTGGTGGACCTCTCTGCCCGACAGCAGGTCGATTCCGTTCCGCAACCGCGAAGCCAGTGACGCCGCCGACTGCAGCAGCGGATCCCGGTACCGGCTGACCAGGTCCCGGCGATGTTGCTCGCGGTCGGTCCGCCGCCTGCGTGCCTCGAACATCCCGCCGAGCACGGCGGTCAGCACCGCGCCGGTCACCGAGACCACCGCGGAGATCACCGAAACGTTGTTCACTTCGCGCTACCGGATGGTCTCTTCGACGCGGACGCGCAGCTTCGGCGGGAGTTCGCCGAGCAGATGAGACCATTGCTCCACCCGCTTCTCGCTCAGATGGGTGAGCAGGTCGAGCACCGGAGCCCACAGGTCCTCGTCGGCGGCCGCGACCTGGAGGAGGCCGCGGAACCGGGCTTCGGGGAGCAGCCCGAGGACGTGATCGATCCGGCTCTTGTCGTCGAGGACGAACGCGATCCGGATCAGCGCGTCGTCGCCGATGACGGCCAGCGCCCGGCGCACCGTCGGATCGGGAAGGTGGCCGACGAACCGGCCGACGGTGATCCAGTCCTCGCGGCTCACCAGTTCGACGGCGACCGCGACGACGGTGTCGAGCGGGATCCTGGCGATGATCGCGCTCGCACGGCGCGGGTCCAGCTCGGCCGCGACGTCGGCCAGGAAGGGCGGCTTCAGCCGCTTCGCGACGTCGACGCCCCGGGAGACGTCCACCAGCCCGGCGATCCGCGCGCACAGAAGCGGGCCGAAGACCTTCTCGGCGATCTTCGCGAGGATCGGGCTCGGAACGAGTTTGCTCGCCATCGCCATCCGCTCGAGGGCGGCGAGGTTGGCGTCGAACAGCGTGTCCGTCACCTGTTCGCGGAACGCCTGGAGTTCGGCGGGGTCCACTTTCTCCAGGTACGAGAGCCGCTCCGGGGTGGTGCCCAGGACGCGGGCGAGTTTGAGGATCTCCGCCTGCGCGGCGAAGTTTTCGGTGGTCACAGGCCCACCACCTTGCGAACTGTGCCGCGCAGCAGCGCGGGTACGTACTTCAGACCCTCTTCGCCCGCTTCGGCCAATGCCTTGGCCTGGCGGTGGCGCGCGTCGCGCAGCGCGTCGGAGAGGTCCTGCTTCTCGTTGTCGGCCAGCGCTTCGATGCCTGCCGGGACAGGACCGCCTAGCTGACCGGTGAGTGTGCGCTCGGCCATGGTCGATCATCATGCCTCATCGGACGCGGGAAGCAGGGGACCTTTACTTTCGTCCATGGCGGACCGCTCGTCACGGCTTGTAGCGTCCTGATCTGTGAAGGAAGCGGAGGAGCCCGTGCGGCGGGGGCGTCGGCTGATCATGGACGTCGCGCTGTGGCTCGGGCTCTGCGGCTGGGTGGTCATCGACGCCGGATCCAGCACGAAGCACTGGGAGCTGCTCTTCGGGCTCTCCGCGACCACGGCCGCGATCGCGGTGTCGCGCCGGTACCCGCTAGTCTCCCTCGCCATCGCCATGATCGCGAGCTTCATCGTGCTGGGCAGCTTCGGTGGCCGGGTGCCGATCTGGGAAGGCTTCGTCCTCGTCGCGGTGAGTTACCTCGCCGGTTATCGGCAGCCGGTCGCGAAGCCGATGCTGCGCCTTTTCGCCGTCGTTTCGGTGCTGGCGGTGCCCGTCGCGCTGCTGTGGAGCAAGGACGGGTTCGCGTCCTGGGGTGCGCTGCTCGGCGTCCTGGTCTTCGCGGGGGTGACGCCCTGGCTGCTGGGCAGGTACGTCCGGCAGCGCGAGGACATGGCGCGTGACGGCTGGCGCCGCGCCGAGGAGATGGAGAGCCGTCAGCGGCTCATCGCGGACCGCGCGCGGCTTCGCGAACGGACGAGGATCGCCAGCGACATGCACGATTCGCTGGGCCACGAGCTGAGCCTCATCGCGGTGCGCGCGGCGGCGCTGGAGGTCGCGGGCGGCCTCGACGAGCAGCAGCGGCAGGCCGCGGGCGAACTGCGGCTGAGCGCCGCGACGGCGACCGAACGGCTGCGAGAGATCATCGGGGTCTTGCGCGAGGACGACGCGCCGACCGAGCCGGTGCACGAGAGCATCGACGAACTGCTCGACCGGACAAGGGCGTCGGGTGTCCTGATCGAGTCCTCTGTGGACGCCCGGCTCGACGGGGAACCGCAGATGGTCGACCGCGCCGCGTATCGCGTGGTCCAGGAATCGGTCACGAACGTGGTGAAACACGCGCCGGGTGCCGCGGTCACGGTCCGGGTCACGCGGTCCGAGGGCCGGACGGATGTCGTGGTCACCAACGCCGCGCCGCCCGCGGGGCCGTTGCCGGGCCGGGCGTCGGGCAGGCGCGGGCTGATCGGCCTGCGCGAGCGGGTCCGGCTGGTCGGCGGGACCCTGCGCGCGGGACCGCGCGACGGCGGATTCGAGGTCAGCGCGACCCTGCCGCACGACGCCGCACCGTCGGAGGAATCGCCCGAGAGCCAGGCGGCGATGGACGCCGAGGTCGGGCAGTCGATGTCGGCCAGGGAACTGGAACGCGCCCGCCGTGACGTCCGGCGCAGCCTGATCCAGGCGATCGTCGTGCCGATCGGGCTGTTCGGCTTGGTGGTCGGGATCAGCGGGGTGGTGTTCCTCGTCCAGTGGTACGGCTCGGTCCTCGCCGGTGGCGAGTACGACCGGATCCGGATCGGCCAGACGCGGGCGGAGATCGCGTCCGTCCTGCCCGGCAGCCAGCGGATCGCCCGGCCGCGCGTGGTGGAACCCCCGGTACCGGCGGGGGCGACCTGCGAGTATTACGGCACCGAGCGCACCGTGTTCAACTTGAACTACGAGGCCTACCGGCTGTGCTTCGCCGACGGGAAACTCGTGGCGAAGGACGTGATCAGCGAAGACGAGCAAAGGGGGAACCCGGATGATCCGGGTCGTGCTGGCCGATGACGAGGCGATGATCCGCGCCGGGGTGTCGGCGATCCTGGCCGCGGACGCCGGGATCGAGGTGGTCGCGGAAGCCGAGGACGGGCGCGCCGCCGTCGAGCAGGCCCGCGCGACCAGGCCGGACGTCGTGCTCCTCGACATCCGGATGCCGGTCATGGACGGGCTCAAGGCGGCCGAAGAGATCCGCCGGTTGCTGCCCGAGGTGGGCGTGATCATGCTGACCACGTTCGGCGAGGACGCCTACATCGAACGCGCGCTCGGTCTCGGCGCGAGCGGCTTCCTGCTGAAATCCGGCGATCCTCGTGAACTGCTCGGCGGGATCCACGCGGTCGCGGGTGGCGCGGCGTTCCTTTCGCCGAAGGTCGCGCAGCGGGTCATCGCGCGCTTCTCCGGCAACCAGGTCTCCCGCGCCGAAGAGGCGAAGGCGCTGATCGGCAAACTGACGCCGCGTGAGCAGGAAGTGCTGGCGCTGCTCGGTTCCGGACTGTCCAATGCGGACATCGCCGCGAAGCTGTTCGTGGTCGAGGGCACGGTGAAGGCCTACGTCAGCACCATCCTCAACCGGCTCGGCGCGCGGAACCGGGTGCAGGCGGCGATCACCGCGTACGAGGCGGGGCTGGTCGGCGGGGGACCGGAGGGGTCCAGCCGCTGACGCCGGCGCCGATGCGGGCGGTGAGCGCGCCGGGGAGTAGCCGGAACACGCCGTTGCGGACGGCCACGGCGAGCGGATTGCGCAGCTGCGGGCCGATTCTTCCGGCCTGGACCGAGGCTTTGACCACCGATTGGCTGCGCGGGCGGCGCTGTTCGTCGTAACTCTTCAGTGCCGCGTCGACGTCTTCGTTGCTACTGAGCGCCGCGGCGAGAACGACGGCGTCTTCGATCGCCTGGCAGCCGCCTTGGCCGAGGAACGGCGGCATCGCGTGGGCCGCGTCGCCGAGGAGCGCGACGCGGCCTTTGACGTAGGTGGGCAGGGGAGTGCCGAGCAGGTAGAGATCGTGGTGGAGCAGCGTCTCGGGCGCAGTCGCCTCGATGAGCTCGGGAATCGGTTCGTGCCAGCCGCCGAAGCGGTTTCGCAGATACGACTTCGGGTCCTCGTGACGGACGCCCGCTTCGGCGACGTAGCTCGCCCACCAGTAGACGCGGCCGTCGTGCAGCGGGATGACCCCGATCTCGGCTCCGTCGTCCCAGCTCGTGCTGAGTTCCGTCGGGTGAGGGAGGGTGGTCACCGCGCGGTAGGCCGTGCTGCCGCTGTAGACCGGTTCGGGATGCCGTGGCCAGAGTTGTTCGCGGGCCGTGCTGTGGATTCCGTCCGCGGCGATGATGACGTCGGCGTCGAGATCGTCGAGGTTCGTGACCTCGACGCCGGTGCGGACGCAGCCGTCGGGGAGGGCGTCGCGGAGCGCGCCGATGAGATCCGCGCGGTGGATGGCGGCGAGCGGGCGCCCGTGGTGACGGCGGAACGCCTCGGCGTCCCATCGGGTGATGCGGCGGCCGTCGCGGTCGTGGAGACCGCCGGAGGATTGTTCCTGTTGTCCGGCGAGGCGGACGCCCAGCGTTTCGAGTGACCGCAGGGCGTTCGGCCACAGGGAGATGCCCGCGCCGACGGCGGTGAGCTCCGGCGCCTGTTCGAGGACAGTGACCTCCCAGCCGATGCCGTGCAGTCCGATGGCGGCGCTCAGCCCGCCGATTCCTCCGCCGATCACGATCGCTTTGCGCATGTCGACCTCCTCTACAACTGTAGAGTACTACTACACTTGTAGAGTGCGAAAGGCGACGATCGGGGACGCGGCCATCGAGGTCATCGCGGCCGAGGGGATGCGGGGGCTGACGCATCGCGCCGTCGACCGGTTCGCCGGGCTGCCGCCGGGTTCGACCTCGTACTACGCGCGGACGCGGGCGGCGCTGCTGGAGCTGGCGATCTCGCGGATGATCGAACTCGACGAGGTCACCCTCGACCCGCCACCCGGACGGCTGGCCGAGTACGTGGCGGGGTTCGCCCACGCGGCGATCACGAACGGGCGGACGCGGATGCTCGCGCGGTACGAGTTCGCGCTGGAGGCGACGCGGCGACCGGAACTGCGTGAGGCCTACGACCGGGGCGGGCTCGTCATCCGGCGGCGGTGCGCGGAGGTGCTCGCCGCGTGCGGATCGGCGGAGCCGGAGCGGCACGCGCGGGTGCTCGTGGCGTGGCTGGAAGGGACGGTCTTCGACGCGCTGGCCGGGACCGGCTCGTTGCGGCCGCCCGGGCTGGAGGAGTTGACGCGAGGGGCGCGGGAGGTGTTGACGGGGCTCGGGGTGGCGGGGTAGCAGGGGACCTTTGCTACCACTTGAGGCTCTGACCTGCGGAAAGAGAGCAGGGGACCTTTGCTGCCGCCCAGGGTGTGTGGAAATAGGGACGTTGAGTGTCTCTATTTCCACACACCCTGTACTCGGCGTAGCGATGCTGACTGTGTGGGTTTTGGGACATCTGACGTCCCAAAACCCACACGGTCACCTCGGGCGTTCCGCTGTGCAGGGAAGCAAGGGACCTTTGCTCCCGCTTCTCTCAATGTCGAGACAAGCGCGTCGACCCGCGGGCTCCGGAACGGGATGTCCCGAAAGCCACAGTGGGACATCAGATGTCCTGTGGCTTTCGCGACGTGACCGGGCGCCCAAGCGGTAGCAAAGGTCCCTTGCTCCCCGTCAGGCGTCCCGCCGCCTGAGCACCGTGGAACCGGTGACCAGACCAGCAGCGGCCCAAGCCGCACAGAGCGCGACGCCGACCCAGGGCGCGTAGGGCGCGACGCCGCCGAAGATCGGGTTCGGCTGCCCTGACGTGACCATCGCGTTGACACCCGCGAAGCCCGGGAAGTAGTTCACGAGGTCTTCCCAGCCCAGCGAACCGGCGAACATCGGGATCATCACCAGCAGCACGAACACCGTCACGATCGTCCCCGCCGTCGAGCGCAGCGCCGTCCCGAGACCGAGGCAGAGCAGGCCCAGCAGCGCGAAGTAGCCGCCCATGCCCGCCGCGGTCGCGAGGACCTCGCTCACCGAGGAGTCGGGCGCGGGGATCAGCGGTGCCGAGACCGCCACACCGGCGAGGGTGTTCAGCACGCCGTAGCCGAACAGCACCGGCAGCAGGACGGCCGATTTCGCCGCGAGGACCCGGTTCCGCACCGGGACCCACTGCAAGGTCGAGCGGATGCTGCCACTGGCGTACTCGCTCGTGATGACCAGCGTCGCCAGCGCGACCACGGCGAACTGCGTGAGATAGAACGCCGCCCCGGCCACCACGGCGTGCGGGGCCATCGAGCGTTCGACGCCGGCGTTCGCGGCCAGCCCCACCGCGGCCGAGTAGGCGAGCATCAGGCCGAGCCCGCTGATCAGGCACCACCAGGTCGACCGGACCGACCAGAACTTGGTCCATTCGGAAGAGATCGTGTTCATCGTGCGCTCCACTGCTTGAAGAAACCGGTCAGCTCGTTACGGAAGAACTCCAGCGCCTTCCGTGAGTCGATCGAGCCGTACTGGTTTTCGATCTCGGTCGGCGGGAGCTGCGGTCGCAACCCCAGCTGGTCGATCAGGATCGCGGCGTCGGTCACCGACGAATGGCCGCTGTTCTCGACCAGGTCCTGCTTCTTCGGCCCGGTGAGCCGCGGCCAGGTCTCGTCCCAGGACGCCCGGTAGTACTTCTCGCCGGTCGGGCTGCTCAGCAGCAGGAACGGCCGGTCGAGGGAGACGGTGCCGAAGAACGGGCCGTCGACGTTCACACCCGCCTTGATCCGCCGGTCGGCGACCATCGCGGCGGCGGTCGCCGAACCCCCGGCGGAGTGCCCGGCCATCCCGATCTTCGTCGCGTCGATCGACCACCGACGGTCCTTCAGCAGGGTGTCGACGACGAAGGTCGTGTCCACAGCGCGGTTCGCGATCGCGGCGGGCCAGGGGTCGTCCGGTCGTCCACAAGCGACACACTGGCGCAGCCCGTCGGGGAACTCCGTCGCCCAGGCTTCGTAGGCGTGGTCGATCCCGGCGACCACGAAGCCTTGCGCGGCAAGGTGTTCGGCCACCGAGGTCAGGGTGATCCGGTTGTTGCCCGCGCCCGGCGAAAGCACCACCAGCGGACGCCGTCCTGGCAGGGAAGGCGCGTTCTCCCGCGAGTGGACCCGCACCTTGCTCAGAGCGTCCGGCGGCAGGTCGAGTTTCCGCCCGGCGACCGTCGCCGCGGACTCGGCCTCGGTCATGTACAGCGGCGCGCGTCCGATCGGGACGGCCGGGTACCAGACGTTGACCATCAGTTCGCGCCGCTTCTCCGGCACCCAAGGGTCGGCGCGCCCCTGATCGGTGAGGTGCAGTGTGCGCAGCCCGATCGGGAGCGGGCCGCCCGGCGCGGGCAGCGACAGTTCCGGTGCCGCCGACGCGGCCGCCGGCACCCCCAGCAGGCCGGCGATCACCGCCACCAGGACCATGAGTGACTTCATGCCGCGACTCCCGTTCCGTATTCGACCGACGACGCGGTCAGTTCCATGTACGCCTGTTCCAGTGACGCGGTCCGTTCGGCCAGCCCGTGCACGCGGATCCCGAGTTCGTGCACCGCGTCGCCGACGAGGTGGACGGGCAGGTCGTGCACGAGCAGTTCGTCCTGATCGGACTCCGTGGTCGCGCCGAGTGCGCGAAGGCGCTGTTCGAGGACACGCAGGTCGGCGGGAGCGGGCACCCGCACCGCGACCGACGTCCGCGAATTGCCCGCGATGAACTCGTCGACCGGCGCGTCGGCGAGCAACTTCCCCTTGCCGATGACGACCAGCCGGTCCGCGGTCAGCTGCATCTCGCTCATCAGATGGCTAGACACGAAAACCGTGCGGCCCTCCTCCGCGAGCGACCGCATCAGCTGCCGCACCCAGCGGACGCCGTCAGGGTCGAGGCCGTTCACCGGCTCGTCGAACATCAGCACGCCAGGGTCGCCCAGCAGGGCACCGGCGATCCCGAGGCGTTGCCCCATACCGAGGGAAAACGTCCCGGCGCGTTTGCCCGCGACGTCGGTGAGGCCCACCGTGGCGAGCACTTCGTCCACCCGGCTCGCCGGGATCCCGTTGCTGCGCGCCATCGCCAGGAGGTGCTTGCCCGCGCTCCGGCCGGGATGCAGCGCCTTGGCCTCCAGTAGCGCGCCGACCTCGCGCAGCGGGAATCGCAGGTCCTCGTACCTCTTGCCGCCGATGTGGACCTCACCCGCACTGGGCGCGTCGAGGCCGAGCGTCATCCGCATGGTCGTCGACTTGCCCGCGCCGTTGGGACCGAGGAAACCGGTCACCTTGCCCGGTTCGACGGCGAACGTCAGCCCGTCGACCACCGTCTTCTCGCCATAGCGCTTCGTGAGTCCTCGAAGCGTGATCATCCGCGTCCTCCTTCGTGTCCCTGAATCCTCCGATGCGGGGACACCTGCGGACATCGCCCCGAAGTCATCGGCCATCCCTTACTTTCGTCAGGTGCCGCTCGGCACGAGTCACCGCGGAAAGGCAGAATCGGCGCCATGACCACCCGCGAACAACGGCGCGTGAATCCGCTCGACCTGGTGATGCTCGTACTCGCCGTGTTCTCCGTCGGGCTGCTCGCCTACGTGATGTTCTTCCCGCATTCGGAGGAGACGGCGCACCGCGTCTTCGTCATCGACACGACGGTGTGCGGGATCTTCGCGCTGGAATTCCTCTGGCGCTGGCGGCGCACCGGCTGGGAGAAGCGGTTCCCGCTGCGCAACTGGTACGAGATCCTCGGCATGATCCCCATCGCGCATCCGGCGCTGCGCGGGTTCCGGCTGCTGCGGATCGTCGTGGTGCTGGTCCGGCTCGCCCGCACCGCCGACCGCGCGTTCGGGGAGCGGTTCACGCAGCGACTGGTCGAACGGCTTTCCCGGCCGATCGTGCTCGCGATCAAGAAACCGATCACGATCGCGGTGCTCGACGAGGTCGTCAAAGTGCTGGAAACCGGCAACTATCCGCAGAACCTCGCGCGCTCACTCGGCGAGAACCAGTCGTTGCTGCGGGGGATCATCGCGGAGAAGCTCAAGAACGATCCGCAGGCCGGACGGCTTTCGAAGCTGCCGTTCCACGACGAGGTGGTGCGTTCGGTGATCGACACCGCGATGCGCGTGATCCTCGAAGTGCTGACCGATCCGCGGATCGACGAGTTCTTCGCGCATGTGGTGCGGGAGAACCGGGAGCAGATCCGCAGCGCCGTACAGCTGGGGCTGAACGAGCGTGAGGATGACGAGGAGCTGGCGGCGCAGTTGCCGACCAGACCTCAACATCAACTGATGGACTGACCTCGTGAGGTGCGCCGGGTGGGGGCGGCGTTCAGGGGGTCCTCCGGCCAGGGATGCTTCGGGTAGCGCCCGCGGAGATCGGCGCGCACGGCCGCGTAACCGTTGCGCCAGAACGATTCCAGATCCGCGGTGACCGCCGCGGGCCGCCCGGCGGGGGAGAGCAGGTGCAGCACGACGGGGACGCCAGCCAGTTCCGGCGTCGCGAGCCAGCCGAAGGTCTCCTGCAGTTTGACGGCGAGCACGGGCTGTTCGCCCGAGTAATCGACCCTGATCCGCGAACCCGACGGTACCTCCAGCCGGTCCGGCGCCAGTTCGTCCAAACGCGACGCCTCCGGCCAGGGCAACAGTCCGCGTAGGGCCGCGCCGGCGTCCAGCGCGGCCAGATCGGACCGGCGACGGGCCGAGCCGAGATCGAGCCAGCTATCCAAAGTGGACAGAAGCTCCGTGTCGGAGACCGCGGGCCAAGGCGCTCCCCGCACGCGATGCAGAAAGGCCAGCCGCTCGCGCAGTCTCTTCCCGTCTTCCGGCCATCGCAGCAGGCCGAGCCCTTCGGTGCGCAGCCCGTCCAGCAGCGCGGTGCGGATCGCGTCCGGCGAGGGCGAGCGCAACGGTTTCTCCGACAGCGTGATCGCGCCGAGTCGCCGCACCGACCGCGCCACGACGTCACCCGAAGACCACCGCACTTCGTCCACTGTGGACACCAGGTTCGGCGCGGCGCGCACGGCGAGATCTTCGTCCGCGGGCGCGGCCAGCCGGATGATCCCTTGCGCGCGGCCGGGATCGCGGGTCGCTTCGGCCACCGCCAGCCACTCGACGTCGGCCAGTCCGCTACCCCGCGGCAGTTCGGCCGCCGTTCCACCGGCCATCAGATACACCGGCGCCCCCGCGGAACGCCGTCGCGCGAGCCGCTCGGGGTGCGCCAGCGCCACGACCAGCGCCGGATCGGAGGCGTTGCCGCCGTCGGGAACCAGCTGGGAAAGCCGTCGTACGTCACGCTTCCAGCGCTCGTCGCTGCGTACTCGCCGCAGTTCGGCTTCGAGGTCGGTCAGTGTGCCGCCGCTGTCCAGCAGCGCGACGACCTCGGCCGCCGAACGCGCGTTGGTCCGCGCCGCGCCGTCCAGCAACGCCCTCGCCAGCCGTGGATGCAGCCCCAGACCGGCCATTCTCCGGCCGCGTTCGGTCACCGTGCCGTCTTCCGCTGTTGCCCCGAGCGTGGTCAGCAACGCGCGCCCGGCGGCCAGCGCACCCTCACCGGGCGGATCCCACCAGGCGAGGCCGGAACCGTCCGGAGTGGACCAGCACGCGAGTTCCAGTGCGAACCGCGCCAGCTCGGCGGTCCTGATCTCCGGTTCGGGATACGCGGGCAGGGAGCCCTGTTCATGTGCCGCCCAGCACCGGTACGCGCGACCCGGCGCCTCGCGTCCGGCACGGCCGGCGCGTTGCTCGGCGACCGCGGCCGACACGCGGACCGTCGCCAGCCCTGGCAGGCCGCGCCGGTGATCGACGCGGGGCACGCGCGAAAGTCCGCAGTCCACCACCGCGCGCACCCCAGGCACGGTCAAACTGGACTCGGCGACCGACGTCGAGAGCACCACCCGGCGGCGGGCGCGGGGGCGCAGCGCGTCATCCTGGTGCGCCGCCGACAGCCGCCCGTGCAGGGGCAGCACGTCGGCGTCCAAGCCGCTGAGCAAGCCGCTCACCCTGGCGATCTCTCCCGCGCCGGGGAGGAAGGCGAGCACATCACCGTCCCCTTCGGACAGTGCTTTGTGGATCACACGGGCGACGGTCGCCTCGATCCGTTCGCCGCGCGTGGGCGGGGAGTACGAGACGTCGACCGGATAGGTCCTCGCGTGCGCGGTGATCACCGGCGCGTCACCGAGCAGCGCGGCCAGCCGTCCGGAGGCCACGGTGGCGGACGTCGCGAGCAGGCGCAGATCGTCCCGCAGTCCTGCGCGCACGTCCAGGAGTAGCGCGAGCAACAGGTCCGCGTCGAGATGGCGTTCGTGGCATTCGTCGAGCAGGACGGTCGACACCCCGCTCAGTTCGGGATCGCCCTGCACCCGCCGGACCAGCAAACCCGACGTCACCACTTCGATCCGCGTCGAAGAAGACACCTTCCGGTCACCGCGAACCGAATAGCCGACCGTCTCGCCGACCCGTTCGCCCAGCAGAGAAGCCATGCGCGCCGCCGCGGCCCGCGCCGCCAGCCGTCTCGGTTCGGCGACGATCACCCGGCCTTCGCCATTGTCCAGCGCGAGCGGCACCAACGTGGTCTTGCCGGTTCCCGGGGGCGCGACGAGTACGGCGGTGCCATGGGCGTCGAGTGCGGCTTCGAGTTCGGGCAGGACAGCGCGAACCGGCAGATCGGGAAGGGTCACTTCTCGGTGACCTGTGGCGGAGGCGGGATCCGGTAGCCGGACGGGCCGATGTTGCGGTTCAGCGATTCGAGCCATTCGCCGGACGAGATCATCTTCTGGATCGCCTTGGCCACCGCAGCCCGCCCCTCGGTGTCTTCCTTGCGCAGGCCGACACCGTACTTCTCCTTCGAGAACGGCTTGCCGACGACTCGCAGCAGCTCCGGGTTCTGCGCCACGTAACCGGCGAGGATGACGTCGTCGGTGGTCACCGCGTCCACCTGTCCGGCGAGGAGTGCCGTGACGCAGTCCTGGTAGCGCGGGTATTCGACGAGCTGGACGGCCTGCGCGAACTTGTCGCGCACCTGTTCGGCGGAGGTGGTGCCGCCCACGGCGCACAGCTTGCGGCCGTTGAGGTTCTCGGGGCCGGTGATGTCGGTCGACCGGAGGCGGACGAGCAGATCCTGGCCGGCGTCGAAATAGGGCCCGGCGAAGCCGACCACCTGTTTCCGTTTTTCGGTGATGGAGTAGGTCGCCACCATCAGATCCGTGATCCCCGAGGTGATGTCCGTCTCGCGGGACGACGGCCTGCTGTCGTGCCAGGTGATGTGATCCTCGTCGACACCCAGTTCGCTCGCGACGTACTTCGCCACGTCGACGTCGAAACCGACGTACCGGCCGTCCATCGTCCGTCGGGAGAGTCCCGGCTGGTCGAAGCGGATGCCGATGGTGAGCTTGTTGGACGCGACGGCGCGCGCGACGAGAGAATCCGACGGACCGGCCTCTTCGCCGCAAGCCGCCGCTGTGACCAGCATCAAGCAGGCCACCAGCAGGGCAGGTCCCCTCATCGGGTGCCTCCGTCCGCCGCCTCACGTTGTTCTCAGGGTCGGCGGTTAGCCTATGCCCGTGCGTAGACCGCCCCAAGTCGTACTCGACGCCGTGGGCACACTCGCCCGGCTCGGACTGGCCGCCGTCTGGTTGGTCTCCGGAGCGCTGAAGATCAGCGATCCGGGGCAGACCTACATCGCGGTCCAGGCCTTCGACGTCCTGCCGGACGGGCTCGTCCGCCCGGTCGCGATCGGGATGCCGCTCGTCGAACTGGCGCTCGGCCTGTTCCTGCTCGCCGGGTTCGTGACCCGGTGGGTGTCGGTGCTGTCTGTGCTGATGCTGGCGGTGCTCATCGCCGCGATCGCCCAATCCTGGGCGCGCGGACTGAGCATCGACTGTGGCTGCTTCGGTGGTGGCGGTCAGATCGCCGCGGATCAGACGAGGTATCCGCAGGAGATCGCCAGGGACCTCGGGTTCGCGCTACTGGGTGTCTGGCTGATCGTGCGGCCGCGGACGTGGCTGTCCGTGGACGGCTGGCTCGGGAACTCTCAAGCCCCCGCGGACGACGACTATGTGGGTATCGCTGAAGGGAACGAATAATCGTGGGTGGAGCTGAGCGCAACGCTCGGAAACGCAAGCAGCAGCAGACGGCGTCGCGCTCGGTGGCACAGGCCAGGGGCGTCGCGGGCGGCGACAAGAAGAAGGTCGTCGCGATCACCGTCGCGGTGGTCGTGCTCGCCGCGCTGGTGATCGGTGGCGTGATCTGGACGACGTCCAGCAAGGACAGCACCGCGGGCAAGGTGATCGGGGCGCAGCCGACCACGTCGGCGCCCGGTGTCGTCGAGAAGCGCGAGGGGGCGGCCGTGGTCGTCGGCAAGCCCGAGGCGAAGAAGACCATCGACATCTACGCCGACTTCCTCTGCCCGGTCTGCAAGCAGTTCGAAGAGTCGTTCAAGGGGCAGATCGAGGAGCAGGTGAACAACGGGACCCTGCAGGTCCGGTACCACATGCTGCCGATGCTCAACCAGCGCTCCGACCCGCCGGGCTACTCGCTGGACTCCGCCAACGCCTCGCTCGCCGCGGCAGACGCCGGCAAGTTCGTCGCCTTCCACGACGCGCTGTTCAAGGACCAGCCGGAGGAAGGCGGGCGCGGGTTCGACAAGGCGCAGCTGATCAAGCTCGGCCAGGACGTCGGCATCACCGACCCGAGCTTCATGCTCAAGGTCAACAGCGGCGCTTACGACCAGGAGATCCAGGACGCGTACAAGAAGATCTCCACGGATCCGTCGCTGCAGCAGGACTTCGGCAACGGCCCCGGTTTCGGCACGCCGACCGTCACGGCGAACGGGCAGGTCGTGAAGCTGGAGCAGGACTGGGTGCAGAAGGTCGTCAGCTAGCTTTCCCCGTGAAGGCCCCTTCCCCCGGCTGAGCCGAGGGAAGGGGCCTTCACGCTGTTCGGGGCCGGTGGGGGCGGCCGGGTGGTAGCAAAGGTCCCTTGCTCTCTTTCCGCAGGTGACCGTGTGGATTTCGGGACATCTGACGTCCCGAAATCCACACGGTCGGTCAGCATCGCTACGCCGAGTGCTGGGTGTGTGGAAACAGGGACACTCAACGTCTCTATTTCCACACACCCCCCTGGCGGTAGCAAAGGTCCCTTGCTCCCTTTTCCCTGGTCAGGGGCGCGAAGCGGACGCGACAGTCGCGAAGGCGTGTACGCGGGCCGTCTCCGCTGAGCACGGCCAGACGAGGCCCCACTCGACGTCGGGAGAGCCTGCGAAGGGAACGAAGCGGATTCGCGGGTGGCTGAAGTACTCCCGAGCGTGTGCGGCGAGCGGGCAGATGCCGGCGCCGGTGGCGATCGCGGCGAGTAGTTCCTGAAAGGTCGCGAGGGGCTTGCCCCGCGTCACAGGGTGTCCGGCCGGCGTCAGCCACTGGCGTGGTTCCTCGACCCAGTACGGCTCTGGCGGATGCGCCGCGCGAAGGACGGTGTCGCGGGCGAGGTCGTCCAGCGTCACGGACTTCCGTCGCGCGAAAGGGTGTTTCGACGACACCGCGAGCACCATCGGTTCGGTGTACACGACCGGTCCGGTCGTGAGATCGGGTTCGTCGGCCGGAAGCAAGGTCACCAGCACGTCGATCTCACCCGAGCGCAGCATCGCCATCGGATCGGCGAAATCGGCTTCGCGGATGAGGAGTTCCGTGTCCGGGTAGCGCTGCCGGAAACGGTCCAGGTGATCTTCGATCAGGTCGGCGACGCCGGGCGCTTCGAAACCCAGCCGTAGCACGCCGCCGATCCCGCGTCCGGCCGCGATCGCGCGGTCGATGCCTTCGTGCAGCGCGCGGTAGGCGGGGCCGAGGTCGTCCCGCAGCCGTTCGCCGATCGGCGTGAGCCGGACCCGCCTGCTGGTGCGGGCGAAGAGCGACGCGCCGATCCGGCGCTCCACCTGCTTGATCGTCTGGCTCACCCGTGCCTGCGAGACGTGCAGGCGTTCCGCGGTGCGGCCGAAATGCAGTTCGTCGGCCAGCGCCAGGAAGATCTCGATGTCCCGCAGTTCCATAATCCCCAGGTTATCGGTCTGGGCCGGTGTCGGTCAGCGGGAACCGGCTTTTCCGCAGGTCTAGCGCTTTGTCATGAATTAATTCAAGATGTGAACTTACACGCTCTCGGCATGGGTGGTGAGGTATGAGGAAATTCGCGGTCCAACTAGCTCTGCTGTTCGTTTCGTGTCTCGCACTGGCGTTGGCGCCGGTGAAGGCGCAGGCGGCACCCGCGTTCAACGTGCTGGCCTTCTACAACGGCACCTACGACGCGGCGCATATCAGCTTCGTCAAGGAAGCCAACCAGTGGCTCCCGAAAACCGCTTCACAGCACAACTTCGGCTACACCGCGACCAACGACTGGAACCGGCTGAACTCGCTACAACCTTCGCAGTACCAGGTCGTGCTGTTCCTCGACGATCTGCCGCAGACCTCGGCGCAGCGTGCGGGCTTCGAGCGTTACATGAACGCGGGTGGGGCGTTCTTCGGCTTCCACGTGGCGGCGTTCACCACGAATCCGTCCACTTGGGACTGGTACCACAACGGGTTCCTCGGCACGGGCGCGTTCAAGTCCAACACCTGGGGGCCGACGACGGCGACGCTGAAGGTGGAGAACCGGCCGCATCCGTCGACCGCACGGCTGCCCGCGACCTTCACCTCGTCGGTGAGCGAGTGGTACGCCTGGAACAGGGACTTGCGCAAGAATCCGGACATCCGGATCCTCGCGTCGGTGGATCCGGTGAGCTTTCCGCTCGGGACCGACCCGAACCAGTCCTGGTACAGCGGGTACTACCCGATCCTCTGGACCAACGCCAAGTACAAGATGCTGTACGCCAACTTCGGCCACGACAAGATGAACTACGAGACGAACCAGCCGCTTTCGTCGACCTTCGGCAGTGAGGTGCAGAACCGTTTCGTCATCGACGGTCTGCTGTGGCTGGGCGGCTCGAAGACGTCGTAAGCCAGGGGCCTGGCCGGCGTGTTTTCCCTGGTCAGGCCCTCCGGTGGTAGCAAAGGTCCCTTGCTCTCCCGCGGGTGTCGTGAAGGCCTCCTTGCCTACCCTGAAGGTAGTGAAGGGGCCCTTCACGGACGGCCTTCGCGGCGCGCCCGGAGTCAGGCGGTAGCAAAGGTCCCTTGCTACTCCTCGATGGCGCCGCCGACCGCCCGCAGGTGCTGCCGGAACGTCAGCGAAGGCGACTTCGCGCGCTCCGCGAGGAAGTCGGCGAAGCGCACTTGCTCGCGAAGGGACTCTCCGGCGCGGATCCGGTCGGCCTGGAGCCGCTCGGTGTCGCGGATTCCCTCGGCGCGGTCCAGGACCTCGTCCGCCCGGTCTGCCGGGACGAACAGGACGCCGTCTTCGTCGCCGAACACGAGATCGTCCCGTGTCACCGTCCACTCGCCGACGACGGCCGATTCGAGCGCGCCGTCCGGGCGGACGGCGACCGAGAGCGGACCGGTCGGGATCGAGCCGAGGCTGAACACCGGCAGCCCGATCTTCTTGATGTCGGCGGTGTCGCGATGCAGTCCCCAGATGACCACACCGCTCAGCCCGGCCGCCTCGGCTTCGAGCACCGCGAGATCCCCGACGCAGCTCTCGTCGAGCCTGCCGCCGTTGTCGACGACGAGGACGTCGCCGGGGTTCGCGATTTCGTACGCCTCCAGGAAGACGTCGACACTGCCGACGTGCCGGGCGGGGGTGACCCGCCCGGCCACGCGGCCGCCGGGCACGACCGCGTGCGTACCGGCGGGCGCGCACCGGACCGGGACGCCGGCGCGGACGCAGCCGTCGGTCAGATGCGCGGTGGTCAGCAGGGAGAACCGCTGCCGAAGCTCCTCGAGATCCATATCCCGACTTTAGCCACGGCGCCACACCACGGGCTTGACCTGATTCCAGTCGTCCCGCACGCCTCCCATGACCTCACCGTTCTCGCCCATGATGGCGCCGCAACCGTCTCCGAAGGGCGTCGGAAGCGTCTCGACCGGGCCGCCCGCGACCACACCGCGGGAATCGTGGCGGTACCCATGGTCCGCAAACAGCCCGTGAGGACGCCCGACCCGTTGAGCGCGGTCACCGTCACGGTCTCCGGCACCGGGTTGGAGGTGTCGTAGGCCGTCCAAAGCCGTTGGCCCCCTTGGACGTCGGCCAGCACCTTGCCGTCCCGGATCGCGATGGCCAGGTGCCGCCGTACTGCTTCTGCATCAGGATCGTGCCGTCGTGGTCGATGTCCACCGGACCGAGCAGTGGCGGGGAGTCCAGGAGCACCGGGTGCGCGCGGTCGCCGCCCACGTGCCGTACCGCGGATCGTTGTACACCTTGCCGACGATGTCACCGCGGTTGTTCATACCGGTGACGGCCGTCTGGGCGTATCCCGGAACCTTCTCCAAGAGCTGGAACCCGCCGTTCTCGAAGACGGAACGAGCGACCGGTCCTTGCCGAGATCGCGTAGCCGTTCGTGAGAACCGCCCCCGACGTGTTCTCGTCCACTGCTTCGATCGTGTCGTAGCCCGCCGGGAGGCCGTGGTTCTGACGGTCCCGCCGGCCCAGGTGAGCAAGCCGCCTTCGAAGTGCCCCGCGTAGTTTCCGGCCCCGTCGGTGGCCACCACCTGAACGGTGCCGAACGGCTGTGGCAGGTAGGTCGTCGTCCACCCGTCCGGGTCCGCGGAAGCCGGCCGGCAGCAGACCGGCGGCGACAGTGGCCGCCAGGACCGTACTCGTTCGTTTCATCGTTACCGCCTGTGTCGTGTTCTCCCTGGTTAGCGCGGGTGTGGCTCGTCCGTCTGCGTCACCTGACACGGAACGTGCCGTAAGTAACATCCGTGCAGACCTGTATGTAAGGGGTTGATAAATACAGTCCTGTCTGTATCTTCAGATCCAGCAGCGACCCGGCAACGACAAGGAGCGTCGTGGTGGCCAACAAGGTGTACGTCGTCGGCGTGGGCATGACGAAGTTCGAGAAGCCCGGACGTCGCGAAGACTGGGATTACCCGCAGATGGCCAAGGAGTCCGGGACCAAGGCGCTCGAAGACGCCGGGATCTCCTTCGACGAGGTGCGGCAGGCCTACGTCGGCTACGTCTACGGCGAGTCGACCTCGGGGCAGCGGGCGGTCTACGAACTGGGCATGACCGGGATCCCGGTCGTCAACGTCAACAACAACTGCTCGACCGGGTCGACCGCGCTGTACCTGGCCGCGGAGGCGATCCGGGGCGGCCGCGCGGACTGCGCGCTCGCACTGGGTTTCGAGAAGATGCAGCCTGGATCACTCGGCTCGACCTACGACGACCGCGAGCAGCCGATGGGCAGGCACATCCAGGCGCTCGCGGAGATCTCCGAGGTGCTCTTCCCGCCCGCACCGTGGATGTTCGGCGCGGCGGGCCGCGAGCATATGAAGACCTACGGCACCACCGCCGAGCACTTCGCCAAGATCGGCGAGAAGAACCACCGGCATTCGGTGAACAACCCGTACGCGCAGTTCCAGGAAAGCTATTCGCTGCAGGACATCCTGGACTCGCGGATGATCTATGACCCGCTCACCAAACTCCAGTGCTCGCCGACCTCGGATGGATCCGGCGCGGCGATCCTCGCCAGCGAGTCCTTTGTGGACTCGCACGGGCTGGCGGAGCAGGCCGTGGAGATCGTCGGGCAGGCGATGACCACCGACTTCGCCAGCACCTTCGACGGCACCGCGAAGAACATCATCGGCTACGACATGAACGTCCAGGCCGCGCGCCAGGTGTACGACCAGGCCGGGCTCGGCGCGGAGGACTTCCAGGTCATCGAACTGCACGACTGCTTCTCCGCCAACGAACTCCTGCTCTACGAGGCGCTCGGACTCTGCGCCGAAGGGGAAGCCGGGAAGCTCGTCGACTCCGGGGACACCACCTACGGCGGCAAGTGGGTCGTCAACCCGTCCGGCGGGCTGATCTCCAAGGGACACCCGCTCGGCGCCACCGGCCTCGCGCAATGCGCCGAACTCACCTGGCAGCTGCGCGGAACCGCGGACAAACGCCAGGTCGACGGCGTCCAGGCCGCGCTGCAGCACAACATCGGACTCGGCGGCGCCGCCGTCGTCACCGCCTACCAGCGCGCCGAGCGCTGATCCACCGAAAGGAACCATCATGGGCAAGATCAGTGCCTCCGTCGAACTCCCCGCCGCTCCCGAAAAGGTGTGGGCGGAGTTCTCCAACCCCAACAACTTCGAAAAGTGGCTGACCATCCACACCAAGTGGAAGGGCGAGGTCCCGGCCGAATTCTCCAAGGGGGCGCAGGCTTCCGAGGTCGTCACGATGCTCGGGATGCCGAACACGATCACCTGGACCGTGGACGAGTTCGAGGCGCCGTCGAAGCTGGCGATCTCCGGGACCGGGATGGCCGGGGTGAGGGTCAAGTTCGAGCTGTCTGTGGAGGCGTCCGGCGAAGGTTCGCTCGCCAGTATCGACGCGGAGTTCGCCGGCCAGATGATCGTCGGCGCGCTCGGCAAGGCCGTCGAGAAGGACGGTAAGAAGAACCTCGACGCCTCCCTCGAGAACTTCAAGGCGCTGGTCGCGTGACCGACGAGCGCTTCGACCCTGGTGGGCTCGGCAAGTGGACCGACGAGTCCCGGTTCGAGGTGACCCGCGAGCGGCTGATCGAGTACGCGAAGGCCACCAACGACCCGATCCCGGCGCATCTCGCGGGGGACGTCGCGAGCCCCGTGTTCGCGATCGTGCCGGTGTTCGAGTCGCTGATGGAGCCGGCGCTCGAGGTCGTCCCGGTCGGGTTGTTCGGTCGGATCGTGCACGGAGAACAGGAATTCCGGTTCCACCGGCCGATCCGCCCCGGCGACAAGCTCGTGTCACGAGCTCGGATGACCGGCTACGAAGGGCTGCCGAACGGCACGCGCGGCACCATTCATCTCGAATGCCGGACCGAGGGCGGCGACCTGGTCAACGAGCAGTACGTGACCTTGTTCGTGCGGGGGTTCGACACCGGCGAGACACGGGGCGAACTCGGGCCGGAGCACAAGTTCGACGAAGGCCTGCGTTCGCGGGCGCCGGTGGCGAAGGTCAGCCAGCACGTCGACGACGACCAGACGTACCGATACGCGCCCGCCGCCGGCGATCCCATGCCCATCCACCTCGACGAAGAGGTCGCGAAGGATTCGGGACTGCCGGGGATCATCGCGCACGGCCTGTGCACCATGGCGTTCACCTCGTGGGCGCTGCTGACCGAGGTCGCCGGGTCCGATGTGGACAGACTGAAGCGGTTCGCCGTGCGGTTCGCCAAGCCGGTGCTGCCCGGGCAGGACCTGACGACGTCCATCTGGAGCGCGGGTGCCGGGACCTACGCGTTCGAAACCACCGTTGGCGAAACCGTCGTGATCAAGGACGGCCTCGCGGAATTCGCGGAGTAGGAGCAAAAGCCATGGGAGCACTCGACGGGCGGGTCGCCGTCATCACCGGTGCCGGACGCGGGATCGGCCGCGAGCACGCACTGCTGTTCGCGCGGGAGGGCGCGAGCGTCGTCGTCAACGACCTCGGCGGCGCGAACGACGGCAGCGGCAGCGACACCGGGCCCGCACAGGAAGTCGTCGACGAGATCCGCGCGGCGGGCGGGAAGGCCGTGGCGAACACGGCCAACGTCGCCGACTGGGCGGGCGCCGAGGAACTGGTCGCGCAGGCGGTGAGCGAGTTCGGCAGGCTGGACGTCGTCGTGAACAACGCGGGCATTCTGCGCGACGCGTTCATCGCGGGACTGGAAGAGTCCCAATGGGATTCCGTGATCGCGGTGCATCTGAAGGGACACGCAGCGGTGCTGAAGCACGCTGCCGCGTACTGGAAGAGCGCGAGCAAGGCCGGCGAACCGGTGGCGGGTTCGGTGATCAACACCGCCTCGGCGTCCGGGACCACGTTGCCGAACGCGGGGCAGGCGAACTACGGCGCGGCGAAGGCGGGGATCGCCGCGCTGACGCTGGTCGCCGCCGAGGAACTGGAACGCTACGGCGTGCGGGTCAACGCGATCGCGCCGATCGCGCGCACGCGGCTCACCCTGGCGACGCCGGGCATGGGCGCGATCTTCGCCCAGGAGGTCGAGGAAGGCGAGTTCGACGCGTTCTCCCCGGCCAACATCTCGCCGCTGGTGGCCTACCTCGCGACCGAGAAATGCCCGATCACCGGCAAGGTGTTCGCGGTGCAGGGCGGCGCGATCTCCGAACTCGCGGGCTGGCACGACGTCAAGGTGATCGAAACCGAGGCCGCCTGGGAGATCGACGACATCGCCGCGAGGCTGCCGTGATCGAGTGGTCCGAGACCGAACTGCTGATCAGGGACGCCATCCGGGAGTTCGTCGACAAGGAGATCCGGCCGCACCTCGACGCGCTGGAAAGCGGGGAGCTGCCGCCGTACGACATCATCCGGAAGATGTTCGTGTCCTTCGGCATCGACGCGCTCGCGCGGGAATCGGTGTCGAAACTGCTGTCGAAGTCGCCTGGGTCCGGTTCGGGTGGCGGCGGGCTCGCGTTCGGCGGGCAGGAGGCGATGGCGCTCATCGCGGTGAGCGAACTGGCCGGGGTCAGCCTCGGCATCGTCGCCTCGCTCGGCGTGAGCATCGGGCTGACCGCGCAGACGATCCTCACCAAGGGCACGCAAGCGCAGAAGGAGCGCTGGCTGCCCGGACTGGCGACGTTCGAGAAGGTCGGCGCGTGGGCGATCACCGAACCCGACTCCGGTTCGGACGCTTTCGGCGGGATGAAGACGTCGGTGCGGCGCGACGGCGACGAGTATGTCCTCAATGGACAGAAGACGTTCATCACCAACGGTCCGTACGCCGACACGATCATCGTGTACGCGAAGCTCGACGACGGCTCGGACGTCCGCGACCGCAAGGTGCTGACGTTCGTGCTGGACAAGGGCATGCCCGGGCTCACGCAGGGCAAACCGTTCAAGAAGATGGGCATGATGTCCTCGCCGACCGGTGAGCTGTTCTTCAGCGACGTCCGGCTCGGGCGGGACAGGCTGCTCGGCGAATCCGAGACCGGTCGCGACGGCGACAGCAAGGCCGAGGTGAAGTCCGGATTCGCCGTCGAGCGGATCGGCGTCGCGGCGCTGGCGCTCGGGATCATCAACGAATGCCACCGGCTCTGCGTGGACTACGCGAAGAACCGGAAGCTGTGGGGGCAGGAGATCGGGCGGTTCCAGTTGATCCAGCTCAAGCTGGCGAAGATGGAGGTCGCGCGGATCAACGTGCAGAACATGGTGTTCCAGCTGATCGAGACCCTGCGCGCGGGCAAGATGCCGACGCTGGCCGAGGCTTCGGCGATGAAGCTGTACTCGTCTGAGGCGGCCACCGAGGTGGCGATGGAGGCCGTGCAGTTGTTCGGCGGGAACGGGTACATGGCGGAGTACCGGGTGGAGCAGCTCGCGCGGGACGCGAAGTCGCTGATGATCTACGCGGGCAGTAACGAAATCCAGGTGACACACATCGCGAAGGGCCTGCTGGGCCGCTGAGAGACCGCCCGCGAGGGAGCAAGGGACCTTTGCTACCACGCGGGAGGCGGTTGCCCCGCGGACGACACACGTGACCGACCGGACGGCACGCGTGCTTGGAGCCGGATCACGTGTGCGTGGGGCCGGAACTCGCGTGACTGAAGGCGGAACTCGCGTGCGTGGGGCCGGAACTCGCGGCGGTTACGGCCGCGGGTGTGTTCCGGCTCCACGCACGCGAGTCTCGTGTTCCAGCACGCGTGATCCGGGTTGGAGCACGTATCGAGCGGGTCAGTCGCGTTCGATCAGGTGGCCGACGACCTCGGGGCCAGGGTGTGCGTGGCCGGAGCCATCGCGCCGGACGTCGACCTCCGGCAACTCCACCGGGTCACCGGTGCGCGAGGCGCCGGCGGGACGCGAGCCGATCCAGCCGACGACCAGCCGCGTCTCGCCCTTGAGGAACCGCTGCGCCCGAACACCGCCGGTCGCCCGGCCCTTGGCCGGGTACTCGCTGAACGGGGTCACCTTCACGCTCGCGCCGGTCGCGGTGACGACCATCGGCTCGCCGTGTTCGGCGTCGTCGGTGCGGATCGCGCCGAAGAAGACCACTTCCGCTTCACCGCGCACGGTGATCCCGGCCATACCGCCGCCCTTGAGACCCTGCGGCCGCACCAGCGAAGCCGGGTAGCGGAGCAGTGACGCTTCGGACGACAGGAACGCCAGCGTCTCGTTGCCGTCGGTGAGCCAGGTGGCGCCGACGACCTCGTCGCCGTCCTTCAGGCTGATCACGTCGAACTCGTCAGAGCGGACCGGCCACTCCGGCGCGCACACCTTCACGACACCGTGCTTCGTGCCGAGCGCGAGCCCTGGGGAGCCGGCCGCCTGCTCGCCGAGCGGGGCCAGCCCGATGACGCGCTCGCCCTTCTCCAGCGGCACCAGTTCCTTCGCGGCCATCCCGCCGCGCAGGGAGACGGTGCCCGCCTGCTCGGGCAGCACCGGCAGCGGCAGCACGTCGGTCTTGAACGCGCGGCCGCGGTTGGTCACCAGCAGTACCTGACCGCGTGCGGTCGAATGGACCACCGCGGACACCGAGTCGTGTTTGACGCGGCCGTTGCGGCGCCGCACTTCCGACGCCTCCTCCGATTCCGCGGCCGTCCGCGCGACCAGTCCGGTGGCCGACAGGATCACCTGGCACGGATCGTCGGCGACCTCCAGCGGCCCCGACGGCTTCGACGCGGCGAGGACCTCCTTGAGGTCGCCGTCGATCAGCGCGGTGCGGCGTTCGGCGGGGTGGTCCTTGGCGATCTTGGCCAGCTCGGCCGAGACGACCTTCTTCAGCACCGACTCGTCGTCGAGGATCTTCGACAGCTCGGCGATCTCCTCGCGCAGTTTGTCCTGCTCGGCTTCGAGCTCGATCCGGTCGTACTTCGTGAGCCGCCGCAGCGGGGTGTCCAGGATGTAGGTCGCCTGGATCTCCGAGAGCTTGAACCGCTTCATCAGGCCGTCCTTCGCGGCCGCGGCGTTCTCGCTCTCGCGGATCAGCTTGATCACCTTGTCGATGTTGAGCAGGGCGATCAGCAGACCGTCGACCAGGTGCAGCCGCTCTTCGCGCTTGCGGCGCCGGTACCGCGTGCGGCGGGTGACGACCTCGTAGCGGTGGCTGAGGAAGACCTCCAGCAGCGCCTTGAGCCCCAGCGTCTGCGGCTGCCCGTCCACCAGCACGAGGTTGTTGATACCGAACGACTGCTCCAGCGGCGTGAGCCGGTACAGGTCCGCGAGCAACGCCTGCGGGTTCACGCCGACCTTGCATTCGATGACCAGCCGCGTGCCGTTCTCGCGGTCGGTGAGGTCCTTGACGTCGGCGATGCCGGTGAGCCGCTTGGACTTGTTGACCTCGTCGGTGATCTTCTCGATCACCTTCTCCGGGCCGACGCCGTACGGCAGCTCGGTGACGGTGATCGCCTGGCGGCCGCGGCTGCCCTCCAGCGGCCCGGTCTCGGCGCTGGCGCGCATCCGCACGACGCCTCGGCCGGTCTCGTACGCGCGGCGCACCTCGTCGAGGCCCAGCAGCGAACCGCCGGTCGGCAGGTCGGGGCCCGGGACGAACTCCATGAGCTTGTCGAGGGTGGCGTTCGGGTGGTTGATCAGCCATCGCGCCGCGCCGATGACCTCGGTCAGGTTGTGCGGGATCATGTTGGTCGCCATCCCGACCGCGATCCCGGACGTGCCGTTGACCAGCAGGTTCGGGAACGCCGCGGGCAGCACGGACGGCTCTTCGAGCGAGCCGTCGTAGTTCGGCCGGAAGTCGACGGTGTCCTCGCCGAGTTCGCCGACCAGCAGCATGGCCTCCGGGGAGAGCCGCGCTTCGGTGTACCGCGAGGCGGCCGGGCCGTCGTCGGGGGAGCCGAAGTTGCCGTGCCCGTCGACCAGCGGGACGTTGAGCGAGAAGTCCTGTGCGAGCCGGACCATGGCGTCGTAGATCGCGCTGTCGCCGTGCGGGTGGTACCGGCCCATCACGTCACCGATCACGCGAGCCGACTTCACGTACGCGTGTGTCGGCCGGTAACCGTTCTCGTTCATCGAGTACATGATCCGGCGGTGCACCGGCTTCAGCCCGTCCCGCGCGTCCGGGAGCGCTCGCGAGTGGATGACCGAGTAGGCGTACTCCAGGTACGAATCCTCGATCTCCGTCTTCAGCGAGTTGTCGAAGACGTTCGCGCCGGGGCGGTCGAACGCGGTGGGGTCGACCTTGGTGGTGGGGCCCTTACGGCGTGCCATTGCTCAAAGCTCCTTGAATAGCAGCGAAATCAGGCGTCGATGGCTTCGCGGTCGACCCGGTCGGAGGAGGCGACGAGCCAGTTGCGGCGCGGTTCGACCTTCTCGCCCATCAACAATTCGAGCGCGTCTTCCGCGGCTTCGGCGTCGTCGATGGTGATGCGGCGGACCGCGCGGGTGGCCGGGTTCATCGTGGTCTCCCACAGTTCCTCGGCGTCCATCTCGCCGAGACCCTTGAACCGCTGCACCGGAGTGACGATCTGCTTGCCGGCCCGCTCCAGCGCCGCGTACTTGGTCTCCATCTCCTTCTGGGTGAAGGTGAAGTGGGACTCCGGGTTGCGGCCCTTGGTGACCAGTTTGTGCAGCGGCGGCATCGCGGCGTAAAGCCTGCCGTCCTCGATGACCGGCCGCATGTACTTGGCGAACAGCGTGATCAGCAGCGTCCGGATATGCGAACCGTCGACGTCCGCGTCGGCCATCAGGATCACCCGGCCGTAGCGCATGGTCGACAGGTCGAACGTGCGCCCGCTGCCCGCGCCGAGCACCTGCACGATCGAGGCGATCTCGGCGTTCTTCAAGGTGTCGCCGAGCGACGCCTTCTGGACGTTGAGGATCTTGCCGCGCAGGGGAAGCAGAGCCTGGTACTCCGATACGCGCGCCATCCGCGCCGAACCGAGCGCGCTGTCACCCTCGACGAGGAACAGCTCGCTGCGGGAGACGCCGGTGGTGCGGCAGTCGACCAGCTTCGGCGGCATGGCCGCGCCTTCGAGCGCGGTCTTGCGCCGGGCGGCGTCCTTCTGCTGCTTCTGGGTGAGCCGGACGCGTGCCGCGTCGACCACCTTCTGCAGCACGATCTTCGCCTCGGACTTGGTCTTGCGCTCCTCGGTCCAGGACCGGATGTGCTTGTCGACGATGCCCTGGATGACGCGGGTGATGCCGGCGGTGGACAGCTCGTCCTTGGTCTGCGAGGTGAACTGCGGCTCGGGCAGCCGGACGTGGACGACCGCCGTCATCCCTTCGAGCACGTCTTCGACGGTCGGCATGTCCTCCTTGGGCTTGAGCAGCCCGCGGGTTTTGGAAATGGCGTCCTGCAAGGCTTTCAGTACCGCGCGGTCGAAACCACGGCGGTGCGTGCCGCCGTGCACATTGCGGATGGTGTTGGTGAAGCACTCCACCGTGCGCTCGTAGCCGGTGCCCCAGCGCAGCGCGACCTCGACCTCCGCGTGACGCACCACATTGGACTGCATGACACCGCTGGCGTCGGCCGCGTTCTCCTTGTACGTGCCCTCGCCGTTGATGATCAGCGTGCCGCAGACGGGTTTTTCGTCGGACGGGGCGAGGAAGTCGACCATGTCGGCGAGGCCGTTGGGGTAGTGGAAGGTCTCTTCGCTGATCGAGTCGTCGACGGCGGTGCGCAGCACATACGTGACGCCGGGGACGAGGAACGCGGTGTTGCGCATCTTCGCGCGGACACCCTCGACGTCGAGCGCGGCGCCACTCTCGAAGTAACGCGAGTCGTACCAGTACCGGATCGACGTGCCGGAACGTTCGCCGCGCTTCATCTTGCCGGTGATGTTCAGCCCGGACTTGCGGGTGAACTTCGCCTTCGGGCCGGGCCCGTCGAACACGCCGGGGACGCCGTGCGCGAACGACATCTGGTGGACCTTGCCGCTCTGTTTCACCGTGACGTCGAAGCGGTGCGACAGCGCGTTCACCGCCGAGGCGCCGACACCGTGGAGGCCACCGGAGGTCTTGTAGCCGGAGCCGCCGAACTTGCCGCCCGCGTGCAGCCTCGTCAGCACCAGCTCGACGCCCGACAAACCGGATTTGGCGTGCGTGCCGGTGGGGATGCCGCGGCCGTCGTCGTCGACCTGGACGCTGCCGTCGGCGTGCAGGGTGACCACGATCTTCGTGGCGTGACCCGCCACGCCCTCGTCGGTCGAGTTGTCCACGACCTCGGAGAACAGGTGGTTGATGCCGCGGCTGTCGGTGGAGCCGATGTACATGCCGGGGCGCTTGCGGACCGCTTCCAGACCCTCGAGATGCGTCAGGTCGTCGGCCCCGTACAGGGTCTCAGCAGTCACTGGGTACTTCTCCTGGAGTCATGGCTCGCGAACTAGCTCGTGGAGGTGGTGTTCAACGCGACACCGTACTGGAGGATATCCGTCCCCTCCGACAGCTTCGTCTTCCCGAGCCCCGGGTGTGGCGGATCACGCCGTCCCGATGGCCGGGTCCCGGCTGGGAAAGTGGCTTCCTCCGGGCTTGGATGAGGCGTTATCGTTCCCGGTGTCACAGGGTGACGGGGGGGAAGAAGGTGGCCGTCGGGTCGTTCGGCATGCTCGCGCTGTTACCGGTCGCGCACGCCGCGATCCGCCTGCGGCGGAAGGCGAGTCGGAGGCGATGCTCTCGTTCGCCTGGCTCTTCGGCACGATCCTCTTGGCCACCGTGGCCTGTGTCCACCTCGCGCTGTTGCGGAAGAAGATCCTTCACCCGCCGCCGACGGCGTGGGTCGAGTCCGGCACGCACTGCGGGCTGTTCTCGATCGACATCGCCGGATTCGGCCAGGTCGGGCGCAGCAGCGAGATCTTCGTCCAGGTCCGGCGGATGCTCTTCGGCCTGCTCGCCGACGCCTTCGAGGCCAGCGGGATCGCCTGGGACGCCTGCCTGAAACGCGACACCGGCGACGGCATGATCGTCGTGGTCCCGCCGCATTTCCCGAAGTTCCGCCTGGTGTATCCGCTGGTTTCCCGGCTGACCGCGGAACTCGCCAGGTACAACGTCGTCACCGAGCCCGGCCTGCGGATCCGCGTGCGGGTGGCGATCCACGCTGGCGAGATCGCGCTCGCCGAAGCGCCGGACGAGTCGCCCGTGGTGGTGCTCGTCTCCGACCGGTTCCACCAGGACCAGGGCGGCCCCGGTCTCGACACGATGAGCTACCGGCAGGTGCTCGTGCACGAGAAGGAGACCGAGGTCCGCGCCTGGCTGCACGTCCCGGATCCGGTGCTCAAAGAGCTGCCGTGAGGACCTCCAGCGCGCTGTGCTGACGGGCGGCGTCGATCTTGTCGACCGGCCCGGCCCAGCGCAGGCCGTGCTGATCGAGCGAGGTGCGGTTGTTCGCGATGGTCGAGTTCGCCTGTCGCGTCAGGTAAGCACGGTACGGCCTGCCGGCCAGCGCCCGGTCCAGCTCGCCGAGCCCTCTGGCGTACGCGCCCTTGAACGAGGGCCCGTCAGCGCCGCAGTCACCGGACTCGCACGGGTCTCGCAGGATCCCGTTCGAGTGAAGCAGCGCCGTCGTGGTGGAGGCGTCCGCGAGTCGCCGGGCCGTGGTGAGCAGGGCGGCGTCACCGGTCGCGCGGTTCAGTTCGACGAGTGCGCCGAGGACGATGCCCTGGTTGTAACTCCAGACGGCCTGCCCGTTGTTGGCGCAGGAGGAGTTCAGGCCGTCGTTGACCAGACCGCTCCCGTTGATCATGCCGCTCGCGCGGAACCAGTCCCAGACCTCGCGTGCCCGCGCGAGCTGGAGCGTGTCGCCGGGGAGCCGGTTGTGCAGTGACGCGGCCACCTTGACGTACAGCTCGTTGGTGACGGCGTTCTTGTACGTCTTCGCCGTCGACCACCAGAGTCCGCCGCCGCAGGTCCCGTCGCGGTAGGAGTACATGTAGTCCGCCGCGATGACGGCGGTGTCGAGGTAGCGGCGGTCCTTGGTCAGGTCGTAGGCGCGGATCCAGGCGAGCGCCCACCAGCCGGTGTCGTCGATGTATTCGTTCGTGAAGTTGTCGCCGCGGTTGCGGTCGAAGGTGTTGGCGATGGCGTAGCGGTAGTTCTGCGAACCGCTTCTGATGCTGTAGTCGAGGATCGCAGTGAGCGCGTTCGCCGAGTTCCACCAGCCCGTGGTCTGCCAGAGCCCGGTGCCGTTGTCGTAGAACTGCATGAGGGCGGTGGCGGCGGCTTCGGTGCGGTCGTTCGCGGCGACCGTGGTGCGGAACCACGGCGTGCAGGCGATTTCCGGCCGGTTGCTCGCCTTCCCGCAGGCGCGCAGGGCGCCGAAACGGTGGGTGGCGGGGTCGTCGACGTTGAACATCAGGGTCCGCCAGCCGCGTTGACCGGACGGGATCTTCGTGCCGCCGATCCGGCTGTCGCCCGCCCAGGTGCGGCCGCCGTCGAAGGAACGGTCGAGCCAGACCTCGTCGCCGGGGTCGCCGTTGGCGATGCTGCCCCAGCCCATGTCGTCGCCGTCGGAGAGATGCAACGTGATGCCGCGGCCCCAGACGGTCGCCATGCCGGGTCTTCTTTCGCCGGCGGCCAGCGCGGGGTCGCGGCTGTCGCAGTACTTGGCGCAGATCTCCGCCGCGACGGTGGGTTCGGGAGTGGTGGTGGCCGGCGCGAGGGTGAATGTCAACGTTGTCACAAGCAGGGAGGTGAGCCACATGGTTTCGAGTGTGGGGGCGGTCACTTTTCCGGCCGATCAAGTCACCCTTTCGGCTCGCGCCGATGGTCTGGAATACTTCTTGCGCGCGTGAGGTTGAACGCTCAAGCAACGTAACCCCGGCCCAGGGAGCAGGTCATGCAGTTCGGAATCTTCACGGTGGGCGATGTGACGACCGACCCGACCACCGGGGAGGCGCCCAGCGAGTACGAGCGGATCAAGGCGATGGTGCGGATCGCGCTCAAGGCCGAAGAAGTCGGCCTCGACGTCTTCGCGACCGGCGAGCACCACAACCCGCCCTTCGTGCCTTCTTCGCCTACGACGATGCTCGGCTACATCGCCGCGCAGACGTCGAAGATCATCCTCTCCACCTCGACCACGCTGATCACCACGAACGACCCGGTGAAGATCGCCGAGGACTTCGCGATGCTGCAGCATCTCGCCGACGGCCGCGTCGACCTGATGATGGGGCGCGGCAACACCGGCCCGGTGTACCCGTGGTTCGGACAGGACATCCGCCAGGGCATTCCGCTGGCCATCGAGAACTACCATCTGCTGCACCGGTTGTGGCGCGAGGACGTGGTCAGCTGGTCCGGCAAGTTCCGGACGCCGCTGCAGGAGTTCACCTCGACGCCGCGCCCGCTCGACGGTATCCCGCCGTTCGTGTGGCACGGTTCGATCCGCAGCCCGGAGATCGCGGAACAGGCCGCTTACTACGGCGACGGGTTCTTCGCGAACCACATCTTCTGGCCGAAGGAGCACTTCCAGGCGCTGATCAACCTGTACCGCGAGCGGTACGAGCACTACGGGCACGGCAAGGCGGACCAGGCCATCGTCGGACTCGGCGGCCAGGTGTTCCTGCGGCCGAAGTCGCAGGACGCGGTGCGGGAGTTCCGGCCGTACTTCGACAACGCGCCGGTGTACGGGCACGGCCCGTCGCTGGAGGAGTTCACCGAGCAGACGCCGCTGACCGTCGGGAGCCCGCAAGAGGTGATCGACAAGACGCTGACCTTCCGCGAGCACTTCGGCGACTACCAGCGTCAGCTGTTCCTGATGGACCACGCCGGACTGCCGCTGAAGACCGTGCTGGAACAGCTCGACCTGCTGGGCGAGCACGTGATTCCGGTGCTGCGCAAGGAACTCGACTCGCTTCGTCCGGCGCACGTGCCCGAGGCTCCTACTCACGCTTCGCTTCGTTCGGAGGTGACGGTATGACGACGATCGCTGTCGTGACCGCGGGTTTGAGCCAGCCGTCCTCGACGCGGCTGCTCGCGGACAAGCTCGCTTTGTCGACTCGGTCGGTGCTGCCGGACGTGAAGATCGAGGTGATCGAACTCCGCGACCTGGCTGTCGACGTCACGAAGAACATGCTGACCGGATTCCCTTCCCCGGCCCTGCGCGCGGCCATCGACAAGGTGACCGCCGCAGACGGTTTGATCGCCGTGACGCCCGTGTTCACCGCGTCGTACAGCGGGCTGTTCAAGTCGTTCTTCGATGTGCTGGACCAGAAGGCGCTCGACGGGAAACCGGTGCTGATCGGGGCCACCGGCGGAACCGAACGGCACTCGCTGGTGCTCGACTTCGCGCTGCGTCCGCTCTTCGCCTACCTTCGCGCCGAGCCTGTCGCGACGGCGGTGTACGCGGCTTCGTCGGACTGGGCGTCTCCGGGTGACCTCGACACGCGGGCTTCGCGGGCGGGGCGGGAGTTCGCCGCGCGGCTGTCGTCGGAGGGGACGGCCGCGGCTCCGGACAGCGGGTTCGTGCCGTTCGAGCAGCTGCTGCGCGCGGGGGAGTGAGCAAGGGACCTTTGCTACCACCTTGTGGCGAGGTCCGTGAACGTGAGAATCGCGGGCAGGTGGGGTGTCCATGAAGGATTTGGGACACTCGACGTCCCAAATCCTTCATCGACACGCCACTTACAGGCGCGTTCAGGGGGTCGGCCAGAGCGGCCGGATCTCGATGGTCGCGAACTTCGCGACCGGATGCTTCGACACGATTTCGATCGCCTCGTCGAGATCGGCGCACTCGATCAGGTCATAGCCGAGGATCTGTTCCTTCGTCTCCGCGAACGGTCCGTCCGAGACGAGCAGTTCGCCGTCGCGGTGGCGCACGGTGGTCGAGGTGGCCGCCGACCGGAGCCTGCTGCCAGACAGCCGGACCCCGCGAGCGGTCATCTCGTCGACCCACGCCTGCGTCTTTTCGTCCAGTGGGTCTTCACTGTCGTCCGCGCCGGGGTACGGGCTTCCGCAGATCAGCAACATGTAGCGCATCGGTCCTCCTGTCTGAGCCTGTTCACCATCCCCGACGAACGGGCTCGTCCGATACAGACAGGTCGCGGACGATTCGGACCAGCGCGTTCGCGGCGCGACCGGCACAATCGACGAAAGGGACGACGGCGAGGAGAAGACGGTGGGCATCGGAAAACCCGTGAAGCAGGTCTTGATCCTGATCGCGGGCGGCGTTCTCCTGCTGGTCGGCATCGCGCTCCTCGTGCTGCCCGGGCCGGGCCTGCTGCTCGTGCTCGCGGGTCTGCTCGTGCTGGCCTCGGAGTTCCCCGTGGTGGAGAAGTACGTCGATCCGATCCGCGACAGGGCGATGAAGGCGGCCGAGGACAGTGTTTCGTCGCCGCTGCGCATCGCGGGTTCGGTCCTGGCCGGGCTGGGCCTGCTGGCCGCGGGGATCGTGTGGGGGCTCGTGCCGGGGCTGCCGCTCGGGGGCTGGAGCACCGGGTCGAGCCTGATCCTGTCCGGGCTCATCCTGTTCGCGTTGCTGATCTGGAGTTACAAGCGGGTGCAGGCCAGGAGGGCCGCGAACGCCGAATAACAGCCGGGTGGTCTGGTACCGTGCGGCGCGTGGCCCCCGACTTCCAGCGCGCACGGCGGCCGGAACAGGTCGAGGCCCGGCGCGCGGCTATCCTCGGTGCGGCGCGCGACCTCCTGTCCGAGCGGCCCGTCTCCCGGATCAGCCTGCGAGAACTGAGCGACCGGGTGGGCTTGGCGAAATCGAACGTGCTGCGCTACTTCGACAGCCGCGAGGCGGTCTTCCTGGAAGTCCTCGACTCGGTCTGGGTCGCGTGGCTCGACGAACTCGAAGGCGAGCTAAGCGTCCCTGACGGCGCGAAGCCGGGGTACGAGCGTGTCGCGGCCGTCATCGCGACGTCGATCTCGCGGCAGCGCCTGCTGTGCGAGCTGATCAGCACGATGGCCGCCGTGCTCGAACGCAACATCTCCGTGGAGACCGCCCGGACGTTCAAGACCCGGGCGGGTGAACGGACCGAGCGGCTCGCCGGCCTCGTCCGCGCCCATGCCCCGCTGGACGCCGAAGCCGCCGGGCACTTCGCGAAGGCCGTCTTCATCCTCGTCGCGGGGCTGTGGCCCTACGCGAACCCAGGGGAGGCCGTGGCGACGGTCCTGGCCGAACGCGGAGAGCCCGCCGGCCACGCGATGTTCGTCGACGGGCTGACCGAAGGGCTGGCGAACCAGCTGGTGGGTCTGCTCGTTCGTGCAGGTCAGAGCCCCGAGTGGTAGCAAAGGTCCCTTGCTCCCTTCCCGCACGCGCCAGGACGGGCGGGCCTGCATAAGGTGAGCCGAACCCACTTGCACAAGGAGCGATCATGAGCCCAGGCGGCACCCTCACCCTCGGCGATCTCACCGTGAGCCGGATGGGCTACGGCGCCATGCGGCTGTCCGGCCCCGGCATCTGGGGGCCGCCGAGCGACCGCGAAACCGCGATCGCCGTCCTCCGCGAGGCTGTCGAGCTGGGGGTGACCCACATCGATACCAGCGACTTCTACGGTCCGCACACGGTCAACGAACTGATCCGCGAGGCGCTGCACCCGTACCCGGACAGCCTGCACATCGTCACGAAGGTCGGCGCGAAGCGGACTCCGGACAAGGGCTGGCCTTCGGCGCTCTCGCGCGAGGAGCTGACCTCCGCGGTCCACGACAACCTGCGCAACCTCGGCGTCGACGTGCTCGACGTCGTCAACCTGCGGCTCGCGGGGGAGCACGGCGTCTTCCCGATCCCGGTCTCGATCACGGAGCCGTTCGAGGTTCTCGCCGAACTTCAGCAGCAGGGTCTCATCCGGCACCTCGGACTGAGCCACGTCTCGGCGGAACAGGTCAAGGAAGCGCGTGCCATCGCGCCAGTCGTCTGCGTGCAGAACGAGTACAACGTCGCGAACCGCGCCAACGACGGGCTCCTCGACGCCCTCGCGGCCATCAACATCCCGTTCGTGCCGTACTTCCCGCTCGGCGGGTTCACGCCGCTCCAGTCCGGTGTCCTCGACGACTGCGCCCGCCGGGTCGACGCGACGCCGATGCAGGTCGCGCTCGCGTGGCTGCTCCAGCGGTCGCCGAACATCCTGCTGATCCCGGGCACGTCGTCGCTGCTGCACCTGCACGAGAACATCGCCGCCGCGAAACTCGAGCTGCCCGCGGACGTCGTCGCGGATCTCGACGCCCTGGCCCAGTGATCCGTGAAGGCCTCCTTCCCTACGCTCAAGGTAGGGAAGGAGGCCTTCACGGACCTTCAGAGGACATCCCGGCGCCGCAGCAGCCAGCCACCCAGACCGGCGAAGACCACCAGATAGCCTGCCACGATCAGCGTCGCCTGGGAGACATCGACGAGTTCCCCGATCCCCGGCGTCGCGCCCGAAGCTCCCAGCGACGCGGCCAGCGAACCGGCGTTGGCTCCCGGCAGCGCCAGCTGGAGCGTGCCGACCCAGTCCACCAGCGGGGCCGCGACCCCGAACAGCAAATTCTGGACCACCAGCAGCCACACCAGGCCGAGCCCGATCGGCAGCGCCACCCCGCGCATCGCGATGGCGAGAGCCGCGCCGAGTGCCGCCCAGGTCATCGCGATCAGCCAGCCGGCACCGATCCCCGTCAGCAGCGAGCCGAACGACGGCCAGTTCATCGGCTCGCCCTCCGAAGACGCGATGAGCGCGCTCGTGACCGCGCCGGTCGCGAAGCTCGTCAGCACGACGGTCAGTGACGCGACGGCCAGCGCGAACAACTTTCCACTGTAGACGGTCAGTCGCGAAGGTCCTTGTGTCAGCACGGTCTTCCACGTGCTCCAGCCGTACTCGGTGCCGACTGCCAGCACGCCGAGCACGAGCAGGATCGCCCCGAGGAACACCGGCAGCCCGCCGATCGAGTTGCCGACCAGATTCGCCGGAAGAGTCGCGACCAGCCCGCGATCCGTCCCGGGCGCCCCGCTCGACGAACCCGCCGCGCCCGCGAGCGGCAGCAGGTAGGTGAAGGTCAGGCCGAGCGCGACCGCGATCCCCAGCATGAACCAGTTCGCCGGACGCCGGACGAGTTTCGCCAGCTCGGCGGTACAGCTACCCCACATGATCCGCCACCTCTCCGGTGAGCTCGAAGAAGACCTGTTCCAGATCCTGTTCTCGGACGTGCAGTTCGCGGACCGGGATCCCTTCCGTGACGAGTTCGCGGTTCAGCCACGACGCGCGTTCCGGGGCGACCGTCAGGTCGAGACCGGTCCCGCTCGCGCGCACGTTCTCCGCACCGATCCAGTGCCGCACCAGGTCCGCGGCGCGCACGATGTCATCGGCCTCGATGTGCAGGACCGTGCCGCCGCGCAGCTCGGCCACCGTGTTCTCCGCGACCAGCCGCCCGTGCGAGACGACGCCGACCCGGTCGCAGATCTGCTGGACCTCGCCCAGCAGGTGGCTCGACAGCAGCACGGTGCAGCCCTCCGCGCCGAGCCTGCGGATCAGCACCCGCATGTCGGCCATGCCGGCCGGGTCGAGCCCGTTGGTCGGCTCGTCGAGGATCAGCAACCGCGGATCCTTCAGCAGCGCCGCGGCGACACCGAGCCGCTGCTTCATGCCGAGGGAGTAGGTCGAGTACCGGTCCTTGCCGCGATCGGCGAGGCCGACCATCGCGAGCACCTCGCCGACGCGGAGCGGATCCGTTCCGCTGTACCGGGCCAGCACCTTGAGATTGTCCGAACCGGACAGATACGGGTAGAACCCCGGTGATTCGATCAGCGCGCCGACGCCGTCGAGATCGCCGGGCGGCCTGCCGAACAGCCGGACGCTGCCGGAAGTCGGCCGGACGAGCCCCAGCAGCATCCGCAAAGTCGTCGTCTTGCCCGCGCCGTTCGGGCCGAGGAAGCCGTAGATCTCGCCGGGCAGCACGGTCAGCTTCATCCGGTCGACGGCGAGTTGCTCGCCGTACCGTTTCGTGAGTTCGTCTGTGTCCACGGGAAGGTTCATGATGACGAATGGTGTCCGGGTGAGGCCGTCGCCACATCCGTTCACAGGCGGCACTCCGCGTACGTCGCCGGACGTAGCCCGATGGCCGGAATCCTGCGACATCTGTCGAAAACACCGGTACCGGAGGCCCGGGTGACGATCATAGGCTGGGTGGCGTGTCGAAAGTCCTTTTGATTCTCCATGTGCTCGCCGCCGTCATCGCGGTCGGTCCGGTCACCGTCGCGGCGAGCATGTTCCCCGCCGCGGCGCGCAAGGCCTTCGCCGAGCCGGGTTCCGGACTGTCCGTGCTTCGCGCGCTCAACCGGATCTGCCGCGTCTACGCGATCTTCGGTATCGCGGTGCCGTTCTTCGGACTGGCGACGGCGGGCAGCATGCGGGTCTTCGGTGACCTGTGGGTGATCGTGTCGATCGTGCTCACCGCGGCCGCCGCCGGTGTGCTGGCGTTGCTGGTCCTGCCGGGGCAGAACGCGATCCTCGCCGCGCTGGGTGCGGAGCCGCCGTCGGAACCGGTCACGGCCGGGCGGGTGGCGATGTACACGGGGATGTTCAATCTGCTCTGGGCCGTGGTGACGGTGCTGATGATCGTGCGGCCCGGATCGACCACCGGTGCCTGATCCGCCTCGTGAGTGGTAAGGACGGTTCTAACCGTCCTTACCACTCACGAGGCTTTGCCTACGCGCTCAGCAACTGGTTGAAGAACGACCGGTAGCGGCGCAGCGCGATCCGGAGGTCTTCGGTCGCCGGTTCCCCCTGGCTCCACGCGGATTCCAGTTCCTTCTTGTGGTCCGCGAACGTCGTGGCCAGGTTCTGGATCACGACCGCGACGAGTTCGTCGGCCTCCTTGACCGCCCGCCGCGGATCGTCCACAAAGGCCGATTGGATGCCTTGCCAGCTTTCGCGGAACCTGTCGACATCGGCGTCGGCGAACAATGCCTGCGCTTCGTCTTCTTCGGTGCGCTCGGAATCGGCGGCCACCAAGTCCTCGGTGCTCAAGGCCTGTCCGTCAGCGGTCGGTTCCTCGCCGGGCCGATCCGTCGTCCCCACGACGCGTTCCGTTCCCTCGGTTTCCGGGGGCCTGCTTTCCATGGGCTTCCGCTCCTTCGCCGGCATCGGTCAACAGATCTTCGAACACTTCGCGGTAGTGCTTCATCGCTTCGCGCATGTCCTCTGTGGACATTTCGGATTCCCGATGGCGCAACAGTGTGTCGTGTCCGGCGCGGTAGTGCCGCAACGCGTTCGCGTGCCGGACGGACAGATCCGCGAGCTGCTGGTCGTATCCCTCGGTCGGGTAGCCGCGCTCGGCCATCAAGGAGACCAGCACCCGCTCCGCCTCGACGACGGCGCCGGACGGACGGTCGACGAACTGTTCCTGGATCAGCGCCCATTCCTGGGCGTACCGGTCCTTTGTGGTCTCCGGCAGCGGCCGGATGTCGAGATCCGAATGTCGTTTCACCCGCGACGAAAGCTCACGTTCGGCTTCCCTCGGGTTTTCGTGTTCCTCGACCGCCCGGTCGTATTCGGGACCGAATGTCTCTCGCAATCGCCGCCTGCGCTGCTCCACGACGATGAACCAAGCGGCCGCGCCCACCACCAGGATCGCGGCGATGACGATGATGATGACCAACCACGTGGGCATCGTTATCTCCTCCGGATATTTCGCCGGGTCAACCCCCGACAGGTCGTGAGTTCCCCGGCATCCCGGCCGGAAACCCTTGTGTCGCAAGAAGTTTTGGATATTAGGCCGGATGGCGCAGTGGAATGATCTCGATTCCCGTCTTCGCGTGGGGTGGCGCGGCCATTCGGCGGAGATCGTGAGGCTTGCTAACCAGGCGTCCCCCTTTTGGGTGCCGACGATGACTCAGTGTAGGTAATCGCTCCCGATCATTGCTCCGTTGTGGCACTATTGCCCCGTTCGCAGGAAGAGGGCCTGCGAACAGAGGGGGCCGTCGTAATCGAGGCTGCCTGGTACGACAAAGAAAGATCATCAGGGGAGGAGATCGTCAAATGTCGACGCCTGCGGACGTCAAGGACCTCATCGGCGAGGAGGAGCCGGTCGACCCGGCTCAGCCCAAGCCCGGCCTGCCGCAACACGAGCACAGTCCGGACTGTGAGCATTACCGCGACAAGCTGCTGGAATGCTCGGGCGGCTGCATCCAGACCCCGCCTCCGACGCCTTGACCGGATGAGCCGGAAGACTTCGGCCGCTCGTTGGGGTATTCCCTGACGGGCGGCGGTCTTTCGGCTACCGGCTGTGCTGTCATAGATCAGTGGTCGTAACAGAACTCGGGGTGGCCGAGGCCATCGACAAGGCACGTGCCCTGCAGCGGGCGGGGGTCGACGCGGTCTGCTCGGGGCGGCCGCGTGAGGGCTTGAAGCTCCTCCACCGGGGCATGTCGGTGCTCGACTCGGTCGATCCGGACGATGAACCCGCCCGGTGGGAATGGTCGTCCGCTCGTATCCGGCTCACGAATTCGCTCGTCGCGCTCGGCACGGAGACCGGGGGCGAGGTCGCCGCCGGTCTCGTCGAACTCGACGAGGTGCGGGCACTGCTCGACGGGATCGGCGACCCGAAACTGCGTGCGGAACTGAGCGGCGCCATCGATCACAATTACGGGCTCATGCTCATGGCGGTGGGCAGAGACGAAGAAGGTATCGCCTACTTCGACGCCTCGATCGAGCACAAGGAATTCGTGCTCGCTTCGACGCCCGACCCGGTCCCCCTGCTCGGCCCGTTCCTGGGCACGATGATCACCCGCGGGCTCGCGTATACGCGGTTGGGTGATGTGGGCCGGGCTCGCGAGGACCTTGCTCGGGCGATGGACATCGCGGAGACGTACGAACTGCGGCAGCAGGCGGCGGATGCGCGGCGACCTCTCGGTTCGCTCGAGCTGAGGATCGGGAACGTCCCCGTCGCACTTCGGCTCTACGAAGAAAGTGAAAGGATCTACCGGGCGCTCGACGTCGAGATCCATCCGCTCCTGCGTCTCGAGCAAGGAAAGGCGCTGCTCGCCGCGGGACTGGCCGAAGAGGCCGCGGGGCACCTCGACGACGTGCTGTTGGTGATGCACGAGCAGACCAGTATCACCCGTGATCTCGCCGACGTGGAGCTGTATCGCGCGTCGGCGGCGCTGATGAGCGATGATCTCGAACTCGCCCGTTCGTACGCCGCGTCCGCACGCCGCAGGATGCTGCGGTGGGGCTGCCAGACCTGCGTCGCCAACGCGACCATCGTCGGCCTCCGCGCCGACGTGCAGGAAGCCTTGCGCACCAACGTGATCCCGCCGTCCTTGACATCTCGCGCGCTGCGCGCGGCGAACGCGATGCCGATGCCGCGGCTCGCCGATCAGGCGGCGCTGGCACGGATGCTGGCCGTCCGGGTCGAGCTGCGCAAGGGAAAACGCAAGCGTGCGGCCGAGTTGCTCGAACGGATTCCGCGGCCGGGGCGGCTGACTTCCGTCGATTATCGGATGTTGCGCAGGCTTTGCCGTGCGGAACTCGCGGTGGCCGAGGGCGACAAGAGCAGGGCGCTGGCCGAGATCCGGGCCGGGCTCACCGAACTCGACCGCGTCCGTGATCGGATGGGCGGCATCGAGCTGGTGTCCGGGACGGCGCTGCACGGCAGGGAGCTGGCGGATCTGGCCGTCAAGATCGTGCTGGAGCGCGCCGACGCGGCCCGGTTGTTCGGCTGGACGGAGCGGACCCGCGCGCAAAGTTACCGGTACGAACCTGTTGTCGCGGCCGATCCGGAGCTCGCCGAGCGGGTCGGTGAGGTCCGGGGGCTCGATCAGGCGATCCACCAGGCACAGCACGACGGGCATCCGACGGCGGCGTTGCGTTCCAAGCACGCCGAGCGGTTGCGCGAGGCGCATCGGCTCGGGTGGCATACGGGCCGCTGGGGCAGGCCGCGGCCGGTCGCGCGGCTCGCCGAGGTGGCCGGCGAGCTGGGCGAACGCGCGCTGGTGAGTTTCGCGTCGTCGGGGGACGACCTGGTGGCGATGGTGGTCGTCGGCGGACGGTGCGAACTGGTGCGGCTCGGTTCGGCCGAGCGGGCGGCGGAGTCCGCGCGGATGCTGAACGTCGATCTCGACGCCCTCGCGCCGGATCGGTTGCCGGCGCCGCTGGTCCGGTCGGTGCTCGCTTCGGCGCGCAAACAGGCCGAACGGCTGGACAGCCAGCTGATCCGGCCGCTCGAAGCGCTGCTCGGGGACCGCGGTCTGGTCGTCGTGCCGACCGGCCCGTTGTTCGCCGTTCCTTGGGGAGTGCTGCCGGCGCTGCGGTCACGGCCGATCGTCGTGGCTCCCTCGGCGACGGCGTGGCTGGGCGCGGGGCGCTCGGCGATGCCCCGCGCGCGGAAGGTCGTCCTCGTCCGCGGGCCCGGCCTCGTCGGGACCAGGGGTGAGCTGGACAAACTCGCCACGCACTACCGGTCCGCGCATACGCTGGCCGGGGCCGACGCGACCGTGTCCTCCGTCTTGCGTGCGCTGGACGGCGCGAAGCTCGCGCACATCGCCGCGCACGGCGCGCACGAACCCGAGAACGCCTTGTTCTCCCGGCTGGAACTGGCCGACGGCGCGCTCTTCGCGCACGAGATGGCCGGGCTCGCGCAGCCTCCGGCGCAAGTCGTCTTCGCGGCCTGCGAACTGGCGCTGAACCGGATCCGGCCCGGCGACGAGGTTCTCGGTTTCGCCAGCGCGTTGCTCGCGAGTGGTTCGCGGACGGTGATCGCGCCGTTGAGCCGAGTCGGTGACGAGGCCGCGGCGGCCGCGATGGACGATTACCACCGCGGACTCGCCGAAGGGGCCGGACCGGCGACGGCCTTGGCGGACACCATCGCCGTTGATCCGTTCCGGCGACCGTTCGTCTGTTTGGGTGCGGGCTGAAGGTCCGGCTTGACACCCCCTGTTCGATCTTCACGACTCCAAGTGCCCGGTTGGTTACTCTTGACCGAGTCGTCTGAACCAATTATGGTCTAGACCACATTCGCCTGTTCGGCGCTTCGGCGGATGTGTCCCGACCTTCATTGGTATTTCGCTCGCTGTGACCCAGGAATCTCGAGTCCGCGGTGGGTGTAGAGATGGGAAAGGGGTAGGCATGAGCTTCAAACGACGGCTTTTGACCCTGGCGGCAGGTGCGGCGATGGTGCCGGCGGCTCTGGTCGCGATCCCGGCGGGCACCGCCAACGCGCACGGTTACGTTTCCTCGCCTGCGAGCAGGCAGGCGCAGTGCGCGCAGAACACCGTTTCCTGTGGCTCCATCAAATGGGAGCCGCAAAGTGTCGAGGGCCCCAAGGGTCTCATGAGCTGTAACGGCGGTGTCGGCCGTTTCGCGGACCTCAACGACGACAGCAAGGGCTGGAAGGTGCATTCCCTCGGCCGTACCACCACGTTCCGGTGGACGCTGACGGCTCGCCACCGCACCAGCACTTGGGAGTACTTCGTCGACGGCGCCAAGGTCGCCAGCTTCAACGACGGTGGCGCGCAGCCGGGTGCCACGGTCACCCACAGCGTGAACCTGCAGCAGAGCGGGCGGCACAAGATCCTCGCCCGCTGGAACGTCTACGACACGGCGAACGCCTTCTACGCCTGCATCGACGCCAACATCGGCTAGGTGCCGACTCTCGTGAGTGGTAGTGACGCCGTCACTACCACTCACGAGATTTTTTGTGCCACGCTCACCTCATGAGCGATGAGGAGCGTGACGGCGTCAAGCTGACCAACCTCGACCAGCCGTTGTTCGAGGGTGCGACCAAACGCGACCTGGTGGATTATCTGGACGCCGTCGCGGGCCGCATTCTCCCGGTTCTGGAGAACAGGCCGCTTTCGGTCATCCGCATCCTTCGCGGCCAGGACCCGTTCATGCAGAAGAACCTGCCCAAATACACGCCCGGCTGGGTCAAACGGCACGGAATGTGGGCCGAGAGGTCGAAACGGCAGGTGTCGTACGCGCTCTGCGACGACCGCCGGACGCTGCTGTGGTTCGCGAACCAGCGCGCCGTCGAATACCACCCGACCCTGATGACCGTGGACGCCGACGCGGGTCCGACCCATCTGGTGCTGGACCTCGACCCGCCCGCCGGAGACGATTTCGCCCACGTCGTGAAGGCCGCGATGCTGGTGCGGCAGGCCCTCGCCGACTCCGGGCTCGCCGGAGCGGTGAAGACCAGTGGTTCCAAGGGTGTGCACATCTTCGTCCCGCTGACGCCGGGACAAGGGTTCGAAGACGTCGCGGCCGCGACCCGCGCCCTCGCCGCCCGCGCGGAGCAGGTCGACCCGGCGGTCGCGACGACCGCGTACATCGTGGAAGACCGCGAAGGGAAGGTGTTCCTCGATTCGACCCGGGCGGGCGGGAACACGGTCGCGGCGGCGTACAGCCCCCGGTTGCGGCCGGGGCTGACGGTGTCGTTCCCGGTGGCCTGGGACGAGCTCGAAAACGTGGTCCCCGCCGATTTCACCGTCCACACGGCGCCGGGTCTCCTGGGGGACGAAGATCCGTGGGCCGAGGCGATGCCGGAGCCGCAGACACTGCCCGCCGACCTCGTCGAGCAAGGGCACACGATCCCGATCGCCCGCGTCGTGGCGATGCACGAAGGGAAACGCAGGGCGAGGGCGCGCGCCCAGGAGGACTGAACGCCCACGACGCCACGGCGTTTTGTGTACCTTGGACCGCACTGGGGGCGGGCGAAGGTACTGGGGGCTTTCGTGGGAAAGATCGATGCCGACGTGGTGATCGTGGGGGCCGGTCCGGCGGGGCTCGTGCTGGGAAACCTGTTACGCGCCGCCGGAATCGACTGCATGATCCTCGAGCGCCGTAGCCGTGACCATGTCGAAAACCGGGCCAGGGCGGGGTTTCTCGCCGCGAACAGCGTCCGTGTGCTCACCGAGAACGGGCTCGCCGAGGGGCTGCTCGAGAAAGGCCTGAGTCACGACACCTGCGCCTTTCGTCATGATCAGGCCGAATTCGAGCTCAAGTACGGCGAACTCGGGAACGGCGAGGTGCACACCGTCTATCCGCAGCAGTTCCTGGTCACCGATCTGATCGCGGAGTTCCTCGCCCGCGGCGGGGAGATCAGGTTCGACACCGAGGTCGCCTCGGTGTCGGGGATGGACGCGACGGTGATCGCCGACGATCTTCTCTTGCGTGCCAAGTACATCGCCGGTTGCGACGGCAGGCGCGGGATCTCGCTGAGATCAGTGCCCGCCCGGGTCTTCCGGCGTGACCACGACATCTCGTGGCTCGCGATCCTCGCCGAGGCGCCGCCGAGTATGTCCGCGATCGGCTACGCGATCCACGAACGCGGATTCGCCGGGCATATGGCCAGGACGTCGACGGTGACGCGCTATTACCTCGAAGTATCGCGTGGCGAGGATCCGGAGAACTGGGGAGACGACCGGATCTGGGACGAACTGCACCTGCGGATGCGGGCCGACCGCTACGGCGAGCTCAAACGCGGCGCCATCATCGAGCGCCGGATCGTGGACATGGCGTCGCGGGTGATGGACACGATCCAGCGGGGGAACCTGTTCCTCGCGGGGGACGCGGCGAGCCTGATCAGCCCCGCCGCGGCCAAGGGCGCGAATCTGGCCTTGATGGAGGCCGAGATCCTCGCGCACGCGTTGATCAAGGCCCACGCCGAGAGCGACATGGCGGCACTCGAGCGCTATTCCGCCGATTGCCTGCCGCGGATCTGGCGCGCGCAGGAGTTCTCCCTCTGGATGATCAACCTTCTGCACGGCCCAGCCGGATACGACGACGAGGCCGTCTTCCAGCGAGCTTTGCGGGACGCGCGGCTGGAAAGCCTGCGGGTTTCCCGCGCGCACCAAGACTTCTTCGCCGAGAACTACGTGGGGATCTGAACCGATCGCTCGTCGCGTCCGTATCCCGGTGCAGAGGGCTTCGCGGAGTGGAAAGGACGAACGACGATGCCGGTACGCATCCGCTGGACGCCGATGAACCCGCACCCGAACCGTCCCGTGCCCGCGGACGAACCCCGAGCCGGAACCGCTAGCCAGCGCGGACGGCGGGTGCCGCGGGCCGCTCGACGCGAAGGAGCCGGATGTCGCCTGAGTGGTCTCTCCCCGGCTCCTCCTCGGTGACGAAGCGCAGCGCCCCGGTGACCTCGCGGGTCACCATCCGCGCGCCGTGCCAGCCTGACGGCACCCAGCCGTCGCGTAGGGCACGGCGCACCTTCTCGGCCCTCTTGACGTGGCGGGCGAACGAGTGCCGCCGGATGACGCGCCCGCGCGCGACTTGGCCCGCGCGGGCGTCCTCCGGGGTGACGTCGAGCCACAGCAACCGGACCGGGCGGCGGCTCACCAGGCCGAGCAGGGCCAGCAGCCCGCGGGTCGTCGCGCGGGTCGACGGCTCGTGCACGATGAGCGGTCCCCCGTCGGCCAGTGCGAACCGGACGACCCGCGCGCGATGCCACAGGTGGACCACCGGCCGGTAGAACCGGTACGGCAGCGCGGGCGGCAGCCGTTCGCGCAGCCGCGCGCGGACCTGATCGGAGTCGAGCACCGGTAGGGCGCCGGTCGCCGCCCGGGACAGCAGGGTGGTCTTGCCGGCCCCGGGAATCCCCGCGACCACCAGCAGGTCGCGGCGGCCGAGGCGGAGTGCGATGCGATCGGTCATAAGGCCTCAACGACCCGGCCGATGGCAAAGGTTCCTTTACCTTCACCGGCGCAGGTCAGGCGGTCACCCGGGTCCCCGCTGCCACCGGCTTGTCCGGCAGCAGCGTCCCGCCCTTGGTGAGCCACGCGACACCGAACGCGAGGATCGCGACCGACTCCAGCCACAGCGCCGGGTAGAGATCCTTCGTCAGGTCGTCGAAGACCAGCCCGCTCAGCACGATCAACGCCAGGCACACCAGCATGATCACGCCGGACGCGACGTACAGCTGGTTCCGTGCGGGTTTGCGGGCACCCGGGATCTCCTTGTCCGACTTGGTGAACAGCACGATGCAGAAGAACGCCAAGGTGAGGAAGAAGACCGCGGCGAAGCCGAGGTGCAGCAAACCGACGATCTCGTCCGTACGGTCGCCGTTCGCCGGTGTCGTGGGGAAGAGCGCCACCCCGACGGCGGCCACGGCCGCGATGTTGCCGGCGATGTCGTCGACCCGGCCGTAACCCCGATAGGACAACAGGAAGACGCCGATGGCGCACATGACACCGACCCAGACGTCCCGCATTCCCGAGTAGTAGTACCCGCTGATCGAGTTGAGCAGGCCGCCGCCGTCGACGACCATTGTCCCGAAGACCAGCACGAAGGGCAGCCCGATCCCGAGGAAACCTATGGCACGCCGCAAGAACAGGTAGTTGTGGACGAGGTTGTCGGTCGCCGTTCGCGGGCTCATGGTCGCCTCCGTGCTCGGTGCGTTGTCGCTACTGGGAAGTATTGACCATCCGAGCACCGGAAATGACGGTTCGTGACGACGTTGAGACCGTGTGTTATCGAATTGCTCGCTAGGCGGTCTCCAGTACGACAGCCGCGACGTACCCGCCCATCCCGATCGACGTCTTGACGGTGAGACCGCTTTCCGGGCGGGACGGCCCGTCCATCAGCTGCGAATGCCCTGCCGCCACCGGTTTCGGCGCCGGGACCAGGTCCCGCTCCGCCGCGAGGCAGATCGCCGCGATCTCGGTCAGCGCGCTGCCCGACTGGCTGTGCCCGGTCAGCGGTTTGATCGAGTAGATCTCGGTCTCCTTGGGGAAGACCGCTTCGAGGATCTGGGATTCCGTGCGGTGGCAGAGTTTCGTGCCCGTCCCGTGCGCGTTCAGGTAACGGACGTCGGACGGCGCGGCGTTCGCGTTCTCCAGCGCCCCGGTCACCGCCGCGACCGCGTTCGTCGGATCGGGGTCGAGAGCCATCGCGTTGTGCGCCTCGTGGGTCATGGCGCCGCCTCGCAGCGTCGCGTACGACTCGGTCTTCCGCTGGGTCAGCACCACCGCGACCGCGGCCTCGGAGAAGGTGAAACCCCTTGTGCCCTCTTGGAAAGGACGGCACGCCTCGAGCGGGGGCACGTCGGTGATCGCCACCCCGCAGTGCACGAAGTTGCGCACCATCGGCCTGGTCGCGGACAGATCCGTGGTGACCACGACCACGTCGTCGGCCATGCCGGCGTCCAGCCACATCTTCGCGGTGAGCACCGCGGCGCTGCCGGTCGCGCACATCGCGGACGTGGCCATGGAAGGGCCGTGGAAACCGAACTCCGCCATGAGGGTGGCGATCGGGGTCGAGGGCATCATGCCGATGAATTCACGCCGGTACATGAGCTGCTCGCCCATCTCGGTGAGCCGGTCCCAGGTGCGCAGGTCCTCGCGGACGCCGCCGGAGATGACGCCGACCCGGCGCCCTGGCGTCCAGCCTCGCGCCCCGGCGTCTTCGATCGCTTCCCGCGCCGCGGCGAGCAGGGCCCGCGCGTGCAGGCTGCCGTCCCTGTCCCGTCCGCCCTGGGGGACGTGGGCGACCCAACCCGGCTGATCCGGGGTTTCCCCGAAGCCGTCGGCGAATTGGGCACAGGGGACGCCGCTCGCCAGGCCCTCCCACAGCGATTCGCGCCCCCAGCCGTAGGCGGTTACGGCGCCGATGCCGCAGATGTCTGTTTTGCTCCGCACGTGTTTCCCTTCAACTACATTCAGTCAACGCTGGGGTGGAATAGCCGCGCCGATCAGCTGTCCGGGGAGGACGGCTACGTCGATTTAGTGATCTAATCGGAAGCTACATCAGTCGAGTAGGGGGTTTGGATCAGATGGATCCTGACGATCTCGACGGTGGGACTCCCGACACCCACCGGCCCTCGGATCAGGATTCCTCGCCAGCGAACGGCACCGCGACCCGCACGGTGGGGAAACCCGACCGGCACGCGTCGCTCGTCCGTCTGCTGACCGAGTTGTCCGCCGAGAGGGATCAGCGTGGCGAACCCGCGCTCGCCTTTCTCGGTCAGGGGTACCGCCTTTTGGAGCAAAATTCCGATGGTGGCGCATTGGGAACGCAATATCTCACGATGGTGGAGGCGAGCCCTTACGGGATCTGTGTCCATCAGCGGGGCAAAGTCGTCTTCGTGAACTCGGCCACGATGCGGTTCGTGGGCGCGAAGGTGTCGACCGAGATCATCGGGATGCACATCACCGATCTGGTCGACGTCGGCTCGCAGGACGCGCTGCTGGCGCGGATCGGCTCGCTGGTCTCGCCCGGCTCGTTCAGCGAGCCGACGGAGATGACCCTGCGGACCCTGCAGGGCAGGCGTGTCACCGTCGAATCGCAGGCGGTGCTCACGACATGGGAGGGCAAGCCCGCGTACCAGGTGATCATGCGCGACCTGACCACGCAGAAGGCGGCCGAGGCCGGTCTGCGGTTTCAGGCCGCGCTGGTCGGCCACGCGAGCGATGCGATCATCGCGACCTCTCCCGACGGGCTGGTGACGAGCTGGAATCCGGCGGCCGAGGCCGTCTACGGCCATGATCTCGACCAGGTCATCGGGGTTCCGGTGGCCGAGGTCGTCGGCGCGCCGATGAGCCCGCGGCAGGTCGTCGCGTCGGGCGGTGTCGTGCAGGCCACGCATTACAGCGCCGACGGCACGGCGCTGGCGGTGCGGGTCTCCGCGGCCGAGATGTTCGACGGTTACGTGCTGCTGTGCGCCGACGAGACCGCGCAGCGCCGGGCCGAGGCCGAATTCGCCACCGTCGTCGAGACCCTCGACGAGGGAGTGCTGCTGGTCGGCCCCGGCGGCCGGATCGAACTGGCGAACTCCGCGGCGCACCGCATCGCCGGGGTGCCGCCGGGTTCCCTGGTCGGCCTGGAGAGCCGGACGTTGCGGCTGTACGACGAGCACGGCATCCCGGTACCCGTCGACGATCTGCCGTCCGCGCGGGTGCGGCGTTCCGGGAAGGTCGACACCGGGCGGGTCGTGCAGGTGCGGCGGCGGGACGGCGCGCACCGATGGCTTTCGCTGACCTCCGGTCCGCTGATGGCGCCGGGGCAGAGCGTGCCCTCCGTGCTGACGTCCTTCGCCGACATCACCGAGCGGCGGGCGATCAGCGAACGGCTGGCCTACGAGGCCACCCATGATCCGCTGACCAGGCTCGCGAACCGCACGCTCGCGCTGAACCACCTGCGCCGCACGAACGCCGATCCGGCGCATACGACCACCGTGATGTTCATCGACCTCGACAAGTTCAAGATCATCAACGATTCGCTCGGTCATACCGTCGGCGACCAGGTGCTGCGCATCATCGGCGACCGGCTGCGCGCCGCCGCCGGACCTTCGGACCTGGTCGGACGGCTCGGCGGGGACGAGTTCCTGGTCATCACCACCGGTTATACCGAAGCCGCCGAGGTGCGGGCACTGGCCGACCACCTCCAGCGGCGGCTCGCCGAATCGCTCACCGTGCACGGCCGCGAACTGCATATAAATACGAGTATTGGAATAGTGATCGCCAAACCTGGTGATCGGCGCAGTGCCGACGAATTGCTGGAAGACGCCGATTTGGCGATGTATCAGGCCAAGACATTCGGGCCGGGGCGATATGCGTTCTATGCGCCGATCATGCGGAAACGAGTCCAAGACCGTTTCGCGCTGGAACAGGATCTGCGCAACGCCGTCGCCGAAGGCCTGGTCGAGACCGTTTATCAGCCCGTCGTCGATTTGCGGACCGGTGACATGGTCGCGGTGAAGGCGAAGTCCTGTTGGGCTCACCCGGAGCGTGGACCGATCGATCCGGCGGAATTGGCCGAGATCGCCGACGACGGCGATCTTTTGACGGTCATCGGGGCGGAGGTCCTCGCCAAGGCCGCCCGCGAGATCTCTCGATGGCGTGCCGATCATGGTGTGCACTGTAATGTGAATGTGAGTCTTTCGGTCCGCCAACTGGGCGATCCCGCCTTGCTGCAAGTGGTCCAGACAACCCTGGAAGCAGCGGGGCTGGGGCCGCGGGACCTGAGTCTCGACGTCGACGAGACGGCGCTGAAGGACGCGGCCGACGCGGTCGACGCGCTGCGGAAGACCGGGGTGCGGGTGACCGCGGAACGGTTCGGCGCCGGGTATTCCTCGCTCGCCCAGCTGTGCCGGCTCGATCTGAACGTGATCGAGATCGACCGGTCGTTCGTGGCCGATCTCGGCAGGTCGAGCGACGCCGAGCCGATCGTCGCCGGGATCATGGCGATGGCGCACGCCGTCGACCTCGTGGTGGTCGCCGAAGGGGTCGAAACCGCGCGACAGTTGCAGGTCTTGCACGAACTCGGCTGCGATTGGGCGAAAGGGCCGCTGGTCGCGCCGCCGGGCCGGGTCGAGGACTTGAAGCGCGCGTACGAACACGTCGTGCGATGAACCGGGCGGCCGCCGCGTACGTGGTCCTGGGTGAGAGCCGCTGACGGGACCAAAGCCTCCTGGTGCTCCGGTTCTTTCCGGCGCAGTCTTGTCGGTGGGGACCGGTGAAGGAGGCCGTCGTGTGGCTCGTGTTCCTGTGGCGCCGGATCCATCTCGGCCGGAACCCGCTGGCGCGGATCCCCGACCGGATCGAGGCGGCGATCCTCGTCGGCGGCCTCGTGGCGGCGCTGCTCGGTGTACCGCTGGCCGCGGCGGCCGGTTCGGAGACCTACGCGACCATGACGGCGCGCTCGGCTCTTGAGACGGCTTCGCGTCACTCGACGACCGCTTTCCTGCTCGAGGACGCGCCGCCGGCGCGTATCGGCGTCGACGGGACGCCTTCCGCGGAGACGGCTTCGGTGGCGGCGCGGTGGGCGTTGCCGGATGGGGGCTTCCAGGAGGCGCCGGTCGCCGCCGACCTCGGCGCTTCGGCGGGGGACGCGGTGACGGTGTGGCTCGACGAGGCCGGCGCCGTGGTCGAGCCGCCGGTGCTGCCGATGGACGCGACCAGTACGGGGATCGGCGTCGGGGTGGGGGTGTGGCTGGCCGTGGTGGCGCTGCTTGCCGCGGGGTATCTGGTCGCGCGGCATCTGCTGAACCGGGCGCGGTGGGCGGCCTGGGACCGGGAGTGGGAACGGTTCGGGCAGGACTCGCGGTCCTGAGGGTGTGGCGCGTTCAGTCGACTGGTTGCGGCTTGGACTTGGGTGTAAAGGTCGAGTTTCCTCGGCTCAGCCGAGGGAAGGGGCCTTCGCGCGCTTTGGGTGTGAGGCTTGGGGTCACTGGGGTGCATGTGGTGATCTGGCGGTCCGTGAAGGCCTCCTTCCCTACTTTGAGGGTAGGGAAGGAGGCCTTCACGGACCGGCGGGTCTCTCGTGGGGCGCAGTTAGTCTGCTGACTGCGGAATGTGGGTGCTGACCTGCGGATAAGTGCGAAAGTGGTAGCAAAGGTCCCTTGCTCTCCCGCCTCCGGCTTGCTCACTGTACCTACTAGTATGTACGGTCTGGTCGTGGACAAGAGGGAAAGGCTCATCGAGAGCACTCGTGAGCTCCTGTGGGAGCGCGGCTACGTCGGCACCAGCCCGAAGGCGATCCAGGAACGCTCCGGCGCCGGCCAGGGCAGCATGTACCACCACTTCCAGGGCAAGTCCGAACTCGCGCTCGCCGCGATCGTCCGCAGCGCCGACGATCTGCGTGCCAGGGCGGAGGCCGAGTTCTCCGCGCCCGGCTCGGTCGTCGAGCGTGTCACCGTCTACCTGCGCCGCGAACGCGCCGTGCTCAAGGGTTGCCCGGTCGGCAGGCTCGCCCAGGATCCCGACGTGATGGCCGACGCGGATCTGCGCAAGCCGGTCGAAGAGTTCTTCGGCTGGCTCACCGGTCGCCTCGCCGAGTTGCTCGACGAGGGCCGCACGGCCGGTGAACTCGACGCCGGACTCGATCCGCTCGCCACGGCGACCGCGCTGGTCGCGGTGCTGCAGGGCGGCTACATCCTCGCCCGCGCCGCCGGCTCCCCGGAAGTGTTCGCGAAAGCCGTCGACGGCGCCCTCGGCCTGCTCGCCACCAAGGAGAACTGACATGCCCTTCGTCCGCATCGACGCCATCGGGACCGACAAGCTCGAAGCCCTCGGCAACGCCGTCCACGACGCGATGGTCGAGACGCTCGGCATCCCGGCCGACGACCGCTTCCAGGTCCTGAACGGCCAGAGCACCCTGAAATACGACGACTACCTGGGGATCCACCGCGACGAGGGGGTCGTGTTCATCACGATCACCATGCGGCAGGGGCGCACCGACGAGCAGAAGAAGTCGCTGTACCGGCGGATCGCGGAGCTCGCCGAGGAGTATTCGGGGACCGAGCCGCGGAACGTGCTCGTGATGATCACCGAGACCGATCCGGTCAACTGGTCGATCGGGAACGGCGAAGCACAGTACGCGTGATCAGGCCGGCGCGGCGGTGAAGGCGTGCTGCTCCAGCAGCCACCACGTGTCGCGCCCGAACGACCACGTCAGCAGCGCCAGCGCGCCCAGGGTGATCACGAAGCCCACCCAGAGCGGCAGGATCGCCGAGGCCACCACGACCAGCGCAATGCCCTGAACCGCCGCGACCGTCTTACGCGCCATGCTCGGCGGAAGCGGCGCGTTCAGCCACGGCCAAAGCCTGCTCGCGGCGACGAACACGTAGCGCATCGCGCCGATCGTGAGCACCCACGGGCCGACCGATTGCGCGACGACCACGCTCAGGATCAGGATCAGATAGGCGTCGACCTCCATGTCGAACCGCGCGCCGAGCGGGGACGCCGTCCCGGTGCGGCGCGCGACCTGGCCGTCGACGGCGTCCAGGACGAGCGCGACCGACGCGAGGACGACCATCGCGACGATCTCCCGGCCCGCGGTGTCGACGACGAGCGCGGTCACGCAGCCGACCAACCCGGACCGGCCGAGCGTGACGGCGTCGGCGGGGCCTAGGGAGCGCGCGGTGCTCCGGTTCAGGCCGTAGGTCAGGAATCCGCCCACGGCGAGGCCGTAGGCCGCGCCGGCGAGCCAGCCCAGCGGGCCCAGCCCGGCGACGGCGTCCAGCGTCCCCAGCAGCGCCAGCTGGACGAGGACCCCCAGGAAAACTCCGGGGTTGATCACGAGGCCTCCTCGTTATGGTGGCGGTGACCCCGGCTTCCAGGGTCCGACATGAGAGGACACGATGGAACGCGCCTTCTGGTTCAGTGGTTCCGGCGACGGTGAGATCAGGCCGGTCTCGCTCCCTCCGGTCGGCGACGGGGAAGTACTCGTCCGCACCCTGTACTCGGGCGTGAGCCGGGGCACCGAGACGCTCGTCTTCCGCGGCGAGGTCCCGCCGAGTCAACGTGAGGCAATGCGCGCACCGTTCCAGGAGGGCGACTTCCCGGGGCCCGTGAAGTACGGATACCTCAATGTCGGCGTGGTCGAACGTGGTCCGGAAGACCTGGTCGGGCAAGTCGTTTTCTGCCTCTACCCGCACCAGACGCGCTACGTCGTCCCGGCGTCGGCCGTGACCCCGGTGCCGCGCGGGGTCCCGCCGGAGCGCGCGATCCTCGCGGGGACGATCGAGACCGCGGTCAACGCCGTCTGGGACGCGTCGCCGAAACTCGGCGACCGGATCGCCGTGGTCGGCGCCGGGATGGTGGGAAGCAGTGTCGCGAAACTGCTGGCCGGTTTCCCGGCGACGAGGGTCCAGCTGATCGACGTCGACCCGGAGCGCGCGAAGGTCGCGAAGGCGCTCGGTGTCGACTTCTCGACACCGGAGGACGCGCTGGATGACTGCGACCTCGTCGTGCACGCCAGCGCGAGCGAGGCGGGGCTCGCGCGATCACTGGAGCTGCTCGCGCCGGAGGGCGAGGTCATCGAGCTGAGCTGGTACGGCGACCGCCGCGTCAGTGTCCCGCTCGGCGAGAACTTCCATTCCCGGCGGCTGACGATCCGCTCCAGCCAGGTCGGCATGGTCTCGCCGTCCCGCCGCCTGAACCGGGGCTACGCCGACCGCTTGGCGCTCGCCTTGCGCCTTCTGGCCGATCCAGGATTCGAAGTGCTGGTCAGCGGGCACTGTCTGTTCCATGAACTACCGGACGTCTTGCCGCGTCTGGCCGCGAATGAACCAGGAACGCTCTGCCTCCGTGTGACCTATCAGATGGAGGACACGCGTTAAGGGATCGATCCGGGAGGTCCGTTGTTCAGTATCACCGTCCGCGACCACGTCATGGTCGCCCACAGCTTCCGAGGCGAGGTCTTCGGCCCCGCGCAGCGGCTGCACGGGGCGACCTTCCTGGTGGACGCGACGTTCCGCCGGTCCGAACTGGACGCCGACAACATCGTCGTCGACATCGGCAAGGCGACCGAAGAGCTCAAAGCGGTGCTCGCCGACCTGAACTACCGCAACCTCGACGACGTGCCCGAGTTCGCCGGGATCAACACCTCGACCGAGTTCCTCGCCAAAGTCATCGCGGACAGGCTCGCCGACCGCGTCCAGACCGGAGCGCTCGGCGAGGGGGCACACGGACTCGAGGGGCTCACCGTCTCGCTGCACGAATCCCACGTCGCCTGGGCGAGTTACGAGCGTGCGCTGTGACCGGCCTCCACGTCGTCCTGCCCAACGACATCGACGACGTAGGCGCGCCCAGCGGCGGCAACGTCTACGACCGGCGGCTGTGCGACGGCCTCGCCGCGATGGGGGTGGAGGTCCACGAGATCGCCGTGCGCGGGAACTGGCCGCGGCCCGGCACCGAGGCGCGCACGGTGCTGGCGCGCGAACTCGCCGCACTGCCCGACGGTTCGGCCGTCCTGCTCGACGGGCTGGTCGCTTGCGGGGTGCCGGAGGTGATCGGGCCGTCCGCGCGGCGGCTGTCGATCGCGGTGCTGGTGCATCTCCCGCTGGCCGACGAGACGGGACTGTCGCCTTCGCTCGCCGCCGAGCTGGACCGGCTGGAGCGGGAGACGCTCACCGCGGTCGAGGCCGTGGTCGTGACCAGCGCTTGGGCCGCGCGACGGCTGATCGAGCACCACGACCTCGCCCCGCATCGCGTGCACGTGGTGCCGCCCGGGGTGGACAAGGCCGAAGTCGCTTCTGGGAGTCTTGACGGGACGCGGCTGGTCTGCGTCGCCAACGTGACCCCGCGCAAGGGGCAGGGCACGCTCGCGGAAGCGTTGAAGTCGCTCAAAGATCTACCGTGGACCTGTGAATGCGTCGGTGCCATTCCCCGCGAGACCCGCTACGTCGAACGCCTGCGGCGACACACACTCGGCGATCGGTTCACCCTCGCCGGCCCGCGATCCGGCGAAGCACTCGAAGCGACGTACGCGGCCGCAGACCTTCTCGTGCTGCCGTCGCGCTCGGAGACCTACGGGATGGTCGTCACCGAAGCGCTCGCACACGGCGTTCCCGTGCTGACGACCGCCGTCGACGCGCTGCCGGGCACCCTCGGCCAGGCATCCGACGGCAGCGTGCCCGGCATGCTCGTCCCCGGTGAGGACGTCAACGCGCTGGCCACGGCCCTTCGCCGCTGGCTCACCGAACCTGAACTGCGTGATCGTCTTCGCGCCTCCGCCCGCCTTCGCCGCGAGACGCTGACGGAGTGGGACGAGACGGCCCGCGGTGTCGCCGCCGTTCTGCTGAGCGAAAGGACGGCGGCATGACCAAGTACGCCCCCAGCTGGCTCCAGTTGCGTGAGGACGCCGACGCCGCCGCCCGCGCGACCGAGCTGATCGAACCGGTGCGCGCGTTTCTGCGCGGGCGGGACGAGGTCGTCATCCGGGATCTGGGGTGTGGCACCGGTTCGCTCGGCCGCTGGCTGGCGGTGCGGCTGCCCGGCCGCCAGCGCTGGATCCTGCACGACCGCGACGCCGACCTGCTCACCCACGCGCTGTCGCGTACCAGCCGTCCGGAACACGCTTTGGACGGAAGCGAGGTCACTGTCGTCACCGAACAGCGTGACATCACCGAGTTACGTGCGGAGGACCTCGCCGGGACCTCGCTCGTGGCGGCGTCGGCGCTGCTCGACCTGCTCACCGCCGATGAGATGTCCCGGCTGGCGGAGGCCTGCGTCGAAGCGGGCTGCGCGGTCCTGTTCACGTTGAGCGTTTCGGGCCGGGTGGTGCTGTCGCCCAAGGACAAGTTCGACATCGAGATCTCCGACGCCTTCAACGCGCACCAACGCCGGGTGACCGACGGCCGGTGGCTGCTCGGACCGGACGCGGTGGACGTCGCGTTCGGCGTCTTCGAACGGCTTGGCGCCACCGTGCGGCGCGCTCCCAGCCCGTGGCGGCTCGGGGCCGACCAGGCCGCGCTGACCGCGGAATGGCTCACCGGCTGGGTCGGCGCCGCCTGCGAGCAGCGGCCGGAGCTGGCGCCGGACGGGGACGCCTACCTGCGGTGGCGGCTCGAGCAGTGCGCGGCGGGCGAGCTGGACGCGGTGATCCAGCACGAAGACCTCCTGGTGGTGCCTGCGTGAACCGGTGCTGGCCGTGGCTTCGGATGCTCGGCGCGCTCGGCATCCTCGGGACGCTCGTCTGGCAACTGGGCACGGGTGCGTTCCTGGCCGGGCTGCGCGAGGTCGACGCCGTCGGGATCGCCGCCGCGCTCGGGATCGGTTTCGCCACCACGGTTTTCAGTGCCTGGCGCTGGTGCCTGGTCGCGCGGCGGCTCAGTCTGCGGTTGTCGCTGCCGAGCGCGGTCGGCGAGTACTACCGCGCGTTGTTCCTCAACGGTGTCCTGCCCGCGGGCGTCCTCGGTGACGTCAACCGGGCCGTGCACCACGGCCGCGAAGCCGGTGACGTCCCGCGCGGCGTCCGCGCGGTGGTGCTGGAGCGCACCGCCGGGCAGATCGCGGTCATCGGAGCTTCGGTCGCCGTCGTGCTGAGCGCGCCTTCCATGGTGCCTTCGCCCATCGGCGGAGTAGTCACGGGCGCCGGGATCGTGGTCGTCGCCCTCGCCCTCGCGCTGATCGTCACCGGGATGACGGCCGGAAAGCGGTGGATCCACAGTGGATCGAAATGGCGCCGCGGGTTCGCCGTCACCCTCGCCGACGTCCGGCTCGGTCTGCTGACCAAGGAGACCTGGCCCGGCGTGAGCCTGCTTTCGGCCGCCACCCTGGCCGGGCATCTCGCGCTGTTCGTCGTCGCCGCGCGCGTGGCCGGGATCACCGCGCCGGTCGGCGACCTGCTGCCGTTGATGATCCTCGCCCTGCTCGCGATGGGCCTGCCGCTGAACATCGGCGGCTGGGGCCCGCGCGAAGGGGTTTGCGCGCTGCTGTTCGGCGCGGCGGGGCTCGGTTCGGCGCAGGGCGTCACCGTGGCCGTCGTCTACGGCGTGCTCGCGCTCTTCTCCAGCCTTCCCGGTGCGGGCGTCCTGCTCGTGCGTTCCGTCAGGAGTCACCGAACAGACAGGAGAAACCCGATGACCGTCGAGAGGGTCGTGGAGACCAGACTGCCCACCCGATACGGCGTCTTCCGCGCGTATGGGTACCTGGACGCAGACGGCACCGAACAGATGGCGCTGGTGCACGGCGACGTCGCGACCTTCGGCACGCTGGCGCGGGTCCATTCGGAATGTCTCACCGGAGACGTCTTCAGCTCGATGCACTGCGAGTGCGGCGACCAGCTGGCCGCCGCGCTGCAAGCGATCGTCGACGAGGGGGCCGGAATCCTCGTGTACGCCCAAGGCCACGAAGGACGCGGAATCGGCCTGCTCGCGAAGCTGAAGGCGATGCGGCTGCAGGACGAAGGTCTCGACACCGTCGAGGCGAACATCGCGCTGGGGCTGCCGGTGGACGCGCGCGACTACCGTGCCGCGGCGGAGATCCTGAACGACCTCGGGGTGCGGTCGGTGCGGCTGCTGTCCAACAACCCGGAGAAGGTCGACCAGCTGAAACAGCACGGGGTGCGGATCAGCGAGCGGGTGCCGCTGCTGGTCACGCCGAACGACGAGAACCTGCGGTACCTGCGGACGAAACAGGAGCGGATGCACCACTTCCTGCCGCATCTGGACATGATCGAGTCAGCCGAGCGCGGCCAGAGTGTCCCCGAAGTTCTCCACCAGTGACTCCAGCACCAGCCGTCCCTTCTCCGCCGTCGCCAGCGAAGGCCGCCCGACCACCCCGGAATCCGAATACGGGCGCAGGCCCACCGTCAGCAGGTGCCGCCTGTCGTCGGCGAGGTGATCCGCCTCGGTGAAACCGGGCCGGACCAGCGATGGGTGCGCGTGCAGCAGAAGGGAGGTCTCCAGCTCCCCGGCGTGCATGTCGCTGTCCAGCGACGTCTCCAGCCCGGCCGCGTCGTGCGCAGCCTGCCAGCCCTCGACGCCGGGGAAGAGCGCCATCGGCGACGTCGACTCCTGGACCACGTTGGACAGGACGTAGTTGCCGCCGTGCGCGTTCACCAGCACCAGTTTCGGTACACCGGAACGGCGCAGGGAGGCCGCGACGTCGTTCACCACGGCGTACAGGGTCGCGGCCGAAATACTGACCGTGCCCGTCCAGTCCGCGTGTTCGTGTGAGCAACCGATCGTGATCGGCGGGAGCCGCAGCACCGGGTACGCCGCGGCGAGGGCGCCGGCGATCGTCGTCGCGATCAGGGCGTCGGTGGCGAGCGGGAGGTGCGCTCCGTGCTGTTCGAAACTGCCGACGGGCAGCACCGCGACCTCGGCGCCGCGGATGCGCTCGTCGGCCGTCGTGGTCGTCGGGAACAGGTCCATTCCGGCTACGGTACCCATATGACCGACCACGCCGCATTGTTGTCCGTGGCCCGCGAGGCCGTCGCCAAGGCGACCGGGATCATCCGCTCGATGACGTCGTTCTCCGTTGCCGCCAAAGGTGATCGCGATATGGTGACCGACGTCGACCTCGCCGTCGAGGACGCCGTCCGCGAATTCCTCGCCCGCGAGACGCCGGAGATCGGCATCCTCGGCGAGGAACGCGGGCATCAGGGCGACAAGGACCTCTGGTGGGCGCTCGACCCGGTCGACGGCACGGCGAACTTCGCGCGCGGCATCCCGCTGTGCGGCGTTTCGCTCGGGCTCGTCGACGGTCTCAAGAGCACGGTCGCGGCGATCTCCCTGCCGTTCCTCGACGTCACCTACACCGCTGTCGAGGGACAAGGCGCGTACGCGGACGAAGAGCGTCTTGAGGCGTCGAAAGCGACGGAGCTGTCCGACGCGATCGTGAGTATCGGCGACTTCGCGGTCGGCGAGGGGGCGGAGGCCAAGAACCGCGTCCGGATGGCGCTGCTCGCCGAACTCGGCGGCCGCGTGCAGCGGGTCCGCTTCCTCGGCTCCGCGGCGATCGACCTGGCCTGGGTCGCGGACGGCAAACTCGACGCGAGCGTCATCCTCTCCAACCAGCCGTGGGACACGATGGCAGGTGTCCTGCTGGTACGGGAGGCCGGGGGAGTGGTCGTCGACACCGACGGCGGCGACCACACGGTGCGTTCGGCGGCCACCATCGCGGTCGGTGCCGGGCTGCGTGACGAGATCGTCGCCGCGATCGCCCGAGTGCACGGGTGAAACTTTCTTCCTCCGGAGGTGAACCGGCCGGGCTCCGTATCCGTGTCTCCAGATAAGGCGCCCGCATCTGGAGGTAACCGTGTTCACCTCGAATGACCGCGTGACCGAACCGGTCGTCTTCGTCCTGCCGGGGGACACCGAGGACATCAGCGGTGAATACGACCGCCGGATGTGCCAGAACCTCCCGGCCACCGGCCTCCCGCTGCTGGAACTGCCGATCGCCGGCGAATGGCCGATGCCGGGGCCGCTGTCCCGGTCGAGGCTGGCCCGTTCGCTCGCCGCGCTGCCCGACGACACCGTCGTCCTGATCGACGGCACGGTCGCCTGCGGGGTGCCGGAGATCGTGGTCCCGCACGCGCGGCGGCTGCGGCTGGCCGTCCTGGTCCACCGGCCGCTCGCCGACGATCCCGCGCTCGATCCGGCGCAGGCCGCCGAACTCGACGCGAGCGAACGGGAGACCCTGCGGCTGACGGGGATGATCGTTGCCACCGGGCCGTGGCTCGCGCGCCAACTGATCGACCGGCATGACCTCGACCCGACGCGGGTCTACGTCGCGACACCCGGCACGGACGCGGCCCCGCTCGCCGCCGGGGCAGACGGCGTCTCCCGGCTGCTGTGTCTCGCGCCCATGACCGCGCGGCACGGCCAGGACGTGCTCATCCGCGCGCTTTCGACGATCGACGAACTGGCGTTCAAATGCGTGTTCGCCGGCGCGACCCATCACGATCCCGCCTACGTCGACGAACTGCGCTGGACGGTCGAACGGCTCGGGCTCGGTTCCCGGATCAGCCTCATCCAGCCGCCGGACGACCTCGACCTGGTCTACGACGGCGCGGATCTGCTCGTCCTGCCCGCTCGCGGCGGCACGTCCGGGCTGGTCGTCGCCGAGGCGCTCGCGCGCGGAATCCCTGTGGTGGCCACCGAAACCACCGGCGCGCGCGACGCGCTCGGCACGGCGCCCGGCGGCGGCGTCCCCGGCCTGCTGGTGCCGCCGAACAACCCTTCGGCGCTCGCGGCGGCCTTGCTGCGCTGGTCGCTCGACGCCGAACTCCGCCATTCCCTGCGAACGTCGGCGCTCGAGCGGAGCAGCGTCCTCGAGGAGTGGGACGTCGCCGCGGGCAGGCTCACCGACGTCCTTTCCCGGTTGTAGGCCGCGCCGCGTCAGCCGGTTTGATCATCGCCCGGAAGCAGCTATCGGGCCGATCACCGGCTCGGTTGACTGGGCGGCATGCGAATCGTCGATCTTGCGTCCCGTCCCGATCTCCTCGATCCCGCGCTGAATCTCGGCGATGTCGGCGGTGAGTTCATCTACGCCGGGTTCAGCGGCAAGATGATCACCCCGGAGCGGTTCCTGCGCCACTGGTCCCGGTACTTCCTGATCGCGCTGGACGACGACGGCGAACCGATCGCGCGGGCGCTGTCGGTCCCGCTGACCTATCCGGCCGCGGACCGCCGCGAACTACCGGCGCACGGCTGGGACGAGGCGATCCAGTGGGCCGCGCAGGATCTCATGGACGGCCGCGCGCCGGACACCCTATGCGCCCTCGAAGTCGTCGTGGCGCCACGGATGCGCGGGACGGGCCTGTCCACGCCGATGCTGAAGGCACTGAAGGCGCGCGCGGCCGAGACGGGGCTGAAGCGGCTGATCGTCTCCGTACGCCCGATCGGCAAGGAGGACGAACCCGATGTGCCCATGGAGGAGTACGCCGTCCGGCGGCGCGAGGACGGGCTGTTCGCCGATCGCTGGCTGCGCACCCACGAACGGCTCGGCGCGCGGATGATCAAGGTGTGCCCGTTCGCGGTGACGATCTCGGGCTCGATCGCGGACTGGCACGAGTGGAGCGGGGTCAAACTCGCCGACGGCGACAACGTGATCCCGGGCGGGATCGCGCCGGTGCACGCGAACGTCGAGCGGGACTGCGGGGTCTACGTGGAGGCGAACGTGTGGATGGAGCACCCGTTCTGAGCCGCGGTGCCGGGCGGGGCGGGCCGCGAGGACGTTGCGAAAGAGGCTTTCGCGACCTGTCCGTGGGGTGCCTGGGCGCGGTGGGTGGCTCGTTCACGACTGTGCGGCGACGGTGTCACGACGCCATGTTCCTCGCGACTTCCGGCAGGATCGTCTCAGCGGCCGCGCCGGGACAAGGCCGTGCCGCAAAGTGGGCTCATGGGTATCTCGCGAGTCGGTTTCGCCGGGCTGGGCAGTATGGGCGAGCCGATGGCACTGAACCTGGCGCGCGCCGGAATCCCGTTGCTCGTGTGGAATCGCACCCCGGGCAAAGCGGGCCGGGTGGCCGAGGCGGTCGAGGACGTGGCAGAGCTCTTCGCGCGGTGTGACGTCGTGATCCTGATGCTCAAGGACGCGGACGCCGTCGACGCCGTGCTCGACCGCGGCGGGCCCGCGTTCGGCGGCCGGGTGGCCGGCCGCACGATCGTCCACATGGGAACGACGGCGCCGGGCCACTCCCGCGAACTCGAGGCCGAGCTCCTCGCGGCCGGGGCGAAGTACGTGGAAGCGCCGGTCTCCGGCTCGCGGATCCCGGCGGAGGCGGGTGAGCTGGTCGCCATGCTCGCGGGGGACCCCGGCACGATCGAGGAGGTCCGGGAGCTGTTCGCGCCGATGTGCCGGGAAACGGTGCGCTGCGGGCCGGTGCCCAACGGGCTCCTGATGAAACTGGCGGTCAACGTGCATTTGACCGCGGTCGTGACGAGCCTGGCCGAGACCGTGCGCTTCGCCCGGGCCCACGAACTCGATCTCCGTCTGCTCGCCGACGTCCTCGGCGCGGGGCAGCTGGCCAGTCCGATCCTGCGGGTCAAGGCGCCCAAACTCGTCGAGGAGGATTTCGCGCCGCAGGCCTCGATCGCGAACGTCCTGGCCAATGTCGAGCTGATCGCGGCCGCGGCGAGGGAGACGGGACTCGAGTTGCCGCTGATCGAGGCGTCCCGCGCCCTCTACGCCGAAACCGCGCGGCTCGGTTACGGCGCGGAGGACATGGTCGCCGTGATCAGGGCGCTCGACGCCCGGCCGCATTCAGAGGACGAAACGCGGTAGTTGCGTGTGCAATCGTACGGCCGTGAAGGCCTCCTTCCCTGCTCTGAGGGTAGGGACCCGGCGAAGTCGTCTATCCGCTGGTCAAGTGGCTGGTGGAGGGGCTCGTCACAGTGGCCTGGCACGTCTTGACTGTCCACAGGGGACGCTCTCGGGGAGCGGTGCCTGATTCGGGCGTTTTGCGAAGGTGTCGTGAGTGATAAAGACGGTTCTAACCGTCCTTATCACTCACGACCTCGGTAAAAACCGTACCAAGAGCGACACCGGCCGGCGTTTCGCCGCATTGGCTGTGGGGAAAGTCCCTTCACCAGGCGCCGCTGGTTCGCCCCCGTCCGCGTTCAGAGGACGAAACGCGGTGAGGTCAGCCGCGCAGAGCCGACGCGATCCGGCCCGCCGCGGCGAAGGACTCCTCCTCCGGCTCGCCGAGCAAGGGGAGCAGGATGACGGATTCGGTCCCGGCCGCGTACAGCGCGCGGATCTGCTCGACACAGCGGTCGAGCGGCCCGCTGATGCTCAGCCGGTCGATCCACTCGGGCCGCAGCCGCCGCGCCAGCTCCGCCCGGTCGTCCTTCGCGGCGGCGACCTCGGCCAGCAGTTCGGCGCCGAAGTCCAGCGGTTCCAGCGCCGGGCCCGAGTTCGGCCCGATCGCGGAAGCGACGTCGGCCCGTGCGCGCTCGCGGGCCCGTTCGGGATCGGCGTCGAGGGCCAGCCAGTTGTAGGTGGCGATCGTATGGCCTTCGACGCCGATGAGATCGCGTGTCGCGCGGACGTATTCCGGGGTCGCCGGTTCGGCGAGCAGCGTCCCGTCCGCGACCCGGCCCGCCGCCGCGAGCGACTTCGGCCCGCGGACGCCGGCGACGAGCTTCGGCGGCAGCGCGGGCGGGAACTCCAGCTCGACCTCGTCGAGCCGGACGTGCTTGCCCTCGAAGGAAACGCGCTCGCCCGCCAGCAGCCGCCGGATGACCGTCAGCGTCTCCTCGAACGCCGCCAGCGCCGACTTCGGCCACGCGTCGATCTGGCGCATCCAGCTCGGCACCCCGTGCCCGAACCCGACGATCAGCCGTCCCGGGTACAGCTCCGCCAGCGCCGCGATCTCCATGGCCGCGATGGCCGGGTTCCTCGCCACGGCGGGCATGATGCCGATGCCGAGGGTGATCTTCTCGGTCGCCGCCAGCACCGCCGACGCCGTCGCGATCCCGCCCGCGTAGAAGCAGTCCTCGACGATCCAGACCTCGTCCAGGCCCTCCTGTTCCGCGCGCCGGGCGAGGCCGGTCAGCCGGGCGGCGGGCAGCTCGCGCGGGATCCTGACCCCGAGCCGTGAAACCATGACGTTCTCCGATCCTCAGACGCGCCGCAGCACGCGTAGCAGGTATTCCTTGCGGTTCAACGGGTTGTGATCGGTCCTCGACCGTGACGGCGCGGCACCCCGGACAGGCCGGTAGCCGTGGAAGGCGGTCTCCATCGTGCCTTCGCCCCGGGCCGCCGAAGGCAGGAACTGATGCACCTCATGGGTTTTCGCCGCCGGGATCTCGCCTTCCAGCTCCGCTGTCCCGGCTTTCGTGACCGTCGTACGCGGGACGGCACGAGCCTGCGCCAGCAGGGCGGTGACCGGGCCGAGGGTGTCGGCCGGGGTCTGAAGGAAGAACCGGTGCATCGGTTCGTGCACGGTCGTCCCGGCCTCGCGCAGCGCCGCCATCAGCACCAACGGCGTCAGGTCGCGGAAATCGCCCGCGGTGCTGGACATGCTCTTGTCGAAGGTGCCGTGCGCATGGCTTTGCCGGGCGTAATAACCCGAATGCGTCATCGTCACCACGCAATCGAGCACCTCCCAGCCGTGGAGGCCTTCGCGCAGTGTCTTCTTCACCGTTTCCTCCACGGCTTTGACGAAGGAATACGGCATGGAGCCGAGTTCGACCTCAAGCTGGAACGAGATCCCGCTTCCTGTGGACCCCGGTCCGACACGGAGCCCGACCGTCGCCAGAAAGGGATTCGGCGCCTTGCCGATGAGTTCGGCGGCCGACCCGGTGCCGGAGACGTGCTCGACGCAGATCGTGGTCGTCTCACTGAACGTGACGTCGAGGCCGTACTCGTCCGCGAGCGTCGCCTGTATGACCTCTTTCTGCACTTCTCCGTACAGCGAAACGGAAGTCTCCTGGCGTACCTCGTCGTGCCGCAGGCCGATCAGGGGGTCCTGCTCGGTCAGCCGGGTGAGCGCCTGGTGCAGCGGCCCGCGATCGGACGGGCGCACCGGCGAGACGACGGTTTCCAGTGTGGGTGGCGAGAACAGCGCTTCCCGCACTCGCGCCCGGGCCCCGAGCATGTCTCCGATCCGGACATCGAGCCCCGAGAGCTTCGCGATCCGCCCGGCGTCGAACGAGCCCGACGGCACGGCCGAGCCGTTGTCGAAGACGCTGATCGCGGTGACCTTGCCTTCGCCGTCCCCGAGCGGGACCTTGTCGCGCACGGCGACGCTGCCGGAGAACAGCCGCACGTAGGCGATCTTCTCGCCGCCCGGCGCGCGCTCGACTTTGAACACCGTGCCGGACAGCGGCCCGTCGACGTCGCTTTCCTCGGCGGGCAACAGGTTCTCGATACCGTCGCGGAGCGCGTCGATCCCGGCGCCGGTGATCGCGGACCCGAAGTAGACCGGATGAGCGAGACCTTCGGCGACTTTCGCAGTCAGTTCGGCGCGGAGCCGCGACGGCGTGAACGCGTCCGGGGCGGTGAGGTACTCGGTGAGGAAGTCCTCGTCGAGGGTCGCCAGGAGGTCGATCACCCGATCGGGTTCCATCGGGTCCATCGCGATCGCCGACGGCGTGAGTTTCGTGGTGATTTCCTGGAACACCCTGCCGGGATCGGCTCCTCGGCGGTCCAGTTTGTTCACGAACAGCAGCACCGGGATGCCCAGCCGTCGCAGCGTCCGCATCAGGACACGGGTCTGCGCCTGGACGCCTTCGACCGCCGAAAGCACCAGGACGGCGCCGTCGAGCACGCCGAGCGCGCGTTCGACCTCGGCGATGAAATCGGGGTGGCCGGGGGTGTCGATCAGGTTGACGGTGACGTCGCCGAGGGCGAACGAGACCACGGCCGCCTTGATGGTGATGCCGCGGGCGCGTTCGAGCGCCAGTGTGTCGGTCTGCGTGCTGCCGTCGTCGACGCTGCCCAGCTCGCCGATGATCCCGGCGGTGTGCAACAGCCGCTCGGTCAGGCTCGTCTTCCCGGCGTCAACATGCGCCAGAATCCCCAGATTGAGGGTCTTCACGAGTGGTCTTGTCCTCGAGGTAGGCGGGAATTACCTGATGGAAGGACGTGGACACTCGCAAGACGATCATCTCCTAGGCCGGGAACCGATCCCCAGGACTACAACACCCCTGATCCGGTACCGCAACCGAATTACCCTCGAACGCATTTCGTCCTCTGAACGCGGTACTTGCGTGTGCATGTACCGCATCCAGAGGACGAAATGCGAGAGAGGGGGTCAGGCCAAGTACTCGGCCGCGGCCCGGAGGCTGACGTAGGACCCGCTGAACGTGTCGATCCGCGGGCCGTCGGTCTCCGGCCCCGGCACGCCGGTCTCGACCCGGATGTAGTCCACAGTGGACTCACGCAGCCAGCCGAGGAATTCGCGCACCTCGGGGTGCCGGTGCGCCTCGCGCGTCACGATCACGAGGTCACGGGCGCCGTGGACGGCCTCGATCGCGGTCGCGATCCCGTCCGCGCCGACCTTGAGTGTCCGCGTGCCGGGGACGAGTTCGGTCAGATGCGAGCCGAGCCCCCACGGCATCGGGCCCGCCGCGACGATCGGTTCGGTCTCGATGTCGATCACCAGCGGTGGCCCGGCCAGCTTCGGCGACCCCTGGATCCGCAACGCCTTGCGCGCCGCCTCCAGGCCGAGCCGATGATCCACCGGCGAGATCGGCGTCGACACCGGGGGAGTGCCGAGCGCCGCGACCCGCTCCGATGCCTCGGCCAGCCGCTCCAGCGGCAGTTCACCGGACTCGACGGCGGCCGCGATGACCGCCGCGATCCGGTTCAGCTCGTCCTCTTCGAACGACACACCGCCGAGGCAGAGCGCGTCGGCACCGGCGATCAGCGCCCGCACCGACGCCCGGCCGACCCCCTCGGTCTTGCCGAGTTCGCCGGCGACGGCACCCATGTCGAGCGCGTCGGTGACCACCGCGCCGGTGAAGCCGAGTTCGCCGCGCAGGACGTCGGTGAGCGCCTTCGGGTTGAGCGTCGCGGGCAGATCACCCCACGCGGGCACGACGAGGTGCCCGGTCATCACCGCGCGCACCCCCGCCGCGATCGCCGCCTTGAACGGGACGAGTTCGAGTTCGTGCAGTTCCGCCTCGGTCCTGGGCAAGACCGGGAGCGCGTGGTGCGAATCGTCGGTCGCGGCACCGTGCCCGGGGAAGTGCTTGGCCGACGCGGCCACGCCGTACTTCTGCAGGCCGGTGATGTACGCCGCGACATGCGGCGACGCCTTCACCGGATCCGAACCGAACGCGCGGACCCCGATCGAGGGATCCTCCGCCGCGAGCGTCAGATCCGCGCACGGGGCGAAGTTGATCGTGACCCCGCACGCGGCCAGCCGTTCGCCGAGCGCCGCCGCGACCGAGGTCGTCAGCTCGACGTCGTCCGCGGCGCCGAGTGCGAGCGGTCCCGGCACGAACGAGCCGGTGGCGACGTCGAGCCGGGTGACGTCACCGCCCTCCTCGTCGATGCCGACGAGCACGTCGGGCCGTTCCGCCCGCAGCTGCGCGCTCAGCGCGGCCACCTGCTCGTCGTCGACCACGTTGCGGCCGAACAGGATCGCGCCGCCGAGACCGTCGGCCACCTTGCGCCGCAGCCAATCCGGCGCGGTCGTGCCGTCGAAGCCCGGGACGAGAACGGATGCGGCGAGCTTTTCCGGTGAAGACAAGGATTACCCCTTCACTGCGCCAGCGGTCAGGTTGGACACGAGCTTGCGCTGAACGATGATGAAGAACACCAGTGCGGGCACGGCGTAGATGACCGACGCAGCCATGATGCCGCCCCAGTCCACGGAGAACGCCGTGCGGAACGAGGACAGCCACACCGGCAGCGTCTGCTTGTTCTGGTCGCGCATGAACACGAACGCGAACAGGAACTCGTTCCACGCGGTGATGAAACTGAACACCGAGGTGGTCACCAGTCCCGGCGCGAGCAACGGCAGCGTCACCCGGCGGAAGGCGCCCGCCCGGCTGCATCCGTCGATCATCGCGGCCTCTTCGAGGTCGTACGGGATGCCGTTGACGAAGCCGTAGAGCATCCAGCACGTGAAAGGCAGCGTCGCCGCGAAGTACACCAGCAGCAGCGAAGGCAGCTGGTTGAGCAGCCCGGCGTCGCGCATCAGCAGGTACATCGGGATCAGCAGCGCTTCGAACGGCGCCAGCTGAGCGACGAGCACCAGCAGCAGGAAACCCTTGCGCCCGCGGAATCGCATGCGGGACAAAGTGACCGCGGCCAGTACGCCCGCGACGAGCGAGCACAGCACGGCGCCGATCGTGACGATCAGGCTGTTGGTGAGGTAGGTGGTGAAACCGGGCTTCGTCAGCGCCGTGACGAAGTTTTCGAACGTCACCGAGAGCGGGACCAGGTCGTAGTCCGGTGACAGGACCTGGCCCGGCGTCTTCAGCGAGGACGTGACCATCCAGTACGTCGGGAAGACGAACAGGAGGGCCACGATCACCCCGAACGTGCCGAGGCCGATCCGCTGGATCAGGGACTTCTTCATGACAGGTCGGCCTCCTTCGTGCGCACCAGCAGCTGGACGTACCGGGCGGTGAGCAGGATCAGCACGAGCATCATCAGCAGGGCGGCGGTCGCCGCCAGGCCGAAGTGGTTGCCCGCGAGGCCCTTGAGGTACATGTAGACCGGCAGTGTCGTGCTGGCGCCGTCCGGCCCGCCCTGGCGGATCGCCCACACCTGGGCGAACAGCTTGAAGTCCCACAGAACCGACAGGAACGTCACCATGGTGAGGATCGGCCGGATGGCGGGCCAGCTGACCGCCCAGAACGCCTGCCAGGCGTTCGCGCCGTCGATGCCCGCGGCCTCGTACTGCTCCTTCGGGACGCCGAGAAGCCCGGCGTACAGGGTGAACGCCACGAACGGCACGGCCTGCCAGACGACCAGCAGGCCGATGACGGTCAGGGTGCTCGGCCCGGTGGAGAACCAGGAATGCCCGATGAACCCGTCGAAGCCGAGTTTCGCGAGTGTCTTGTTCAGGATCCCGTACTGCTGATCGAAGATCCACTGGAAGACCGTGGTCGTCGCGAGCACCGGGGTCGCCCACGCGAGGATCAGCGCGACCTGCAGGATCACCCGGACGACCGGGTTGAGATGCCGCATCAGCAGCGCCATGAAGAGCGCGAGCAGTAGGGTGGTGAGCACGACCGCGGCGGTGAACACCAGCGTGCGGACGGTGATCTCCCAGAATTCGGGGTCGGACAGGATCTCGGAGAAGTTTTCGAACCCGATCCAGACCATTTCTCCGGAGACCAGCTCACGGAGGTCGAGCTTGCGGAAACTGATCCCGATCAGCTGCAACGTCGGCCAGCCAAGCAGGACCAGGATCGCGACCAGCGCGGGAAGGATCAGCAGATACGGCGCCGTCCGTTCGCCGAGACGGAGGCGCCGATTCGACTTCGGCGGCTTGATGCGCGGCGAAGCCGGCGGGGAAGACCCCGCCGGCGTCGTCACATCTTTTGTCGTGGTCATCCGCCGATGAGCTTGTCGAGCGCGGCGTTGGCGTCGGCGGCCGCCTGGTCGAGCGATTTCGTTCCGGTCAGGTAAGCGGTCATCATGTCCTTGATCGGGTTCTGGCCGGACTCGACGTCACCCCACTTGGGGCTGGTCGGCACGGCGCGGCCGTTCTTGGCCGCCTCGGCCATGACCTTGCCGAACTCGCTGCCGGCGAGGGCGGAGACGTCGGTCGAGGTACCGGGGACGTAGCCGGCCTTGGCGAACTCGGTCTGGTACTTCGGGGTGCTGATCAGCTTGACGTAGTCCTTGGCCGCGGCCGCGTTCTTGCTGTTGGCCGGGATGACCAGGTTGGAGCCACCGAGGAAAACCGGGGCAGGCTTGCCGGCGGTCTTGCCGGGGATCGGGAAGGCGCCCGACTTCCCCTTGATCGACGGGTCGGTCTTGGCGGCGGTCTCGATACCACCCGACACGGCGATCATCATCGCGACCTTGCCCGCGCCGTAGATACCTTCCTGCTGCGGCGTCGCTTCGTCGGCGTCCTTCGGCGCCTTGGTGCCGGAAGCCTCGGTGAGCTGCTTGTAGAACTCGAGCCCGGCCTTCGCCTGCGGGGTATCCAGGGTCGACTTGAAGGACTTCCCGTTGGCCTGCGCGATGTCGCCGCCCTCGTCCCAGATGTAGGACAGCAGCTCGTACCAGTTCTGGCCGGGGTGGTAGAGGGCCTGGAACTCGGGGTCGCTGCCGAACTTGGTCTTGAGCTTGGTGATCGCGTCGAGCCATTCCGTCCGCGACTTCGGCGTCGCGGTGATACCGGCCTGCTCGAACATGTCCTTGCGGTAGATGACCTCACGGTTGGCCGCGTAGAACGGGACGCCGTAGGTCTTGCCGTCGAACTCGCCCGAAGCCTTGAGGCCCTGCAGCCACTGCGCGCCGTTGAAGTCGTTCACGCTCGACGTGAGGTCGGCGAGCACGCCCTGGTTCGCGAACGCGGGGGTCTGGGTGTTGCCCAGCTCGATCACGTCCGGCGGGTTGTCACTGGCCAGCGCGGTGGTCAGCTTCTGCTGGATGCCGTTCCACTGCTGGATCTCGTACTTGACCTTGACGCCGGGGTGCGCGTCTTCGAATTCCTTGTGGAGCGAGTTCGTCAGGGCTTCCGGGGCGGTCCCCGTCATGAGCCAGACCGTGAGCGTGCCGTTCGAGGCCGGAGCGCTCGAATCCGTGCTGTCGCCACTGCCGGAACCGGCGCAGCCCGCCGTCGCGAGGGTGATGGCGGCGGCGCCCGCAGCCATCTTGAGCCAGCGCTTCACTCGTGCCGTCCTTTCGATGCCCGGCCACCATGCCGGGCTCCCACAAAATGGTGTAGACCAATGCGGGCAGCGTGGTACGTACCACTCCGGCTGTCAAGCAGGTGGCCGGTTCGTTGTAAACGAGCCGCAATCTTTCACCTTGAGTGAGCGCATGATCACGCTGATGATCGGATTTCGGCACTGTCGTCAGTGCCTCGCGAGGCGCGCTGACATGCGGTTTTTCTTTGCCTGTTCCGGTGATCGGGGCATTCGGCGGGAGTCCTTTGCGCCGTTCGGTGCAAAGATGGCGCGCGTTCGCCTAACCCGGGCGCGGCACGGTGATCACGGTCGAGGCCGGGGCCGCCGACGCGTTGCGAAAGCCACAGTGCAACGCCTTTCGCGGGCTAGCGCAGGTCCTCGTCGTCGGCGGGCGGCTTGATGCCGAGCAGCGCCCGCGTCTGATCCTGGAGGAACCACGCCAGCGTCGCGCAGGCGATCAACAGGATGAGCGGCAGAACCGGGCCGCCGTTGGGGAGGATGAACAGCTCCGTGATGCTCGCGCCGACCATGACCCCGGCCAGCAGGAGCGCCGACGGGCCGCCGAAACGGGGGATGAGCAGCCCGATCGCGCCGCCGATCTCGAGCACGCCGGTCACGTACCGGAGCCACTGCCCGAGCCCGATCTCGGCGAAGGTCTGTTCGGTGTGGCCGCCCGCGAACAGCAGGTAGCCGCTGTAGAGGAACTCGGCGGCGAGCGCGACGCGCACGACCCACACCACGATCGAGCCGATCGACAGGCTTCGGGTACCGCTGGCTCCGTCGGACATGCCAGGCATCTTTCTCCTGGTGAGCGCGGCTGGGCAAGTGCCGAGTGGGTACAGGTGGTCGTGAGTGGCGATTCGGGTTCTAACCCGAATCGCCACTCACGACCCCGGTGAGCCGAACGCGGGTCAGGACGCACGTCACTGCTCACCGAGGAGTATCTGTTCGAGCAACAGGTCCACGTCCCGGGCGGACTCGGCTTCGCCTATCCGGTGGAACGTTTCGGCGGCACGGAGCGCGCGGCGGGCGGCTTCCCGCACCCGGCCCGCGGCGCTGAGCACGTGGGCGGCGACGTGGTCGAGCTGGGCGGCGAGATGCTCCCTGACGGGCGCGGTTTCGGTTTCCACGGCGTGCACGGCGGTTTCCGCGGCGTCGAGCGCGGTCAGCGCCGCGTCGAGGTCACCGGACCGCAGCCGGGAGAGCGTGGCGGCGTTGCGGCAGGTGGCGGCCACGTAACCGCCGCCGATCGCCGAGGCCGCGTCGGCGGCCCGCGCGTAGAAGTCGGCGGCGTTCGCGCCGTAGCCGAGCAGGTCGAGTTGCTCGGCGGCGGCCATGCTCACCGAGATGTAGGAATGCCCGGTGTCGCCCGAGTCCTGGAGTATTTCGGCGAGGACGGCGTATTCGTCGAAGGCGCGTGAGGATTCGCCGAGGGCGCGGTAGCTGTCGGCGAACATCCACCGGCAGCGGTGCGCCCAGTCCGGTGACGCGGTGAGCAGGGCGATGGTGCGGGGCGCGACGTCGAGCACGTCGTCGTAGCGGCCGGCGCCGTGCAGCGCGGTGACGAGGACGTACCAATGTTCCGCGGTGTCCTTGCCTTTCGACGCGGCGACACCGAGGGACGCGTAGGCGTCGTCGACGGCTTCGGAGAACCGGCCGGTGCCGATCAGCGAGAGCGCCCGGAGGTGGCGGAGATGTCCGCGCAACCGTTCCGGGCCGCCCACGGGCAGCGTCGACAGCAGGTGCTCGACGAAGATGTCCAGTTCGTCGAGCGCACCTGTGCGTTCATACGCGATCCGGACCTGTTCGACGGCCTCGACGGCCTTCTCTCCGACGTTTCCGACGATGAAGGCGTCCGTCGCCGCCCGCGCGAGGTCCAGTGTGGTCACCGGATCCTCGCCGTCGCCGTTGCGCAGCGACGCTTCCAGGCACAGAAGGGTGCCGTGGAGCAAGGGATCGCCCGCTTCGCGAGCCCGCCCCGCTCCCCGTCGCAAGGCCTCGTACGCCTCGGAGGCCCGGCCCTGTCCGGAAAGCACGTGCGCCAGCCAGTATTCGCCCCAGCAGGCGGCGCGATCGTCCGTCCCGGCGCGCAACCGCGCCGCGGCCACCGTCGTCAGCGCGACCCCGGTCTCGGCCTGATCGTCGAAGACGAGCCAGAGGCCGAGCCAGCATTGGTTGAGCAGGAAACGGATTTCGTCGTTCTGACCCCGGAATCCGGCCGCGGCGTCGCGTAGCCGTTCCTCGGTGTCGTCGCCCTGGAAGAAGATCGCGCGCAGTTCGGTCAGCCGAGGGGCGATTTCGTCCGGGACGGTTTCGATCGCCGCGAGACAGGCTCGTGCCTCCTCCGGCTCGCATCGGTGATTGTGGATCTCCGCGCGGATGACGAGTTCCTCCGCGGACAATCCCGGCGGGGGCACGATCGGGGCACGGGGGAGCGCGGCAGGCAGGAGCGGCACGAATTCCGCGACCGGGTTCGCGGCCATCTTCCGTTCGGCGTACGCGGTGAAGTAGCCGGTGTGATCGCGTTCGTCGAGTTCTTCGGCTTCGACGAACGCCGCCGCCCGCATTCGCCGGTGGAGCCTGTTCAGGGGAACACCGTCGTACGGTCCGTTGAGAACGAACGGGATCTCGCCGTATCCGGTTTCCGTCAACCGGCGGGTGAGCAGCGCGGCCGAGGCGAAGAACTCCAGCCTGTCCACGGCGTCCGCGTGGTCGCCCACACCGTCCAAAAGCGACAGAAGATCGACACCGGTGTGCTCGTTGCCGGTGAGGGCGCAGAACTCCAGGCGCAGCGCGTGATCGCCGTAGCGGAGCGGATCCCCGGCGGACGCCCTCGTCACCCATCGGTAGGTCGACGCGGCCTCGGCGTACTTGCCGGCGGCCGCCAGTGGCACCAAGGTCCGGCAGAGCCGGGTGATCTCGGCTCCGCCGGAGCCGTCCGCGCGGCGCGGTTCCGCTTCCATGGTCCTGCCCCCAGAACAATGACGTCGACGCCGGATCTTAACTCCCGGCGCCGCGTCATGGTCCTGCTTTCGGGTGGTTCAGGGGACGCGTACGGCGGCGATTTGCGTCGCTTGCCCGATCAACCTGTTCTTCTCGTCCCAGAGTTCGGCGACCTCGTCCATCCGGTCGCCGCCGAGCTCGCCCGCGCGCATCCGCACCCGCACCGGGCCTGGCGCCGGGATCCCGCGCAGGTACGCGGTGAACTGGACGGTCGGCGCCCAGCCCGCGATGCCGAGGTCGTAGGAGATCGGCGGCACCGGGTCGAGTGCCACGAGCAGGCTCACCGGATCCCAGTCGGTGCCGTCGGCGAGCCGCAGCCAGGACGAGATGACGCCTTTCCGGGACGGCTGTCCCACCGCGAACCCCGCCGAGGCCGGGTCGATCCGCTGCTCTACGACGTCCATCAAGCCGATCCGGAAGCCGCCCCCGCCGTCGGCCGGTATGGGCAGGCAATTCTGCTCCGGCGGGATCTCGACCGGGTCCACTCCGGACCACCATGCGTCACCGTCGGTCAGCACGCCCTGCGTGATCAGGGCTTCGGTGCAGGGCTCGCCGTGCTGGCTCAGCCGCGTGCGCAACTGGGTGAGGCCGCGGCCTTCGCGCAGCACCTCGACCTCGACGACCGCCGGGCCGGGCTCCGGGGCCACGGAGAACGAGCCGCTGATCGCGGTCAGATGCGGATGGGAGGAGATCTCGGCGGCGGCCCTGGCGAGTACGGCGAGCAGATAGCCGCCGTGCAGCTTCGTTCCGATCGTCCACTGTGGATCGAGTTCGGTGTCGAACACCGGGTGCTCGCCCCGGCGGACGAGGGCGGTCGCGGTCTGGAAAGGCGCCATGGCTCAAGCTGACATCGTCAAGTTGACGGTGTCAAGTCAATGCTGGCAGCATCACGGCATGGGCGCGAAGCGGACGAAGGCGCGGCCGGGTGAAGGGGAGAAGCTGCGGGGCGAGATCCTGTGCGCCGCCGAAGCCCTGCTCGGCGAGGCGGGGACCGACGAGGCGCTGACGCTGCGCGCCGTGGCGCGCCGGACCGGCGTCTCCACACCGTCGGTCTACGCGCATTTCCCGAGCCGCGACGCCTTGCTGGAGGCGGTCTGCCTGCGGGTGTGGGACGAACTCGCGCACCGGATGCGCGAACACGCCGTTGAGGTCGCCGATCCGATGCGCGCGCTGAGCCGGTGCGCGCGGGTGTACGCGCGGTTCGCGCTCGACCATCCGGTGCAGTACCGGGTGCTCCTGATGCGTCCCTCCGCCGGCTCGTCTCCCGGTGCGGTCGCCTGTTTCCGGTATCTCGCCGACGCGACGACCACTTGTGTGCGGGCCGGCATCCTGCGCGGCGAACCGGAAGTGCTCGCGATGGGCCTCTGGTCGGCGATGCACGGCTGCGTGAGCCTGCTGATCGCCCAGCCGGGGTTCGGCTGGCCGGAGGAACCCGAGGCGCTGATCGACACCGTCATCCGGATGGCCGGTCTCGGCACGGCACTCGCCTGCCGCGTCCCGCGGGACGCCATTCCGTCGAGTGCCGTACTGACGGAGGACCTCGACGGACTGGCGGCGGGCTGGGCGGTGCGGGCCGGGCGGACTGGATAGGCTCTGCGCATGTCCGAGACCCCGACCGCCGACGAGCGGCTCAAGGTGCTCGAGGCCATCACCGACACGTCCTTGGGGAAACTCGGTCAGGACAAGGTGATGGCCACGATCCTGGCGCGCGTGCGCGAAGTCCTCGGGGTGGACACGGCCACGGTGCTCCGGCTCGACCCCACAGTGCAGCAGCTGCAGGCCATCGCCGCCTCCGGGATCGAGGAGGAGGTCTACCAGGACGTCCGGATCCCGGTGGGAGCCGGTTTCGCGGGACGGGTGGCCGAGCAGCGGCGGCCGGTCATCATCGATCGCGTGGACGAGACCACGGTGGTGAACGCGCTCCTGTGGGAACGGGGGCTGCGCAGGCTGCTCGGGGTGCCGATGCTGGCCGAAGACGAGCTGGTCGGCGTCCTGCACGTCGGGTCGGTGACGGCGCGGGAGTTCTCCGAGACCGACGTCGAGCTGCTGCGGCTGGTGGCCGCGCGGCTCGCGCTGGAGGTGCAGATCGACGTCGCCGCCAGCGATCGCGCGGCCGCGGCGGCGCTCCAGCGGAGCCTGGTGCCCGCGCGGCTGCCCGCCGTCCCCGGGATGAAGTTCGCCGCCCGGTACGTGCCGGGGACCGAGCCCGGCGTCGGCGGTGACTGGTACGACCTGTTCCCGTTGCCGGACGGCGGTCTCGGCATCGTGATGGGTGATGTCGCCGGGCACGGCCTCAACGCCGCGGTGATCATGGGACGGCTGCGGAGCGCCCTTCGCGCCTACGCGCTCGAATCGGACGACCCGGCGGAAGTGCTGTCCAAACTGGACCGGAAGGTCCAGCATTTCGAGCCGGGAGCGCTGGCCACCGTCGTTTACGGGTCGGTGTCGGCTTCGCGGGACCGGTCGGTGATCTCGCTGGCCGGGCACCTGCCTCCGGTGCTCGCCGCGCCCGACAGCCCTTCGGTGTTCGTCGAGGCCCCGGTCGACCCGCCCATCGGTGTCACCGGACCGCGGCGACGAAGAACCGAGATCGAACTGCCGCCCGGCGGCGTGCTCGCCTTCTACACCGACGGTCTCGTGGAGCGCCGGGACCAGCTGATCGACGTCGGTTTGCAACGGCTCGCCGGCGTGGTCACCACCGATCCGCCTTCGGTGGTGTGCGCGCGGGTGATGGCCGCGCTCGTCGGCGCCACGCCGGCGCAGGACGACATCGCCCTCCTCGTGGCCCGCCGCGAACGGAACTGAGTCACCGGACCGGGTGGTTGGCGCGGAGGTTCACGGCCGCGAGCTCGACAGTCCTGGCGATCCGCCGCTCCCGGGTCTCCGGCTTCTTCGCCGTCAGGATCCATTCCAGGATCAGCCTTTTCGACGATGGCGGGAACTTCTCGAAATGGGTGCGGGCGGCCTCGTCGGCGTCGAGCCGGGCGCGCAGGTCCTCGGGGACGCCGTCGCCGTCCGGCACGACCTGCCAGCGGCCCTTCTCCTTGGCGAGATCGATCATCGCCTGCCCGCGTTCGGTCATCAGTCCCTCGGCGATCAGGCGAGTGGCCCGCTCGCGGTTGACCCGGCTCCACGAACTCCTGGGGTTGCGCGGAGTGAACCGCAGCCGGGAGCTCGTGGCGTCGTTCTTGCGGTGCAGCCCGTCGATCCAGCCGAAACACAGGGCCTGCTCCATCGCCTCTTCGATGCGGACGCTGGGAACGCCGCTGTCCTTGTGCCGGATGACCAGCCAGACCTCCTTCGCGGTCCCGGCGTGCTCGGCCAGCCAAGCGCGCCACTCGGCGGGAGAGGCGGCGGTGAAGGTGGTCTCGTCCATGGCCGGGTTCCTTCCGTCGTAACGTCTGTGACCATCATCGGAAGCAAAGTGCTCACCGAGTGAGCGCTTTTCGAAGGGAGGTGGCACCGGATGGAGATCTGGGTGAACCCGGCGTGTTCCAAATGCCGGTCCGCGGTGTCGATGCTGGACGAGGCGGGAGCCGAGTACACCGTGCGGAAGTACCTCGAAGAGCCGCCGACGGCGAAGGAACTGAAGGCCGTCCTCAAGCGGCTCGGCCTCGAGCCGTGGGACATCACCCGCACCGCCGAGCCGATCGCGAAGGAACTTGAGCTGAAGACGTGGGGGCGCACACCCGCCGACCGCGATCGATGGATCGAGGCGCTGGTCACCCATCCGAAGCTGATCCAGCGGCCGATCATCACCGCCGACGACGGCACGACCGTCGTCGCTCGGACCCCGGAGGCCGTGCAGTCGGTGCTGCCAGGCTGACCGCCTCGTGAGTGGTGAGGACGGTTCTAACCGTCCTCACCACTCACGAGGGGTGAGCAGCACCAGCGTCAGGATCACGGCGGCCGCGCCCGCGAACACCGGTCGCAGCCCGAAGGTCTCCGCGAACAGCCCGGCCGCCGCGGCGCCCAGTGGTTTGGTGCCCCACGCGACGAGCCGGTGGCCGCTGGTGGCCCGCCCGAGCAGATGGTCCGGGATGATCCGCTGCCGCAGTGAAACGACGACGACGTTCCACACCATGACCCCGGCCCCGCCGAGGAAGAAGACCGCGCCGATCACGTACGGATTCGCGGTCACCGCCGGGATTCCCGCGAACGCGGCGCCGGTGAGCAGGCTGAGTACCAAGGCGCGGGAACGGCCGAGCGCGAGTTCGATCCGCTCGGCCGCGAACGACCCCGTGAAACTGCCGAGGGCGATGGTGGCCAGCAGGAAACCGTAGGCCTGTTCGGACAGTCCCATCGCCGACGACGGTCCCACCGCGTGGAGCACGAAGAGCGTGATCACCGCGCTCGTGGCGAGGTTGAACCCGCCGACCATGATCGCCAGGATCCGGAGAATCCGGTTTTCCCAAAGGAAACGCAGACCTTCGACGAGATCTTCGTGCACGCTCGTGTCCCGCGTCCGTTCGGCGCGGAACGAGCCCGGGACGACGAAGAGTGCGACGATCGCGACGATCCAGAGCGCCGATGGTGCGGCGAACGCGGCGAAAGCCCCTGCGGCGACAAGGAAACCGCCCAGCGGCGGGCCGGCGAACTCGTTCGCCGTGAGTTCGGCGGCGTAGAGGCGGCTGTTGGCCCGCGTCAGCCGTTCGCGGCCGACGACCTGGGGGAGGATCGCCTGCGCGGCCGTGTCGTGGACCGTCTCGGCGAGCCCGAGACCCAGCGCGACGACGTAAAGCAGCCAGATCGACCCGTGTCCCAGCGCGATCGCCGCCGCGAGCGCGGCGAGCAGGCTCGCGCGGACCACGTTGGCGGCGAGCATCGCGCGGCGGCGGTCGACGCGGTCGGCGAGCACGCCGGCGTGCAGGGCGAACACCAGCCACGGCAAGGACGACACGGTCGCCAGCCCCGCGATGAGCGCCGGCGACCGGGTGAACTGGACGGCCACCAGTCCGAGCGCGATCTTGACGATCCCGTCGGCCAGGTTCGACAGCCCCGACGAACTCCACAGCCGCCAGTAGGGGGTCCCGAGCGAGGTCACCGATGGAGGATCGCACATCGATTGAGAAAACTCCATCGATGTTTCTCTTCTCCATCGGTCGGCTACGCTGCGGTGTCATGGACGATCAGGTCGCCGCGAGGGTCGCGGACCGGCGGCGCGAGGCGACGGCGCGTGAGGCCAAGGCGCTCGGTCATCCCTTGCGGCTGCGCATCCTCCGGCTCTGCGGCGAGCGGGAACTGACCAACAAGGAACTCGCCGTCAGGCTGGACAAGGATCCCGGAACCGTGCTCTACCACGTGCGGCAGCTCACCGAGGCCGGTCTGCTGGAGCAGGCCCCGGTGCGCACCGGGGCGAGCGGCGCGCTGGAGAAGCCCTACCGCAGCGCCGGCAAGTCCTGGTGGCTGGACGGGCCGTTGAACGGCGAGGACGAAGACACCCGGTTCGGGCCGATCGAGGCCTTCCAGGACGAACTCCGCGAGGCCGGGCCGGGTTCGGTGCGGGTGGTCGAGCGGTTCGCGCTGCACCTCTCGCCGGAAGAGGCCACCGAACTCGACAACCGCATCCTCGACATCCTCGACGAGTATGTGGCGACCGACCGGCAGCGGCTCGACAGGCCGCTGCTGAACGGGATCTTCCTGCTGCACCGCATGGCCGAGTGACCTCGTGAGTGGTGAGGACGGTTAGAACCGTCCTCGCCACTCACGAGGGTCACGCCAGCTTGCGGAAGAACTGCCGAATGTCGCCCAGCAGCAGATCCGGCGCGTCCTGCGTCGCCCAGTGGCTGCCGCGGTCGAATTCCTGCCACGAAACGATGTTCGCGTGGTCCCGCTCGGCGAAGCGCCGCAGCGGCCGGAAGTCGTAGGCGAAACTCGCCAGCCCGGTCGGCGCGGTCGTCGGCTCGGCCGGGTGCTCGCTGTGCTTGTCCTCGTAATAGAACCGCGCCGCCGAGGCAGCGGTGTTGGTGAGCCAGTACAGCGTGGCGTTGGTGAGCACGTGGTCGTCACTCGTGGCCGAGAGCAGCTGCGCGCTCCATGCCAGCTGCCCGGTCGGCGAGTCGGCCAGCGCGTGCGCGAGGTTCTGCGGCGCGCTCTCCTGGAGTTTGGCGTAGCCGGACATGTCGTCGTTGAAGGTCTGGAGGAACTGCATGTACTCCAGTTCCTTCTCGGTCATGCCCTCGAACTCCGCCGGGTCGCCGCTGGGGAAGGAGAACAGCTGCGTGACGTGCACGCCGATCACGTGGTCCTTGTCGACGCGGCCGACCTCGGGGGCGACGAACGAACCGGCGTCGTTCCCGTGCGTGCCGTAGCGCTCGTAACCCAGGCGGCGCATCAGCTCGGCCCAAGCCTGAGCGGTGCGGTACCGGTTCCAGCCCTTCTCGCGTGTCGGGCCGGAGAAGCCGAACCCGGGCAGCGACGGGATGACCACATGGAACGCTTCGGCCGCATCGCCCCCGTGGGAACGCGGGTCGGTCAGCTGGTCGATCAGGTCGAGGTATTCGAAGACCGAGTTCGGCCAGCCGTGGGTGAGGATCAGCGGCTTCGCGTCCGGCTCCGGCGAGCGGACGTGCAGGAAGTGGATGTTCTGCCCGTCGATCTCCGTGGTGAACTGCGGGTACTCGTTGAGCTTCGCCTCCCACTTGCGCCAGTCGTAGCCCTCGCGCCAGTACGACACGAGCCGCTGCACGTATTCCAGGGGCACGCCGTACTCCCAGCCCGGCGTGACCGGTCCGCGCTGCACCCCGTCGGTCACCTGGTCGGCGGGCAGTTCGTTCGCCCAGCGGACGCGGGCCAGGCGGTCGGCCAGGTCGTCCAGCTCGGCCTGCGGGATCTCGACGCGGAAGGGCTTGATCTCGGTGTTTTCGTTCATGAGACCAAGGTAGGGTTTCATTAGGAACGTTCCGTTCCTAAAGGAGGAGCATCCTGAAAAAATGTTGGAAACTTCGGCACGACTACTCCGTTTGCTCTCCCTCCTGCAGACTCCCCGTGACTGGACCGGTACTGAACTGGCGGAACGCCTCAAGGTCAGCCCCCGGACGATCCGCAACGACGTCGAGCGGCTGCGCGCGCTCGGCTATCCGGTGGACGCGACCCGCGGTTCGGTCGGCGGATACCGCCTGGGCGCGGGCGCCGATCTGCCACCGTTGCTGCTGGACGACGAGGAGGCCGTCGCCGTCGCGATCGGCCTGCGCACCGCGGCGGGCGGCACCATCGCGGGTGTCGAGGAGACGTCGTTGCGCGCGCTCGCCAAGCTGGAGCGGGTACTCCCGTCCCGGTTGCGCCGCCGGGTGAACGCCTTGCAGGCGTACACGGTCCCGGTGCCGAGGGACGAGCCCGGCCCGCGTGTCGCTGCCGAGACGCTCACCGTGCTGACGGCGTGCTGCCGCGATCGTGAGGTGCTGCGGTTCGGCTACCTGACCCACGACGGTTCGGAAAGCGTCCGCAAGGTCGAGCCGTATCGCCTGGTGAACTGGGGGCGCCGCTGGTACCTCGTCGCCTGGGACCTCGACCGCGGCGACTGGCGCACGTTCCGCGTCGACAGGCTGACGCCGCGCGTCCCCACCGGTCCGCGGTTCACCGCGCGCGAACTGCCCGAGGACGTCACGGACCGGGTGCGGCGCGGCGTCTCGTCCGCCGCATGGCGCTACCGGGCCGAGGTCACCGTGCACGCGTCCGCGGAGGAGGTGACCGCGCGGATCAACCCGGCCGTCGGGACCGTGGAGGCCGTCGACGCGAACACGTGCGTCCTGCGCACCGGCGCGGACAGCATCGAGACAATGGCTGTCCACTTAGGACTGCTCAACTGCCCTTTCCGCGTCACCGAACCCCCGCAATTAGTCGACTACTTGCGCGAGTTGGCCGACCGGTATCGCGACGCCACCCGCATTTAGTCCTCTGAATGCGGGGTTTCAGCGAGCGAAGGTGGTCAGGAACCGGTCCCGGAACGCGTCCATCTTCCACACCGGCGCGTTCCGGTCCGGGTTCAGGCCGTCCTGCCAGTTCCAGCCGGCGATCTTGCCGAGTACCGCCTTGTCCCGCGTGACGACCGTGATCGGGACGTCGTGATCCGCGCCCGGGCCGGCGACGATCGGGTTCGGCTGGTGATCGCCCAGGAACACGAGCACGAGATCGTCGTCCCCGTACGTCTCCACGTACGAGATGAGCGAGTTCAGCGAATAGGCGATCGAGTCGCCGTACGCGCCGCGCACCTTGGCGGGGTCGGTGAACACCTCTTCGGGCGTTTTCCCTTGCGAGGGCATGGGTTTGTAGATCGACCCGTCCCCGACGGCGGCCCAGTCGACCATACGGGGGAGCGGCGTCCACGGCCAGTGACTGGTGACGAGGTCGATCTCCGCCATCAGCGGCGGACGGTCCACCTTCGCGCGTTCGGCGCGCTGGAAAGCCGAAAGCGTGAACTGGTCCGGCATCGTGGCGTAGGAGAACGGCGGGCCGCGATAGCCGATGCCGCGTGAGTCGTAGTAGCGGTCGTAGCCGTAGACCTTGCCTTCGGGCCAGTCCTCGGTATGCGCCGGGACGACGCCGACCGTCTCCCAGCCCGCCCGTTTGAACGCGCCGCCGAGGGTGAACCGGTCGGTCTTCACGAAGTCGTCGTAACGGTGCTGGCTGTCGACCCAGACCCCGGATTGGAACGTCGAGTGCGCCAGCCAGCTCCCCGCGCTCGTCGTCGGCGAGGTCAGGAACGCGCTGCGCGAGCCGTATCCGGCGTTCTTCAGCCGCGCCGTCCCGGCGTCGAGAACCGCGTCGACCTTCGGCGCGATGTCCGAGTCCTGGACGGCCACCCGCCCGTAGCTCTCGACGAAGGTGAACAGCACGTCCTTGCCCCGCAACGCGTTCAGCAGCCCGGAAGCCGGAGTGTCACGGAAAGCGTCGACGGCGATCTCCTCGGCGAAGGCCTCTCTGTCCCGGATACCGGCTCGCACCTGGCGGAGGTCGTCGTAGGCGAAGGCGACCGCGCTGCGTGACGCGAACGGCTGTCCCGGAGCGAGTTGCGCGCCGGTGACCGCGCAGACCATCCAGAGCACGCTGAGCACGGCCGTCACCCGGGTCGACGCGGTGCGCCGTCCGGCCACCACCCGGCTCAACCGCAGGACGGCGAGCGCCATCAGCACGATCACGACCACGGCCAGCAGCGTCAGCCCGGCGAACGACGCGAGCGCGCCCGCCCGGCCGATCGACGTGCCGAGCAGGTCGACACCGTTGCCGAGCACACCCCAGTCGAACACCGGGTTGAACCGCCGGTTCAGCGCGAGCCCGAAACCGATGTCGATGGCCTTGAGCACGGTCAGGAACCCGAGGAGCGCGCCGGCCGACACCGCGACGACGCGTCGCGCGCCGTCGCGCAGCATGAGTACGACCGCCACCCCGAGCAGCGCCTCCACCGGCAGCCGCACGAACGCCTCCGGCGTCAGCCCGTCGAGGTCGTCCGGCGCGAGCAGGGCGAACAGCACGAGCACCGTGGACGCGGTCGTCGCCGCGCTGGACGCGATCTCGCGGGCTGTCGTCCGGTCGCCGGGCAGGCCGGCCAGTGCGGGACGCGGGAAAACCGACAAGGCGGGTTCCTTCCGGGGTGGACTGCCTTCATCGGGTTACACGGACGAGGGGCTCCGGCGGTTCAGCCCGATCGCCACGTGCGCAGCGCCCACCACCAGCTGACGGTGTGCCTCACATGCGCTCCGCCGTCTTCCTCCGGCGGGTCGAGCGACGTTCCGGTGATCTCGCCCAGCCGGGAAAGCCGATATCGGACGGTGTTCGCGTGGACGTGCAGCGCGGCGGCCGTCTGGTCGAGCCGCCGCCCGTGGTCGAGGTAGGCCAGCGCGGTCGAGACGAGTTGCTCATGGAAGGGGTCGCCTGGCGTCAGCGCGTTCAGCAGGGTGCCTTCGAGCAGCGCGGCGAGCCCCGGCTGGGCGGCGAGCGCGGTCTCCACGGCCAGATCCGCCACCGCGTGCAGGCCGCGGGATCGCGCGGCTGTCGGCAGGGCCATCACGCACAGGGCGTACGTGCCGCGGACCTCGGCGAGCGGGACGGCGGGGGAGGCCACCATGAGCACGTCGTCCCCGAGCGCCGACGGGGTGGGGAGCCGCGGCGCCAGCCCGGCCAGCCGCCCTTCGACCAGGCCGAAGACGCCACCCGTCGCGCCGAGCCGTCGCTCGACGACGCGTGCCTGGTACGGATCGCCGACGTCGGAGAGCAGGCAGTGGTGGCGCCCGCCCGGGTTCAGCCCGGCGTTCGCGACCTCCTCGGCCGAAGGCGCCGTCGTGTCGCCGCCCAGCAGCCGCCGCAGCAACCGGGCGCGGCTGTCGTGCACCGTGCGGGAGAGTTCGAGTTCGGCTTCGTGATATCCGGCGATGACCTGGCGTTCGAGCGCGCGGGTGTTCCGGTCGAAATCGACCAGCGCCGCCAGCATGACGTCGTCCGGCACCCCGGCCGCCTTGCCGCGTTCGACGGCGATCTCCACCGCGCGGCTGCGGCCCGCCTGCACCCCGCGCAGCAGCGCGGCGAGCGGCACGCCCTGCGCGGCCCTGTCCGCGCCGAGCACGGCGGCCGCGGCGTAGTCCTGCTCCCCGGCTCCGCCCGGCCGGTCGAACGAGGCGAGCCCGGCGGCGAGCACGATCGCGACATGCCGCCGGTTCTCGTCCACCGGCAATCGTGCCACTTCGGGCGACTCCGTGCGGGCGGCCCGGACCACTTCGTCGACGACGCCGGCGTCGGCCGCCATCTCCCGCAGCACGTCGTGGAGCGACCGGTGCGCCATCGCCACCGCCTTCCCGCGCGGATTGTGCCCGGTGCACAACGAAGCCGGCGGTCCTTGGCGACCGTCCCCTACCGAGGGTGTCCGGCCGGTTGGTTTCCTGTGAGCTACCGAAAGGTAACAGGCCCTCGCCGAAAGGTGCGCCCGATGCGGAAACGCCGGTTGCTGAACACCGTCCTCGTGACCTGCCTCGCCGCGGCAGTGGGCTCGGCGCCCGCCGCCGCGGCGGACGAACTGCGACAGGTCCTGTTCGTGGGCAACAACTGGGAGGGGACCGCGGACGTCATCGCGCCCTCCGGGGACTACGCCAAGATCGCGCGCGTGAACATGGTGCCGGACAAGGACGAACGGCTCACCGAGATCTACCTGAACCCGATCAAACTCGCGTTCTTCCTCGGCATCCGCAACGGCGTCGGCGAGGGACACGACCAGCTCGTCGACGACCTCTACACGACCCCGGACGGCCGCGCGGTCGTCGCGTCCCGCCCGAGCTTCGCCGACGTCGTGTCGATCGACCTCGCCACCGGCAGGGTCAACTGGCGGTTCCCGGTGTCGGGTTTCCGGTCCGACCACATGGCGGTGTCGCCGGACGGCCGCAGCATCGCGGTCTCCGCTTCGACGTCGAACACCGTTCACGTGCTCGACATCGAGACCGGGCGGCAGCTCGGTTCGTTCAAGACCGGCGACAAACCGCACGAGAACACCTACACCGACGGCGGCCGCTACCTCTGGAACAGCTCGATCGGCGAGGTGAACACCGCGCTCGACGCGCCGTGGCAGGACTTCACCAAGGGCGACCGGAAGCTCACCGTGGTCGACGCCAACACCTTTCAGCAGGTCAAGGTGATCGACATGCGCGAACGCCTGGACGCCTTCGGGCGCAAGGACCTCTCCGACGCGGTCCGGCCGGTGGCGTTCACCCCCGACGAGTCGAAGCTGTACTTCCAGGTGTCGTTCTTCAACGGGCTCCTCGAATACGACGTCGCCACCGACCGGATCACGCGGTCGAAGACGCTGCCGAAGAACCCGAACACCAGTGAGGACCGCACGACCTGGGTCAACGATTCGCGCCACCACGGGCTCTCGATGAGTCCCGCGGGCGACAAGCTCTGCGTCGCCGGGACGATGGACGACTACGCGACCATTGTGGACCGTGCGAGCCTGCGAGAAGGACAGCTCGTGACCGCCGCGAAGCCCTACTGGGCGACCGTGAGCGGCGACGGAAAGCATTGCGTCATCTCGGAAAGCGGCTCGGATCAGGTGACCGCGATCGACTTCGCGACCGGCGCGAAGGTCAAGTCCGTGCCAGTCGGCGACCACCCGCAGCGCATTCGGATCGGCCACGTGCGCACCGGTAGTCTGCGCGGGTGAGCGAAGAGATCTGGGCGGCCCTCGGTGCGACATCCCTCGACGAGGTGCGGCGGCGTGCCGCGGTGATCGACGCGGTCACCGAGATCGAGCCGATCGAGGTGGACGGCGCGGTGCGCTACGCCTGGAACGACGGCGGCGGCCAGTCGGCCGTCTGGTATTTCACTCCGGACGGGCGCGCGCTGCTGCTGACCTTCGACCACGAATCGGCGTTGAACCTGTACGCCGAAGGCACCTACTCGGTGCAGGAGGCGCTCTACGGCGGTGTCCCCGAAGACCTCGTCGCGCTGGTGCGGAACCGGCCGGAGAACTACGAATCCCTGAACATCGTCGATGCGGAGACGGGGGCGACGATCCTCTACGCCGGTGGCGTGTTCTGGTTCGACGGAACGAGGTGGGCCCAGGCCGAAGGTTTCCTCGCCCACTGCCGCCGGGAGGGGCTGGACCCGCTGAGCGAGTCGGGGTTCACCTACTGCCTCGGTGACTACCGGTTCGGCGAGGAATTCACCCCCGAGGCGATCGTCGAGGACCGGGCCGCCGACGGCTGGTACGAGGACGACGCCGAACGGGAGAAGTCGCTGGCCGAGATCCGCGAAATCTTCTCGCGGCTCGGCTGAGGCTCCGCTCAGCGCACGATCTTGGCTTCGTTGTGGCACCGTTTCGGGAATGAGTCTGCGCCTGGGGCCGTTGCTGCGGCATGTCGACGAGACGTCGGCGACGGTGTGGGTCGAGACCGGCACGGCCAGTGAGGTCGAAGTACTCGGCACGACCGCGAGGACGTTCGAGATCAAGGGCCACCACTATGCCCTGCTCGTGCTGACCGGTCTCGAACCCGGCACCAGCACCGAATACGAAGTGCGCGTCGACGGCGAAAAGGCCTGGCCTCTGCCTGATTCCGGGTTCCCGCCGAGCCGGATCAGGACCTTGCCCGAGGAAGAGTCGCGGGTCCGGCTCGTGTTCGGCTCGTGCCGCAAACCGCACGACGCTGCCTCCTTCGGCCCGGACGCACTGGTCGCGTATGCCCGCCGGATGGCGGTGGGCGAGGAATCCGAGTGGCCGCAGGCGTTGCTGATGCTGGGCGATCAGGTCTACGCCGACGAGACCACCGACGAGACGCAGGAATGGCTCTCCCGGCGTCGTGACATCTCGAAGCCGCCCGGGACCGAGGTGAAGGATTTCGAGGAGTACACCCACCTCTACCTCGAAGCCTGGGGTGAGCCGTCGATCCGGTGGCTGCTGTCCACCGTGCCGACGTCGATGATCTTCGACGACCACGACGTCCGCGACGACTGGAACACCTCGCACCCTTGGCGGGAGCGGATGCGCGCCCAGCCGTGGTGGCAGGAGCGCCTGCGCGGGGCGATCATGTCGTACTGGGTCTACCAGCATCTCGGGAACCTCGGCCCCGCCGAACTCGCCGAGGACGCGACCTTCCAGAAGGCCCTCACCTCGGGAGGGGACAACGCCGGCCTGCTCACCGCGTTCGCCGACGAGGCAGACGACGACCGCGACGGCACCAAAGGCGCGCGCTGGAGCTATCGCCGCGACTTCGGTGGAGTACGGCTGCTGGTCATCGACAGCCGGGCGGGGCGGATCCTGACGGGCGGTGCCCGGTGCATGGTCGACGACGACGAATTCGACTGGATCGAGAACAACGCCGCCGCGCCGTGCGACCACCTGCTGATCGGCTCCTCGCTGCCGTGGCTGCTGCCTCCGGTCGTCTCCCATCTGCAGGCTCTGAACGAGCGTGCCTGCGACCGTCCCGGGTGGCGCGGACGGCTCGCGGAGCGGATCCGCCAGGCCGCGGACCTCGAGCACTGGGCGTCTTTCCGGGCGTCGTTCGACCGGCTCGCCGCCATGATCGCGCGTGAGGGACGCCGGGACGAACCGCCCGCCACCATCGCGGTGCTCTCCGGCGACGTCCATCACGCCTACATCGCCGAGGCGCGCTATCCCGAGCCGGTGACCTCGACCGTCTTCCAGCTCACCTGCTCCCCGATCCACAACGCCATGCCGCGCCCGCTCCGGCTGGCCTTCGCCGCCACGTGGTCGTCGCCGGTGGCGTCGATCGCGCGGCGCTGGGCCCGCCGGGGCGGCGTCGCACCCGACCCGCTGACCTGGTCCAAGGTGTCCGGCCCGCATTTCGGCAACGTCATCGCCACGGTCGAGACCGAGGGCCGGGCGTGCGTCACGACGATCGAACGGGCCATCGGCGACGGACTGGTCGAAGTGGCCAGGCGGAGGCTGGCCTGAGCCCGTTCCACGCTGGGTAATATCGGCGCGTGACAACCTCTGCCGAAACACTCGAGTTCCAGTCGGAGGCACGTCAGCTGCTCCAGCTGATGATCCACTCGATCTACTCGAACAAGGACACCTTCCTGCGGGAACTGGTGTCCAACGCCTCCGACGCACTGGACAAACTCCGCCTCGAAGCGTTCCGCGACAAGGACCTCCAGGCGGACACCGACGATCTCCACATCGAGATCGCGACCGACCCCGAAAACCGCACCCTGACCGTGCGGGACAACGGAATCGGGATGAGCCGGGACGACGTCGTGGCGCTGATCGGCACGATCGCGAAATCCGGCACCGCCGAATTCCTGAAGAAACTGAAAGAGACCAAGGATTCCGCGGCTTCGCAGGATCTGATCGGCCAATTCGGCATCGGCTTCTACGCCAGCTTCATGGTGGCCGACAAGGTCACGCTGCTGACCCGCCGCGCCGGATCGGACGAGGGCGTCCGCTGGGAGTCCGAGGGTGAGGGCACGTACACCATCGAGACGGTGCCGGACCTGCCGCAGGGCACGTCGGTCGTCCTGCACCTCAAGCCCGAGGACGCCGAAGACCAGCTCTTCGACTACACCTCGGCCACGAAGATCAAGCAGATCGTCAAGAAGTACTCGGACTTCATCACCTGGCCGATCCGCATGACCGAGGGCGACGAGGTCGTCACGGTCAACTCGATGAAGGCGCTGTGGGCTCGCCCCTCCAGCGACGTCACCGAAGACGAGTACAACGAGTTCTACAAGCACGTCGCGCACGACTGGAACAACCCGCTGGAGACGATCCGGCTCCAGGCCGAGGGCACCTTCGAGTACCAGGCGCTGCTGTTCCTGCCGGGCCACGCGCCGCTCGACCTGTTCATGCGGGAGCGCAAACGCGGCGTCCAGCTGTATGTGAAGCGCGTCTTCATCATGGACGACTGCGAAGCACTGATGCCGGAGTACCTGCGTTTCGTGAAGGGCGTCGTCGACGCTCAGGACCTCTCGCTCAACGTCTCGCGCGAGATCCTGCAGCAGGACCGGCAGATCCAGTTGATCCGCCGACGGCTGGTCAAGAAGGTCCTTTCGACGGTCAAGACCCTGATGGCCGACGAGAACCCCTACAAGTACGAGACGTTCTGGAAGGAGTTCGGCCGCGCCGTCAAGGAAGGCCTGCTGGACGACCACGAGAACCGCACCGCGATCCTCGACATCTGCTCGTTCGCCTCGACGAACGATCCGGAGAAGCTCACGTCGTTGCGTGAGTACGTCGAGCGGATGAAGGACGGCCAGGAGCACATCTACTACCTGACCGGCGAGTCGCGGCAGAGCATCGAGAACTCCCCGCATCTGGAAGCCTTCCAGGCCAAGGGGTACGAGGTGCTCGTGCTCACCGATCCGATCGACGAGATGTGGGTCGACGCCGTCCCCGGCTACGAGGAGAAGCAGTTCCAGTCGGTCGCGAAGGGCGAGGTCGAACTCGACTCCGACACCACCGACGAGCAGAAGGAAGAGTTCTCCGGGCTGCTGACCTGGCTCACGAAGACCCTTTCCGACCAGGTCAAGGAGGTGCGGCTCTCGTCGCGGCTGACGACGTCGCCCGCCTGCATCGTCGGCGACACGAACGACGTCACCCCGACGCTGGAGAAGATGTACCGCGCGATGGGCCAGGAACTGCCGCAGATCAAGCGGATCCTGGAACTCAACCCGGGCCACCCGCTGGTGTCCGGGCTGCGGGACGCCTTCGCCTCGCAGGGCGAGAACGACGGACTCGCCGAGACCGCGGAACTGTTGTACGGCATGGCTTTGCTCGCCGAAGGCGGTGAACTGGGCGACCCCGCCCGCTTCACGAAGCTGCTGGCCACCCACCTGCAGAAGGCCCTGTAGTTCCGTGAAGGCCTCCTTCCCTACCTTGAGGGTAGGGAAGGAGGCCTTCACGGACTTCTACGGCCGGGTCTTCCAGAGCACCAGCACGAAATACGGTGTCCCGACCATCGCGATGACCAGGCCCGCCGGGATCTGGGCCGGCGCGATGACCGTCCGCCCGAGGGTGTCCGCGACGCTCACCAGCAGCGCCCCGAGCGCCGCGGCCACCGGGATCACCCGGCCGTGCCGTCCGCCGACGAGCGAACGCGCCAGATGCGGCGCGACCAGCCCGACGAACGCGACCACGCCGATCGCGGACACGGCGGTGGCCGCCAGGATCCCGGAGGCGGCCAGCATGACCAGCCGCGACCGTTCGATGCGCATCCCGAGCACGCGCGGGGTGTCCTCGTCGAGGGCGTGCAGGTCGAGTTCCCGGTGCTTGATCCACAGCAACGGCGTCAGCGCGAGGAGCGCCAGTGCCACGGGTGCGACCTGTTCCAGCGTGCGGCCGTAGGTCGACCCCGAAAGCCAGGTCAGCGCCTTGGCCGAGTTCCACGGGTCGGAGACCACGATCAGCAGCGTGATCAGCGCCATCCCGGCCGACCAGACCGCGATGCCGATGATCACCAGCCGGTCCGAATCCAGCCCCGACCGCCAAGCCAATCCGTAGACCAGCAAGAACACCACGGTCGCGCCGACGCCGGCGGCACCGGCGATCGACCAGGCACCGACCGCGGGGACGATGGTGATCAACGTGATCGCGCCGAGCCCGGCGCCCGCGGTGATGCCGAGCAGACCGGGTTCGGCGAGTGGGTTGCGGCTGACCGACTGGATCCCGCAGCCCGAGACCGCCAGCGCGGCACCGGCGAGCAGCGCGGCCAGCACCCGCGGAAGTCGTTGGTCCAGCACGAAAGTCAGCGCGGTCCCGGTGTTGCCGGTGACCCAGTTCGCGAGGTCGCCGAGCAGCACCATCCGGTCGCCCAGCATCAGGCCTGCCACCGGGACGGCGGCGAGCAGCGCCACCAGCACGACGGAAATGGCCACGAGCCGCCGGGTCGATCCGGCGACCCCGACCCGTCCTGCCGGAGCGGGACGGCGTGAGCCGCTGCCCCGCCCCCGCCGCGCCAGCCACACCATCACGACGGCGCCGACGATCGTGGTCACCACACCGGTCGGCACCCGCACGGCGGCGGCCGAACCCATGATCGCCCGCAGGACGACGTCGGCGCCGAGCACCGTCACCACACCGACCAGCCCGGACACCGGCAGCAGCGCGCGGTGTTTGGCGATCGGCAGCAGCAGCCGCGTGATCACCGGCGCGCTCAGCCCGACGAACCCGACCGGTCCGGCCACGGTCACCGCCGCCGCGGTCAGCGCGACGGTCAGCACGACCGCGCCGATCCGGGTCCGGCGCACCCGCAGGCCGAGCACGGTCGCGTTGTCGTCGCCGAGGGCGAGGACGTCGAGTTTGCGGCCCATCGCGATGAGCGCCGCCACGGCGATCACCACGATCGGTGTCATCTGGGCGGTCGCCCGCAGATCGGAAACGGTAAGCGAACCACTGCCCCAGGCGAACAGCCCGGACGTCTCCTGCTCGAACAGGAGCAGCAGCAGGATGGTCACCGACTGGAGCGCCAGCAACACCGCCGAGCCGACGAGCACCAGCCGCGGACTCGCCGAACCGCCTCCCGCCAGGCCCAGCACGATGACGGCCGCGGCGAGCCCGCCCGCGAACGCCGCCCCGCCCACCGGCACGAGCGGCAGCGAAAGCCCGAACGCGGAAATGGCCACCACGGCGAAATGCGCGCCCGCGTTGACCGCGAGCGTGTCGGGCGAGGCGAGCGGGTTCCGTGCCACGGACTGCATTCCCGCGCCCGCGACGCCGAGCGCGACCCCGAGCAGCAACGCGGCGAGCAGCCGGGGGACGCGCGAACCCTCCAGTACCGCGAGGGTCTGCGCGTCGCCCTGGCCGAAGATCGCCTTCACCACGTCCAGCGGACCGGACGTCGAGGTGCCCTGGGTCAGGTGGACGCCGGCGAGGACGACGATGAGCACCACCAGCGCCGCCGACACCACCGCGGTGCGCACGGCTTGCGGCGCGCGCAGTTCCTTGATCATCAGGCGGTGATGGCCTTCACGATCTGGTCGGCGGTCATGATGACCGACTTCGGCCCGCCGAAGGTCCACGTGCCGGCCTCCAGCTTGTGGATCTTCTTCGAGATCACGAACGGCAGCCGCTGGTAGACGGCGTTCTGCGCGAGCCCGGTGGTGAAGACGTCTTCCTCCGACGCGCTGTAGAACAGCACGGTCTTCGGGTCGGTGATCGCGGTCAGGCCCTCGACGTCGGTCTGGCCGAGACCCCACTGCGGGTCGACCTTGCCGGTCCAGGCGTTCTTCAGGCCGACGGCCTCGGCGGTGTCGGAGACCAGCGAGCCCTTGCCGAACGGGCGGATGCTGACGGTGCTGCCTTCCAGGTAGCCGTCGGCCATCAGGAATGGGGTGCCCGCGGCGCCCTTGGCCTCGACGGCCTTCTTGCCCTCGGCGAGTTTGGCGTCCATTTCGGACAGTTGCTTGTCCGCTTCGGACTCCTTGCCGACCGTCTTCGCGATCAGCTTGAAGTCCTCGCGCAGGCGGTCGAAGTTGCGGCTCGCGTCGCTGGACTTGGTGACCACGACCGGCACGTACTTCTCGATCTGCGGCACCAGCGTCGAGTCGCGCTCGTCGGCGATGATGACGACGTCGGGGTTCAGCCCGACGATGGCGTCGACACTGGGCTCGTTGCGTTTGCCGACGTCCTTGACCTCGGCGGTCAGCGGGGCGGCCTTGTCCCAGACGTTGTAGCCCGCGACGTCCGCGGCGCCGACCGGCATGACCCCGAGCGACGCGACCATCTCGGCCTCGCCCCACTCGAGCGCGACGACGCGCTTGGCCGGGGCCTTGAGGTTGACGGCCTTTCCGCGCGCGTCGGTCACCGTGACCGGTCCGCTCGCGGCGGCGGTGTCGCTCGGCGCGGCCGCGGTGTTCTCGGTGGTGCCGCAGGCGGACAGCAGCAGGGCTGCCGCCGCGACGAGGGCGGCAGGGGTCAGCAAACGCATGGTTCTTCCTGGATTTCTCAGGCAGGCCTGGGCGAATGCCGCCCGAGTGGCCTGCAGTGGATCGCGCCCGTCACCGGGTCGTTCGCGACGTGGACGGTGACGCCGTAGGCCTGGGAGAGGTGCTCGGTGGTGAGCACCTGCCCGATGTCACCCGTGGCCACGATGGTTCCCTCGCTCAGCAGCACGACCTCGTCGGCGATGATCGCCGCGTGGTCGAGGTCGTGCAGCACCACGCCGACCGCGACGCCTTCGTTGGCCAGATCGCGGACGACGTCGAGGATCTCGACCTGATAGCGCAGGTCGAGATGGTTGGTGGGCTCGTCGAGCAGCAGCACGGAGGTCTGCTGGGCGAGACAGGAAGCGAGCCAGACACGCTGGAGTTCGCCGCCGGAGAGCTCGTCGACGCCGCGTTCGGCCATCGGCGTCACCCCGGTCAGCTCCATCGCGCGGCGGATCGCGGCGGCGCCGTCGACGTCGACCCCGCGCCAGCCCGAGCGGTACGGGTACCGGCCGTAGGAGACGACGTCGCGCACCGAAACGCCGCTCGGCGTGGGCCGGTGCTGGGTCAGCAACGTGACCCGCCGGGCGAACTCCTTGCCGGACAACGCGTTCCCGCCCCAGACGGCGCGTTCCCCGAGGCGGACGCCGCCCTCGCGGGGTTTGTGCAGCCGCGCCAGCGAACGCAGGAGCGTCGACTTGCCGGAGCCGTTCGGACCGACCAGCGCGGTCACCACGCCGGCGCGCAGCGACAAGGACACGCCGTCCACCACGGCCCGCTCTTGGTGCGCGAGCACCAGGTCATGGCCGGTGAGCAGCGCGTCTTCCGTAGACATGAGGGGAGCCTAACCTAAGGGAAGGCGTCAACCCATGTCACGAGAGACACAGAGCGCGGAGTGATTGTCCGGTTACGCCACCCGGGCGGCTTCCCGTCGCCGCTTGGCCAGCCGCTTCCCGACGATCCCGTGCCGCGGCCCGAACAGGTACACCAGCGTGAACCCCGCGCCCTGGACCAGCACGATCATCCCACCGGACGCGGTGTCGAGGTGATAGCTCAGGTACAGCCCGGTCACCGCCGCGAGCACCGAGAACGAAGGCGCGATCACGAGCATCCGGCCGAACCGGTCGGTCAGCAGGTACGCGGTCGCGCCGGGGATGATCAGCATCGCCACCACGAGGATCACGCCGACCACCTGCAATGCCACCACCGCGGTCAGCGCGAGCAGGCCGAGCAGTGCGGCGCCGAGCACCCGCGGGTTCAGTCCGATGGCGTGCGCGTGCGTGGGATCGAAGGCGTACAAGGTGAAATCGCGGCGTTTGAGCACCAGCAGGGTGAGCGTGATCGCGCCGAGGACGCCGATCTGGATCAGGTCCGAGGTGTCGACGCCGAGCAGGTTGCCGAAGATGATGTGGTTCAGATCGGTCTGGCTCGGCGTCACCGAGATCAGCACGAGCCCGAGCGCGAACAGCGTGGTGAACACGATGCCGATCGCGGCGTCCTCCTTGACGCGGCTGGTGTCGCGGACGACGCCGATCAGCGCCACGGCGAGGAATCCGAAGACGACGGCGCCCAGCGCGAAGGGCGCGCCGAGGACGTACGCGAGCACGACGCCGGGCAGCACCGCGTGCGAGACGGCGTCGCCCATCAGCGACCAGCCGATCAGCACCAGCCAGCAGGAGAGCACCGCGCAGACCGCCGACGCGATGACCGTGGACGCCAGCGCCCGCACCATGAAGTCGTAGCTCAGCGGTTCGAGGAACAGGTCGTAGAGACTCACGCGGGTTCTTCTTCCCGTTGCAGGACATCGAGTCCGAAGGCCAGCGCGAGGTTCTCCGGCCGGAGGACCTCGCCGGGGGAGCCGTGCGCGAGCACCTTGCGCATCAGCAGGATCGCCTCGTCGGCCAGGCCGGGCAGCGCGTGGAGGTCGTGCGTGGAGATCAGGACCGCGGCGCCGTCGGCCGCGAGTTCCTTGAGCAGGCGGGTGATCGTGGCTTCGGACCGCTTGTCCACGCCGGCGAACGGCTCGTCCAGCAGAAGGACACGGGCGCCTTGCGCGATGCCGCGCGCGACGAAGGCGCGTTTGCGCTGCCCGCCGGACAATTGGCCGATCTGGCGTCCGGCGAGTTCGGTCAGTTCGACCCGCTCCAGCGCGTGGTCGACGGCTTCGTGGTCGGCGCGGCGCGGCCGCCGCGTGAAGCCGAGCCGCCCGTAGCGGCCGGTCATCACGACGTCCCGCACCGACAGCGGGAACGACCAGTCGACGTCCTCGCTCTGCGGCACGTACCCGATCACGCCGGTCTTGCGGGCGCGGGCGGGGGTGCCGCCGTCGATCGACACCGTGCCGGTGTCCGGCCGGACCATGCCCATGATGGTCTTGAACAGCGTCGACTTGCCGGAGCCGTTCATCCCGACCAGTCCGCAGACGTGCCCGTGTTCGAGAGTGACGTCGACACCGTCGAGCGCGAGGACGTCGCCGTAGTGCACGGTGACGCCTTCGACGCGGATCGCGGCTGTCACGGCTTCGCTCCGGTGAGGGCGGCGACGATCGTCTTCGAGTCGTGGCGGATGAGGTCGAGGTAGGTCGGCACCGGGCCTTCCGGACCGGACAGGGAATCCACGTAGAGGACGCCGCCGAACGCGGCACCGGTCGCGGAGACGACCTGTTGCATCGGGGCGTCGGAGACGGTCGACTCGCAGAACACCGCGGGGACCTTGTTCTGCTTGACGAATTCGATGGCGCGGGTGATCTGCTGCGGCGTGGCCTGCTGTTCGGCGTTGACCGCCCAGATGTACCGCTCGGTGAGGCCGGTGTCGCGCGCGAGATACGAGAAGGCGCCTTCGCAGGTGACCAGCGCTCGTTCGTTCCGCGGCAGACCGCTCAGCGCACCCGTCATCTCGTCCCGCACCTCCTTCAGTTTCGCCTTGTAGGCGTCGCCGTTGGCCTTGAACGCGGCGGCGTCGCCGGAGGAGAGTTCGCTGAACGCCTTCACCATGTTGTCCACGTAGATACCCACATTCGTCGGGGACATCCACGCGTGCGGGTTCGGTTTTCCCTGATAGGCGTCTTCGCCGATGGCGATGGGCTGGACACCCTCGCTGACCACCTTGTGCGGCGCGTCGCTCTCCTTGACGAACCGGGCGAACCACGCCTCCAGGTTCAGCCCGTTGTCGAGGATCAGGTCGGCCTTCGCGGCCTTCTTGATGTCGTCCGGGGTGGGTTCGTAGCCGTGGATTTCGGCGCCGGGTTTGGTGATCGACTCGACCCGGAGCTTGTCGCCCGCGACGTTCGAGGCGATATCCGCCAGGACCGTGAACGTGGTCAGTACGACGGGCCGCTTGTCGTCCCCGCCGCCGATCGTCGCGTCGCCCGTGCCGCCGCACGCGGACAGGACGAGTGCCGTCGACGCCGCCAGCGCGCACACGGTCTTGCGCAGATTCGCCATACCGCGAGTTTAGAGTTCGGTGTGCCGAACTTCCAACTCTCGTGTGCCTTAAATCTCTGGGTGAACCCGCGTCCGCGATCGACGTCGGCAGGACGCGGCCTGGCCGGACCGGTCAGGCCGAGGAGGAAGGGTGCCCTGCCACCGCGATAGCGGGGCCTTCGGCCGGGCGGGTTCACGCGTTGTGTCCGTTCCCGGCATACATCTCAGCTCCGCCACCCGGTGCCTTAAATCTCCGTGGTGGTCCGGTCCCGCTCCCGCACGGTCTCCAGCAGGAGCTGGGAGACGTCGCGCACGGTGACGTTCTCGCCACGCTGCTCGCTCTGCCGCTGCACGAGGCCGTCGTTCAGCATCACGCGACAGAACGGGCAGCCGGTGACGATGGTCTCCGCGTCCGTGCCGAGGGCTTCGTCGACGCGTTCGAGGTTGATGCGTTTGCCGATCTGCTCCTCCATCCACATCCGCGCGCCGCCGGCGCCGCAGCAGAGCGAGCGGTCGGCGTGGCGGGGCATCTCGCTGAGCGTCGCGCCGGTCGCGCCGACGAGTTCGCGCGGCGGTTCGTAGACCTTGTTGTGGCGGCCGAGGTAACACGGGTCGTGGTAGGTCACCGGGCCGGCGTCGACCGGCTTGACCGGCGTCAGCTTGCCCGCGCGGACGAGGCGGTTCAGCAGTTGCGTGTGGTGCAGGACCTCGTAGTGCCCGTCCAGTTGCGGGTACTCGCGGCCGAGGGTGTTGAGACAGTGCGGGCAGGTGGTGACGATCTTGCGGGTGCCCGGTTCACGGCCCTCGAACACCGCGTTCAGCGTCTCGACGGTCTGCTGCGCGAGCATCTGGAAGAGGAACTCGTTGCCGGAGCGGCGCGCCGGGTCGCCGGTGCACGACTCGTCGGTGCCGAGGATCGTGTACTTCACCCCGGCTAGATGCAGCAGCTCGGCGGTGGCGCGGACGGTCTTGCGGGCGTTGTCGTCGAAAGCGCCCGCGCAGCCGACCCAGTAGACGTACTCGACGTCGTCGGCGAGTTCGCCGTCGAAGATCGGCACCTCGAAGCCGAGGTCCTTCGTCCACGCGAGGCGGTCGGAGTTGTTCTGGCCCCAGGGGTTTCCCTTGGTTTCGAGGTTCTTGAACAGCACGCCGAGTTCGCTCGGGAAGGCCGACTCGATCATCACCTGGTAGCGGCGCATGTCCACGACGTGGTCGACGTGCTCGATGTCGACCGGGCACTGTTCGACGCAGGCGCCGCACGTGGTGCAGGACCAGAGGACGTCCGGATCGATCACGCCGCCGTCGTCCTGGGGACCGACGAGGGGACGCCCTTCAGGCGCCTCCTTTCCGTCCAGGATGTACGGCGCCTTCTCGAAGAGGTGGTCGCGCAGATCCATGATCAACAGCTTGGGGGACAAGGGTTTCCCGGTGTTCCACGCCGGGCACTGCGACTGGCAGCGCCCGCATTCGGTGCAGGTGGCGAAGTCGAGCATGCCCTTCCAGGTGAAGTCCTCGATCTTGCCGCGGCCGAACGTGTCGTCCTCGCCCGGATCCTCGAAGTCGATCGGCTTGCCGCCGGATTCCATCGGCAGCAGCGGGCCGAGCGCGTCCGGGAGCCGCTTCGCCGTGACGTTGACCGGCGCCAGGAAGATGTGGAGGTGCTTGGAGTAGAGCACGATCGACAGGAACGCCAGCATCACGCCGATGTGCAGCAGCAACCCGACGGTCTCCAGCGGCTCGGTGACCGACGGACCCAGCGGCTCCAGGAGTTCGCCCACGCCAAGGGAAACCCAGGCGCCCGACTCGTACGGGAAGACGCCGACCGCGGCCGACGCGCCCCGGAAGAGGAACATCGTCCAGATCACGTTGAAGATCATGAACAGGATCAGCCAGGCGCCGCCGGTGTGCGAGCCGAAGAACCGCGACGCGCGGTCTTTCCGTTCGGGCGCTTGGCGGATCCGGATGACCGCGAAGACCGCGAGCGAGACGAGCACCGCGACCGCGATGAAGTCCTGGAGGAAACCCAGAACCGCCCAGTGCCCGATGAGCGGGATGTGGAAGTCGTGGTCGAACAGGGCGCCGTACGCCTCGACGTAGACCGATCCGAGGATCACGAAACCCCAGAACGTGAAGAGATGCGCGAGCCCGGGGACCGACCACTTGAGCAGTTTGCGCTGCCCGAAGACTTCGGCCAGATGCGTTTTCGCGCGGACGGCCATGACGTCCGAGCGTTTTTCGTCCGGCTGGCCGGAGCGGATCAGTTTGTAGAGCCAGGCGGCGCGGCGGGCGGCGAAAGCGAGACCGGCGACTGTGATGAGCAGACCGAGGATGAGACGAACGAGCACGAGTCCTCCGGGGGAGAATCGGCTCAGTGAGAGCCGGTGTAGTACCGGCACGCCTTGCAGGCGTACCGCATTCTGGCCACTCGCCACCGTTTTCGGTAGGCCTCGAGATGTCCCGGCCGTGGCGGATGCACGCCGAGCCTGTGGTGACGGCGGATCCGCCGCCCCGTTTCGAAGAGTTCGGTCGCCAGGCCGAGATAGGCACGCCTGAGCGCGATCCCCGGTTCCGCGGCGAGAGTGTCCCGGCAGAATCGGTGCAGCAGAGCCAGATCCGGGAGGCCCGGGGTGGTCACACCAGGTAGGTGCTCGACGACGCCGAGGCCGGGATGTCCTGGGGGAACGGAGAATCGCGCGGGAAGTCCACAATGGACGCAGGTGAGCGTGCAGCTCAGACATCGGGTGACATGGCGGATTCGCCGTTCGCGTCGATCCTCGTCGATCGTTTCGCGAACGTGCCACCCCATGGAGCCTCCCAAGACCGTGGTGTGTCCTGTGTCACTCTCAATACTGGAGAGTAGGGCTCGCTCCGGTGGTGCGACAGGTCCAACCGGATGGCTTCGGAGCGGCCGGTCGGCGTAACGCCGGCGGTAAGGCGTCGGTACGGGTGGTCGTGAGTGGGGTTTTGGGGTTTCCCCCCCAAAACCCCCCCCCACCCCCCCCCACCCCCCCCCCCCACCCCCCCAACAGCCCCAAGAACTTTTCGCCCTTCCTCTGGGGTTTTCCGACCCTCCGGAAATG
>NZ_JBWKEA010000020.1:146420-177689 GCF_056435685.1 Amycolatopsis sp. NPDC043885
TTTGGGGGGGGGTGGGGGGGGGGAGGGGGGGGGGGAAGGTGGGGGGGGGGGGGGTGGGGGGGGGTTTTTGGGGTCCAAACCAAAAACCCCCCCCACGACCACCCCGGCCGACTCGGTTCCGGCGCCTTTGTCGCATTCAGAGGACGAAATGCGGCGACCTCCCGCACGCTTCCGGGCACCGTGACCCAGTCGTAGCCGAAAACGGCCCGCCCGCGCTCACGCGCTGGTTATAGTCCTGACCCGGGGTAACGGGGGAGGGAACGACGGCGATGGGCGGGTTCGTCACCGCGGCTCTGGGGTTTCCGGCCGTGCTCTTCAGCTTCCTGCTGATCGTGGTGATCGGCTACTGGCTGCTTGCCCTGCTGGGCGCCGTCGAGCTCGACGAGTTCGACGGCGGCGACGGGCTCCTGGTGGGCTTCGGCGGGGTCCCACTGTCCATTTCGCTCTCCTTACTGATCGCATTCACCTGGTTCGCCAGCCTGGCAGGGACGGTTCTTCTCGATGACCTGGAGCTTTCGACACCATCGAGGATCGGGCTCGGGGTCGGCGTGCTCGTCGTCGCGCTCGTGCTCGGCACACTCGGGACGAGGGTGATCGTGGTGCCGCTACGTCGTGTCTTCGGCCCCGCGAAGGAGCCGAGCAGGAGGGACTTCGTCGGCAGGGCCGCGGTCATCCGCACCTCGTCGGTCACCCATGACTTCGGCCAGGCCGAAGTCGCCGCCGCCGACGGGTCCACGGCCATTGTGGACGTTCGGCAGGCAGGCCAAGGCAACCTGACGGCGGGCAGCCGCGTAGTTCTCTATGACTACGACTCCGAAGGCGAGTTCTTCTGGGTCGAGTCCTTGGACATCTGAAGCAGAAAAGGAACACTATGGGTGCCATCAGTGTGGGGGCCGGCGTGCTGATCGCCGTGGTAGTTGTCATCCTCCTGGTCTTGCTCTTCACGATCACCAGGTTGTTCAAGAAGGTGCCGCAGGGGAAGGCACTGATCATCTCGAAGGTCCGCCGCGTCGACGTGACGTTCACCGGCGCGATCGTCCTGCCGGTGCTGCACAAGGCCGAGATCATGGACACCTCGGTGAAGGCGATGGAGATCACCCGCACCGGCCGCGAGGGCCTGATCTGCCGGGACAACATCCGCGCCGACATCCGGATCTCGTTCTTCGTGCGGGTCAACAAGACCGTCGAGGACGTGATCAAGGTCGCGCAGGCCATCGGCACCGAACGCGCGAGCGACGAGGCGACCCTGCAGGAGCTGTTCAACGCCAAGTTCTCCGAGGCCCTGAAGACCGTCGGCAAGCAGCTGGACTTCGTGGACCTCTACACCAAGCGCCACGAATTCCGCGACCAGATCATCCGCGTCATCGGCACCGACCTCAACGGGTACAGCCTGGAGGACGCGGCCATCGACTACCTCGAGCAGACGCCGATGGCGCAGCTCGACTCCGCGAACATCCTCGACGCGCAGGGTATCCGCAAGATCACCGAGCTGACCGCGATCGAGCACGTGCGCACGAACGAGTTCCGCCGCAGCGAGGAAAAGGAGATCACCCGCCAGAACGTGGACGCCAAGGAGGCGATCCTCGAACTGGAGCGGCGGCAGGCCGACGCCGAGATCAAGCAGCGCCGCGAGGTCGAGACCATGCGGGCGCGCGAAGAGGCCGAGATCGCGAAGGTGCAGGCGGAGGAGCGGCTCAAGTCTCAGGCCGCGCAGCTCCGCACGGACGAGCAGCTCGGCATCCAGCACCAGAACCAGCAGCGTGAGATCGAGGTCGCCGGCAAGAACCGTGAGCGGGTCATCGCCATCGAGAGCGAGCGCATCGAGAAGGACCGGCTGCTCGAGGTCATCGGCCGCGAACGTGAGACCGAGCTGTCCCGGATCGCCAAGGACAAGGAAGTCGAGACCGAGAAGCGGTCCATCGCCGAGGTGATCCGCGAGCGGATCGCGGTCGAGAAGACCGTCGCGGAGCAGGAAGAGAACATCAAGAAGCTCCGCGTCGTCGAAGAGGCGCAACGCCAGCGTGAGGCCACCATCATCCGGGCCGAGGGGGAGGCGCAGGAGAACCTCGTCAAGGACATCAAGGCCGCGGAAGCCGCCGAGGCCGCGTCGAAGCACAAGGCCCGCGAGGAGCTGACGCTGGCCGAGGCGCGCCAGCAGGCCGCCGAGCTGGAGACCAGGGCGAAGATCCGCCTGGCCGAAGGCATCCAGGCCGAGGAGGCCGCCGTCGGCCTGGCCGCGGCGCAGGTCAAGGAACGCGACGCCGACGCGCTGGAGAAGGTCGGCCGCGCCGAGGCCATCGTCGAACGCGAGAAGGCGATCGTGCTCGCCGACGCGATGCGCGACAAGCTCAAGGGCGAGGCCGAAGGTCTCACCGAGAAGGCCGCCGCGATGGCCGCGCTCGACTCCGCCAGCCGCCAGCACGAGGAGTACCGTCTGCGCCTGGAGGCCGAGAAGGAGATCCGGCTCGCCGCGCTCAACGTGCAGCGTGAGGTCGCCGAGGCGCAGGCCACGGTGCTGGGCATCGGGCTGGAGAAGGCCGACATCGACATCGTCGGAGGCGAGACGATGTTCTTCGAGAAGGTGATCGGCTCGATCGGGCTCGGCAAGAGCGTGGACGGTTTCGTCGAGCATTCGGACGTCGTCCAGACCCTCGGGAAGTCGTGGCTCGACGGTTCGGGCAGCTTCACCGACGACCTGACGAAACTGGTCGGCTCGGTGAGCACGGAGGACGTGAAGAATCTGACGCTGTCGGCCTTCCTGGCCAAGCAGCTGCAGGCGGGCGGCCCGGACAGCGGCAAGGTGCAGGAGCTGCTGGCCATGGCGCAGCGGCTCGGCCTCGCCGACACCTCTGTGGCCGCCCTCGCCCCCGCGAAGCAGTGACGACGACCGAACCGGCGGCGGGAATGGAGCAGCTGGACGCGGGCACCTACGAGGTGCTCCGCGCCCGGCTCGCCGCACAGGCCGCCGAACTGGCGAAACGCGCGGACGAGCTCAACAAGGCGCGGCTCGGGGTCTTCGGCAGCGCGCAGCTCGCGCTGATCGGCACGGAGCGGATTCGCACCGCGAACAACTGCGTGCCGCGGGACGTCGTGTCGGTCGGCGGGCGGATGCTTTTCGGCTACAACGTCTTCATCGGCCTCAAGCCCGAGACGACGGTCGATGACGTCTTCTCGCTGCACGGCTTCAGCCACGACGAAGAGGCGTTCCGCTTCGATGACGTGCCCGCCGAAGAGCTGCCGGAGCTGCTGCGCGACGAGCAGTTCGTCCGCGACTTCGCCGAGCTGTACCGGTACTACCGGCAGGCGAAGCTGCTGCAGCTGCGGCGGGTCGAGGGCAAACTGCTCGCGGTGTTCCAGATCGGTCCGCGGACCGAGGACATCCGCGTGCTGCGCTGGGGGATCGCCGCCGACGGCACGGTGTCCTATGTGGACAGCCGGGGCGAACGGGACCACGTCTTCCCGCCGTCGCACGACTTCGAATGGATCGAGACGAGCCGCGAACAGCATGTTCTCGGCCGGCATCCGCATATCTCGATCGAGGACGAGGTGTTCGTCGAGACCGTCGGCGGCAACCTGACGATCAAGGTCGAGAACAACACCGAAACCGGTGAGGGCGTCTACGCCGAGGCGGTCGACGAGCCGCTGCAGAGCCTCGCCGACGCCGAGGTCTCCTACGCCAGGATCGGCCCGCTGATCCTGCTGCGGGTGCTGCCGTACAAGGAGACCGTGCACCGATACCTGGTGTTCAACACCCGCACGCGCGACGTCGTGCGCCTCGACGGGATCGGACAGGCGTGCCAGCGGCTGCCCGAGGACCACGGGATCATCTTCCCCGGCGGCTACTACCTCGACACGGGTGTCAGCAAGACGTTCGACACCACCGTGGACGGGCTCGAATTCGAGCGGGTGATCCGCTCGCCCAACGGCGAGGACGTGCTCTACGTCTTCCACGCGCGGACCGACGGACGCTCGCTTCTCCTGCCGTACAACGTGATCCGCAAAGAGGTCTCGAACCCGATCCCGTGCCACGGGTACTCGCTGTTCGACGACGGCACGATGGTGCTGTTCCGCGCGCTGTCGGACGAGCCGAGCCGTGTGCACCCGATGCAGGTGTGGCGGACGCCGTTCCAGTCCGACACCTACGCCGCGTCGCAGCCCGCCGGGACCGGGCCGCTGGAGCGGGTCGGCAACGCCGATCTGGTCCGCGGGATCTCCGACTGTCTCTCGATCGGCCGGATGGTCGGCGAGATGGCGCCGTCGGCGGCGGTGTTCGAGGCCTTGATCGCCGCGTGCGCGCGGGTCTTCGACCACTATCACTGGCTCGGCGAGGCCGAACTCGGCGATCTGCGGTCGCCGCTGTCGGACGTCCGGGTCACCGCGGAGCAGGTGCTCGACGAGTTCGAGACGGTCGCCGCGCTCACCTCGCAGGCGGCCGACGCTGTCGAAGAGGCGGCTGCGGAGACCGCGTCGCTCGTGCGGAAGGTCCGCGGCGAGGCACTGAACGCGGCCGACGCTTGGGTGCGCAGGCTCGCCGAAATGCACCGCGCCCGAGGCCATCTCGTCACCGTCCGGGAACTGCGCTATGCCGACACCGGCCGCGTCGACGAGTTGATCGCCGATCTCGACGGAAATTTCGGCGAGGCCGCTCAGCGCGCCGTCCGGTTCCTGCAGGGCGAAGACGCGTTCACGAGCTATCACGCCGAGGTCGACGGGCTGATCGAGGCCGCGGGCGCGATCTCCACGGTCGCCGAGGCCGTCCCGGTCGCCGAACAGCTGGACGAGCAGTCCGGCGGGCTCGAAGTGCTCACCGACGTCGTCGGGGGGTTGGACATCGCGGACGCCGTGGTGCGGACGAAGATCCTCGAACGCGTCGGCGAGGTCATCGGCGCGGTCAACCGGGCACGGGCCACCCTCGAAGCACGTCGCAAGGAACTGCTGGAGACCGAGGGCCGGGCGGAGTTCGCCGCCGAGTTCGCGCTGCTCGCGCAGGCGATCACCGGCGGGCTCGCGGTCGCGGACACTCCCGACCGTTGCGACGAGCAGCTCGGTAGATTGCTGTTGCAGCTGGAAAACCTCGAGTCGCGGTTCGGCGAGTTCGACGACTTCCTCGCGTCGCTCGGCGAGAAGCGCACCGACGTCTACGAGGCGTTCTCCTCACGCAAGCAGGCGCTGCTCGACGAGCGGGCGCGTCGGGCGGACAGGCTGGTCGACTCGGCCGAGCGGATTCTCTCGAGCGTCACCAGGCGGGTCGGCACGCTCGGTTCGGTCGACGAGATCAACACCTACTTCGCTTCCGACCCGATGGTCGCGAAGCTGCGCAGCGTCGTCGCCGAACTGCGGGACCTCGGCGACCAGGTGCGCGCCGAAGAGCTGGAAGGCCGGGTCAAGGCCGCCCGGCAGGAGGCGGGCCGCGCACTGCGCGACCGGCTCGACCTTTACGGCGAGGGCGGCGAGACGATCCGCCTCGGCCGCAACACCTTCGCGGTCAACACGCAGGACATCGACCTCACTCTGGTGCCGCACGACGGCGGGATGAAGTTCGCGATCACCGGCACCGACTATCGCTCGCCGGTGCGGGATTCCGCGTTCGAGGAGACGCGGCAGTATTGGGACCAGCTACTGGTCTCGGAGTCGGCCGAGGTCTACCGCGCCGAGTACCTGGCGACGTCGATCCTGGCCGGACAGCCGGATCTGCAGGAAGCCGATCTGCTGGACGTCGTCCGGCGGGTGGCGGGGGACCGCTACGACGAGGGTTACGCGCGTGGTGTGCACGACCACGACGCCGCCGCGATCCTGTCGGTGTTGTTGCGCCTGCGATCCGGGGCCGGGCTGCTGCGTTACCCGCCCGCCGCCAGGGCCGCCGCCCAGCTGTTCTGGGCCTTCGGCGCCGATGAGGCGGCGAAGGCCGCGTGGACGACGCGTGCCGCGTCGCTCGCGCGGGTGCGGGAGGCTTTCGGTCACACCACGGCGATCGACGCGCTGGCGCGGGAACTCACCGAGGCGATGGGCGCGTTCGCCACGTCGTCCGGCCTGGCGCTGGACATCGAACTCGCCGGCGAGTACCTGTTCGAGGAGCTGGCCGACGCGTCGCCGGGTTTCGTCACCAGCGGTGGCGCGCGGACCCTGCTCGACAAGTTCCGGCTCGACCGCCGGACCTTCGCCGAAGACCTGCGCGCCCTCGAAGACCTCGCGGACCGTCACCAGCTCGCCGAGGCCTGGCTTCGGTCCTTTGTGGATTCCGCAGGTCTGCCTGACGACGAACTGGCGGAGGCCGTCGCGATCGAACTGGCCGACCTGCCCCGTTACGACTCCTCGGCGGAGCTTTCGGCCACTGTGGACGGTCTGCTCGGCTCGCATCCGCGAATCGTCAACCGGTCACTGACCCTGCGGCTCGACGAGACGCTGGCCAGGACGCTGCGCTTCCGGCGCGAGCGGGTGCCGGGTTTCCGGGCGTACCAGCGGCTGCGCAACGATCTGGTGGCGGCCGAACGCGACAGGCTGCGGCTGAGCGAATACAAGCCGAAGGTGATGAGCGCCTTCGTGCGCAACAGGTTGCTCGACGAGGTCTATCTGCCGTTGATCGGCGACAACCTCGCCAAGCAGCTCGGCGCGACCGGCGACGCGCGGCGGACCGACCAGTCCGGTCTGCTGCTGCTCATCTCGCCGCCCGGTTACGGCAAGACGACCCTCATGGAGTACGTCGCGAGCCGCCTCGGGCTGGTGTTCGTCAAGGTGAACGGGCCGGCCCTCGGGCACGAGGTCACGTCGGTGGATCCGGCGGACGCGCCCAACGCGACGGCGCGGCAAGAGGTCGAGAAGATCTCGTTCGCGCTGGAGCAGGGCAACAACGTGTTGTTGTATCTGGACGACATCCAGCACACGTCGCCGGAACTGCTGCAGAAGTTCATCTCGCTGTGCGACGCGCAACGGCGGATGGAAGGCGTGTGGGAAGGCCGGACGCGGACCTATGACCTGCGGGGCAAGCGGTTCGCGGTCTGCATGGCGGGCAACCCGTACACCGAGCAGGGCAAGCGGTTCCGGATCCCGGACATGCTCGCCAACCGCGCGGACGTGTGGAACCTCGGCGATGTGCTGTCGGGCAAGGAAGAGCTGTTCGCGCTGAGCTACATCGAGAACTCGCTCACCGCGAACACCGTCCTGGCCCCGCTGGTCTCGCGCGAACGGTCCGATGTGGACGTTCTCGTCCGGCTGGCCCGTGGCGACGGCTCGGTGCGGGCGGATCAGCTGAAGCACGCGTACTCGGCGACCGAGCTCGAGCAGATCCTCGCCGTACTGCGGAAACTGATCAAGGTCCAGCGGATCGTCCTGACGAACAACCAGGCGTACATCGCCTCGGCCGCGCAAGCGGACTCGTCCCGCGTTGAACCGCCGTTCCAGCTGCAAGGCTCGTACCGGAACATGAACAAACTCGCCGGCCGGATCGTGCCCGCGATGAACGACGCCGAACTGGAAGCGCTGATCGACGACCACTACGCCGGCGAAGCGCAGACACTCACCTCGGGCGCCGAAGCGAATCTGCTGAAACTGGCGGAACTGCGCGGACGGCTGAGCTCCTCGGAGGCGAAGCGCTGGGCGGACGTGAAGGCGGCTTACCTGCGCGCGCAGGCGCTGGGCGGGGACGACGAGGACCCGATGAGCCGCGCGGTCGGCGCGATGGGCTTGCTGGCGGATCGGGTGGGGGCGGTCGAGGCGGCTATCGAACGGGCTTCGGAGCGGATGGTCGTGCGGGATGTGATGTAGGGCTTTCCCGGTGGGCGGGCTCGGTTGCTTCTCGGCGGGTTCTTGCTGGGCGTTCGGGTGGCAGGTTCTGTCGGCGGCCTGCCTTTGTCGCCGGAAATCGGCTACGTGATCCGGTGGCTACCTCAGTGTCGGAAATCGGCGACGGACGCCCGGTGGTGCCTATCGGGAGGTCTCGGCTGAGACCTTGTTGCCGGAAGTCGTCGACGCTGCGCGGATGCCCTCGTTGTCGTAGGTCGGGGATACCGCACGGCTGCTATGGCTGCCGGGCCTCCGCCGAGTGCTCGTTGTCGAAAATCGGGGATGCCGCACTGTGGTCGTGAAGCCGGAAACTGTCGGTGGCCGGTCGTATGGTCGTGGGGTGGACACACATTCCGCGCCTGTGGCGCTACTGGAAAAACTCACTGAACCCGAGGTGCTGAAAGCTGTGAATGCTTCGGTCACTTCGTTGGACGACAAGGATTCCGTCGCTGTCGCGCAAGCGGCGTCGGCCGGGATCGCGCGGCTGGAAACGGTCCGGTTCCGGGCGCTGGCGCAGCTGAACCGGCATCGCGACGGGGCGCGGAGCGTCACGCAGGAAGTCGCCTTCGCGCTGTCTCTTGTGGACAATCATGCCGGTGCGATGGTCGCCGCTGCCGACGCGTTGACCGCCCGCCTGCCCCGCACTCTGTCCCTGATGGACCAAGGAGAAGTGAGTGGCTTCGGCGCGATGAAGGTCGCCGCGGCCACCGCGTGGCTGTCGGACGAGGACGCCCGTACCGTCGATTCGCTCCTGGAGGAGCGGTTACCGGGCAGGAACCCTGATCAGATCCGGAAAGCAGCGAACCACGCGGCGAACACCGTCGACCGCGAGGGCGCCGAAGCGCGGGCCGAACGGCATCGCGAAGGCCGTCGCCTGACCTTGCGGCAAGGCGAAACGGGAGTGGCGTCGATCGAGGTCGAAGACGGACCGGTCGAGAAAGTCACCGCCGCCTACCGGCGCATCGATCGGGAAGCACGGGCGCTCAAGACCGGGGGAAGAGACCCGCACCCTGGAGCAGCTACGCGCCGACGTCGCGCTCGACCTCCTGCTCGGCGGCCAAGGCGGCACCGGTGAACGCACCGAAGTGTTCCTGTACATGGATCTGTTCACCTACCTGGGCCTCAACGACGACCCGGCGGAGATGGCCGGACACGGCACAGTCCCCGCCGGACTGGCCCGGCACATCGCCACCGGCCCGAACACCCTGCTGCGCCGCATCATCACGGACCCGCTCTCCGGCCAGGTACTCGATCTCGGGCGGGGCCGGTATCGACCCACCGCCGGTTTGGACGAGTTCGTCCGGGTCCGGGACCGCGAGTGCCGAAGACCTGGCTGCCACCGTCCCGCGCAAGCATGCGACATCGATCATTCCGTGCCCTGGCAGCACGGCGGCCATACCAATGTCGACGAACTGATCGATCTCTGCCGACGTGACCACCGCCTCAAAGACGAAGCCGGCTGGACCTACCACCTCGCCACCGACGGCACCCTCACCATTACCACCCCCACCGGACAGAGCTACGACAGCTCACCCCCGCCGCTTCACGTACCCCGCCCAAGGACTCCGCTCGCCGACGAGCCACCACCGTTCTGAGTCTCATTGCCGGGAATCGGCGATAGGCGGCTTTGTGCGGAGGGCTCGACTTGCACCTTCAAGGACGCTCACAGGCAAGTCTTGCTGTTAGAACCGCGTCGCCGGAAAGTGGCGACGGGCGGCCTGTGTGGAGGGCTCGGCTTTGGTTCTTCGGGGCTGTCGCCGACAAGTCGCGCCATTAGGCCAGCGTTGCCGGAAAGCGCGACGGGCACCGCGTGCGCAGGGACTCCGCGTTGGCCCATCGAGGTCCGCCGCTGGCAAGCCTCGCCATTGGACTCGCTTTGCTGGAAAGTGGCGACGGGCGGCGTGCGAGGAGGGTGCGGCTTGGTCCTTTGAGCGGTGCTGGCAAGTCGCGCCATTAGACCGCGTTGCCGGAAAGCGGCGACGGGCACCGCGTGCCCAAGGGCTCTGCTTCGGCCCCTTCAAAAGCCGCTGCCAAAACTCGCCATTAGGCCAGCGTCGCCGAAAAGCGGCAACAGGCGGCGAGTCCGCAAGACTCCGCTCAAACCGGGCGCAGCCATCGCCTACCCGAGCCACCCGGGACCACTCAAGACCTCAAAGCAGCCAACTGCGCAGTCGTGAGCCGTTCCGCCAACGGGACCGCCCGATACTCCCCAGCGCGAGAATCCACCCGAACCGGGCCGGCGATGTGCGGATGCTCTTCCGCCACCCGCAAGGCGGCCGCGGCCCGCTCGGTGGACCAGTCCAGTGCGGACGCGAGGGCAGGAAGGGAGAGTGCGCGCCCGGCGTGGAGGAGTGCGGTGAGTACGGTCAGCGCGTCACCGGCGAATACGGCGACGCGGTCGTCGTGCATGACTTCGTCGATGCGGGCGTGGAACCGGGAGAGGTCGTCCAAGCGGGCGCCCGCGGGTGTCGCGACGCCGAGGACTTCGGCGCCCTGGCGGGAGACCTTGACCCATTCCTGGTTCGAGCGGACGCTTTCGGCCCAGACTCGCTGCGGCATTTCCTCGTCGATGACGTACTGCTCACGGCGGCCGTCCCGTTCCCGCTTGAGCATCGCCTGCGCTTCGAGGTAGGCGACGGCGTTCGAGATCGAGGCCGGGCTGACCTGGAGCCGCCGGGCGAGTTCGGCGGCGGTGAGCACGCCGTCGTCGCTGACGGCCAGGCAAGCGAGGACGCGCGCGGTCATCCGGGGTAGTCCGGTCGCCACGATCATCTCGGCGAAGTCGGTTTCGAAGGCGCGTACGGCTTCCGGGTCCCGTCCGTAGCCGTTCTCGAGGACGGGGACGGCGCGCGGTTGCGGTTTGCGGCGCCGCGCGCGTTCGCCGGTCACGCGGTTCGCTTCGTCGGCGCGGTAGCCGGAACGGCCGCAGTTGCGCGCGACCTCGCGGCTGATCGTCGACGTCGGCCGCCCGAGCCGCCGGGCGATCTCGGCGTAACCGAGACCGTCCTTGAGCCAGGTCGCGATCAGCCGGCGGTCCTCCTGGGTCAGCCTGCCGCCCGGCATGGGCACCTCCTGTGCGTTCACGCGCAGATCATTGCAACGAGACGTTGCATTCACCGCCACGACCGTTGCAACGATTTCCCGAAATCTACCAGCAGCAACAGCAAAAATGCCAGTCCGTAGCTTTGAGTCAAACGTAAATGCAACGTAGCCTTTGGGTATCGGTAAAAACTGGGAGGAACAGCAATGACCACCTCGATCCCTCATCTCACCGAGATACCCCTCGAACGACCGAAGGGCTGCCCGTTCGACCCGCCCGCCGAGCTCGGCACGCTGCGCGACGAGCACCCGCTCGTCCGGCTGACGTTCCCCGACGGCCACGAAGGCTGGCTCGCGACGGGGCACGCGATCGCCCGGGCCGTCCTCGCGGATCCGCGGTTCAGCGCCCGGCAGGAGCTGATGCACTCGCCGCTGCCGGGCGCGGCCGCGATGGTGGAGATGCCACCGGCGGCCCCGGGGATGTTCATCAGGATGGACGGTGCGGAGCACGCGCGGTACCGCAAGCTGCTCACCGGCAAGTTCACCGTCCGCCGAATGCGGCTGCTCTCCGAACGAGTGGAGCAGGTGACCACCGAGTATCTCGACGCGATGGAACGGCAAGGTACGTCAGCAGACCTGGTGACGGCCTTCGCGCAGCCCATTCCGGCGCTGATGATCTGCGAGCTGCTCGGCGTCCCCTACGAAGACCACGAGTTCTTCCGCCGCAACGTCCTGCCGCTGAACCTGCCGGACGCTCCGGCCGAGGAGCAGGAAGCCGCCATCAACGCGCTGGGGGAGTACCTCTACAAACTCATCTTGGCGAAACGGGCCGAGCCGACCGACGACATCCTCGGCGAACTGACGACCACGGAACTCACCGACGAGGAGCTCACCAGTATCGCGTTCCTCTTGCTGGGAGCCGGTTTGGACACCACGGCCAATATGCTCGCGCTGGGCACTTTCGCCTTGCTGCAACATCCGGACCAGCTCGCGGTCTTGCGCGAAGAACCGGAGCGTATCGACGGCGCGATCGAGGAACTGCTGCGCTACTTGACGATCGCGCACACCGGTGCGCGCACCGCGCTCGAAGACGTCGAGATCGGCGGCCGGCTCGTCAAAGCGGGGGAGGCGGTCGCGCTGTCGGGCATGGCGGCCAACCGTGATCCGCTGAAATTCCCGGATCCCGACCGGCTCGACGTCCGCCGGAACGCCGCCGGGCACGCCTCCTTCGGGCACGGGGTCCACCAGTGCCTCGGTCAGCAGCTCGCGCGGGTCCAGATGAAGGTCGCCTTCACCGGGCTGCTCGCCAGGTTCCCGAAGCTGCGACTGGCCGTTCCGGCCGAAGAGATCCCGATGCGGACGGATTCCGACATCTACGGGGTGTACGCGCTCCCGGTGGCGTGGGACTGATCGCAATGAAACTCGAAGTGGACCGGGAACGCTGTGTGGGCGCCGGAATGTGCGTGCTGACCGCGCCCGATGTGTTCGCACAGGACGATGAAGACGGCCGTGTCCGGTTGCTGGACCGGGACCCGGCGGAGATCGGCGACGCCGTGCAGTTGTGTCCGGCGGCGGCGATCACGGCGAGCGAATGACCGGCCAGGGGGTGCCGGGCGGGCACCCCCTGGCGCGGGATCAGCCGATTTCCGCGAGGACCTTGCCCGCGTCGGCGCTCTGCACCGCGGTGCCGGCGTAGAGCTGCTGGACCCTGGCCTTCTCCTGGGCGTTGGGGTTCACGTTGGTGCAGCTGACGCCACCGGTCGAGCCGGACATCAGCGACGAGCACGGGCCGGGCTTCACATCGGGCAGGCCGAGGCTGTGCCCGAGTTCGTGGGAAGCGATCCGGGGCGTGTGATAGCCCTGCTGGACGGCCTGCCTGCCCATCCACACGGTGACCGTGCCGCCGGGGCGGACCGGGCCGAGCGTGGCGCGCGGCCAGCCGTTGTCGGCGATGACCCGGATGTTGACCCGCTGCCCCGGCGTCGCCTTCACGATACGGACGTTGGTGACGTTGGTGTTCCAGACGTTGACGCCGGCGGCCACCGCTTCCTTGAACTCCGCGGCCTGGCTGTCGTCGTAGGTCAGGGTGGTCGCCATGATCTCGGCGGCACCGGCGGAGGGGGCCGAGAGCACCGAGATGGAGAGCGCGGCGCCGGTGAGCACCGCGGCGAAGGTACGTCGAAGCACGTTGAACTCCTCGCGTTTAAGGCGTGCTGGAATTTCGGAGCAGTGTCGACACTGAACCTTTCGAGGCGGTCGGGGTACCCGCCGATAGTCGCCTGTCGTTAACCATGATCTTGACGCGACCGGAAGACTGTGCCGTTATGACGACGGCGCGTTTCACTGGACACGAAGAACCGATCCTCGCGGTCGCGGTGAAGGGAAACCGCCTGGTCACCGGCGGTGCGGACCGGACCGTGCGGGTCTGGGACCTGGAGACCGGAGAGCAGCGTTTCGCGATGAGCGGCCACGATCGGCCGGTGCTGGCGGTGGGTATTTCGGGGCAGTACGTGGTCGGTTGCGATGGGGCGACGGTGCGGCGCTGGCGGATCACCGGTACCGGCGCGCATCCCCCGGAGGTCCAGACCACCAGGCGGACCGTGGCGGTCGCGGTGGCGAAGGACTTCGCCGTGTCCGGCGCGGGAAGCACTGTCGAGGTCCGGAGGCTGGACGGCACGACGGTACGGGCTCTGCGCACCGGCGGCCCGGAGGTGGAGTCGGTCGCGGTGACCCCGGACGGCCGGGTGGTCGTCGCCGGGGACGACGCCGGTGGCGTGCGGTTGTGGGACGGGGAAATCGTTTCCCACTACCGGTTCGGCGGCGCGGGCGCGGTCCACGTGGTCGCGATCTCGGCGGACGGCCAGCAGGTGCTGTCCGCCGAAGGGGAGATGGTCCGGTTGTGGGGGCGCAAGGGCGATCCGGCCCTCGTCTTCCCCGGGCATACCGGCGTGGTGCGGGCGCTGGCCTTCGGCGCGGACGGCAGGTTGGTGCTATCCGGCGGCTCCGACGGCGAGGTCCGCGTCCGCGAGATCGACGACCCGCGCGACTACACGCTCCTCAAGGGACATCAGGGGAACGTCCGGGCGATCGTCTGCACCGCGGGCAACGAGAAGATCGTCACCGTCGGGGACGACCGCACGATCCGGGTGTGGGACCGCTTCGGCAACCAGATCGACGGCACCGGCTTCGTCGAGCCCAAACCGGGCCGGGCGCGGCCGCGGATCACGCCCGACGTCGAAAGTCCGGTCGACCTGATCGGTTTCCACGACGACGTGCGCACCCTCGCCGCGGTCATCGCCGACCGGGAGACCAGCCCACCGCTGTGCGTCGCGCTGCTGGGCCCGTGGGGCTCCGGCAAGTCGAGTTTCGTCCGGCAGGTGACCGACCGGGTGGCCGAACTGGCGCGCCGGTCCCGCGGCGCCGCCGCCAACAGCGTGTTCACCGGTGAGATCCGGCAGATCCGGTTCAACGCCTGGCAGTACCACGACGACCATCTGTGGGTCGGGCTCGTGGACCACCTGTTCCGCAACATCGGCGCGCCCGAGACGCACGCGGACTCCGGCGAGGTCCGCGCCGAACGCGAGGAGCTGCGCAATCGGCTCGCGGGACTGAAGGCGGTCAAGGCGGATTCCCCGCACACCTGGCGCTGGCGGCTGCTGGTGTCCGGGGTGGACCGGGCCGAACGCCGTCGGCGAAGGCTTGCCGTCGCGGGATACGCGGTGCTGGGCGTGCTCGGTGTCGCCGCGGCGATCACCGGCTGGGCGTTGTGGCACAACGCTATCCTCGCCGCGGCGGGCGCCGTCGTCGCGCTCGGTGCCGTGCTGACCCCGGCGCTCACCACCGCCAGGGCGGCCCTCGCGCCGGTGAAGTCCACTTTGGACAAGCTGCGGCACGACGTGGACAAACGCACGGAACGGTTCGAGACCGAGGTCCGGGAGACCGAGGAACGGCTCCGGCGGCTCGACGCGGCGAGCAGGCTCGGCGATCTGATCGAAGAGGCGAAAACCGGGAGATACGGGGACTACCAAGGGGTTTTCGCCCGGGTCCGCGAAGACCTCGCGAACCTGAGCGCCGATCTGGTGGACGCCAGGGAGGAATGGCTGCGGGCGGGCGGCACGGGCAAGCCGCCGCTGGAACGGATCGTGCTCTACATCGACGATCTCGACCGCTGCCCGCCGTCGAAGGTGATCGAAGTACTGGCCGCGGTGCATCTACTGCTGGCGCTGCCCGCGTTCGTCGTGGTGGTCGCGGTCGACCCGCGGTGGCTGCGGCGCTGCCTCGACCTGCACCACGAAGAACTGTTCGGCACGGGGGAGGCGCGACGGGCGGAGTATCTCGACAAGATCTTCCAGATCGTGTTCGCCTTGCGCCCCATGGGAAGCGCGGCGGACGAGCTGATCGACGCGCTGATGCCGATCGAGGAACGGGAACCGGAGCCGTCCGAGCCCGAAGAACGGCCGAAGGACGGGAGCACCCCCGAACCCGGCGAAACGAGGGAGGTCGTCGTCCAGGAAACGGCCCCGCCGACGTTCTACAACATGCGGCCGGACCGGCTGCGGCTCACCGAGGTCGAACGCACTTTCGTCCACGTGCTGCGGAAAAGGCTGAACACGCCGCGCGAGATCCGGAAGCTGGTCAACCTCTACCGGCTCGTGCGCATCGGCATCCCGGACGCGGAACTGGCGCGGTTCGTCGGCGGCCCCTACCGCGCGGTGCTCGTCCTGCTGACCCTGCTGGTCGCCGATCCGGACGCCGCGCGCGCGACGTTCGTCGCCCTCGCGGCCGGAGAATCGTTACGAGAGGCCTTTCCACCTGAATGGCGGCTAGACGCCGAATCCTTCGATGATCTAAAGGTCTATCGGAATTGGGTGGGCACTCTCGCCCGCTTCAGTTTCGAAACCTACGATCTCGTGACCGAGGAGACGGAACCGGGAACCACGTTGTAGCTACACTTGCCCGCTACGACGGCTAGGGGGCGGCGCATGCGGAGAACAGGCTGGCTTTCGCTCGTCTTCGGCGCGCTCGTCGGGACGCTCGTGATCGTCCTGCTCGCCACCACGGTCACCCCGCCCTCGAACGTGACCAGGGCCGACTGCGTCCGCCTGGTCACCAGTTCCTCCACGGAGAAGGGCGACCTGATCGCCGAACTGGCCGAGCGGTACAACAACACTGGCCGGACGTTCGACGGCGGCCGGTGCGCGAAGGTCGAGGCGTACAAGAAGACCTCGGGTGCCACGCTCGACCTCATCGCCGACGGCTGGAACGACATCGACGAACGCCAGCCCGAGCCCCAGGTCTGGATGCCCAGTTCGTCGCTCTGGCTCGATCTGCTGCGCCAGCGCGGAAAGGGCGAGCGGATCAGGACCGGGCCGAAGACCTCCCTCGCGACCAGCCCGATGGTGATCGCGATGCCGGAACCGATGGCCAAGGCCATGGGCTGGCCGGGAAGGACCCTCGGCTGGGGTGACGTACTGGAAATGAACCGCAACGGCGGCTGGGCCTCGAAGGGTGCGGCGTACGCCCAGTGGGGCAACTTCACACTCGGCAAGGACAACCCGCGGCGGTCGACGTCCGGGCTCGCCGCGACCATCGCGACCTACTTCGCGGCGACGGGCGGCGACTACGGCAAGATCGGGACCGCGGAGACCGTGCAGTTCGTCCGCGGGATCGAGGCGTCGGTCGCCTACTACAGCGACGATTCGGTGGCCTTCCTGAAGACGCTGTACGAAGAGGACCGCAAGAAGCCGACGCCCTACATCAGCGCGATGGCGATGCAGGAGCAGATGGTCTACCTCTACAACCGCGGCGTGCCGACCGGGGATCCGGCGCAGCTGAAGGGAAACCCCGTCGCGCCGCTGCGCCCGCTGGTCGCCGTCCACCCCAGGGAAGGGACGATGCTGATCGACCATCCCTTCCTGACCACCGCGAACGCGTCACCGGAGCAGCAGGCGGCGGCCAAGGACTTCTACGACTTTCTCCTGGAGACCGAGCAGCAGAAACGGTTCCGTGATCTCGGGTTCCGGGACCCCGGCGGTAGCGGGAACCCGGAGCTGGCCAAGGTCGTGGGCACGCAGGAGACCCAGGAACCCCCGAAGATCGGCGTCCCGACCGGCGAGCAGATCCAGAAGATGCTCGACGGCTGGGAGTACACGCAGCGGCGCGGCCGGATCCTGCTGGTGCTGGACCTGTCCGGCTCGATGAACGAACCGTTCGACAAGAACCGCAAGGACAAGCCGTACTCCGAGAGCCGGATCGCCCTGCTGAAACCCGCGATCCGGAAACAGCTCGAGTACCTGCATCCCGAAGACGAGGTCGGGCTGTGGACGTTCTCCGACGGGTATGAGGAAAAGATGCCGATCGGCAAGGTGAAGAACGTCCGCGGCCCGATGCTCGACCTGGTCGAAAACCTGACCCCGAAAGGCGATACGGCGCTGTACCAGACCGTGATGGCCGCGAACGACAAGATGCGGCGGGAGTTCGACCCGAACCTGATCAACGCCGTCGTCTTCCTGACCGACGGCGAGAACACCGAGGCCGGGACGAAGGAGCAGGTGCTGCAGAACGTCGACGCCGAGCGACTGGACAACTCCGTCCGCATCTTCACCATGGCCTACGGCGCGCAGGCCGACAGCCGGGTCCTCGACGAGATCGCGCAGAAGTCCAAGGCCCGCAGCTACCAGGCCGTCGACCCGCACGGCATCGACAAGATGTTCGTCAACGTCTTCAGCAACTTCTGACATGGCCGAGTACGACAACCGGCCGTTCCACGTCGTCGCGGTGGTGCTGGGCCTGATCGCCGGGATGATCGGCCGCGCGGTGACCTATCCGCATCCGCAGGCCTGGCTCTTCGGCGCGGCCGCCGCGCTGGCAGTGCTGGTCCCGGCCGAGACCGCGTTCTTCGTGCTGAACGGCAGGCGGCGGAAGCCGGCGCGGGAGAAGAAGCGTGCGCCGCAACCCACTCCCTACGACCACTTCAGCCTGCTCGGCCGGGCGCTGACCGCCATCGAAACGGTGCGGCCGGGCGAGACGGAGCTTTCCGGAGCCTTCCGCCGGGCGGTGGCCCGGCTCGAAGAACACAAGAACCGGAACACTCCCGAAGTCGTCGAACTGCGGGTGACGGTGAAGCAGACCACCGACCGGCTGGAACGACACGCGGGGGACGAGAACCCTGATCCGGTGATGCTCGTCGAACGGATGGGGCTGTACCGGGAAACGCTCGAAGAGGCTCTCCGGGCGGTCGAACCGGGTTGAGTGTTCGGTGCCGAACAGACTACGGCCGTGCGTCATGCTGATCTGACAGCATGCCGTTGATCGGGCGCCGGGTTGTCGAGGGCGTGGAACATGTGGTCGTACCGGTGGAGCACCGGTTCAGCCTGGAGGAGGCCGTGCTGGCGGTGATGGCCGCCAAGAGCACCGTGCGGCCCGCTCCGGGAGTCAAGGTCGCTCCGCTGAAGGTGTCGGAGGTACGGTCAGCGCTGCTCTATGCGGCGAAACACGCCGACAGACGACACCAGATCGTGGACAGCTATTTCGTCGAGGCCGAAGACGGACCGTTGCACCGGTTGGCCGAGTGGATCAGATCGGAGCTGATCCGGCTGGGCATCTTCACCACCCACGACGGTTCCGCCGCCGGATCGGGTGGCCGATTCGGTTACTCTCCGCGATAGGTGTTCACGACTGCCTGGGAGGGTGTTTCGTGGGTTTGGGCCAGGAGGCCGCCGAAGAAAGAGAACGTCCGTTCCTGGAGCGACTGGACGAACCCGTCCGCGCCCGGTTGCTGGAAATGGGCACCCCGCAGACCTACGAGGGACGGCAGGCGCTCATGCGGGCGGGCGAACCCGGCGACTTCGTCATGCTGCTGCGGCACGGCTACGTGAAGGTGACCAGCGCCGACCGGATGGGCGCGACGGTCATCCTCGACGTCGGGGTCCCCGGAGATCTGCACGGCGAGATCGCGGTGATCGCGGGCGGCATTCGGATGGCCGACGTCGTCGCCATCGAAGAAGTGCACGTCCGGCGTATCGCGGCGAGCGAGTTCAACCGGTTCCTGCTGGAGCATCCGGCGGCGATGCGGGAGGTGCTCGTCAGCGTCGCCCGCAGGTTCGTGCTCGCCCAGCGGCAGCGGACCCAGTCCTGGAAACCGCAGGCGGTGGCCAGGGTCGCGACCAGGTTGGACTATCTCGTCGACGTCTGTGGCATCCGGACACCCGCCGGCTGGCGGATCGGGATCCCGTTGAGCCAGGACGAACTCGCGCAGTTCATCCCGATGGGCCGGACCATGGTCGCGCAGGCACTGGACAAACTCCGGAAGGCGGGAGTGGTGGCCAGTTCGCGCCGGGCGATCACCGTCATCGATCGCGAGGCATTGCGGGTGGTCACGGAAAAAGGTGTGACTTAGCTCACTGGCGTTGATCGACGCGGGGTCACGTTTTGTTCGGTTCCGAACAGAACTTCCGGTGAGGAGTGGGAACACTGCTCCCTGTCGCCAGTTTTCACCGATCAGGGGAGGGGTCGCAGAGATGCAGGTGCTGACCTCAGGCCATTACAACGCGCACACCCACGCCGTCCTGTCCGTCGACATCGTCGGTTCGTCCAAGGCCAGCGACGACCTGTTGGACCCGATGAAGACCGAGATGGAAACGCTGGTTTCCCGCTCGTTCACCGCGGTCGGGCTCGCGCCGGGGGAAGCGCGCCACTTCCGGGAGACCGGGGACGGGCTGATGGTCGCGTATCCGGACCACGCCGTCGGCCAGCTCTGCGAGGTCGTGTTCCACCTGGACCATCTCCTCCGGACCCGCAACCGCTACGCCCGGGTCCCGATGCGGGCGCGCGTGGCGGTCCACATGGGACCGATGGCGGACAACCACCGCTACCACCGCACGTACATCACGCTGACCCGGTTGCTGTGCGCCTCCACCTTCAACGACGCCGTGGGCTACTGGTGCCGTTCGGATCCGACGGGCGACAAGTTCGGCGCCGGGATGATCGTCTCGCAATCCGTGTGGCGCAACGTGGTCGAGCCGTTCGGGGTCGCTCTGGTCCCGCCGGCCCGCTGCGCCAGGATCAGCGTCACGACACCGGATTTCGCGGACAGCGCGTGGATCCATCTGCCGGGCTTGGACGCGGAAGCGGTCCTCGCCGAACTGAACCCCGCTGTCGCGGTGCCGCTCGTGTTCGACCGGGTGAGCCGGTTGTCCACGACGGCCTGACCCAGACCGGGCGGTCCGGTTTCCAGGGAGGGAAAACCGTATCGCTCGCCGGTTCCCGGCCCGGTACCCCTACGCCGGGCCGGGAACCGGACCCCCGGCGCGGGGGTGAGGGCGCGGGTCATCCCCGCCGCGCCCTCTCGCGGAGACCTCGTGAGTGGTAAGGACGGTTAGAACCGTCCTTACCACTCACGAGACGGGACCACACGCGGCTCGCTACTGTCGGCACCTCTTGCCGCTGTTGACGCACTTCACCAGCTGGTTCATCAGCCGCTGCGACATGACGTTCGCGAAGTCGTCGTGATCGGAGCGAGGATCGTGCTTCTCCTGCGCGAACGCGTCGACCGCGTACTGCCCGGCGGCCTGGATCTCCGGCGGGATGTCGTACACGAGCGTGATCCGCAGCTGCGGCACGTTCTTGAAGCCGCGCGGGCATTTCCCGTTGCGGTCGGAGAACACGATATGCGTGCGGTGGTTGGCGCTGTCGGTGTTCTTCCCGTCCCAGCAGTTCGGGAACGAGTGGATACGCGTGACCTTACTGCCCCGGGGGCAGATCGGGTACAGCTCGGTGAGCCGGTCTTCGAAGCCGGTGCAGGTCCAGCTGGGCCGCGCGTTGGCCGGGCCGTTGGTGCTCTGCTTGGCGTCGCCGTAGAGCACACGCAGGAATTTCGGCATCGCGACGACCCGGCGGGCGCCGCCGCTGGTGAAGGTCAGGTCCACCTTCTCGGCGCGCTGGATCTCGCCTTTGTTGTCGCCGATCTCGTTGTTGTCGTTCGCACCGGGCAGGTCGGCGGCCTTGCCGTCGGACTTCTTCTTTTCGGCGTCGCCCGCGGCGTTGACGTTGCTGTTGTCGCCACTGTTGTCGAGGCCGCCCTCGCCATTCTGCTTCACCGCGCAGCCGGCCAGCTGGTCTTCGTTCTTCGCGACCGGTTTGCCTGCTTGCCGCAGGGTGTCGGCGATCTTCTCGATCGACGGCTTCCGCTTGTTCTTCAGTTCGTCGAGCACCTGGCCCGCTTGTTTTCCTTGCGCCAGCTGGTTGTCCGCGTTCTCGGACTCCTGGTCGAGCTTGTCGAGGTTCTCGTCCACCGCGGGCATGGCCTGGTCGGGGACCTCACTGAGTTCACTGAGCTCGCTGGCGACGTCGGGGCAGTCCACTTGGGCGGCCGCCTCGTCCTTGGCCGCGCTCGCGCGGTCGGCGGCGAGTTTCTCCTCGTTCGCCGCCTCGTTCTCTTCCTCTTCTTCGGTGTTGATCCGGATGACCGGCCAGAAATAGGCCGACTTGTCCCCGTTCTTGCACGTGGTGCCCGCGCGCAGCAGGCTCTTGTTGTTCGAATCCGCGTTGGTCGACAGGTTTCCGACGTAGTCGTGCAGATGCTCGGCTCCATTGCGGACACCGGGCTGCGCGATGAAGTTGTCGCCGTTGAAGTGGCCGTTCTCGTTGCGGCCGCAGTCCACGGTGAACGTCCCTCGTGCGCCTCGTTTCGCGAGGTCGAGGTTGACGTTGTTGCCGCGGGGGACCTTCGTGATGTCGATGAAGAAAGACTTGTCCGCGCCGTCGGCCCTGGCGGCGTCGGGGGTTCCGGTCGTGTTGATCACGACGATCCCGCTGACGGCGAGGGCGAGGGCGATGGCGCCCGTGGCGACCTTGGTACGGCGTGCCATGCGATGGCGGCCGGCGGTTCTTTGGTTACGGGGCATGAACTTGTTCACCTCGTTCGGTGTCGTTGCGCGGAGCCCGGGGGATGCGGCGCCGGCAGCACCGGCGTCACTGACTCCGCGTTGGCTGAAACGGCCCCGACGGGTGCCCGGTTCAAAACGCGACCTCGCCGTTATGCTTTCGTTATCTTGCGACGGCGGTGGTAGGCGAGTCCCAGAACGATGGTGATCGGCCCCCACAAGGCGAGCGGGGCGATGCAGATCGAGGCCAGCGTTTCCCAGCCTTCGTGGACGTAGGCGGCGTTTTCGGCGACGCCGAACACGGTGAGCCGTCGGCCGTCACCGAGGGGGATCGAGCTGAAGAGCGCGGTGAGGATCAAGCCTCCGGCCACGGCGGGAACGACCGCCGCCATTGGCCGGACGGATTTGCCGCCGAGGACCGGGATCCATCGGGGCACCACCTCGCCCCAGCCTCGGACCAGCCCGATGGCCAGGATCGCGATCACTTCGGAAAGCACGCTGAGCGTGAGGACGTACGGAATGCTCACCCAGTAGTCCGGCATCTCGCGATCGTGGATCTGCCCCATTTCGAAATGCACCGCGAAGGGCAGCCGCCACAGACACGAAGGCAGCAGGAGCCAGGGGAGTGCGTAGGCCAGGCGCATCGCCGATCCTGTCGCCGTGTGGCGCCGGAAAGATCACTCGCGCGGACAAGTGCCCTCCTTCCGGAGAGGGAGAAGGCCCGGCCTCGGGGCAGTCGAGGCCGGGCCGGTTTCCCACTGGTCAGGCGTCCACCTTGTCCTTGGGCTCCGCCTCGGTGGCGGTGGGACGGGCAGGCAGGAAACGCTTGATCAACGGGAAGAACAGGATCACCAGGATGATCACGTAGACCACGATCGCGAACGGGGTGTTGACCAGTCCGGTCAGCTCGCCGTCACTGAGCTGCAGCGCGCGCCGCATCTGCTGTTCGGCGGCCGGGCCGAGGATGACGCCGATGATCGCCGGCAGCACCGGCAACCCGTAGCGGCGCATCGCGAACCCGATCAGGCCGATCACGAACATCACCAGCAGGTCGAAGATGTCCGCGTTGACCGCGTACGCGCCGACACTGGCGAAGAACAGGATGCCCGCGTAGAGGTACGGCCGCGGGATCCGCAGGAGCTTCGCCCACAGCGGCGCCAGTGGCAGGTTCAGCACCAGCAGCAGCGTCAGTCCGACGAACAGTGAGGCGATCAGGCCCCACACCAGCGAAGACTCCCGCTCGAACAGCAGCGGTCCCGGCTGGATGCCGTACTGCTGGAACGCCGCCAGCATCACGGCCGCGACCGCGGTGGTCGGCAGGCCGAGCGTCAGCATCGAGACCAGCGTCCCGGCGGCGGAAGCAGACGCCGTCGCTTCCGGGCCCGCGACCCCTTCGATGGCGCCCTTGCCGAACTCGTCCTTGTGCTTCGAGAGCCGCTTTTCCGTGACGTAGGAGAGGAAAGTCGGGATCTCGGCGCCACCGGCGGGCACCGCGCCGAACGGGAACCCGATGACCGGACCGCGCAGCCACGGCTTCCACGTCCGCTTCAGATCGGCACGCGAAAGCCAGGGCCTGCCGACCGGGATCGGTTTGAACGCGTTGCGCCGCAGGTGTGCGGCGACCCAGAGCGACTCGCCGACCGCGAACAGTGCGACCGCCACGATCACGACGTCGATCCCGTCGGCGAGATGCAGTGAGCCGAAGGTCAGCCGCTGCTGTCCGGTCATCTCGTCCAGGCCGACCAGCCCGATGGTGAGCCCGATCAGCAGCGACGCCACGCCGCGGATCCGGGAACTGCCCAGCACCGAGGTGACCGCGATGAACGCCAGCACCATGATCGCGAACAGATCCGGCGCGCCGATGTCGACGGCGTGTTTCGCGATCACCGGGGCCAGCACGACCAGCGCGATCGTGCCGAGGATACCGCCGACGAAATGCCCGATCGCGGCCGCCGCAAGCGCTTGCGCGCCGCGTCCCTTGCGAGCCATCGGGTTGCCGTCGATGGCCGCGACCACCGCGGCGCTCTCACCCGGCGTGTTCAGCAGGATCGACGTCGTCGAACCGCCGAACATCCCGCCGTAGTAGATGCCGGCGAACATGATGAACGCGCCGGTGGGCTCCAGCCCGTAGGTCACCGGGAGCAGCAGCGCCACCGCCATGGCCGGGCCGATACCCGGCAGGACACCGATCGCGGTGCCCAGCAGTACCCCGATCGCCGCCATCGCGATATGGGTCGGGGTCAGCGCGGTGCCGAAGCCGTCGATGAGTTGCTGGAACATCAGAACACCTCCATCAACGGGCCACCGGGGAGCGGGACTCCGAGCAGGTTGTTGAAGACCAGGAAGGTCACGACGGACATGCCCGCCGCGATCAGCGGGTCACGCACCAGGTTGCGGCTGCCGAGCGCGTACGCCGCGCCCCAGAACAGGATCGCGCCCGAGATCGGGAAACCGACCAGGCCGATCAGCGCCGCGTTGGCGAGGAAGGCGCCGCACAGCAGCAGCACCGTGCGCAGATCGGCGGGCGCGGTCAGGTCGATGTCCTCGCCGCCCTCGGCCTCGCCCTTGCCGCCGCGCAGCACGTCGCGCGCCAGCAGCACGGCGACGAGCAGCAGCAGCGAGCCGACCAGGATCGGCACCGCCTTCGGTCCCACCGGGCCGCGCTGGGCGAAGTCGGTGGGAATGCTCAGCGCGTCGGTGAGCACCAGGACACCGAGCACCACGAGCCCGACGCTCACCCCGAGTTCGGAGCGCTCCTTCAGCCACGTGGTCGTCATGCCAGACCCAGCTCTTTCAGCACCGTTGCCACTCGAGTGTTCTCCTCTTCGAGAAACGAACCGAACTGCTCACCTGGCGCGAACGCGCCGGTCCATCCGTTGCGCTGCAAGGCTTCCTGCCATTGCGGCGTCTTCTGCAATCGCTCGAACAGGCTCACCAGCTTCGCGCGGTCCGATTCGGTGATGCCGGGCGGCGCGACGATGCCGCGCCAGTTGGTGAACTTGACGTCCACACCGGACTCGGCAAGCGTCGGCGCGTCGATTCCGGGGATCCGGTTCCCACTGGTCACCGCCAGGACCCGGAGCGTGCCCGCCGCGATCTGGTCGCGGTACTCGCCGACCCCCGAGACGCCGAACGCGACCTTGCCGCCGAGGACCGACGCGAGCAGTTCACCGCCTCCGTCGAACTGGACGTAGTTGACCGCCTTGGGCGCGAGCCCGACGGCCTTCGCCATCAGCATCGGCGCCAGGTGGTCCGGGCCGCCGGGCGACGAACCGCCGCCGACCTGTACCGCGCCGGGGTCCTTCTTCCAAGCCTCGATCAGCTGACCGATGTTCTGGTACGGCGAGTCCTTGCCGACCACGACGATGTCCGACTCTTCGATCAGCTTCGCCACCGGCGTGGTGTCGAGCAGCGAAGACGGCGACTTGTTCGTGAACACGCTGCCGACGACGCCCAGGCCCATCGACATGACGAGTTTGCCGTTGCCGCGTTCGGCCACCGTGCGGCCGAGGCCGACCGTGCCGCCGGCGCCGGGGAGGTTGAAGACCTCCGCGTTGCCGAGCAGGTCGGCGTCTTCCATCGCCTTGGTCGCCGTGCGCGCCGTGATGTCGTAACCGCCGCCGGGCGCGTTGGGCACGAGCACCCGCAACGACCGGATCTGCGAGCCCTCGTCGGCCTCGCCGCCCGGGGTGAGCAACGGTGGCACCAGCAAAACGGCGACGAGCGCCGCCGCGATGGCCAACCAGCTACTGGGCTTCACTGTGATCCCCGCCTCTCTGCCGCGTGGTTGGACATGTTGCACTCGTGTAAACAGAGATGTCTCGCTTAGACGCCTAAGGTTTCTTTTGTTCTTTGTGGTCACGCGGAGGTGGCGATGGGTGCTCGGGGTTCCTTGGCCCGCCAGCTCCTCGTGTGGCAACTCGTAGTCGTCACCTGCCTACTGTGCGCGGTGGGCGTGCTGGCCGTCGTCCAGGCGGGGAACAACTTCCGCACGACCGAGGGACGCCGGGCACTTTCGGTCGCGGAGAGTGTCGCCGCGCAGGGGGTCGTGGGCGACCTCGAGAACGGCCCGTTCGAATTGAACGCGCCCGCGGAGACCGCGCGAAGCCTCTCCGGGGTGGATTTCGTGGTCATCGCGAGCGCCGACCGCTCCGTGCTCGCGTCACCTGATCCGGGTCAGGTGCGGACGCTGCTCGACATCGGAGAGAGCACTGTCCTCTCTGGACGGTCCTGGGTCGGTGAACTCGACGGTTCGATCGTGGCGCACGTACCGGTGCTCGACGAAAAGGGCGGCAAGGTGATCCGCATGGTCGCGGCGGGTTCGAAATCGCCCGGGTTCTTCGCCGGCGTGCTCGACTCGCCGGACAACGCGCTGCGGGTGCTGGGGGTCGCGCTGGTGATCGGGGTGAGCGGTTCGCTGCTGCTCGCGCGGCGCGTGAAGAACCAGACGCTCGGCCTGGAGCCGCACGAGATCACCGCGCTGGTCGAGAACCGGGAGGCGCTCCTGCACGGCATCAAGGAGGGCGTCGTCGGTCTGGACCCGCAGCACCGGATCACCCTGGTGAACGATCAGGCCCGCGAACTGCTGGCGCTGCCGGAGGACGCCGTCGGCAGGTCGGTCGAGGACCTCGACCTCAACGAGCGGATCCGCGACCTGCTCACCGGCCGCGCGACCGGCGCCGACCAGATCGTGTTGCGGCAAGGGAAGGTGCTGACGCTGAACCGGATGCCGATCGACGTGCGAGGAGCCGTGGTCACGCTGCGGGACCGGACCGATCTGATGACGCTGCGGGACGAACTCGACGCCAGCAGGCATGCGACCGACACGTTGCGGGCGCAGGCGCACGAGTTCAGCAACCGGCTGCACACCATCTCCGGGCTGCTGGAACTCGGGGAATACGAAGAGGTTCGCGGCTACGTCAGCCGGATCAGTTCGGCGCAGGGGGAGTGGCGCGCGGAGGTCGGCTCACGGGTCGGCGATCCGGCGGTGGCGGCGTTGCTGATCGCGAAGGCGTCACTCGCGGCGGAACGCGGGGTCGGGCTGCGCATGGCCCCGGACAGCGAACTGGACCGCGTCGAGGACGCCCTTTCCACGGATCTGGTGACAGTGCTGGGAAATCTCGTCGACAACGCGCTGGACGCGCTGAGTTTGAACAAGCAGGGCGGGGAGCAGGGCTGGATCGAGGTCGGGGTGTGGCAGGAGGAGGACGAAGTGCGGGTGGAGGTCCGTGATTCCGGACCGGGAGTCGCCCCGGAGATCGCGGAAGAAGTGTTCGAGCACGGGTTCACCACGAAGGCCGCCGCGCACGGCCAGCGCGGGCTCGGGCTAGCGCTGATCCGGCAGGCGTGCGTGCGGCGGGGCGGTTCCGTCGAGGTGCACAACTCCGGCGGCGCGGTGTTCACGGCGAGGTTGCCGCGATGATCAAGGTGCTCGTCGTCGACGACGATTTCATGGTCGCGAAAGTCCACAGTGGATACGTCACGCGGACGGAGGGGTTCGCCGTGGTCGGGGTCGCGCACACCGGTGCCGACGCGCTTCGCCTGGCGCGGGAACTGAAACCGGATCTGGTGCTGCTCGACGTCTATCTTCCCGATCTCGACGGGCTTTCGGTGCTGCGGGAACTGCGCGCGACCGAGGACGTCGACGTCATCCTCATCACCGCCGCGACCGACGTGGAAACCGTGCGGCAGGCGATGCGGGGCGGCGTCCTGCACTATCTGATCAAGCCGTTCGAGTACGCGTCACTGCGCGATCAGCTCACCCATTTCGCGTCGTTGCACCAGCGGCTGGACCGGCTGGCCGAGGCCGGGCAGGCCGACGTCGATCAGGTCTTCGGCGCGCGGCCGAGCGCGAAACCCGTGCTGCCCAAGGGACTCACCGTCCAGACCGCGCGGTTGGTGGAAACCGCGCTGCGGGGCGCGGCCGGCGGGATGTCCGCGAGCGAATGCGCCGAGGCGACCGGCGTGGCGCGGGTGAGCGCGCGCCGGTACCTGGAGCATTTCGTGGCGACCGGAAAGGCCGAAGTGACCCTCAAGTACGGCGGGACCGGACGCCCCGAACGCCGTTACCTCTGGTCCTGACCCCTTCCGCGTTCAGTCCTCTAAATGCGGCTAGGCGACATCCTGGTCCGGCGGATTCGCGGCATCGACGTCGGCGCGGAGCCCGGCGATCAGGCGTGCGAGACCGTACTCGAACGAGGCGGCCGGATCCTCGTCGTGGTCGCCGTCGATGTGCTGTTGTTCGTCGATCGCGCAGCCGAGCGTGTACCGGCTGATGGCGAGGATCGCGTGCGTCGCGTCTTCTTCGGTGAAACCGGCCCGCAGCAACGGTTTGATCAGCGGCGTCATCGCCGACCGGTCGGTCGGGCGGGAGCCCGCGTGCAGGCGGGCGCCGTCCCGGTAGGACAGCAGGGTGCGGCGGATGGTGCGGGCGCGCCGCGCCAGCCACTCGGCCCAATCGTCCATCGCCGAGGGATCGTCCAGCGGGGCGAGCCGGTCGTTCAGCATGGTCTCGGCCATCTGATCGAGCAACGCCTGCTTGCTCTTGAAGTGCGTGTAGAGCGCGGGACCCCGCACGCCGAGTTTCTCCCCGAGCTTGCGCAGGCTCAATCCGTCCAGCCCGACCTCGTCGAGGAGTTCGAGCGCGGCTCGAACGTAGCCATCCCGTCTCACGACCATGCGCACACCTTCGCCGGTCCGTATCGGACTTGACAACTCGGCAATATCTTATCACCGTTAAGATCTTAACGGTGATAAGATGGGCAGGTAGGATGATCGGAAGTCCCGAGGAGCGCATAGCCCCGGCGTTGTGGGGGATGGCCTCGATCCTGACCCTCGGCGGGTTCCTGTCGATGTTCATCTCGACCGTCGTCAACGTCGCGCTCGGCACGATCGCGGCCCGATTCCAGGCACCGCTCGGTACCGCCCAGTGGATCGCCACCGGCTATCTGCTCGCGCTCGCCGCGATGGTGCCGGTGAGCGGCTGGGCGAGCCGCCGCTTCGGGACGACGCGGCTGTGGCTGGTGTGCGTCGGTCTGTTCGCGGTGCTTTCCGTGCTCTGCGCGACGGCCCCGACGATCGAGGCGCTGATCGCTTTCCGTGTCCTGCAAGGCGCCGCGGGCGGGCTGCTGGTCCCGGCGGGACAGATCCTGTTCGCGACGACGGTGGGGCCGAAGCGGCTCGGCCGGATGATGGCCGTGCTGAGCATCCCGATCTACCTCGCGCCCGTGCTCGGCACCCTGGCGGGCAGCGTGCTCACCGAGCGGTTCGGCGTGCCGTGGTTGTTCCTGGTGAACGTGCCGCTCTCGCTGCTCTGCCTGCTGCTGGGCCGGAAACGGTTGCCGAAGGAGGGCTTCGTCGACACTCGGCCGCTGGACCGGCATGGGTTGGCGCTCACCGTGACCGGGCTGCCGTTGCTCGTGTACGGCTTCGCCGAAGCCGCCCCGATCGCGGCGGCCGCCGGCGCGACCCTGCTCGCCGCCTTCGCGGTCAGCGCGCTGAGGTCGCCCGCGCCGTTGCTCGATCTGCGGCTGTTCCGCGACCGGACGTTCTCCTCGGCCGCCGCCGTGATCTTCGGGATGGGGATCGCGTTGTTCGGCGCGATGATCGTCCTGCCGCTGTACTACCTCGACGTCCGGCACGAAAGCCTCGTCGCCACCGGCTTCCTGACCGCGCCCCTGGCACTCGGCACGGTGCTGGCCCTCCCGCTCGCGGGCAGGCTGACCGACCGGATCGGCGGGGCCCGGGTGATCTTCGCCGGGCTGATCGTCACGATCGCCGGGACGGTGCCGCTGGCGCTGCTCACCGGAACCGACAGCTACTGGTGGCCCTCGGCCGTGCAGGTCGTCCGCGGTTGCGGGATCGGACTCACCACGACCCCGGCGCTCGCCGCCGGGCTGGTGTCGGTGCCCGAGGCGCGAATCTCCCACGCGATGCCGCTCTTCGCCATGCTGCAACGGATCGGCGGATCCTTCGGGACGTCGATCCTGACCTCGGTCGTCTCCGCGCGGTTCGCCGCCGCTCCGGGGGCCGCGGCGGCCGTCGCGGGCACGCACTGGTGGATCGCCGGGATCACCGCGATCGTGCTGATCCCGGCGTGGCTGCTCGTTCGCGCCGAATCGTCCACAGTGGACTGACTGTGCCGGTGGGTTTGTTCCCGCCCGATGCGTCCCGATGGTTCCGAGTGGCATTCGGGACAGCCGGTGGACAACGCCGTAGGCTCAGGTGAATGAGCACGGCATCCACCTCGGAGCATCCGATGGTCGAAACCCGGCACCAGACCCAGCTGCTCACCCTGTTGCGGGATGAGGGACCGATGTCCCGGGTCGAACTGGGGGAGCGGCTGGAGCTGCCGCGTGCCCGGGTGGGGGCCGAGGTCGCGCGGCTGGCCGAGGTCGGCCTCGTCGAGACCGCGGGTCCCTCTGCGAGCCGCGGCGGCAGGCGGTCCACGCTGGTGCGGCTCGCGGGAGACCTGCGGGTGCTGTCGGTCGACGTCGGCGCGACGTCGGTCGGGGTCGCGCTCACCGACGCTTCGTGCGAGGTGCTGGTGCACACCGTCGAGGACTGCGACGTCCGGCAGGGTCCGCACGCCGTGCTCAAACGCGTCGTCGCGCTGGCGGAGAAGATCCGCGAAGAGGCGCCGGGCAAGCTGATCGCCGCTGGGATCGGCCTCCCGGGGCCGGTGAGTTTCGCCGAGGGCATGGCGGTCGCGCCGCCGATAATGCCCGGCTGGGACCGGTTCTCCGTGCGCGACCATCTCGGCGGGCTGCTGCGCTGCCCGGTCACCGTCGACAACGACGTGAACTCGATGGCGCTCGGGGAACGGCACGCCGGCGTCGCGCGCTCCATCGACGATCTGGTGTTCGTCAAGATCGGTACCGGGATCGGCTGCGGGATCGTGCTCGGCGGCAAGGTCTACCGCGGCGTCGCCGGCACCGCGGGCGACATCGGGCACATTCGCCTCGACGACTACGGGCCGACCTGCGCCTGCGGTGAGACGGGCTGTCTCGAGGCGTACTTCGGCGGCGCCGCGCTGGCCCGCGACGGGCTGACGCTGGCCCGCAGCGGCCGGTCGGCATACCTGGCCGACGTCGTCGCGGACCGCGGCGTGATCACCGCCGCGGACGTCGGCCGCGCGGCGGCATCGGGCGATTTCGGCGCGGTCAACCTGATCCGTGACGGCGGGCGGCGGCTCGGGCAGGTGGTCGCCTCGCTGGTGAGTTTCGTCAACCCGGGCATGGTCGTGATCGGCGGCGGCGTGGCGCAGCTCGGGCATCAGCTGCTCGCCGAGATCCGCAGCTCGGTCTACCGGCGGTCGCTGCCGCTCGCGACCGGGAACCTGCCGATCGTGCTGTCCGAGCTGGGGGACACCGCGGGCGTCATCGGGGCCGCTTGGTCCGCTACTGATCGGGCCTTCACGCTGAGCAGCTGACCGCTTGCGGTGGTCGTGAGTGGCGATTCGGGTTAGAACCCGATGTCCTGTTTCAGGACCTCACGGACAGATGTGTTTCAGGACATGTCGGACAGTTTTGGGTTGGTCAGTGGTTGGTAGCGTATTGCTCTGTTGAGG
>NZ_JBWKEA010000021.1:0-176540 GCF_056435685.1 Amycolatopsis sp. NPDC043885
AGGCACGACAAGAGGGGGGAGATGGGTGGCGGGAGGAGGGCGGTCTGGAGAGGGGGAACAGAACGAAGGGGGGGCTGTGTTTGTGGGGGGGGGGGGGGGGGGGGGGGGGGGTGTGTTTCCCCCCCCCCCCCCCCCCCCCACGACCCCCTCGCCCAGTCGGGCAAAGTGATCAAATCGGGCACGCCGAGCACGGGAGATGTCCCTTGTGGACGGTCGAGGACGCGCGTCAGGTCTCGGCGATGCCGCTCGCCGCTCACGACCACCTCATCTGGCGCACTTCCGCCACTGTGGCGGGCAAGCCAGCGCGAGGTCAGTGGTCGTCGTAGTGGTCCCCGTGCGCGGCGTGGCGGTGGCCGTCGTGCAGGTAGTCGACGTGGTCGCCGTGCGGCACCGCGACATGGCCGCAGCCCTCGCCGTGGGCGTGGTCGTGACCCTGGTGCGGGATGTGGTCGCCGGTCTCGCACTCGTCGAAATGCCCGTCGTGTGCGCGGTGCAGGTGCCCGTCGTGCACGTAGTCGACGTGGTCGCCGTGGGGCACGGCGACATGGCCGCATCCTTCGCCGTGAGCGTGCGTATGGCCGGCGTGTTCGGTGTGCGCGGCGGTCATCACCGGGTCCTTCCTGATCGGAAATGCCTGATCAGGCGGACCGTAGCACCGGTTTACGGGCCCAGCAGCACTCTCACCCGACCGAGTGCCCGATCAGGCGATGCGGCGGCGGTGCCCGGCCCAGAACGGCTCCCGGAGCGCCCGCTTGTCGACCTTGCCGATCGCCGTCAGCGGCAGCGCGTCGGCGAAGTCCACATCGGACGGGACGAAATGCTCGCGCCCGAAGAACACCCTGGCCTGAATCCGGACCTCTTCGGCGGTCAAAGCACCTGAAACAGCGGGCACCACCACGGCGTGGACCCGCTCGCCCTCACCGCCGTCGCCAGGCACACCGAACACGGCCACGGAGCGGATCAGCGGATGCCGCGCGAGCGCGTTCTCGACCACGGTCGAATACACCTTGGTGCCGTGCTCGCCGGTGATGATGACGTCGTTCGCCCGGTCCAGCAAGTAGAGGTACCCCTCGTGGTCGAACCACCCGAGATCACCGGTCCGCAGCCAGCCGTCCCCGATCGGCGCCGCCCCGTGGTAACCGACCATCATGGACAGTCCACGCACCAGGACCTCCCCGTCGTCGATCCTGGCCTCCATGCCCGGCACGATCCGGCCCACGGACTCGAGCCGCTCCGGCCGCCCGGCGAGCTCCGCCGCGGAGATGCTCGCGATCATCGGCGCCTCGGTGAGCCCGTATCCCTGCCCGACCACGGGCCCGAACACTTCGAGCGCCTGAGCCAGCCGTCTCGGCGGAAGCGGGGCGGCACCCAGTGAAAGCTGCCGCACACTGCTGACATCGCTCGACGTCATGGCCGGATGGTCGAGCACCTCGGCCAGGCGCGCGGGCGTGAGGGACAACGCGGTGATCCGGTGTTCCACGATCGTGTCGAGTACCGTACCCGCGTCGAAGCCCCGCAGCAGGACGACACTCTCCCGCCGCAGGATCGCCCCCAGCACGGTGGCGTTGCCGGTCATATGCGTCATCGGCGCGATCAGCAGCGTGCGTCCCGGCCCCGCCGGATCCGGCGCGAAAATATGCGCCATCCCGTCGTAGATCCCGCTGTGCCGGATGAGTTTCGGCGTCCCGGTGGTACCCCCGGTCGGAAAGATGACGGTGACCGAACCCGGCAGTCCCGCCGGGTCGGTACCGTCGCGGTCCATCAGTTCGTCGAGCGCGATCACCCGCTCGACGTCGACGGGCCAGTCCGCCGGCTGCTCGGTCACCAGGGTCGTGACACCGGCCGCCTTTACCGCGGCGAGGCGATCCGGCGAACTCGCCGACGCCGCCACGAGCAGCACCGTCGAACCCCGTAGCTGTGCGGCGATCTGCAGGAGGACGGTTTCCGGCCGGTTTCCGGCGTCGATGGCGACCACCCCGCCCTCCGGCAGTCCCGCGTACATCCGGCGCACCAAGTCGAGCGCCTGCCCGTAGCCGGTCTCCACGCCGTCCTGGACGAACAGCACCTCGTCGCCTCCCGAGCGCAGCGCGGCCAGCACACGGGTCAAGAACAGACTCTCCACCGGCCGGACCCTAACCCAGGGTCAAGACCCCGAGCAGCAGCCACCGGCCGGAGCGGCACCCTCGTAGGCGTCGTGCCAGTTCCACCACTCGTACGGCGGCGTCTGTGGACAGCCCTCCGGCGAATCCTCCCACGCCTCCTGCCGCCCCAGCGCGGTGATGTCGAGGTAGCTCCAGGTGCTCCCCATCGCCTCGTCGCCGCGATCGTTGACGAAGTACGTCCGGAACACCTGGTCGCCTTCACGGATGAAGGCGTTGGTGCCGTGCCATTCGCCGACCCCGAAGTCGACGTCGAAGTCGCCGGCGATCGTGTACCACGGCATCGTCCAGCCCATCCGCGCCTTCATCCGCGCGATATCCGGTTGCCCGCCCCGGGAAACGAAGGCCAGGGTGGTGTCACGGGCGTTCAGATGCGCGACGTGCGCCACCTGGTCGGCCACCAGCGAGCAGCCTTTGCAGGCGTGGTCGGGGAACCCTTCCACACCGGGGTCGAAGAAGGCCCGGTAGACGATCAGCTGACGGCGTCCCTCGAACAGGTCGAGCAGATTCACCGCGCCGGACGGCCCTTCGAACTCGTACGGCTTCTCGACCGCGAGCCACGGCATCCGGCGCCGCTCGGCGGCGAGCGCGTCACGGGCTCGGGTCAGTTCCTTTTCCTTCACCAGCAACCGAAGGCGCGCCTCTTCCCATTCGGCCGCGGACACCGTGTTCATCCCGCCAGCTCCGCGGGCAGGACACTTTGCCGGTTCGGCTGTCCTTCGCCGGTCGTGATCAGCTCCCGCAGGCTGGTGCCGACGTAGAAGGTCCATGCCTTGTGGCAGACATCGAAGCATTCGTACTCCGGGACCAGCCCGTGGTGGGTGAAGCGCGCTTCGGCCTTGCCGTCCTTCTCGCCGATCTCGAACGTGATCGTGGTGCCGACCCATTCGGTCTCGTCGCGGGTGAAGTCGAAGTGGTTCTCGAGGACCAGCCAGGAGACCTTGCGGCCCGGCACGGACTCGGTGATCCGGATCCGGCAGCGGTGGACCTCTTCGTAGTGGTACTCGAACTCGTCGCCGGAGTGCACGACCTCTTCCGACCACCACCCGCGTACGTCGTTGAACGCGTCGAAGACCTGTTGCGGCGTCTGATCCACGGTGAAACTCGTCGTGAAGCTCATGATGAACCCTCCAGATGGTCTCTCAGAGCCGCGAGCGGCCCGTCCCAATCACGGGCGAGCGCGGCGAGGAACTGCTGGGCGACCTGCATCGGGGCCGAATGCAGCCGGTAGCGGACGCGGCGCCGCTCCCCCTGTTCCGGGATCACCAGCCCCGCGTCGGTGAGCAGTGCGAGGTGCTTGGCGATGGCCTGCCGCGTGATCGGCAGCCGGTCCGCCAGGTCGGTCGCCGTGGCCGGGCCGCCCGAGGCGAGGACGGCGAGAATGCTCCGCCTGCTCGGGTCGGCCAAGGCGACGAAGACCTGTTCGGCGATCGTTTCGATGTCAGGCGGCATCGAGGTATTCGATCAGTTCGCCCAGCTCGGCCGCCCACCCGTCCGTGTTCCCTTCGAACGCGACCTGGTGTGCGTCGTCCGGCAGCTGGGAGAAGCCGGACTCGACGACGGTGAGCCGCGTACCTTCTCCGTTCCGGACGAGCGTGAACTCGACATAGGTGCGACGAGGATCGTCGTCGGGCAGACCGTAGATGTTCCAGGTGAAGCCGAAGATCTCCGGTTCCTCGACGCGCTCGACGCGCATGTTCGCCTTGTGCCCCTCGTCCCATTTCATCTCGGCCTCACCGCCGGGCCGCAGGTCGATGCTCGCCTGGTTCCCGAACCAGGTGCCCAGGCCCTCGGCCGTGGTCAGCGCGGCCCAGACCTTCGCGGGCGGATGGGCGATCTCGACGGTGCGTTCGATTCGGTCGGGGAATCCCACGACAGCCTCCTCAAGTAGCAATCAATCGGTTGCTATAACTTTGTATAGCAACCGGACGATTGCGTCAAGGCTGGTTTCAGGAAGCCGCGTACAGCGAGCCGAGGAATTCGAGCAACAGCCGTTCGCGCAACGGACCGGGTGCCGTGGCCAGCAGCGCGTTGATCTCCGCCATCCGGGTGGGCAATCCGGCCGCGCCGCCGAGACCCGCGGCCGCCAGCAGTCCGGCGAACTGCTCCGGCGTCAGCGTCGCCGGGTCCAGCGCCGCGACGAACTCGGCTACTTGCGGGTCGACGACGACCGGCCCCGCTTCGCGGGCGGCCACGACCGACGCGGCGAGATCGGCCAAGAAGTCCTTCTCGCTCCCGCGGTTCGCGGCCGTCACGGTCAGATGCAGGTTCGCGGGCGACGACTCGTGGGCGAACTGCGGCTGGACGTACCAGCCGCGCTCCCGCATCTCGTCCGCGACGGTGAACAAGTCGAAACCCGCGCCGTCCTCCACGGTGAAGGCCAGCAGGGTCGACACTGGATCGCCGAGGACCCGCAACCCGTCCAGCGCCTCGATCCCGGCCCGGATCTCGACGGCCGCGTCACGGGCCGCCGAAGCCAGCTTCCGGTAACCCTCGTCGCCGACGTGACGCACGACGGCCCAGGCCGCGGCTAGCGGGCCGCCGGATCGCGTGCTCTGCAGCGTGGTGTTCAGCATCGTGTAGCCGGGCCAGTCCGCGCTGGCGAAGTACTGCGGCCGGCGAAGGTCCGCGTTGGCGTGCAACAGAACCGACACGCCTTTCGGGCAGTAGGCGTACTTGTGCAGATCGACCGAGACGCTGGTGACACCGGGGACGTCGAAACCGAACGGGCCGAGCCCCAAGTACGGCAGCACCCAGCCACCGATGCAGGCGTCGACGTGGAAGCGGACGCCGTCGAGCAGCACGGCGATCTCGGGGATCGGGTCGAGGACGCCGTGGGCGTAGGACGGCGCGCTCGCGACGACGAGCACCGTGCTGTCGTCGACCGCGGCGGCCATCGCCTCCGGGACCGCGCGGAAGGTCACAGGATCGATCGGCACCGAAACCACGCGGACGCCGAAGAAATGCGCCGCCTTGTGGAACGCCGCGTGCGCGGTCGTGGGCAGCACGATACTCGGCGTGGACACGTCGGGACGCGCGTCGCGGGCGGCCAGGACGGCGAGCATGCACGACTCCGTACCGCCCGAGGTCACCGAACCGGCCGTCTCCGCCGTACCGCCCAGCAGCCGCGCCGCGGCGCCGACGAGGTCGTTCTCCATCCGCAGCAGACTCGGGAACGCCGTCGGGTCGAGGCCGTTCGCCGACGACGCCAGCGCGTGCGCGGCCGCGCCGAGTTCGTCCACTTCGGACAGACCGCTGTCGTAGACGTACGCGAGCGTCCGGCCGCCGTGGGTCGGCAGGTCGCCCGCCCGCAGTTCCCGAAGCTCCTTCAGGATGTCCTCGGCGGTCACGACCGGCGCTCCAGTACCGACTTCCGCAGCAGCGGAATGCCGAACAGGATCAGCACCGCCGGGAGGATCGACGCGCCGAGCAGGATCGCCGTGAGCGCGCTGTCCGGCTGCGCGACCTTGGCGTCGAGGCTGGACTGATAGCCGCCGAACTGCAGCACCAGCCCCCAGAGCCCCGGTCCGAGCGCGAGCCCCAGCGTCTCCGACGCCGTCCAGACACCGGCCGCGACCCCGGCCCTGGTCTCCCCGGTCCGCTCCTCTTCGTCGCTGATCAGGTCCGGCAGGATCGCCAGCGGGAACACCGAGATCCCCGCGTAGCCGACGCCGCAGAAAGCGACGAACACCATCGTGACGGGGAACGGGAACACCTTCGCGCCGAGAAGCCCGAACAGACCGACGCCGAACGCGGCGGTGGCGAGCCGGAACCCGACCAGTTTCCCGACACTCGCCCCGAGTTTGGGCCACAGCGGCATGGTCAGCAGCGCCGGGCCGACGAAACCGACGAACAGGACCGTGGAGTAGCCGGAGCTGCCGAGGATCCGTTCGGCGAAGAACGGGATCGCGGCCAGCACCGTGCCGATTCCGAGTGCCTGGACGAAGTAGACCCCGAGCAGCCAGCGGAACGGCCGCCACTGCGCGAGCGTCCGGAGCAGTTCACGCGGGCTCACCGTGTTCGGCCGCAGTGCGCCGACCGGCGCGTCCTTCAGCCCGAAGTACACGCCGAGGGTCGCCAGCAGGATGATCACGGCGATGAACACGCCCATGACGCGGTAACCGGTGACGCCGCCGACGAGTTCGGTGATCGCCGGGGCCCCGCCGCCGCAGATCAGGATGGCGACCGCGAGGAAGCCGATCCGGATGCTGGTCAGCTTCGTGCGTTCCTCGGCGTTGTCGGTCAGTTCGGCGGGCAACGCGTTGAACGGCACCTGGAAGAACGCGTACGCGGTGGCGCACAACAGGAACACGACGACGACGTAGATCGCGTCGGGCACCGGGCCGCCGAAGCCGGGGTGGGCGAACAGGGCTGCGAAGAGGATCGACACGCCGATACCGCCGAAGAGCAGGAACCGGCGGCGGCTGCCGGTGCGGACCATGTCCGCGTCCGACAGCCTTCCCGCGATCGGGTTGAAGAGCACGTCCCACGCCTTGGGAATGAACACGATCGCGCCGGCCACGCCCGCGGCGACGCCCATCGTGTCGGTGAGGTACTTCAGGAGGAGCAGGCCGGGAACCGTGCCGAAGGGGCCGGTGACGAACGAGCCGAGCGAGTAGCGGTACCTCGTCCGTGCTGGCAGGGCTGCCATGATCCTCCTCGAGGCGGTTCTCCCGATGAAGGCCTCAGTATTGGATCTTGGCCACCACCGGGTAGTGGTCGGAGGGAATCGTGCCACCGTCGTAATACACGAGCTGTACCGGGCCGACAGCGGCGAGTGGACGGCCGCCCGCGCGCACGGCGCCGACGTAGTCCAGCGAGTCGCGGTAGGTCGCCGGAACGGACTTCGCCGCGTTCGGGTTGGTGGCCGCATCGAAGGTGTACGCGCCTTCGCCCGTCGTGCGGAGGATGCCGTCGAGGAAGGCTTCGCCCTGCTGGGCCTGGGTGCGGCCGAGGGAATCCTTGCGCGCCTGTCCCGCCCAGTACTCGATGTTCAGGTCGCCGGCGATGACGACCGGTTCGCGCGCGGGAGCGTATTTCGTGGCCAGGTCCCGGATCTCGCCCAGCTGCGTCATCCGGATCTCGTGCGCCTTCGGCAGCGTCTCCGGTCCCTCGTCCGCCTGCAGGTGCGTACCCGCGATCCACACCGGCTTCCCGTTGACGACCAGGCGGGCGAGCGCGGCTCCCTTGTTGGAAAGGTAGTCCGCCGTGCCCGAGTAGGAATTGCGGAAGACCAGCTGGTGCTGCTCGGTCACCGGCGCCTTGCTGAGCACGGTGACCCCGCCGTTGACCACTACGGGGGAATTCGAGCAGTTCCCGTTCACCGTGGTCCAGCCGGGCGACGTGGAACAGTACTGGCCGACGAGCGGGGTCTGGTGCGGCCAGGCGTCCTTCAGCCGGTTCCGCAGTTCCTCCGCCTGGGTGCTGAAAGCCTCGTCCAGGACGACGACGTCGGCGTCGTTCGCGCGGATGACGTCCTCCGCCGCGCGAGCCCTGGCCTGTTTGTCCGAAGTGTTCGGACTGGCGATCCAGGGCAGCTGCCAGATGTTGAACGCCATGACCTTCACCGAGACCGCCGCCTGGGCGGGCACGGCGGTTCCGGCGAACATCGCGGCGGCGATGGCGAGTACGGCGAGCTTCCGCACGAAAGACCCTTCCGGTGTCAGGAGACGACGAATGTCCGCGAAGTCCCGCTGAACGCGGAGATCGCCCCGTTCCAGCCGTTCTTCCAGTTTCCGAAGTGGATCACGCGATATTTGCCGATCGGGGCGTTCGCGGGGATCTTCCAGTGGACGACGGCTTTCGATTCGGCGACGAACGTCCGCGCCCAGTGGTACTTCGTGTCCCAGTCGCCGTCGTCGGCGTGCCGGACCCACTTGCCGTCGGCCAGCCGCTGGATCTCCAGGAACGTGCCGCCGCGCCGCAGGTCGTTCTTCGGATGCCCGGTGACGAACTCGACCGCGACCTGCTCGCCGCGCGCGTAGGTGCTCTTCGCGTCGACCAGGACGTCACCGAAGTTCTTGAACGCGGGCGGGCTGTCGAAGACGACCCCGGGCTGGAAGTTGATCAGCTTGCCGCGCAGATCGCGAGGCGTCGGCCCGTGCGGCACCGCCGATCCCGCCTTCATCGCGGCCGCGAGTTTGGCGAATTCCTGCTGGTACGCCGGAAGTGTGTACCGGCCGTACAGGGTCGACGCGCCTTCGTACTGCTGCGAGTCGTACTCCTCGGGCGTGGTGACGTACTGGCTGTACGCGTTGGCGTACCCCTGGACGAGCACGTTCTCCAGCGGGACACCGAGTTCGGCGGCGACGGTCCGGCGCAGGCGCAGTCCGGCGACGATGGTCAGCTCGGCGGGCACGGCCACGAGGTGCAGCTGCCCGATCCGGACGAGCTGCAGCGGCAGGACCTCCGGCACCCACGGATACGGGCTCATCGCGCCGAACGGCACCGCGATCACCTTCGGCGCGTGCGCGTCGGCGAGTGCCTGCGGAATTGGCGCGTCGATGCCGCCGAGCCAGTCGATGAACGGGTTCTTCACGCCTTCGGGGAGCGGCAGGCCGGGTCCGTCCTCGCGGCTGCCCGCCAGCATCGACACCCCGATCGCGGCCGTGCAGGTGCGCTGCGGCCGCCCGTTCGGGGTGTACTTCGCGTCGACGGCCACATCGGACATGTCCACGTAGCACATCCGGTGGTCGACGCCGCCCGTCACGGCCTCGGCCGCGGCGTCGAAGGCGCTCTTCGCCGCGCGAAACTGGAGGTCACCGATCGTGCGGGTGTTCTCGAACTCGGTTTCGGGCGTGCCGGGTTCGAGGTTCAGGTTCGGGCTCATGTCACCGGTGTTGGTCTGCGGGAAGGCGGCGACGAACCGCGGGTTCCCGTCGAGGTACCGCACGCCGGCGTGGTCGTGTTCCCATTCGTAGGCGGCGTACCCCTTGTTGTCGCCGCTGATCAGGTGGTTGCCGTTGCTCATCGACGTCCCGTGCGTGGCGAACCAGCTGATCGCGCCGACGTCGACGCCGTTCTGGCTGAAGCGCAGGACCGTGACGGCCGGGTCGATCGCCTGCGGGAAATGATCCTTGTCCGCCTGCGGGTTCAGGTCGAAGGCCTTGCGCGAGCGGTTGACGCTGGCCTTGGTCAGCTCGGCACGGCCGAGCCGGATCGATCCGGGCGCGAGGTTCGCGTGCGCCCGGCCGATCGCCTCGAAGATCCCGTCGACGTGCGCGTCGTACACCTGCTGCTGGAAGCCCAGGATCGCCAGATCGTAGGCGGCGTAATGGGAATCCCCGCCGCACGCGGAGTGGGTGTGCGTGGCGTTGAGGAGGACGTTCTGCTCGGTGTACAGGTCGCCGTACGCGGCGTGGAGCTTGCGCAGCACGCCCTGGTGGACGGACTGGAACAGCGCGCCGAGGTCGGCGGTGACGAAGGCGATCCGCTTGCCGCCGTCGTCGACCACGAAGGCGCGCGCCCGGGTGCGAAGGTGGATGCCGGCGGTCTGCTGCTGCGGCATCGAGTAGCCCATCATGCCGTTCTCGGCGGCCGGTCCGGTGACGTCGGAAATGCCGACGCCGACACGGAAACCCTTCGCCGACGCCGCTTGCGCCTGCTGGGCGCCGAGCATGCTCGCCGCGCTGGGCAACGCCGCCGCACCCGCGAGAACCCGCCTCCGGCTCACCGTCATGAGTCGCACCTCCCGGCCACGAACATGAACCGACTTCATGTTCGTGGCCGGGACGCTACGTGATGGGCCTCACTGTCGCAACCCCACGAAAGGCGGGACGAAGGGCGCTACCGACGAGGCGACCCCTGGGATCGTCCATGAAGGATTTGGGACACTCAACGTCCCAAATCCTTCATCAACGCGAGTTCGCCTCGGCTCCAGCCGACCGCACGCCGAGACCAGGGCTGATCCGTTCCCACGCGGGGGTCGCGAGTGGCGAAGAGGGTTAGAACGATCATTGCCACTCACGACCGCCCTTACCTCTCATGAGAACCGCTACGAAAGGGTCTCCGCGACCTTCGTGAGCGTCGCGGCATCGCCCCGCAAAAGCAGCGTGGTCACGACGGTCTCGTCCCACGCGGCGAGTTCGTCACGGATCTTTTCCGCCGGTCCGATCAGTGAGGTGTCCTCGACCAGCGACGTCGGGATCGCCGCGGTCGCCTCGTCCTTGCGGCCTGCCAGGTACAGCTCCTGCACCTTGTCGGCGACGTCCTCGTACCCCATCCGGGCGAAGACGTCGTGGTGGAAGTTGACCGATTTCGCACCCATGCCGCCGATGTACAGCGCGAGCGACGGCTTGATCCGGCTCGCGGCCTCCTCGACGTCGTCGTGGACGAGCACCGGGACGGACGCGGCGACCTCGAAGTCGTCGAAACCGTGCCGGGCACCGGGACGCGAGAAGCCCTCCTGCAGTGCTGCCCGATAGAAGGCGTCGCTCTTGGGCGAGAAGAACAACGGGAGCCAGCCGTCGCAGATCTCCGCCGACAGCGCCACGTTCTTCGGCCCCTCCGCGGCGAGGAAGATCGGGATCTCCTTGCGGAACGGATGCACTGTGGACTTCAGCGGTTTGCCGAGCCCCGTGCCGCCCCGCAGCGGCAACTGGAAGTGCTGCCCGTCGTGGGTCACCGGCGCCTCGCGCGCGACGACCTTCCGCACGATGTCGACGTACTCGCGGGTGCGGGCGAGCGGCTTCGGATAGGGCTGTCCGTACCAGCCTTCGACCACCTGCGGCCCGGACGCGCCGAGCCCGAGCACGAACCGGCCGCCGGACAGGTGGTCCAACGTCAGCGCGTGCATGGCCGTCGCGGTCGGGGTACGCGCCGACATCTGGACGATGTTGGTGCCGAGCTTGATCCGGCTGGTCGACGCGCCCCACCAGGCGAGCGGGGTGAACGCGTCCGAGCCGTAGCCCTCGGCGGTCCACACGGAATCGAAGCCGAGTTCTTCGGCCCGCGAGACCGCGTCCAGTGCGCCCTCCGGCGGGCCGGACGACCAGTAACCGAGGTGGTAACCCAGCTTCATCGAGGCTCCTAGTCAGACGTTCGGTGAGTAGTGCTCGGGTTTGCCCCGCTCCGAAAGCGGCGGAAGGTTCCTCGCGGGAGTCTCGACCAACGGCGCGTCCGGGGCCAGTTCGCCACGCTCCCGGCGCCAGCCCGCCCTGGCACGCGGATGATAGCGGCGGTCTCGCGGGACCAGCTTGAACGCCGCGTTGATCAGCTTCCCCACCCGGCGATGGCGTCGCTCGTCGCGTTCGGTCCAGGTGTAGCCGAGCCGCTCGCGGATCGGCGGGTCGTACAGGCCGACCGTCAGCCAGACGAAGTTCCGCGCCACCTGCCCGCGGACGAGGTGCCAGGCGAAGTCCGGCAGCCACGGGAGAAAATTCGGCTTCGGAAGGTCCTTGATGTCGAGGACGTCGCGCGTGGCCTTGTTGTCCTCCAGCACGTCCTCGCACATGCGCTTCCAGTACAGCTGGAAGTCCTCCCACGATTCCGGTACCGGGCGCATGCTCATGCCGTACATCTCGTACCACTGGACGTGCTCGTCGAACAGCTTCCGCTTCTCGGCCTCGCCGATCCCGCCGCAGAAGTTGTCGGCGATGAGGATCGCGCTCACGAAGAACGTCGAATGCGCCCAGTAGAACGTGTCCGGGTTGAGCGCGTGATAGCGCCGCCCGTGTTTGTCGACGCCCTTGATCCGACCGTGGTAGCCACGCACTTCCAGCGCGGTCTGCCGGGCGCGCGGGCCGTCGTAGATCACTCCCCCGATCGGGTACAGCGAGCGGAACAGACGCTGCCAGCGTTCCTCGAAGAACCGCGAGTGCTCCTCGACGCCCGCGCCCAGCTCGGGGTGCATGTTCTGCATGGATCCGGCCCACAGCGCGATGAGCAGCCCACGCCAGTCCCCGAAGTACTTCCAGGTCAGCGAATCCGGTCCGAGCGGCCGCGGCTGTGTCATCCCCGGTCTCCTCACTGAGCTGGTTAAATTGACCACAACTGTTGTCAGGTTAAAGTTGACAACGGCCGTAGTCAACAAGAGGAGCCGATCATGGCCGGCCGCAGCTGGGCAGGCACGACCCTGGACGACCGCAAGGCCGCACGGCGGGGACAACTCGTCGACGCGGGCCTCGACCTGCTCGGGACCCAGGGCAGCGCCGGGGTGAGCGTCCGCGCGGTGTGCCGTCACGCCAAGCTGACGGAGCGGTATTTCTACGAGAGCTTCGCCGACCGCGAGGAACTCGTCGTCGCGGTCTACGAGCACATCGGCGCGCAGGCGCGGCAGGCCCTCGTCGACGCGGTCAGCGACACGGCCGAACCCGCCGAACGAGCGAAGGCCGCGGTCCGCGCCTTCGTCGAATTGATGCTCGACGATCCGCGCAAAGGCCGCGTGCTCCTGCTCGCGCCGATCACCGACCCCGCGCTGACCACGCGCGGCATCGCGCTCCTCCCCTCGTTCGCCGAACTGGTCAGCGGGCAGCTGTCCCATGGTGACGCGGCCGAACGGCAGATGACGTCGATCGGGCTGGTCGGCGCGCTGAGCAACGTGTTCATCGCCTACCTCGACGGCTCGCTCAAGGTGAGCCGCGAGCGCCTGATCGACCACTGCGTCCGCCTCGTGCTCGGGGCCGACCGTCAACCCTGACCGCGTTCGGCGACCAGCTGCAGGGCGATGTCGATGATCATGTCCTCCTGCCCACCCACGTATTTCGCGGCGCCGACGCGATACAGGATTTCGTGCGCCGGGACGTCGTAGCGCTCGGCGGCGCGTTCGGCGTGCAGGAGGAAACTCGAGTACACCCCTGCGAAGCCCTGCACGATCGACGACCGGTCCATCACCGGCAGCCGCGTGATGTAGGGCTTCACGACGTTTTCGGCCGCATCCATCAGCACGTCCTTGTCGACGCCGGTGCGGATCCCGAGTCGCTCGAACGTCGCCGCGAGAACCTCGGTCGGCGAGTTGCCCGCGCCCGCGCCGAGCGCCACGAGCGAACCGTCGATCTGCCGGGCGCCGGCCCGGTAGGCGAGCACCGAGTTCGCGACACCGAAACTCAGGTTCTGGTGTCCGTGGTAACCGACCTGCGCCTCGTCGCCGAATTCCGCCACCAGCGCGGCGACACGTTCACCGGCGTCCTCCAGGATCAACGCCCCGGCGGAATCGACGACATAGACGCACTGACACCCGGCGTCGACCATGATCCGGCCCTGTTTCGCCAGTGCCTCGGGCGTGGACATATGGGACAGCATCAGGAAACCGACGGTCTCCAGCCCGAGTTCCCTTGCCGCGCCGAAATGCTGGACGGACACGTCGGCCTCGGTGCAATGGGTCGCGATCCGGACCGCGCCCGCGCCGAGGTCGGCCGCCACCCGCAGGTCGCCGACGGTGCCGAGGCCCGGCAGCAGCAGAACGGCGATCTTCGCGTGCCGTGCCTCGGTGACCGCCGCGGCGATCAGCTTTCGTTCGTCCACAAGGGAAAAGCCGTAGTTGAACGTCGAGCCACCGAGCCCGTCGCCGTGGCTGACCTCGACCAGCGAGACCCCGGCGTCGTCCAGCGCCCGGACGGTGTCGCGCACGTTCTTCTCGGTGAACTGGTGCGCCATCGCGTGGCTGCCGTCGCGCAGGCTGGTGTCGACCAGTCGGACCTCACGGTTCACGTCGTCCCAGCTCATGCCGCCACCTCCTGAGTGGCCAGAAGGTCACCGACACGGGCGGCCGCGGCCGTCATGATGTCGAGGTTCCCGGCGTATTTCGGCAGGAAGTCCCCGTTCCCGGCGACCTCCAGGAACACCGCGACCCGCGCCTGCCCGCTCCACCCCGGGCGGGGTGGGTCGTATTGGGGATCCGCCTTGAGCGTGTAACCGGACACGTAACCCTGGACCGTCTCGACCATCCGGTGGATGGATTCGCTCACCGCGTCGAAATCCGCGTCCGGGTCGATCGCGCAGAACACCGTGTCGCGCATGATCATCGGCGGTTCGACCGGATTGATGATGATGATCGCCTTGCCGCGGCTCGCTCCCCCGACGAGTTCGATCCCGCGCGCCGTCGTCGCGGTGAACTCGTCGATGTTCGCCCGGGTGCCCGGCCCGGCCGAGCGCGACGAGACGGACGCGACGATCTCGGCGTAGGGCACCGGCGTCACCCGGGACACCGCGTGCACGATCGGGATGGTGGCCTGGCCGCCGCAGGTGATGAGGTTGACGTTCGGCACGTCCAGCCGTTCGGGCAAGCCCACGGCGGGGCAGGTGAACGGGCCGACCGCGGCCGGGGTCAGGTCGATCGCGCGGATCCCGGCGGTGGCGTACCGCGGCGCGTTCGCCAGATGCGCCTTCGCCGAGGTCGCTTCGAAGACCAGGTCCGGCAGCTCGTCGCGCGACAGCAACCAGTCGACGCCGCCGGCGGAGGTCTCCAGTCCCAGTTCCGCGGCCTTGGCCAGCCCGTCCGACTCCGGGTCCACGCCGACCATGTACCGCACCTCGACGTGCTCGCTGCGCCTCAGCTTCGCGAGCAGGTCGGTGCCGATGTTCCCGGGACCGACGATCGCGGCCACCGCTTTCCGTTGCGCCATGCCAGGTGACGCTCCCCGAGCGGATAGGGCACACTCAACCCATGCGTGCCGCTGGGCGGAACGACGACCCGGAACGAACCGGAGCGGACGGCCTCGTCGCCGCCCGGATCTCCGCGCTGCTCTCGGCTTTCCGTCCCGGTGACGACGCGCTCGGCGTTTCCGAGCTGGCGCGGCGGACCGGCCTGGCGAAATCGACCGTCCACCGGCTCACCGGGCACCTGGTCGCGACCGCCCTCCTCGAACGCGAGGGCGCGGCGTTGCGGCTCGGGCTGAAACTGTTCGAGATCGGCCAGCTGGCGGTACGGCGCCGGGGACTCGTCGAGGCGGCGCGTCCGTATCTGGCCGATCTCCGCGAAGCGACCCGCAACACCGTGCATCTGGCGGTCCTGGAAGGCACCGAGGTCGTCTACCTCGACATCCTGCGGGGGCCCGACGCGCCGTCATTGCCGTCCCGGATCGGCGGCCGTTTTCCCGCGCACGCCACCGGCGTCGGCAAGGCGATCCTCGCGTTCTCGCCGGAATCCGTGGTGACACAAGTGATCGACGCCGGCTTGCCGCGCGTCAGCGTACGGACGATCACCGCCGCGGGCCTGCTGCGCCGTCAGCTCGCCAAGATCCACGGTGAGGGAATCGCGTTCGAACGGGAGGAATCCGGCGTCGGCGTCGTCTGCGCGGCGAGCCCGCTGCTCGACGCGCAAGGGGTGGCGGTGGCGGCGTTGTCGATCTCCGGCTGGGCGAACCGCATGCACACCAACCGGGTCGCACCCGCGGTGCGGACCGCCGCCTTGGCTCTTTCCCGCACCCTGTAAGGGTTCTACGCGACGAGCCCTCGCCGGACCAGTTCCGGACGCACACCCTCACCGAACCAGTACGCCTCCTCCAGATGCGGATAGCCGGAGAGGACGAACTCCTCGACGCCGTGCGCGTGGTACTCCTCGATGAGGTCGGCGACCTCCCCATGACTGCCGACGAGCGCGGTGCCCGCGCCACCGCGCACGAGGCCGATCCCGGCCCAGAGATTGGGGTACACCTCCAAACCGCGGACGCCGCCGCCGGTCTTCCCGCGGTGCAGCGCGGCCATCCGCTGCTGGCCCACGGATTCGCTGGCGGACAACTGTTCCTGGGTGTGGGCGATCCGCTCCGGGTCGATCGCGTCCAGCAGTTTGCCCGCCTCCGCCCAGGCTTCGGCCGACGTGTCACGGGAAAGGGTGTGCGGCCGGATACCGAAGCGGAGCTTCCGTCCCTGCTCGTCGGCGAGCTCGCGGACCTTGGCGATCTTTTCGGCGACCTGCGCGGGCGGCTCGCCCCACGTGAGGTAGACGTCGGCGTGCCTCGCCGCGACCGGCAGCGCCGCCGCGGACGAACCACCGAAATAGATCGACGGAACCGGATCCGGCGCCGCGCGCGTGGTCGCGCCCTCGACCTTGAGGTGCTCGCCGTCGAAGTCGAACGGCTTGCCGCTCCACACACCGCGAACGATCTCGAGGAACTCCCCGGTGCGGGCGTAACGCTGGTCGTGATCGTGCCAGTCACCGAAACGGCGCTGTTCGACCGTATCGCCGCCGGTGACGACGTTGAGCAGCACCCGTCCTTGCGAGATCCGCTGGAACGTCCCGGCCATCTGCGCGGCCAGTGTCGGGGAGATCGTCCCGGGCCGGAACGCGACCAGGAACTTGAGGCTTCTCGTCTCGCGGATCAGCGCGGCCGTCGTCAGCCACGCGTCCTCGCACCAGGTCCCGGTCGGTGTCAGCACGCCTTCGAAGCCGTTCGCCTCGGCGGCGCTGGCGACCTGCGCGAGGTAGCCGAGGCTCGGCTCGCGGGCCGCGGACGCCCCGGCGGCGCGGCTGGCGTGGAAGTGCTCCACGATCGTCCGGCCGTCACCGGTGGTGGGGAGGAACCAATGCAGCTTGAGCGTCACGGTTCCGAGCTTCGGCTCCCCGCACCGGACCGGTCAATCCGCGGGCTCCGCGTCCCGCGATCTGGACGCCCCCTCCGCGCATTTAGTCCTCTGAATGCGTAGACGGGGCGCGGTGGGCCCTTCCCGCATTCAGAGGACTAAACGCGGTCAGCCGCCGAACATCAGCCGCCATTCGTCCAGCGACTTCGGCCGGAACACGAAGTTCGTGTCCTTCACCCGCGACAGGTTCGCCGACGGCTCCGCCGAGTACTGGTGTCCCGGGTAGACGACCGGATCGCCGTCCAGTCCGGCCAGCCATTGCAGGCTCCGGTAGATCGCCTCCGCGTCCCCGCCGGGGAAATCGGTCCGGCCGCAGCCTTCGAGGAACAGAGTGTCGCCGGAGACGAGCTTCCCGTCGACCAGGAAGCACTGGCTGCCCGGAGTGTGCCCCGGCGTGTGCAGCAGCCGGATCGGCACCGCGCCGACCTCCAGCACGTCGTCGTGTTCGTGCGAGCGCAGGTCGGTTCCGGAGACGCCGGTGATCCGGCGGACCCACTCGGCCTCCGCGCCGTTGACGTGGATCGGCACCTGGACGCGTTCCAGCAGTTCCGCGATCCCCGGCAGCGAGAAGCCCATCATCTCGCCGCCGACGTGGTCGGGGTGGTGATGCGTGGCGAGGACACCGGTCAGCCGCATGCCGTCGGCTTCCAGCAGGTCCAGCAGATCACCGACCGCGTACGCCGGGTCGACGACGACGGCCTCGTTCGTCTCCCGATCGCCGATCAGATAGGCGAAGTTGACCATCTGCGTCGCGACGGGATCCCCCACCGCGAAGTCACGGCCAGCGAGCAATTGCCGGAAGTACAGCCTGTCAGCCATGCGGACACCTTACGGCGCTACTCCCCTGTCGTTCCGTCGGCCAGCTCCCGAAGGATGTCCAGATGCCCGACGTGCCGGGCGGTCTCCTGGACGACGTGCGCGAGCACCCAGCGGACGGTGAACTTGCCCGACTTGCGCGCGCGATCGTCCGGCGAGACCCCGGCCAGCGACGATTCCGCCAAGGCCCACTCGGCGCGGTACGCCTCGACGACGGAACGCGGATCGTCGTCCTCGGTCAGGTCCCAGCTCGGATCCGGTGAGCCTTCCCACAGCGAAGGCAGGTCCACGCCGCCCGCTTCGATCGAGAGCCACCAGCGCTCCACCGCGGTCAGATGCTTGAGCAACCCCAGCGCGCTCATCCGCGGGGACGACGGCAGCGGTGTCGCGGCCGCCTGGTCCCTGGTCAGCCCGGCGACCTTGTTCACCGCTGTCGCGCGGAGGAAACGCAGGAAGTCCCACTGGAGCCCGGCTTCGTCCTCGGCGATCCCGTTCGGCCAGGCGCGCTCCACCGGCTCGGCGGCGCTCGAACCCGTGTTCGACATGCGGTCACTGTACACATACGGCGATCTCGCGTGACTGAAGGCGTAACTCGCGTGCTTGAAGGCGTAACTCGTGAGTTACGCGCCCAATCACGTGAGATCGCCCTTTGATCACGCGAGTTACGTGCCCAATCACGTGAGATCCCCGTGTGGACACTGCGGGGCTAGGCTCACGGTTCATGTGGTGGGGTTTGGTTTGCGCGTTCTTCGCGGCCTGTGCGTACGGCGTCGCTTCGGTGATGCAGGCGATAGCCGCGAAAGCGACGTCGGGCGCGGAAGATCGCGTCGATCCCCGCCTCCTCGTGCGGGTGCTGCGGCAGTGGAAGTTCGTCGCGGGTCTCGCGCTCGACGTCATCGGGTTCGTCGCCCAGGTCGCCGCGCTGCGGGTACTGCCGCTGTTCGTGGTCCAGGCGGCGCTGGCCGGAAGCCTCGCCGTGACGGCGGTGGCCGCGCGGACGCTCGGGGTCCGGCTGGGGCGTCGCGAGTGGACGGCGGTCGCGGGCGTCTGCGCCGGGCTCGCGTTGCTCGGGATGTCCGCGGAAAGCGAGGGCTCGGCGTCGACCGGGCTGGGTTTCCGGCTCGTGCTGATCGGTGCGGTCGTGGTGCTCGGCACGGCCGGGATGTTCGCCGGTCGCGCGTCGCGCCGGATCCGGACACCGGCGCTCGGGTTGATCGCCGGCCTGTGCTTCGGCGTGGTCGCCCTTTCCGGGCGCGCGCTCACCAGCCTCGCCCCGCTGGATCTGCTGACCGACCCGGCGACGTACACGCTGGGTGTGGCGGGTGCGCTGGCGATGTTGTTCTACGCCACCGCGTTGCAGCGCGGCAGTGTCACGACGTCGACCGCGATGATGGTGATCGGCGAGACCGTCTTCCCGTCTCTGATCGGGGTGCTCGTACTGGGCGACACCACGCGACCGGGGTTCGCGGCCGTGGCGGCGGTCGGGTTCGTGCTCGCGGTTTCGGCGGCGCTCGCGCTGGCCCGCTTCGGCGAGCCCGCGCCGATCGAGCCGGTCAGCGCGCAGCTCGGCTGACCCCGCGCCGGGACACCAGCAGCCAGGCCAGGTACAGACCGCCGATCGCCCCGGTGACGAGACCGACGGGCAGGCCCGCCAAGAACTGCTGGGTGATCAGATCGCTGGTCACCAGCAGGAGCATGCCCATCAGCGCGGCCGCGGCGAGGCCCGGCCCCGAAGACCGCGTGAGCCGCTTCGCCAGCTGAGGCGCGGCGAGTGCCAGGAACGCGATCGGACCGGCGGCCGCCGTCGCGATCGAACACAGCCCGACGCTGACCCCGAGGAGCACGACCCGGCTCCGCTGCACCGGCACGCCGAGCCCCTTGGCCGAGTCGTCCCCCATCTCCAGCAGGGAAAGCCTTCTGCCGTAGACGAAAGCGGGCGGAAGCAGGACGGCGATGGCGATCGCGACAGGGCCGACATGCTCCCAGCCGCGCCCGTTGAGCCCGCCGACCAGCCACGCTTGCGCCGCGAGACCGTCCTGCCAGGAGGCCCTGGTGATCAGGTAGGAGTTGAACGCGATGAGCATCGCGTTCACCCCGATACCGACGAGGATCAGCCGGAAGGTGTGCACGCCGCCCTTCAGCGCGAGCAAGGCGATCAACGCCGCAGTCGCGACCCCGCCGACCAGCGCTCCCAAGGACACCTGGAGCATGCCGCCGTGCACCACGATGATCGTCAGCAGCGCACCGGCGGCCGCGCCTTCGGTGAAGCCGATGAAGTCGGGGCTGCCCAAGGGATTCCCGGACAGGCTCTGCAGGATCGCGCCGCTGACCGCGAGCGCGCCGCCGACCAGCAGCGCGGTCAGCAGGCGGGGCAGCCGCAGGGTGGTCACGATGAACTCGGTGCTTCGGTCGCCGAAGCCGAACAGCGTCTGGATGACCTCGCCGACGGACAACGGGTAGTCGCCGGTGGTCAGGCTGACCGCGCCGAGGAAGAACACAGCGATGGCCAGCAGCGCGACGACGATCGCGGCTCGCGGGGTGACGCGAAGGGAAAGTCCGCCGCCCGGGGTGCGCAGGACGCGGGTGCTCATCCGTGGGTGCTCCTTGATCGCGGTCACAGCCTGGCCAGCTTCCTGCGGCGGCAGAGCGCGATGAACACCGGCGCGCCGAGGAACGCGACGACGATGCCCGCTTGCAGTTCCTCCGGCGGGTTCAGCACGCGGCCGACGACGTCGGCGCCGATCAGCGCGATCGGCGCGAGCAGCATCGAATACGGCAGGACCCAGCGCTGGTCCGGGCCGACCAGCATGCGCGCGGCGTGCGGCACGGCGAGCCCGAGGAACAGTACGGGTCCGATCGCCGCGGTCCCCGCACCGCAGAGCAGCGTCACCACGACCGCGCCCAGCACCCGGGTGCGGCCCACGTGGGCGCCGAGCGCCTTGCCGGTCTGGTCGCCGAGCGCGAGGACGTTGAGCGGCCGGGCGAGCAGCAGCGCGATGATCACACCGACCGCGACGAACGGCGAGATCTGCAGGAACACGTCCCATTTGCGGCCGCTGAGCGAACCGACGTTCCAGAAGCGGAACTGGTTGAACGTCTCGGGCATCAGCAGCAGGATCCCGACGATGTAGGCCTGGAGCACGGCCATGACGGCCGAACCGGCGAGCACGAGCCGGTCCGGCGTGGCACTGCGCCCCGCCGAGCCGAGCACGTACACCACGACCGAGGCGATCGCGGCGCCGGCGAAGGCGAACCAGATGTAGCCGAGCACGCTGGTGACCCCGACGAACGCGATCCCCGACACGACCGCGGCCGAAGCACCGGTGTTGACGCCGAGCAGGCCGGGATCGGCGAGCGGGTTCCGGGTGAGCGCCTGCATCACCGCGCCCGCCAGGCCGAGCGCCGCCCCCACGACCACGCCCAGCAGGGTCCGCGGGATACGGAGGTCGTGGATGATCACCGCGTCGGTCGAGCCGTCGTTGTGCCACAGCACCGACCAGGTCGAGGTGAACGGGATGCTCTTCGACCCCACCCAGATACTGAGCAGGAACACCAGCGCCAGCAGGGCGAGCCCGACCACCAGACCGCCGGCGCGGAACGTCCGTGCCGCCGCGCTGGGCGGGGACGCCGCAGCGGGCGGGCGTTCGGTGACGACCACGGAACCTCCTTCGAGTGAGGCGAGGCTAACCGAACGCCGGAGTTCACCTCAACGAGCTACCTACTTAGACTAGCCTTACCTTCCCCACCACGAACGGAGGCGCCGGTGACCGCAACGGCCACCACCAGCCGGAGTGTCCTGCGGCAGGCGATTTCCGGGCAGCGACGGCGGGTCACTCTCGCCTCCGTGCTCGCCGCTGGGCACCAGGGCGGTGAAGCCCTCGTCCCGGTGATCATCGGTGTGGTGATCGATCAGGCGGTCGACGGCGGTTCCGTGGGCACGCTCGTGTTCTGGATCGCCGTGCTCGGCGTGATCTTCGCCGGACTGTCCTACAGCTACCGGTTCGCCGCGCGCGCGGCCGAGGGCGCGTCGCTGCGGGCGGCGCACGACCTGCGCATCGCGATCAGCCGACGGGTCCTGCATCCCGGTGGCGGCGCCGACAAGGGCAAGCTCGCAGGCGAGCTGGTCAACATCGGCACCAGCGACGCGCAACGCGTCGGGGTGGTGAACGCGGCACTGCCGTTCGGGATCGCCGCGCTCGCCGGGGTGCTGGTCAGCGCCATCGCGCTGCTGCGGATCTCGCTTCCGCTGGGGCTCCTCGTGCTCCTGGGCACACCTCCGCTGCTGTACCTCGCGCATCTCATCGGCAAGCCGCTGGAGCGCCGCAGCGAAGCCGAACAGGAACGGTCCGCGCACGCCTCGGGCGTCGCCACGGACCTGGTGTCCGGCCTGCGGGTGCTCAAGGGCATCGGCGCCGAACCCGCCGCGGTCGCCCGCTACCGCGACACGAGCCAGAGCTCGCTCAAGGCGACCTTGCGCGCCGCGCGGGCCAAGGCCTGGCACGACGGCGCGGTGCTCGCGCTGACCGGCGGCTTCATCGCGGTCGTCGCCCTCGTCGGCGGGCATCTCGCGGCGTCGGGCTCGATCAGCGTCGGCGATCTCGTCGCCGCGGTGGGGCTGGCCCAGTTCCTGCTCACGCCGTTCCTGATCTTCTCGTGGGTCAACGGCGAACTGGCGCAGGGCCGCGCGTCGGCGTCCCGGGTCGCCGACCTGCTGACCACGCAGGTGGCGGTCGAACCAGGGGACGGCGAACTCCCTTCCCCCGCCGGCGGGAACGTCCGGTTCACCGAGGTCTCGTACGGCAGCCTCCGCGGCGTCGACCTCGAAATCCCGGCCGGGCAGCTGATCGGCGTCGTCGCCGCGGATCCGGCCGCCGCGACCGATCTGCTCGACTGCCTCGGCCGCGCGGGAGATCCGGCCGAGGGCAAGGTCCACGTCGACGGCGTCGATCTGTCCACTGTGGATCCGGAGCGAGTGCGGGAGGTCGTCCTGGTCGCCGCGCACGACGCGGACCTGTTCGAAGGGACGCTCGCGGAGAACGTCCACGCGGACGGCCTTTCCTCCGACGAGGCGTTGGCCGCGTCGGCCGCGGACGAGGTCGCGGCGGCCTTGCCGGACGGCACCGCGACCGCGGTCACCGAACGCGGACGTTCCCTCTCCGGCGGCCAGCGGCAGCGTGTCGCGCTCGCCCGCGCGCTCGCCGCGGACGCGCCGGTGCTCGTCGTCCACGACCCGACGACGGCGGTCGACACGGTGACCGAAGCGAAGATCGCCACCGGGCTCGCCCGGCTACGACGAGGACGGACCACGATCCTGGTGACCACGAGTCCCGCCCTGCTCGCCGTGGCCGACCGCGTCGTCGTCCTGGACGGCGGCCGGATCACCGGCGAGGGCGGCCACGCCGAACTCGCCCGCGATCGCGCCGACTACCGCGCGGCGGTGCTGTCATGACCCGTGAACTCCTCCCCACCGCCGACGGCAAGCGGATCCGCGCCGTCCTCGGCGAACTGCTCCGCACCTCGAAGGCCCGTGCCATCGGCGCGCTGGCGATGCTCGTCGGCGCGACCGCGATCGGGCTGCTCACCGCCCGGCTGCTCGGCCACATCGTCGACCTGGTCATCGAGAAGCGGCCCGCGACCGAGCTGACCACCCCCGTGGTGGCACTGGTCCTGGTCGCCGTCGCACAGGCCATCGCGACCGCGTTGGGTGTCTCGCTCACCGCCAAGCTCGGCGAAACACTGCTCGCGGAACTCCGCGAACGGTTCGTCGACCGGGCGCTGGGGCTCCCGCTGGAACAGGTCGAACGCGCGGGCTCCGGCGACCTCACCGCCCGCGTCACCAACGACGTCACGGTGGTCGCGAGGGCGGTCCGCGAAGCCCTGCCCGAACTGGGTCGCTCGGTGCTGACAATCGTGCTGACCCTCGGTGCGCTCGCCGTGCTCGACTGGCGGTTCCTCCTGGCCGCGCTGCTCGCGACACCGATCCAGCTGCACACCGTCCGCTGGTACGTCCGCAACGCCGTCCCGTTGTACGCGAAGCAGCGGATCGCGACGGGTTCGCAGCAGCAGCAACTACTCGACACGATCGGGGGTGCGAAGACCGTCCGCGCGTTCCGGCTCGCCGACGCCCACGTGGAGCGGGTCCGGCAGCGGTCCGAGGGCGCGATGGACCTGATGCTGCGCGGTGTCCGGCTGATGACGAAGTTCTTCGCCCGGCTCAACCTTGCCGAGTTCGTCGGTCTCTCGGCCGTACTCACGGCCGGCTTCCTGCTGGTGGGCGCCGACGCCGTGACCGTCGGCGCGGCGACCGCGGCGGCGTTGTACTTCCACAGCCTCTTCGGTCCGATCAACACCGCGCTGGCGCTCGTCGACGACGCGCAAGCGGCCGCCGCGAGCCTCGCCCGGCTGATCGGTGTCGCCGATCTGCCCGCGCCGAGCGAACCCGAACGGCCGGCGAAACCCGTCGACGCCTCGGTGAAGGCGGCGGGCATCTCCCATTCCTATGTGGACGGTCATCCGGTGTTGCGGGACGTCGATCTCAGCCTCTCCCCCGGTGAGCGGGTCGCGCTGGTCGGCGCGAGCGGGGCGGGCAAGACGACACTGGCCAAGCTGATCGCCGGGATCCACACCCCGGCCTCGGGGACCATCGCCGTCGGCGGGGTCCCGCTCGACGAACTCGGGCCGTCCGCCACGCGACAGGCGGTCGCGCTGATCAGCCAGGAGGTGCATGTCTTCGCCGGTTCGCTGGCGGACGACCTCCGGCTCGCCCGTCCCGGCGCTTCCGACGCGGAGTTGCTGGCGGCGCTGGAAAAAGTCGGCGCGCGCGGCTGGGCGGAGGCGCTGAGCGAAGGCCTCGCGACCGTGGTCGGCGAGGGCGGGCATCAGCTGACCGTCACCCAGTCGCAGCAGCTGGCGCTGGCGAGGCTGGTGCTCGCCGATCCGCCGATCGCGATCCTCGACGAGGCGACCGCCGAAGCCGGCAGCGCGGGGGCGAAGACCCTCGAAGCCGCCGCAGCCGCGGCGCTGGAGGGCCGGACCGGTCTGGTCGTCGCGCACCGGCTGACGCAGGCCGCGGCGTCGGACCGCGTCGTCGTGCTCGACGCGGGCGTGATCGTCGAAAGCGGGACGCACGACGAACTCGTGGCCTCCGGCGGTCACTACGCAACGCTCTGGGCGGCCTGGTCGGACAACCGTTCACGGACGTGATCCGGGACGCACCGTCACCGGTTGCAATCGGGCGGTCGGCGTCTTAGGTTAGCCAAACCTGATCCTCGATTAATCCGGCATTCCGCCGGACAGCCGATCACGAAGGACGGACGATGGCCCGAATCCCCACCCTCTCCGCCGTGCGCGGGCGCCTGAAGACCGCCGGCCTGCTGGCGTCCACCCTGGTGCTGGCCGCCTCGCTCACCGCGTGCGGAGGAGGCGGCGAGTCGGCCACCCCGGCCGCGCAGAACTCCGCCGGCTCCGCGGTCGACGCGAACGCGTTCCCGACCACGATCGAGCACAAGTACGGCAGCACCACCATCACACAGGAGCCCAAACGCGTCGTCACGGTCGGCCTGACCGAGCAGGACGCGCTGCTCGCGCTCGGCGTGGTCCCGGTCGGTGTCACCGAATGGCTCGGCAAGTTCCCCGGCACCATCGGCCCGTGGGCGACCGACAAGCTCGGCGGCGCCGCGCTGCCCGAGGTCCTCAAGGACGTGGACGGGCCGCAGTACGAGAAGATCGCCGCGCTCAAGCCGGATCTGATCATCGCGCTGTACTCCGGGCTCACCAAGGAGCAGTACGACAAGCTGAGCCAGATCGGCGTCCCGGTCGTCGCGCAGCCGAAGGAGTACAACGACTACGGCATCCCGTGGAACGAGGCGACCAAGAAGGTCGGCCAGGCCGTCGGCCGCGCCACCAAGGCGAACGAACTGGTCAAGGGTGTCGAGGACAAGTTCGCCCAGGCCCGCAAGGAGCACCCGGAGTTCGCGGGCAAGTCGGCGCTGATGGCCTCGACCTACGAGGGCTACTTCGTCTACGGCAGCCAGGACGGGCGTTCGCACATCCTCGAATCGCTCGGCTTCAAGCTGCCCGCCGACCTCGACGCCGTCATCGGTGACAAGTTCGGCAAAAGCCTCAGCGCCGAGCGGACCGACCTGCTCGACCGCGACGCGCTCGTGTGGCTCATCGACACCCCGGCCAAGGCGCAGGAGATCCTCGGCAAGGACGCGCTCTACACCGGCCTGAAGGTGGCGAAGGAGAAGCGCGAGGTCTTCATCGAGAACGAGGGCACCTATGGCAGCGCGGTCTCCTTCGTGACCGTGCTGAGCCTGCCGTACGTGATCGACCGGATCGTCCCGCAACTCGCCGCCGCGGTCGACGGTGACCCGAAGACCGAGGTCAAGCCGGCGAACTGAGCCGTTCGACCGGTCCGTGAAGGCCTCCTTCCCTACCCTCACAGTAGGGAAGGAGGCCTTCGCTACCTTCGGGGATGCCCACGGCCGTACCGACGCTCGCTCAGTGCGGGAACCCCCAGGAGTCGTGCAGCGGAACGGTGATCTGCTTCAGCCACGTCTTGGTGGTGAAGTCGCGAGCCTTGATGACCACCGAGAACGGCGAGACCTCCACCTGCAGCCCCTGGTTGAACGCGCCGCCGAGGGACACTTCCCCGCCCTTGCCGTCGTCCGTCCAGCCGGTCTGCACGGCGGCGGTGTTGACGACGGTGAACCCTTCGAGATTGCCGGTACCAGGCACCACGCGGCGGACCACCCAGTCCGACAGGTTCAGATCCCAGTGCGTGTGCCCGGAGAAGAGGAACACGTCCCGGTGGCGGCCGAGGATCGAAAGCAGCCTGTCGGGCTGGAGGTAATCGGACCGGTAGAGCTTGTTGTGCGTGCCCGAAACGGTGTTGGGCAACGGATGATGCGTCAGCACCATCACCGGGCTGCGCCGGTTCGACCAGTACCGCAGGCGTTGTTCGAGCCAGGTGAACTGGCGGTCGCTCATCCAGACCTCGTCCCACAGCTTGGGGTCGTGGTACTTCGCGTACCGCTCGGTGCCGAGGCAGAGCACCGGAACGCCGCCGAACGACGTCTCGTTGTAGACGGTGTTGCGGCCCGCGAACCGGTAGAAGCCGCGGAAGAGGGAATCCTCGGTCGTCCCGTTGGGCCAGGTCTCCTGGGCGAGGGTGTCGGGATCCCGCCATTTCGGAACGTAGAACTCGTGGTTGCCGATGGCCCACGCGACCTCGCGCGGATGCGGGTGCTTGTCGAACGTCGCGCGAAGCTGGGCGTACTCGAAGTCGTAGCCGCGCGGGGTGAGGTCGCCCGCGATGCCCAGCCCGGCGCTGCCCGGGTTGATCGCGTGCAGGTCGTCGAGCGCCTTGCCGAAGTCGGTGAGGTCGCCCTGGATGTCGCTGAGGACGTTGAAGCGGACGACCGGCCCATGCGGGCCCCACTTCCCCTGTGTCCGCGGTTGCGCCTCCGCCTGACCCGGCAGCATCGCTGCCCCTGCCGCCGCACCACCGGCGGTCACCATGAACGCTCTTCGATCCATAACCCGAACGCTACTCACGTTTTATGGCCGGATTCTGAACAACGCAAGTCCGTGAAGACCTCCTTGAGCGACCAAGGAGGTCTTCACGGAACGAAGCGGGTCAGGACTCCATGGCCTTGACGAGCGAAGCGGGCCGCAGGTCCGTCCAGTTGGTCTCGACGTATTCGAGGCACTCCGGACGCGAAGCGGGGCCGAACTTCGTGGTCCAGCCCGCCGGGACCTCGACGAACTCGGGCCACAGGCTGTGCTGGCCCTCGTCGTTGACCAGCACCAGGTACGTGCCGTCGGGGTTCTCGAACGGGTTCGTCATTCCTTGTTCTCCTTCTTCGTGGCCGGTGAATCAGCCCGGCGGATGAGCGCGTCCAGCGCGAGGAACCAGCTTTCGGCGAGTTCCCGCACCGAGTCTTCGGTGAGCACGGCCTCCGGCCAGGACCAGTGTGCGCCCAGTTCGGGGCCGCCGGGGCGGTCCTCGGTCACGACGTCGACCGTCAGCGCGTGCGAGACCGGCATCCCGTCGTCGGCGCCGAGTTCGGCCGCCTCGGCCTCCGCGGCGTACGACCAGTCGGCAGCCTCGGGGACACCGATCCGGCCCAGGTAGTTGAACTCGATCTGCGGCTTCGCCAACTTCGCGAGCTCAGGGCCGGTGCGCGGGTCGAGATACCGGAGCAGGCCGTACCCGATACCGCCGTCCGGCAGCCCGTCGAGATGGGTCCGGACCCGTCCGAGCGCCTCGCCGGCGGCGGCTCCGCCGTCGAACGCGTCGTCGAGGTCGAGGTCGCCCAGGTCCAGGCACACCGGGACGACGCTGGTGAACCAGCCGACCGTCCGCGAAAGGTCCGCGCCGGCGACCAGTTCCTCTTCGCGGCCGTGTCCCTCGACGTCGACCAGCACCGCCTGTCCCCCGTCTCGGCGCCACCGGGCGGCAGCGAGGGCGAGGCCGGTGAGCAGGACGTCGTTGATCGTCGCCCGGAACGCCGACGGAACCCGGGACAGCAGCGGGGCCGTCCGCTCGGCGGGCAACGTCAGCGACACCTTCTTCACGGTCGCCGCCACGTCCCGCGAGGGGTCGAGCGGCCGGTCCAGCGGGATCGGATCCCCGCCACCCAGCACCGACTTCCATCGATCCAGCTCGCCGGCACGATCCTCGGTGGACAGGGCCCGTGACCATCGCCGGAACGAAGTGTCCACAGAGGACAGTTCCGGCTTCCCGCCGAGCGCGACCGCGTCCCAGGCGGAAGCGAGGTCCGGCAACAGGATCCGCCACGACACACCGTCGACGGCGAGGTGATGGATCATCAGCAGCAACCGTCCGGGCGCCGACGGCCCCGCGTCGAACCACGTCGCGCTCAGCATCACGCCGGCGTCCGGGTCCAGCCGGGCACGGGCCGGCTCCGCGTGCCGCTCGATCAGCGCGAACAGATCACCGTCCCCGACGTCGACGCGCTCGATGTGCACGTCGGCGGATTCGGCCACCCGGAGCGCCCAGCCGTCCACCGACCGGTCGAGCCGCGCGCGCAGCATGTCGTGCCGCGCGGCGACCGCGCCGAGCACGGTCTTCAGCTGGTCACCGGTCATCCCGGACGGCGTCCGCAGCAACGCCGCCTGGTGGTAACCGTCGATCGGGCCGCCGAGTTCGCGGAGCGCGTGCATGATCGGCGTGAGCGCGACCGTGCCGTCGTCCTCGATGCTCTCGGCGACCTCGGCCAGCGCCTCGACCGTCCGGCGCGCGAACACGTCGTGCGGGGTGATCTTCAGCCCGGCGGCACGAGCCCGGCTGACCAGCCGCATCGCGACGATGCTGTCCCCGCCGAGGGCGAAGAAGTCGTCGTCGGCGCCGAGTTCCGGCACATCGAGCACCTCCGCGAAGAGCGCGCACAGTGCCTTCTCCCGTGCGGTCTCGGGCGCCCGGCCACCTGCCAGCTCCGTGTAGTCCGGCGCGGGCAGCGCCCGGCGGTCCAGCTTTCCGTTGGACAGCACGGGAAGCGCGTCGAGCAAGACGAACGCCGCCGGCACCATGTAGTCCGGCAACGTCTCGGCCACGAACCGCCGCAGCTCCTCACGGTCCGCGGTCGAAACGACATACGCCACCAGTTGCTTGACCCGCGGGTGGTCCTCACGCACCAGGGCGACCGCCTGCGCGACGTCCTCGTGCCGGTCGAGCACGGCCTCGACCTCACCGGGTTCGACCCGGAAGCCGCGGATCTTCACCTGGTCGTCGGCGCGCCCGCCGAAGTCCAGCCGCCCGTGCGCGGTCCAGCGGGCCAGGTCGCCGGTCCGGTACATCCGGGCCCCCGCCGGGCCGAACGGATCCGCCACGAACCGTTCCGACGTCAGCGCCGCCCGACCGAGGTAACCCCGGGCGAGCCCGGAGCCGGCGAGGTACAGCTCCCCGGTGACTCCGGGCGGCACCGGCCGCAGTGCCGAGTCCAGCACGTAGGCGCGGGTGTTCGCGACCGCCCTGCCGACCAGCGGCTTCTCGCTGTCGCCGATCCTCGCGACCAGTGCGTCCACTGTGGACTCGGTGGGCCCGTACAGGTTGAAGGCCTCGGTTCCGTCCAAACCGGCCAATTGGCGCCACAGGCTCTCGGGCACCGCCTCGCCGCCGACACCGATCACGGCGAGCGGACATCGGTCGCCGTCGAGCAGCCCCGCGTCCGCCATCTGCGCGAAGAACGACGGCGTGACCTCGATGAAGTCGAAGCCGTCCCGCTCGATCATCGCGGCCAGCAGTTCGGGGTCGCGCCGGGTCTCCTCGTCCACGATGTGCACGGCGTGCCCGTCGAGCAGCCACAGCTGCGGCTGCCAGGAGGCGTCGAAGGAGAACGACCACGCGTGTCCCACCCGCAGGTGCGGTTTGCCGGTGGCCTCGACCGCGGGCCGGTGCAAGGTGGCACGGTGGCTGTGGAACAGGTTCACCACGCCGCGATGCGGGACGACGACCCCCTTGGGCGTCCCGGTCGAGCCGGACGTGTAGATCACGTACGCCGGGTGTTCCGGGTCGAGCGGGCGGACCCGGTCTCGATCGGTCAGGTCATGGGCCTGCCGGTCCTCGGTGACGAGCGCGCACAGCGCCAGCGTCTCGATCTCGTTCCGCGGCAACGACTCCAGCAGTTCAGGCTCGGTCAAGATCAGCTTGGGCCGCGCGTCCGCGAGCATCGCGGCCAGCCGCTCGGCCGGGTAGTCCGGGTCGAGCGGCAGATACGCCGCCCCCGCCTTGTGGACCGCGAGGATCGCCAACAGCACGTCCGCCGAACGCGGCAACGCCAACGCGACGAAGTCCTCGGCTCCCACGCCGTGGGCGACCAAGGCCCTGGCGAGCCGGTTCGCGCGCTCGTTGAGTTCGGTGAAGGTCAAGGCGACCTCGCCCGACACCACCGCCGTCGCGTCGGGCGAACGCCGCACCTGGTCCTCGAACAGACCGGCCACAGTGGACGGTTCGACGGCGAGCGCCGTGCCGTTCCACTCCCGCACGATCAGGTCGAGGTCGGCCTCGGCCAGGATGTCCACCCTGCCGACCGGGACGTCCACATCGGACACCATCGCGGCGAGTACGCGTTCCATCGCCGGGAGAAGCCGTTCCGGCAGACCGGCCTCGAACAGATCGGAGCGGTACTCGGCGGTGAGCTTGAGCCGTGTGCCGGGTTCCACCGCCCAGGTGAGCGGATAGTGCGTGGAATCCTCGTGGCGCACGATCTCCCCACGCAACCCGGCGCCGGTCTCGTCCTCGTCCGCACCAGGGTAGCTCTCGAACACCATCAGCGTGTCGAACAGCTCTCCCAGCCCGGCGCCGCGCTGGATGTCGGCGAGCCCGAAGTGCTGGTGCGCCAGCAAGCCGGACTGCTCGTCCTGGACCCGGTCGAGCAGATCGCCCAGCTTTTCGGCCGGGTCGAGCCCGATCCGCACCGGAATCGTGGTGATGAACAGGCCGATCATCCGCTCGACCCCGGCCAGTTCGGGCGGGCGCCCGGCGACCGTCGCGCCGAACACGACGTCCGACCGGCCGGTCAGCCTGCCGAGCACGATGCTCCACGCGGTCTGGACGAGCGTGTTCAGTGTCAGACCGCGCGAGCGGGCCACCGCGGCCAGTGCCTCGGTCGCTTGCTCCGGCAGCTCCAGCGACAACCGCTCCGGCAGGGCCGGGACCCGCTGCGGGTCGTGCGGGACGAGATGCGTCGGCTCGGTCAGGCCGTCGAGCGCCTGCCGCCAAGCGGCCTCCGCCGCCTCCCGGTCCTGGTCCCCGAGCCAACCGAGATGGTCGCGGAACTGACGTGCGGGCGCCAGGTCGGCGCCGGCGTACAGCTGGGACAGCTCGGCGAACAGCTGCGGCACCGACCAGCCGTCGAGCAGGACATGCTGGTGAGTGAACACCAGCCGGTGCCGTCCGTCCGGCAGGGCCATGAGCAGGAATCGCAGCAGCGGCGCGCTGGCCGGGTCGAAGCGGCGCCGATCGTGGGCCGGCTCCGCCTCGGCATCCTCCATCGAGGCCACGAACCGCCACGGAACGGTGACCGAACGCGCCACCAGCGCGACCGGACGGCCGGACGCGAGGTACCGGTAGCCGGTGCGCAGGACGGCGTGCCGGTCCAGGAGCGACTGCGCGGCCTCGCGCAGTCGCTCCGGATCGAGCGGCCCGTAGAGATCGAACGACACCTGCACGGTGTAGACATCGGGTCCGTCGCCGTCCATCGTCGCGTGGAAGAGCAGCCCGGCCTGCAACGGCGTCAGCGGCCACACCTCGGCCGTGTCCGGCGCGACGTCGAGGATCTCCGCGCGTTCGCCCGCATCGAGCTCCACCAACGGCTTCCTGGACGCGGGCGCGTCGAGCCGCACAATGCTGACCTCGGCCAGGGCCGCGACGGTCCGGTGCCGGAAGACGTCACGCGGGCTCAGCAGCAGCCCGGCGCTCCGCACGCGGCCGACCAGCTGCATCGCGACGATGCTGTCCCCGCCGAGGCGGAAGAAGTCGTCGTGGATGCCCACCTTGTCCAGTCCGAGCACAGCGGCGACGAGCGACGCGAGCAGCTCCTCGCGTGGTGTGCGCGGGGCGTCGCCGGTCACCGCGTCGGTGAAGTCCGGCGCGGGCAGCGCTTTACGGTCGAGCTTCCCGTTGGGTGTCAACGGGAACGCGTCCAGCACCACGAACGCGGACGGCACCATGTACTCCGGCAGAGTGGCCTCGGCCAGCCGCCGGGCCTCTTCGACGTCCGCCTCCCCCGCCAGGTAGGCGACGAGCCTGCCCTCGCGCAGGACCACCCGCGCGGAGAGCACGGACTCGATCTCGCCCAGCTCGATCCGGAAGCCGCGCAGCTTGACCTGGTCGTCGGCGCGGCCGAGGTACTCGAGCGCGCCGTCGGCCCGCCACCGCGCGAGGTCACCCGTGCGGTACATCCGCTCCCCGGCCATGAACGGGTTAGCCACGAACCGCTCGGCGGTCAGCCCCGCCCGGCCGAGATAGCCGCGCGCGAGCTGCGCACCCGCCAGGTACAGCTCCCCCGCCACGCCCGGAGGCACCGGCCGGAGCCGGGCGTCGAGCACGTGTACCTGGGTGTTCCACACCGGACGTCCAAGGGGGACGGTGTCATCGACGACCTCCCAAGAGGTCACGTCCACCGAGGCTTCGGTCGGGCCGTAGAGGTTGTGCAGCGGGACGTCCACGCGAGCGGCCAGTTCCGGCGGCAGTGCCTCGCCACTGCACAGGACGCGGCGGACGTCGTGCCACGCCGGCTCTTCGGCGAGGAACGCCTCCAGCATCGACGGGACGAAATGCAGGGTCGTGATCCGCTGGTCCCGGATCAGTGCTTCGAGGTACGCCGGATCGCGGTGGCCGTCCGGTTTGGCGACCACCAGCGTGGCGCCGGTGATGAGCGGCCAGAAGAACTCCCACACCGACACGTCGAAACTCGACGGCGTCTTCTGCAACACCCGATCATCAGCCGTCAGACCATACTCGTCCTGCATCCACAGCAATCGGTTCACGATGCCGGAATGCGGCACCACCACACCCTTCGGACGCCCCGTCGAGCCGGACGTATAGATCACATACGCCGGAGACGACGGATCCACGACCCGCCCCAAATTCTCACCGGAGTAACCGTCCAAAACGGGCAGCTCATCGAGCACGACCGCGGGCACCGCGTCTTCGAGCATGAACGCCAGCCGGTCCGCCGGATAGTCCGTGTCGAGCGGCAGATACGCCGCGCCCGCCTTGTGCACGGCATACAGCGCGACCACGAGATCGATCGACCGTGGCAGCGACACCGCCACCACCGACTCCGCACCCACACCCCGCTCGACCAGCCACCGCGCCAGCTGATTCGCGCGTGCATCGAACTCGGCATACGACAGCTCGGTGTCCTCGAACACCACAGCGGGCGCGTCCGGCGTCCGCGCCACCTGCGCCTCGAACAACTCCGGCAGAGTGGTCGCGGGGACGTCGTGCGCGGTGTCGTTCCAGCGCCCGAGCTGGGCGCGCTCGTCTTCGCCGAGAATGTCGAGTTCGCCGACCGGGATCGCGGGATCGGCGGCGACCTGGTCCAGAACGGCGACCAGGCGCCGCGCGAACGACTCGGCCGTGGCGTGGTCGAACAGATCGGCGCTGTACTCGATCGCGCCCGAGATCCCGTCGCCGTTCTCCAGGAACCCGAACTCGAGGTCGAACTTGGCGACGCCCTGCGCGAACTCTTCCTGGACCGCACGAAGACCGGGCAGCTCCAGCCCCTCGCCCGATTCGGGCAGGTAGACCACCATCACCTGGAACAACGGGTGCCTGGCCAGCGAACGTTCCGGGTTGACCGCGTCGACCAGGCGCTCGAACGGCAGGTCCTGGTGTTCGAAGGCGGCCAGGTCGGTCGCGCGCACCCGCGAGAGCAGGTCGCCGAACGCCGGGTCACCGGACAGGTCGGTGCGCAGCACGAGCGAGTTGACGAAGAAGCCGATCAGCGGCTCCAGCCGCTCGTCGACGCGGCCCGAGCTCGGTGCGCCGAGCGGGATGTCGTCCCCGGCGCCGAGCCGGTGCAGCAGTGCCGCGACCGCGGCCTGCGCCAGCATGAACATGCTGACGTCGTGCCGCCGGGCGACCGCACGCAGGCGCTCGGTGAGCCCGCCGTCGATCGGGAAGGTGACGAGACCGCCGCGATGGCTCGACTCGGCAGGCCGTGGCCGGTCCATGGGCAGGGCCAGTTCGTCCGGCAGTCCGGCCAGCGCTTCCCGCCAGAAGTCGAGGTGTGCGGGAGCCGCCGAGTCGAGCAGTTCCCGTTGCCACAAGGCGTAATCCGCGTACTGGACGGGCAGTTCAGTCCACTGTGGAGCGGCCCCGGCCAGACGAGCGTCGTACGCCGCGGCGAGGTCCGCCATGAGCGGCCCTTGTGACCACTCGTCCGTCGCCACGTGATGGATCACCAGCAGCAGGACGTGCTCCCGTGGCGACACGGCGAAGACCGTGGCCCGGATCGGGAGTTCCTCGTCGAGCGCGAACCCGCGACCGGCCTCGGCGGACAACTGCGCTGGAAGGTCTTCGGCCGTCTCGAAACGGACCTCCGGGCGCGCGTCGGCCAGGATCCGCTGCGCCGCGACGCCGCCTTCTTCGGCGAACACGGTCCGGAGTGGTTCGTGCCGCTCGACGAGGTCGCCGATCGCCGCGCGCAGCGCGTCCGCGTCCAGTTCGCCGTGCAGGCGCCAGGCGAGCGGGATGTTGTAGGTGGACGTGACCCCTTCGAGCCGGTACAGGAACCACAACCGTTGCTGCGCGGGCGAAAGCGGCAGCACGTCCGGCCGGTTCCCGGCGCTCAGGGCCGGCTGCGTGGACGGGCCGGCGAGTCGTTCGGCCAGCGCGGAGACGGTGGGGGCGTCGAAGACGTCGCGGACCGACACCGTGGCGTCCATGCTCGCCGAAATCCGGCTGACCAGGCGCATCACCAGCAGCGAATGCCCGCCGAGGGCGAAGAAACCGTCATCGATCCCGACCCGCTCGACGCCGAGCACGTCGGCGAACAGCGCGCACAGGGCCGATTCCCCCGCGTTCCGCGGCCCGCGGCCTTCGGTGGTCGCGAACTCCGGCGCGGGCAACGCCTTGCGGTCGAGTTTGCCGTTCGGGGTCAACGGGATCTCGTCGAGGAGGACGAACGCCGACGGCACCATGTGCTCCGGCAGCTTCGCCGCCACCGCTTCCCGCAGGTCTTCGACCGAGCCGACGATGTATGCCACCAGTCGGTCTTCGCGAGCGACCACCACGGCACGCGAGACGGATCCGGACGCGGTCAAGGCAGCCTCGACCTCACCGAGTTCGACGCGGAAGCCGCGGATCTTGACCTGGTCGTCGACACGGCCCAGGAACTCGAGGACACCGTCCGCGGACCAGCGCGCGAGGTCCCCGGTGCGGTACATGCGCGCACCAGGGCCGCCGAACGGGTCGGCGACGAACCGCTCGGCGGTCAGCCCCGGCCTGGCCAGGTATCCGCGAGCGAGCTGCACGCCGGCGAGGTAGAGCTCACCGGGGACACCGGGCGGGACCGGGTTCAACCGCGCGTCCAGCACGTACGTCCGCGTGTTCCACACCGGACGTCCGATCGGGACCAACGGCGTCGTTTCGACGGCCGCACGCCACGCCGTCACGTCGACGGACGCCTCGGTCGGGCCGTAGAGGTTGTACAGCGGGACGTCCACGCGGGCCGCCAGCTCCGATGGCAGCGCCTCGCCACTGCAGATCACGCGCCGCAGGCCCGTACACGTCGCGGTCTCCAGAAACAGCGCGAGCATCGACGGGACGAAGTGGACGGTGGTGATCCCGGCGGTGCGGATCAGCTCCGCGAGGTACGCCGGATCGCGGTGGCCGTCCGGTTTGGCGACCACCAGCGTGGCGCCGGTGATGAGCGGCCAGAAGAACTCCCACACCGACACGTCGAAACTCGACGGCGTCTTCTGCAACACCCGATCATCAGCCGTCAGACCGTACTCGTCCTGCATCCACAGCAATCGGTTCACGATGCCGGAGTGCGGCACCACCACACCCTTCGGACGCCCCGTCGAGCCGGACGTGTAGATCACGTACGCCGGAGACGACGGATCCACGACGCGCCCCAAATTCTCACTGGAGTAGCCGTCCAAAACGGGCAGCTCGTCGAGCACGACCGCGGGCGCCGCGTCTTCGAGCATGAACGCGATACGGTCAGCCGGATAGTCACGGTCGACCGGCAAATAGGCGCCACCGGCCTTGTGCACGGCGTAGAGAGCGACGACCAGGTCGAGCGACCGCGGCAATGACACCGCCACCACCGACTCCGCACCCACACCCCGCTCGACCAGCCACCGCGCCAGCTGATTCGCGCGTGCATCGAACTCGGCATACGACAGCTCGGTGTCCTCGAACACCACAGCGGGCGCGTCCGGCGTCCGCGCCACCTGCGCCTCGAACAACTCCGGCAATGTCGCGACCGGGACTTCACGAGCCGTGCGGTTCCACTCGGTCACCCGCGCGAGTTCGTCGCCGACGAGGACGTCGAGCGCCGCGACCGGCCGCTTCGGCTCGGCCGTGACCTGCTCCAGCAAGGACGTCAGCCGGGTCAGCAACCGTTCGGCCGTCGTCGCGTCGGCGAGGTCCTCGGCGTACTCCAGCATCAGCGTGGCGGTGGTCCCGTCGTCGACCATCGTGAAGTGCAGGTCGAACTTCGCCATGCCGGTGTCCATCTCGAACCACTCGGCGGGCAGCCCGAGCACGTCGTGCGTGTCGCTCTGCCGGTGGTAGCCCACCATCACCTGGAACAGCGGGTTGCGGCCCGGCACCCGGGGCGGGTTCAGCTCCTCGACCACGCGCTCGAACGGCAGATCGCCGTGCGAGAACGCGGCGAGATCCGCCTCGCGCACCCTGTCGAGCAGGGCGGTGAACGTCGGCTCGCCGGAAAGATCGGTCCGCAGCACCAGCGTGTTCACGAAGAACCCGACGAGGTCGTCGAGTGCCGCGTCGGTGCGTCCGGCGATCGGGGCGCCCAGCGGGATGTCGTCTCCAGCGCCGGTCCGGTGCAGCAGCGCGGCCACCGCCGCCTGAAGCACCATGAACGGGCTCGCTCCCGCCTTCGCCGCCAGATCGCGTACAGCGGCCGACAGTTCCTCGGAGAGCGGGGACTTGACCTTTCCGCCCTTGCCCGTCGGCCGGAGCGGACGGGGCCGGTCCAGTGGCAAGGTCAGCTCGTCCGGCGCCCCGCGCAAGGAGTCGGCCCAGAAGGCGACCTGAGCGGCTCCGCACTGGTCGAGGAAGTCCCTCTGCCACAACGCGAAGTCGGCGTACTGCACCGGGAGATCCGTCCATACGGGAGCCTCGCCCGCCTGCCGGGCCCGATAGGCCGAGGTCAGGTCGCCCAGGAACGGCCGGTCGGACCATTCGTCGGTCGCGCTGTGGTGCAGGACCAGCGAGATCACCTGGTCGCCGTTGCCGAGGCCCAGCACCCGCAGCCGGACCGGGATCTCCGTCGCCAGGTCGAACGGCGTCCGCGAGAGCTCGGCGATCCGCGCGGCCAGGCCGTCCTCGTCACACTCCTCGACGGCGAACGGGATCTCCGGCGCGTCGAGAACGCGCTGGCAGGGCTCCCCGTCGTGCTCGGCGAGAACGGTCCGCAGGACCTCGTGCCTGCCGAGCACGTCGCCGAGCGCGGCACGCAGCGCTTCGATGTCCAGCTCGCCGCGCAGGCGGAAGGTCAGCGGGAAGTTGTAGGCGACCGCGTTCGCTTCCATCCGGTCCACGAGCCAAAGGCTGCGCTGGGCCGCCGAAAGCGGGATCCGGTCGGGGCGCTCGGCGCGGACCACCGCCGGGCGAGCCGGTTCGCCGCCACCGGCGCGAGCGGCCAGCTCGGCCACCGTCGGCGCCTCGAACAGGTCACGGATGGCCAGTTCGGCGCCGAGTTCGGTCCTGGCCCGGCTGATGAGCCGGGTGGCGAGCAGGGAATGACCGCCGAGATCGAAGAAGTTGTCCTCGACGCCGACCCCGTCCACCCCGAGGACCTCGCCGAAGAGCGCGCACAGCGTCTCCTCCTCGGCGGTCTCGGCCGGGCGGCTTTCGGCGAGCCGCACCGTCTGCTCTGCGTCCGGGAGCGCCCGCGTGTTGAGCTTGCCGTTGTCGGTCAGGGGCAGCGCGCCCAGCGTGACGAAAGCGGACGGGACCATGTAGTCCGGCAGTTCCGTCTTGAGCCTGTCCCGCAGGCGCTGCACCAGCTCGCCGCCGCCACGGGCCGCCGTCGGGCTCGTGGCGTACTTGGCCAGATTCGTGCCGAGGGAGAGCGGCAGATGCACACCGGTGACCAGCGCTTCCGTCTGTCCCTTGTGGACGAACACGGCCTCGAAGGCGCCCTCGGCCGACCAGGTGCAGTACACCCGGAACCCGAGCCGGTCACCGAGTTCGTGCACGTCCTCGGGCTCCACACCACGGGAAGCGCGGAACAACGCGAGGACGTCGACGAGCGGCGCGCCGGCGTCCAAGGCACGCGTCGCCTCGACCTCCGGAGCCTGCCGGGCGTCCGGGATCCGGCTCACCCGCAGCGTTTCCACGCCGGAGAGACGGTCCTCCAGCGCGGCCAGGGAGCCCACTTCGTCCCAGGACACGCGCGGCGCCTGAGCGACCGACACCGTCTCGGCGGGTTCCTTCATGAGGACCGCGTCGTAGCGGTACCGGCTCAGTTCGTTGTGCAGCCGGGCCCGTTTGATCCGGACCTGCGCGGCGACGTCCGGAAGCCGCCGCGCGAGCGCGGTGAAGTAGTCCGGGTCGATCAGCAGTTCCTTCTCCAGCGCGGCACCGCGTTCGATCGCGCGCCGCACCTGGGCGACGTCGGACGTCGCGTCGGCGCGGGTGAGCTGGATCGCGGTGTGGAAGGCGCGGGCGAGCCGCAGGTTCCGGATGTCGCCGACGAACAGCGCACCGCCGGGCGCCAGCAGGCCGATCGCCTTCGTGATCACGTCGGTCAGGTAGTCGACGCTCGGGAAGTACTGGATGACGGAGTTGATCACGATCGTGTCGAACCGGCCGGCCGGCAGGCCGTCGAACACGTGCGCCGGCTGGGCCCGCAGATTCACCCTGGCCGCCAGGCCCGGATCCTGTTCCAGCTCACGGTTCAGCTTCGCGATCACCGGCGCGGCGAGGTCGGTGCCCCAGTACTCCCGGACCAGCGGCGCGATCTGCCCCATCAGCAGACCGGTGCCGACGCCGATCTCCAGCACCCGTTCCGGCTTCAGCTCGGCGATGCGGTCGACGGTCGCCCGCCGCCATTCCCGCATGTGCTCCAGCGGGATCGGTTCGCCGTCGTAGCTGGAATCCCAGCCCGCGAAGTCCTCGGTGAACAACGCCGTCGGGATCTCGGTGTACTCGTCGGAGTAGATCTGCTGCCATTCGCCGACCTGGTCGGCTTCGGCCTCGGCCCGCGCGTCCCCACTCAGTTCGGCCGGGACGACGTACCCGATGAGCCGCTGCGAACCGGGTGCCGACGGGTCGGGCCGCGCGATGATGGCGGCTTGCGCGACCTCCGGGTACCGGCTGAGCGCGGTCTCGATCTCGCCGAGTTCGACGCGGTAGCCGCGGATCTTGACCTGGTCGTCGGTGCGGCCGAGGAAGTCGAGATTGCCGTCCGGGCGGCGGCGCACCAGGTCACCGGTGCGGTACATACGCCCGCCACCGGGCACGAACGGGTCGGCGACGAACCGTTCGGCGGTCAGCCCCGGCCGGCCGAGGTAACCGCGGGCCAGCCCCTCGCCCGCGATGTAGAGCTCACCCGCGACACCGTCGCGGACCGGCCGGAGCCAGGCGTCGACGATGTAGGCGCGCGTGTTCCAGATCGGCTTGCCGACGGTCGGGGTGTCGCTGTCGGTCGTGCCGCCGCCGAGCGTGTTGATCGTGTACTCGGTGGGTCCGTACAGGTTGTAGCCGTAGGTCCCGTCGGTGTCCCGCAGCCGGTTCCACACCGACTCGGACACCGCTTCGCCACCGAGCAGGACGAGCGCCGGCCGGTGCCCTTCCAGCAGACCTTCTTCGATCAGCAAGTGGGCATACGTCGGCGTCACGTTGACGACGTCGACCTCGTGCTCGTCGCAGTACGCCACGAGCGCCCGCGCGTCCCGGCGCAGTTCCTCGTCGCAGACGTGGACCTCGTGCCCTTCCACGAGCCACAGCAGTTCTTCCCAGGACATGTCGAAGGCGAACGACACGGTGTGGGCGATCCGCAGCCGCCTTCCGCCCGCCGACGCGATGGCCGGGGCGAAGATGGCGCCCTGGTGGTTGAGCTGCATGTTCGTCAGGCCGCGGTACGGCGTGACGACACCCTTGGGCTTTCCTGTCGAGCCCGACGTGTAGATGACGTACGCCGGGTGCTCCATGCGGTCCGCGCGGCCGCGCGCGAACAGCGGGCGTTCGGCGTCGGAGATCGGACCGTCGCCGAACGCCCTGTCTTCGTGGTCGTCGACGAGGATCCGCGGCGTGGTGCCGGGCAGTGTCGCCGAGACCTCCTTCGTGGACACCAGGCACAGCGGCCGGGCGTCCTCCAGCATCACCGTGAGCCGGTCGACCGGGTAGTCGAGTTCCAGCGGCAGGTACGCCGCGCCGGTCCGGAGTACGGCGAACAGCGCGACGACCATGTCGATCGATCGCGGCAGGCCGAGCGCGATCACCTGTTCCGGCGCGGCCCCCCTCGCCAGCAGCAGGCGGGCCATCCGGTTGATGCGCGCGTCGAGTTCGGCGTAGGTCAGGTGCTCGTCACCGAACACCAAAGCGGTCGCGTCCGGGGTCCGCTCGGACTGGACGGCCAGCAGATCGGCGATCGTGTCGTCGACGACGGGATGCTCGGCCTCGGCCCAGCCCGCCTCCAGCGCCGCACGGTCCTCGGCGGACACCGTCGCGAGCGCGGCGACCGGTTTCGCCGGGTCTTCGACGATCTGCGCGACCAGTGACGTGAACCGGTCCAGCACCGACGCGGCCTCGGCGGCGTCGATCACGTCGTCCCGGTACGACACCGTGATCCGGATTTCCTCGCCCGGCGTGACCACCAGCGTCAGCGGGTAGTGCGTGGCGTCGATGTTCAGCAGGCCGGTGATGCCGTGCCGGTGGCGCAGGCCGTCGCGCCGTTCGTCGCCGTCGGCGTTGCGCAGCACGAAGAGCGTGTCGAACAGGACGCGGTGCCCGGCCTCCCGCTGCAGGACACCGAGGCTCATGAACTCGTACGGAGTCAGGTCCATGCGCTCGGACTGCAAACGCCGCACCAGGTCCAGGACGGATTCGCCCGCGTCGAGCCGCACCCTGGTGGGCACGGTGTTGAGGAACAGGCCGATGGTGTTCTCGATTTCGGGTACGGCGGCGGGCCTGCCCGCGACCGCGGCGCCGAAGACGACGTCGGTCCGCCCGGTCATGGTCGAGAGGACCAGGCCCCAGGCGGCGTTGAGCACGGAGTTCACGGTCAGGCCGTGCCTCCGGGCCTGTTCACGCAGTCCACGGCCGAGGTCGGCGGGCAGCACCGTGTCCAGGTTGACCGGGGTGGACGGCACCAGATCCCGGCCTTCCGGGCCGATGACCGTCGGCTCCGCGAGACCGGACAGCGCCTCGCGCCACGCGTTCGTGGCCGCCTCGATGTCCTGCCGGTCCAGCCAGCGCAGGAAGTCCACATAGGACCCCGCGGCGGGCAGTGTCCGGTCGTCGCCGCCGAGGTCGTACAGCGCGAACAGCTGCTCAATGAACAGCCAAGCGGACCAGCCGTCCCAGAGCAGCAGGTGCCGGTTCAGCACCACACGGTCGCGTCCGTCGCCGAGCCGCACCAGTTTCAGCCGGAACAGCGGCGGGGCACCGAGGTCGAACCGCGTCGCGCGGTCCTCGGCCATCAAAGCGTCGAGGCGTTCCCGCCGCTCGTCCTCGGGCAGGGCGGAAAGGTCCACTTCGGACACCGGAGGTTCGGCCTCGGCCGCCACGAACTGCACCGGCCCGCGCAGCCCCTCACTGGTGAACCCGGCGCCGAGACTCGGGATCCGGCGCAGCAAGGCGGCCACCGCCGCCCGCAGCCGGTCGGCGTCCAGGCGGTGATCGAAGTCGATCGCCTCCTGGATCGTGTAGATGTCGACCCGGTCGGAGTTGTAGCTGGAGTGGAAGAACAGGCCTTCCTGCAGCGGCGACAACGGCCAGACGTCGGCGACCGGCACCGGGCTGACCCGCTCGACGCGGGCGATCTCCTCCTGCGTCAGCGACACGAGTTCGAGGTCGGACGGCGTGAGGCCCACCGGCGCGTGCGTGTCCACGGCCGCGAGCTCGCGCACGGCCGCGAGCCAGCGGTCGGCGAGCGCTCCGGCCGCACCCGCGAACGTCGCCGTCAGCCTCGGCCCGTCCGCGGTCTCCTCGCAGGCCACCCCGATCCGCAGGGCGTGGTCTCCGGACGGCGGCACGGCCGCGTGCCCGGCCACCTGCCACTCCCCCGGGCCGGCCGGGATCCGGCCGTCGTAGCGCAGGGCGATCCGCGGCTTCGGGAGCCTGGCCAGCAACGGGCCGGTCTGGACGTTGAGGTAGCGCAGCGGGCCGTAGCCCTCGGGCGTCGTGCGGACGGTCTCCTTGACGGCCCTGAGCATCGCGAGCGGTTCGCCAGTGGCGGTGATCCGCACCGGGAGGACCGACGTCAGCGCGCCGACCGTGTCCGAGGTGTCCACCCTGCCGTGGAGATCGACGACGAGGTCGCCGTCGACGGCCATTTTCAGCGCGGTCAGGAGGACGTCGGTCACGTCGCCGTGCACGGCCGACGGGAGCGCTCCGACGAGCGTCCGGGTGTCCTCGATGGACAGGGTGATGCGACGTTCGGCGACGTCGCCGGAAATCTCGGTGGAGCCGGGCGCCAAGGTCCCTGCCCAGTGCTCGATCTCGCCGAGCAGCGCGGGATCCTGCGCTTCGTCGGTGATCCGGCGGGCGATCGTCCGCAGCGACGTCCGCACCGGGGCGAACACCGGCGGGCGGCCGTCGGTCACCGCCTGCCAGGCGATCGCGAGATCGGCCGCCACCGTCGCCCAGCTCCGCGCGTCCAGCAGGACCGGATGGGCGACCAGGAGCAGCCTGCCCGGCTCGTCGAACCAGACGGCCTGCAGCAGGTTGTCCGGCAATCGGACAGCGGCGTCCCGGTATTCGTCCGCCAAGGACCCGGTCGCGTGACGAAGCAGATCCGCCGCCTGAACCGTCCCTTGTGGACGGACTTCGAGCGACCACAGCACCGAAGCGACCCGCGACAGTTCGAGCCGCAGGCCGTCGTGGTGGTCGAGCACGAGTTGCAGGGCGGCGGCGAGCGTCTCGACGTCGGCGCCGGAGGGCACGGTCAGCAGCACGGACTCCGGCTGGACCGCGTCGCCGAGTTCCCGCAGCCTGAGCACTTCGGGAAGGAGAGGCACGGCGCCGACACCGTCGGCGACGGCCGTCGGCTCGGCAGGTGCGGCGGAGGCGGCGAGCGCGGCCGGGGTCCGGAGCTCGAACACGTCCTTGGGGCTCAGTTCGAACCCGGCCCGCCGGGCGCGGCTCGACACGGCGATCGACGAGATGCTGTCGCCGCCCAGCAGGAAGAAGTCCCCGGCGGCGCCGACCGCGTCCAGGCCGAGGACGTCCGCGAAGATCCGTGCGAGTATGCGTTCCCGGTCGTTCCCGGCCACGGCCGCGGGCCTGGCGGCCTCGGGCGCGGGCAGGGCGCGGACGTCGAGCTTTCCGCTGGGGGTCAAGGGGAATTCGTCGAGGACGACGAACGCCTGCGGGACCATCGGCGCCGGCAGGGCCTCGCTGACGGCGGCACGCAGCCGCTCCGGATCCGCGGTGCCGACGACGTAACCGACGAGCGCGCCGTCCTTCGCGACGACCGTGGCGGCCGTGACCTCCGGCAGCGCGACGAGGACGGCTTCGATCTCGCCGAGTTCGATCCGGTTGCCGCGGATCTTCACCTGCCGGTCGGTGCGGCCGAGGTACTCGATCTCGCCGTCGGCGCGGCGCCGCACCAGGTCACCCGTCCGGTACAGCCGCTGCCCCGGCTCGCCGAACGGGTCGGCGACGAAGCGTTCGGCCGTCAGGCCGGGTCGTCCGTGGTAACCGCGGGCCAGCTGGACACCGGCGAGATACAGCTCGCCCGCCACGCCGTCGGGCACCGGGCGGAGACAGCCGTCGAGGACGTGCACCCGCGTGTTCCACACCGGACGGCCGATGGGCACAGTGGCGCCCTCGACCCCAGTGCCGGCGAAGAAGGTGACGTCCACGGCCGCTTCGGTGGGGCCGTAGAGGTTGTGCAGCGGAACGCCGGTGAGCGAACGCCAGCGGGCGGCGGTCTCGCCGGTCAGCGCCTCACCGCTGGAGAACACCCGGCGCAACGATCCCAGGTCGCCGGTGGCCTCCTCACTGCCGAGGAACGCGGTGAGCATCGACGGGACGAAGTGCAGGGTGGTGATCTTCCGCTCCCGGATCACCCGCGCGAGATACGCGGGGTCGCGGTGGCCGTCCGGTTCGGCCAGGACCACCGCGGCGCCTTCGCAGAGCGCCCAGAAGAACTCCCATACCGACACGTCGAAACTCGACGGCGTCTTCTGCAGCACGCGATCCGAGGCCGTGAGCCGGTACTCGTGCTGCATCCACGCGAGCCGGTTGACGATCGCGCGATGCGTGACGGCCACGCCCTTCGGCCGCCCTGTCGATCCGGAGGTGTAGATCAGGTAGGCGGTGTTGTCCGGTCCGGCGGCCGCGCCCTGCACGTCGTCGACAGGCTCACCGATGACGGGAACCTGCGTCAGCCCGGCGACGACCGGGATCCGCGCGGCCGTCCCGGGTTCGGACAGCACGAGGCGCGCACCCGAGTCGGCGAGCATGTATTCGAGCCGGTCTGCCGGATAGTCGAGGTCGATCGGCAGGTAGGCGGCGCCGGCCTTGAGGACCCCGAGCAGGGCGACCATCAGCTCGGCCGACCTCGGCACGGCGACGGCGACGACCTCTTCGGGACCGGCCCCGAGGGAACGCAGCCTGCGAGCCAGGTTCTCCGCGCGGGCGTCGAGGTCCGCATAGGACAGTTCGGTGTCCCTGAACACGACCGCCGTCGCGGACGGCGTCTTGGCGACCTGCTCGGCGAAGGCCTCGGCCAGCGTTCGCTCGGGCACCGGATGCGAAGTCGCGTTGAGTTCGGCCAGACGGCCGCGTTCGGCGGACGACAGGAGGTCGAGGGCGGCGACCGGCAGTTCGGGGTTCGCGGTCAGCGTCTCCAGCAGGCGGGCGAACCGTTCGGCGAGCTGCCCGGCCGCGACCGCGTCGATCCGGGCGGCGTCGAACTTGAAGCTGAACTCCAGGTCTTCACCCGGTGTCACGATCACCGCGACCGGGAAGTGCACCGCGTCGGTGACCTCGACGCCGGTGAGACGGACGGTTCCGGACGCGCGTTCGTCGTCACGCGGGAAGTTCTCGACGACCACGAGGGTGTCGAACAGTTCTTCCTGCCCCGTACCGGCGATACGCTGCAGTTCGCCGAGGCCGAGATGCTGGTGATCCAGCAACGCCGCCTGCTCGTCCCCCAGTCGCCGCAGTACGGCGGCGACGGTCTCGAATCCCGACCAGCGCAGCCGCACCGGCACCGTGTTGATGTAGAGGCCGACCGCCGACTCGATACCGGCGGCGCCGCTGTCACGGCCGGAAACCGTGCTGCCGAACAGCACGTCGTCCCGGCCGGTGAGCCCACCGAGCAAGAGTCCCCACGCGCCGTGCAGCACGGCGCCGAGGGTGAGACCGTGTGTGCGAGCCATGGCCGACAACGCCTTCGTCGCCTGCTCGCCGAAGCTCAGCTGCAGCCGCGACGGCTGTCTCCTCGCCCCGGCCCGCGCCTCGACCAGCCGGGTGGGTTCGTCCACTCCGGACAGTGCCGTGCGCCAGGCCGCGCGCGAAGCCTCGTGGTCACGGGACGCGAGCCGCCGCAGGTGGTCGGCACGGGTGTCCGGCTCCGGGAGCGTGGCGTCCGCACCCTCGTGACCCGCCAGCAGTTCACGGAGCAGCACCACGACCGACCAGCCGTCGGCGATGATGTGGTGGAACGTCAGGGCCAGCTTGGCGTGACGCTCATCGAGCCGGGTGAAGGTCGCCCGCAGCAGTGGCGGCCGGGCGAAGTCGAACCGGCGCCCGCGATCGGCCTCGAAGGCTTCCGCGGCGTCTTCGGCGGCCACCTCACGCCACGGCAGCTCGGCGTGCCGGGTCACCGTCTGGACGACCTGGCCGCCGTCGAGCTGCCGGAAGCCGGACCGCAGCGACGAATACCGGTCCAGTAGCGCCTGCGCCGACCGGCGCAGCGCGTCGGCGTCGACGTCACCCTCGAGGTCCAGAACCTCCTGCACCGTGTAGATGTCCGCGGCCTGGCCACCTTCGAACTCCGCGTGGAAGAAGAACCCTTCCTGCAACGGCGTCACGGGAAGGACGTCGGCGTACTCGGCGAGAGACGCGCGCTCGGCGCTTGTCAGCTCCAGCAGCAGCCGCTCGTCCACAGTGGACTCCGCGGTGACGGCTTCCGCGCAGGCGGCGAGCGCCTCCGGCGTCCGATGCTGGAACACCTGGCGCGGGGTGATGGCGAGACCGTGTTCGGCCGTGCCCAGCACCAGCCGGATGGACAGGATGCTGTCGCCACCAAGTGAGAAGAAGTCGTCGTCGGCGCCGATCGAGGCCAGGCCGAGGACCCGCGCGGCGACATCGCACAGGATCCGCTCGCGTTCGGTGCGCGGCGCGCGACCGGTGGCGGCGGCGCCGAAATCCGGCAGGGGCAATGCGGTGCGGTCGAGTTTGCCGTTCGGCATGATCGGCAGCCGGTCGAGGTCCACGAACGCCGACGGCACCATGTAGTGCGGCAGCGCCGATTCCGCGTGGGCCCGCAGGTCCTTGAGCAGCGTCGGTGATCCGCCCGCCCCCGGGACGACGTACGCCACCAGCCGCCGATCCCCCGCCTTGACCTCGCATGGCACGACGGCGATCCGCTCGACCCCGGTGAACGTGGCGAGCGCGGACTCGATCTCCCCCGGTTCGATCCGGAACCCGCGGATCTTGACCTGGTGATCGGTGCGGCCGAGGAAGTCGAGGTTCCCGTCCGCCCGCCAGCGGACCCGGTCGCCGGTGCGGTACATCCGCTCGCCGCCGCCGGTGAACGGGTCGGCGACGAAGCGTTCCGCCGACAGTCCCGGACGTCCCGCGTAGCCCCGCGCGAGACCGCGTCCGCCGACGTACAACTCCCCTTCGACGCCGACCGGGACCGGCCGCAGCGCGGTGTCGAGGACGTAGCAGCGGGTGTTCGGATCCGGAACGCCGATCGGGATCGGGCCGGTCCAGCCGGGCTCGGCCGCCCACAGCGTCGAGTTCACCGTCGCCTCGGTCAGCCCGTACGCGGCGACGACCCGCAGGTCTTCGGCCCAGCGCGCGATCAGCTCCGGTGGGACGGTCTCGGTGCCGACGATCAGCACCGCGCCGTTCGGCAGTTCGCAGTCCGGCGGCAGCGCCGCGACCAGCGACGGTGGCAGGATCATGTGCGTCGCCGCGTTGTCCGCGATGTAGCCGGTCAGTTCGACGCCCGCGACCCGGCGATGCGACGGGACCACGATCAGCGTCCCGCCGACGCACAGCGACATGACCAGATCCCAGACCGTCACGTCAAAGCCGGTGGAGGCGAACTGCACCACCCGGCTGTCGTCGCCGATGCCGATCCGTTCGGTCGCCGTGCTGATCAGGCTGCCGATCCCGTCGTGGGACAGGATCACGCCTTTCGGCTTCCCCGTCGATCCCGAGGTGTAGATGACGTACGCGGCCTGGCTCAGCGCGATCCCGCTGACGTCCACAGTGGACGAGTCGAGCACCGCGAGTTCCGCGGTGATCTCGGGATCGTCGAGCAGGACCCGCTCGACGTCCACACCGGACGGCAGCTGCGCCGATTCCTCCACAGTGGACACTACGAGTTCGGCGCCCGCGTGGGAAAGCATGTACGCCAGGCGATCCTCAGGGTGGTCGAGGTCGAGCGGGAGGTACGCGGCGCCGGCTTTCATCACGCCGAGCAGGGCGACGACGAGAGCCGCCGACCGCGGCATCGCCACGCCGACAACGTCCTCGTCACCGACACCGCGTCGCCGCAGCAGCCGGGCGAGCCGGTTCGCGGCGGCGTCGACCTCGGCGTAGGTCATCCGGACGTCCTCGCAGACGACCGCCTCCGCGTCCGGCTTCCGCGCCACGACCCGGGCGAACGCCTCGGGCCAGGACACCTCGGGCGACTCCGCGACCGCCGTCCCGAGCGCCAGGACCCGGGCACGTTCCTCGACGGTGAGCAGGTCGATCGCGGCCAGCGGCAGGTCCGGCCCCGCCACCAGGGCATCGAGCACCTCGGCGAACCGGCGACGGTGATCGGCGAGTTCGTCGTCGGAAGACACGGACTCGTCGGCGTCGAAGTCGAACCGGAGCCCGCGGCCCTCACCGGCGTCGTACACGGCGATGGCGACGTCGCTGATCGGCCCTAGTTCGAGGTTGTGCACCGTCGCGCTCGCGTCGCCGAACGCGAGTTCGCCGTCCACGGCCATGTAGTTGACGCTCAGCCCGACGAGTTCGCGCACCCCGCCGCTCGCGCCGAGCTCGCGGGCGAGGTCCTCCCCGCGGTACCGGCTGTGTTCCAGGAGCACGGAGACCTTCTCCGCGACCTGGGCGACGAGCTGCGCCGGCGTCGTCTCAGGGCGCACCGTCAGGCGCAACGGCAGGACGTTGGAGACCATGCCCGGCTGCTCACGCAGGGCGCGGGTGCTCCGCGCGGTGACCGGCAGCCCGAGAACGAGATCTTCGGCGCCGGTCACCCGGTGGGCGTACGCCGCCACCGCGGCGATCGCGACCCGGGACAGCCTCGTTCCGGCGTCGAGCGCGAACTTGCGCAGGCGACCGGTCTTCGCCGCGGGCAGCTCCCACGAATGCCGCCGCAGTCGGACCTGACCGGACGACGCGCGGCCGAGCAGCCGCACCGGATTCGGCCTGCCCGCGAGTTCGCCGAGCCAGTGGTCGCGGTCGGCTCTCGCGTCGTAGTCCGCCTCGGCCAGTCCGGAGAGCGGCCAGGAGACCTCCTCGGCGGTGCCCGAATAGAGGGCCGCCGCGCGACGGGTCAGGACGGCCTGCCCGTGCGCGTCCATCACCAGATGGTGGTAGCGCTGGAACCAGCGGACCCGGTCCGCGGCCAGGACGAGCAGTGCGTGCGCGGTGAGCGGCCCGCGGCCGGGGTCGGTCACCACGGCGAGCTCGGCCCGCGCCCACTCGTCCGCGGCCCGCTCCGGATCCGGCTCGGCGGTGAAGTCGAGGACCGCGACCTCACCGGGCGCGACCGGACGCTGGACCGGCGTGTCGCCGTCCAGCTCGACCGTGACGTGCAGGCATTCCGCCTCCGCGACCGCCCGCCGGACGGCTTCACCCAGCCGGGCGATGTCGACGTCGCCGCGCAGCTCGGCGACCCAGCCGATCGTGTAGACCGGATCGGCCGGGTCGAGCTGCTGCGCGAGCCAGATCCCCTGCTGTGCCGGGGTCAGGGGAAAGCCGCGGATCATCGGGTCGCCTCCACCGTTCAGAGCTTTCGGGATCGTCCGTGCCTCAGGCTGGCCCGGTCCCGCTCACCGCGTACTCGGGCCGGGACGCGCCCGCGGCCCGGCGGTCCACAATGGACTGGAGGATCTCCCCGACCCGGACGGCGGTGTTGGACAGCAGCGACGACGTGATGCCGTGCGTGTGCTCCGTGCCGCCCTGCAGGTAGATCCCGCCGTCCAGCGGCGGTTCGGTGACGATCCGGTAGTCGCGCTCGACCCGCAGCCTGCCCTCGTCGTCGCGCGCGCAGGCGGAGGCCAGCTCACCGAGCAACGGTGTCGGGTCCGCCGGGCTGTACCCGGTGGCGTACACGACGAAGTCGGCGTCGAGCCGGGTCCGCTCCCCCGTCTCCAGCGCTTCGACGGTGACCCGCACTTCGGAGCCGGTGTCGGTGACCTCGGTGGGGCGGGAGACGTTGATGAGCTTCAGCCGCTCGATCCCCTGCACCTTCTCGCGGTAGACGCGCCGGTACAGCTCGTCGATGAGTTCGATGTCCACGGCCGAATAGTTGGTCGCCCCGTGGTAGCGCATCAGCCGGTCCTTGACCTCAGCCGGCGCTTCGTAGAACCGCCCGACCGCCTCGGGGTCGAAGATCCGGTTGGCGAACGCGCTGTCGTCGGCCGGGCTGTAGCCGTACCGCGCGAACACCGCGCACACCTCGGCCCGCGGGAAGCGGTCGTGCAGCAGCGCGCTCACCTCGGCCGCGCTCTGGCCGGCACCGACGACGACGAACCGGCGCGGCTTCTCGGCGGACATGCCCTCCAGCCGGTGCAGGAGTTCGCTGTTGTGCCAGATCCGTGTGCCCGGCGTCACACCTTCGGGGAGGTTCGGCCGCAGGCCGGTGCCCATCACCAGATTGCGGGCGCGCAGATTCACCAGTTCGCCGTCGGTCCGCGCGTGCACGTCGAAGAACACGATCTCGTCGCCCTCGAAGACGGGAGTCACGGAAAGTACTTCCGTACCGTAGGAGACCAGGTCGTCGACCTTCTCGGCCGCCCATTCGAAGTAGTCGTGGAACTCGATCCGCAGCGGGAACAGGTTCTTGTGGTTGATGAAATCGACCAACCGGTCCTTGCTGTGCAAATACGACAGGAAGCTGAACGAACTCGTCGGGTTCCGCATCGTCGCCAGGTCCTTGAGGAAGGACACCTGCATGGTCGCGTTGTCGATCAACATCCCGCGGTGCCAGCCGAAACGCACCTGGCGCTCGAGGAAGTGGGCGGTGACGGTCTCCGCCCCCGGCGCGGCGTTGTGCTCGGTGACGGCGATGGCGAGCGCGAGGTTCGAGGGACCGAACCCGACCCCGACCACGTCGTAGACCGGAACCCGTTCACCGACCACTGCTCGTGCCATCTTGAACCCCTAGCGCGGCTCAGCCGCATCTCGGTACTTCGTTACAAAGACCAGGGAACCCTAACCTAAGTTAGGTGAGGCTCAACTAGTACTTTCAGTGGTGATGTTCATCCCTCGACCAGGAGGAGGCCGGTCCCATGCGGGTCGCCATGTTCGGATACCAGACCTGGGGACACCGCACCCTGCGGGCGTTGATCGACGCGGGCCACGATGTCGCCCTCGTCGTCACCCATCCGAAGAGTGACCACGCCTACGAGAAGATCTGGTCCGATTCCGTCGCGGACCTCGCCGGGGAGAACGGCATCCGCGCACTGCTGCGGCAGCGTCCCGACGACCCGGAACTGCTGGCGGAGCTGAAGGAAGCCGATCTCGACCTGATCGTCGCCAACAACTGGCGCACCTGGCTGCCACCCGAGATCTTCGAGATGCCGCGGCACGGCACCCTGAACGTCCACGACTCGCTGCTGCCCGCCTACGCCGGCTTCTCGCCGCTGATCTGGGCGCTCATCAACGGCGAGAAGGAAGTGGGCCTCACCGCCCACATGATGGACGCCGACCTCGACGCCGGCGACATCGTGCTGCAGCGCGCCGTGCCGGTCGGTCCGAAGGACACGACGACCGATCTGTTCCACCGGACGGTCGAGCTCATCGCGCCGATCACCACCGAGGCGATCGAGCTCATCGCGAGCGGCGACTACACACCGGTCAAACAGGACAGGTCGAAGGCCAGCTTCTTCCACAAGCGCGCCCTTGAGGACAGCCTCATCGACTGGTCCTGGCCCGCCGAGGAGATCGAGCGGCTGGTGCGCGCGCAGTCCGATCCGTATCCCAACGCGTTCACTTATCACCGAGGGAAGCAGCTGCGCGTGATCCGCTCGTCGGTGTCGGTGGGTCACTACGGCGGCACCCCCGGCCGGATCTTCATCCGTGAGGGTGACGGCGTCGTGATCGTCGCTGGGCCGGAGTCGCGCCGGGGCCGGTCGCACGGTCTCGTCATCGAGCGGGTCCGGACCGAGGACGGCACCGAACTGACCGCGAACGAGTACTTCCGCACCATGGGTGGTTATCTCACCTCGCGCCCTTAAGGTGGCCCACGGTTCGACAGCCACCCTGGAGGGAACGTCATGCCCGAGAAGATGACCGACGATCAGCGCCGCGCCTTCCTCGCCGAAGGCACCCGCACCGCCGTCTTCGCGACGGTCCGCCCGGACGGCAGGCCGCACGCGGTCCCGATCTGGTTCGCCCTCGACGGGGACGACATTCTGGTCAACCTGGGCGCGGACACCATCAAAGGCAAGGCGCTCAAGGAGAATCCCCGCGTCTCGGTGGTCGTCGACGACCCGGTGCCGCCCTACTCGTTCGTGAGCGTCGAAGGGGTCGCGGAGATCGTTTCGGCCCCGGACGGCGTCCGAGCGGGTTCGGAGTCGATCGCCCGGCGGTACCTCGGTGAAACCGGGCAGGAGGCCATCGATGGCTGGCTGGCGTACGCGACGTCTCCGGGCAAGGTGATCGTGCGGGTGCGGCCGGAGCATTTCGTGGCGATCGCGAAGGTCGGCAGCTGAGAGGCTTCGGTCTCCGCACCGGTTTCCCTTGCCCGCCCGAGTCCGTGAAGGCCTCCTTGCCTACCTTCAGGGTAGGCAAGGAGGCCTTCACTACCTTGGTGACCGCCACGTAGGCCCCCTTCCCCCGGCTCAGCCGAGCGAAGGGGGCTTCATGTACGGGGGGAAGGCGAGAGCCTGCACCGAACCGGCGGTCTCGCGTGACTGGATGGACGACACGGCCCGGACTTCGCCGAGTGTCGTCCATCCCCACACGCGTGTCGTCCGTCCGGCGTGATCGGACGGACCACTCACGAAACCCGATGTACCGCCGAGCGGGAGCCCTCTGGCCGCCGCCACCGTTCGGCGCCAGGATGACCCCGTGGCCGAGATCGTTTTCGACGAGAACACCCGTTCCTGGCTCATCGGCGCGGCATCCACGAGTTACGCGCTCAGGCTGACCGAGGACGACACGCCCTCCCACGTCTACTGGGGTCCTGCACTCACCGCAGACCAGGTCACCGACCTCCTCCCCCGGACAAAAGAACGCTGGGACTCCTTCAACGATCCCAACGAGGGACTCGACGAACTCGCCGCCGACGGCGGCACCCGGTACTGGACCCCCGCCCTCCAGGTCCAGTTCGCCGACGGGACCCGGGCCCTCGAATGGCGCTACCTCGGCCACGATATCGACGGCGGACAGTTGCGCGTCCGGTTCCGCGATCGCCACTACCCCCTCCGGATCACGCTCGGCTACCGCGTCCCGGAAGGCACCGACGTCATCGAGCGCTGGACCGAACTCGGCCACGACGGCACGGACGGCCCGATCGAGATCATCCGGGCCGACTCGGCGACCTGGGTCGTGCCGGACCGGCCGGGCTACCGGATCAGCCACGTCACCGGCCGCTGGGCAGCCGAAAGCCAACTGCTCCGCGAGCCCGTCCCCCACGGCGAAACGACGTTCGGCAGCAGGCGCGGCAACACGAGCCACCACGCCAATCCGTGGGTGATGCTCGACGACGGCGAAGCCACCGAGCGGCACGGCGAGGTCTACAGCGCCGTGCTCGCGTGGAGCGGTTCGTGGCGGATCACCACCACCCGCTCGTCCACCGGCCGCCTCACCGTGACCGGCGGTTTCGGTCAAGACGGCGTCGTCCCCCGGCTCGCACCCGGCGACACGCTCACCACACCGGTTTTCGCCGGGTTGTACACCGAGGGCGGATTCGGTGCCGCGAGCCGCGCCTGGCACGCGTACACGATCGGCCATGTCCTCCCGCATCCCGGCGAGCTCCGGCCGGTGCTCTACAACTCCTGGGAGGCAACGGGTTTCGACGTCAGCGACGCGGGGCAACGCGCGCTCGCGAAAAGAGCGGCCGCGCTCGGCGTGGAACTGTTCGTGGTGGACGACGGCTGGTTCGGCGCCCGGACCGGTGACCACGCCGGCCTCGGCGACTGGCAGGTCAACCGGGAGAAGTTCCCCGACGGCCTCGGACCACTCGTCGCCGAAGTGCATCGCCTCGGCATGAAGTTCGGGCTCTGGGTCGAACCCGAAATGGTCAATCCGGACAGCGATCTCCACCGGGCCCACCCCGACTGGGTCCTCCATCATCCACATCGGACTCGGTCGGAGCTCCGGCGGCAACTGGTCCTCAACTTCGCCCGCCCGGACGTCGCCGAGTGGGCGTTCGACACGCTCGACTCCCTCGTCGGCACGCACGGGATCGACTTCCTGAAATGGGACATGAACCGCCCGTTCAGCGAGGCGGGCTGGCCCACCGACAGCAATCCGGACAGGTTGTGGGTGGAGCACACCCGCTCGGTCTACTCGATCATGGACCGCCTGCGCGCCCGCCATCCCGGCCTGCGGATCGAGGCGTGCAGCGGCGGTGGCGGCCGGATCGATCTCGGGATCATGGCCAGGACGGACCAGGTCTGGACTTCCGACAACACCGACGCGCTCGACCGGCTCGTCATCCAGCACGGCTACGGCCAGGTGTACCCGGCGCGCGCGATGGCGGCGTGGGTCACCGACGATCCCAACTTCGTAACCCGGCGATCCACGCCACTGCGCTTCCGGTTCCACGTCGCGATGACGGGGGTGCTCGGTATCGGCGGCGATATCGTGAAGTGGTCCGAGGAGGAGCTGGACCACGCGCGCGAACAGATCGCGCTGTACAAGGAGATCCGGTCCATCGTCCAGCACGGCAGGCTCCATCGTCTCGTGCCGCCTGCCACCGATGGCGTCTCCGCGCTGCAGTACGTGGCGGCCGACGGCGGACACGCGGTGGTGTTCGTGTTCCGGCAAGCGGCACATTTCCCCACTCACGAACGACTGGTCCGGCTCGACGGACTCGACCCCTCCGCCCGCTACCGCGACGAGGACACCGGAAAGGTGTGGCACGGTGCCTCGCTCCTGGCACACGGCCTGTTCCCGGGTTTGCCGGAGGGCGACTTCGCCAGCGTCGTGATCCGGCTGACGAAGCTCTGAGCGGCCAAATAGATCCGATGTATCTCCCCCTTTCGGCGCATTTGAGCCACAGAAGCCGCTTGACATCACTCTAGACATCCGATCGAATGCCGTCGTATATGAGACGCCGTGCATCGCCGCGAGAAGGGTGACTGGGGCATGAGAAGGTCCTTCGCGTTGGGAGCCGCACTACTCCTCGCCGCGAGCCTCACCGGATGCACCGTCGGCGGCGGGACGAACGCCTCCGGCAGCGAGATCACCTTCCTGACGTTCGAGACGCCGAACCTCCCACCGTCCTATTGGGACTCCGCCATCAAACGCGTCACCGACCGCGATCCCGGCCTGAGCGTGAAGAAACTGGTCGCCCCGTCGACCGACCGCACCGGCTACGCCAAGCAGCTGTTGCAGTCCGGCCAGTTCCCCGACGTCGCGATCGCCATCGACTCCGCCGGTTTCGCCGAATCGGGCAACCTCTACGCGTGGACGCCCGAGGAGCTCGAGGACTTCCAGTTCCCGGCGGCCAACCCGATCAAGGGCGGACACCATCAGCTGCCCGCCAACACCCAGACCATCCCGCCGATCTACTACAACAAAAAGCTCTTCGCCGACGCCGGGATCACGTCGACGCCGAAGACGTGGAACGAACTCCTCGCCGCGTCGGAGAAACTGAAGGCGAAGGGCATCACCCCGTTCACCATCGGCGGCGGCAAGGAAGGGTTCCCGTCCGCGATGCTGCTGGACGGCCTGGTCAGCGTCGACGTCTACGGCAGGACACCGGACTGGCTGTCCCAGCGCCGGGCCGACCAGGTCAAGTTCACGGATCCGGCCTTCCAGCAGGCATTCGGCAAGTTCGCCGACCTGGTGGCCAAGGGCTACCTCGACAAGACCCAGGTCTCGCGGGACTACTCGGCGACCGAGGCGGCCTTCCTCAACGGTGAAGGCGCCATGTACCCGATGGGCAACTGGTTCGCCGCCAGTGCCGACGCCAAGAACCCGCCGTTCGAGATCGGCGTCTTCAATTTCCCTTCCGAGGACGGGAAACTTGTCGTGCCCGCCTACACCGGCGGCGGCATCGTCGTCAACGCCAAATCGCGGAACCTCGACGCGGCAAGGAAGTTCGCGCTCGCGTTCCAACTCGACAAGGAGCAGATCGACGCCTCGGTCAAGGCCGATGGCCTGTTCCCCGCGATCAAGGGATACACGCCGCCCTCCGACGTCGGCCCGGTCTTCAAGGCGGGCTACGACCTGTACCAGGAAGCCGTCGCGAAGAACGCGATCGTGAACGCCTTCAGCTGGGAAACCGCGGACGACGGGCTCCTGCCGGGGATGAAGGACAAGGTCTACCAGGCCGCGCAGGACGTCATCACCGGCCGCAAAACGGTGGCCGACGCGTGCGCGTTCCTGGACAACGAATGGGCGAAGGCACGCTGACACCACGATGGGGAGAAAACCGATCCTGCCGCGGGTGTGGCATTTCGCCTCGTTCGGCGCGCCCGGCGTCGTCATCTACCTCTGCTTCGTCATGGCGCCGATCCTCATCAGCTTCGGCTACAGCCTGACGAACCACAATCCGTTCAACCCGCCCGCGGAATTCGTGGGCCTCGAGAACTACCGGTCGCTGTTCCAGGACGAACAGTTCCTGACCGCGCTGCGGGTCACGACGATCCTGACCGTGATCGTCGTGGTCGTCCCGAACGTGCTGGGGCTCGGCGTCGCGTTGCTGCTCGACCGGAAAGGCCGGCTGTACAACGTTCTGCGGAGCGTGTTCTTCACGCCCGTGATCCTCAGCTCCGTCGTGGTGAGCATCATCTGGACGAAACTGCTCGACGACCGGGGCCCGGTCAACGACGCGCTCCGCGCCCTCGGCGTCGAGCACCCGCCGGGCTGGCTTTCGGATCCGGATCTCGCGCTGTACTCGGTCGCGTCGATCGTGTGCTGGCAGATGCTGGGATTCTGCGTGGTCGTGTATCTCGCGGGCTTGCAAGGTGTCCCGGCCGAACTGCTGGAGGCCGCGGAGATCGACGGCGCCGGACCGGTCCGCCGATTCCGCGCGGTGACCTGGCCGCTGCTCGCGCCGTCGCTGACGATCAACACCGTCGTCCTGCTGATCTCGGCGTTCAAGACCTACGACTACGTCAAGGTGGTCACCAACGGCGGGCCGGGTTCGGGGACCACGGCCACCATCGCGTTCGACGTCCTCGCCACCGGCCTCGACGCGAACCATGTCGGCTACGCGTCCGCGATGGCCGTCGTGATGCTGGTGATCGTGGCGGCCCTGACCACGATCGTGCTGCGGTTCCTGCGGCGGCGGGAGGTGGACCTGTGACCACGAAACTCCGGCCCGCCGCGGCGATCCTGGCGAGCGCGCTCTTCGCCGTGCCGCTGTACTACGTGCTCGTCAACGTCTTCAAACCCGGCGACCAGATCGCCCAGGAGCCGGCGTCGGTCCCGCTGCCACCGACGCTGACCAACATCCACGCCGTCCTCACGCGGCCCGACGGCCTGTTCTGGGTGAGCCTGGCGAACAGCCTGCTCGTCACCCTGCTGTCGATCATCGTGCTGACCGTGCTCTCGGCCATGCTCGGGCACTATCTGGCGCGTTCCGGCAAGCGATGGACCAAGGTGCTCGCGCTGATCCTGTTGGCCGGCTTGATGATCCCGCCGCAGGTGATCCTCATACCGGTCACCGAGGTGCTGCGGCTGACCGGGTTGATGGCGACGATCCAGGGCTTGGTGCTGTTCAACGTCGGCTACTACGTACCGTTCGGCGTCTTCGTGTTCACCGGGTTCATCCGCGGGGTTCCGGTGGAACTCGAGGAGGCCGCGCTGCTCGATGGCGCGAGCAGGACGCAGGTGTTCTGGCGGATCGTGTTCCCGCTGCTGCGCCCGGCCACGGCGAGTGTGCTGATCTTCCTCGGGGTGTGGATCTGGAACGATTTCATCGACCCGTTGATCATCCTCGGCCCCAGCCAGGGCACGACGATCACCACCGGGATCTACCGGTCGATCGGGCAGTACCAGGCGGATCTCGGCAGCGTGTTCGCGTTGATGTTCCTGGCGACCCTTCCGGTGCTGATCTTCTACCTGGCTTTGCAGAAGCAGTTCGTGAAGGGGCTGACCGGCGGGGCGACCAAGGGCTGACCTCCTGCCGCATTTAGTCCTCTGAATGCGCTGAGCATTCAGAGGACTAAATGCTCAGAGTTCCGTGACCTTGCCCTCGGCGACTTCCAGCCGCCGCGTCGTCGCCACCGCGTCCAGCATCCGGCGGTCGTGCGTCACCAGCAGTAGTGTCCCCGGATACTCCGCCAGCGCCGACTCCAGTTGCTCGATCGCGGGCAGGTCGAGGTGGTTCGTCGGCTCGTCGAGCACGAGCAGGTTCACCCCGCGTGCCTGCAGCAGCGCCAGCGCGGACCGGGTCCGCTCCCCCGGCGACAACGTGGCCGCGGACCGGAGGACGTGCGCGGCCTTGAGCCCGTACTTCGCCAGCAGCGTCCGCACGTCGGCGTCGGCCAGTTCCGGGACCTCGCGGGCGAAGGCCTCGACGAGCGGAAGGTCGCCGAGGAACAGCTTCCGCGCCTGGTCGACCTCACCGACCACGACACCGGAACCGAGTGACACGGCGCCTTCGTCGGCCGGGACCCGTCCGAGCAACGCCGCGAGCAGCGTCGACTTCCCGGCACCGTTGGCCCCGGTGATCGCGACCTTGTCCGCCCAGTCGATCTGCAGGTCCACCGGGCCGAGGGTGAACTCGCCCCGCCGCACCACCGCGCCGCGCAGGGTCGCCACGACCGCGCCCGCCCGGGGTGCGGCGGCGATCTCCATCCGCAGTTCCCATTCCTTGCGCGGTTCCTCGACGACTTCGAGCCGCTCGATCATGCGGTCGGTCTGCCGCGCCTTCGACGCCTGCTTCTCCGTCGCCTCGCTCCGGAACTTGCGGCCCACCTTGTCGTTGTCGGTGGCCTTGCGCCGGGCGTTCTTGACGCCCTTCTCCATCCACGAACGCTGCATCGCACCACGCGCTTCGAGTGAGGCCTTGGTGTTCGCGAACTCCTCGTACTCCTCACGGGCGTGCCGCCGCGCGACGGCGCGTTCCTCCAGGTACGACTCGTACCCGCCGCCGTAGGTCCGCACCTGCTGCTGCGCGTAGTCGAGTTCGACGACGCGGTCCACGGTGCGGGCGAGGAATTCCCGGTCGTGGCTGACCAGCACGGTCCCGGCGCGCAACCCGGTCACGAACCGTTCGAGCCGTTCCAGCCCGTCGAGGTCGAGGTCGTTGGTCGGCTCGTCGAGCAGGAAGATGTCGTACCGGCTCAGCAGCAGCGACGCCATCCCCGCTCGGGCCGCCTGCCCGCCCGACAACGACAGCATCGGCTGGTCGAGGCTCACGGTGAGCCCGAGATCCGCGACGACCTCGCCCGCCCTGTCGTCCAGGTCGGCCCCGCCGAGCGCGAGCCAGCGGTCGAGCGCGAGACCGTACGCGTCGTCCGCGCCGGGTTCGCCCGCGATGAGCCCTTCGGTGGCGGCGTCGAGCGCGGCCTGCGCGGCGGTGACGCCGGTGCGCCGGGAGAGGAACGCGCGGACGGACTCACCCTCACGGCGTTCCGGCTCCTGCGGGAGGTGACCGACGGTGGCCGTCGGCGGGTTCAGCCGGACGCTGCCCTCTTCCGGCGGGACGAGGCCGCCGAGGGTCTTCAGCAGGGTCGACTTGCCCGCCCCGTTGACACCGACGAGACCGATCACTTCGCCGGGCGCGACGACCAGGTCGAGACCGGAGAACAGAACGCGGTCGCCGTGGCCGGCGGCGAGATTCTTGGCAACGAGTGTGGCGCTCATGAGATCGGTAAGTCTACGGGGGCCGATTGGACACCTCGTGGTCCCTCGGAAGAGTGGCAAGTATCCAAGCGATCACGGAACGTGGGTAGCCTGGTTGTTCTTCTGGACCCGAACGAATCCCCGAGCATTGAGGTCGGTGACAGCAAATGGCGGACTCCGCCACCCCGGTCCCCGTCGTCCACCAGCAGAAAGGCGGTACCCGTAGGCCGACGTTGAGCAGGCGGCGGGAAGTCGGTCATGCCAGCGCGCGGTCGCTGCTGATGACGATCCTCGGCGAGTACGTCCTGCTCCGTGACCAAGCGATCTGGACCTCGACGCTGGTCGAGGCGCTGCGCGTGCTGGACATCGAGGAGAAGTCCGCACGGCAGGCGCTGGCCCGTTCCTCCGCCGAGGGCTGGGTCGTCTCCGAACGCGTCGGACGAAGAGTGCGCTGGTCGCTCACTCCACCCGGCAGGCGCCTCCTGACCGAAGGCGCGGAACGGATCTACGCGTTCGGCAACGAGGAGAAGACCTGGGACGATCGCTGGCTGATGCTGATCGTGTCGGTCCCCGAAGCGAAGCGGGATCTCCGGCACAGGCTGCGCACCCGCCTGACGTGGGCCGGGTTCGGTTCGCCGGTGGCCGGTGTCTGGGTCAGCCCGGATCTCAGCCGCCAACGGGAGGCCCAGCAGATCGTGCAGGAGCTCGGCCTCGACGCGCAGGCGATGTCGTTCACCGCCGCCTACGGTGACGTCGGCGATCAGGAGACGATGGTCGCGCGGTCCTGGGACCTGAGTGACCTCAAGGACCGCTACGAGGACTTCATCGACCGGTTCACCGGGTTACATCCATCCGGTGAACGCGGCGTCCTGCGGGCGCAGACCGAACTCGTCCACGAATGGCGCAGCTTCCCGTTCCTCGATCCCCGGCTTCCGCTGAAACTTCTCCCCGACGGTTGGAGCGGCGTGCGCGCGGCGGACCTGTTCCACCGCAAGCACGTCGAATGGCGACCAGAAGCACAGGCGCAATGGGACGAACTCGTGGCGGCGTCGGGCTAGGGTCACGGAAAACGACCCCATCGGAGGGAACCCGCCTTGGCCGCCTCGATCCGCCTCGACCGTGAAGCCGACCTCGCCGTCCTGACCATCGCTTCGCCGCCACTGAACCTCTATACGGCGGATCTGCAGGCCGAACTGGGCGAGGCGATCGGTGAACTGGAGGCCACGCCGCCGCGCGCGGCGCTGATCCGCGCCGAAGGGAAGATCGTCAGCGGTGGCGTGGACGTCTCCCTGTTCGACGCCCAGTCGAGCGCGGCCGAGGCGAAGGTGCTCTTCGACGAGATGCTGGCGATCCCCGACCGGATCGCCGCGCTCCCGTTCCCCACCGTGTTCGCCGCCCACGGCCTGTGCCTGACATGGGCGTTCGAGGTCGCGGTCGCCTGCGACCTCATCCTCGCGAGCGAGAAGGCCAAGTTCGGCCTGGTCGAACGGGTCGTCGGCCTGACCCCGACCATGGGCGGCACGCAGCGGCTCGCCGCCCGCGCCGGCGTCGGCCGCGCCAAGGAGTTCGTGATGACGGGCGCGACCTACGACGCCACGACACTCGAACGCTGGAACGTGGTCAACCGGGTGCTCCCGGTGGACGGCTTCGACGAGGCCGCACGCGCCTTCGCGACCGACCTCGCCCAGGGGCCGACGAAGGCGCACGCCGCCACCAAGAAGGTCCTGGAGCACTACGAGCACGGCGGCGTCGCCGAGGCGAACGAACACATCACGACGATCGCCGCCGGGCTCTTCGACACCGAGGACCTGCGCGGCGCGGTGAAGTCGTTCCTCGCCGACGGCCCCGGCAAGGCGACCTTCACCGGCCGCTGATCCGCTATGGCCGCTGGCCGACCGCGTCCACGACGCCGGACGCGGTCACCGCGGTCGAATTCGTGCCCAGGAACTGGAACGTGTCCGCGGTGAAGACGATCACGATCGGCTCCGCGTCCGGACCGTCGCTGGGCTTCAACGGCCACGTGATCCCGACTCCGGGCCTTCCCGCCGCGTCGTGGGCGGTCTCCACGACCCGGAGCCGGGGCACCTTCGCCGCGGCTTCGAACAGGGCGGCGCGAGTCGCGGGCGACAGGTAGTACCCACTCGCCAGCTCCTGGATGTCCTTGCCCATCGCGTTGTAGTCGCCGTCCTCACCGGAGTGGTGGGCGTTGAGGTAGGCGAACATCGCGTCGGCGCCGGTGGGGAGGTCACGGCGATCGCGGACGGTCGGCTCGCACGGCTCCGTGACGCCCTTGAGCGGTTCTTCGCCCTTGTACGCCTGCGCCCGCCCGTTCCGACAGCCCGGAAGCGGGAACGAACTTCCGTCCGCCTCCTTGATCACCCCGTCGTGGGTGCCATCGGCCGAAAGCCACGATTCCCGTTCGCCGTGGGGATCCTTGGTCTTGGTGTAGAGGAATTGGTCGGGCCTCGGCGGCGTGGCGGGAGACTTCAGCGCGGCCGCGGCGGCGTTCCGGAGCACCGTCACGGGATCCGCGGCGGCCGAGGGTGGTTCGAGACCGACCTGCTCGACGGGCGCCAGCGCGACGACCGCGGTGATGGCCGCGGCCAGCCCGGCCGCGCCCGCCCCGGTCCAGACCCAGCGCCGCCGTTTCCGCAGCGGCACCACGTTTTCCGCTTCGGCGGCGGCGATCTCGGCCATCAAGCGCGCCCGCGCCGGGCCGAGTGCACCGGATTCCGCGAGCGGCACCGAGCCGGTCCGCTCGGCGATCAACTGCAGCTCATCCATGGGTGGAGATCTCCTTCGAAGTCGTGGTGTCCGGGCGCCCCAGCGCCTCGCGGACCTTGCGGCGGGCGCGGTTGAGCCGCGAGCGGACGGTGCCGAGCGGAATACCCAGCGCCGAGGCCACTTCCTCGTAGCTCAGGCCTTCTCCGGCGAACAACGTGAGCGCGTCCCGGTCTCCGTCGTTCAGTTCCGCCAACGCGGAGTCCAGCAGCTTCCCCATCGCCTCGGCTGTCACCTGTTCCGCGACGCGCTCGGCGTGTCCTTCTTCGTGAGACGGCGGGCCGAGGGCGTCCCGCAGCTTCAGCTCCCTGGTCTCCTCACGGCGCCGCTGCGCCACGAGGTTGGTGGCGATCCCGTAGAGCCATGGCCTGGCGTCGCGGCGCTCGGTGTCGTAGCCCTCGCGTTTGCGGAACGCCACGAGGAACGCCTCCCCCAACGCGTCGTCGGCGGCGGCGGGCCCGATGCGCCTGACCAGGTAACGGTGGATGTGCGCGGCATGCCGGTCGAAGATCGCGGAGAACCAGTCCGGCCTGGTCACCGATCTCGCGATCAACTCAGCGTCTTCGAGATCGCCCGGATCCGCCCCAGATGAGCTCATGGACCGCCCTTCGCCGTTCGTCAGTGTCACCTGCTGTCCGCGGCCGGGGCCGAACGGGTTCACGACCGCCGAATCGGTCTAGACCTTTTATGCGTCCCGCGCTACATTCAAGTGTGGTCTAGACCACACGCGCCATCATTCAGAGCAGGTCAGTCTCGCCGCCTCTTTTGGAGAGAACCGCCATGAGACGCACCCGAAAACGACTACTCAGCGCACTCACCGTGACACTCCTCGCCGCCGGGCTCCTGGTAGCCGCGGGCACTCCGGCACTAGCGGCGGGCCGCCTCCGCGCCGCCTTCACCTTGGCCGGAACCACCGGTGAGTACACCGTCACCAACCCCAGCGGCGAAACCGTCGCCGACTGGTCCATCACCTTCACCGTCCCCGCCGGTGTGACCGCCACGAGCGGCTCGCACGCCACGGTCTCCCAGTCGGGCGACCAGGTCACCCTCACCCCGGCGTTCTACATCAAATCGCTCGCGCCGGGCCGTTCGACCTATCCCTACAGCCCGTCGTTCCGGCTCAGTTCCGCGGTCAACCCGCTCACGTGCCGGATCGACGACGCGAACTGCGACGGTTCCGGCGACACACCGCCGTCGACACCGTCCAACCTGCGGCTCGTGGCGAAGACGACCACGACCGCCGCACTGGCCTGGAACGCCGCCGCCCCGGGCTCCCTGCCCGTCGTCGGCTACGACGTCTACCAGGGCACCACGCTGGCGGCCTCGGTCACCGGCACCGAAGCGAGGATCACCGGGCTGACGCCGAACACGGCGTACAGCTTCACCGTCGTCGCCAAGGACCGGAAGGACGCCAAGTCGCCGCCCACCCCGGCACTGGCGGTGACCACCAACAACCCGAGCGACGACACCCAGGCACCGACCGTGCCGTCGGGCCTCCGCTCGACGGCGGTCACCTCGGGCTCGATCTCGCTGGCGTGGAACGCGTCCACCGACAACACCGGCGTCGTCTCCTACGACGTCTACCGCGGCACGACCCTCGCCGCCACGGTGACCGGGACGACCGCGACGGTGACCGGGCTTTCACCGTCCACTTCGTACTCTTTCACGGTCAAAGCCCGCGACGGTTACGACAACGTCTCCGCCGCCAGCGCCGCCGTCAGCGCTCGCACCGGAGACATCGTGAACGGGTACGCCCGGGTCGGCTACTTCGTCCAGTGGGGCATCTACGGCCGCCAGTTCTTCGTCAAGAACCTGGTGACCAACGGATCCGCCGCCAAGCTGACCCATCTGCTGTACGCCTTCGGGAACATCGACCCGGTCAACCACACCTGCCTTTCGGGTGTCACCAAGGGGACGACGTCGAACCCCCAGGACCCGAACCAGGGTGACGGCGCCGGCGACGCGGAAGCCGACTACTCACGGCCGATGTCCGCCGCCCAGTCCGTCGACGGCGTCGGCGACACCGGCTGGGAGACGCTGCGCGGCAACTTCAACCAGCTGAAGAAGCTCAAGGCCAAGTACCCCAACCTGAAGATTCTCATCTCCTTGGGCGGCTGGACCTACTCGAAGTACTTCTCCGACGTCGCGGCCACGCCCGCGTCGCGGCAGAAGTTCGTCGCGTCGTGCATCGACACGTACCTCAAGGGGAACGTGAAGCCGTACGGCGGCGCCGGCGGTCCGGGTACGGCCGCGGGCATCTTCGACGGCATCGACATCGACTGGGAGTGGCCGGGCAGCCCCGACGGGCACCCCGGGAACCACTGGAGCGCCAACGACAAGACGAACCTGACCGCTCTGCTCGCCGAGTTCCGCACGCAGATGGACGCCTACGGCGCGACCACCGGCAAACGGTACGAACTGCAGGCGTTCACCCCCGCCGACCCGGCGAAGGTGAAGGGCGGCTGGGAGATCCCGAAGATCTTCGACTACCTCGACGTCGCGAACGTGCAGGGCTACGACTTCCACGGCTCCGGCAGCGACAACTCGTGGGAGCCGAACCGCACCGGCCACCAGGGGAACCTCTACGCCGACGCGGACGATCCGTACAACTTCAAGTTCAGCGTGGAGTCGGCGATCAACGCCTACACCGAGGCCGGGGCCAATCCACGGAAACTCACCCTCGGCCTCGCCTTCTACGGGAGAGGCTGGCAAGGAGTCGCGGACGGTGGCAAGAAGGGCGAATGGCAGAGCGCGACCGGAGCCGCGCCAGGCCAGTTCGCCGAGGAAGCAGGTACTCGTGGCTACGCGAATCTCTTGGCCAGTGTCCCCAACTGCGCCGTCCAGCACGACACCGCGGCCGTGGCCACGTCGTGCTACACGGGCAACGGAGGGCAATGGTGGACCTTCGACGACGCCTGGTCCATCCAGCAGAAGGTGGCCTGGCTCAAGACCAGAGGGCTGCTCGGGGTCATGGCCTGGGAGATGTCCGGTGACACCGGATCCCTCATGACCACGGTGGACAACTCGCTGAAGTGACGACTCCCTCGCGCGTGGTGAGCCACGCGCGAGGGCTTCACCTCCACCTCGGCTTGCTGCACAGTGTGCTTCGTGACTTCTGCGAATGATGACCCGACTCTGCTCATCGCCGGCTCCTACACGGCGGCGAGCAACGGCAGCGGCGAGGGCATCGGCACGTTCTGGCGCGACGCGCGGACCGGGGAGCTGACCCCGGCTGGTTCGCTCGCGCTGGACTCGCCGAGCTGGCTGACGCCGCACCCCACGCTTCCTGTGCTCTACGCGGTGAACGAAACGGCCGAAGGCGCGATCACCGCGGTGGCCGTCGCCGAAGACGGCACGCTCTCGGCGCTGAACTCGCTGCCGACCGGCGGGGCGGATCCGTGCCACCTGGCGGTCACTCCCGATGGCCGGTACCTGCTGTGCGCCAACTACAGCGGCGGCAGCCTGGCCGCTTTCGCGCTGGGCCCGGACGGAGTGCCCACCGTGCGGACGGCGCTGGTCCGGCACGAAGGCAGCGGCCCGAACCTCGAACGGCAGGAGGCGGCGCACGTCCACATGGCCGTCGTCGACGAGACCGGGACACTGGTCAGCGCGGTCGACCTGGGCACGGACGAGATCCGCGGCTACCGCCTCGGCGAAGAGGGCGAGCTGATCCCCTTGTCGGTGTCGACGCTGCCCGCGGGCACCGGTCCGCGGCAACTGGTCCGGCGTCCCGGCACAAATCACGCGTACGTCGTCGGCGAACTGGCCGCCTCGCTGGTGACAGTGCGCGAAGAGCCACCAGGCACGTTCGCCGTCGAGAACGCCGTTCCCGCGACGCTCGAACCCGGCCGCGAGAACCTCCCGGCACAGCTCGTCCTGCACGAAGACCGGCTGTTCCTGTCGAACCGGGGTCCCGAGAGGATCACGGAGTTCACGTTCGACGGTGTGCTTCCGCAGGCCGTCGCCGACCATCGGACCGGCGCATGGCCGCGGCACTTCTCCGTTGTCGGCGAGCATTGCTATGTCGCGTCGCAGAACTCTGACGCGATCCAGGCCTACGAACGCGCGACCTGGCGCCTGATCGGCACTTATCCGGTCGGAAGCCCGGCCTTCATCGGTGTCTGGCCGCACTGATCCGTTCAGCCCGCTGAACGGGCGGGCCTTCTTTCTTTTCGAGGTGAACAAAGGCCTTGACGCACCTGGTTCAGACCATGACACTGAATCGCGCGCCGCCGGTGACCTGGTTCACACCCACTCGAGGAGTCCCATGTCCCTACTGAGGAAACTGCTCGCCCTGACCACGCTCGTCCCGTTGACACTGGGCCTTTTCAGCGCCCCCGCGCAGGCCGCACCCGCCACCTTCACCCATCCCGGCGTACTGGTCAGCCGCCCGCAATTGGATTTCGTCCGCGCCAAGGTGCAGGCCGGCGCGCAACCGTGGAAACAGGCTTACGACGCGATGATGTCGAGTTCGTACGCCTCACTGTCGCGGTCACCGAAACCCCGCGCCATCGTCGAATGCGGTTCCTATTCGAATCCGAACATCGGCTGTACCGATGAGCGGCAAGACGCGATCGCCGCGTATTCGCTTTCGCTGGCGTGGTACATCACGCGCGACGCGAAATACGCGGCCAAAGCGATCGAGATCATGGACGCGTGGTCCGCGATACTGAAGGATCACACGAACAGCAACGCTCCCCTGCAGTCGGCATGGTCGGCCTCCTCGTGGCCACGCGCGGCGGAGATCATCAAGCACACGTACACGAGCTGGCCGAATTCCGGCCGCTTCGGCACTATGCTCCGGAACGTGTACCTGCCCGAGGTGATCAACGGCAGCCACAGCAACGGCAACTGGGAACTCAGCATGACCGAGGCCGCGATCGGCATCGCCGTGTTCCTCGACGACAAGGCGGCCTACGACAAGGCCGTCGCGAAGTTCCGCACCCGCGTCCCCGCTTACCTCTACTTGACCAGCGACGGTGCGCTCCCGAAGACCGCGCCCGGCAGCGGCCTGGACACCCGCGACAAGATCGTCAAGTACTGGCAAGGCCAGACGACGTTCGTCAACGGCCTCTCCCAGGAGACCTGCCGCGACTACACCCACACCGGCTACGGCCTCGCCGCCATCGCGAACTTCGCCGAGACCACCCGCATCCAGGGCCAGGACCTCTACCCCGAGATCGCCGACCGCCTCCGCGAAGGCCTCGGCTTCCACGCGAAGTACCAGATGGGCGCGGCCGTCCCGTCGTGGCTTTGCGGCGGCGACCTGAAGCTCGGCCTCGGCCCGATCACCGAGGTCGGCTACAACCATCTCCACACGCGCCTCGGGCACACCATGAGCAACACCGAGGCCCTCACCCTGCGCCAGCGCCCGGCGGGCACCAACAACCTGTTCGTCTCCTGGCAGACCCTCACCCACGCCGGCAACCCCCAGTGACCCCGTGTGGGCCACCCGAATGCGGCAGGGCGGCCCTCACGGACCGTTTTCCCAGCTCAGACACACAGTGACCCCTGGTTGCAAGCCCCCGTCCGGGACCCGCTAAAGTACTCACATCGCACTCCACGGAGCGCGGGTCCGGGCTGTGGCGCAGTTTGGTAGCGCACTTGACTGGGGGTCAAGGGGTCGCAGGTTCGAATCCTGTCAGCCCGACCGGAAGGGCCACGTTTACGCAGGTAGACGTGGCCCTCAGTCGTTTTAGGACGCACTCAGCCCCGGAGCATGTCACATATATGTCACTCGCTCCGGGGCTGGTCTCCCTCATGCCGCCATGCCTGCCAGTGCTGCCTGACGCCGGATGTCCAGCACGTCGGCTACCTCGTCGAGCCTGTCAGGGAACAAGTGCCCGTAGATGTTCAGCGTCATGGCTGCGTCGGCGTGGCCCAGCATCTGCTGAATGACCTTCACGTCGGCGCCAGCGGCGATCGCGAGTGATGCGGCAGTGTGACGCAGCTTGTGCGGCGTGAGCCCTTCAGCGGCCAGCCCGGCGGCCTTCACAGCCGCGTTGAACTCCCGGACACGCCAGTTGTTCGCCCGGAGGGATAGCCCGCGCGCAGTGGTGAACACGAGATCGTTCTTGTCTCGCCCGTCGACGAGCGGCCGGAGGACAGGCACCAGCGATGCCGGAAACGAGACGGTCCGTCGTTTGCCCGTCTTGGGCAATCCCTCGTGTTGCGCTCCCCCGACCTCATAGAACGTCACTGCGACGCGGACACGACGCTGGGCAAGGTCAACGCGGCCAACTCGCAGCGCGGCAGCCTCGCCCCACCGCAGTCCCGTGTACGCCAGGAGCAGGATCAACGCCTTGTTGATCGCGGCGCCAGCGGTCGGCCTGTCGTACTTGGTGCGCAGTCCCGCACTGGCATTCGCGAGTGCTTCGACTTGCTCGTAGGCCAGGTAGATGTGTTCCGCGTCCGGCCGTACCGGGAGCTTCACGCCACGAGCCGGGTTGATCGGAATACGCCGAGGCACGCACCATTCGAGCACCATCGAGAGCACGCGGAACGCGTGGCGAGCCTGCGACGGCCCGAGCGCGCTACCGCCATCCTCTTTGGACTTCAACAACTTGGCGACCCAAACCGCGATGTCCTCGCGCTCAATGGCGTTCAGCGGCAGTTCGCCCCACCGAGGGTTTACGTGGTTGTCCAGCAGACCGCGGTACTTCCACCACGTGGACTTGCGCAAGTCGTGCCGACTGTCCAGCCACTTTTCCGCCATGTCGGCAAAAGTCACTTTGGAAGACTTCGGGTCCACATAGGACCCGCTCCGGAGTGCCGTCTCCAGCTCCGCGCAACGCGCTTCGGCCCTGTCCTTATTGGACGCTACTTCCGACCGGAGCTTTCCAGCGACATCGTAGTAGCGGACCAGGTACCGCGCCGGAGGACGTCGCTTCTTTGCCTTGGCCCTGCGCACGGCGTCCATGTAGTCGCTGGACTGCGTCCGATCATAAATCCACGCGCGGGCCATCTCAGATGCCCTTCTGTTCGTCGAGCCAGCCGGAGACGTCATCCGGGAAGTAGCGCACGTACTTGCCCACCCGGATACCTGCCGGACCCTTGCCCAACTTGCGCCAGGTACGGAGGGTCTCCGTGGGCACCTTCAGGATGCCCGCGACTTCATCGATTGTGAGAAGTGGGTCCATCGTAGTTCTCCTTGTCGTACTTGTGTTTGCGGTCGTCTCGGATGCGCTCGGCGATGCCCGCGGCGAGTTCGCGTTCTGCGTCGTCGGTGTATCCAGCGCCGTCGAAGGTCCAGTCGTTGACGACGAGGACGGTGTCCGCGCGGTCGTCGAGGCCGAGGCGTTCGAGGGTTTCGGCGAGCCGGAACGCGCGCCGGTCCTCGCGAATGGTCTTGAACGTTGTGGAGTACGCCAGCGACTTGGTGAGGAAGTGCCCGCGGAACGCGAGCATGTGCGCCCAGCGCCGGAGCTTCAGGTCCTCATAGGACGGGAGGTCACCGAGGTCCCACGCGGTTTGGATGATGCGGCGGTGGTGCGCCGAGACCTTGAGGTAGTCGATGTCCTGCTGTGACCGGATAGGACGATCGGCGGCCTCGGTCTTTCCGGTGCCCTTGGTGGCGTACTTGGCGATGTAGCCCGCGAGGCGGCCTTCGCTGATCCGGCCGTTCTCGTCCTCGATCTCAGCGGAGTCGGCGCGTTCGATGCGCCGGACGTCGACCTGCGTGCCCCAGGCCAGGACCAGGACTTCGCCCTCCGGGCGGTGGGTGGTGACCTTCACGTGACGCGCGGCGGCCGCTACGGCGTCGTCGAGCAGGTCCGGGGTGGCCCAGGCCGGGGCGTCGTCGATAGCACCGCCGGGGCCGTCGAGGCGCACCACGGCGTGGAAGTGGACGAGACCGCGCCGCTGGTACTCGGCGACCTTGCCGTAGGACAAGCGCGCGTGGTCGCGGAACTCACGGGCGGTCAGTCCGGCGCGCTTGGCGATCTCGCGGCGGACGCGGGTGGTGAAGCGCTGCCACAGCACGCCCGCGTGTGCCTGCCAGAGCACCGAGGCGACGTAGTCGTACGTGTCGGGGTCGAGCGGAGTACCGATGCGGGTGTCGGCCTCATGGTGGACCTCCCCACAGCCGCAGGGGATGCGCTTCCCGCGTGCGGTGGTGCGGGCGTGGTGGACGGCCCCGAAGCTCGGTGCGGTGAGGGTGACGAACGAGCGCGGCCGGTCGGTGACCGTGGTCGGGACGCCCTTGTGTCCGCCGACGAGCCCGGCGCGCATGAGGTGGAAGGCGTCGGCGGCGTAGCGGTCGGAGCAGGAGGGGCAGACAGCGGAACGCCGGTTGCCGCACGGGGCGAAGATGTCGCCGCCGTGGTGGTGGAGGACCTGTCCGGTGTTGGCGTCCTGGAGCTGGTGCGCTCCGGCGAGCCGGATCGGGCGGGCGCAGCCGTTGACTGCGTGGACCTTGGCGCGCCATTCCTGGTAGTCGGCGGCCCGCACGCGGGCGGTGAGGCGGTGTTCCAACGTCAGCATGTCGGAGCCCTTCGGTTGGGTCGAGACGAGAAACGGGGCACGGCCGTGGTGCTGGTGGCCGTGCCCCGTCAGGGGTGGTGAGTGGTGCGTCAGGCGTGGAGCTTGTGCCCGTTGTGCGTGGTGAGTTGCGCGAGGACCTGTGCGGCCATCTGCTCGGGGATGCGAGCGACGCGGCGAATATCCTCCGTGGTGACCTCGCGTCCCTCGCTGCGAGCGGCAATCACAGCAGCGTCGACGCGACTGGAGATCTCCGCCGGGAGCCGAAGCCGCGGGGACGGTGCCGGAGGTTCGACCGGGGCCGGTGTGGGTTCCGGTTTGGCCGGCACTTCCGCCGGGACTGCCTGGGTCGCGGGTGCCCGTCGCATCAGCAGTTTGACCACGACGAGGAACCCGAGCGCGGGCAGCGCGGCGACGAGCCATCCGGCCGGGGTGGGTTCGGCGAGCGCGACTTGCGCCGTCATCTGCACGCCGAAGCCGACGAAGAGCACCACCATGGGGAAGGTCAGGAACTTGGTGTTGCCGTGTCGGTGGTCCCGTTGAACCTCGAAACCGGCGACCACGACGATGCCTTCGATGACTACGGCGTCGGCCCAGGCGAGCCAGCCGGTTTGGCCGTGGTGGGCGGCCCAGTCGTGCGTGTGCATGAACCCGGCAGCGCCGCCGATGGCGCCCAGGGCCACGGTGACGATGATGCGGATGATGCCCACCAGGTCGGGACCAGCCGGTCGTGTGGTGTCCTCGGTGGACATCACAGTCCTCCTTTCCTTGCTATTCAGGGATTAATTCGGGTCGACGGCTGACCGCTTGGCTGCGATAGCGGACAGCCGCCGCAGTTCTACGGCCTCGTTCTCGTGCATGGCGGCCATTTCGTCGCCCAGCTCAGCCAGTCGCCGGAATGCAGCCACCGTGTACGGTCCATCGCAAATCCTGTAGAACTCGGCTTGTAGCAGTCGTAGCCGGAGCATGTTCACGTCTCGTCTCCCAGGGGTTGCAGGTTGGACCAGCGCTGGAGCATGGCCTTGCCGCGCGGCGTGAGCTGGAGCGGCAGGACCGGGCTTCGCTTGATCCCGTAGACGCACGTCATCGTGTGTCCGGGGCGGCAGCGAGCGATGTAGCCGTTGGCCATGAGGTGGTGGACGATGTCCTCGTCCAACGCCGGGCGGGCGCGTTCGCCGTCCTCGATCACGACGACCTTGTCGGAGTCGTCGAGCAGGCCGTAGTGTCCATCGCGGACTTCCGCGAGAACGTCCTTTGCCACCAATGGGTTCCCGGCGCCACCGGGCGTCTTCTTGCGGTCTCGGATCGGTGGGCACTGGCGGGCGGGCCGTGGCGGTGGAGCCGGGTCGACCGTGCCGAACAGCCCGAGCTGATCGCGGTTCACGCGTCTGGTCATCGGATGCGCTCCCTCGGCTTGCCGAACTCCTGGTTGCGGAACTCGATCACCCCGAGCGCCATCCCGAGGCCCATGCACCCGAACACGCCGAGGGTGACCCAGAACAGCGGCGAGGCACCCTGCGCCCAGAAGATCAGCACTAGCAGGCCCACGGCGGGGGCGCCGTACTTGGCGACCAGCCACACGCGCCACACATAGAAACCGATGCGCCACATGGTCATTCCTCCTTCATTAGTCGGTGATCGGGGCAGAAGATCAGCACTTCGGACGTGGTCATCCAGCCGGGATAATTGGCCACGTAGGCGACGAGTTCGAACCAGTCAGGGAACGAGTAAACCTCGTCGTAGTCCGGCGGGCATCCGCAGATCACACAGTGGCAGCGGTACACGTGCGAATACTCGATGATTTCGTAGGTGTCCGAGTCCTGCGACTTCAGCCACTCCATGATGGGGCGGCACTCCGTGCGCGACTTGTAAAGCTGCTCGTTGGTGATATCCCAGGTGCGGTTCCGCCGATTCCAGGCCTTCACCTCGAAGTACGGTCCGAGGGCGATCACTGCGTAGTTCGTCGGGACGAGCATCATTCCTCCTTGTCCGGTCGGTGATTCGGGCAGAACACGTGTAGGCCAGATGTCGCGACCCAGCCGGGATGGTCACGGAGGGCCTCGCACAGGTCGAGCCAGGTCTCGTAGACCGCAGGGTCGTCGCCGGGGAGTTCCGCGCACTCCAGGCAGCGCGGCAGATAGACCACGTCGAGTTCCGTTATCAGCGTCGAGAGCGCGCCCTCTCGAAGCGCCTCGGCATGCTGCCGTTCCCAGATGAGCAACTCGCGCTCAGCATCCGCCCGGTTCCTATGCAGCTTCCCCGATGTGTGGCTGAAGGTGTAGTCGCGAATCCAGGTGGTCAGCACGAAATGCGGTACGTGCAGGACGTTCGAGTAGCCGTCGCCCCTCATCACGCGACCACCGCCAGGCGGGATTCGCCAGTCCAGCCGGAGCGGACGAAGGCGACGAGGTCGTCGATGTCGCCGTCGTCGGTGTAGGCCGCGCGGACCCGGATCGGGGTGCGGGTCTTCTGCCGGATCACGTAGCCGATACCGGCGGTCTCCGGGATGTTGGGGATTTCGTCGGCCAGGGCACCGCGGAGGCGGGAGCCGTCGCCGAGGACCATGTCCACATGCGACTGTGCGGTGACGCGCATGCAGATCCGGACCGGGAACAGCTCGCGAATCGGCACGGTGTCCTTGGTCGGCTCCTGTACCGCGGCGATCATCGAGTGCCCGGTAGCGCGGCCCTGCGACCCGGCGATCGCGAGGTGCTTCCGCAGTGCACGGCCGATGGTGCCGTCGCCGTAGGCCAGGAGCGCGCCGATTTCGTCGAGGATCAGGATGTTCAACGGGGTTTCCCGCAACATCGTGATCTTCCGCTTTCCAGTCGAGGCGAACATGCGCTGAACCGCGCGCAGGTCCTCGATGTACTCGTCGACCAACTCGGCACACTTGCCCTCGTCGTCGGCGTACCGGTAGGCGACGCCCGCGAGCTTGGCGAACTCCAGTTGCTTCGGGTCGCAGATCCACAAGCGCACGAGCCCGTCACGGATCAGCGGAGCCAAGCCGCGGAGAATCGCGAGGATGACCGAGTTCTTACCGGCCCCGGTTGCACCGGCGATGAAGATGTGCTGACTGCCCACGCCCTGCCGCCACTCCGAGCCGTACTCGGTCTCGCCGATGTAGATGTCGCCAGGGTCGACCGCGTCGGCCTCTTCGGGCATCTCCGGCGCCGGAATGGTCTCGGTGAACGGCTCCGAGCGCTCCACGATCAGCGCGACGTACCCCGGCTTCGGCCGCTCGATCGCGATGCGCTCCACCTTCAGCGTGTCCGCCAGGATTTCGAGCTTGTCGTCGAACGAGCGACGTCCCTGCCCGGGTGCCAGCGCCAGTGTGATCGTGTCGACCGAAGGCGAGTACGAGCGCACCCGGATCACCCGCGGGAACCGCTCCTGCCCGGTCTTGCGGTCCGTGGTGTACAGGTCGCAGGCCCGGAGCGCCTTGTTGAACTTCGGTCCGAAGTAGACCGACCAACGTCGGCGCCAGGCCCGCATCCGGGGAGCGGCGTAGTGGTCGAAGGTGTCCGGGTGCGCCCGGTACCAGGTGCACAGTCCGACCGCTGTGCCGCCGACGATGCCGCCCGTGGTGGCCCAGCCGAGTTCGATACCGGAAGCGGCGAGCGCGCCAGGCACGAGGACAGAGCCGGGGTGGCGGGCAGTCCACTTCAGGGCGCGGAACTCGCCACCCACGCGACGCGAGGACTTCGGGGCTTCGTAGGTCTTCTTGGTCCACATGGGAGTGTTTCTCCTTGGGGTAGAACGAAACCGGCCCCGCGTCCTCGGTCAGGAGGTGCGGGGCCGGTCTCGTGCGGGAAAGTGTGGTCAGGTCATGGCCGGTCGGGCGTCGAGCAGCTCCGTGGTGAGCGTGCCCATCGCGCGGGCGGCCTTGTCGTGCGCGGCGCGGAAACCGTTCTGGTTCAGCGGCATTCCCCGCATCGCGTCCTTGAGCTGGAGCAGGGCAGAGGACAGGTCGTCGACCACGCGGTCTACCTGATGGCTCATGTCAGAACCTCCACTCACGCGAGATCAGTTCGGCTTCGTGTTTCTTGCCCAGTGTCCGCAGGTGATCCAGTGCGTCGAAGGCGTTCGTCCGGTACTGCTTCAGTTCGTCCTGGGTGGCGATGCTCCAGGAGTCGGCACCGGCCGCGCCGTCGTCGACCTTGGCGATGAGCTTGTCGACGTCAGTCAGGATGTCGCCCAGGAGATCCAGCGTCGCGGTGAACGTGGCGTAGCGTTGCTGGGCGCGCCGGTTGAGCACTCCGATTTGCATGTCAGGCCCTTTCCCGTGTCTCCGCCGTCAGTTCGGCGGCCGATTTCAGGTCAGCGGCAAGGAATCTCACTGCGTTCCCTACCGCCTGCCGGATCTCCCGGTCCGGATGCGCGGCTTCGAACTTGCGGTACGCCTCGGTAGCCGCGGTGATGATCTCCAGGATTTCCGGCATGATGTTCAGCCTCCGTTCCGGATCACGTGCCGGGCGTGCTCCAGGCCCGCGCAGAATCCCGCCTGCCAGCCGAGATCCGTGGTCGGTTCCTCCAGTGCTTCCCTGCGTTCCTGCTCCAGGCGAGCCGCGAGCATGCGGATCACCGAGCCGACGCGCACCGGGCGGCCCATCACCGACCCGCCTTCGCGACCAGGCCCAGCGAGAGCACCAGGGCCGGAATGCCGATCATCGGAGCCGCCGCGATCAGACAGCCCGAGAGGACCAGCCAGAACACGTACGGCAGTACGTTCGCGATCATGTCGTTTCTCTCCTCAGGGGTAGTTCCATTGCGCGCCACACACTTCGCATGTCGCGATCCCGTGCACCACGTAGAACTTCGCGGTGCAAACGTGCTTGGTCTCAGTAGCCCCGCTTCGGGCCGGACGGGTCATACGAGGACAGCCCACCCCTACCCGCCACAACTCCCACCATCGTCCTTCTCCTTTCCCGCATTGGATCTACTCGTCGTCGTCTTCCGCGGCGAACTCGATTCCGCAGCGTCCACAGAGGATCGGTGCTTCCACGAGCGTCGTCTTGGCAACCCGGATCTTGCGTTCACATCCGCAGGTTGCGACGGCCAGATTGTTACTGCGCGCCTTCGCCGGTTTCGTCTCTTCCGCGTGGCGATGAGCGACCAGCGCAGCCTTGATCAGGTCGACTTCGCCCCGGTACTGGTTCGACGTTTTCGTCGGCACCGTGGTGCGACTCCACCCGATGGCCGGGTCTTCCTCCAGGATCAGCCCCAGTTCCTCGCCCAGCGCCTTGAAACGCTTGTTGTGGTACCGGCCTTGGCGCGACGTGTCTTTGATGTCTCGTGCGTGAGCCAGGCCGTGAGCGGCCTCGTGAAGCAGCGTCCCGAGGACTTCCTCAGCCGTGCGGCGAAGCCCTTCTCCTGAAACGAAAAGCTCCGGAACCGGCGCTGTATCACCCACCTGCCAGCGGCCCGCCGCGAAGTGCCCGAGTTTCGCCTGTCCCGGCTTGCTTCCCAGCGTTCCGGACCCGATGGTCAGCACCACGAAGGGAACCTCCGGGTGACGCTCGCGGATCGCGGCCCATGTCGCGTCGAACGCCGTCACCAGCCGAGCAGTGATGCACTCTGCCGTGTCCACCATTCTCGCCCGCCTCCCTTTTGACACTTAAGTGTCAAAGTCCCGAAGTCTGGTAAAGCCCAAAGATCCCCGGAGAAATGAGCCCGGGAACCAATGCGCGCCACCACAAACGGCGCGGATTTAGGCATGGATCGGCCCACTGTGTATTTGTCAATGAACGGAAAGCGCGCTGGACCCGGCTCGAACGGGCAGCCTGCCTACAGGGCAGCGCTCCAGAGTGTTGTGCCGCGGACACTGGGGGAGGTTCCGCGAACCGGTCACCCGCCGGTCATGTGGCCGGAATCAGGCGACGTCGCGAACAGCGCCCATCCCGGCAGGCTTCAATCCCGTAGCTTTGAACCACAGACCGGAGGCCGTGATCCGCCCCTCATCGTTGGTCGTCTGCCAGGTGTTCAACACCGGCGCGATCAGCTCCACGTAGGTGCCCTCGTCGAACCCATCCCCCGGATCCGTCGACAGAGTCACCTTGATCTCTTCACCCTTGGCGATCCGACCGTTGCGCCCCGGCGCCTTCGCCTTCGCGAACAGCATCACGACGAACTCAGCGACGCCGTCGACCAACGAGGGCTCCAACTCCTTGGTCTTCTTGTTCTCACGCATCTTCATGGTCGGCGCCTCGGTGACCATGAACTTGTAGCCGTCGCTGATGAACGGGATGTCCTGCATGTCGAGCCTCCAGAGAGTCGAGCACCTGGTATCGTGTTACATACCTAGTATGCGACGACATACCTGGTATGTCAAACCATACCCACCTTGTCACTCGAATGGACCAAGGATGACCAACTATGACCAGTAGCGAGCGAAGCCAAGGCAAGGCCGTACCGCAGTACATGCAGATAGCCGACGATCTCCGTCAGCAGATCCGCGCGGGCCTACTTCAGGTGGATGCGCCCGTTCCCAGCGCGGCCGCCCTCTGCGAGCAGCACCACGTCAGCATGATCACCAGCAAGAAGGCTCTTCAGGTCCTCCAGAGCGAAGGCCTCGTCTACACCGTTCCGGGCAAAGGCACCTACGTCGCCAAGCTGGACCGGATGATCCGGACCATGCCCTATAGGCACTTCGAGCAAGAAGAGCGCACATACGTACGCGAAGCCGGTCGAGCAGGACGCACGCCAAGCGCCAAGCACGACACTCACGAAGTGCCGGCCACCGAGTGGGTCGCCCAACGGCTGGATATCTCCCCAGGAGAACGCGTCACCGAGACGACCTACCGCGTGTTCGCCGATCGCCATCCGATGAGCATGTCGACGTCATGGGAGCCGCGGAGCATCACTGGCGGAACCGTCATCGAGCATCCGCACCAGGGTCCCCATGGCACACACGGCCTGAACATGCGGTTTGCTGCGATCGGGTGGAACATCGCGCACATCCAGGAGCGGCTGATTGTTCGGCCCCCGACCGCGTTCGAGACGTCCGAACTGGCCATCCCCGCTGATGTTCACGTCGTCGAGGTTCGGCAGACTGTCCTTGCAACGCATGGCGATTCGGACGACTTGATCCCCGTTGAGGCGGCCGACATCATCTTTCCCAGTGACCGCTACGAGTTCGTCTACATGATGGACCGACCACAGTAAGGGCAGCAGAAGATGGGTAAGCACCACCCCGAGGAAGACGATGCGCCCCGCGCGGTCGGGTCCCACGGCACCGTCGACCATGAGCGACCGTACGGCGAGGCGACACAGTTCACCCTTGTCGACTTCGGCGAAGTGCTCCCTGTACGGCTGCATGGCTGCCCCGAATGTGGTGATCCAGATATCACGTGTGCCGCCACCAGGTGCTACCGGTGCGGTTCCTCGTTCACTGCCGCATACAAGCTTTCGCCCCGTAGCGAGTGATCTGCTACCTTCCAACTTGAACGCCTCGTAGCTGTGAAGTGGGCCAACCAACCTCCGCTACGGGGCGTTCCTCTTTGGACTCCCCTGTCTCTTGTAGACGCTGCTTGCCAGGGACCGCAGGCTCAGTGTGTTCAGAGTTTCTTTTCTTGTTCAAGGCGGCCCCTGCGGGGCCGCACGGCCTCATGCCCTTTGCCGCGGCCGAGCCCCGCGCGGGGCGTGCGGCTGGCGCCGGTCCCCGCGCGGTCGGCCGCGGCGAGGCAGGCCGTGGGTCCTCGGACCGTTCACAGAAGAAGATGTCCTCGCCGGACGGGCAGGTCTCCGAGATGGCCGGGAGAGAGCGCACGTCGCGTCCGTGTGTGGCCATTCGGCATCCCGACGACCTCCCAGAGGGCATCACACCGCGTCAAGGGGGCAGACCGCAGGCACGCGCCGGACAGGCTCGAAGCGCCCCCTTGACACGGCGCGATCGGGCTTGCGCCAGGTCGACGAGATGCCGAAGAGGCCCCCCACTTGTAGGGAGAGATCTACAAGATCAGGAGCATCCGGCCATGCCACATTCATGCCACATGACACCCACATGCGACGACCAACGATGCCCCAGGACGCCCCTGTTTTTCCTGCTCAGAGGGCATGCGCAACGCCCGCGAGCAGGTCAGCGCGGCCCCGAATAAGGTCAAGGGGTCGCAGGTTCGAATCCTGTCAGCCCGACCGGAAGACGAAGCCGCTTGGCTTGGGTGAAGACCCAAGCCAAGCGGTTTTCTCGTTCCACCGAACAAAACTCTTCGGTGAATACCGAAGCAGCTGCTTGGGGACCACGCGGGGACCAAGTCACGTTCTGGGGCGTCTCTGGCGCGCTTGACCCGGGCAAAACAGCGCCAGGTCGCCGGGGCTGGCTGTGGACCAGGCGGCGGGCTGGTGGCTGGGGAACGGTGTGTACGGCCCCATAGGCGGGCGGTGCGTGCGGCAGCGTGAAGAACGTGTTTTACGGGCACGCCCGAATACGGCGGCGCCGGCGGCTTCCGGCATTCGTGCCGTCGGCCGGTACGCGCTTCCATCCGGTCCTAAAAAGCCAAAAAGAAACGCTCTGCCTTCGAGAAGGCGGAGCGTCTCCTGAATTTCTGGAAATTCTTCTATCGGACGAGCTGGAGCCGTCCTGACCGTGGTACCCGCAGATGTTCGCTCAGTTTCGCCCCCGCCTCCGTGATGGCGCGGTGGTCGGGGCGCAGGTACCTCTGGGTTGTCGTGATCGAGCCGTGGCCGGCGATTCTTCTGCAGGTGGTGCACGGGAACGCCGGCGTCGGCCATCCAGGTCAGCCCGGTGTGCCGCAGGTCGTGGCGGCGGAGGTGCTCGTAGGTCGCGTCGCGCAGCACCGCGGTGGTGATGCGGCCGCCGCGGGGCCCGCGGAAGAGCCGGTCGTCGGGATTCCCGTCGGTCAGGGCGATCCGGTGCTCGACCAGTTCCCGGATGTCCTCGATCAGGGGTACTTTCCGGGCGCGTTTGCCCTTGGTGCCCTTGCCCAGCAGCCCGCCGGGCCCGGGGGCGGTCTGCCGCCGGAGGTTCCACGTCCAGGTCGTAGTGTCGATGTCTTTCATCCGGCAGCCCGAGACTTCGCCGATCCGGGCGGCGGTGCACGCCGCGAACAGCACCACGTCGCCCCAACCGCGGTACTCACCGTGCGAGCGTGCGCCGAGCGCGTCCGGCGAACCTGGTCAGGGTGTGCCAGTCCGGCAGCGCCAGGGCCCGCGGGTCTTCCAGTTCGTCCTCGGCCTGCTTGTACTGTTTCTGCCAGCCGGTCACCCGCGCCGGGTTGTGGTCGACGATGCCGTCCCGGTAGGCCTGCTCCGTTGATGGCCTGGTATGACAACACCGGCGAGTCGCCGGCATTGTTGCTGCGCAAGGGAAGCGCGGGTTCCAACACGGTGGCCGATCACATCGAGGTCCTGGATGAGGCCATCGCCCAGATCCCGGCCCGCTATCGCCGTGACCTGCTGATCACCGTGGACGGTGCGGTATTCCATCGGCTGGGACCTGGGTGCCCGGGAACGCGCCGCCATCGGCCGTGATTTTCGGCAGCCCGCTATAAGCGTTCCAGCCGCCAATACCTTCGCCTGTCCACATGACTCCGGACGGTGTCGGTCTCCGGCACCGCGAACACGTGCACCACGCGGCGGGACTCGCCCACCGTGCCGGGACGTGGGCACCCGAAGAACAGCCGTACCGTCAACGCGCCTCCCGCAACGCGTGGCGCCCGGCGGAGACGGGCGTGGCCGGGGAGCTACCCGCCTCCGCCGGAACCTGGTGCGGCCATCCCGTTCCGGTGCCAGCCGTGGCCGTCATCGTCGCCGACTGGCCACCGATCACCGACGAGCGGATCCAGGCACTGGCGATCAGCCTCAACCGCATTGAGACACGCCTTGCGAAACAACAGCCGCATAGCTGCGTGGTGGTCCGGCATAGCGCAAGCAGTAGTCGTCGCAGTCACGAGACCCACGCCTCGGATAGGTTGCATTTGTCAGTCCCCGTCACCATGAGGGACAAGGCTTACTCTGCTCCAGGAGGCCGAAGCAGCGCATCGACCGTACGGCGGAGCGGAGTGCCAGTTCGCGGCCGGAGCTGTGGCGGGCGAGGCTTGTCCGCCTGTCTTGCTGCCGGTTCCAGGGCCAGGAAGTGGCTACTTGTCCTCACCTGATTTTCGACCTGACAATGAGCTACATCGGCCTTTTCTTTCCTTGATATGTGAGGAGAGTTGTTTTGTCGAATTCAATTTTTCGGCGCTCGCTGGTCGCGGCGAGTGTGACACTCTTTATTTCCGGACTCCTCGCGGGGGGCGCGTCCGCCGCCGAGGCGGTCACTGGGACGGCTGAGGCGCTGCCGCGATTGGAGTGCGAGGGCCGGGTCGAGCGCCCGTCGCAAGACGGCGACATCGTGCGTGCCCGCGCCGTAACCCGCTGCCGCGACGAGGTAAGGGTGATCGAGGTACGAACGTGGCTGCAGAAATATGATGACGGCGAGTGGGAGAACGTCGAGGAGGATCAGGGAAGGAGGGAGGACGCCAGGTGGGTGCGCGCCGATGCCGAAGCTCAGTGCGAGCGGGGCCGCTATCGGACAGTATCCGAGCACTTCGCACGCGATGGCAGGGATAACTACCGCGACCGCAAGGAGAGCGAGAGCGTCCGTATTCGCTGCAGGTGACCTGCGCTCGCGGATTCATGAAGCTCGCTGTCCGCAATGGACGCTTCTGGTAGCGCCGAGAAGCCGCGACACCGCAGCGGTGTCGCGGCTTCCGCTGACGTCAAGGCCCGCCGGGGCACGTCGCAACGGGAACCCCCTGGTCGCGAGAGTGGCCAGGGGGTTCATGTTATCGCCGCCGCGTGGTTCTTGTCCGACGGCCAGGCAGTACTCGATCACCTCGTCGACCGTCATCGCTCACCCCAGCAGCCCTCGCGTTTCGTCCTCTGAATGCGGTACTTGCAGGCGCAAGGATCGCATCCAGAGGACGAAATGCGGCTATTTGATGCCGGCCGCGTCCATGCCCCGGAGCTCCTTCTTGAGGTCCGCGACCTCGTCCCGCAGCCGGGCGGCCAGCTCGAACTGCAGGTCGCGCGCGGCCTGCATCATCTGGTCCGTCATCTGCTGGATGAGATCCGCCAGCTCGGCGCGCGGCATCCCGGCGACGTCCTTGTCCGCGAGCATCCCGGAGCTGCGCACGCGATCGCCCTGCTCAGGCTTCTTGCCGCGCGACGAGTTCCGGCCCGAACCGCCGACCGCGACGGACTCCGTGTCCTCCGCCTCGCTGTAGACCCGATCCAGGATGTCGGCGATCTTCTTCCGCAGCGGCTGCGGGTCGACACCCCGCTCCTCGTTGTAGGCCACCTGCTTGGCGCGGCGGCGATCGGTCTCGTCGATGGCGTGCCGCATCGAGTCGGTGATCTTGTCCGCGTACATGTGCACCTCGCCCGACACGTTCCGGGCCGCGCGACCGATCGTCTGGATCAGCGACGTGCCACTGCGGAGGAAGCCCTCCTTGTCCGCGTCGAGGATCGCGACCAGCGACACCTCAGGCAGGTCGAGCCCCTCACGGTGCGGCTTGGTTCAGCGGCCCCATTTCGTCAGGGCGTGGGCGTCAGTGTCACCGGCGAGACGGACCGGGCACACACCCTTTTCGCCAAGGCGCAAAGGGTGTTGTTGTCCTGCCGCATCAGCACCTCGCGATCATGCGCGCGTGGCGAAGGCACGCAGGGAACCGCGAGCGCTTCCCGCGAGTCCCAGTTGAGAACTGGACGTACAACGACTACAAGGGGATGAATGAAGACCCTGCTCAAGAAGGCGACGATCACTGCCGCGGCGAGCGTGCTGATGCTCGGCCTCACCACGGTGGGCACCGCCTCCGCTGAGGCCGCGGCCATCACCTGCGACACGAAGTCCAGCGGCAAGGACGGCCCCTTCTACCACGGGGAATCGGCCTCCTACGCCTACGACAACCGGTTCAGCAAGAGTCACCCTGTGCCCGCGCTGGCGACCAACATCCCCCAGGGCACGGCGACCTGGTCGAACTGGGACGGGTCGAACGACCTGATCCTGGTCACCTCGTACGAGTCGGGCCACCGCAGCGCGATCATCATCGGGATCGATGCCAAGACCGGCAAGCAGGTCGGCCAGGCGCTGCTCGCTTACTCGCACGTCGGCGGGATCGCCGTATTCGAGAAGCAGGGTTGGGCATTCGTGTCGGGCAAGGGCGACACGATTCGCAAGTACTCGCTGGCGAAGCTGAAGAACGCGATCAAGAAGTCGCTGCCCATTGAGCAGGAAGGCAAGGCGCAGACCGTCTACGCCGCCTCATTCCTTACCAGCCACGGCCCGAGCAACACCCTGTGGGCGGGCAAGTTCGAAGACTCCAAGCGCGGACTGATGCACTCGTACACCGTCGGCGCCGACGGCAAGCTGGGCTACCGGCCGGGGTCGTGGGAGGTGCCGACGAAGACGCAGGGCCTCATCGTCACCAAGGACCTGTTCATCTACAGCAGTTCGCACGGCAGGAACAACCGCAGCAACCTCTACGTGGTCCGGCGCGGCGCCGGCGACAAAGACCTGGACACGGCCAAGAAGCACTGCTTCCGCGCGCCGAGCATGTCCGAGGGGCTGACGGTCTACGGCAGCAACGTCTACCTGGCGTTCGAGTCCGGCGCGCACTACTACAGCAAGGCCGCGGACAAGCCGAGGAACATCATCTCGAACCTGCACAAGGCGCAGCTGTCGTCTTTGGAGGCACTCGCGCCCCGGTGAAGCGCCGGCAAGCGGGCGAGGACGGTCAGGTCACCGTCCTCGCCCGCTGCCGAAGCGCAGGAGCGTCAGCGGTGTCCGTGGATGGTGCGGTGGATCCAGCCCTTGTAGGCGGGCACGCTGGTGTAGAGGCCGGGTCCGTTGGCGCAGGGCACGTCGTTGTCACCAGGTCCCGAGGTGACGCCGATCAGCTCCCACCGGCCCCACTTCCCGCGCTGGATCTGCGGGCCACCGGAGTCCCCCATGCACGCCATCGCACCGGGCTTGCGGCTGATCGTGCAGAGCCGGGTCGAGTCCGCGTAGCCGGGCGAGCATTCCGACACCGCTCCCCGGCGAGTGTCGAGCTGCTGGAGTCGTTCGGGGAATACCACTTTGGTGATGTCGGCGGTGTCGACCGTGGTGCCGAAGCCCATCAAGCGGGTCGGTGTGCCGGGGCGGCCGGGGCGGCCGGCGATGCGGATGGGCCGTTCGGAGACGGGCCGGTCCAGGCGCACGAGCGCGATGTCGTTCTTGTTCGGCTGGCCCGGCTGGTAGCCGGGGTGGCGCACCATGCGGTCGATCGTGCGGACGGTGCCGCCGGAGGTCCGTCGCTCGCTGCCGATGCGCACCGTCCCCTCCGGCTGAGCCGGGTTGTTCCCCGGGTCGACACAGTGCGCCGCGGTCACCACCCATCGCGGGTGGATCAGCACGGCCCCGCAGACACCTTTGGCGTTGTTCAGCTCGGGCACGACCTCCGGGATCGACGCCATGAACTCGTAGCGCTCGGTGGAGTCCTTCCCGTTCACCACGGCATCGGCACTGCCGGGTAGGGCGATCGCGCAGAAAGCTCCCACCAGCGCGACACTGGCGGCACGAATCAGGTGGCTGCGCACGGAACCCGCTCTCGTCATACGTTTCCTTCGTTCGGATGCTCGGATCGATCGCGTCCAGCATCGCGGTCCACCTCGTCCTGGGCCATCGGGTCAGCCCGCTGACTTGTCGTGGTGACTGCTGGACACCGCGTGGTAGGGCTCGCCCTACTCACCGTTGGTTTCGGCCGGGACGGGATCGGTTATCCGAGAGCGTGATCCGTGAGGAAGGAGGTCCGTCATGCCAGGACGGGAAGACCTGCCCAGCACGCTCTTGCGTTCGCCGCGCGAGGCCCAGGACACCTGGGTGGCCGCGCATGATTCGGCGCTCGAAACCTACGGGCCCGGCCGCCGCGCCAGCCAGACCGCGTTCGCCGCCGTGAAGCACTCCTTCGAAAAAGTCGGTGACCATTGGGAGCCGAAGGAGCGCCGCGGGCCGTCCGATGAGCAGGCCGCGGGCGGTGCCGGGCAGCGTACGAAGAGCACCCACGGAGGCGTCGACGCGCGAGCCGGAAAGGAACACCTGTATCAGCGGGCCCGCGAGCTCGGGATTCGCGGGCGTTCCCGCATGTCGAAGAGCGAACTGGTCAAGGCGCTCGAGAAAGCCAGCCGCCGCGAGACCGCTCGCGCCCGGCAGAGCCGGTAACGACCGGCACCGAGGTCGTCACGGGGAGAGGCCGGCTCGTCGTAGGAGCCGGCCTCCTTCCCTTGTGAAGACTCACTCCCGGCCGAGCACGATCGTGGGCTCAAGCTCTAGGGCCGTTTCCTCCAGGGCATCGTTCTCGCCGCGTGGTTCCGGCACGGCCACCCGTTCGGCCGATGACTCGGGATCTTCGTATGCGTGTGTCATGGTTCTCAACTCCGTTGGTGTCGCATCCGGCTGGTGGAGGCCGGCACGAGGCGATTACCCGGTGATCCGGAGATCAATCATCCGGCGGGTCACCACCGCACGCTGAATTCGGCCGCTGCCCCACTGCCGGTTTTCACCAACCGAGCGATCCGGCTCCGCCGTTCCGGCGAAGGATCCTCATGCGGAAGCAAGCTCGCGTCGGTGATGTAGTTCCACGAAGCCCACCACGAACCATCGGGCGCCTGGAACGCGTTGAACGCACCAGGACCCCGCTTGTTGCCCGGCAGGTTCTTCTTGCGGTACTTGTCCGGCAGACCGGGCCGGAATCGCGGCTCACCGTCCGGGTCCGGCTGATAGGAGAAATACGCCCGTTGCTCGGCCATCGGGGTGCACCGGTTGTCGGTCAGCGCGGTTCCGCAGTAGGCGACACCGGTCGCATAGCGGTTCGCGTACCAGTTGTTCCCCGAGTAGAAGAGGTACCAGTCACCGTCGATGCGGACGGCGTTGGGATTCTCGATCGTGAGGACGTCGTCGGACGGACTGTTGTGGTGCGTCCACTCGAGATTCGCGTTGTCAATGAGCTTCTTCGCGTCGGCTTCGGCTATCCGCCGCACGTGGCGAGGCCGGTCGAAGTCCAGTTTCGCCGCTCCCAGAGCGGTGACGCGGTCCTGCGTCCACGCGCCGTTGCGCAAGGTCAGCCAGACCTCGCCTTGTCCCCTGCTCACGTCGGCGTCGATCGCCCACCCGCGATCCGGGCAGAACAGCGGATCGGCGTTGGCGACGAAGCCTCCCGTGGCCCGCAACGAGGTGGCGTAGCCGACGCAGTGTTTCGCCTGGCCGGCGGGCTCGGGGCCGGGAAGCGCCGCGCTGTAGAACACGTAGTAGACGACACGGCCGTCCTCCTGGTGCGCGAACAACGCCGGTGTCCACAGTGGAGAGTCGGGTCTCGCCCAGTATCCCGCGGGGAACGTGACGCCGTCCCAGGCGTCGCCATCGACGGCGCCTCGGCGCTGGAACGATCCGCCACCGAACTCGACTTCGGTGTACGGCAACTTCTTGCCGGGAATGCTCGCGCCGACCGCGACATAGGTGTTCGTCTCCGGCACCCGCATCAGATCCGCCGCCGGGAACCGGAAGTCCAGCGACTCGTCGCGCGGCCCGGTTTCGGCTGTCGCGGACGGCACGGCCGTCAGCAGGCCGACGCCGCATACGAGGGCGATCAGGGCGCGTCGCGTCATCGGGTCACCGTCACCCGAACGCGCACCGGACGGTGGTCACTTCCGTAGCCGCCGAGGGCGTCCACCGCGGACCCGGTCGAGTCCTTCTTCGCCCACACGTGGTCGATGGACCTGGTGCCATGGCTCGGAGCGCTGTAGGAATCGGCCACTCGCCGCAGCCCCACCATCAGGTCCGAACCCGGTTCGGCATTGAAGTCACCCATGACGACGGGCTCGGCCGCACGCGAGGAGAACCAGTCCGCGGTAGTGCGGACCTGCAGATTGTGCAGTTCACGATTGAGGGCGAACCGCTGCGCGGACGGGGTCAGGTGCACGACGCCCACGACCCACTCGAAGCCCGCGCCTCCCACCCGTACCCAGTTGACGTACTTCGGTGGCACCCAGCAGCCACAGTCGCCGGGCTCCGCGGGGCCGGTACCGGGTGTGGACGGGTCCACTTTGGACGCGGGTGAGATCTCGTGCGCGCCGTGGCCGGTGACGGTCATATTGCCGCGCACGAGGATGGCGTTGTGCTTGATCGCGCGGCGGTCCGACTCGTAGATGGCGACGTATCCCGTCGCGGCCGCGGCCTCCTTCACCACCGCCTCGCGGTCGGCGACCTCCTGCAGCCCGATGACGGCGGGGCGTTCGGTCTCGATCAGACGGACGAGGTCGGCCTTGAGCCCGCCCGCGTCGCCCACGTTGTAGGTGACGACCTTGATCGTGCGTTCGGTCGCCACCTCGGCGGCCTCCGCACCGGGCACCGCGACGAGCGTGGCGAACGGCACCAGCAGTGCCAGCGCGAGGGTCTTGCGCCTCGAATGCTTCATGGGATTCCCTCCAGTGTCGATGACGGAGGGAATCGGACCATCGGCGGCGCGCCACGGGCAACGCTCCGCGCGATCCCGTCATCTTCCGGAAAGAATTGGCTGCGGCCTACTCCTGCGAAGGGTTCTCCCAGACGAAGGTGACCTTGTTGCCCGACGGATCCGCGATCTCCGTCAGCTTGACGAAGCCGAAGTCCTGGATCGGGCCGCACCCCACGCCGCCCCCCGCGAGGTCGCCGACGGTCTCGTCGATGTCCTCGACGACGAGGACCACGGTGCTCCTGCCCGCGGCTTCCGGGTCGTGGGCGACCTGGAGCCCGGCGTTCCCGGTGATCTGCCATTCCGCGACGCCTTCCATGGGTTCGGTGTCGGGCCGCCGCCCGATCCACTGCTCGTACCAGGCGACGGCGGCGGCATGGTCGGAAACCGGCAGGACCGCGTAGACATCCTTGAACCTCGGCAAGGGGGCGTCCTTCCACTCGGGATCGCCGACCACTGTAGGCCGGTTTGTCCGAGTTCGCCCCGGCTTTACAAGGTCACCTTTACCCTGCACCGCGTGACCGGCAGACGGACTGTGAGGATGACAGCGCGGCTTTTCGCCGTGCTGGCCGCGCTCACCGCTGTCGCCCTCTTGCAGGGTTCCTTGTGCAGTGACGGAGCGGCGGCGGCCGGCTCGCCCTGTGCTCCCCTGTTCGCCGCCGAAGCCACCCACACCACGACCCCGGCCGACGAATGCGAGCCGGCCGCGTCCCTGCTGAGCCCGGCGGACCAGCCCCTTCCGGACAACCACCTCGACGACGTCGCGGGCGTCGGTGTGGCGCTGCTTGCCGTGCTCGTCCTGCTCGTCCGGCATCACCGCCCCGGCGGGACGGGCATACCGCCGTCCTCCCCGGCAAGGCGTTCGACGACCACACCACCACTCGTCCAGCTCTGCGTTTCCCGTACCTGATCCGGCACGCCCACGCCGCTTTCAGTTGCCGGAACCGAGCCAAGGACACAACAGAATGACCAAGAACACCAAGGTTTCCCTGACGGTCGTGGCCGTCGTCGTCGCGGTCGTGGCCGCGTTGCTCGTCGTGACCAATCTGGGTGAGGACCCCCCGAGCGGGCAGGCGATCGACGCTCCCCCGGTGGTACCCGCGTCGATCCTCGTCCGGCCGGACAGCCATCGGCTCTCCGACCCGCCGGGCAGCAAGGTGACCGTCGTGGAGTTCCTCGACCTCGAATGCGAGGCGTGCGGCGCCGCGTTTCCCGGCGTCGAACGCCTCCGAGCCGAGTACGGCGACCGTGTCACCTTCGTGATGCGCTACTTCCCCATCCCGAACCATCAGAACGCCGAACTCGCCGCGCAGGCCGTGGAGGCGGCGGGTGGACAGGGCAAGCTCGAACCGATGTACCGCCTGATGTTCGAGAAGCAGCCGGAGTGGGGTGACCAGCAGGTCTCCCACCGCGAGACCTTCCTCGGGTTCGCCCGCGAACTGGGTCTCGACCTGCAGGCCTTCGAAACCGCGCTCGACGACCCGGTCACCCTCGGCCGGGTGCTCGCCGACCGCACCGACGGCGCGAACATCGGCGTCGAGGGCACGCCGACGTTCTTCGTCAACGGCGTCAAGTTCTCGGGTTCACCGTCCTATCAGGGCCTCAAGGCCGTCATCGACCGGGAACTGGCGAAATGACGCCGTTCGCCGTCCGGGTGACACCGTGGGTGCTGCTGGTCGGCGGCGCGATCGGGCTGCTGGCGTCGTTCGTGCTCACCGTCGAGAAGATCGCGCTGCTCAAGGACTTCTCCTACATCCCGACCTGCAGTGTCAACCCGGTGCTCAGCTGCGGGTCGATCATGAAGACGCCGCAGGCCGAGCTGTTCGGGTTCCCCAATCCGTTGCTGGGGATCGCCGGGTTCGGCGTGGTCGTGACGACCGGGGTCGCGTTGCTCGGCGGAGCAAAGCTCCCTCGCTGGTACTGGCTGGGCCTGCAAGCCGGCGCGGCCCTCGGTGTCGTCTTCGTGCACTGGCTGATGCTGCAGAGCCTGTACGTCATCGGCGCGCTGTGCCCGTACTGCATGGTCGTCTGGGCGGTCACCATCGCCGTCTTCTGGTACACGACCCTACACAACCTCCACAAAGGACCGGAGGTGAAGGCGGCGATCCGGTACCACAGTGTGGTCCTCGTGGTCTGGTACGCCGCCATCACCGTCGCGGTCCTGCAGGCCTTCTGGAGTTACTGGACGACGCTCGTCTGAAGGCGGCTCCGGTCGAGACCACGCAATCCCCAGGCACAGAGCGCGCCGATCACCGTCAGGGCCAGCCACGGGAATTCCGGGTAGCCTGCCCGGCGCGCGAGGTCGAAGACAGTGCCGGTGAAGAGGTTGCCGAGGAGGATGCCCACGCCGACGACCATGTTGTAGAAGCCGTAGTGGGTGGCGACCAGCCGGTCGCCACGCACTACGGTGTCCATTTCGAACGGGAAGCCCAGCTCGCCGCCAACGACGCGACCTTGGCGCTGGACCCGCCGGGCACGGACCGGAGACCGTGCGTTCGGCGCGCCTCCCGGAACGGGTGCGAGCCGTCGCGGGCGGAGCGCTGGCGTTGTTCGCCGCGCCCGTGCTCACGGTCGGCCTGATGTTCACGGCGGGCCTCGTTTCCTGCTGGTGAAAGAAACGCGTTCGTCACCGATGCGGGCGAACGGGTTCAGCGTGGACACCATCAGGTGATCTGCGATTTCCTGCCTGGGAAGCCCCTTTCCCGAACGGGCGTATGAACGTCGCTGAGCGTCGTTCGCCGGTCAGCGGATCGGGGACGGCAAATCGTGCAATCCCCACTCACACGAGTGAGGAGCCGCCATTCCGCTGAGCCGGAAAGGCGAATTCCCAGCGCTACTCAAATGGCGGCATTCGGCCGGTGTCCCCCTGTCGTAACGTCGATCAAGGAACGCTTCTCCCGCAACGAATTCCGTGAACCCATGGAGGTTTTCGTGATCCGACGTCCTCTGCGCACCCTGACCGTCCTGATCGGCGCGGCGGCAGCCGTCACCGCCTTCGCGGCACCGGCTTCCGCCGCGACATCGGTGCTGAACGAAGCGGCGGGCACGGCCACGGTGGCCGCCGCCCAGCAGGATCTCGGCACCTCGCTCGGCGCCGCGTTCGCCGGGTCCTGGCTGGACGCCACGACCGGTGAACTGATCGTCGGTACCACCGACGCGAGCCGGTCTTCCCGAATCCGCGCCGCGGGCGCGATCCCGAAGGTACTGCGGCACAGCGCCGCCGAACTGCGGCAGATCCAGTCCACATTGGACAGCAGAACCGCGGGCCTGCCCCGCTCGGTCGCCGGCTGGTACGTCGACGTGCCGTCGAACGACGTCGTGGTCAGTGTGGTGGGCGGCGATCCCGCCGGACTGGCGTGGGCCACCTCCGCCGGGGTCCCGGTCCGGGTGGAACACGTGAAGAGCGCGCCGCGGCCGTTGTGGAGCGTGGTCGGCGGGCAAGGCCTGTACTTCAGCGGCGGTGCCTGTTCGGTCGGGTTCACCGCGTACGACGACGACGATCATTACGTGATCACCGCGGGCCACTGCACCGAACTCGGCGGCACCGTGCGCGGCGCCGGGGGCACGATCGGCAAGGTCGCGAGGTCTTCCTTCCCCGGCAACGACTACGGGACGGTCAAGGTGACACACTCCGACGTCTCGACCCCGCCGCGGGTCGACCGGTACGAGGACGGGTCCGACGTGCGGATCGAGGGCGCCGACGTGGTCGGCGTCGGCGGCCGGGTCTGCCGGTCCGGGATCACCACCCACTGGCACTGCGGGCGGGTCGAAGCGCTGGACCAGACGGTGAACTACGGCAACGGGAACATCGTGCGGGGCCTCACCCAGACCGACGCCTGCGCCGAACCGGGCGACTCCGGTGGCTCGTTCGTCAGCCGCCCCTCGTCGGGCTCCGGCACGAAACTCGTGCAGGCGCAGGGCATGACCTCGGGCGGTTCCGGTGACTGCGCCGAGGGCGGCACCACGTTCTTCCAGCCCGTCAAGGAGGTGCTCGACCGCTACGACCTGACGCTCGAAAAGGACTGATCTCCCGTGGCGAGGGGCGGCCGTCCCTTGATCAGGACGGCGAGTTCACCCGCCTCGACGACCAGGGTCTCGATCTCGGCCCAGCGGCGGCGGACTCGCTCGTGATCGGGCACCAACGTGCCGGAAACCATGCCCAGGAACAGGTTAGCGTCCGTTCCGACCTCCGCCAGCCGCAGGAAGGGACGGCGGTCTTCTTCGGTTCCCGCCCCGTGCTCCGCGGCCCACTCACGGGCTCGCATCCCGGCGTCGTGGCAGGCGTCGACGAGGAGGGTCCGGATCTCCTCCGGCCGGTTCCCCGGGCTCGCGGGCGGTTTCCCCATCAGCGGGAAGATGTTCCAGGCCACCGACAGCAGGCAGTCGGCCACTTCGTCCATCGACTCCACGTCCACCGGGCGAGTGTTCCGGCCCGTGCGTCCTGCCAGGCGCAATGACGCGCACGACGGGCAGGGTCGACCCGATCGGGTGGAACTCACCGGCCGGGCCTGGCCGGAGGGTTGCGAAAGTGGCTTTCGCAACCCAGCCCCCTCCAAAACCCAAGGCCCGAATCCACGGAAGCACCTAAGACTCCTTACCGCTCATGAGGCTCGGTTCGGCCGGCTCGTCGAGTTCGCGCACGTCGGTCATCCGCAGACCGGCGATCAGCCCGGACAGTCCCTGGTGACCTTCGGGCCGGAAGGCGAGGATTCCGCTGGCGAAGAACAACAGGTTCGCCAGCGGCTCGAACCCGCCGTTGGCCACCGACGCCAAGGTGAGCAGCGTGAAATAGCCGCCGGAGCCGGCCAGGAACCGCACGACCATCCGCCACAGCGCGGGCTTCCCGCCGTCCGGGCCGGCGGGGCGCAGCAACACGACCCGCTGGCCGAAGCTGGCACCGTTGCCCACGACCGGGATGACGAACAGCAGGAGCAGCGCGGGCAGGAAGGTGCCGATCAGCGCGGTGACCACGGTGTTCGGTTCACCCACGAGCAGGGTCGTCACGATTCCGACCGTGGTGCCGAGCAGGACGACCGACACGACGTCGACGGCCATCCCGAGGAGGCGGCGGCGCGCGGTGACCGGCCGCGGCGTTCCCGGCGGCGCGGACGGCTCGTTGCCCGGCAGCAGCCGCAACAGCGGGGCGAGGCCGAAGCCGACGGCGGCACCGAGGGTGTTGGTCAGCAGGTCGTCGACGTCGGCCAGCCGGTACGGGCACTCGAACAGGAACCAGACCCCGGTCAGCTGGGTGCACTCGATGAACAACGAGACCGCGAAGCCGATCGCGACGGTGGCCGCGAAGCCGCGCCGGAAGAGGTGCCGTACGAACATCCCCAGCGGCACGAACAAGGCGACATTGAACACCGCCTGCTGGACGGCGGGATTGCGCAGGAACGCCCGCAGGCCGGCCCCGGTCTGTTCGCGACGGATGTCGGCGACGAACTGGAACGGGCGCAGTTGCAGGTGACTGGACGCGTGCTCGGCACACCACGCCGCCGTCGTCTCCGGGATGGGGAGCAACGTGTACGTCCACAGGGACATGGCGTAGACCAGGAACCCGAACACCAGCAGGACCCGCCAGAGCCCGAGCTCCCCGCGGCGCCGGTAACTCGCGGCGATGTACGGGACGGCCAGGAGGCCCGCGAGCACGAAACCCGCGAACACCGCGATGACCGCGGAGATGGTCGGATCAGTCACTCGCGGAAGCTAACAACGCGCGCCCCGGCGCACCCGTCACACCACCTGGCCGGGTGACGGAGTCGGCCGGGGCGAGGGTGCGCTGATGCGCGAGCGCGGCGATGGCGAAGGTCAGATGGACGACGACCCAGTTGCGGTCTTCGCGATGGACCCGCTGCAGCAGGTCGAGAGAAGCGTCGCCCGGCGTACGTCCCTGACGGCAGGCGTCGATGAACGCCTGGGTCAGTTCGTCGACGTTCCTCCGGAACTCCGCGAAGGTGTCGGAGGGCTGGGCGTTGGCGCAGAAATCCACGGTCACGTCACAGAGCGTTCCATAGCGCGACACAAAGTTACGAATTGGCGCAGCCCGAATCACTCACGCGAGGTAGGCATCGCGCGAATCTGTGCTCTGCGTCACGCCGAAGCGAGCCCGGCGGGCATCCGGCGTTCCCGTTCGGCCGCCTTCGCCCGGCGGGTGACCGGGAAGCGCTGATCGAGTTCGACCAGCAGCGGGGTCGCCGCCATCAGTGCCAGAAGGGCGAGCCCGGCGTATGCGCCCAGAGTCGCGATGATCGTCATTTCGGCCTCCTCGGTCCCCGTGCCGCCTGTTCCGGCGGCCTGGAACCAGGATCGCCTCCCCGCCGGGGGCGGCGGATCGGTCATCCGGCGGAGACGCCTCGACCGGTCGGCCTTTTCGGCACTGTCCGATCGGCCGATCCCGGGCGACGGTGCAGCAGGTCGAACCGCGACCACATGGCCTCGGCCGCCTCGATGGACTCGCCGGTGCGGACGGGATCGACGGCGGCGAGTTGCGCGACGATCGCCTGCACCAGGCTCATCCCCGCGGTCAGCGACGGGAAGAAGGTCACGCCCTCGGCGGGCACCATCAGCACCTGTTCGACCGCGGCCGCCAGCGCGGGACTGGCCGCGTCGGTGATGGCGAAGGCACGCGCTCCCCTGGCCTTGGCCTCGTTCGCGGCGAGCACCGTGCTCTCGTACAGCCGCCAGAAGCTGATCGCGATGAGGACGTCTTCGGAAGTCAGTTTCGCCGTGGCGTTGGCGAGTTCGGCGTCGCCCGCCGTGATCGCGTGGACGTCGTATCCGGCGAGCCGGGCGTTGTGCGCGAACGCGATCCCGACCGCGGCGTAGCTGCCGTCGGCGATCACGACCGTGCGGCGCGCCCCGGCGACGGCCTCCGCGACGTTGCGGATCTCGTCCTCGGCGACGCGCCGGTTGAGCAGAGCGAGGCTGTCGAGGTCGCGGCGCAGCGACGCCGAACCCGGCGAGTCGACGTCCCGGTGTTCCTCGGCCACCTGCGGCGCGCTCAGCGACGACATGTACCGCGCCCGCAACTCCTGTTGCAGTGCCGGCCAGCCGGCGAAACCCAGCGCCTGCGCCGTACGGGTGACGGTGGCGACGTTGACCCCGGCGAGCTGGGCGAGCTCGGCCGTCGAGCCGAACGACGCCCGGCGCGGTTGCGAGACCAGCACTTCGAGCACGGCGGCCGCCTTCGGCCGCAGGCCGCGCTCCGGTGCGCGGTCCCGAAGCCACGCCTCGAAACCGTCGTCGGTTCCCGTCCCTGTCACGCGCACCCTCCCTCGACGGCGTCACGGTAACGCATCGTGCCCGGCGAACCCCTTGCAACAACCATTGCAGTTTTGCCGAAACGCAGTATACGTTGTCCGCACTCCTCGTCGCCCGAACCACGGAAGGCGTTCCCCATGACGCTTCTGGCACGACTGGACCGGCTCCCGCTCAGCCGTCCCCATTACAAACTCCTGCTCATCGGCGGGCTCGGTTACACCTTCGACGGAATGGACTCCGCCGTCGTCGCCTTCCTCCTTCCGAGCGCGAAAGCCGCCTGGGGCCTCGACAACGGCCAGCTCGGGTTGATCGGTTCGGCGACGCCGTTCGGCTTCCTCTTCGGCGCGATCGCCGCCGGGCTGCTGGGCGACCGCATCGGCCGCAAGAAGGTCATGATGTACGCGCTGGCCTTCTACGCGGTGTTCTCGGTGGTCGCCGCCTTCTCCCCCAACTACGAGGTCTTCCTGGGCGCCCGGGTGCTGGCCGGGGCAGGCGCGGGAGCCGAAAGCGCCATCATCGCGCCGTTCCTGTCGGAGTTCGTCCCCGCCAAACGCCGCGGCTGGTTCGTCGGCGCGCTGGCCGGGTTCTTCTCGTTCGGGTTCGTCGCCGCCGCGCTGATCGGGCGGTTCGTCGTCCCGACGGTGCCGGAGGGCTGGCGGGTCGCGCAGCTGATCACCGCGCTGCCGATCGTCATGCTGCTGTGGTGGCGCCGTTCGCTGCCGGAATCACCGAGGTTCCTGGTCGCGAACGGGCGTCATGCCGAGGCCGAGAAGATCGTCTCGAAGCTGGAACGGGACGTCGAAAAGGCGACGGGGCAAGCACTTCCCGCCGTCGCGGAGGCCGAGGCCCAGCCCGCGACGGAGACCCCCAAGGTCAATCTCCTCAGCGCGCTGAAGTTCTTGTGGAGCCCGGCGATGGCGCGCCGCACCGCGGTGATCTGGACCGTGTGGTTCGTGATCACGTTCTCCTACTACGGCTTCTTCTCCTGGATCCCGACACTGCTCGTCGAGCGCGGCATCACGGTGACCAAGAGCTTCGAGTTCTCGATCATCATCTACCTGGCGCAGATCCCCGGATACTTCTCCGCCGCGTGGCTGTCGGAACGGCTCGACCGCAAGCACACCATCGCGTTGTACCTCGCGGGCTCCGCGGTGAGCGCGTTCTGGCTGAGCCAGATGGACGCGCCGTGGTCGATCACCCTCGCCGGGGCGGTGCTGTCGTTCTTCCTCAACGGCACCTACGCCGGCGTCTACTCCTACACCCCCGAGGTGTTCCCGACCTGGATCCGCGCCAGCGGGACCGGGCTGTCCAGCGCGTTCGGCCGGGTGGGCAGCATCCTCGCCCCGACGATCATCGGCCTGTCCGCGGCGAGCCTCGGCTTCGCCGGCGTCTTCGGCCTCACCACCGCCGTCCTGGCGGCCGGGGTGGTGTGCGTGGTCGTGTTCGGCCTGTCCACCGCCGGCCGTTCCCTGGAAGAACTGACCGAACACGGCGCGCCCGTGAAGACCGCCAAGGAGATGACCAAGTGACCGTGTCACTGTCCACTGTGGAGGACAAGACCCGAGCCACGATCGGCGTACGGCTGTTCACCGTACTGGCGTGGGTGCCCGAACGGCGGGCACTGCGACGGGTGCACAGCAGCCACCCCGTCGAGTACCCGATCGGCGGCGAGAAGACCGTCGAGGTAGCGGCCGGGTGGCTGGATCGGTGCATCACGGGACAGGAGCCCTACTTCGGACCGGACAGCGCGGCGGTGCGGGAGATCTTCGCCGACCACGAACTCATCGACCGGCTCGGCTGCGGCGCGGTGATCAACGTGCCGGTGGTGGACGGCGGCCGCACGCTCGGCGTCCTCAACCTCCTCGACGCAGAAGGCAGCTACGACGACGATTCCGTCGCGGCGGCCCGTTCACTGGCACCGTTGGCGGTCCCGGCCCTGCGCGAACTCCTGGAGGAGAACCGATGAACGGATCGCTGCTGCTGCGCGACGCCCGCCTGCTCGACCCGGTCAAGGGCGAGTACACCGAGGGAGACCTCCGGTGCGCCGACGGCCGGATCGTCGAGATCGGTGACGGGCTCACCGCGGACGACGCGCGGACCGAGGACCTGCGCGGTGCGTTCGTGCTGCCCGGACTGATCGACGCCCACGTGCACGTCACCGCGTCGACCGCGGATCTGGGGTCGCTGCCCGCGTCGTCACCGTCGTACGTGGCCGCGCACAGTGCCCGCACCATGAGCCGCATGCTGGACCGGGGCTTCACGACGGTCCGTGACGCCTCCGGCGCCGACTACGGCCTCGCCGACGCGCAGGCCGAGGGCCTGTTCCGCGGCCCGCGCCTGCTGTTCTGCGGACGCGCGCTGAGCCAGACCGGCGGGCACGGCGACAGCCGGACGCGCGGCGCCAACGCCAGCGACGATCACCCGTGCTGCGCCGGCCTCGGCCGGGTCGCCGACGGGGTCGACGCGGTCCGCGCCGCGGCGCGCGACGAGCTGCGCAAGGGGGCGCACCACATCAAGGTGATGGCCTCCGGCGGTGTCGCCTCCCCCACCGACCGGATCGACTCGACGCAGTACTCCGCCGAGGAGCTGCGCGCCATCGTCGAAGAGGCGGAGGCGGCCAACCGTTACGTCGCCGCGCACGCCTATACCGCCCGCGCGGTGAACCGCGCGCTGGAACTGGGCGTGCGGTCGATCGAGCACGGCAACCTGATCGACGACCTCAGTGTCGAACTGTTCCTCCGGCACGACGCGTATCTCGTGCCCACCCTGGTCACCTACTGGGCACTGAAGGAGGAAGGGCGCGAGCACGGGCTGCCGGAATCCAGCTGGCGCAAGGTCGACGAGGTGCTCGGCGCGGGCATGGCCGCCCTCGAGCGGGCGGCCAGGGGCGGCGTGAAACTCGTGTACGGCAGCGACCTCCTCGGCGGGATGCACCGGCACCAGAACCACGAGTTCCGGCTGCGCGGCGAGGTCCAGTCCGCGCTGGAGGTGGTCCGCTCCGCGACGTCGACGGCGGCCGACCTGCTGAACCTGACCGGCGAGATCGGCACGCTGGCTCCAGGCGCGCACGCGGACCTGCTCGTCGTCGACCGGGATCCGCTGGAGGACATCGGCGTCCTGGCCGAGCCGGAGAAATTCCGGCACGTCGTGCAGGGCGGGACCGTCGTCTCCCCCTGACTCGTGAGTGGAGTGGCCGGTTCCCTTTGAGGGGTAAGGCGAGGTGGCGGGTTGCGAAAGCCGGCCCAGGTGGTAGTGAAGGCCTCCTTACCTACTCTGAAGGTAGGGAAGGAGGCCTTCGCTACCCCCGGCGCCCACTCACGAGTCACGAGAAGCGCTGCGGGACGTCCCACGGGTTGTCGTCCCGCAGCGGTTCCGGCAGGAGGTGCGACGGCCAGTCCTGATAGGACACCGGCCGGAGGAAGCGTTCCACCGCCGCCGTCCCGACGGACGTCGAGGCCGGTGACGTCGTCGCCGGGAACGGTCCGCCGTGCTGCATCGCCGAGGTCACCGCGACCCCGGTCGGCCAGCCGCCCCACAGGATCCGCCCGCTGCGGTCGGCCAGTACCGGGCGCAGTGCCTCGACGTCGGGGGCCTCTTCGGGGAGGGCGTGCACGGTCGTCGTGAGCTGACCGGGCAGAGCCGCCAGCACCGGCTGGACGTCGGAAAGTCGCGAGTATCGCACCACCACGCCCAGCGGGCCGAAGCACTCTTCAGCCGCTTCCGGTACGAAGTCCTCCAGCGCGACTTCGAGCAGTCGGGCGCCTGGTCCCCGGACGACCTCACGCATCCCGGGGATGGCGGCCAGCCGTGCCGCGCCGGTAGGGAAACCCGACGCGATGCGGTCGTTCAGGAACGGCGCGGCCGGGACCTCGCGCAACCGTTCGGCGACGAGATCCCCGAACGGGCTTTCCGACGGCACGAACACCAGACCGGGATTCGTGCAGAACTGGCCGTTGCCCAGCGTCAGCGAACCGGCGTAGCCCGCCGCCAGTTCCTCCGCCCGCGAGCGTGCCGCGCCGGGCAGGACGATCACCGGGTTGACGCTGCCGAGTTCGCCGTGGAACGGGATCGGGACCGGCCGCTCGGCCGCGATCCGCGCCAGCGCGAGCCCACCCGACACCGACCCGGTGAACGCGGCGGCCGCGATCGCCGGATGACGCAGTGCCTCCACGCCCGCGGCTTCTCCTTCGACAAGGCCCAGGAGCGCACCCCGGCGGCCGAGGGCTTCCACGACGACCGAAGCCGTCCTGCGGGACAACTCCGGATGGCCGGGGTGGCCCTTGACCACCACCGGGCATCCGGCCACCCACGCCGACGCGGTGTCCCCGCCCGCCACGCTGAACGCGAACGGGAAGTTGCTCGCGGCGAACACCAGGACCGGACCGACAGCGGTGCGATACCGGCGCAGCTCCGGCCGGGGTCCTGGCGGCCACGACGGGTCGGCTCGGTCGATCCGGACGTCGTAGTATGAGCCGCTTTCGGCCGCGAGCAGTCGCAGCTGGAACGTCGTGCGGGCCAGCTCGCCGGTCAGCCGTTTCGTCCCCAGCCGGGTCTCGGCGTCGGCTATCTCGATCAAGGACGGACCGGCCTCGTCCAGGGCGTCGGCCACGCCGGTGAGCACCGCCGTGCGCGTCTTCGGGTCGGTCGCGGCCCATTCAGCGGCGATCTCCGCCGCCCTCTCGATCTGCTTCATGCTTCCTTCCTCTCCGGGTTCTGCACCGAGTTCCGGAATCCGAACACGGCGTACACCACCAGCCCGAGCACCATCCAGGCCGAGGTCAGCGCGTCCAGGTTCACGATCAGCGGCACGGACGGGACCCACGGAGTGCGCAACGACCGCGGCAGATCCGGCCTGGTGCGCCGCAGCACCACCACCGCGATCGACACGACAAAGCCACTTTCGCGACACGGGGGCCGCAGCTACGGCTTCCGAACCGTCTCGATGTCGCCAGGGACCACGCCGCCGGGTGGTGAAGGGCCCCTTCGCTACTCTCAGGGTAGGCAAGGAGGCCTTCACGGACCGGCGCGCGCCGCCAACCTCAGAGGACGAAGCCCGCGGGGAACGGGTCGTCCGGGTCGAGCAGATAGGTGGCGTTGCCGGTGATCCAGGCACGTCCGGAGAACTCCGGCACCACGGCGGGAACGCCGCCGACGGTGGTCTCGGCGACGAGTTCCCCGGTGAAGCTGGTGCCGATGAACGAGCTGTTCTCGAACGGCGTGTACAGCGGCAGTTCGCCGCGAGCGTGAAGCTGGGCCATCCGCGCCGAAGTGCCGGTGCCGCAAGGCGACCGGTCGAACCAGCCCGGGTGGATCGCCATCGCGTTCCGCGAAGCGCGAGCATCCGACCCCGGCGCGAGGAACTGGACGTGCTTGCAGCCGCCGATCAGCGGATCGGCGGGATGCTTCGGCGGACGCTGGTCATTGATCGCCGCCATGATGTCCAGCCCGGCGGCGAGGATCCGGTCCTTCGCCGCCCGGTCGAACGGGATGTCCACTTGGGACAGTTCGAGGATGGCATAGAAGTTGCCGCCGTAGGCGAGGTCGTAACGCACCTCGCCGAGGCCGGGCACTTCGACCACGGCGTCTCGCTCGGCGAGGAAGGACGCGATGTTGCGGAGCTTGACGCGGACCGCGCGGCCGTCCCGGACTTCGACCTCGGCGTGCACGAGCCCGGCCGGGGTGTCCAGTCGTACCACGGTCTTCGGTTCGGTCACCTCGACCATGCCGGTCTCCACCAGCACGGTCGCCACGCCGATCGTGCCGTGCCCGCACATCGGCAGGCAGCCGGACACCTCGATGTACACCACGCCCCAGTCTGCGTCCGGCCTGGCGGGCGGCTGCAGGATCGCGCCGCTCATCGCCGAGTGACCGCGCGGCTCGTTCATCAGGAACTGCCGCAGGTGGTCCAGGTGCTCCATGAAGTACCGGCGGCGTTCGGCCATCGTATCGCCGGGGATGACGCCGACCCCACCGGTCACCACCCGGGTCGGCATGCCCTCCGTATGCGAGTCGACGGCGGTGATCGACCGGATCGACCGCACCTACTCCACCCCCAGCGAGGCGAGCGCGCGGCGCATGTCGGCGGTGACCTGCTCGCGGTGTTCCTCGGTCAGCGGCCCCCGCGGCGGACGGCACGGCCCGCCGTAGCGGCCGACGAGGTCCATTCCGAGTTTGATGGCCTGGACGAACTCGGTGCGCGAGTCCCAGCGGAAGGCGGCCACCAGCGGCTCGTAAAGCGCCCTGGCCTCTTCGAGTTTTCCGGACCGCGCCAGGTCGAACAGGCGCACCGACTCAGCGGGGAACACGTTGGGGAACCCGGCGAACCAGCCTGTCGCGCCCATCAGCAGGCTTTCCAGCACGACGTCGTCGGCGCCGCTGATCACGTCCAGTCCCGGTGCCCGCTCGCGGATCTCCAGCACCCGCCGGACGTCGCCGGAGAACTCCTTGACCGCGACCACGTTGTCGATCCGCGCGATCTCGGCGAGCAGGGCGGGCGTGAGGTCGACCTTGGTGTCGATGGGGTTGTTGTAGACCATCACCGGCAGCCCGACCGACGCCACCGCTTCGAAATGCGCGAGCACCTCGCCGCGGTTCGCGCGGTACATCGTGGGCGGCAGGCACAGCAGGCCGTCGGCACCGTCCTCGGCGGCGACCTCGGCCCAGTACTTGGCCTGGTGCGCTCCGGGGCCGTGCACGCCGACGACGACGATCCCGTCCTCACCGACGGTTTCGATCGCGGTGCGGGCGACGCGACGGCGTTCCTCGTCGGTCAGCGACGAGTATTCGCCGAGCGAGCCGTTCGGGCCGACGCCCCGGCAGCCGTTGTCGACCAGCCACCGGCAGTGCGCGGCGTAGGCGTCGTAGTCCACGGCCAGCCCGGCGGGGGCCGACGCGTCCGCCCGGTACGGGAGGGCGGTCGCGACGACGACGCCGCCGAGGTCGGGGGTGCTCATTCAGGTTCTCCTTCGGTTCGGGCGGCGAGTTCGCCCAGCCGGATCGGCTGGACGATCGGGCGGTGGTGCCGTTCGATGCCACCGCGGAGTTCGGACACGGTCGGACCACAGATGCGGCCCTGGCATGGGCCGAGGCCGGCCCGGGTGCCGAGTTTCAGTGCGTGCGGGCCGGAGCAGACCGTGTCTTCGGCCGCGCGCGTCAGTTCGCCGTACGTCGTTTCCTCACAGCGGCAGACGATCGTGTCTTCGCGCAGCCAGCTTCGCCAGGCCGCACCGATCGGGTGAGCCGTGGCGAGGCGTTCGGCGAACGCGAGGGCCCGGTCGCGGGCGCGGATCAGCTCCGGCGACGGCTCGCCCCCGGCGGCGACGCACCCGGCCACCGCTCCCTCGGCCGCGGCGGTGACCGCGCCGCCGATCCCGGTGATCTCTCCCGCGGCGAAGACATCGTCCACTGTGGTCCGTTGCGCGGCGTCGACCCGCACGAACCCGTCAACCAGGGCACAGCCGGCGGCGACGGCCAGTTCCGGCTGCGGGACGAAGCCGTGGCCGACGCAGACCGCGTCGACCTCGTAGGTCCGCTCGGTGCCGGGGACGATCGACCAGTCGGCGCGGACCCGCGCGGTCACGACCTCGCGGACGCGGTCCACGCCGCGAGCCTCGATCACGGCCCGCCCCAGCCGGTACGGGACCCGGTGCCGGGCCAGCGTCGCGGCGTATCGAGCCAACTCGCCGGCCTTCCCGGCGTGGGCGGCCAGGCGCCACGGACGGGACGCCCATCCTTTCCGGACGGTCGAGAACGGGTTCGCCTCCAGCACCGCGACCACCTCGGCCCCGACGCCCAGCAACGATTCCGCGACCGGCAGCAGGAACGGCCCGGCCCCGGCGACGAGGACCCGCTCGCCGATCGCGACCCGCTCCCCCTTCGCCAACGCCTGTGCCGCGCCCGCGGTGTACACGCCGGGCAGTTCCCAGCCGGGGAACGGCAGGGTGCGGTCGTGCGCGCCGGTCGCCAGGATCAGCGCGTCCGGGACGAGGGTCAGCCGCCGCCGTCCACCTCCGTCGGACTGTCCCCGCAGGACGTGCACCGTCTTCTCCGCGCGGTCGAACGCCCAGACGGTGGAGCCGGGCCACCAGTGACATCGCGGATGCGCGAGTACCCGGCGGCGCCGGTCGAATTCCGCCCGCCCGTGCTGGACCCGCTCCGGGTACCGCGCCGCGTACGCCTCGGGGAGCATCCGGTGGTACTGGCCGCCGGGAGTGTCCGCCTGGTCCAGCACCGTGACCTGGGCACCGGCCCGCAGCGCGTGCTCGGCCGCCGCGAGCCCGGCGGGCCCGGCGCCGACGATCACCACGTTCACGCGTTCTCCTCCCGGGACTGGGTGCGGATTTCGTCCCCGTCGGCCGCCGGGCGGCGGCACGCGCGGACGTCGGGCACGTCGTTCACCGTGAGCAGGCAGTCGAAACACGCGCCGATACCGCAGAACACACCGCGCGGAGCCCCGGAACGCGTTCTCCGCCAGGAGGTCCATCCCGCGGCGAGCAGCATCCCCGCCACGCTCTGACCCGCGATCCCGGTCACGGGTTCGCCGTCGACGGTGATCCGGATCGGCCGGTCGGTCCGGCCCACCGGGTCGCGGTCGCGCGGCAGGAGCCACCCGCTCATGCCGCCACCACGGCCGGACGGTCCACAGTGAACTCCTCGACCGGCATCGCCGGCTCCGCTCCGGTGAGCAGTTCGCGCAGCAACCGCGCGGTGCCGACGCTCAGCCCGATCCCGGCGCCCTCGTGCCCGGTGGCGTGCCAGAGATTCCCCAGCCGCGGATCCTCGCCGAGCACCGGGAGGTGATCATCGACGTAGGGCCGGAATCCGCCGTACGCGCGCATGATCGCGACGTCGGCGAGCGCCGGGAACAGGCGCAGTGCCTTGACCGCGATGGCACTCAGCACGTCCGGGCGGATCGCGTCGTCGAAATCCACCCGGCGGCGTGACGAGCCGATCAGCACGGTGCCGCCCCAGGTCGACTCGACGACGGCGGAGGTCTGCAACTCACTCGAATCGGCACCGACCGCGCCGACGTAATCGGCGTCGTAGACCTTGTGCCGGACGACTCCGGGCATCGGAGTGGTCACCAGTACCTCGCCCCGGCGAGGGCGGACCGCGATCGCGGCGCCGAGACGCGCCGACACCTGACCGGCCCAGGGGCCCGCGGCGTTCACGACGACGTCCGCCTCGACGACCTCACCGGGCACGCGCACGCCGGTGATCCGTCCGTTGTGGACGGTCGCGCCGACGACCTCGGTGTCGGAGCGCAGCCGCGCGCCGTGGCGCAGCGCGGAGCCCAGCAGGGCCAGCGCCGCTCCCGCGGGCTGGACTTGCGCGTCCTCCGGGTAGTGGAACGCCGCGGCCACCTCACGGGTCAGAGCGGGCTCCGCTTCGGCGAGTTCCTTGGGGGACAACGGTTCCGCGCGAACGCCGGTCTGCGACGCGGCGAAGGCGGTGAGAGCGTGGGCTCCGTCGTCCGTGGTGGCGACGACGATGCCGCCCTTGGGGTCGTATTCGATCGCCGAAGCTGCGCGCACGTCCTCGTCGGCGATCTCGGCGACCACCTGGGGCCACAACGCGGTCGAAAGCTTCGCGAGGTCGAGTTCCGGGCCGGGACCCTTGTCGGAGACGAGGATGTTGCCCTCGCCGCGCGAAGTGGTTCCCCCGGCGGGACGGCCGCGATCCACGACCACGACGTCGAAGCCCGCCCGGCTCAGCTCACGGGCGCACGCGGCGCCGACGATGCCCGCGCCGAGAACGACCACGCGCGTTCGGTTCATCGACCCTCCAGTGTTCGGTAAAGCGAACGATCGGAGAGTAGGTTCCGCCCCGGACGGGTGTCAATACTTCGGGCGCGGTCAGCCCTTCAGCACCGGATGCGGCCTTCCGTCGAGCCGTTCGTCGGCGCGGTACTGCAGCAGCAGGACCGAATGCACCGGCCCCGCCGAAGCGGTGTAGCAATGCGGCTCGCGGGCGTCGAAGGCGACGTAGTCCCCCGGGCCGACCTCGACGGTCCGGCCCGCCACCTCGACCAGCAGCGATCCGGTCTGCACGATGGTGTGCTCGACCCCGACATGCCCCTGCGAACGTTGCGGCGCGTCCCCGCGCACCACCTGGTCGTACACCTCGAAGACGCCGTCACCGGTCTCGATCCGCCGCAGTGGCCGGAGATCCACTCCCTCACCGCTGAGCACCTCGACGTCGGCGCCGCGCACCACGGTGAGCTCACCGCCCGCCCGGTGGTCGAGCAGGTCGGAGATCGCCACTTCCAGCACCCTGGACAGGCTGAAGACGGTCTCGATGGTCGGATTGCCGCCGCCGGACTCCAATTGCGACAGCGTCGCCTTGCCGATGCCTGACCGCCGTGAGAGCTCCGACAGCGAGATGCCCCTCGCCGCCCTGGCCGCGCGCAGGTTGACCGCCAGCATGTCCCGGATCGAGGGCGTCTCGTCCTCCACCGCTGCTCCCTGTCGTTCGTCAAACCGTACGACCGGATGGGCGAATCGTTCGCTTTGCCGATCGAGTTCGCGGACATCATGACACGCCCCGTGGCGGGGAGGGCATAGCCGCGGCCGATGGGACGGCGCGATGGTGGGCGGCGCCGGCCGCGATGAAACTCCTTCACCAACCGGTGTGTCACCGTCGACACAGGGTCACGGGCGCACCGTCGTTTCCCTCCAGCGAGGAGATTCCCGTGCAGCTGATCCGCAGATCCGCCAGCCGACGACTTCGAGCGTTCGGCGCGGTGCTCATCACGACACTCGGGCTGACCGCGGCCGTGTCCACCGCGCCGGCGACGGCGGCCACGAACGCCTGTCTCACCGGCACGCTCGCCTTCGACCATCTCGACGCCGAAGCGGGTACCAGCAAGCCCCTGCGCACGCAGGTTGCCCGGAACGCGAACTGGGAACTGTGGGGCCGCATCGGTTCCGCCGCGGCGACCCGGCTCGTGGCGGGTATCACCGGCGCGTCCGACGGCCGGTTCACCGCCTGCCACACCGCGTCACTCACCGAGGCGTACGTGCGGTTCCGGTCGAGCAGCACCTCGATGTGGCGGGTCGTCAAGGCGGCGAACAACACCACCGACTACACGTTCGACTCGGCACACCGCACGAACGTGTCCGGCACCCAGGACCTCGGCACGGTGAAGGTGCCGTCGACGCTGCAACGGGCGTGGAAGGTCGTGGACACCCTCAACGTCTTGTACTGGAAACGCGCCAACCCGGCTTCGTCGTGCTGGACGGCCCGGCAGTCCGACGGGCGCTGCGACCGGATCACCTTCGTCTGGGATCCGAAGGTCGCCGAGGGCGGCTACTGGGACTATCCGAACACGAACTATGTCTTCCTCGGCGCGACGATGCCCGACTCGAAGCACCTCATCCTCCACGAGGCCGGGCATTGGCTGCAGTGGCAGCTCTACGGTCGTGATTTCCCCGTGGTCGACGGCTGCAACCCGCACTACATCGAGAAACACAGCTCGGAATCGTGCGCGTGGACCGAAGGCTTCGCCGACGCCGTCGCGGCCTACGCGCTCGGCGACTACCGCTACGTCTACGACAACGGCACCTCGTACAGCTTCGAAAACGACGCTTCGACGCCTGGCTGGGACGACGGCGACACCGTGCAGGGCAGGGTCGGCTCGTCGCTGCTGGACCTGTGGGCGCCGGACGGGCCGGACGGCGGGAACTGGAACCGCACGATCGCGCTGATGACCCGCCACTTCAGCCAGGACTTCCGTGAGTACTTCACCGAAGACCGGCCCGCGGCGGGTCTGTCCACGACCGGCGCCGCCGAGCGGATCCTCGCCGGGCACACCATCCGGTACTGACGGTAGGTGAGGGGCAAGTCAAAGGTGGCGTGACCGAGCCTCTGCGGTGAAGGACCCTTCGCTGGGTCAAGGCAGAGAAGGCGGCCTTCGCGGCGTGGTTCCGGACTGGCCACGAGAGCCGGCCGTGCGTTGAGTGTCCACAAGGGACACATTTGAGCGGCGAAAAGTCTGATTAGTGGCTATATGTGCGGTTTTCGAGAGGGGTCGTGAGTGGCAATGATGGTTAGAACGCACATTGCCACTCACGACCCTCGCGCAAAGTACCCAAAACGGATACTACTGCCCGACCGGCGTCCCTTGTGGATGGTCAAGAGCTTGCCGGCCTCCCTGGCGCCCTACTTCACCACTGACTCGGCTCACGCCACCTTTGCCTTACCCCTCGTCCGTCCTTCAGCCCCTGGCTGCCTGGACCCAGGCGGTGATCTCGTCGGCGGTGGAAGGGAAACCGCCGGAGAGCAGGTCGCACCCCGATCCGGTGACCACGACGTCGTCCTCGATCCGGACGCCGAGGCCGCGCAGCTCCGGCGGCACGGTGCGGTCGCCGGCGTGGAAGTACAGACCGGGCTCCACCGCCAGCGCCATCCCCTCGGCGAGCGTGCCCTCGCGGTACGTGGACGGATGGGCGGCGGCGCAGTCGTGGACGTCCAGCCCGAGGAAATGGCCGGTACCGCAGACGATGTACCGGCGGTGCTGCTGCCCGTCCGGCGACAGCGCTTCGTCCACCGACACCGGGAGCAGGCCCCAATCGTGCAACCCCTCCGCGAGCACGCGCAGAGCCGTCGCCTGGAACGCGCCGTAGTCCTGGCCGGGTCGGACCTCGCCCAACGCCGCGACATGCGCCTTGTGCACCAGGTCGTAGACGTCGCGCTGCGCCACGGTGAACTCCCCGCCGACCGGGAAGGTCCGGGTGATGTCCGCCGTGTACAAGGAATCCACCTCGACGCCGGCGTCGAGCAGCAGGAGACTGTCCTCGGTGACCTGCCCGTCGCAGCGCGTCCAGTGCAATATCGGCGCGTGCGGCCCGGCCGCCACGATGGAGGTGTAGCCGGGTCCGGTCCCCTCGGTGCGGGCACGGCGGTCGAAGGTGCCCTGAAGCCAGCGTTCCCCGCCCCCGCGGACCGCCTCGGGAAGCGCGGCCAGCACGTCGGCGAACCCGAGGGCCGTGGCGTCGACGGCGGCGCGCAACTGGCCGATCTCCCAGTCGTCCTTGATCCGGCGGAGCTCCGCGAGGACGGTCCGGAGCCGTTCGCTGTGGCCGAAGCCGTACGCGTCGAGCGCGGGATCGACCCCGGCGCCGACCAGGAAGCTCGGGTTCCGTCCGCGCAAGCCGTGCGGGAGGTCCTCCAGCGGACGGCACTCGATGCCGAGCGCACGCTCGTACGCGGCCGGTCCGGCGGCGGAGCCGACCCACAGCGGGCTGGTGTCGGCGTCGCCCACGAAGTCGGGCTCGTGCGCCTCGGCCGGTCGCGGGACGTACAGCGTGGCGTGGTGGCTGTCCCCTGCCGGGGTCATCACGAGGATCGCGCCCTCACGCCGGCACCCGGTGAGCCAGACGAAGTCGCTGTCGGCGCGGAAGCCGTGGAAGGTGTCGTTGGACCGCACCACGGCACGGCCCGCCGCGAGCGCGATCCGCTGACCGGGCAGTTCCGCCGACAGCCTGCCGCGATGGGCCGCGGCCGCCTCGGCGGTACCCGCCGGCACCTCGACGACGTCGTCGGCCGGCTCCCAGCCGTCGCTGATCCAGTTCCGGAACCCCTTGGCGGCCAGCAGCGCGCGCAGATCCGGCCGGGTTCGGTCGCCGGTCATCGGCTCCCCCTTTCAGGTAGTCACGGTTCTGGCCGCACCTTCGCACCGCGAACGGCCGGGCCGTAATGACCGGCGGCGATAGACTCCGCCTATGGCCCTGGAGATCCGGCACCTGCGGGCGATCTGCGCCATCGCCGAAGCGGGCAGCCTCTCGCAGGCGGCCGCCGCACTGGGCATGTCCCAGCCGTCGCTGACCTCACTGCTCCAGCGGCTCGAACGGCAGATCGGCGCGCCGCTGTTCGTCCGCAGCCACACCGGCGTGACCCCGACCCAGGTCGGCGAGCAGACGTTGCGCCGGGCGTTGACCCTGCTCGTGGAGTTCGACCGGTTCGAGAGCGATCTCCTCGGCGCGCTCGGCGACGGTCCGGTCCGGCTCGGATCGTCCCAAATGGACTGTCTGCCCACCTTCGTCGAACGGCTGGACGACGCGCTGCCGGGGCTGGACGTGACCGTCCACGTGGAACCCTCCAGCGCGGTGCTGGCTCAGGCCCTGGCCCGCGCGACGCTCGACATCGCCGTCATCGCCATGTCCGACGACCAGGAAGTGCCGCTGGCGAAACACCTCGGGCACCGGGTGCTGTTCTCGTGGGTGCCCGTGTTCATCGGGCTTCCCGCCCAGCACCGGCTCGCCGGCGGGCTCGAAGTGGACCTCGCCGAGCTCGCCGACGAAGCGTGGATCGGGCCGCCCGGCCCCGAGGACGGCTCGCTGACGTCGCTGCGCGCGGCGACGCATCGCGCCGGGTTCACGCCGCGGATCCGGTTCGAATGCCCCAACGGCGGCGGACGGCACCTGATCGCCGCCGGGCAGGCGGTGCAACTCGTCGAACCCACCGCGCCCGAACTGCCCGGCATGGTCGTCCGACCGCTGAAGGGCGACCCCATGCGGATGCGGCTCGTGCTTGCGTGGCGCAAGGAACGGCTGACGTGGGACCAGGCGGAAAACGTGTACCGCGCGGTGATGACGTCGTACACGCGGCACGCCATGGCATCGACCCCGTTCCGGACCTGGTGGGAGCGGCGGCGGAGTTCCCGGTCTTGGGACGGGCTGGTGGACTTCTTCCGCGTGGACGGTGCGTGAGCGGGTCACGGGACCAGGCGAGAGAGTGTTGCGAAGGTCACTTCGCAACGCGTGCCGGAGGATCCCGCCCTGGCTGAGCCCGCCACCAGGAAACGGCCGCTTTCGAACAGCCTGTAACCCGATCCCGCCTCGCCGCGATTGACCCCGTATCGAGCGAACGGAGACGGGGGGATGATGCCGCAACGGCTGTGGCTGGGTCTGGCGGTCGTCTACGCGTGCACCGCCGTGGTCCAGCTCTACCTTCTCGCCAGCACCGGCGCCGTCTGGGCCGGGACGCTCACGGCCGCCGGCTTCGCGGCGGCACTTCTGTGTGTTCTCACCGCCTGGAAGTCCTCGAAACAAGAACGGGGCGACACCAGGGAAATCGATTCGCACCGCCCCTGACGGCCGGATACGGACAGCCCACGTCTCGCCGAAAACCGTTGCGGTGTCGTGGAGTTCGTCGACAGCGCGGGTCAGCGCGCGGTGCCGCTCGGACCAGACAGGATGCCGGGAATCGCCGTCCGCTCATGGCCGCGCTCGACCTGATGAGACGCCGATGGACCCTGCGGTGATCTGGGAACTCCGCCAGGGCGACGTCGGCTTCCGCGAGCCGCGGCGCCGCTGCGAACTCATGTCTTCGAGCGTGCTCGCCACCCGCCTCGGCGAGACCGGCGGGGAAGGCTACCGCCTGACACCTTTGGGCGAACGGCTCCTTGACGCGTCGCATCCGCTCGAAAATGGGGTCTCGCCTGGAAAAGGCACTTCGCGAGTGACCATGCACGGCCATGTATCCCGCCGTTCACCCCAGACGGCCTTGCCAGGTGCGGTGAACGGCGTACGGTGAGAAGTACGTGAGGTTGAGTCCACCAGCCCGCACGAACGACCCGCATGTCCGCGGCCCAGCACCTTGTCACAGGGCGACGCGGCGGCGAGTTGACTTGCGCAGCCGTTGTGCAGGCTTACCCGTTGTCGTCTCGTCCCGGCTATCCGGGAGACAGCACCATGACCGAACGTATTCCTTTCACGCGGAGCAGCCGCGACGGCCCCGCCTTCAGCGCCGCTGCCCGGCCCGCCGTTCCGCCGCCGCGTCCTTCGGCCGAGAACCTGTTGCGGGTAAAGCGGATCCGGTGGAACGAAGACCTGCTCGTAGTCGCCGCGGCCGGGGAGATCGATCTCGCCACCGCGGGACGGCTGGAGCGCGCGCTTCGGGGCAGGCTCCCGGCCGCGACGGTGCTCGACCTCACCGAGGTCGGCTTCCTCGGCGTCGCCGGGTTACGGATCATCGAATCCGCCGCGGCCCGCGCCCGCTCCGAACACCGCACGACCGGGGTGGTCACGGACGCCCGGCCGGTACTGCGCCTGCTGCACCTGTTCGGCGTCGACAGCCATATCCCCGTGTACCGGCACCTCGACCACGCACTCCTCGAAGTGCCGAACCGCTGAGCCGCCTGCCGCTCAGGATCCGGCGAGCGGCAGGAGCGTGGAGAGTCCAGTCTTCGAGGCCAGCCGCCGGATCGTGGGCGACGGCAGGAAACTCAGGTCGACCCCCTGGGTACTGCACCGGTCGTTGATCCTGACCAGGGTCGCCAAACCGGTGGAATCGCAGAACTCCACACCTTCGAGATCGACGACGAGCCTGCCCGGCGCGGGCTCCAGCGCGTTCTCGAACGTCTCCTTGAGATCTTCGGAGGTCGTCAGATCGATCTCCCCCGCCACCGCGATGACGACCTCGGCGCCATCGGGCCTGGCGACGGTCACCGAGAACGGAACTTCCAGGTTTTCGCCGTCTCCGCTCGTCACCGTCATCCACCCCTCGCGATCGGTACCCGAATACTCCGAACATATCGGATGACGGCGCCCGCTCGCGCGACACTCGTGTCCCGATCCCCGGCGGTGCCTTAGCCTTGTCGATGGATCAGGCGGTCGTGGACCGCGGCGGACGACGAGGAGAAGCTTCGTGATACCGATCGACGAGCCGGTGCGCGACGGCACCGACGAGCTGGTCCTCGAGGTCGCCGCCGTCGCCGCCCAGGCAGCCGCGCTACGGGACGTCCTGGCGAAATGGGCACTCGAACGGGGTCTTCCCCGGGAACTGGCCGAAGATCTCAAGCTCACCGCCTACGAAGCGATGACGAACGTCGTCAAGCACGCTTACCCCGACGGCACCGACGACAACGTCATGAAGGTGACCGCCGCCCACGGCGACGGTCACCTCAGGATCAGCGTCGCCGACGAGGGCCGCTGGCGCGACGGAGGCCGCCCGGACGGCGGACGCGGCCTGCCGATCATCCGCGCCTTCGCGCCGGAGGCGACGGTGACGAGCACGCCGACCGGGACCATCGTCCGGCTCGCCTGGCCTTGCCCTTCCGCCTGACACGGGCGTCAGCCGACGGCGGTGACGAGCGTCTTCACGAACGTCGCACCGCGTGCGCGGCCCAGCGCCCGTTGATGCGGTGGACCTCGACCTCCCGTTCGTAACAGGCGGAGAGCCCTTCGCCGGTGAGGACCTCGTCGATCGGCCCCGCGCCGGTGACCTTGCCGCGGCGCACCATCAGCGCGTGCGTGGCCGTCGCCGGGATCTCCTCCAGGTGATGCGTCACGGTGACCGTCGCGAGCTCCGGCTGGGCCAAAGTCAGGTTTTCCAGCGCCATCAGGAGATCCTCGCGGCCGGGCAGGTCGAGACCGGCGAACGGCTCGTCCAGCAGGAGCAGCAGCGGGTCGGCCATGAGGGCCCTGGCGAGCCGGACCCGGGCGCGTTCGCCCTGCGAGCAGACGCGCACCGGCCGGTCGCGCAGTTCGGTGCAGCCGACCAGTTCGAGCAGTTTCGACGCCCTGTCCCGGACCGCGTCGTCGTAGCGATCCCACAGCGGCAGCACGCTTCCGCTGAACCCGGTGAGCACCACGGTGTGCGCGTCGTGGTTCTCCGCGTCCGGCAGCCGCTGGTTCGCGCCGACGAAGCCGATATGCGTCCGCACGTCACGCAGGTCGACCGCGCCCATGCGATGGCCGAGCACGACGGCCGTCCCCGCGCTGGGGAACCGCTGGGTCGCGGCCACCGAAAGAATGGTCGACTTCCCGGCCCCGTTGCGGCCGAGGACGACCCAGCGCCGGCCGTAGTCCACCCGCCAGTCGACGTCCGACACCAGCGGCACGCGACCCACGTGGACCTCGACCCCCGGACAGCTCCACCGCCGGTCCGTCGAGGTTCGGCTGCACGAAGACGGGCTTGTTCACGCGGTTCATGATCGCAGGACACGTGCCAGGCGCCCGCCTGGGTCCGATCATCGGATGACGTCGTAGACCAGCTTCTGGACGCCGTTGCCGTAGGCCTCGCTCTCGACGAGCTTGAGGTTCTGCTTGTCCTTGTCGGTGTCGCCGAACATCTTCTTGCCCGCGCCGAGCAGGACCGGGAACAGCAGCAGGTGGTAGCGGTCGATCAGCCCGGCGTCGGTGAGGTTCCGGTTCAGTTCCGCGCTGCCGTGGATGATGATCGGCCCGCCCTCGGTCTCCTTGAGCTTCGCGACGTCGTCGAGCGAACGCAGGATCGTGGTCTCGCCCCAGTTGTCGACGAGGTCCTCGTCCCGCAGGGTGGTCGAGACGACGTACTTCGGCATCGCGTTGTACTCGGCGAACTCCTCGGTCATGCCTGGCCACACCGGCGCGAACGCCTGGTAACTGACCCGGCCCATCATCATCGCGGTCGCCTCGCCCTGCTCACGCCCCTTGAGCTCGTAGGCGGCTTCGTCGAACTCGATACCGTCGAAGGTCCAGCCGGAGTTGCGGTAGCCCGGCTCCCCGCCGGGCCCTTCGACGACGCCGTCGAGCGAGACGAACGCGGTGGCGATCAGGGTGCGCATCTGGTTTCTCCTTGGGTTGTTTCAACCTGCTTCCGACACTGCGTCGACCGGGGAACGCCGGATTCGACACCGCGCCAGAAAAATTTTCAGCCGTCCGCGTCGCGCACGAGCAAGGCGATCTGCACCCGGTTCTCGACGCCGAGTTTCGCGAGCATGCTGCTCGTGTGCGCCTTCACCGTGGCGACGGTGATGTCCAGTCTCCGCGCGACATCGGTGTTGGACAGGCCCTCGGCGATGGCGTTCGCGGTCTCGCGTTCGCGGTCGGTCAGCGTCGCCAGCAACCCGCGGGCGGTTTCCCGGGACGCCCGGCGCGCGTCGGACGAGTGCGGCCCGGTGGCCGCGGCGATCAGCCGGGACGTCGCGGCGGGCGAGAGCGCGGGTTCGCCGGTCGCGACCGTCCGGATCGCCGCGAGCATCCGGGGCGGCGGCGTGTCCTTGAGGAGGAACCCGAGCGCGCCGACGCGCAGCGCGCCCAGCACCATTTCGTCGGAGTCGAACGTCGTGAGCACCAGGACGCGGGGCGGTTCCGGGAGCCGGAGAATCTCCTCGGTCGCGCTGAGGCCGTCGCGCCCGGGCATCCGGACGTCCATCAGGACGACGTCGGGCCGCTGCTCCCCCACCACGGTCACCGCCGCGTCGCCGTCGGCGGCCTCGCCGACCACGACGAGGTCGGGTTCGCCGTCGACGATGAGCCGCAGCGCCATCCGCACCAGGTGTTCGTCGTCGACGAGCACGACCCGCACCCGCTCGTTGCCCATTCACTCGCTCCCTTCGCGGACCGGCCACGGCAACCGCGCGGCGAGGACGAACCCGCCGCCAGGTTCCGCGTGGTGGTCCAGCTCGCCGCCTGCCAGTCCGACCCGCTCGGAGAGGCCGAGCAGCCCGAAACCCGAGGCGGGCGGCCCCGCGACCGCCCGCGCCGCGCCGGAATCCCGGATCGTCGCCCGCACGCCGTCCCCCGCTTCCCCCTCGACGGTGACGGCCACTCTCGCACCCGGCGCGTGTTTGCCCGCGTTGGTCAGGCCTTCCTGGACGACCCGGTAGACGGTCCTCGCGATCGCGTCGGGCGGCTCGCCCGAGATCGTGGTCGTCAAGGTGACGTCCAGTCCCAGCGCCCGCGCGTCCGCGACCAGCGCCGACAGGTCGGCGAGCGAAGGCTGCGGGGGCTCCACCTCATCCGGGCTGGCCCGTAGCACGCCGAGGACGTCCCGCAGCTCTTCCAGCGCCTGATGGGAGCCGTCGGCGATCCCGCGGGCCAGTTCCGCGACCTGGTCGGCGGGCAGATCCGGACGATGCCCGAGCACCCCGGCCTGCATCGCGACCAGCGAGACGCGGTGCGCGAGGACGTCGTGCATCTCGCGGGCGATCCGGTGCCGCTCCATGATCCGCGCCTCGGCCGCCCGCGCGGCCTGCTCCCGCTCCACGCTTTCGACCCGTTCGCGCAGGGAGCGGACCTCCTCCCGGCGCGCTCCGATCGCGGCGCCCACGGCCACCACGATGCCCACCATCAAGGTGGGGAGGCTGATCACCAGCCACAGCGGTCCGGGCACCTCGCGCTGCGGGTACAGGTCGGCGGTCAGCACCGCCGTGATCACCGACAACACCGCCGCGACCGCCGTTTCGGCCGGTCGCCGCCGGGCGGCCAGCGAGCAGAGCGCCAGCAACGACGCGCCGCCCGCCAATACCGAGACCGTCGACGCGAGGATGACCGCGATCGTGATCACGACCGGGAAGCGGCGGCGCCACAGCAGGGCGGTCAAGCAGGCGAGCGCGATCAGCGGATCACCGGTGATCATCCAGTCGACCCTCGACCCCGTCGCGCCCACCGGAACTTGCGACGCCGTGACGAGCCAGAGCAGCACGCCCAGTCCGGCCGCGGCGAGCAGGCGCCAGGCCTGTCCCCACGGACTGAGGGGCGGCTGGGCGCCGGCGTCGATGATCACGGGCCCATCATGGTCGACCCGCTCGCGGCGGCGCAGCCGGACACAGGACGACCCGGGGCTCGACTTTGGTCGGACGCGAAGTGCGACGCGCTGCCGATGTGCGCCCGGCCCCGCGGCGGCGATGCTGGGTCCCGACCGTGAACCAGGAGGTAGGAAGCATGACCAAGGGCGGCTATCTGGGGCTGCAGATCGTCGGGATGGTGGCCATCGCCGTCTTCGCGCAGGCCGCCATCCGCAGCCTGTTCGATCATTCCGCGACCCAGTTGTGGGGCGCGTTCGACTGGGTACCCGGTGACTGGAGCGGCAGGTTGATCGTGTTCCTGCTGCTCGTGGCCGCGGGAACGGTACTGGCGGGCTGGGCCCATGATCGCGGGAAGCAAGCTTCCCGCTAGGAGGACGCCGGTCCGCTAGTATCCGCAGCCGGGCGATTTCCGTCTACATCGGACGGAACTCGCGAGTCTGGTCGATGGCGGGAGAATGCATGGCGGACGGAGTTGGCTCACTCGCGGGGTGGTCTGCCGATCCCACCGAAGTGACCAGCTACGTGGGCCGCGATGCCGAAACCGGTGAAGCGCGGCGCCTGCTGGAGGCGTCGTCGCTGGTCACGCTGACCGGGCCGGGCGGCGTGGGCAAGACGCGGCTGGCGTGGCGGGTCGCCGCGGCCCACCGCGAGGCGACCGCCGACGAGGTCGCGTTCGTGTCGCTGGCCGAGCTGCGGGAACCGGCGTTGCTCGTGCCGACCGTGGCGAACGTCCTCGGTTTCGGCGACCGCTCGGCGAAACCGGCCATCGAGGTGGTCGTCGAGGCGCTTCAGGCGAGCCGGTTGCTGCTGGTGCTGGACAACTGTGAGCATCTGGTCGACAGCTGCGCCTGGTTCGCCGACACCGTCGTCCGGGCCTGCCCCCAGGTGACCGTGCTGGCCACGAGCAGGCAGTCCCTCGGCGTGGCGGGCGAACGTGTCCTGCCGGTGCCGCCGCTGGCGATCCCGGAACAGGGCGAGTCCTTCGAGCGCGTGATGAACGACGAATCCGTGCGGCTGTTCGTGGACCGCGCGACCGCGGTCGCGCCGTCGTTCCGGCTCACCGACGAGGACACCGAACCGCTGATCCGGCTGTGCCGCAGGCTCGACGGGCTGCCGCTGGCCATCGAGCTGGCCGCCGTCCGCGCGCGGGCGCTGTCCGTGCGTCAGCTGGCCGACCGCCTCGACCGGCAGTTCTCCGTGCTCACGAAGGACCGGCGAGGGCGGCCGGAGCGGCACGAAACCATGCGGGCCCTGATCGACTGGAGCCACGACCTGTGCACCGGGCCCGAACGGCTGCTGTGGGCGCGTGCGTCGGTGTTCTCCGGCAGCTTCGACCTCGACGCCGCCGAACAGGTCTGTTCCGGCGGCGAACTGCCGCGCGAACGGGTCCTCGAAGTCGTCGACGGGCTGCTCGACAAGTCCATCCTGCTGCGCGAGGAGTACCCCGGCGGCGTGCGGTACCGCATGCTGGAGTCGGTGCGCGAGTACGGCGTCGACAGGCTCACCGAGACGGGCGGGACGGTGGAGTTCCGGAAACGGCACCGGGACTGGTTCGCCGAGCTCGCCGGCCGGTACGCCACCGAATGGCTGGAGACCGATCAGCTCGGCTGGATCGGACGGCTGCGGCGCGAACACGCGAACCTTCGCGTCGCCCTCGACTACTGCACCGGCGACCCCGAAGACGCGATCATCGGGCTGCGGATGCTGCGCGACGTCAAGGAGTTCTGGATCGTCCGCGGCCTGAACACCGAAGGCCGGATCTGGGTCCGCCGTCTCGACGAGGCCGCGGCGCCGGGTGTTCCGGAGCGGGCGCACGTGCTGTGGCTCTCCGGTTTCCTGGCCCTGGTGCAGGGAGACCTGCCCGCTCATCGGTGCATGCTGGAGAGGGCGGCCGCCGAAGCCGAGACCAGCGGCGACGAGCTCGCCGCCGCGTACGTGCTCCACGTCCGCGCCTACGCCGCGCTGATCGGCAACGACATGGCCGAGGCGTCACGCCTGTTCGGCACGGCCATCGACCTGTTCCGCGCCCACGGCGACGAAGGCGCGGACCTCTGGGCGAGCTACAACCACGGGCTGGCCATCTGGCTGAACGGCGACATCGACCGCGGCCGGGCGGTGCTCGCGGAAGCCGTCGAGCGCTGCGAGCGGCGGGGCGAGGTCTTCTGGCGGGGCTGGGCACTGTGGTCGCGTGCCGCCGCCGAGTACCTCCAGGGTGACCTCGCGGTGGCGAGCCGCTGCTGCGAGCAGGTCCTGCGCCTGCACGCCCGGGTGGACGACCGCGTCGTCGTCGGGTTCACGCTCACCGTGCTGGCCGGCTGCGCCGCCCGCACCGGACGGCCCAACCGGGCCGCGATCCTGCAGGGTGCCGCGATGGACGTCTGGCGCACGGTGGGCGCCTGGCCGACGCGGTACGAGGCGTTCACCGAGCCGTTGCAGGCCGACACCGAGGCCGTGACGGCCGCGCTGGGCTGGGAAGTCGCGATCAAGGAGTTCACCGACGGCGCCGCGATGCCCATCGCCGACGCCATCGGGTACGCCCTCGAAGAACGGTCCCCCGAACCGCGGAAGCAGGCCGCAGGGGTGCTCACGAAACGCGAGACCGAGATCGCGCACGTGATCGCCGAGGGGCTGACGAACCAGGAGATCGCCGACCGGCTCGGCATCGCCCGGCGGACGGTGGACACCCATATCGACCACATCCTCACCAAACTCGGCTACTCCAACCGCGTCCAGGTCGCCACGTGGGTGACCCGGTCCGCGGAATCCGCCTGACGCTCAGGCCACCCTCATCGGAGTCGCCTGCCGACCCGGTTCGGGCGTGAGCAGCTCAGCGCGCAAGGCGATCCTCAGGTCCAGCCGCGCCTCCGGGTCGTCGAGCCGGGCGCCGAACAGGACGCGGAGGCGGCGCAGGCGGTTGCGGACGGTCTGCGGGTGGACGCCGAGGTTGTCCGCGATCTCGGGTGCCCCGCCGCGGGCCGACAGCATGGCGTCGAGGGTTTCGGCGAGTTTGGCGCGCTCGTTCGCGGGCAGGCCGTCGATCGGGGCGAGGCTGCGCGTGACGAGCGCGGTGGTCAGCACCTCGTCGGCGAAAAGCCAGTGCGTGGTCAGGTGGTCCGACCAGCGCACGAGCGGGCCGTCCTCGATCACCTCACGCCGGACCAGCTCGAGGGTCCGGCGCGCCCACCGCAGGGACACCGCGGCTTCGGCGGGCGAGACCGCGGGCCCGACCGCCGCCCGCGTCCCCGCCGGCACGCCACCGATCTCGACGTCGTCCGGCACGAGCAGGTGCGGGTACTCGCTGGTGAGGTCGGCCAGCACCTCCGGGCCGAACGAGGCGCGGACCGCGCCGGGCTCCGCGGCGACGGCCACCACCCGGGCGGGCGGCACCCAGCCCGCCTCCGCCGCGAGGCCCGCCCATTTCGACGGCGGGCGGCCGCTCAAGATCTCCTTCAGCAGGTCTTGCCGCAGTTCGGCGACCGAAGGAGTGCGCGCCGCGCGGTAGGCGGCGGTGGACAGCCGGATCAGGACGTCCGCGCAGCGGAGCAGGGCCTCCACCCCGGTGTCCATCAGGGCCGACCCGGCCCCGGGCTGCCGCGACAGCGAGGCCAGCGCGGGCAGGGCGCACCGGCCCGCGGAGTGGTAGGCGCGGGAGAGCCGTTCCAGGTCCTTGCCCGCCGCGTACTCGGCGACGCCGACCTGGCGGAAGGCGTCCGCACCGGCCGCGATGCCCAGGTTCATCCCGTCGTGTTCCAGTACCGAGGCGACGAACTCCGTGGCGCGCGCGTCGAACAGCGGCGCGTGCTCCGGCAGCGAATGCCGGATCCCGTCGACGACCACGCGGGCGATCACGAGGGCGGCGGTGCGGGCTGGGGCATGGGACGCGGTCAGGGTCATCATCGACCTCCGGAGCAGCGGGAATCGTCGGGCCGCCGAGTCTGCTACTCCGGAGTAGCGGGGCACATCGGGTGAATTACGTACTCGCGTCTCTCCGGCCTACGCATCACCCGTTCGTGAAGCGCGTGAAAGCCTCCTTCCCCTCGGCTCAGCCGAGGGGAAGGAGGCCTTCACGCGCAGTGGCTCCTACTCGCAAACGGCTCCGTGCGCGGCACTGCGGACGACCTTGGCGTACTTGCCGAGCACTCCGCGGGTGTACGCCGGCGGCTTGGGGGCCCAGCCTTCCTTCCGCGCCTCGATGTCGTCGATCTCGACTTCGAGTGTCCGGTTCGCGACGTCGAGGGTGATCGGGTCGCCGTCCCGTACGAACGCGATCGGCCCGGCGTCGACGGCTTCCGGGGCGATGTGGCCGACGCACAGCCCGGTCGTGCCGCCGCTGAACCGGCCGTCGGTGATGAGCAGGACGTCCTTCCCGAGTCCGGCGCCCTTGATCGCGCCGGTGATGGCGAGCATCTCCCGCATCCCCGGCCCGCCCTTGGGCCCTTCGTACCGGATGACGACGACGTCCCCGGCGACGATCCGGCCTTCCGCGAGCGCGTCGAGAGCGGCTCGCTCGCCGTCGAACACCCGCGCGGTGCCGGTGAACGTCGATTCGTCGAAGCCCGCCGACTTCACGACCGCGCCTTCGGGTGCCAGCGATCCCTTGAGGATGGTCAGCCCGCCGGTCTTGTGGATCGGCCGGTCGAGCGGGCGGATGATCTCGCCGTCGACCCCGGCGGGGGCGATGCCTTCGAGGTTCTCGGCCATGGTCCTGCCGGTCACGGTGAGCACGTCGCCGTGCATGAGCCCGGCGTCGAGCAGCGCCTTCATCACCACGGGGATGCCGCCGACCTTGTCGACGTCGTTCATCACGTACTTCCCGAACGGCTTGAGGTCGCCGAGGTGCGGGACCTTGTCCCCGATCCGGTTGAAGTCGTCGATGCGCAGGTCGACCTCCGCCTCGCGCGCGATCGCGAGCAGGTGGAGGACGGCGTTGGTCGAACCGCCCAGCGCCATCACGACGGCGATGGCGTTCTCGAACGCTTCCATGGTCATGATCTGGCGCGCGGTGATGCCCTGGCGGAGCATCCCGACGACGGCCTCCCCCGACCGGTGGGCGAACCCGTCACGACGCCTGTCGACGGCGGGCGGAGCGGCCGACCCTGGCAGCGACATGCCGAGCGCCTCGGCGACCGACGCCATCGTGTTGGCGGTGTACATCCCGCCGCAGGCACCTTCGCCGGGACAGATCGCGCGTTCGATCCTGTCCACTTCGGCGCGGCTGATCTTCCCCGCCAGGCAAGCGCCGACAGCTTCGAAAGCGTCGATGATCGTGACGTCCTGGCCGTCCACCTGGCCGGGCATGATCGAGCCCGCGTAAAGGAAAACGGAAGCGAGATCGAGCCGGGCCGCCGCCATGAGCATGCCCGGCAGGGATTTGTCGCAGCCCGCCAGCAGCACGGAGCCGTCCAGCCGCTCGGCCATCATCACCGTCTCGACCGAATCCGCGATCACCTCGCGGGACACCAGCGAGAAGTGCATGCCCTCGTGGCCCATGGAAATGCCGTCGGACACCGAGATCGTGCCGAACTCCAGCGGATAGCCGCCTGCCGCGTGCACGCCGTTCTTGACCGCCTTGGCCAGCCGTTCGAGCGACAGGTTGCACGGCGTGATCTCGTTCCACGAGGACGCCACGCCGATCTGCGGTTTGGCGAAGTCGTCGTCGCCCATCCCGACCGCGCGGAGCATGCCGCGGGCCGCCGCACGCTCCAGGCCGTCGGTCACGTCGCGCGAACGAGGTTTCAAATCCGGCTGGTCTTGCGGCATCGGGACACCTTTCTTCGTGGCGGGACACCGGGCACGCTGCCAACCCGGCGCGCCCGGCGCAACTCACCGCTCCGTGTTCGCTCCACGGTGCAGCGCCACCCGCGTGATCGCGTGATGCTCCACGCCGAGCACCTCGACGGTCCAGCCGGACACCGTCACCCGGTCGCCCGGCTTCTCCGGGATCCGGCCGAGGATCACGAGGATCAGTCCCGCGATCGTCGCGTACTCCCCCGGCGGGGCGTCGCGCAGCTCGACGCCGACGTCGACGAGGTCGTGCACCGGGAAGGTGCCGGGCAGGACCAGGGAACCGTCCGTCCCGTCGCGGACGGCCAGCACGTCGCGGTCGGTCTCGTCGTAGATCTCGCCGACGATCTCCTCCAGCAGGTCCTCCAGTGTGACCATGCCCGCGACGGCGCCGTGTTCGTCGACGACGAGCGCCATCTGCTCCCGCTCGGCCTTGAACCTCCGCAGCGCGTCCGAGACCCGCAGCGAATCGGGGAACACGACCGCCGGCCGGACGGCCTCGGCGAGGTCTTCGTGCTCGCCGAGCAGATCACGCAGCCGCACGACACCGACGACGTCGTCCAGGTGGCCGCCGCGGGCGACCGGCGCCCGGGAATGGCCGGACTCGGCCAGCTGCCTCCGCGCCGACTCGATGTCCTGCTCGGCCGCGAGCGTCAGCACCGCCCGGCGAGGGACGAGCACCTCCCGCAGCCGTCGCTCGTGGATCTCCAAGGCGCCGTTGATGATCATGCGCTGCTCGGTGTTCAGGCCGCGTTGCGCCGAGACCAGTTCCCTCAGTTCCTCGGGCGACATCTGATCCGGATCGGCTTCCCCCCGGCCGCCCAGCACCCGCACGACGAAGTTCGTCGACACGCTCAGCGCCCACACCACAGGTCTCGAGATCGCCGACAACAGATTCAGCGGACGCGCCACCAGCAACGCCCACCGCAACGCGTTCCGCATGGCGAGCCGTTTCGGCGCCAGTTCCCCGAGTACCAGGGTCAGGAAGGTGAGGACCATCGTCACCAGCGCGACGGCCACCACCCCGGCCGCGTCGCCGAGGAAATCCAGCAACGGCACCAGGGGTTGCGCGAGCGACACCGCCGCCGTCGCCGAAGCGAGGAAACCGGCGAGCGTGATGCCGATCTGGATCGTCGCCAGGAAACGGTTCGGGTCGCGCGCCAGCCGCACCAGCGTGCGGCCGGCCGCGCGACCGTCACGCTCCAACGCCCGCAACTGCCCCTCGCGCAACGAGATCAGCGCCATCTCACTGCCCGCGAACACCGCGTTGAGCACCACCAGCACCGCGACCAGCGCGATGTCGAACCCGTAGCCGCCCACAAGCACTCCCCGGCCCGCCCGAAGTGCAGAACATTACCGAGCGGACAGCGCGTCCGCAGAGATCGGAGCCGCTGGCTACTGACACGTCGTTCCGATACCTTCGAAGGGAACCCGCACGGACGGAGTCCTGATGTTCGCACTCAAGACCGCTCCCGCACGGACCTTCCGGCACAAGGCGGAGGCGATCGCCAAACCGGTCACCCGCTGGGGCATCGGTCACGCCATCCCCCGGGTCGCCCTGCGGGCCGCGGCACGCCGGGGCGACCTCCAGGGCAGGCTGTCCGTCGAGGCGAGCGGCGGAGCGGATCTGAGCGTGCTGTTCGACGAAATCCGCTCGCACGGCGCCATCGCCACCACCCGGGTCGGCCATGTCAGCACCCGGCATTCGGCGTGCAAAGAGGTGCTGACCAGCGACGCGTTCAAGACCGTGCGGTTCGTCCCGGACAACCCGCTGCTCAACAAGCTGGTCGCGTGGTCGGCGTCCGGCCTCATCCATCCGATCGAGCCGCCGTCGCTGCTCGCCAGCGAACCGCCCGACCACACGCGCTACCGGAAGCTGGTCACCCGCGTCTTCACCGCCCGTGCGGTCGAGCAGCTGCGCGAGCGCACCCAGGCGATCACCGACGAACTGCTCGACGGCCTCGATCCGGCGAACCCCGTCGATCTCATCGAGCACTACTGCGGGCTCTTGCCGGTCACCGTGATCAGCCAGATCCTCGGTGTCCCCTCGGAGGAACGCGACAAGGTGCTCGCGCTGGGCAGCGCGGCGGCCCCGAGCCTCGACCTCGGCCTGCCGTGGCGGACCTTCCGCACGGTGGAGGCGACGCTGGCCGAGTTCGACTCATGGCTCACCGTGCATCTGGAGAAACTGCGGAAGAACCCCGGCGACAACCTGCTCAGCAAGCTGATCGCCGCGCGCGAGGACGGGGTGGGCCTGACCGAGCGGGAACTCAAGGCCACCGCCGGACTGGTCCTGGCGGCCGGCTTCGAAACGACCGTCAACCTCCTCGGCAACGGCATCGCCCTGCTCACCCGGCACCCGGGCGAACTCGCGAAACTGCGGGCGGATCCGGACCTGTGGAGCAACGCCGTCGACGAGATCCTCCGCTACGACCCGCCGGTTCTGCTGACCGGCAGGCTGTCCGCGCGGGACACCGAGATCGGCGGTGCCCGCATCGAGCGCGGCGCGATCGTCACCACCGTGCTCGCGGGCGCCAACCGGGACCCGGAGATCTTCGACGACCCCGCCACCTTCGACGTCGAGCGGGCGAACGCGCGGGATCACGTGTCGTTCGGCGCGGGGCGGCACTACTGTCTCGGCGCTTCGCTGGCGAGGATGGAAGGCGAGATCGGGCTGCGGTCGATCTTCGAGCGCTTCCCGGACCTGCGGCTGCTCGACGGTGCGCGACGGCGGGAGACCCGGATCCTGCGCGGCTTCGAAACGCTCCCCGCCGCGCTCGCGTAAGCGGATCGTTTCGTTCACCCTCTCCGCCGCCCCACCACCGGGACCGCCAGCAGCACCAGTGCTCCGCCGATCCACAGCACACTGACGGTGGCGATGGCGTCGACGGCCAAGCCACCGAAGAGCGCGCCGAGGGCGATGGACAGATTGAACGCCGACACGTACAGCGAGGAAGCCGCCTCGGTCGCATCCGGCGCGGCGGCGAGGATCCAGGTCTGGAAGGTGACGGGGACGGCGCCGTAGCCCAGCCCCCAGAGGACGAGGATCGCGGCGGCCGAGAAGGTGTCGTTGTCGGTCACGGCGAACACGGCCATGGCCGTCGCGAGAACCACGCCGATCCCGCACACGGTCTGCCGCAGGTACCGGTCGATCAGCGCGCCGGCGAGGAAGTTCCCGCAGATGCCCGCGACGCCGAAGATCAGCAGCACCACACCGATCATGCCGTCCGCGACGCCGTCTTCCTGCAGGATCGGCCGCACGAAGGTGTAGGCGACGAAGTGACCGGTGATGACCAGGAAGGTCATCGCGATACCCGCGCGGACCGCGGCGTGCGAACGGAACACCCGCGGCAGATCCGCGAAGGCGATCGTCTGGTCCGGCTCCACCTTCGGCATCAGGAAGACCATGCAGGCCAAGGAAATCAGGCCGAGGACGCCCACGGTCGCGAAAGCCGTCCGCCAGCCGCCGAGGTCGCCGATCAGCGTGCCGGCGGGCACGCCCAGCACGGACGCCGTCTCGACACCGCCGAAGATGACGGCGGTGGCGCGCGCGACGTGGTGTTTGGGCACCAGGCGCAGCGCGATACCGCCGGCGAGGGCCCAGAAACCGCCGACGCTGATCCCGATCAGGAAGCGGGCGACGAGAACGAGCGCGAAGCCGGTGGCGAACGCGGAAGCCAGGTTGGCCGCGCCCACGAGACCGACCAGCACCGCCAGCACCAGCCGCCGATCGGTCTTGCCGATGGCCACGGTCACCAATGGCGCCGAAATCGCGGCGACCAGACCGGGCACGGTGACCATCAGCCCCGCCGTTCCCGGGGAGATGTCCAAGGCCGAACCGATCGGCGTGAGCAGGCCGACGGGCAGCAGTTCGGAGGTCATCAGGGCGAAGATGCCCAGTGTCACGGCCAGGACGGCGAGCCAGCCCTTGACCGGTGAGTGGCTCCTGGGCAGGGTTTCGGCGGCGGTCACGAGGTCAGCCTTTCGAGAGCAGGGGCGATGGCCGCGCGCGAGCGGCCATCGCCCTTGGTGTGCGGGGAGAGGTTTATTCGGTGCCTGGTGTCTTGCGGGTGGTCACGTTCATCCGGTTCCAGGCGTTGACCGTGAAGATCAGCGCGATGAGCTGGGCGAGCTCCGCGTCCTCGAAGTGCAGAGCCGCCTGGTCGTACACCGCGTCCGAAACCCCTTGTGGCAGCAAGGTCACGGCTTCGGTGAGGGCGAGCGCCGCACGCTCCTTCGCGGTGTAGAGGCTGGACTCTTCCCAAGCGTTCAGCTGGTTGACGCGCTCTTCGGTTTCGCCAGCCTTGCGCGCGTCGTTGGTGTGGTAGTCGATGCAGTACGCGCACCTGTTGATCTGGGACGCGCGAATCTGCACGAGTTCGAGGAGGACCGGATCCAGACCGGCGCGGGCCGCGGCGTCCAGAGCCAGCACGGCTTTGAAGACCCGCGGGGCGACGCGGGAGAAATCCATCCGCTCGGGGATGTGAACAGTGGTCATGTCAAGGACACTAGAAGTGCAAGTGGCCCACGGTATGGTGCATTCTTGTGGAGATTTCATGGGTCAATTCCCGTCGGCTCGCGGCGTCGTGATGGACCGGGGCAGCGATCTGCATCTGGAGCTCGCCGGCAGTGGGAGCGTGCGGTTCCGGCTGATGCGAGCCTTGCGTGAAGCGATCCGGTCCGAACGGCTCGCGCCCGGCACCCGGCTGCCGCCCTATCGCGCCCTCGCCGCCGACCTGGGCATCGCTCGCAACACCGTCGCCGACGCGTACGCGGAGCTGGCCGAAGAAGGCTGGCTCATCGCCCGCCAAGGTTCGGGCACGCGCGTCGCGCATCGCGCCACGCCGCTGGAACCCGGCCGATCACGGGGTCCGGCGCGCCCGGCCTCACGGCGCGTGGTCCACGACCTGATGCCCAGTTCCCCGGACGCCTCCGCCTTCCCACGTTCGGCCTGGGCGGCTTCGGCCCGGCGGGCGCTCGCGACCGCTCCCAACGAAGCCTTCGGCGCCGGCGATCCCCGCGGCAGGCCGGAGTTGCGGACGGCTCTGGTGGAGTACCTGGCGCGGACCAGGGGCGTACGCACGGAACCGGACCGGATCGTGGTCTGCTCCGGATTCGCGCACGGGCTGAGCCTGGTGCGCCGGGTCCTGCGCGGCCCTGTCGCCGTGGAGTCGTACGGACTCGAGTTCCACCGCTCGCTGCTCGAAGAGGCCGGGCTGAAAACGGTGCCGTTGACGGTGGACGCCCACGGAGCACGCGTCGAGGAGCTCGACGGCACCGGCGCGGACGCCGTCCTGCTGACCCCCGCCCACCAGTACCCGATGGGAGGTGCCCTGCTTCCGGAGCGCCGAGCCGCGGTCATCGACTGGGCACGCGCGACCGGCGGCCTGCTCCTCGAGGACGACTACGACGGCGAGTTCCGCTACGACCGCGAGCCGGTCGGCGCCGTACAAGGTCTCGACCCCGATCACGTCGTCTATTTCGGTTCGGCGAGCAAGAGCCTCTCCCCCGCGCTCCGGCTCGGCTGGCTGGCCGTACCCGGCTGGTTGGCGGACGAGGTCGCCGCCGCCAAGGGACCGCGGGAGATCTGGTCGGGCGTCGTCGATCAGCTCACCCTCGCCGACTTCCTCACCAGCGGCGCCTACGACCGGCATCTGCGCCGGATGAGGAAGGTCTATCGGCACCGTCGCGACCTGCTCACGACCACACTCGCCGACCGCGCCCCGCACATCACGGTCAGTGGAATCGCCGCGGGGCTGCACGCCGTGCTCGAACTGCCCGCGGGTACCGAGGAAGCCGCGCTGCGCGCCGCACGGCGTCAGGGGCTCGCTCTCGACGGCCTCGCCGCGTATCCGCATCCGGACAGCGCGATGCCCCGGCGCGAGGGCTTGGTCATCGGGTACGGCACCCCACCCGAACACGCCTTCGGTGCCGCGCTGGACGCCCTCTGCCTTGCCTTGCCTGACCGGTGAAGACCACCGTATGTCCACAAAGGACAAACAAATCCCTTCGCGGGTGATTGGCCGACCACGGGTCCGTCTCGGCGCGGACCCGCTTCGGCAAGCGGGCATTTTTACCGGACCACCGACGGAAACCGGCCAGTAACCTCACGCCCGTGGAGACGGACCGCGAGGGCAAGGAAGCACCGGAGCTGCCTGCCTTCACCGTCATCGGGTGCCTCCTGGGCTTCTTCATGACCATCCTGGTCCTGATCGGCCCGGGCCTGCTCTGGATCAGCAGCTACTTCGAACCCGGCGACGACGACCGCCTGGTGGTCATCGCCATGGGCGTCGTGTTCACGCTCGGCGGTCTGGGCACCGTCGGCTCGCACCTCAGGCAGAACGCCAAGGCTCGCGAGGCCCACCGCGGGCTCGACCGGTCCGGGGTCCGCGCGAACGCCGAAGTCGTTTCCAGGAAACGGATCTGGGTCGGCGAAGTGAGCACACCCGCGGACGACGTCGACCTCGTCGTCACCGGCCCGGGAGTGACTCCGTTCAGTGCGCGCGTCCTCACCGAAGACGTAGGCCGCTACGAAACGGGCACGGTGGTACCCGTCGACGTGGACCCGAGGACCCTCCTGTTCCGCCTCGCCGACTGACCTCGCCGCGATCATTGCCCGGCAGCATCGTATCGCTTATCGTATATGAAATTCACCCCCCGATGCTGCGAGGTGACCCCGTGACCACCGCCACCGCCGACCCGACCACCACCACGGTCGCGCGAGATTTCACCGATTTCCGCACGGTGGTGTCGCAGTCCTTCGTGCCGCTGCATGTGACGAGCGAGCACCGGGACCACTTCCGCGGTCGCATCCGCTCGTGCGGCGCGGACGACGTCCAGCTGACCGAGGTGACCGCGTCCGCGCACGTGGTCGAACGGACGCCCGAGCTCATCGCCAGGGCGGACAGGCACTACTACAAGCTGAGCCTGATCCTGTCCGGCACCGGGCTCCTGGTCCAGGACAACCGCGAGGCGATGCTGCGCCCAGGGGACGTGGCTTTGTACGACACGCACCGGCCGTACACCTTGGCGTTCGAGGAGGATTTCCGCACGCTCGTGGTGATGTTCCCGCAGCGGCTCATCGATCTCCCCCGTGACCTGGTCGGCCAGCTGACCGCGGTACCCATGTCGGGCAAGCGGGGCATGGGCAACGTGGTGGTGCCCTTCCTCGCGCAACTCGGCAGCAACCTCGACCAGCTCGGCGGGCCGGCCGGCGTCCGGCTCGCGCATACGGCGGTCGATCTGCTCGCCACGCTGTTCGCCAGCGAACTGGACCTCGCCCGCGCGACCGCCGGGCCGCACCACGAGCTGATGCGCCGCGTACTCGCCTACATCGACTCGAATCTCTCCTCCACCGACCTCGGCCCTGCGCAGATCGCGGCCGAGCACTACATCTCCACCCGGCATCTGCACGGCCTCTTCCACGAACAGGGCACGACCGTCTCGGGCTGGATCCGCACCCGGCGGCTCGAACACTGCCGCCGCGAATTGCTCGACCCCGTGCACCTTTCCCGGCCCGTCGCGGCCATCGCGGCGAAGTGGGGTTTCGTCGACGCGCCGCATTTCAGCCGGGTGTTCAAGACGGAATTCGGCTGCTCGCCGAGCGAACTGCGCCGAGGCTTGACCGTGAGCGACCGGTTGTTGCCGCCCAGCGCGTGACAGCTGGCCTCGCCGGTGCGGTCGCCTCGACGATGACCGCATGCCCGAAGCACCCGAGGAACAGTGGCGCACCTATGACGAGTTCGCCGCCGGAATAGCCACCTACCGCCTGCCGAACGCGGACCTGTCGGGACGCGAGCTCACCGTCACCCTCGACGACGGAAAGACGCTCGCGCTGCGATTCGAGGACGCTGAAACCGTCACCTGCAACGGCATCAAGGATCCGTACGACGCGGTCGCCGTCCGGAAAGACGTTTTCTTCGTCAATCTCCCACACACCAGCGTGGAAGGTGAGGCGCTCACCGTCGTCTTTTCCACGACGACGCATCGCGCGCTCGCCGTGCGCTCGGTCATCGGCGCCGAGGACGTCGAAGGCGTTCCCCGTGTCTCGCAGACGTTCTGGTCCGGCACGACCGACGCGGGCACACCGACCGGCGAGGTACCGGGTCCGTCGCGCGACCTGATCGGCAAGCGCAACATCTACCGCTACAGCCCCGAACACCTCTACGAGCATGTGTACGTGTCCTCGCAACGCTACGCCTGGCAATGCCTCGAAGGTGTGCAGCGCGGTCACGGGGACATGGACCTGTCGACGGTGTGGAAGTTCCAGGACGGGCTCTACCTGTTCTGTTTCCGCGAATTCCGCATCGCCGTGGCCAGCGTGTGGTTGCACGATCTCGGCTACGCGCTGAAGACCACCGGCGTCTTCCTCGGCCTGACCGGCGACGGCCGGTCGGAACATTCCCGCGCGGGCGGGCACATCTACCCACTCGGCGCCGTCGCCTATCCCGACGCGCAACCGGTCTAAGGAGCCTCAGTGTCCAATCTAGACATCATCGCCGCGCACTACGCCGCGAGCGACCGGGGCGATCTGGCGGGAATGCTGGCCCCGCTCAATCCCGGGACCACTTGGACGGAGGCAGCCGGTTTCCCCTACGCCGGCACCTACACCGGCCCCGAAGAAGTCCGGGACAACGTCTTCGGCGCGATCGCGAAGGACTGGGACGGCTACACCTTCACCCTCGGCGACCTTTTCGACGCCGGTGACACGGTGATCGGCATCGGGACCTACGAGGGCAAGCACCGCGGGACCGGTCGCTCGTTCACCGCCCGCGTCGCGCACGTGTGGAAGTTCGCCGACGGCAAGGTCACTTCGTTCGAGCAGATCGTCGACTCGGTCCCCGTGGCCGACGCTATGAACGCTTCGGAGAACCGGTGAAACCCGCGCGGCGCCTCGTCGCCCTCGCCGCGGCCGTCCTGCTCGCCACAGCAGGCTGCGCCGGTTCCGACAGCGGTTCGAGCGGGCCGATCGTTGTCGGTTCGGTCAACGCGCTGAGCGGCGCGGCCACGTTCCCCGAGGCCTCCCAGGCGGCCAAGGCGGTCTTCGACGCGGCCAACGCGAGCGGCGGCGTGAACGGCAGACAGATCCAGTACAAGGCCCTCGACGACAAGGGTGACCCGGCGGCGGCGGCCGCCGCGGCCCGCGAGGTCGTCGGCCGGGACGAGGCGGTGGCGCTCGTCGGCTCGTCCAGCCTCATCGAGTGCGAGATCAACAACAAGTACTACGAACAGCAGAAGATCCTGTCCATGCAGGGTATCGGCGTGGACCCGGCCTGTTTCTCCAGCCCGAACATCGCCCCGGTCAACGTCGGCCCGTACCACGACATGACGCTGACCCTGCTCTACGGCTCGGAAACCCTGAAGCTGAACGACATCTGCGCGCTGCTGGAGATCGCGGGCAACACGCTGCCGTCGTACCAGGCGGCGATCGACGAGTGGTCGGCCATCACCGGCAAGAAGCTCAAGTACCTCGACGCGACCGTGCCCTACGGCGGTTCCGACTACACCTCGTACATCGTCAAGGCGCGCAACGCAGGGTGCAAGGCGATCACGGTGAACCCGGTCGAGCCGGATTCCATCGGGCAGCTCAAGGCCGCCGCGGCGCAGGGCTGGAACGACGTCACGTGGCTGCTGCTCACCAGCGTCTACAGCGAGAACTACGCCAAGGCCATCACCAACGCCGGCGCCGGAGTGTACGTGCCCGCGGAGTTCTACCCGTTCACCGACGCGACCAGCCCGCAGAACAAGGACTGGCGCGAACTGATGACCAAGAACAACATCCCGCTGACCTCGTTCAGCCAGGGCGGCTACCTGGCGGCGAAGTACTTCCTCGACGTCATCCGCGGGATCCAAGGTGACATCACCCGCGAATCGGTGACCAAGGCACTGCGCGAGATGAAGCCGATCACCGATCCGATGGTCGGCACCCCGTACGTCTTCGGACCGGGGCAGACCCACCACGACAACACCGCGGGCTGGCCGATCAAGCTCGCCTCCGGCACCAACAAATGGGAGCTCGTCGCCGACGACTGGCTGCGGATCCCCAAGAAGTAACGGGAGGCGGGTGCGTGGTGGGTCACCTGGGTCGTGGGGGGGGTTTTTGGTTTTCACCCCAAAAACCCCCCCCCACCCCCCCCCCCCCCCCCCCCCCCCCCCCCCTCCCCCCCCCAAGAAAGGAGTGGGAGGGGGGGGGGGGGGGGGTAACCTGGGTCGGGGGGGGTTTTTGGGGTCCAACCCAAAACCCCCACCCACGACCACCGCGCCCCACTACGCACCGCTCCCTTCCCTCACACAGGAGGAAACATGCTGCAGGGAGCGCTGGCAGGCTTGGCCGCCGGCGGACTGTACGCGGTGTTGGCGGTGTGCCTGACGCTGATGTCGCGCCTGGTGCGGGTGGTGAACTTCGCCCAGTCGGCCACCGGGATGTTCGGCTGCTACGTGGCGGTGTTCCTGTCCGTCCACGCGGGACTGCCGACGTGGCTGGCCACGGTGGCGGGAATCCTGCTCGGCGGGTTGCTGAGCGCGCTGCTCGGCTGGATCGTGTCCACCTGGCTCGCCGAGGCGGACACCGGCACCCGATCGGCGGTCACCGTGGCGGTGCTGCTCCTGCTGATCTCGTTGTCGTTCATCCTGTTCGGCAACAAGCCACAGCCGTTCCACCCGATCCTGGACGGTCCGGCGGTCACCGTCGGCGGCGTGGTGATCAGCCAGGTCACCGTGGTGACGGTCGCGCTGGCCGTCCTCGTGGCGGTGGCCAGCCGGATCGTGCTGAGCCGGACCCCGGCGGGGGTCCAGCTCAGGGCGCTGTCCGAACGCCCGACGACGGCGGAGCTGCTGGGCATCCCGGCGAAACGGCTCAGTGTCGCGGTATGGGCGGTCACCGGGGTGGTCAGCACGCTGGTGATCTCGATCGTGGCGCCGTCGCAGTCCAACGACGCGACGTCGCTGGCGATGCTCGTGGTCCCCGCGGCCGCGGCCGCCCTGCTCGGCGGATTCCGCCGTCTCGACCTCGCGGTCGCGGGCGGGCTGGGCCTCGGCCTGATCCAGGGCGCGGCCGCGCAGGTCGACGGCCTTTCGGTGGTGCGGTACTTCCTGCCGTTCGCGGTCATCGTCGCGCTGCTGCTCTGGTCACAGCGCAAGGAGGTGTGGGATGCGGCTCGCTGAACGCGGGATTCCGTTCGCGGTCGCCATCGTGGCGATCGCCGTGGGGTACGGCCTGAGCGTCGGGCTCGACGGGTACTTCGTCTACCTCGGCATGAGCGCCGTCGTCGCCGGGATCTCCCTGCTCGGGCTCGGCGTGGTCACCGGCAGCGCGGGCATGATCTCCCTGTGCCAGCTGACCTTCGGTGCCGTCGGCGCCTGGACGGTGTCGGCGCTGAACGAGGCGCAGGCTCCGGGCGGGTTCCTCACCTGGCTGGTGCTCGGCGGTCTCGCCGCCGGGGTGGTCGGGGTGCTCGTCGGGCTGCCGGCGCTGCGGCTGCGTGGAATCAACCTCGCCGTCGTGACGCTGGGGCTCGCCGCGGCGGCCGACCTCGCGCTGGTCCAGCTCCAGTTCCCCGGCGTCTCCGGCGGGATCTCGGTCGAACGGCCGGACGCCTTCTCCGACGACCGGGCCTACTTCCAGTTCGCCGTCGTGGTACTGGTGCTCTGCTGCCTCGCCGTGTACTTCCTGCGCCGCGGGCGCTGGGGCAGCGCCTGGCAGGCGGTGGCGTTCTCCGAACGCGGCACGGCCGCCGCCGGGACGAGCGTGCGGACGTCGAAGCTGACCGCGTTCGCGGTGAGCGCCACCCTCGGCGGGATCAGCGGCGGCCTGCTCACCGGGCAGGTCGGGCTCGCCTTCCCGGCCAGTTTCACCGCGATCCAGTCGCTGGCGCTGTACGTGCTGGCGATCATGTCGGGCGCGCACCTGATCGACATGGCCGTGTTCGGCGCGGTGCTGTGGGTCGGAGTTCCTGAACTGCTGAAACGCTGGGGAATCCCGCAGGACTGGGGTTTCGTGGTGTTCGGCGTGCTCGGGGTCCAGGCGCTGGCCGGCGGCGGGAACCTGGGCACCACGGTGCGCCAGGTGTGGTATCGGCGCGCCAGGAAGGAACCGGCGAAACTCGATCTCGCCGCCGGGACGAGCACGGTGGAACCGGTCTCACCTGGTCCACCGGTGCTCACCGTACGCGGGCTGAGCGTGAACTTCGGCCACGTGGCCGCACTATCCTCAGTGGACATATCGGTCCCGGAACACGGGGTACTCGGCGTCATCGGGCCGAACGGTGCGGGGAAGTCGACGCTGGTCGACGCGATCAGCGGCTTCCTGCCGAACGCCGAGGGCCAGGTGGAACTCGGCGGCAGCCCGCTGACCGGGTCGCCGTCGAACCGGGCCCGCGCCGGGTTGCGCCGGACGTTCCAGCAGGATCGCGTCCCGCCGGGGCTGACGGTCGGGGCGTACCTCAAGTTCCTCGCCAGGCGGCGGCTCACCGCCGACGAAATCGGCGATGCGCTGGACTTCTTCGGCTGCCCGGCCGCCCGCACTCCGCTGTCGCAAGTGGACGTCGGCGCGCGCAGGCTGGTCGAGGTCGTCGGGCATCTGCTGGCGCGGCCGCGTGTCCTGCTGCTCGACGAGCCCGCCGCGGGACTTCCGCACGAGGAACACGTCGCCTTCGGGGAACGGCTGCGGCAGGTCCCCGCGCGGTTCGGGGTGTCGGTGCTGCTCATCGAGCACGACCTCGACCTGGTGCGCTCGGTCTGCGACACGATCACCGTCCTGGACTTCGGCCGCGTGCTGGCCTCCGGCCCGCAGGCCGAAGTGCTCGCCGATCCGGCCGTACTCAAGGCATACATGGGTGAAACGGAGCTGTTGTGAACGCTTTGCGGATAGCGGGGCTGACCGTCACCCGCGGCGCCGGGCCGGTGATCCGGGACGTCGACCTGACCCTGGAGCCGGGCCGGATCACCGCGCTCGTCGGCCCGAACGGCGCCGGCAAGACCAGCCTGCTGGAGGCCGTCTCCGGCGTGGTCCCCGCCTCGGCCGGAACCGTCCACATCGGAGCCGACGAGATCACGAAGCAGTCGCGGGTCTCCCGTGCGCGGCGGGGTCTGGCGCATATCGAGCAGGGGCGCGCGGTGTTCGGCGGCCTGACCGTGCTGGAGAACCTGATGCTGACCGCGCGCACCCGCGCGCGGGCCGACGAACTGTTCGAGCTGTTCCCGGAACTGGAGAAGCGCCGCGATTCACCGGCCGCGCTGCTCAGCGGCGGCGAACAGCAGATGGTGGTGCTGGCCCGCGCGTTCGCCGCGCGACCGTCGTTCCTGCTGATCGACGAGATGTCGCTGGGCCTGGCGCCCGTGGTGTTCACGCGGCTGCTGCCGATGGTGACCCGGTTCGCCGAGGAGGGCGCGGCGATCCTGTTGGTCGAGCAGTTCACGCATCTGGCCCTCGGGGTGGCGAGCGACGCGCTGGTGGTCTCTTCGGGGCGGGTCACCTATGCGGGTTCCGCGCAGGGCCTGCTGGACTCGCCCGGCACCCTGCACGCGGCCTACCTCGGCGAATCCTGACCGTTCGGAAGTCCGTGAAGGCCTCCTTCCCTACTCTCAAGGTAGGGAAGGAGGCCTTCACGGAGCCCGCACCCGTCTAAGAACCCATCCCCGCCCGTTCGAAGGCCAAGGTCGGGAGATCGACGGCGTGCGCGCCGCCGTCCGCCACGATCACCGCACCGGTGATGTACGAAGACTCCGAAGACCCCAGGAACCGCACGATCGACGCGATCTCCTCCGGTTCGGCGGGACGGCGCAGCGGGACCTCGGCGGTGACGCGCCGGTAGCCCTCGTCGTGGCCGCCGTCGAAGCCCGCCGCCTCGGCGAACTGGTCCATTTCGCCGTCCGCCATCGGGGTCCGCACCCAGCCGGGGCAGACCGCGTTCGCGCGCACGCCCTTCGGCCCGTAATCGCGGGCGATCGAGCGCGTCAGGCCGATCAGCGCGTGCTTCGCGACGGTGTAGCCGGCGACGTTCGGCCCGGCGAACAACCCCGCCAGCGAGGACACGATGACCACCTGACCGCCGGTTTCGACCAGCGAGGGCAGCGTGGCCCGGCAGAACACGAAGGCGCTGGACAGGTTCGAGCGCAGGGCCAGTTCCCATTCCTCGTCACCGGTGTCGGTCACCGAGGACAGGCCGTGCCCACCGGCGTTGGCCACCACGACGTCCAGCCTGCCGAACTTGCCGACGATCTCCGCCGCGGCGTTCTCGGCGGCTTCGCGGTCGCTGGCGTCGCAGGCGATGACGTGCGCGCCGGTTTCGGCGGCCACCTTCTCCAGCGGTTCGAGCCGCCGTCCGAGCACCACCACCTGGGCGCCTTCGTCGGCGTACCGGCGGGCCACCGCGGCGCCGATACCGGTACCGCCACCCGTGATCGCGACAACCTTCTTCACTTGCGGAGTCCTTTCTAAGCGGGAAAACCGGAACGGGCCGAGACGCCGAAGTCGGCGAGCACGGCCTGGCCGTTGACCGCCCGCGAACGCGCGGACGCGAGGTGGAGCACCTGCCAGGCGACCTCTTCGGGAGCCTGCACCGGGAAAGCGGGATCGTCGAGTACGTCGCCGAGATCGCCGCGCGCCATCGGGGTGTCGACCACCGACGGGCAGACGCAGTTCACCCGGACACCGGGAAGATCGACGGCGAGAGCCCTGGTCATCGCGACCACGGCGCCCTTCGAAGCGCAGTACGGGACCATGCCGGGCGCGCTGGTGAACGCCGAGTCGCTGGCCAGCAGCACGACCGAGCCACCCGACGCGGTGAGCCACGGCGCGGCGTGTTTGACCAGCAGGAACTGGCCGGTGACGTTGATCGCCATGAGCGCGGCGAAATCCGCCGCCGAGGTTTCGGTGACCGGTGTGCCCACCGGTCCGGAGATCCCCGCGCAGCCCACCACGACGTCGAGTCCGCCGAACCGGCTCGCCACGGCCTCGACGGCGGCCGCCATCGACGGCTCGTCGGTCACGTCGGCGTTGATCGCCAGGAGACCGTCGGCCAGTGTGGGGACGGGTGCCCGGTCGAGGGCGCCGACCCGTGCGCCCTCGGCGAGGAAGGCCTGGACGCAGGCAAGGCCGATACCGGATGCCGCGCCGGTCACCAGAACGGCCTTGCCCGCGAGATCCAGACCCATGCCGCCATCCTCCGGTCCGGACCTTTCACGGAGGTTGGCCGTCAGTGCACCCTTCTTGTCGGCAGCCGCATGACGGCCTTTTCAGGGAGAGGTGGACCGGCAAGACTGCGAACCATGACCAGGCCGCATCCACTCGACCCGCTGACCGCCGACGAACTCACCGCAGGCCGCGAGATCCTGGCCGCCGAAGGCCTGCTCGCCGCGACCACGCGGTTCCCGGCCGTGCTGCCGGTGGAGCCCGAGAAAGGCGACGCCGCCCCCGACCGCCGTGTCCAGTACACGCTGCTGGACACCGCGACCGGCGAGGCGCGCGACGTGGTCGTCTCGCTGGCTAAGCGCGAAGTGGTTTCCAACGAGGACTGCGGCGCAGGTCAGCCCGCGTACCTGTTCGAGGAGTACGACCTCGCCGCGTCGATCACCAAGGCGTCACCGGAATGGCAGACCGCGATGGAGCGGCGCGGGCTCGGCGACCGGATCGAGCACGCCTTCTGCGCTCCTCTGGCCCCCGGCTTCTTCGGCAGGTCCGACGAGACCGGCCGAGTCATCCGCTCGCTGACGTTCCTGCGCGACGACGCGTCCGACAGCCCGTGGGCGCATCCGGTCGAAGGCCTGATCGTGCACATCGACCTGACCGGGCAGCGCGTCATCCGGGTGGAGGACGAGGGCGACGTGCCCGTACCGCCGGAGCACGGCCGCTACGGCGACGTCCCGGCCCGAACCACGCTCAAGCCGATCGAGATCACCCAGCCGGAGGGCCCGAGCTTCACCGTCGACGGCAACGAGGTCACCTGGGAGGGCTGGAACCTCCGGGTCGGCTTCAACGCCCGCGAAGGCCTGACGCTGCACCGGATCAGCTTCCAGGACCGGTCGGTGCTGCACCGCGCGTCGGTACCGGAGATGGTGGTGCCCTACGGCGACACCGCGCCCGGCCGGTTCTGGATCAGCTACTTCGACGCGGGCGAGTACCTGCTCGGCAAGAACGGCAACGATCTGCGGCTGGGCTGCGACTGCCTCGGCGTCATCCACTACTTCCCCGCGTTCGTCGCCGACGACCACGGCCATCCGGTCGAGATCCCCCGCGCGATCTGCATGCACGAGGAGGACTACGGGATCCTCTGGAAGCACACGGATCTCGACGGCCGCGCCGAGGTCCGCCGCTCGCGACGGCTGGTGATCTCGTCGATCTCCACCATCGGCAACTACGACTACGGCTTCTTCTGGTACTTCTACCTCGACGGCACCGTGGAACTGGAGGCGAAGGCCACCGGCATCGTGTTCGCCGGCGCCGCGCACCCCGGCACGGACCACCCGCACGCCAACGAGATCGCGCCCGGCCTGTTCGCACCGGTGCACCAGCACCTGTTCTGCGCGCGGCTGGACGTGGCGATCGACGGCGAACGCAACTCGCTCGTCGAGGTCGACGTCGAACGGATCCCCATGGGCGCGCGGAACCCGTACGGGAACGCGTTCACCTGGAAGGAGACCCCGCTGCGCACCGAACAGGAGGCGCGGCGGTTCGCGGATCCGGCCAAGGCGCGTGTCTGGGAGATCCGCAGCGCGGAGCGGACCAACCGGCTCGGCTCGCCGACGGCCTACCAGCTGGTCCCCCGGCCGTCCGCGACCCTGATGGCGCAGCCGGAATCGACCGTCCACCAGCGGGCGACGTTCGCCACCCGTCACCTGTGGGCGACGCCGTACCGCGCGGACGAACGGTTCCCGGCGGGCGACCGCCCGAACGCGCATCCGGGCGGGGCGGGCCTGCCCGCCTGGACCGCCGCCGACCGCGACCTCGTCGACACCGATCTCGTGCTGTGGCACGTGTTCGGCCCGACCCACATCCCGCGTCCGGAGGACTGGCCGGTCATGCCGGTCGACTACTCCGGCTTCTCCCTGCGCCCCTATGGCTTCCTGGACCGAAACCCGGCCCTCGACCTGCCTTCCGGCGCCGCCGGCGATCACTGTTCCGCCCACGAGCACTAAAGGCCTGTCGGCGGAGCTGAAGACACCCCCGAAACGACCACCAGGTGAAACCGCCCGGCCGACGGCCCCGCTGTCGCGGTGGCAGGGCGCCTTGTCCGCCGGCTGGAGACGGACATCAGACCGCGCCCTGCCGACGTCGATCGCGGAGGCGGGTTCACCACCAGACACTAGGACTCATCGATGCCCGAACTGACCCTGTCCGACACGTCCACCTGGCTGCCGCTCGACGGTCTGGCCCCCGGTTTCGACGCGAACAAGGCGCCCACGGTCGGCGACCTGCACGGCCGCTCGTTCGAACTCGCCTGCGAAGACGGCACCACGTTCACCGCGGCCTTCTCCGGTACCCGGATCGAATGGACCTACCACGGCACGGGCACCGACCGCTGCGAGACGTTCCTGGTCGACGACGACCTGTACTACGTCCAGTTCCATCCGCAGGCCCGGCAGGACGAGGCGTTCACCCTGTTGCTGGACCTGCGCCGCGGCCGCGCCCTCCTGGTACTGAGCAAGATCGGCGACACCTCGCCCCGCGTCACACAATCCTTCGTGGCCGCCACGATCGGCGGCATCGAGCCGACCGGGGAATCGCTCGCCCCGACCACGTCGCTGGTCGGGCGCCGGGTGCTGTGGGTGTACAGCACCGAACACGCCTACGAGCACGTGTACCTCAGCCCGCACTGGTACACGTGGCAGTGCCTTGCCGGTCCAGAGCGGGGGCTCGCGGACACCGATGAGAACTCGGTCTACGAGCTGCGGCCGGGTATCTACGTCTTCGCCTGGCGGGAGAAGGTGATCCCGTGCGCCTCGGTGACCGTCGCCGACCACCGTGACGCGAAGCGGCTGCGCTCGCATGGTGTCCTTTTCGGACTCGACGCCACCGGGAGCACACCGACCCACTTCACCTTCGGCGCGCACGGCAGGCTGCTGAGCACCACCGTGCACCCCGAGGCCTACGACCCGGCCGGGAGCTGAGCCTTGACCGCCGACATCGTCCTCACCAACGCCACCGTGTACACAGTGGACAGTGGCAGGCCCTGGGCATCGTCGCTGGCGATCAAGGACGGCAAGGTGCTGTCCCTGGAGGATATCGAACGCGGGCCGAACACCGAGGTCGTCGACCTCGAAGGCGCGTTCGTGATGCCCGGCCTGGTCGACGTGCACAACCACCACGCCCTCGCCGGGCGCGCGGCCCTCTTCGAGCTGAACTTCGGCCTCGACGCCGGACTGGCCGACATCCTCGCGGCCGTCCGCGCGAGGGCCGCCGGACTCGGGCCGGACGAGTGGGTGGTCGGCGGCGCCTGGGCGTCCACTTTGGTCAGCACCCTTTCGCGGACTTCGGCCCGGCACGCCCTCGACGAAGCCGCCGGCGGACGTCCGGTCATGCTGTCGGACGACAGCAGGCACAACCGCTGGGTGAGCAGCCGGGCGCTGGAGCTGGCGGGCGTCACCGCCTCGACGCCCGATCCCGCGGGCGGGGAGATCGTCCGCGATCCCTCGACCGGGGAGCCGGTCGGCGTCTTGCTCGAAGCGGCGGGCGTCGCCGTCGAGCGGGCGCTCAGCGAGACACGGACGCTCACCGCGGAGCAGCACGTCGCGGCGTCGCGGCACGCGATCGGCACGCTGCACTCGTACGGGGTCACCGCGTTCCAGGACGCCGGTGTCTCCGCCGACATCCTGCGGGCGCTGAAGTCGCTCGACGACGCGGGCGAACTGCGCGCCTGGGTCGTTTCGTCGCTGCTGATCAACGACCCGATCTTCGGTTTCGACCCGATCGGGGAACCGTTGCTGGAGGTCGCCGGGCAGTACCGGAGCGAGCATCACCGGCCGGACTTCGTGAAGATCTTCCTCGACGGTGTCCCGCCGACGCGCACCGCCGCCTTCCTGGAGCCGTACCTGCCGGACGCCGCGCACGGAGCCTGCCATCACGGCGCCACGACCATGCCGGGCGAAGAACTCGTCGGCTGGTTGCGCACAGCGGCCACGGCGGGGCTCTCGGCCAAGGTCCACTGCACCGGGGACGCGTCGGTGCGCGCGACGCTCGACGCCGTCGAGAAGGTGCGCGCCGAGGGCTTCACCGAAGCACGGTTCCAGGTCGCGCACGGCCAGTTCGTGCACCCCGACGACCTCCCCCGCTTCTCCGCGCTGGGCGTCGCCGCGGACATCTCGCCGTTCTTGTGGGTCCCCGGCGTCATCCCGGCGGCCATCGCCGAGGTCCTGCCCGGCGAGCGGGCAAGGCGGATGCAGCCGAACCGGTCGCTGCTGGACGAGGGCGCGCTGGTCGCGGGCGGTTCGGACTGGCCGGTCAGCGAGTCGCCGAACGCGTGGGAAGGCATCCACGGCCTCGTCACCCGCCAGGATCCGACCGGCACCTTCCCCGGCGCGCTATGGCCGGAGCAGGCGATCACCCTGGCCGAGGCGATCGAGGTCTTCACCCTGGCCGCCGCCCGCGCGATGGGACTGGGAGACGTCACCGGCTCGCTGACCCCCGGGAAGTCGGCGGATCTCGTCGTCCTGGACCGCGATCCGTTCAAAACCGACCCGTCGGCGCTCGTCAAGACAAAGGTGACGCAAACGTGGTTCGCCGGGCACCGCGTGTATCACCGCGTCTGATCTCCTACACTGGTAGAAGAACCAGTGCGGGAGGTCTGCCGATGCCGAAGATCATCGACCACGACGAGCGGCGTAGCCATATCGTCGACGTCACCTGGGATTTGATCACCCAGGGCGGGATCGAGGCCGCCACCATGCGCGAAATCGCCGCGGCCGCCGGCTTCGCCAACGGCGCGCTCAAGCTGTACTTCCCGAGCAAGGAAGACATCATCCAGGCCACCTACGAACGCGCGCTCGGCATGATGCGCGAGTACGTGGAGCTGGACGAGTTGCGCGGGCTGACCGCGCTCCGCGAGCTGTGCGTCTCGTCGATGCCCATCGACGAGGACCGCATCGCCGCGGGGCGCGTCCTGCTCACCTTCTGGCAGCTGTCGCTGACCAACCCGAAACTGCAGGACAAGTACCTCGAACACATCCGCTCGTGGCGGGGCCTGCTGCACCGGTATCTCACCGAAGGCAGGGAGGACGGCGACATCGTCACCGAAACGCCCGACGAGCAGCTGGTCGACGAGGTCGTGCTGATCAACGCCGGGGCGAACGTGATGAGCCTGGTCGCCGGGGAGTTCTCGACGATCGCCTTGCAGCGGCAGCACCTCGAGTCCTTCTTCGAGCGCCTCACCCGCCCCTGACGCCACGTACTACCGCATTTCGTCCTCTGAATGCGGTAGTACGTGGCGCCAACTACCGCATTCAGAGGACGAAATGCGGTGGGTCGAAGACCCGGGTCAGGAAGCTCGCCACGTGCCGGTGGGAGCGCGGCGAGGCCGGGAGATCCGTGTGGAGCCCATAGAACCCATGGATCTGCCCCGAGTACCGCGTCATTTCGACGTGGGTGCCTGCGTCGGTCAGCCGCCGCGCGAACTCCTCCCCTTCGTCCCGCAATACGTCGTACTCGGCCGTGAGCACCAGCGCCGGCGGCAGACCGGTCAGGTCGTCGGCGCGCAGCGGCAGCAGGTACGGGTCGTTCAGCTGCGCCGGATCCGACACGTACTGCTCGAAGAAGAACCGCATCGCCCCGGCGGTCATGCCGAAGCCCTCGGCGAAGTCCACATAGGACCGGAACCCGTCGTCCGGATGGCCGTACACCGGGCAGATCAGCACCTGCGCGGCCAACGGCGGGCCACCACGGTCACGGGACATCATCGAGACGACCGTCGACAGGTTTCCGCCGGCGCTTTCCCCACCGACCGCGATCCGCGACCCGTCGACCGCAGGTCCGGCGCCGCCCGCGGCGAGCCATTCGACGACGGCGTAGCAGTCGTCCGGGGCCGCCGGGTACGGATGCTCGGGCGCGAGCCGGTAGTCGACCGCGACGACGGCGACCTTCGCCGCGTTGCACACCGCCCGCGACGCGACCTCGTTCTCGTCGATCGAGCCGATCGTCCACCCGCCGCCGTGGATCCAGACGAACGCGGGCACCGGCGCGGCGACATCCGGCAGGTAGACCCGCACCCGCACACCGGACGGCAGGACGTGGTCGGTCACCGAGGCGACCTCTTCGACCGACTCGGGGCGCCGCCACGAAGCGGCGAAGGCGGCACGCAACTCTGGAGCCGTCAGTGGCCCGGCCGGTGCCTCCGACGGGGCACTGCGGGCGAGCAGTTCCTTGACCGCGGGATCGAGGGTCACGGTCACACCGCTTCCGCGACCAGCACCCGCGGGCTGCCCGGCAGCGCGAGCCGGTCGGTGACCCGCCAGCCCGCGCCGCTCAGCCACTCGCGGACCTCGGCCTCCGGGTAGACGACCGTCCCGTCGATCACCAGGTACTCCCCCGCGTGCAGCGCGTCGATCGGCCGCTGGACCGCGTCGTCGTCGAGGAAGAAGTCGAGCAGCAGCAGCGTCGCTCCCGGCGCGGCGGCGGCACGGGCGTTGCGCAGGATCTCCGCGTTCTGCTTCGCGTCGAACCGGTGGACGACGTGGTTGACCATCACCAGGTCGAACTCGCCTTCGGCCCGCGCGGTCGGTGTCTCCGCCCCGACGACGGTCGTGCGGTCCGCGAGCCCCGCCTCGGCGGCCGCGGTGGTGACCGACTCGGTGAAACCCGGGTCGAAGACGAACGTGGTGTGCAGTTCGTCGTTGGCCTTCATGGCTTCGACAGCGAACGCGCTGGAGAGCCCGCCAAGGTCCAGCGCCTTCCGGTGGGTGCCGAAATCGTAAGCGCCGGCCAGCATCTTGGCGTGCAGGGCGTTATACGTCATGACGCCCGCCATGAACGTGCCCCAGCGCGCGTCGTCCATCTCCAGCTTGCCCGGCTCGCCGCTGTCGGCCGTGTGACCGAATTGCAGCCAATGCGGGTAACTGATCGAGTCCAGGAACGTCAGGAACGGCGCCAGATCGAGGTCTCCGCCGCCGAGGTACTCGGCCGCGTCGGCGGCCAACTCGTACCGTCCGTCCACACGGGACAGCAGACCGAGTGATGACATGGCGTCACCGAGGATGCGGGTGATCTTCTCCGGTTTGCCGGTCTTCTCCGCCAGTTCCGCGGCCGCCAGCGGCCCGTCGGCGAGCGCGGTGAACAGGCCGATCCGGCTCGCCGCGAAGAGTTGCTTGGCCGCCATGTAGCCCACGGCGATGTCCACGATCCGCTCGGGACCGGCAGTCTTGGTCGACCCGCTCACGGGTGCCCTCCTTAGCTCGTTTCCGCCGAGAGTCTACAGACGTAGACAAAAGAATCCAGTGCGAGTTTTCGCCCACTGCCAGGGAAAACCCGCCGGATATCAACTTCCTACATTCGTAGAATATACCCATTGACAGCGCACCCGCCCAGTGTCAACATGCGTAGAACTACCCCCGCCGGAGGCCCGTTCCCCGGCAGTGCGGTCCGCTTCGGGCGGGCTCGGGAAAGGGGATTCATGACCCTGCTCGAATTACGAGAACTCACCGTCGGCGTCATCGCCGACGAAACCGAACGCGAACTGGTGCGCGAACTTTCGTTCGACCTCGACCAAGGCCGGACACTCTGCGTGGTCGGTGAATCCGGCAGCGGTAAAACGGTGACGGCCTTGTCGATCATCCGGTTGCTGGAATTCGTCGCGCCGGTGTTCACCCGCGGTGAGATCGCCGTCGACGGCGTGGACGTCACGCGGCTCTCCGCCGACGAGATGCGCGCGTACCGCGGCCCGCGGATCGGCATGATCTTCCAGGAGGCACTGGATTCACTCAACCCGAGTCAGCGCGTCGGCAAGCAGCTGATCGAGGCCTATCGGAAGCCAGGCTCCCTTCCGCGCCAAGCCGCGCGCAAGGGTACGCCGTTGCACCGCGAGGCCGAGGCGAAGGCTCGCGGCCTGCTGAAAGAGGTCGGCCTCGCCGACACCGACCGGGTGCTTTCCCTGTACCCGCACCAGATGTCGGGCGGCATGCAGCAACGCGTGATGATCGCGCTGGCGCTGATGGCCGATCCGAGCCTGCTGATCGCCGACGAGCCGACCACCGCGCTGGACGTCACCACGCAGGCGGAGATCCTCACCCTGTTCGACCGGGTCCGCCGCGACCACGGCACGGCGTGCGTCTTCATCACGCACGACATGGGCGTGGCCGCGCAGGTGGCGGACCGGATCGCGGTGATGTACCGCGGCGAGCTCGTCGAACTCGGGTCCACCGAGGACATTCTGCATTCGCCGAAGCATCCCTACACCAAGGCGTTGCTCGACTGCGTTCCGCAACTCGGGGTCAGCAGGCGCGACGGCTTCCCCACCATCTCCGAAGCCCTGCTCGAAGCCGCGATGAACGGCGAATCAGCGGTCGCGACCGAAACCAGGTCGTTGAGCCGCGCGAAAACCGGAGACACCGGCGAGGGCACCGCGCTCGTCATCGATTCGGTGTCCAAAGTGTACGGACGGCGCGGCCGGTTCTCGCTGAGCCGCGAACCCGAGGTGCACGCGGTCAAGGACGTCTCGCTGGAGATCGCGGCCGGCGAGTTCTTCGGCCTGGTCGGGGAATCCGGTTCGGGAAAGACCACGCTCGGCCGTCTGGTGAGCGCGCTGGAGCCACCGACGTCGGGCACCATCGCCTTCGGAGAGCACCGATGCACGCCGTCCGGGCTCGACGGCGACGAGCGCGCGTTCCGCCGCCGTGCGCAGCTCATCTTCCAGGACCCGCAGAGCTCGCTCGATCCCCGGCACACCGCCGCCCGGATCATCGCCGAACCACTGCGGGAACTCACCGGACTCCGCGGTGCCGAACTCGACCGCCGCGTCACGGAACTGATCGACGAGGTCGGTCTCCCCTCCGGCACCGCGAAGAAGCTGCCCTCGCAGCTCTCCGGCGGGCAGCGGCAGCGCGTCTCCATCGCGCGCGCGATCGCGGCCGAACCCGACCTCATCGTCGCCGACGAGCCCACCTCCGCGCTCGACGTCTCGGTGCAGGGCCAGGTGATGAACCTGCTACTGGAACTGGGGCGCACCCGCGCGCTCAGCTTCCTGTTCATCACGCACAACCTCAGCCTGGTGCTGTCGGTCGCCGACCGCGTCGGCGTGATGTACCGGGGCGAACTGATCGAAATCGGCGAACCGGACGAGATCCGGCTCCACGCCCGGCACGAGTACACCCGCCGTCTCCTCGCGGCGAATCCCGAACTGCCCGCCCACCCCCACACTGGAGTGCGGAACCCATGAGACGAACCCTGACCAAGGCCACGCTCGGCCTGGCGACCGTCCTGCTGCTCAGCTCGTGCATGGGAAGCCAGGCGGGTGGTGGGGCCGCCGACGGGCCGCCGAAGCCCGGCGGCAACCTGAACGTCGCCGTGCCCACCGATCCGCAGTCCCTCGACATGGTCGCGAATCCCGGCCAGGTGACCGCGCATATCGGCAACATGATGTACGAGAAGCTGTTCGAGGTGGACAAGGGCTTCACCGCCCGGCCCATGCTGGTCGAGGACTACACCACCAGCCCGGACCGGCTCACCTACACCTTCAAACTGCGCCAGGGCGTCACCTTCCACGACGGCAACCCGCTGACGTCCGAGGATGTCGTGGCGAGCCTGAAGCGGTGGCAGCAGGTGCACCGCACCGGCCAGCTGGTCACGCCGGACATCGAAGCGATCACGCCGACCGATCCGGCGACGGTGACCATCAAGCTCAAGAAGCCGCGTTACCCGCTGATCAACGAACTCGCCGGCGCGGGCACGGAGATCTACGAGGCGAAAAACCTCACCGGTGTCGCACCGACCGGTTTCGCCCAGGACAAGGCGATCGGGACCGGGCCGTACAAGCTGAAGAGCTGGGACATCGGCCGCGAACTGGTGCTGGAGCGCTACTCCGGCTACAAGTCCCGGTCCGAAGAGGACTGGGGTGGGCAGGCGGGCGCCAAGCACGCGTACCTGGACACCGTGACCTACAAGGTGGTCTCCGACCAGGACGCGCTGATCAACGGCCTCCAGACCGGCCAGTGGGACCACATCATGCCCACGAACGACCAATACGAGCCGCTGCGCAACAACCCTGCCGTTGTCGTGCACAACCTGCCCGGCGGCAACGACAACGTCGTGATCCCGAACTTCAACACCGGTTCGAAGTTCGCCGATCCCCGCGCCCGCGAGGCGCTGAACCTGCTGCTCGACAAGCCCGCGATCAACGCGGCCACCGGCGGCAGCAAGGACCTCACCATCGAGACCGGCGCCTTCGCCTCGCCGGACAACAAGCAGTTCTACTCCACCGCGGGTGAAGAGGTCTACAAGGCCCACGACCCGGAGAAGGCAAAGCGGCTGCTGGCCGAGGTCGGCATCACCGCCGGCGCCACGATCCGGATCGTCACCACCAACTCGTATCCGGAGTTCGGCAAGTGGGCCGTGCTGATCCAGGACAGCCTGTCGAAGATCGGCATCAACACCAAGATCGACACCTTCGACTTCGCCACCATGCTCGGCACGCTGACGAAGGAACCGGGTGGCTGGGACATCACCACGCTGTTCTTCGACTCGGCACTGACCTCGCCCGCGCAGATGCCCGCGCTCACCCTGGGCACGCTGAACGGTTCGTCTTCGCCCGAACTGGACGGCCTCATGGCCGAGTTCAACGCCTCGACGACACTCGAGCAGGCGAAAGCGGTGGTGGACAAGCTTCAGGCGTTCACCTGGAAGCAACTGTCGGTGATCACCCTGAGCCAGTCGAAGCTGTACGCGGCCTACTCCCCCAAGCTCAAGGGCTACGGCGACTTCTACCGGGTCTTCTGGAACACCTGGCTGGCGTCATGACCGGTCTGCTGCTGCGCAGGCTGCGCGATCTGGTGATCATCCTGGTGATCGTCGGGACGATGATGTTCTTCGTCATCCGGTTGATCCCCGGTGACCCGGCGCAGGCCATCCTCGGCCCGACCGCGCGACCGTCCGATGTGGACGCCCTGCGGGAGAGCATGGGGCTGAACGGGACACTCTGGGAGCAGTACTTCAGCTGGGCCGGGAACGTGCTGCACGGCGACTTCGGCACGTCGATCACCTACCACGCGCCGGTGCTCGGCGTGGTCGCCGACCACATCTTGCCGACGCTGACTCTGGCCGTGTTGTCGACGGTGATCAGCTTCTTCCTCTCGGTCGCGATCACCTCGTGGCAGGCGGTGTCGCCGCGCAATCCGGTGGCACGGGCGCTGGACCGGCTCTCCGCGCTCGGGATGGCGATGCCGGACTTCTGGATCTCGCTGATGCTCGTGCTCGTGTTCTCGGTGACGCTGCGCTGGTTCCCTTCCAGCGGCTACGAGAACCTGTTCACCGACCCGGCGACGGCCGTGCCGGCACTGGTGCTGCCGCTGACCGTGCTGGTCATCGGGCAGACCGCGTTGTTCGTGCTCACCCTGCGCGAAAGCCTGCTCGGGGAGCTGCCACTGGCGTATCTGCGCACCGCTCGGGTGAAGGGGCTGTCGGAGCGGCAGGTCATGACCAAGCACGTCCTGCCGAACGCGCTGATGCCGCTGATCACCCAGCTGGGCAGCAACTTCGCCATGCTGGTCGGCGGGATCGTGATCATCGAGTCCATCTTCGTCGTGCCGGGGCTGGGCCATCTGCTGATGGGCGCGGTGTCGACCCGCGACTTCCCGCTGATCCAGGGTGTGACGCTGTTCGTCGCGGTGCTGTTCGTGCTGGTCAACCTGCTGGTGGACCTCTCGTACGCGCTGCTCGACCCGAAGGTGCGTGTCTCGTGAGCGTGGCTCTTGTGGAAAAGACGTCGCCGGTGCGCGAGAAGCCGTCGCCCGGCCGAGCGGCCAAGGTGTTCCGGCGCAACCGGATGCTGGTGATCACCACGGCGGTGCTGGCGGTGATCGTGCTGACCGTGATCGTGCTGCCGTTCTTCCTGCCGAGCGTCAGCGCGACCGACCCGGTCAACCGGCTGCTGCCGCCGTCGGCCGCGCATCCGCTCGGCACGGACTCGTTCGGCCGTGACGTGCTCGCCCGGCTGGTCTCCGGCGGCCGTGCGTCGCTCGGGCTGTCCGCCCTGATCACCCTGTGCGCGGCCTTCACCGGCCTGGTGATCGGGCTGATCAGCGGGTTCTTCCGCGCCGTCGACGCGGTGCTGATGCGAGTGATGGACGCCTGGATGTCGTTCCCGGCGATCATCCTCGCGATGGCGCTGGCGATCTCGCTCGGCGCGAGCATCTGGACCGAGCTGATCGCGCTGACCGTGATCTTCACGCCGTTCACCGCCAGGGTCATCCGCAGCCGGGTGCTCGGCATCGCCGGTCGCGCCTACATCGGCGCCGCCCGGGTTTCGGGGATGAGCCGGTGGAAGATCCTCGTCGTGCACGTGTTCCCGAACGTGCTGCCGCTCGCGCTGGTCCAGGTCGTGATCCTGTCCGCGGCGGCCATGCTCGTGGACGGGGCGATGAGTTTCCTCGGTCTCGGTATCGCTCCCCCGACCCCGACCTGGGGCAACATGATCGCCGAAGGGCGGTCGTACCTGGTGCAGGCGCCCTGGCTGGTGATCGTCCCCGGCGTGACGATCATGGTGTGCGTGTTCCTGCTGAACCTCATCGGCTCGTCGCTGCGGATCGCCGTCGACGCCCGGGCGCGGACGTTGAGCGAAATGCAGCGCCTGCGCACCCGCCGCCCCTCCGGCAGCTGAGAAAGGATCCCGTTGTCTGCCACTACTTCCCTGGCCGTGCGCCGATTCGCTCCCGAAATCGTCTCGGGACCGCCTGTGCTGCTGGTGCACGGATTCGCCTCCGACGGGCACACCGACTGGATCACCACCGGGTGGCCGGCCGCGCTCACCGCCGCGGGACACGAGGTGCTCATACCCGACCTTCCCGCGCACGGCTCCAGCCCGGCCCCCTCGGGATCGCTGGGTGCCGTCGCGATCACTTCGGAACTCACCCGGCTGCTCGCAGGACTGTCCGAAGTGGACGTTGTCGGCTATTCACTGGGCGCGCGGCTGGCCTGGGAACTGCCCGCACAGGCTCCCGTCCGGCGGCTCGTGTTAGCCGGCGTGAGCCCTTTCGAGCCCTTCGGCGCCGTCGATGTCGCGGCCGCGCTGGCTTTCGCCGGTGGTGGCAAGGCTCCGTCGGATCCGCTGACGGGGATGATCGCTCAGATGATCACCGCGCCGGGGCGGAATCCGGCCGCGCTCGCGCGGTGCGTCGAAGACCTGCGGGCGGAGCCTTTCGCGCCGGTTTCCGGTGCTGTCTCCGTGCCTACCCGCTTTGTGGCGGGCGTGGAGGATCCGGTGAGCCAAGGCATCGAGACGTTGGTGGAGCTGGTGCCGGGATCCTCGCTGGTGCGGGTACCCGGGGACCACGGTGGGGCGCTGAGGAGCCCGGAGTTCAAGGCGGCCGTGCTGGAATTCCTGGGCTGAGGTCTCCCGCTCTCCGCGTGTGTCAGGAAAGGGTCGTGTAGGACATCTTTTGTCCTGAACGACCCTTTCCTGACATCCGGAAGGCGGCTCCGGAAGCGTTGCGGAACCCACCTTCGCAACGCTTCCCGAGGCTCGACCGACGCCATGAAAGGTCCTTTCCTTGCAAATTTTGCAAGGAAAGGACCTTTCATGGCGCTCTCGCCCGGCTCACGCCACCGAGGTTCGGGTCCGGTGCTCTCACTGCTGCGATGAAGGACGCTTTCATAGCAAATTTTGCCATGAAAGCGTCCTTCATCGCAGCCGCGAAAGGCGTTCAGAAGGTCCCATCGGCGGCGACCGAGCGGTCCAGCCAGAGATCCTCCAGGGCCGCCCGCACCTCAGCACCCCGGGAAGCAGCCAGCGCGACAGCGCTCAGGTTGTCCTCCAGCTGAGCCATCCGGCTCACGCCGAACAGCACGTTCGCCACCGGCGTGTACGCGAGGCAGAACGCGAGAGCCAGCTGCGAAGGACTCACCCCGAAGTCCCCGGCAACAGCGGCGACGCGCGTGGCGGCGGCACGGATCGACTCGCGGATCCCGCCCGGGTCGGCGCCGATCTTCCGCGACGGAGTCTTGCCGAGCAGCACGCCACCCTCGAACACGTCGGACGCCTGCAACGTCAACCGTCCCGCCTCGAAATGCGCGCCGTAGAAAGGACCTTCCGCCATCGAACGCCGCACGACGCTGTACTTCAGCTGAGCGAACCGCGGTGCCGGAAGCCCTTCGCGGGAAGCGAAGTCCAGTGCCCGGTCGAGGTCCGCGGCCTGCCAGTTGTTCACGCCCCAGACGTCGAAGCGGCCGAGCCGGATCTGTTCGGCCACCTCGGTGACGATCCGCGGGATGTCCGGGCGCTCGAAATAGTCGCCGACCACGACGGCCTCCGCACGCTCGACGCCGACACGGTCGAACGAGGTCGCGAGCTGCTCGGCGAAACCGGTGTTCGGGTAGTCCCAGAGCCAGAGTTTCCCGCACAGCTGATACTCGTCGCGCTTGATACCGGCGGCACGGACGGCCTCGCCGAAGAGGAGGTCCGTGCGCGATTGCTCGGAATGCGGCCCCATGTTGTAGTGAGCCACGTCGAAGAGCGTGATCCCGGAGTCGATCGCGTACCGGAGCAGGCGCACCGCGTCGTCGAAATCCATGCGGTCCCAGGTGTTCCAGGATCCCAGGCTCAGCGCCGAAGTGGCGAAGCCGAGTCCGTTCTGCTTCTCGTCCACGAGATTTCCTTTCGCTGGTAACGGAAACCAGTTTTAGTCTACGATTGTAGAATGAACAAGAGACTTGTTGTGGTGACCGGCGGTGCCAGTGGCATCGGCCGCGGAGTCGCCGAAGCCTTCCAGTCCGCGGGTGACCGCGTGGTCATCGCCGACGTCGATGTCCGCGCCGCGCACGACCTGGCCGGAGAACTCGGCGCGGAGCACGTCGAACTCGACATCTCCGACCCCGGATCGGTCGACGCCGCGCTGGCGCTGGTCACCGATCGGTTCGGCCCGGTGGAGGTCCTGGTCAACAACGCCGGCCTCGCCGGGGGCGGCGGGCCGTTGGTGGGCTTGGACATCGGCGTCTTCGACCTCTGCATGCGGGTGAACTTCCGCGGCACCTTCCTGATGACGCGCGCGGTCGGCGCGCACATGCTGGAAGCGGGTACCCGGGGCGCCATCGTGAACATCACCTCCATCGGCGCCCGGCAGCCGACCCCGGGACTCGGCCACTACGAGGCCACCAAGGCAGCCGTCGAGGCCCTCACCCGCTCGGCCGCGCTCGAACTGGCACCGCACGGCATCCGCGTCAACGCCGTCGCGCCCGGCCCGGTACTCACTCCGATGACCGCCGGGTTCGCTTCGGACACCGCTGCCCGCGCGGCATGGGAAGCGAGGATTCCCCTGGGAACCATCGCTTCCGTCGCCGACGTGGTGCCGTCAGTCCTGTTCCTCGCCTCCGCCGACGCCGGCCATCTCACCGGGGTGAGCCTCCAGGTCGACGGCGGGCAGCTGCTCACCTGAGTACACGACGCGGCCGCCGGACACGGTGAGTTCGACACCGACGTCCGGCAGGTCCGCGAATCCGACCTCAAGCGGGTTCGCCTCCAGCACACAGAAGTCCGCGACGCGGCCCACGGTCAGCGATCCCTTCCAATCCGCCGCACCGTCCTGCTCGGCGGCCGCGACCGTGTAGCAGCGCAGTAACCGGGCCATCAGCCCGGCGTCCACTTCGGACGCTTCCAGCATCCGGGCGGCCGCCGCGATGTGCACCCGCCAATCGGGGGTCACCACCGGCGCGTCGCTGCTCAAGGTCAGCGGGACCCCCGAGGCCAGCATTTCCGCCAATGGCCAGGCACGAGCACCGACCTCGGCACCGAGTGCGTCCGTCAGCATTCCCCGCATGGCCACCGCGATAGCGGGCTGCGTGGTCAGGCCGACGCCCGCCGAAGCCATTCGCGCGAGCTGATCCACCGTCACCAGATCGCCGTGCACCAGGTGGTCGCCACGGCGAAGCGAGCCGAGCGCGGCCTCGATGCTGCGGTCCCCCGTGGCGTGCACGGCCACCGTCATCCCGGCGTCGTGGGCGAGACGGATCATCGCGGTCAGATTGCCCGCACGGCCAGGATCGTCGTCGCCGTCGACGAGCAGCGCTCCGTGCGAACCGTCCGCGTAGCAGTGATGCGTCCACGCGGAGCGCATCGGCGGAATTCCGTCGGCGAAGATCTTCACGCCGGGCACGTTGAGCCACAACGGATTCGCGGCCGGCGCCGGAACCGCCAGCCCGCGCCGGAAGTTCGCCAGCGAACTGGCGCCGTCGAGCAGTCCGAACAACCTCAGCGCGGTCACCCTCGCGCGCAGGAGCCCGTCATCGGCCAGCGTCGCGTACTCCTCCAGCACCTCGGCGCTGAAACACCCGGTCTCGCCGGGCCCCAGGCCGGGTTCGGTGTAGCTCGTGATGCCCAGCGACGCGCACAGGTCACCCGCACGCAGGATGGCGGCTCGCCGTTCGACCGCGGAACGCACCGTTTTCTCTTCTCCACCAGCGAATCCGGCGCCGCCGATGAGCGTGTCCGGCCACCGCGCACCGAGCCAGGTCGCATGCAGATGGGAATCGTTGATACCGGGGAGGACCGTTCTCCCCGCCAGGTCGATCACCTCGGTCTCCGGGCCGATGTGGTCCAGCGCGACATCGCCGAGGGCGACGATCCGGCCGTCACGCACGGCCATCGCCCGCACGACGGTGCCGGCCGGGTCGAAGGTGAGCACAGGACCGCCGCGAACCACGAGTGAAGCGGGACGAATACGGTGCGACGGCATGGTTTCCTCCAGGATCTGGACTTTTTCTCCTACGACTGTAGACTAAAAAGATGGTCAACAGAACCGAAGCGGCGGTGCTCACCGAACACGGCTCCGCGCTCACCTTGCGGGAACTACCGCTGCCCGGGGAGCCGGAACCGGGCGCCGCGCTGGTCCGGATCACCTGCACCACCCTGTGCGGCACCGACGTGCACCTCTGGTCCGGCCAGATGACCTTCCCCGGCATGCTCCCGATGGTGCTGGGCCACGAAATGGTCGGCGAGGTGGTGGCCGTCGGACCGGGGACCACCGACACGCTCGGCCGCGAGATCACCGAGGGCGACCGCATCGGCTGGTCCGAGTCGACCTGTGGAAAGTGTTACGGCTGCACGATCTTGCGTGAACCGGTCGCGTGCGATAGACGCGGATACGGGTTCCTCCAGCGTTCCGACGTCTTCCCGTACGCCACCGGCGGGCTCGTGCGGTACTGCTACGTGACTCCCGGCGCGGCGAAGCTTCTCCTGCCCGGCGACGTCAAGGACACTTGGGCCTCGATGTCGGGCTGCGCGGGCAAAACCGTGCTGCGAGCCGTCTCGCGATCGGGCGGGATCCGTCCGGGGGCGACCGTCGTGGTCCAGGGCGCGGGCGCACTGGGCGTGTTCGCCACCGCGGTCGCGCGGATCTCCGGCGCGGGCGACGTGATTACCATCGGCGGTCCCGCCGATCGGCTGAAGATCGCCGAGCGTTTCGGGGCCACAGCGACGATCCCGGTCGACGGCAGCGCCGAAGACCGCGTCGAGCGAGTCAAGGAACTCACCGGCGGCCGGGGCGCCGACCACGTCTTCGACTTCGCCGGCGGGCCGACCATCGGCGAAGAGGCCGTCGCCTTCGCCGCCCAGCGCGGGACCATCGCGATCGTCGGCTCCACCGGTCCCGCGCCCTCTCCCGTGGCGCTGGGCACTGTGATGGGCAAAGAACTCACGGTCGTCGGGTCGCTCAACGGCGACATCGCCGACTACCACGGCTCGGTGGACTTCTTCCGCACGTTCGCCGATCGGCTGCCGTGGGACGAACTCTTCAGCGCGCCCGTCGGTCTTTCCCAAGCTTCGCAGAGTGTCGAGTCGATGTCGCGGCTCGGTGAACTCAAAGCCGTCATCGACCCCCGCCTGCCGTGATTTCCGCCCGTGAACCCGCGACCGCGATCGACGTCGGCAGGGCGGGGCCTTCGGCCGGGGCGGGTTCACGCGTACGCCGGTTTCCCGAACACACCCCAGCTCCGCCACCCCAGCCCTAGGAGAACCCATGTCCGTCATCCCCCAGCGCCGGATCGGCCGCGACGGCCCGCTCACCGGCGTGCTCTCGCTCGGTTCCTGGCACACCTACGACCGGATGGACTTTCGCGAGGCGGTCAACCTGGTCCGCACCGCGGTCGATTCCGGGATCACGCTCTTCGACGTCGGTGTCTACGGTTTCCCCGGCGCCGCACCGGTTTTCACCGACGTGCTGTTCTCCGCCATGGTCCGCGCGGCCGGGATCCGCCGGGAGGACTACCTGTTCTCGGCCAAGCTCTGGCTGGAGGGCTATCCGGAGCACAACCTCCGTGGCCAGCTGGACAACGCGCTGTTCCGCGCGGGCGTCGAGCACGCCGATCTGGTGGTGCTGGGCGATCTCCGTCGCGACGACACCGATCTGCACCGGTTGGTGCTGGATCTGAACGAGCTCCGCGAGGCCGGGCTCATCCGGCAGTGGGGCGTCAACAACTGGTCCGCCGGCACGATCCAGGCCCTGCACGATTTCGCCGCGGCCAAGAACGTGCCCGGTCCCGCGATCGCGCAGCTGAAGTACAGCGTCGCACGACGGTCCATTCCGGACGGTGATCCCTTCAAGAAGGTCTTCGGCGAAATCGGGGTCACGCTCCAGTCGTCGGATATCTTCGAAGGCGGGATCCTGCTGGGCAAGAACAGCGGAGCGCGCCAGGTCGGCCGCGACCCCGGCGACATCCGCGAGCGCATCGCCGCCTCCGCCCCGGAACTGGCGAAGATCGCGGCCGGGCTGGACGCGACACCCGCTCAGCTGTGTCTCGCGTTCACCCTCACCCATCCGGCCAACACGACCACGCTCTTCGGCGCGACGAGCACCCAGCAGCTCAAGGACAACCTGGGCGCCGTCGACCTCGTCGAGCGCGTGGGCGCGGAGCAGCTCCGCGAACTCGTCGAGCCGTATTGGGCCGACCGGGGCGTCGTCGATCCGGAGGGACCGTGACGGCCTTCGATCCCGAACTCGCCGAAGCCCTGAGCGGGCTGCCTTCCGGACCGCCACTGGGCGCCGAATCGCTGGCGGAGATCCGGCGGGTGATGGCCGACGGGAACCTGAGTTGCGCCGAGGCGATCGGCGACCGGGATCTCGTCTGGGAGGACCGGCGGGTCCCCGGCACCGCCGTGGTCGTCACGGTCGTCAAGCCGAGGGACGCCAAGGACGCGCCGGGGTTCTACAACATCCACGGCGGCGGGATGGTGCTGGACGACCGGTTCGCCGACCTGCCCAGAATGGTCTCGCTGGTCGAGGAGTTCGGCTTCGTCGCGGTGACCGTGGACTACCGGCTCGCTCCCGAACATCCGCATCCGGCGCCGATCGAAGACTGCTACGCGGGCTTGACGTGGATGGTCGAGCACGCGGGCGAACTCGGCTTCGACCCGGGACGGCTGATCGTGGGCGGCGGCAGCGCCGGAGGCGGGCTCAGCGCGGGTATCGCCTTGCTCGCCAGGGATCGCGGTGGACCTGCGCTCGCCGGTCAGCTCCTGCTGTGCCCGATGATCGACAGCCGCAACGATTCGGCGTCCACAGTGGAATTCGCCGAACGCGGGGTGTGGGGCCGGGCGGCCAACGAGTTCGGCTGGCGATCCCTCCTGAATGGACAGACGTCGCCATACGCCGTTCCGGCCACGGCGACCGATCTCACCGGTCTCCCGCCCGCCTTCATCGAGGTCGGCGCGGCCGAGATCTTCCGCGACGAGGACGTCGGGTACGCGCGGCGGCTCTGGCAGGCGGGCGTGCCCACCGAACTGCATGTCTGGGCGGGCGCGTACCACGGCTTCGACCGGATCGCCCCGGACAGCGAGGTGACCCGGGCCGCGCTAGCCGCCCGGGCCTCCTGGCTGCGCCGCACTATCGGCCGAGCATGAACCGGGCGGCCTGCTCGCCGACCAGCACCGCCGGCGCGTTGGTGTTGCCCGTGGTCACCCGGGGCAGCACCGACGCGTCGGCGATCCGGAGCCCGCGGATCCCGTGCACGGCGAGCTCCGGGTCGACCACGGAGTCGGCGTCGGTGCCCATCCGGCAGGTCCCGACCTGGTGGTGGTAGGTGATCGCGGTCCGCCGGACGTACTCGCGGACATCGGTGTCCGGCCCCGGGTACAGCTCGCGGGCGCCCCAGTCGTCGGCCAGCGCGGACGCGTGGCCGATCTCCCGGCACTGCTCGACCGACGCGACCAGGCTCTCGAAGTCGGCCGGATCCTCCAGCGCGGCCAGGTCGATCAGCGGCTCGTCGAGCGGGCTCGGCCCCGAAAGCCGGAGACTGCCCCGGCTGCGTGGCGTGACCATGCCCGCCATCAGCGAGAACCCGGTCTCCGGACCGGTCATCCACGACTCGTACATCGGCACGCTGAAGTGGATCGGCTGGGTGTCGGGCACCTCCAGACCAGGGCGGCTGCGCCAGAACAGATGGGTCTGCGTGACCGAGCGGCCGGGCGCGGGCGGATCGACCTGACGGCGATCGGTCGCGAAGATGACCGGCGAGAGCAGATGGTCGTGCAGGTTCTTCCCGACGCCCGGCAGGTCCGCGACGACGTCGATACCGTGCACCTCCAGCTCGTCGACCGGGCCGATCCCACTGCGCAGCAGGATCGCCGGGGACGCCAGCGCGCCGGCGGCGAGCACGACCTCGTCGGCGAAGACCTTGCGCAGTTCGCCGTCGACCTCGGCGAGCACGCCGGTCACCTTGTCGCCCTCGATGAGCAACCGGTGCACGAGCGCTCCCGTGTGGACGGTCATCCGCTCGGCCGCGGGCCGGCCGTAGGCGAGCCAGGTGTTGAGCCGTTCGCCATCGCGCGTGGTGACGCGTTGCACCGACACGCCGTCGAGCTCGTCGCCGTTGTAATCCGGATTGAACGGCAGGCCGACCTGCACCGCCGCGTCCACAATGGACTGCTGGATCGGATGCAACGGCTCGTTCGGTACGACGTCGAGCAGATCCTTCTCGATCCGCTCGAACACCGGGCGCACGTCGTCCCACCGCCAGCCCAGCAGGTCCCAGCCGTCGTAGTCGGCCGGGGCGCCGCGCACCCAGATCATCGCGTTGAGCGAATGCGACCCGCCGAGCACCTTGCCGCGTGGCAGGTGCAGCCGCCGGTTCGCCGCGTGCGGCTGCGGGACGGTGTAGTAGTCCCAGTCCTCCGGGCCGTGCCACAGCTCTCCGGCCCGCGAAGGGTCGTGAATGGCCGGATTGGTGTCCGGCCCGCCCGCTTCGAGCAGGGTGACCCACGCCCCGGAATCGGCCAGTCTCCTGGCGACCACCGAACCGGCCGAACCCGCTCCCACCACGATGACGTCCATGTCCCCACCCTCGCAAGGCGCGACGACGTCCGGCGGATTCGTTTCGCTGGCAGACAATCGGCATGCCCTGGCGGGCAAGACCGGAGACCTCGTGGCGCCCGATACTCGATCACACACCGGTCGAGGAGGAGCTAGCCATGGCCACACGCCTGTTCATCGACGGACAGTGGACCGCCGCGGGAGGCGGGTCGCTGCCGACGTACGATCCGGCCACCGGCCAGGTGATCGAGGAGGTCGGCACCGCGTCGGCCGCCGACGTCGACGCCGCCGTCGGTGCCGCACGGAAGGCATTTAACGACCCCGCATGGGCGGGACTGCTGCCGGTTCAACGCGCGGCGCTGCTGTTCAAGCTGGCGTCGCTGGTCGACGAGCACCACGAGGAGCTGGCCGCGCTCGAGACACGCGACCAGGGCCAGCCGATCGGCATCTCACGCCAGGTCAGCGTCACCGGCGCGGCGGAGCACCTCAGGTACTTCGCGGGCTGGGTGACCAAGATCCAGGGCACCACCAACCCGGTGTCCTTCCCGGACACGCTGCACTACACCCGCCGCGAGCCGGTCGGGGTGAACGCGCTGATCACGCCGTGGAACTTCCCGCTGATGATCCTGGTGTGGAAGCTCGCGCCCGCACTGGCCACCGGCAACACCGTGGTGATCAAGCCCAGTGAGGTCACCCCGCTGACCAGCATCCGCCTGGTGGAGCTCGTGCACGAGGCCGGGTTCCCGCCGGGGGTGGTCAACCTGGTCACCGGTGACGGCGCGGTGGGCGCGCTCCTGAGCAGGCACGACGACGTCGACCACCTGTCCTACACCGGGTCCACCGCGGTCGGGAAACTGATCACGGCGGCGAGCGCGGAGTCGAACCTCAAGCGCCTCACCCTCGAACTCGGCGGCAAGGCACCCAGCATCATCGCCGACGACGCGGACATCGACGCCGCCGTCGCGGGCAACCTCGCGGGCGCGACGCTGAACAGCGGGCAGGTCTGCGCCGCGTACACCCGGTTCTTCGTGGACCGCAAACGCGAACAGGAGTTCGTCGCGAAGCTGGCCGCCGGGCTCGAAGACCTCAAGATCGGTCCGGGGCTGGACGAATCCACCCAGCTCGGCCCGCTCGTGTCCGCGAAGCACCGTGAGCATGTGGACTTCCTCGTCTCGACCGGGAACGAGCAGGGTGCGGAACTGGTCACCGGCGGCAAGCCCGTCGACCGCGACGGCTACTTCTACTCTCCCACGTTGTTCGCCGGCGTCGCCGACGACATGACGATCATGCGTGAGGAGATCTTCGGCCCGGTCCTCGCCGTCACCGCCTACGACGATCCGGACGAACTGCTCGCACGGGCGAACGACACCGAATACGGGCTCGCGGCGACCGTGTGGACCCGCGATCTGGGCGTCGCGCAGCGGTTCGCCAACGGTATCCGGGCGGGCGCCGTGTTCGTCAACATGCCGTCGATCCCCGACATGGCGGCACCTTGGGGCGGCTACAAGGCTTCCGGCTGGGGCCGCGAGATGGGGCCGTGGGCGATCGACGCGTACACCGAGATCAAATCCGTCTGGCTGCACTACTCGTGACCACGGGCGACGCGGTCAACTCGACCACGATGAGCAAGTCGCAGATCGCCTACCACTGGATCAAGGCGAGGATCGACGACGGCACCTTCTCCCCCGGTTACCGCCTCGTGTTCGGGCAGATCGCGCAGGAACTCGGGGTCAGCACCGTGCCCGTGCGCGAGGCTGTCCGGCGGCTGGAGGCCGAGGGCCTGGTGACCTACGAGCACAACGTCGGCGCGCAGGTCGCGATGGCGGACGAGAGCGACTACCAGCACACCATGCAGACGCTCGCGCTGGTCGAGGGCTACGCCGCCGCGCTCGCGGCGCCGTCCTTGCCCGGCGAGGCGCTCGACGAGGCCAAGGCACTCAACGCGGAACTGACCGCCTGCCTGGACAACTTCGAGCCGTCGCGATTCACCGCGCTGAACCGCGACTTCCACCGCGTCCTGTTCGGCACCTGCCCCAATCCGCAGGTACTCGATCTGGTGAACCGCGGCTGGAACCGGTTGGCCGGGCTGCGCACGTCGACGTTCAGCTTCGTCCCCGGCCGCGCGCACGAATCCGTGCAGGAGCACCGGAAGATCCTCGACCTGTTCGATCGGAACGCGCCGGCCGGGGAGATCGAACTGGCTGTGCGCGAACACCGGTTGACCACCCTGGAGACGTTCCTGGCCTGGCGGCACCCTTAGCTTGCGTGGGTCGTGAGTGGCGATTCGGGCTAGAACCCGAATCGCCACTCACGACCACGCCCTAGCGGCTGCGGAAAAGCGTAGAAGCGCACGGAAAGTTCCTTCTCCCCCTCCACCGGACGACGACGGCGTAGGCAGTACCGCGTGATCAGTTCGCGGTACTCCGCGTCCAGCTCACGGAACTCCTCCTCGGTCAGCCTCGTCGAGGTCCGTTGGGCCGTCGCCCAGGGGCCGAACTCCTCGCGATGCGCCGCGGCCCAGGACAGCAGGGCGACCTCGTTCGCGTACTTCGCGTCGAGGAAGGCCGCGACCCGTTCCCTATCCGCGCCGTCGTAGTCCTCCGGCTTCGGCTCTCGTAGGTCTTGCGGGATCGCGATCCAGTTCCCTTTCCGGTGACGGCGGACGAAACCGTTGTCCCGCAGAGTGTTCAGGCATTCGGTGACTTCGGCGCGCTCCAGCCCCGTCCGGCGCGCGACCGTCCGCGTGTCGCCGGGAAGCTCACGCGTCACCCGCTGGTATCGCGGGTCCTCCCGCATCGCGATGTCCCGCAAGGTGACCGATCGCCGCGGCAGCGCGTCGCTCAACAACCGGCGCGCGGTGAAGGCCAGCACCACGGCGACCGGGATCTCGACGAAGACGGCGAGCGCGACACTGGTCCACCGTTCGGCCGACGTCCAGCCGAGCATGACGTCGAACCACGCGTCGCAGCACAACATCGCGGCCGTGGCCGACAGCAGTGGCACGGCCGCCCGGCGGCGGCGCGTCCCCAGCCACGCGCCGGCCGCGAAGCAGAGCAGAAGTGCGACGTCGAATCCGACCCAGGCCGCGCGCCACTGGCCGGTGTCGTACCGGTCGGGCAGGGTTTGCGCGAGGTAGACGGTCCAGGGCACGAGCAAGACCGCCGCGCCGGCGAGCACCGTCAGGAGTATCCGTCGGATCATGATCACGACGCTAGAAGCGGGCGGCGGTCCCGGCATCCGGGATTCTCCCTGGTCCGGGCTCCGGGTCCGCCGACCTCGAATCCCGCGGGAACTCGACCGGCAGGGAGCCGCCGGCGGTGCCGCGCGGGCAGGCCGCCCCAATCGACGTTGCTGTGGCTTTCGCGACACGCCGTGCTTGCCTCATCCCCTCGTGAGCCGTCCTGGCCGCCCACGAGGACTTGAGTCTCCACCCACTGGAGCCTTTACCGTCGCTCCCATGACGATCACCGTTCTCGACACCTACCCCGCGATGCGAGCGATCCTGCGCGCGCCGCGGGCGGACCGCGCCGCGATGCTCAAGGCGATGGTCGAGCCCGCCGCCGGGATGTACCGCTACTTCCCCGGCGACGTGGATCTCGTCGCGATGCACGCGATGGGTTCCGGGTTCCCGCTCGACCGCGACGAGGAACGCTGCCTGGAGGCACTCGAAGCACTCCACGAGGCGGACGCCTGGAACCGGATCCAGCGGGCGCTCGACGACGCCGTCACCGCTCAGCTCGCCGCGACGCCCGGACTGACGGTCCCCGACGTCACCGTCCTCACCGTGCTGGGTGATCCCGGCGACGAGCACTTCATGGGCCCGAATCTGGGGATGACGGCGAACGGGAGTGTGCCCGGCTACATCCACCTCAACTTCTGGCCGTATCCGGAGAACCTGGCGCGGCTGGAAGCCACGGCCGTCCACGAGTTGAACCACAACCTGCGCTACAGCCCCGGCGGGGTGATCTGGGACCCGGCGACGGTCACCGTCGGCGAGCAGATCGTGTCCGAGGGCCTGGCCGACGCGTTCGCCCGCCAGCTGTACGGCGACGAACTCGGCTACGCCCGCATCGGTGTGCCGCATCTGCACGACGACGCCGTGTTCGCGAAGGTCGTCTCCGGGCTGGAGATCACCGGCATGCGGAACTTCACGGCGTGGGTGCACGGCGACGAGACCGCCGCCCGTTACGGCGCCACACCCGTCGGCCTGCCGACCGGCGCCGGGTACGCGGCCGGCAACCGGCTCGTCGACGCCTATCTGGCCGCGACGGGCCGGACCGCCGCGGAGGCCCTGCTGGCGGACCGCCGCGACGTCATCGACACCGCCCTCGGCTAGGACTCGCGGCGCCTCGACCGGATCGTGAGTGCCACCAGCGCGCCACCGACGAGCAGCAGGAACAGGCCGGAGACCAGCAGGCCCCGGACCTCGCTGCCGGTCGAGGCCAGCGGGCCGCCGTCGGACGGCCCGCCGCCCGGCGCGGTCCCGCCCGGCTGCCCGGGCGTGGTGGTCAGCGTGACGCCGGGGCCCGGGGTCGTGGTCGAAGTGCTGCTGCTGGTGGTGGTGGTCGGCGCGGTGCTGCTCAAGCTCGACGACGGCCTGGAGCTGCTGCTCGTCGGGCTCGACGACGTCGCGCTGCTGGAGGAACTGCTCGATGTCGAGCTGGTGCTCGTCGGGCTCGACGACGTGGTCGTGGTCGAGGTCGGCGTCGTCGAGGTGGGCGCCGTCGACGTCGAAGTCACCGAAGTCGGGCTGGTCGACGTGGCGCTCGTCGGTGTCGAGCTGGTCGGTGTCGAGCTGGTCGGTGTCGAGCTACTGGTCGTGGTGGTGCTGCTGCTCGTGGTGGTCGAGCTGCTGCTCGTCGGCGAACTGCTCGACGACGAAGAAGAAGACGTGGAGGTGCTGGGCGTCGTGGTCGGCGTGCTGCCGCATTCGGGCAGGTCGCCGTTGAACGGGTAGGCGTGGAACTCCTGCCCGCCACCGCCGGTCGCCTCGGAGGTGTGCACCAGCGAGCCCGTGGTGAAGAAACGGCCGTTCATCCCGGAGGCGGTGACGGTCGCGGTGCTCCCCGGCTCACCGATCAGCACACTCCCCTGGAACTGGGCGCCTCCGGCGATCTTCACTCCGGTGGCGTCCGGGAAGTTCCACAGCAGCCGCTCGCGCAGCTTGTTCAGCGGATCCTGGTCGTTGAGGTCGCCGGTGTAGGTGTTGATCGTCCGGGCGGCTCCCACCATGTTGACCAGAATCGTCGCCCCGGCCGGGATGCCCTCGAACTCGATCCCCTGCATGCCACCGGTGGCGCCGGTCAGGTCGAAGTCCACGGTGAACACCTGCAGCGCGGATTTCCCGTCCCCGGTGAACAGGGTGCGGTATCCCTGGTTGACCGCCGTGCCCGTGGCCGGACGCGGCGTGGTGCCTTCCCGTGCGTAGCACTTGCTCGCCACTCGGAGTTCCTCGCGCAGGCCCAGATAGGGTTTCGCCGCGTCGGGGTCCTTTTCGAGCTTGCCGGTCACCGTCCCGGTGACGGTTCCCGCGTGCCGGACGACGCCGCCGTCGGCGAGCAGCCGCTGGTCCGCCGCGACACTGACGTTCCCGCCGGTGGTCAGGAAGTCGGCGCCGTCCGATGGCGGGACACGCGAACCGACACCGGCGATGCCGACGTTGTAGACGGAGGACGCGCCCGCTCGTTTCGCCATGTCGAAATCACCGAGGACGACGACCCGCCCTTCGGCTTCCGCGGCGGCTTCCCGTACCTGGAATTCGCCGCCGACATAGACATTGATGCCGTCGTCCCGGCCCGCGTAATCCTCGTTGTTCACCGGTGGGTACACATCGGGACAGGCCGGCCCGACGCACGGTCCCAGACCGCCCGGTAAAGGGGCGGCGACCGCGCCGTCGGTGACCACGAGCGCCGCCACGCACACCGCGGCGGCGGCACCGGCAGAAAGAGAGGCGAATCGCCTTGCACGCATGCGGCGATTCTTGTGCCCATCGACCGTGCGAACACAATCGGAATGCGGAAATACCCCCGACCGGGCGAGGCGGGTAACCCACCCCATTCGTGGACGTCCAGCGTTGTCCAGACAAGGGAATTCCAGGTGGAACGCGAAATCCCTAGAGTCTTGCCGGACGATGGGAGGTTCGCCACATGACGGACACCGGAGTGGGCAGGCGCGCCGGTTCGGTGGAAGTGCTCGCGGGCCTTCTCGTTCTCGTCCTGCTGGTCCGAGGCCCGCTCGACGATGTCCTCGGCACGCCGATCGTGCAGACCTGGACGACGGTCTTCGTTTCGATCGTGCTCCAGGCTGTTCCTTTCCTCGTCTTCGGGGTGACCCTTTCCGCCGCGATCGCGGTCTTCGTGCCGCGGGAATTCTTCGCGAAAGCCCTTCCGAAACGTCCGGTTCTCGCGGTTCCGGCGGCCGCGGCGACCGGAATGGTGCTGCCGGGTTGCGAATGCGGTTCGGTCCCGGTCGCCGGCGCCTTGGTGCGCAAGGGGGTCACCCCGGCGGCGGCGCTGGCGTTCCTGCTCGCCGCCCCCGCCCTCAATCCGGTCGTGCTGGCCGCCACGGCGATCGCGTTCCCGGATCAGCCGTCGATGGTCTTCGCCAGGGCGGCGGCCGGGCTCGCCGCCTCGGTCGTGATGGGCTGGCTGTGGCTCGGCCTCGGCCGGACGGAGTGGATCAAGCTGCCCGCGCACGCCCACGACGGCCCGCGCTGGCGGGCGTTCGCCGGCGCGGCAGGCCACGACCTGGTGCATGCGGGCGGATTCCTGGTCATCGGTGCCATGGCGGCCGCGACGCTCAACGTCCTGATCCCCGGCCGCTGGCTCCAGACCGTCGCGGACCATCCGGTGCTCGGTGTCCTCGCGCTGTCCCTGCTGGCGGTCCTGTTGTCGATCTGCAGCGAAGCGGACGCCTTCGTCGCCGCCTCGCTGAGCCAGTTCTCCCTCACCGCCCGCCTGGCGTTCCTCGTGGTCGGGCCGATGGTCGACCTGAAGCTGTTCGCCATGCAGGCCGGCACCTTCGGCAGGCGGTTCGCCGCCCGGTTCGCGCCCGCCACGTTCGTGGTCGCGCTCGGTTGCGGGGTCGTGACCGGGACGGTGCTCTGGTGAACCGGACCGCCGCGACCGTCGTGCTGCTCCTGCTGGGCGCGGCCGTGGTCAAGGTCTGCTTGACCGGCCAATACCTGCGTTATGTCAAGGAAGGGCTGTGGCCGTTCCTGCTCGCGTCCGGTCTCCTGGTCCTGGTGCTGGCGGCGACGAACCGCCATCGTCATCCGAAAGTGGCCTGGCTGCTCCCTCTTCCGGTTCTCGCGTTGCTGTTGGTCGCCCCGCAGCCGCTCGGCAGCTACGCGGCGGGCAACGCGGGCACTGCGCTGAGCCGATCCGACGAATATCCGGCACTGCCCGACGGCGACCCGGTGAAGGTGACCGTCCTGGACTACGCCTCCCGCGCGGTGTTCGACGAGGGCCGGTCCCTCGGTGCGAGAAGGGTCGTGCTCACCGGTTTCACCGCCACCGGCCCGGACGGCGCGTCACTGCTCGTCCGGATGATCCTGACGTGCTGCGCAGCGGACGGCCGCCCGGTGAAGGTCGTGCTGGACGGCCAGGTCCCGAGCGCGCCCGACACCTGGATCGAGGTCACCGGCACGTTCCGGCCGGGATCCGTGGTGGACGCCGTCAACGGCGAACGCATCCCGTTCCTGAAGGTCGAAAACGTCGTACCGGTGGCCGCGCCCGAACGTCCTTACGAATAGTCAGGCCCAGCTCCATTGGATCCCGTACTGGCCGGGGAGCGGGTCGAGGGTGATGAACTGGAAAGTACTGGTCGCCCTGTCGAATCTCGCCTCGCCGCGCTCCTCGCGTGGCAGCCCGCTGCGAGGCTGGAAGAACGCGGTGCAGCGTTTCGGCAGCCGTCCGGGGTCGAACGCGAGCTGCACGACGATGTCCCGCGCGGGCCGGTAGAGCGCGATCTGCGCGTGCCGGTTGGTCTGTCCCGGCGGAAACCGGACCCCGAACTCCACAGAGGCCAGTTCGCCCGCGGCCAAGGCCCGGTCGAGCGCGAATTCGAAGACGCAGGTGGACGACGGGACGTCCGCGCGGAACCGCGCCGGACGGCAGCCTTCGGTGAACAGCACCACGGGCGGCTGCGTGATACTGGAACACCGGCTCACGAACACGAACCGCGAGGTGCCGTCGTGATCGGCGCGGACGAGCCGCCGGACCCGGATCGATTCCTGGTGCCCGTGCCCGTCGACGCGGTAGCACACGTTCTGCGAAATCCGGTGCGGTGTATCGAGTTCGTCCGGCGTCGCGTCCATTTTGGCCAGTGCGCGCACCACTTCCTCCGGCCGCCGCCACACCTGGTCGTAGGGCAGGGCGTCGCCGGTGCGGCTCGTCCCGCGGCCGCGGGGGCGCCGCGGGCCGAGCAACCCGGTCAGCGTTTCCGGCGGTTGGCCGAGAATGGTCTCCAGCGCGGTCACCGCGGCGAGGGAACTGGCCCGTTCCGGCCGGTTTTCGCCATTCTGCCAATAGCTCAGCGCACTGATGCTGACCGGCGTGTCCTGCGCGCGCAATCGGCGGCTGATCTCGCTGAGGCTCAGCCCGCTGCGTTCGATCGCGGTGCGCAGTGCGGCACCGAATTCCGCCGGAGCGAGACTCGTCATGAAGGCGCAGCGTACCGTCCGGAACGCCCGACTTTCGTCGGGTGAACCGGGCCCGTTCAGAGTTATCCAGCGTCCCGGCGACTTTTCGTTGACCCTCCTCCGGCCGTGATTAGGGTCGGAATCGTCGGAAGAATCCCCGAATCGCCGACGACTCGCACGTCCTCCCGCCGATGATCGAAGAGGATGATTTCCCATGCGCTCAAGCACAAGACGATGGCGCCGCCGTACGCTGGCCGTCGCAACCGCCACGCTGGCGGCCGGGGCCTTCCTGGTCGCCGCGCAACCCCAAGCGGGCGGAGCCGCGCCACCCGCCGCGCCCGAAGTGGCCGATCAGGTTCCACAACTGACCGAGGCCGGGGTCACCGCCGGCGCCGCTTCGGTCTCCGGTGCCGGCGCGTCCACCATGGCCACCCGGTCCGTCTGCGCACCCGGCGCGCAGTGGCTGCGAGTCCGGTTCACGGAACTTTCGCTGCGCGGCGAGGACTCGGTGACGCTCACCGGCAGCCGCGCGGGCGCGTTCACGCTCACCGCGCGGAACTGGCCTGGCAAGGCGTTCCACACCCGCGCGTTCGAAGGCGACTGTGTGCGAGTCGCGGCGGCGCTGTCCGACCCCGCCAGCCGCTTCGCCATCGACGCCTACCAAGCCGGAGACCGGCCTCTCGCCTCGGCGACCACGACCGTCGCGGCGGTCGGCGACGTCTGCGGGTCTTCGTGCAACCAGACCGCCCCGCTGATCAAGAACATGAACCCGCAGGCGCTCATTCTGGCCGGGGACAACGCGTACAACTCGGGCACGCTGTCCGAATACAAGAACACTTATGACCCCTACTACGGACAGTTCAAATCCATCACCTATCCGACGCCGGGCAACCACGAGTACAACACCTCCGGCGCCTCGGGCTACTTCGACTATTTCGGCACGCGCGCCGGTGAAAGAGGCAAGGGCTACTACAGCTTCGACGTCGGCGATTGGCATTTCGTCGCGCTCAACTCCAACATCACCCGGAGCACCGGCTCCGCGCAGGAGACCTGGCTGAAGAACGATCTGGCGGCGAGCACCAAACCGTGCACGGCCGCGTTCTTCCACCATCCGCGGTTCAGCCGCGGCTCCCACGGGGACGACACGTCGGTGAGGCCGTTCTTCCAGGCGCTCTACAACGCGAAGGCGGACCTGATCGTCGTCGGCCACGACCACAACTACCAGCGGTACGCGCCCTCGCGGCCGGACGGTACCCGCGACGACGTGAACGGCGTCCGCGAGTTGCTGATCGGTACCGGCGGCCGAGGTTACTACAACTTCGACCAGTCGTCCGCCGCCGTGCAGGAAGCGGGCAACACCAACACCTTCGGCGTCGGGAAGCTGACGCTGAGCGCGACGGACTACCGCAGCGACTTCGTGCCGGTATCGGGCCGCACCTTCACCGACACCGCGACCGGCAAATGCAAGAAGGGCGTCTCCTCCCCCGCCTTCTCCGTCGGCACCAGCCCGTCGTCGGTGTCGGTGGAACCGGGCGGGACGGCCTCGGTGACGGTGAACGTCGGCAGCACCGGAGGCTTCAGCTCCGCGACCGTGCTTTCGGTTTCGGGCCTGCCCTCGGGAGTGACCGGCACGATCTCGCCGTCGTCGGTCACCCCGCCCGCCAACGGCAGCGCGACGGCGACGCTGACCTTGACCGCGTCGGATACCGCGACCGGCTCGGCGACCGCCACGGTCACCGGGTCATCGGGCTCCACGACCCAGACCGCGAAGGTCTCGGTGAGCGTCGGTCCGGCAGGCGGTGAGGCGTTCGCGGACGACTTCGAGACCGACAAGGGCTGGCAGCTCAACGCGGCCGGCGCGGACACCGCCACCTCGGGCAAGTGGGAACGGGGCGATCCGGAGCAGACCACGTCGACGTACAGCAACCAGATCAAGCAGCGCGGCGACACGACCAGCGGCGCGAACTGCCTGGTCACCGGGCGGCTGGCCGGATCGGCGTACGGCGCCAACGACCTCGACGGCGGCGGTTCGTCGATGGCCTCGCCGTCGTTCACCGTGCCGGCGGGCGGGAAGCTGACGTTCTCCTACACCTTCGCGCACGGCGACAACGCCACCTCCGCCGACTATCTGCGCATCCGCGTGCTCGACGGCACCACGCCGACGACGGTGTTCGAGAAACTCGGCTCCGCGACCGAAGTCGCGGGCGTGTGGCAGACCGCGACGGCCGACCTGTCGTCCTTCGCCGGGCGCAGTGTGCGCCTGCTGGTCGAGGCGGCCGACGCGAGTACCGCGTCGCTGTGGGAGTCCGCGGTCGACGACGTGCGCGTCACCGCGTAGCCCGGGAAGGCGGACATGTACCTCTCCACGATCCGCTCCGCTGACCCGGCCCGGCCGGGAGGCCGCGCCAAGCACGCGGTGTCGGGCACCGTCATCGGTCTGGGCGTGGTCAGCCTGATCACGGACGTGTCCGCCGAAATGGTCACCGCCGTGCTGCCGCTCTATCTCGTGTACGGGCTCGGCGTCGGTTACCTGCAGCTGGGTGCGATCGACGGGCTCTACACAGGCGCGACGGCGCTCCTGCGGCTTGCGGGCGGCTTCGTCGCCGACCGCCTCGGCCGTCCGAAGGCCGTGGCCCTGGTGGGCTACGGCCTTTCGGCGGCGACCAAACTCGCCTTCCCCGCGGCCGGGTCCTCGCTCGGCGCGATCGGCCTGGTGATCGGGGCCGATCGCGCGGGCAAGGGCATCCGCACCGCGCCGCGGGACGCGATGATCACCCTCGCCTCCCCCGCGGACGGCCTTGGCCGCGCGTTCGGCGTCCATCGGGCGATGGACACGGCGGGCGCGCTGCTCGGGCCGATCGTCGCGTTCGGCCTGCTGACCGTGCTCGTCGGCGACTACCCGGCGGTGTTCGGGGTGAGCTTCTGCCTCGCCGTGATCGCGGTGATCGTGCTGGCCGTGTTCGTCCGTGCCCCCGCCGGGACGGTCGAACGGTCGCGCGTACGGCTGCGAGCGGGTTTCGCCCTGCTGCGGCAGCCAGGGCTCCGCGGCACCTGCCTGGCCGCGGCGCTTCTCGGGGTCTGCACGGTCGGCGACATGTTCCTGTTCGTCGGCGTGCAGCGATCCGCCGGACTGCCACCCGGGGCGCTTCCCTTGCTGCCCTTGGCGACGGCGTTGACCTTCATGACCTTGGCGTCCCCGGTCGGACGGATCGCGGACCGGCTCGGCCGCTGGAAGGTGTTCCTCGCCGGCCACGTCGTCCTGCTCGCCGCGTACGTCGTCCTGGCCGCTTCGGCGAGCGGATGGCTCGTCGCGGCGGTCGTCCTGGCGGCACACGGCGTGTTCTACGCGTGCACGGACGGCGTCCTGATGGCGCACGCGGCACCGCTGGTACCGGAGCCTTTGCGGGCCACCGGTCTCGCGATCGTCCAAACAGGACAAGCACTGGCCAGGGCGACGGGGGCGGTCCTGTTCGGCGCGCTCGCGGCCGGAACGGCGCTGCGGCCCGCGTTCGCGGTGTTCGCCGTGGTGCTGCTGGTGTCGGTAGTGGCCGGAACGAGGATCAAATGAAGCGGACCTGGGTGGGCGTCGCGGCGGTCGTGCTGATCGTGGTGGCCGGGGCGGTCTTCGTCGGGCTTCGCACCGGCGACGCGGCGGCGGAGCAGCAGCTGGACCTCGCGCGCGGCGGCCTGCTGTACGTGGACGAGTCGGGCCGGGTCCGGCAGGACGACCGTGTCGGCCCCTCCTGTCAGCGGGTGGACGTCGCCGCGGGGACCATGGCGTGCCTGCGCGCGACGGCGCTACCGGACCAGGCCGAGCTGGTCGTCACGAAACCCGGAGCCGAACCCCGGCTGATCTCGGAATGGGGACTGCCGTCCCGAGTCCGGGTCTCCCCCTCCGGGCGGCTGGTGGGCTGGACGGTGTTCCGCTCCGGTGACTCCTATCTGGGCGGGGTGGGCACGTTCTCCACCACCGCCGGGATCTTCGACCTGGCGACAGGGAACCACTACGGCTCACTGGAGGACTTCGCGCTCACCGTGGACGGAAAGCCGTACCCGGCCGCGGACCTGAACTACTGGGGTGTGACCTTCGCCAGAGACGATCTGACGTTCTACGCCACCGCCAGGTCCGCGGGTGGCACCTGGCTGGTTCGCGGCGACCTGCGTACCAGGACACTGACTTCCCTGCGGCGCAACGTCGAATGCCCGTCGCTCTCCCCGGACGGCACCCGCGTCGCCTACAAGTTCCGTGACGGCGACCGGTGGCGGCTGCACGTGCTCGGCCTCGCCGACGGCCGCGATGTCCCGCTCGCCGACCCCGCGCATCTGGACGACCAGCCGCAGTGGCTCGACGACCGGACCGTCGCCTACGGCCGGGACAAGGCGATCTACGCGGTACCCGCCGACGGCACCGGAGCGCCCGCGCTCCTCCGCGCGGGTGCTTCCTCCCCCGCGGTGGTGCGGTGATCCCGCGCGACTGCACCCTCACGGGTCTGGCACTCGCCGCGCTGGCGGCCGTCGTCGTGGTGGTCCTGCCCGGGCCCGCTCCCGAGGCCGAGGTTCCCGCCGTCCCCGCGCTCACCGACGTCTGGCCGGACGCCCGGATCACCGCGAACGCCGTCACCGGTGCTCCCTACACCCCGCTGGCGTTCCTCGATTCCGGCATCTCCGCCGGGGTGACGCGGGCGAACGACGTCGTCCGGCTCATGGTGGGAGATCGCGTGCTCCGCGAAGTCCCGCCGTCGGGCTCGCCCCGGTTCGTCCTCGCCGTGTCCCCGGAGGCTCTGGTGTGGCTGGAACTGTCCGACATCACCGGGACGGGGACGCTGTGGCGGGCCGGGCCACACGGTGAGGACCCGGTTCCCGTCACCGCCGACACCGGGCGGGTCGTGCTCCTGGACTCCCAGTACGACCTCGTCGTGCACGACGGCAAGGCCGGCTGGGCGGCCGTGCGGGGCGACGCCACCGAGGTGCGGACGGTGGCGTTGTCCGGCGGCCCGGTGACCCGGGTTCCGCTGCCCGGCGAGTACGCGCTCACCGCATGGCCCTTCGCGACGGCGGCGGCGGTCGAGCAGGCGGGACCGTCGGAACTCGTGGACCTCCGCGACGGCCGCGTCACGAAGGTCGACGGGCAGAGCGTCGAACTGGTCGACTGCACACCGTCCTGGTGCCGGGTCCAGGTACTGCGCCAGAGCGGGACCGCGCGGCTCGACCTCATGAGACCCGACGGGTCCGAGCGAAGACGGGTCGGCGGGAAGGGGATCCGGCCCGCGTTCGGCGACGTCGTCGTGCTCGACCGGTACGCGGTGGTGGTCGACGACGACCGCGGCGTGCTCGCCCTCTACGACACCGCCACCGGCCGGATGGCCGACCTGGCGGCGGAGTTCGGCACGGTCCTGGCGCGAGGGCCGTTCGTCTGGTGGTCGGAGGGCGGGAACGAATCCCTGACCTGGCAGGTACTGGACCTGCGCACGCTCAAGGCATCTGCTTGACTGCTGCCGTGCCGTCCGATCGTGAGACCTCCGTCGAAGCGGAGTTCTCGCGGGTGGTCGGCCGGTTCGCCGGGCCGGCCAGGGGCGCCGGGCTGCTGGTGATCAGTGTTTTCGGGGCACTCGCCACGCCGTCCGGGGCGCTCCCGCTCGCCTTCGGCCTGCTCGCGCTGGCCATGGTCACCGCCGTGGCCGAGCACCTCGTGGGGAAGACGGGCCGGGGCAGGCCGGTGGCGTTCGCGCTGACGCTGGTGCGCGCCGCGGCGATCTGCGGCACCCAGTTCCTGACCGCGCCCGAAGCGGGCGAGCTGAACCAATGGGCGCTCAACGTCCTCACCATCACCGCGATCACCCTCCAGTGGGAGTGGCCGCCGAAGGTCACCGTGCCCGCCATCGCCTGCCTGCTGGCGATCGAAGTGGTGCCTCTCGGCTTCGAGGACGGCCTGTCGGTGGTGGTGCGAGTGCTGATCGAGGCCACCCTCGCCAGGGTCGCCTTCCTCCTGCTGTCGCGGACCACGCGCCGGATCGACGATCTGCGCGAGCGCCAGGCCCGGCTGACCCGGGAGGAATCCCTTGCCGTGCAACGACGGCTGCAGGAACGCGAGTATCTGGCCGTCCTGCACGACACGGCCGCGGCCACCTTTCTCACGGTGGCCCAGCGCGGCGAAACGACGGAGCCGTCCGAGGTCGCCGGATACGCCCGCCGGGATCTCGCGATCCTCACCGGCGAATCCGGGCCCGGCAGCGTCGTCGACCTCGAAACCTCGTTGCGCGGTGTGCTCGCGCAAAGCCCGGTGAAGGTCGAGACGCGCTGGTCTCCGGTCGCGCCGATCCCGGCGTCGGCGGCGCTCGCGCTGGTCCGTGCCGTGCGCGAGGCGCTGGTGAACGTCGAGCGCCACGCCGGTGTCGGCGAGGCCCGCCTCACGGTGGAAGACGGGGTGCGCGTGACCATCCGGGACGAAGGCCGCGGTTTCGACCCGGCGAAGACCCCGGCCCAGCGGCGAGGCGTCCGGGGCTCGCTCGTCGAACGCATGGCCACGGCGGGTGGCCGGGCCGAGGTGACCTCCTCGCCCGGGGCCGGGACCACGGTGGAACTGGTGTGGCCGCATGAATGAGACCGCGGACCGGGTGCTCGGCGGCTGCCGGATCGCGGTACTGCTCGCGACGGCGGCGATCCAGCTCGGGCTCAGCCTGCCCCGGCTGGACGACACCCCTGGCCGGGTCGCGTTCGCCGCGCTCGCCGGCGTACTCGTCGTCGCGGCGTGGTGGGTGCTGCGCTGGAAGCCGGTCCCTTTGCCGGTCGCGCTCGCGGGGGCGATCGTGGTCCTCGCCGCCTCAGCGGTCGCCATCTGGACCCTGCCCCCAAACCGGCTCCTCGGTGACGAGGACTGGGCGTCCGGTCTCGCGGGCTGGCATCTGCTGGTGCTGCTGCTGGACCGCCCCGCTGTCGCGATGACCGCGCTCGTCCTCCAGATGGCGCTCACCTTCGTCCGGCAGATCGGCGCCGCGCCCACCGATCGCGGCGAGATCGGCAGCGTCGTGATCGCCGGGCTCAGCGTGCTCGCCTTCCAGGCCGCGACGCTGGCGCTGATCAGGGTCGTCAACCGGCGGGCTGGCGAAGCCGCGGAGGCTTCGGCCGAACGCGACCGGCAGGCCCACCGCAAAGCGCTCGCGGAGGAACGGGAAGCCGACCAGCGGAGCCGGTTCGCCGGGCAGCTCGGCGCCACCCTGCCGCTGCTGGCCGGACTGGCCGACCACACCCTGGACCCGCGTGACGACGCGGTCCGGCGGCGTTGCGCGCTCGCCGCCACGCAACTGCGGCGGCTGTTCGCGGAGAACGACGACGTGCCCGACCCGCTGCTGCACGAGGTCTCGGCCTGCGTCGATCTCGCCGAGCGGCGGGGCTTGACCGTGACGCTGGCGGTCAGCGGCGAAGCGGCGCCTGTCCCGACCTCGATCCGCCGCGATCTGACCGGTCCGCTGATGACCGCGCTGGCCGCCGCCCGGACGCGGGCCAGGGTCAGCGTCCTGCGCACCGACGACGAAATCCGCGTCGCCGCGATCACGGACGGTGAACCCGGCCCGACGGCGAACGGATCGGGCGCCGTCGACGTCGAATGGCACGCACTGGGAGAACGATCGTGGATGGAGGCGAAATGGCGTTCGCGACCGAACTGACCGCGGTGGTCGTCGACGATCATCCGGCCGTGCGGGCCGGGGTCGTGCACTGGCTGTCCTGCGGTACCCCACCGGTCACCGTGGTGGCCGAGGGCGAAGACGTACGGGCCGCGTGGATCGGCGAGGGCGCGAAGGCCGACGTCGTCATCCTCGACCTGCACCTGAACAGCACCACCCCGGCGATGGGCGATCTGCGGCGGCTCACCGAGGCGGGCCGTCGCGTCGTCGTCTACTCGATGCGGGCCGACGACGAGACGGTCTTGCAGTGTCTCGAACTCGGCGCGCTCAGCTATCTCACCAAGTCCGAAGGCGCGGAACACATCGTCGAAGCCGTGCGCGCGGCGGCGGCCGACCGGACGTACACGCCGCCGTCGCTGGCGGGCGCGATGGCCGGCGACCGCTCGGAGCGGCGTCCCGCCCTCTCCGCGCGCGAGACAGAGGTGCTCATCGAGTGGTTCCAGTCCGAGTCGAAGGATTTCGTCGCGCACCGGCTGGGGATCTCGCCGAACACGGTCAACTCGCATCTCGAGCGGATCCGGGTCAAGTACGCCCAGATCGGCAGGGAGGCCCCGACCAAGGCAGCGCTCGTCGCGCGGGCGATCCAAGACGGGTTGATCGGCGTAAGCGATTTGTGATCGGTCGTGGTGCGAACGGACCACAGGCACCGCCTCCGGTTGCGGCTACGGTGCGTGACGAGCACGCCGGTACAGGTTCGGCGGGAGTCCGAGGAGAACCATGAAGTCCGCCCGTACCGCCTTGATCGCCACCGGCTGCGCCGCCGCGCTGCTGCTTTCCGCCTGCGGCGAGGAGGGCGGGAAGACCGTCAGGGCCGACGGCACCATGGCGCCCGGCAGCGAGCTCAAGGTCGGCGAACGCGCCGTCGTCTCGTTCAGCGACGCGGGCAAGTCGGGCACGATCGCGATCACCGTCAAGTCGGTCGAGATCGGCCCCAAGGAGGATCTCGCCAAGTTCGAGGACAAGGGCGAGGGATCGCTTCCGGTGTACGTCCGGATGGTGATCGAGAACGTCGGCGGCACGGACCTCGCCGACACTTCGGTGTCGGTGCGCGCGGTCGACGCGAACGGCAAGGGCACCAAGGTGATCATGGCCGGCGGCACCGCGGCCTGCAACGGCGAGACGGCGCCGGCGACGTTCACCACGCCGGGCGCGATCTACGAGACCTGCGACACCGAAGGCGTCAAGGACGGGGGCGAGGTCGGCGGCGTGTCGTTCGTCGACGGCGACGGCTACAAGGACGACCCCGTCACCTGGAAGAAGTGAACACCTCCCCATTGAGCCGAACAGCGTAACCGATTCGTGATCATTCGTGGTGCGAATGGCCCACACCGACTTACTCCCTCATCGACTACGGTGCGTGGCGAGAACGCCGGAGCAGGATTTCGGCGGGGAGTCCGAGGAGATCCATGAAGTTCGACCGTATCGCCCTGCCCGCCGCCGGCTGCGCCGCCGCGCTGCTGCTTTCCGCCTGCGGCGGCAAAGAGGAGGGGGGCAGCCCCGCTCCCGCCCCGTCGCCCGCGCCGACGTCGGCCGCGGCGTCCTCGCCCGCGACCAGCGGCACGGTCCCGGTCTCGAACGCGGACGCCACCGCGCCCGGCAGCGAACTCAAGGTCGGCGAGCGCGCCGTCGTCCCGTTCAAGTACGGCAACGACAAGTCCGGCACCATCGCGATCACCGTCAAGGCGATCGAGCTCGGCCCGAAGGAAGACCTCGCCTCCTACGGTGAGAAGGCCAAGGGCATGACGCCGGTGTACATCCGGATGTCGGTGGAGAACGTCGGCGGCACGGACCTCACCTACAGCACGGTGCGCCTGCGCGCGGTCGGGCCGAACAACAAGAGCACCGGCGTGATCATCACCGGCGAGACCCCGAACTGCCAGTCCGAGTCGGCGAAGAAGGACTTCAAGACCGCCGGCGCGACCTACGAGACCTGTGAGCTCCAGGCCATCAGGGACGGCGGAGAGGTCGGCGGCGCGGAGTTCAACGATGGTGACGGGTACAAGGACGACCCGATCGTCTGGAAGAAGTAAGCCCATCAGCGCGTGAAGGCCCCTTTCCCTCGGGGGACGGGGGCCTTCACGCGCAGCCACGCTGCGGGTCCAGGTTCTCCTGCGTACCGTTGTCGTGATGGTCCACGTGCACCGGACGATCACCGTCCGAACCCCCGCCCAGACCGTCGTCGGCTACCTGCGGGACTTCGCGCACGCCGAGTCGTGGGACCCCGGCACCGTGTCCTGCACCCGTATCGACACCGGCCCGATCGCCGTCGGAGCGCAATGGCACAACGTGTCCGAGTTCCGCGGCAAGAAGACCGAGCTGACCTATCGCCTCGAGCGGCTGGAGCCGGACCGGATCGTGTTCGTCGGCAGCAACAAGACCGCGACGTCCACCGACGATCTGACGATCTCCGAGGAAGACGGCGCGACGACCGTCAGCTACCACGCCACCATCGAGTTCCACGGCCTGGCCAAACTCGCGGACCCGTTCCTCAAGCGGGAGTTCGAAAGGATGGGCGACGAGTTGGTGCCGGCGATGAAGGCGACGCTCGAAGCGCTTCCGGCCTCGTGAGTGGCGGTTCGGGTCAGGGCCGAGAGCGTCTTGGATACCTACTGGATCTGGCTGGGGCTGATCATGTGTCCGTGAAGGCCTCCTTGCCTACCCTGAAGGTAGTGAAGGAGGCCTTCACGGACCTTCAGGGTCGCCGCTCTCGT